>CAWCPG010000030.1:0-153354 GCA_963797325.1 uncultured Actinomycetota bacterium
CGTGTGGAAGGTGACGGTGAGGTCGAGGTCGTCGCGGAGTCGTCGTACGACGATCGCGGTCGGCGGGAGGCCGAGGTCGAGGCCGTCGGGCAGCTGGTCGAGGAGCACCACGTGAGCGTCCTTCACGCCGAGCTTGCGGGGCAACGGCGTACCCGAGTAGCCGCTGGGCGATCGACGGCCCCGCCATGGTTCAGCGCGCCGCTCGACGGCCGCCCGGAGGACGGGGTGGTCCGGGAGGCGGCGAGTCGGCCTTGAGGCGGGCGACCAGGCGGATGCCGAGCATCATCGCGACGAACAGGCACGCGATCGCCCCGACCGTCGCCAGGGCGAGCAACCACCAGCCGGCGGCGTCGCCGTCGCGGGCCGAGGTGCCGAAGTCGATGGCGAGATAGACCAGGTAGCCCCACCCGACGACCGCGGCAGTGATCCCGAGCGCGAGGAGCAGCAGCGGGCCGTTCGGGCCCCGCGAACCCGACCCGGCGGGGTCCTCGGGGCGTGCCGGCCCCGAGTGCCTGGGTGCAGCCCGCTTCCCCGTCGCCACGGGCCCCATTGTGACCGATCCGCGGGCCCGCGACACGCCGACGCCCCGACCCGGTTTGGACACCCCCGCAGGGCGCTGACCTGTGCGAATGCGGATCCGCGCGACGTACGTCGAACACGTTCTCCGATTTCCTTGCCAACCCCTGCCACCCCGACGTACGGTTACCACTACATCTAGTAGTTACACCGTTGTGGTTTTCCACATGTAGTCCACACGGAGCGGCTACGAACCCACAGATCAGTGCCGGTTGTCCACAGGTCCGCCCCGGATATCCGCAGCTGATCCACAGGGAAAACACCCCCGCCACGGGGGCATTCGGCGCGCCCGGATGGTGTTGAGATACACAGGGAGAGGAGGACCCACGATGCACTGCCCGTACTGCCGCCACACCGACACCAAGGTCCTCGACTCCCGTGTGTCCGAGGACGGCGCAGCGATCCGGCGCCGGCGCCGCTGCGAGGGCTGCGACAAGCGGTTCACGACCGTCGAGCTCATGCAGCTGACCGTGCTCAAGCGCTCCGGCGCGACCGAGCCGTTCACCCGCGACAAGGCGATCGCCGGCGTCCGCAAGGCCTGCAAGGGCCGCCCGGTCTCGGAGGACGACCTGGCCTGCCTGGGCCAGACCGTCGAGGACACCCTGCGCAACGAGGGTGCCGCCGAGGTGCCGGCCCACGAGATCGGGATGGCGATCCTCGGCCCGCTGCGCGCGCTCGACCCGGTCGCGTACCTGCGGTTCGCGAGCGTCTACAAGGCGTTCAGCTCCGCCGACGACTTCGAGGACGAGATCGCCCTGCTCCGGATGGAGCAGGACGCCTCGCTCCCCCCGCTGGTTGAGGAGGGCGCTCTGCGCCCGTCTCGAAACCAGGGCGCCGACCACGCCGAGCCGCACGCCGTACCCACGGGATAACCCACAGACCACCCGGCCCGGGTGTGGGGAAGCACACGGGCCGGGTGCACCACCGTCGGTGGTCGCGGAGACCATCAACAGCAGGACGACCACCTCGGTGGTCGAGGAGGCCACTTCGGTGGTCGAGGAGGCCACTTCGGTGGTCGAGCGAAGTCGAGACCAGCGCGAACACACACGAGGGACACGAGGAGCAGTTCATGACCGAGACGGTGAACCCGACCAAGGGGTCAGCCAAGGGTGCAGGCAAGGGCCTGAGCATCGAGCGTGTCTTCAGCACGCCCGGCACCCACCCCTACGACGAGCTCACCTGGGAGCGCCGCGACGTCGTCCAGCAGAACTGGAAGACCGGCGAGACGGTCTTCGAGCAGCGCGGCGTGGAGTTCCCCGACTTCTGGAGCGTCAACGCCTCCACGATCGTCACCACCAAGTACTTCCGCGGCGCGGTCGGCACCGACGTACGCGAGTGGAGCCTCAAGCAGCTGATCGACCGGGTCGTGAAGACCTACACCAAGGCTGGCGTCGAGCACGGGTACTTCGCGACCCCGGCCGACGCCGAGGCCTTCGAGCACGAGATGACCTGGCTGCTGGTCCACCAGTACTTCTCGTTCAACTCCCCGGTCTGGTTCAACGTCGGTACGCCGTCTCCTCAGCAGGTCAGTGCCTGCTTCATCCTCAGCGTCGACGACTCGATGGACTCCATCCTCAACTGGTACAAGGAGGAGGGCTTCATCTTCAAGGGCGGCTCCGGTGCCGGCCTCAACCTCTCCCGCATCCGCTCGTCCAAGGAGCTGCTGAGCAGCGGCGGTACGGCGAGCGGCCCGGTCTCCTTCATGCGAGGTGCCGACGCCTCGGCCGGCACCATCAAGTCCGGTGGCGCCACGCGTCGTGCGGCCAAGATGGTCGTGCTCGACGTCGACCACCCCGACATCGAGGAGTTCGTCGCGACCAAGGCGCGCGAGGAGCACAAGATCCGTGCGCTGCGCGACGCCGGCTTCGACATGGACCTCGGCGGCGCCGACATCACCTCGGTGCAGTACCAGAACGCCAACAACTCCGTGCGGGTCAGCGACGAGTTCATGCGTGCGGTCGAGGACGGCACCGAGTTCGGGCTGCGTGCCCGCAAGACCCACGAGGTGATCGAGACCGTCGACGCCCGCGAGCTGTTCACCAAGATCGCGACGGCCGCCTGGGAGTGCGCCGACCCCGGCCTGCAGTACGACGACACGATCAACGACTGGCACACCAACCCCGAGACCGGCCGGATCACCGCGTCCAACCCGTGCTCGGAGTACATGTCGCTCGACAACTCCTCGTGCAACCTCGCGTCGCTGAACCTGCTGAAGTTCCTCAAGGACGACGACACCTTCGACGCGCCGCTGTTCCAGAAGGCGGTCGAGCTGATCATCACCGCGATGGACATCTCGATCTGCTTCGCCGACTTCCCGACCGAGGCGATCGGCGACACCACGCGCGACTACCGCCAGCTCGGCATCGGCTACGCCAACCTCGGTGCGCTGCTGATGGCGATGGGTCTGGGCTACGACTCCGACGGCGGCCGGTCCGTGGCCGCGACGATCACGTCGCTCATGACCGGCGCGTCGTACAAGAGGAGTGCGGAGCTGGCCGCGATCGTCGGCCCGTACGCCGGGTACGCCCGCAACGCCGACGCGCACAACCGCGTGATGCGTAAGCACCAGGCGGCCAACGACGCCGTACGCACGCTGCCGGAGGACGCCGCGATCCACGCGCTGGCCACGAGGGCCTGGGCCGACGTCGTCGAGCTCGGCAAGGTCAACGGCTTCCGCAACGCGCAGGCCTCGGTGCTCGCCCCGACCGGGACCATCGGCTTCATGATGGACTGCGACACGACCGGCATCGAGCCCGACTTCTCGCTGGTGAAGTTCAAGAAGCTGGTCGGCGGCGGCTCGATGCAGATCGTCAACCAGACCATCCCGCGGGCGCTGAAGAAGCTCGGGTACGACGAGGAGAAGATCGAGGCGATCGTCGCCTTCATCGCCGAGCACGGCCACGTGATCGACGCGCCCGGGCTGAAGACCGAGCACTACGAGGTCTTCGACACCGCGATGGGCGCCCGCGCCCTGGCCCCGATGGGCCACGTCCGGATGATGGCGGCCGCCCAGCCGTTCCTCTCCGGCGCGATCTCCAAGACGGTCAACCTGCCCGAGACCGCCACGGTCGAGGAGATCGAGGACATCTACCTCCAGTCCTGGAAGCTCGGCCTCAAGGCGACCGCGGTCTACCGCGACAACTGCAAGGTCGGCCAGCCCCTGTCCGACGGCAAGAGCGAGTCCTCCAAGAAGGACCAGGCTCGTGGTCGCACTTCGTCGGTCGAGCGAGGGCTCGTCGGTCGAGTCAGTCGAAACCAGGCGAAGACCAAGGAAGTCATCGTCTACCGCCCGACCCGCAAGCGCCTGCCGAAGTCGCGCACCTCGCGCACCACGTCGTTCACCGTCGGCGGCGCCGAGGGCTACATGACCTCCGGTGCCCACGACGACGGCGAGCTCGGCGAGGTGTTC
Organism: uncultured Actinomycetota bacterium; assembly: GCA_963797325.1. Taxonomy (GTDB): domain Bacteria; phylum Actinomycetota; class Actinomycetes; order Propionibacteriales; family Nocardioidaceae; genus Nocardioides. The sequence continues at coordinate 3,986 of CAWCPG010000030.1, forward strand.
CTCAAGCTCGGCAAGCAGGGCTCGACCCTGGCCGGCGTGATGGACGCCTTCTCGATCGCGGTCTCGATCGGCCTGCAGTACGGCGTCCCGCTGGAGACCTACGTCTCGAAGTTCACCAACCTGTCCTTCGAGCCCAACGGCCTGACCGACGACGCCGACGTCCGGATGGCGAAGTCGATCATGGACTACATCTTCCGCCGCCTGGCGCTGGACTACCTGGCCTTCGACGCCCGCCAGGGCCTCGGCATCTACTCCGCCGACGAGCGCCAGCGCTACCTCGAGACCGGCTCCTACGAGCCGTGGTCGAGGAGGTCGGCACCGCCGACGAAGTCATCGGCGACCTGAGCGCCCCGGACGAGTCTCCGCTGGTTGACGAGGGCGCTCTGCGCCCGTGTCGAAACCAAGGGGACGCGTCGTCGACGCCACGGTGGTCGAGACCAAGGACACCCACGGCACCGAGCAACGCGAGGTCCCGGCCACCCCGTCAAGGAGGCCCACACCTCCGCCGAGCTCCTGGAGAAGATCACCGGCACCGCGGTCGACTCCCCCCTCTGCATGACCTGCGGCACCAAGATGCGCCCCGCCGGCTCCTGCTACGTCTGCGAAGGCTGCGGCAGCACCAGCGGCTGCAGCTGACCGAGAAATGGCTCGGAGCCGGAGGTGCCGGACTTACTCCCGAGGTGGTCGCGCCGTGACCAGTCGGCAGGGTCGCCTGCTGCCTGGTGCGAGGCCCATCACGCCACCAACCCCTGGGCTCGAGGTGGGAGCAGCGACCTGGCCGACGGCGTACTCCTGTGCTCGTGGCACCACCATCGCGCCCACGACCCGCGCTACGACGCGCGCCGACTGCCTCGGGGGACTACCGCTTCCACCGGCGTACGTCGGAGCTCAGCCGTTGAGACAGCAGGAAGGATTCTCGTCCTCGGCGAGGCGGTCCGTGAGCTCAGCCTGTGAGCGGCCCTCGAGCCCCGTCACCTCGCATATGTCGGCCCGCCGTCACCGATCTGCGTTTCTGGTCAGGAGCACTCGGGTACGGCGTGGTGGCACCACCCGCGCCCAGGTGAGGAGAGCACGTGTCGAGCCTGCCTGTCGTCGTGCTGGTGCTGATCTTCCTCGCCGCGGCGGCGGCGATCTGGGTGGCGGGCATCCAGCTCTCCGACCAGACCGACGTGCTCTCGCAGCGACTGCACCTCGGGTCGGCGCTGGGAGGGCTGATCCTGCTGGCGGTTGCCACCAACCTGCCGGAGATCGCGATCGTGGTCAGCGCGTCGGTGGCCGGGCAGACCGAGGTGGCGGTCGGCAACATCCTCGGCGGCATCGCCATCCAGACGGTGGTGCTGTGTGTGCTCGACGCGTTCGGGCCGCAGGACGGCCCGCCGCTCACCTACCGAGCGGCGTCGCTCGTGCTGCTGCTCGAGGGCGTGCTGGTGGTCGCGATCCTGGCCGTCGTCATCGCGGGCACCCAGCTGTCGCCACACCTGATCGCCTTCCGGGTCACGCCGGTCGCCGTCCTGATCCCTGTCATCTGGGTCGACCGGCCTGCTGCTCCTCCAGCGCGCCGGCCACTCGCTGCCCTGGCACGAGTCGGGAGAGGCGCCCGACAGCCAGCAGCGACCGCGCGGCCACTCGCAGCAGAAGAACGAGCAGGACGCCACCGCCAAGGGCACCAGTACCGCGAGGTCCGCCACCATCTTCGGTGTCGCAGCCCTGGTCACCCTGGTCGCGGGCGTTGGTCTCGAGCGCAGCGGCGACCAGATCGCCGGGCACCTCGGGCTGTCCGGCGTACTCTTCGGCGCCACCGTCCTGGCCGCCGCGACGTCCCTGCCGGAGGTCTCGACCGGCCTCACCTCGGTGCGCAACGGCGACGACAAGCTCGCGGTCAGCGACATCTTCGGCGGCAACGCATTCCTTCCGGTGCTGTTCCTGCCGGCGACACTGATCAGCGGCAAGGCAGTGTTGCCGCAGGCGCAGTCCATCGACATCTACCTCACCGCGCTCGGTGCGTTGCTCACGCTGGTCTTCGTGACCGGGCTGCTGTTCCGCCCGCAGCGGCGGATCGCGCGGATGGGCGTCGACTCGCTCGTCGTCCTTCTGCTGTACCTGGCCGGTGTGGCGGGCCTGTTCGCGGTGTGAGCCGGCGCCGGACCCCTCAGCTCGACGTCAGGTCGACCCCGCAGGACTTCTTGGCGTCGGCGGAGATGTTCTTCGCTGCGTTGCTGACGTCGCTGCCGCTGAGGGACTGCAGCTTCGGCGCGAGAGACTGGAGCTTCGAGAGGTCGGCGCCGGGAGGGATCTGGCCCTTCTGGATCTTCGCCAGGTCGCTGGGCTTGAGGCCGGCGTCCTTGAGGGCGTTCTCGATCGTGGTGATGGCGTCGTCGAGGGTCTTCCAGTCGTCGGCGACGTTGTCGGGGGCGTCGTCGGCCAGCGTGTGCACCTTCGTGAACACCTGGTCGAGGTTGCTCATGTCGGCGTTGCTGCCGCTGAGGCTCTCGAAGTACGCCTTGTCGGCCTTCAGCTCGTCGCAGTAGCCGCCCGACGAGCTCGAGCCGCCGTCGGAGCCGCAGGCTGCGAGCAGGGTGGCGGCGAGGGCGAGGGTCAAGGACCCGATGACGGCGTTGACGCGCATGGTGGTCTCCCGTGGATGACGATGTGAGGGCAGTCTGCCGGAAGGCGGGCGCCGTGTCCCACGGCTATTGCTGCTGATCTCCTCCGGGAGCGGTGTCGATCCGCTGCGGCCTCGTTCGACCTACGGGTGGACGCACCGAGAGGCGGTGCGGGAGACCGAGGAGATCCCGATGACCACCACCCTGAACACCGCCGGCACGACGACCGGCACGACGACCCGCGACCCGCGCGCCGTACGGGCGGCTGCTGCTGGTCAACCTCGGCGCCACCGTCGCCGCCGGCATCGCCGCCGAGGCGTGGGTCGCGATCATGAGGGCCGCCGGTGTCGAGCTGCGGGTCGGTGACCCGTTCGGAGACGCCAGCAGTGCCATGGCGCTGCCCACCGGAGCCTGCGCCACGTCGATCGCCATGTGCATGGTGCTCGGCACCGCGCTCGCGGTCGGGCTCAACTGGAAGGCCCGGCGGCCGGCGTACACGTACGTCGTCGTGGCGTGCGCGCTGACCTTCGTCTCGCTCGGGGCGCCGCTGGTGGCGGCGGGGACGAATGCGGGGAGCAAGTTCACGCTGATCGTGGCGCACCTGATCGCGGCTGCGGTGATCATCCCGCTCGTGGCGCGGTGCCTGCGGAGGGCGTGAGCGGGGCGTGGTCTCGACTTCGCTCGACCGACGAGACGAGCTCGACCGACGAGACGAGCTCGACCGACGGGTCTCGACTTCGCTCGACCGACGAGCACGCGCTCGACCGACGAACCAGAGCACCTGTCGATCCGGCGTTCCGCCGTTCGACCTACGGATGAGAGGGTCGAGAGGACCCGAGACCTGAGGAGCAACAGATGAAGTACATGCTGATCATGCGGGCCACGGACGAGGCGATGGCGGCCGGGAAGGACCTCGACTTCAACGAGATCCTCGACTCGATGGGCCGCTACAACGACGAGCTGATCAAGGCCGGCGTGCTGGTGGCCGCCGAGGGGCTCGACGACCCGAAGGACACGATCGTGGTCGACTTCTCCTCGCAGCCGCCGGTGACGACCGACGGGCCCTACGGCGAGACCAAGGAGCTGTTCAACGGCTTCTGGATCCTCGACGTCGCCTCGCAAGGAGGAGGCCGTGGAGTGGGCCAAGCGGGCCCCGCTCGGCGCCGGCACCAAGACCGAGATCCGGCGGGTCCCGAGCCTCGACGAGTTCCCCCAGGACAACGAGTGGGTCAAGAAGGAGCGGGCGTGGCGGGAGTCGACCGGCCAGCTGTGACCGCTCCGGCAGGACCGTCTGGTGACCGCGAGTGGTCGCCAGGCGGTCGAGGCCGTCTGGCGGATCGAGTCGGCGCGGATCGTCGGTGGGCTCGCGCGCTACACCGGCGACTTCGCGATGGCCGAGGACCTCGCGCAGGAGGCGCTCGCCGAGGCGCTGGTCTCGTGGCCGCGCGACGGCGTACCCCGCAACCCCGCCGGCTGGCTGCTCACCGTCGGGCGGCGGCGCGCCATCGACGCCTATCGGCGACGGTCCGCCCTCGACGAGCGGTACGCCGCCATGGCAGCCGAGCTGGAGCCCGGCCAGGCGGCGTCGGGATCCGAGCCCGACCGCGAGGAGGACGACGTGCTCTACGACCCCGAGCGGATCGACGACGACGTCCTCGCCCTGATCTTCATCTCCTGCCACCCCGTGCTGTCACGCGAGGCCAGCGTCGCGCTGACCCTGCGCGTGCTCGGCGGCCTGACCAGCGACGAGATCGCGCGGGCGTTCGTCACCCCCACCGCGACCGTGCAGGCCCGGATCACCCGGGCCAAGAAGACGCTGGCCGCGGCGGAGGTGCCGTTCGCGGTGCCGCCGCCGGACGAGCGCCGCGAGCGGCTGAGCTCGGTGCTGAGCGTCATCTACCTGATCTTCACCGAGGGCTCGAGCGCCACGTCGGGCAGCGAGTGGATCCGCACCGACCTCGCCCGGGAGGCCATCCGGCTCGCTCGGGTGCTGGCGCGGCTGGTGCCCGACGAGCCCGAGACGCAGGGCCTGCTCGCCCTCCTCGAGCTCACCGCCGCCCGCTTCCCGGCGCGGGTCCGCGCCGACGGCACGCCGGTGCTGCTCGAGGACCAGGACCGCCGACGCTGGGACCGTGCCGCCATCCGCCGTGGCCGCGCCGCCCTCATCGCCTCCGCAGCGGGTGGGCCGCGGGCTCGGCGCCTACGGTCTCCAGGCCGCCATCGCCGAGTGCCACGCGGTCGCGCCGTCCGTCGAGGAGACCGACTGGGAGCGGATCGTCCTCCTGTACGACGCCCTCGGCTCGCTCGCGCCCTCCCCGATCGTCGACCTCAACCGCGCCGTCGCCGTCTCGATGGACCAGTGGACCTGCGGCTGCGCTGCCGATCGTCGACGAGCTGGTCGAGTCGGGGCAGCTCGCGGGCTCCCACCTGCTGCCCGGCGTCCGCGGCGAGCTGCTCACGCGCCTCGGTCGCACGGCGGAGGCCCGAGCCGAGCTGGAGACCGCCGTACGGCTGTGCGCGAACGAGCGTGAGCGCGACGTGCTGCAGGGCAAGCTCGACGCGCTCGGCTGAGACGACCGTCAGCCGTACAGCGCCTGCCACGCGAGGGCCGCCATCTTGGCGTGACCTGCCACGGAGAGATGGTTGAGGTCCGACGCGAGGTCACGCTTCTCGAGCCGCATGGTCTGCATCACGCCCTTGTCGGTGCGACAGGTCGGGTACTGCGCGCAGACCTCGGTGACGATCCCCCAGTAGTGGTCGACCAGGTGCTGCAGGTAGGCCTCGTGCTTCGGGTCGAGCTTGCGGGTCTCGAGGTCGATCGGGTCGCAGGGCCCGGTGCCGGTGATGTGTGAGGGGTCGATCGACCTCGCGACGCGGTCGTACTCCTTGACGTCGGCCCACTGGGAGACGAAGAAGATGTCGGCGTTGGGCAGGTCGCGGGTCAGCGAGTCCATGACGCCAGTCAGCTTCTGACGGTAGGGGCCGTAGTTCTGCGGGTCGCTGCCGTCGCACTTGATGTCGTTGTCGATGGACTGGATGATCACCAGCCCCGGCGTGGGCGTCACCGCCGCGGCCTGCTTCTCCTGGTCGACGAGGCTGTCCACCCCGGAGCCGTCGATCGCGAAGTTGGCGGCGTGGTCCTTCGCAGCAGGGTTGAGAGCGACGATCCGCTGGTAGACGCTGTCGACCTCGGGGTTCGCACCGGTCGCCCACGAGTTGGCGCGCACGTCGGTCGCCGGCACGTCGGGGTCGGAGTCGTAGCCGGTCAGGCCGGAGTGGCCGATCGCCACGATCGAGGAGGGGTACGACGAGTCGGCCGTCGGCAGGGCACCGCTCGACCCGGAGCCCGACGAGCAGGACGCGCAGAGGACGGCGGCGACCACGATCGGAGCGGCGCGGACCAGCCGCGATGTCGTGGGCATGAGGTGCCTCCCCCGTGCGGACGCGGCGATCCAGGTGCCGCGGTCGACGCCGGGCCCGAGAGGCGCCCGCCCTGACCCAGTATGCGAGCGGCCGCAGGAGAGTGTCACCCAGGTTTCAGCCGGCCGGAACCGGCCGCACCGCTTCCCGCGTGAGCTCGGCGATGCTCGGGTAGCCGTCGATGGCCATGGTCAGGTCCAGCTCGGCGAGCAGACAACGGACGACGTGCTCGATCCCGGCCTGGCCGCCGACGGCCAGGGCGTAGGCGTAGGGCCTCCCGATCGCGACGGCGCCGGCGCCGAGCGCGAGGGCCTTGAGGACGTCGGGACCGCTGCGCACCCCGGAGTCGAAGATCGACCGGGAGGCCGTTCGCCGAGCCGAGCACCTCGGCCAGGCAGTCCAACGCCGGGATGCCGCCGTTGGCCTGGCGGCCGCCGTGGTTGGAGCAGTAGATGCCGTCCATCCCGGCGTCGACCGCGCGCCGGGCGTCGAGCGGCGAGCAGATGCCCTTGAGCAGGATCGGCAGCGTCGTGAGCGAGCGGAGCCAGGCGAGGTCGTCCCAGGTGAGGCTCTGGTTGCCGAAGATCGCCGGCCCAGAGCCCGGTCGCCGCCATCACGTCGTCCTCCGGCGGTGTCGCCAGTCGCGAGCGGAAGACGGGGTCGCTGAAGTAGTTGGCCAGGCACAGCCCCCTGAGCTGGGGGAAGCTGGCGAGCGCCAGGTCGCGCGGCCGCCAGCCCAGGGTGAGCGTGTCGAGGGTGACCACGATCGCCCGGAAGCCGGCGGCCTCGGCGCGGTGCACCAGGCTCTCGGTGAGCTCGCGGTCGTTCGGGGGATAGAGCTGGAACCAGCCCGGGGTGTCGCCGAGCGCAGCTGCGACGTCCTCGAGGGGGTCCTGGGACAGCGTCGAGGCGATCATCGGTACGCCGGTCACGGCCGCGGCGCGGGCGGTCGCGAGGTCGCCGTGCCCGTCGTCGGCGCACAGCCCGATCACGCCGACCGGCGCGAACATCAGGGGAGTCGGGAGGCTCTCGCCCAGGAGCTCGACGGACACGTCGCGCTCGGCTGCGCCGACGAGCATCCGCGGCATCAGCCCGTAGCGGGCGAAGGCGCGGACGTTGGCGTTCTGCGTGGTCTCGTCGCCGGCGCCGCCCGCGACGTAGGACCACATCTCGGGCGACATCACCGCCTCCGCGCGCCGGGCGAGCTCGGCGAAGTCCATCGGCAGGTCGGGCCGCACGCCCTCGAGCCCCGCGAGGTAGATCCCGAGCTGCCAGTCACCGTGGTTGGGCATGTGTCCTCCGACGTCCGTCCGTGCGGGCCATCATGCTGAATCGGCTGCGCTGGTGCCATCCTGTTCGTAGGGTCAGCGGCGCGCGGTCGCGCGCTCGGGCCGCGCCCATCGAGCTCAGGAGACTGTCATGACCGACTCGCAGGTGCCCCCGCCCGCCGACGGCCCCGACGCCGCGGCCGACCAGGCGGCGTTCGCCCAGGGCATCCCGGCGTCACCCCCGCCTCTGGCCCCCACCGCGCCGGGCGGCGCGGTCCTCCCGGTCGCGTCCGGCACCGGCGAGGTCGGGAAGATCCGCAACACCGGCACCTGCTTCCTGCTGATGATCGTGACGCTGGGGATCTACGGGCTCTACTGGTACTTCGCGACGCACGACGAGATGAAGCGTCACACCGGGCAGGGGATCGGCGGCGTGGTCGCGCTGCTGCTGGCGATCTTCGTCGGCATCGTGATGCCGTTCCTCAACTCCAACGAGGTCGGGCACCTCTACGAGCGGCGGGGTCAGAAGCCTCCCGTCACGGCACTGACCGGGCTCTGGGCACTGCTGCTCGGATGGTTCTTCTTCGTCGGCGTCATCGTCTGGTTCGTGAAGACGAACGGCGCGCTCAACGACTACTGGCGGTCGCTCGGCGCCCGCTGAGCGGCTGGCCGGGTCCACGCCGCGATCCGCGTGACAGGATCGTGAGCGTGGCACGCAAGAAGGACGAGTCGGCCGACGCCCTGGCCGGCCTGCGCCCGGACCTCCGTACGGCGGCCGCCCGCCTCGGCTCGCGGCTGCGCGACCCGGGGGAGCTGGCGCCGGTGCCGTCGTACCTGCGGGACGACGAGACCGTGCGGTTCGTGGTGCTGGGCACGCACGAGCGCGGCGGCGGGGTGCTGGTGCTGACCGACGGCCGGCTGCTCTTCTTCCTGCGCCGGGTGACGAAGCCGTCGCTCGACCTGCCGCTGGGGAGGATCGAGTCGCTGACGACCTCGTCGGGGCTGTCGACCGGCGAGGTGTCGATGCGCGTCGGCAAGGACGTCGTCGCCGTCTCGCGGATCGTCAAGGGTGACCTCGAACCCCTCGTGCACGCGATCCGGCAGGCTCGCGAGGTCGCTCCGGACGAGCCCGTGCCGGAGGGCGCGACCGAGCAGGTCGACCCGTTCGAGGCGATGGAGAAGCTGTCGGCGCTGCGCGACCACGGCGTACTGACCGAGGCGGAGTTCGCGGCCAAGAAGCAGGAGCTCCTCGACCGCCTCTGACGGCCCTCCTACTTTCGTACGACGCGCCCGCCGCGACGCTGCCGTACGTTGACCGGATGGACCGAGTCGTACGGTTCTTCGCGGCCTGGGGCCTCGACGTCCTGATCGTGTGTGCCGCGCTGGGCAGCGCCGTCGGCACTCTGCTGCGGACCGACTCCGAGCAGCCGGCGGGTGCGCAGCTCTGGTTCGAGGTGGCCGGGATCAGCCTGGTGGTCCTCGCTCTGCTGGCCCGACGGCGCTTCCCGTTCCTGGCCCCCGCGTCGGTCTGGGTCGTCGCGCCCGCGTTGAGCTTCCTCGACGGTGACCTGATCGCCTCGCAGCCCGGCGTCTTCCTGGCCGGGATGTTCGCCGCCTTCCTGCTGGGCGGCCTGCGTCGCGGACAGCTGGCACGCATCGGCCTGGTCCTCGTGCTGGTCGGGTCGGCCGTGGTGGTCTATCACAACCCGACGCACAGCTCGGCGGACCTCGTCGGTACACCTGTCCTCTTCGCGGTCGCCTGGCTGGCCGGCTTCGCCCTGCGCGAGCGCAACCAGCAGGCGGAGGCGGCCGAGGAGCGGGCGCGCCGCGCCGAGCTGGAACGCGAGTCGACGGCCCGGCTGGCGGTGGCCGAGGAGCGCGCCCGGATGGCCCGCGAGCTCCACGACGTGGTCGCGCATGCGGTGAGTGTGATGGTTCTCCAGGTGGGGGCGGTCCGGCACCGGCTCCCGGCCGCCTCGCCGGAGGGGGAGGCGCTGACGAACGTCGAGCGGGCCGGCCGCTCGGCCCTGGCCGAGATGCGTCGGCTGCTCGGCACCCTCCGCGAGGGCGACGATCTCCTCGAGCTGGCACCGCACCCGGGGCTCGGCGACCTGGAGACCCTGGCCGGTGCGGTCCGCGCCGCGGGGCTCGACGTACGCCTGCACGTGAACGGGGAGCCGGTCCCGCTCCCGCGCTCGCTGGACCTCTCGGCGTACCGGATCGTGCAGGAGGGCCTCACCAACAGCCTCAAGCACTCCGGCGGCCGACGGGCCGACGTGACGGTGGACTACGCACCCGACGAGCTCCGGCTCGAGGTGCGCGACGACGGCCACGGAGGGTCGGCGCGGAGAGACGGCCTCGGGCACGGGCTGATCGGCATCGGCGAGCGCGTCAAGGCCTACGGCGGGGACATGGCCGCGTTCGTCGCCGCGTCGGGCGGCTTCGTGCTCCGCGCCTCGCTCCCGCTGGAGGGTGGGACCGCGTGACGATCCGGGTGCTCGTGGTCGACGACCAGGCGATGGTGCGAGCCGGCTTCCGCCTGCTGCTGGCCGACGAGCCCGACATCGAGGTCGTGGCGGAGGCGGCGAACGGCCTCGAGGCGGTGGCCGAGGCCGCGCGCTGCCACCCCCACGTCGTGCTGATGGACATCCGGATGCCCGAGCTCGACGGGCTCGAGGCGACCCGGCGGATCCTCGCCGCCGACCCGTCCAGCCGGATCCTGATCCTGACGACCTTCGACCTCGACGAGTACGTCTACCGCGCCCTCAAGGCGGGCGCGAGCGGCTTCGTCCTCAAGGACGACCCGCCCGAACAGCTGATCGCGGCCGTGCGCACGGTCGCCGGGGGTGACGCCCTGCTCTCGCCGTCGGTCACGCGCCGGGTGATCCAGCAGTTCACCCGCGTCCACCAGGCGCCGCCCGCGGCGGTGGAGGCCCTGACCGCGCGCGAGATGGACGTCTTCCGCCTGATCACCCGCGGCTACTCGAACGCCGAGATCGGCCGGGAGCTGTTCATCAGCGACACCACGGTCAAGACCCACGTGACGCGACTGCTGCAGAAGCTCGACCTGCGCGACCGGGCACAGGCGATCGTGCTGGCCTACCAGACGGGGCTGTTCTCCGACTGAGCGTGGTCTCGACTCCGCTCGACCCTCGGCCCCAGGGTCCTCCTTTGTGAGGACCCCGACGACTCCTTTGGTGGCTCTCACGAAGCGACCTCGCGACGACGCGGTGACCCCCTCGCCGTCCCTAGCGTTCTCGCCATGATCACCATCGACTCGCTCACCAAGACCTACGGCGGCACGACCGTCGTCCACGACATCAGCTTCAGTGCCCGGGCCGGCCGCGTGACCGGCTTCCTCGGGCCGAACGGGGCCGGCAAGTCCACGTCCATGCGGATGATGGTCGGCCTCACCACCCCCACCGAGGGCAGCGCCACCATCTCCGGACGCCGCTTCGCCGACCTGCCCAACCCCGGGCAGGAGGTCGGGGTGATGCTCGACGCCTCCGCCCAGCACGCGGGGCGCACCGGCCGCGAGATCCTGACCATCGCCCAGCAGATCATGGGCGTCCCGGCCTCCCGGGTCGCCGAGCTGCTCGAGCTGGTCAGCCTCACCCCGGCCGAGGCCGACCGGCGGGTGGGCAACTACTCGCTCGGGATGCGCCAGCGCCTCGGCATCGCGGCCGCCCTGATCGGCGACCCGTCGGTGCTGATCCTCGACGAGCCGGCCAACGGGCTCGATCCGGCCGGCATCCGCTGGATGCGCGACCTGCTCCGCGACTACGCCGACCACGGCGGGACCGTCCTGCTGTCGTCGCACCTGCTGTCGGAGGTCGAGATCATCGCCGACGACATCGTGATGATCGGCCAGGGCCGGATCGTCTGCCAGGGCGCCAAGGCGGACCTGCTCCAGGCCGGCGGGACCGTCGTCCGCGCCGCGGACGTCGTCGCGCTCCAGCAGGCGTTGGCCACGGCCGGCCTCGTCGGCACCCTCACCGACGACGGGTCCGTGCGCACCGAGGCGGATACCGCGAGCGTCGGACGAGCGGCGTACGACGGCGGCGTGATGCTCACCGAGCTCCGCACCGCCGAGAGCGGGGGTCTCGAGGAGATGTTCCTCGAGCTCACCGCCGACACCCAACGAGACTCCACCCCAGAGAGGACAGCGGCATGACTGCCACCACCATCGACCAGGTAGCCACCGGTCGACGTACCGAGTCCACGCGGATCCCGCTCGGCCGGGTCATCCGCGTCGAGCTCCGCAAGATGTTCGACACCCGTTCCGGGTTCTGGCTGATCGCCAGCATCGGCATCACCGGACTGATCGCCACGATCGCGACCATCGCCTTCGCACCCGACCAGTACCTGACCTACTACAACTTCGCCAAGGCGGTCGGCTACCCGATCACGGTGATCCTGCCGATGATCGCCCTGCTGTCCATCACCAGCGAGTGGAGCCAGCGCAGCGGGCTGACGACGTTCACCTACGTCCCCAGCCGGGGCCGGGTGGTCGGGGCGAAGACCTTGTCCGCGATCATCGTGGCCGTCGCCTCGATGCTGTTCGCCTTCGTGGTCGGGGCGGTCGGAAACGTCGTCGGCAGCACCATCGCCGGCACCCCGACGATCTGGGACCTCTCGGTCGGGCACGCCGCGACCATCGTGCTGGGCAACCTGGTCTCCCTGCTGCTCGGGACCATGATCGGCATGCTGCTGCGCAGCTCGGCCGGTGGCCTGGTCACCTACTTCGTGGTCGTCCTGCTCCTGCCCAACCTGTTCGGGCTGCTGGCCGCCAGCCAGGCCTGGTTCAAGCACCTGCAGCCGTGGGTGGACCTGGGCTACGCGCAGACGTACCTGTTCGAGGGGATGCAGACCGGGGCCGAGTGGGCGCACGTCGCCTCCACCGTGCTGCTCTGGATCGTGCTGCCCGGGATCTTCGGGCTGCGGCTGGTGATGCGGTCCGAGGTGAAGTGACCCAGACACCTCTGGAGGCCCTGCCACGCACCCGCGTGGCAGGGCCTCGTGGTGTCACCGGGCCCGCGATCCTGAGAAGTTCCGGCGAAAGCGCCAGGGATCCACGTTCGGGGGGTGGGCCGGGTTATGGTCTGCTCGCCCTCGTGACGCTTACATCGCGTGACGAGTGGGGGGCGTCTCCATGGGGAGAGACCCATTTCATGACACAAGGAGAAGAATGAAGCTCATCAACAAGGGTGCGGTCGCTGCCGTGTCCGTCGCGGCGCTGGTCACCATGGCTCCCGCCGCACACGCGAGCAGCACGACCACGCTCCGCTCGGGCGACGTCGACACGAGTGACACGCGTGCCAACGGTCACGTCGAGTTCCTCAAGGACGGCCTGCACGTCTGGACCGACGGCAACGGCGACACCGGCGACAACGGCAACAACGGCACCTGGAACACCGACAAGGCCGCCGGCTACTTCGCGTTCAACGACACGCTCGCCGCGGTCGCCGCCGGTACGGCGCCGTCGATGGCGTGGTACGGCACCAGCGGCTCCTGCGTCTCCGGCGCCGAGCCCGGCCTGCAGCTGGCCTTCGACAAGGACGGCAACGGCACCTGGGACGGCTTCCTCGTCGGCGAGAAGATCTACGGCGGCGACTGGTGGGGCAGCAACGCCAACCTCCAGAACGACCCGAGCTCGCCGAAGGTCGGCGGTGGCGGCTCGTCCGCCAACGGCACCCTGGCCGACTGGGCCGCGGCGTTCCCGAACGGCAAGATCATCGGCGCCGGCTTCTCGCTCGGCTCCGGCTGCTACGGCGACGGCATCATCCGCTCGATCACGATCGACGGCACCAGCTTCGGGTTCACCAGCGAGGCCGCCACGACGGTCGTCCCGGTCACCGGGACCGAGACGGTCACCAAGGTCGTCCGCAAGCACGCCACCGTGCTGCGGATGCACCTCGCCACCGACAAGCTCGGCGCGAACCAGGTGCAGGGCCGCAAGCTGTGGTTCAAGGTCACCGACAACGGCAAGGTGATCTACCGCAACCAGATGGGCGCCGGCCAGAAGGCCTCGGCGAGGTTCCGCTTCGCCAAGGGCACCGGCAAGCACGTCGTCCAGGTCCTGAAGAACGGCGTCGTGGACTCCACGACCGTCGTCAAGACCGGTCGCTGACCAGCAGCACCAGCACACGCCGTACGACGTCGGGTTCCGCCAGGGTCACAGCCCTGGCGGGGCCCGACGTCTCTGTCCGGGGCCAGGCGGGTCGTCGGAGTCGCCGCCCGTCGACCGGCGATCCGCACGAGAATCACCCAGCCCGGGCGATACGCCGCTCCCCACCCACCCGGCATCGTGGTGGGTGACGAAGGGGAGGCAGCATGCCGACGACAACCGACAGCACCCAGCCGCGCCCGGCGGACGTCTTCGTGGTCTTCGGGATCACCGGCGACCTGGCGAGGGTGATGACCTTCCGGTCGCTGTACCGGCTGGAGGCCCGCGGTCTCCTCGACTGCCCGATCGTGGGCGTCGCCGTCGACGACTGGACGCTCGACCAGCTCGTCGAGCGGGCCCGATCCTCGATCGAGGGGACAGGCGAGAAGATCGACGACGAGGTGTTCAAGCGCTTCGTCGATCGGCTGTCCTACGTGAGCGGAGACTTCACCGACCCGGCGACGTACGGGCGTGTCGGCGACGCGATCAAGGGGGCCACCACGCCGGTCTTCTACCTCGAGATCCCCCCGTTCCTGTTCGGCAAGGTGGTCAAGGGCATCGCCGACGCCGGGCTCAGCAAGGGTGCGCGGTTCGTCATCGAGAAGCCGTTCGGCCACGACCAGCAGTCCGCGCGCGACCTCGCCGACGAGCTCCACCAGTACGTCGACGAGGCTCAGCTGTTCCGGATCGACCACTACCTCGGGAAGATGGGCCTCGAGGAGATCCTCCATCTCCGCTTCGCGAACGCGATCCTCGAGCCGATCTGGAGCCGCAACTACCTCGACAGCGTCCAGATCACGATGGCCGAGAGCTTCGGGGTCGATGACCGCGGCAGCTTCTACGACCCGGTCGGCGCGCTGCGTGACGTCGTGGTCAACCACCTGATGCAGCTCGTCGCGGCCGCTGCGATGGAGCCGCCCTCGCGCGGCGACCTGCACACGGTCAAGGAGTCGCAGGTCGCGCTGTTCCGCGCGGTCGTCGAGGCCGACCCTGCCCACTACGTCCGTGGCCAGTACGACGGCTACCAGGACATCAAGGGCGTCGCGGCCGGCTCCACGACCGAGACGTACGCCGCGCTGCGGCTCGACATCGAGAACTGGCGCTGGGCCGGTGTCCCGTTCTTCATCCGGACGGGCAAGCGGCTGCCGGTCACGCAGACGGAGCTGCGGCTGGTGTTCAAGCGGCCGCCGCGCCTCGGGTTCTGGCCGGCAGCCCACCAGCCGGAGCCCAACCAGCTCGTGATCAAGCTCGACCCGTCGACCGGGATCCGCTTCCAGGTCGACGCCCGTCGGACGGACCTCGGTCGGATCGGGCCGATCGAGCTCGACATGGAGTTCGCCCAGGAGGGCGGCGAAGGCGCGACGCCGTACGAGGTGCTGCTCCACGCGGCCATGCTCGGCGACAGCACCCGCTTCAGCCGCCAGGACGGGATCGAGGAGACCTGGCGCGTGATGCAGCCCCTCCTGGACGCACCACCCCCGGTCCATCCCTACGCTCAGGGCAGCTGGGGGCCGGAGGCGGGCGACGCGATCACCGCCGGGATGGGCGGCTGGCGCACCCCGTGGGTGCCGACCTGAGCGGGTCCCCAGAGGCCCGCCCGAGCCGCTACCGAGGATCTGCCTAGGGATGAACACTCGGTGGACGGCTGGCCGTGTGTCGTGGAGCGGCGCTACCGTCTGATCTGTGGAGGGGGAGGGCGGGGGTGCCCCGTCGGGCGTCTCGGCAGGCCAGCCAGGCTCGGAGGCGGGCGGTGTCACACCGCTGGCGGACGACGTGGCTGCCCTGGCCGCTGCCCGGGTGCAGCGCACCAGGCTCCGCGACCGCCTGGTCTCGTCCGATGAGCCGGTGGTCGCCGTCGTCGCCCCACCCGGCTACGGGAAGTCGACGCTGTTGGCCCAATGGGCGGTCCAGCGCGGACCGCGCGTCGCCTGGATCTCCTGCGACCGGCTTCACGACGACCCCCTGTCGCTGTTCACGGCCCTCGTCGCGGCGATCACCCTGATCGAGCCCACCAGCACGCCGGTCCAGGAGCTCGTCTCCGCGGACGCCGATCGCCTGGTCGGACACCTGGTGGGGCTGCTCGCCGTGCTCAGCGCGCCGGTCGCGTTCGTGCTCGACCAGCTGGAGGCGCTCTCCAGCCAGGAGAGCCACGAGTTCCTCGCGGCGTTCGCCGCGGCCGTTCCGGTCGGCTCGCAGCTGGTCCTTGCTTCGCGCGAGGAGATCCCTTTCCCGACGGCGAAGATGCGGGTCAGTCGCCAGCTCGTCGAGCTCGGCACCGACGACCTGCGGATGACGCGGGCGGAGGCGTCCGTGCTTCTCGCTGCCGCGGGCATCCATGCCGCCGACGAGGCGACCGACATCCTGGTGCAGCAGACGGAGGGATGGCCCGCGGCGCTCTACGTGGCGGCCCTGGCGATCCGGGCGGGCGACACCACGCCGGAGCACGGCATCTCGGGCGACCAGCGACTGATGGGCGACTACCTCCGTTCCGAGGTGCTGGACCGGATCCCACCCGCCCAGGCGACGCTCCTGGTCCGGACCTCGATCCTGGAGCAGGTGAACGGCGAGCTCGCCGAGGCCGTCGCGGGCGGGCACAACGCCGCGCGGTCGTTGGGCCGGCTGGAGCGGCGGAGCCTCCTGGTGGAGTCCGTCGATGACGGGAGCGAGTGGTACCGATATCACCCTCTCTTCCGTCAGTTCCTGCAGGCCGAGCTGCGGACGCACGATCCCGAGCTGATCCCGCAGCTTCACCGACGCGCGGCGACGTGGTTCGAGGCCGCCGGCCGACCCGAGCTCGCCATCGACCATGCCTATCTGGCCGGGGACGCGGCCTGGTTCGGGCGGTTGGTGCTCGAGGGGATGCAGCAGGTCTGGGCGAGCGGCGGCATCGACACGGTCGAACGCTGGATGGAACGGCTCGGCAGCCGATCGCCGGAACCCCACACGCCGGCGATGGTCGCGCACGGCGCACTGATCTTCGCCCTCCTCGGGCGCCCGGGCGACGCCGAGCGGTGGGCCGACGTGGCCGAGTCGCTCCCGGTCACCGGCGCGCTCCCGAACGGCGACACGGTCCCGGGCACGCTGGCCTACCTACGGGCGAACCTGTGCCGTGAGGGTCCCGCCACCATGCGCAGGGACGCCGTCGAGGCCCTGGCCGGCCTGGGCCCGGCCAGCCCCTACCGGGCCACGATGGTCCACACCGAGGGGCTCTCCTACCTGCTCGAGGGTGACCTCGAGCGCGCGGACGCGTCGTTCGCCCATGCCTACGACCTGTCCGCCAGCCTCGGGAGCTCGCCGCTGAGCGCGCTCGTGCTCGCCGAGCAGGTGCTGGTCGCCGCCGAGCGCGAGGAGTGGACCAGCGCCGACTCGCTGGTCAAGCGCGCGCTCGACGAGGTCGCCGGGGGTCCGTACGACGACTACTGGACGAGTGCGCTGGTGTTCGCCTCCGCGGCCCGCGTGGCCGCCCATCGGGGAGACATGTCGCAGGCGCGCGAGCACGCGCTTCGCGCGTCCCGCCTGCGACCTCTCCTCACCTATGCCCTGCCCGTCGTCTCGACCCAGGTGCTGGTCGAGCTCGCCCGCGCCTACCTGGCGCTGGTCGACCCCGCCGGGGCCCGTGCCGCCCTGGAGCAGGTGCGCGGCATCCTGGCACAGCGCCCCGACCTCGGCACCCTCGCCAGCGCCGCCCGGTCGCTCGACGAGCGGGTCAGCCAGATCACCGCCGCCACGCCGATCGGCGCCTCCTCGCTCACGGCCGCCGAGCTCCGGCTGGTGCCGCTGCTCCCGACGCACCTGACCTACCCCGAGATCGGCGAGCGCCTGTTCATCTCCCGGCACACGGTGAAGACCCATGCGGGCTCGGTCTACCGCAAGCTCGGCGTGTCCTCGCGGGCCGAGGCGGTCGAGCGGATCCAGGAGCTCGGCCTGGCTTAGCCGAGCCGGGCCACCAGGTGGTCGCCGACGCGCAGCGCGTTCGCCATCGCGGTCAGGGCCGGGTTCACCGCGCCGATGCTCGGGAAGAAGCTGGTGTCCACGACGTAGAGGTTGTCGACCTCGTGGGCCTTGCAGTCGGTGTCGAGGACCGACGTCGCCGGGTCGCTCCCGAAGCGCACCGTGCCGGCCTGGTGCGCGCACCCGGCGACGGGGATGTCGTTCTTCATGTAGACGTCCCGCGGGATCAGGTGGTGCGGGTGCATCCCGAGGTGGCTCAGGTGCTTCTTGACCCGGTGGTAGAGCTGCTCCATCGGCTCCTGGTTGTTCGGCGTGTAGCTCAGCACGACGTTGCCGTCGCCGTCGAGGGTGACGCGGTTGTCGGCGCTGGGCAGGTCCTCCACCGAGAGCCAGAAGTCGATGGCGTGCGTGGCGACGTCCTTGAGCGCCAGGGTGGGGGCCAGCTTGGTCTCGATCGGCTTCTCGCCGCGATACATCGGAGCCGACGACTTGCCGACCATCTGCACGTTGCCCATCGGGAAGTCGAAGTCGGCATCGCCGAAGTAGTAGTCGTTGAGGCCCAACGTCTTCTGGAACCTGGTGTCGTTCGGCTCGGTCGACACGGCCAGGAACGCGCGGCTGTTGTGGAAGACGTAGTTGCGTCCCACCTGGTCCGAGCCGTTCGCCAGACCCCGGGGGTGGTGGTCGTTGGCGCTGGCGAGCAGCAGCTTCGCCGAGTTCGCGGCGCCTGCGGAGACGACGACGATGTCGGCGGAGAAGCGCTGCTCCTCGCCGTCGACGTCGGCGACGACCGATGTCACCGTGCGTCCGGTGTCATCGGTCTCGAGCCGGCGTACGACGGCGTTGCGGACCAGGTGGACGTTCTCGTGCTCCAGCGCCGGCCGTACGGCGATCACCTCGGCGTCGCTCTTCGCGTGCACCAGGCACGCGAAGCCGTCGCAGGTCGCGCAGCGGATGCACGCGCTGTTGGCGGGCTCCGCCTCGTTGAGCATGATGCCCGAGGGGGAGTGGAAGGGGTGCAGCCCGACCTGGGTCAGGTCGTCGAAGAGCCGCTGGATGCGCGGCTCGTGGGAGACCGGGGGATACGGGTACGGCGCCGATGCCGGCGGCTCGGTGGGGTCTTCCCCCCGGGCGCCGTGCACCTGGTAGAGCTCCTCGGCCTGCGTGTAGTAGGGCTCGAGCACGCCGTAGTCGATCGGCCAGGCGGGTGAGATCCCGTCGTGGTGCTTGAGCTCGCCGAAGTCGCGCTCCCGGAGCCGGTAGAGCGCCGCGCCGTAGAACTTCGTGGCACCGCCGACGAAGTAGTGCACCTGAGGCTGGAAGGCCTCGCCCTTGGCGTCGTACCAGCGGTCGGGCGACACGTAGCGGTTGTCGACGAAGACCGCCGCGGCGTCCCAGTTCTCGATCTCGCGCGGAAGCCAGTCTCCGCGCTCCAGGATCAGGACCCTCTTCCCCGACGGCGCCAGCCGGTGGGCAAGGGTGCCACCGCCCGCTCCCGAGCCGATGATGACGACGTCGTAGTGGTCGCTCATGTCGTGGTCCCTTCGTGCGCGTGCGGGGTCGTGGGTTGGTCGTCGAGCGTGATGTGGGGGACGTCGGTCTCGCGGTCGCCCCAGGCGATCCGACGGGGCGCGGACGACGCCTCGACGGTGGCGGCGTGGTCGCGGTCGAAGTAGTCCCAGGCCCAGGTGAGGAACGCGTCCGTGCGGCTGTGCGCGCCGCTGAGCAGGGTGGCGTGGACCCCGAGCCACGCCGCGAAGGCGATCGGGCCCTCGACCTCGTGCCGGCGCTTGCCGACCTCGGCGACGGCGGCGTTGCGGCCGATCATCGCCATGATGCCCTTGTCCTTGTACCGGAACGGCTTGACGGCTTCGCCGCTGCGCTCGCGGAGGATGTTGCGCCCGGCCCAGATCCCGGCCTGCTGGGCCACCGAGCCGAGCTGGGGGAGCGTCGTACCGCTGCTGTCGGGGATGTTGGCGACGTCTCCGACGGCGTACACGCCGGGGAAGCCCTCGACGGTGAGGTCCGGCTGTACGTCGATCCGGCCGCCGCGGCCGGTCGGCAGCCCGCCGGCCCCGGCGATCGCAGCCGCCGACTCGCCTCCGCCCCAGACGACCGTCCGGGTGGGGATCGTCGTCCCGTCGTCGAGCTCGACCCGGTCTGCGTGCACGGAGGCCACGCCGGTCTCGAGCCGGATCTCGGCTCCGTGCTTGCGGAGCCGCTTGTGGGCGTAGGCGTGGGACTTCTCGGAGAACGCCCCCAGCAGCGCTGTGCCCCGGTCCACCAGGAAGATCCGGCCCGGCCGTGGGATCTCGCCCAGTGCGGCCAGCGCCTTCGTGAGCTCGGCCAGCGCGCCGGTCACCTCGACCCCGGTGGGACCGCCGCCGACCACGACCACGTCGAGGCTCTCATCGAGCGCCTGGGCGTCGTCGCCGGCCGACTCGACCAGCTCCTGGAAGTGCAGCCGGAGGCGCTCGGCGTCGGCGACGGAGTAGAGCGGGAACGCGTGCTCCGCCGCGCCTGGGACGCCGAAG
Source organism: uncultured Actinomycetota bacterium (assembly GCA_963797325.1). GTDB lineage: Bacteria > Actinomycetota > Actinomycetes > Propionibacteriales > Nocardioidaceae > Nocardioides. The sequence continues at coordinate 23,928 of CAWCPG010000030.1, forward strand.
AACTCGGCCCGGCCACCGGCGGCCAGCACCAGGTGCGACCCGGTGAGCACGGACCCGTCGGCCAAGGTCACGCTCAGGGAGGCGGGGTCGATCGCGGTCACCTCGGCGGTGCGGACCTCGACGGTGGGGTACTTGCGGAAGATCGTCTGGTGCGGCCGCGCGATGTCCTCGGCCGGCAGCTGCGACGTGGCCACCTGGTAGAGCAGCGGCTGGAACTGGTGGTAGTCGTTGCGGTCGACGAGCGTCACTGAGACGCCCTCGTCGCCCAGCTCGTGTGCGCAGGCCACGCCGGCCAGCCCACCTCCGAGCACCAGCACGTTCACAGCGCCAGCTCCTCCCGGAACTCGGTGAGGACGATGCGCCCGGCGGCCTGGATCAGGGCCAGGTGCGAGAACGCCTGCGGGAAGTTCCCGAGGTGCCGGGCGCGCTCGACCTCGAACTCCTCGGCGTAGAGGCCCAGCGGCGAGGCGATGCGGAGCAGCCGCTCCATGAGGCTGGTCGCCTGCTCCATCTCGCCGATCGCGGCGAACGCGGAGACCAGCCAGAACGAGCAGATCAGGAAGGTCCCCTCCTTGCCCGAGAGGCCGTCGTCGGTCTCGTCGGTGCGGTAGCGCATCACGAACCCGTTCTCGGTCAGCTCCTCGGCGATCGCCCGCACGCTGGCGCGGATGCGCTCGTCGGTGCCCGGCAGGAAGCCGAAGAGCGGCGCCAGCAGGGTGGAGGCGTCCAGTGCGTCGGTCTCGTAGTGCTGCCGCAGGACACCCCGGTCGTCCACGCCGTGGGCGAGGATGTCCTCCTTGATCTCCTCGGCGATGGTCGACCACTCGTTCTCGAGCTTGCCGTCGTCGCGGATCGCGGCCAGCTTCGCGGCCCGGTCGAGCGCGACCCAGCTCATCAGCTTCGACGACACGTAGTGCTGCGGCTTGCCGCGGGCCTCCCAGATGCCCTGGTCGGGCTCGCGCCACGACGCGATCGCGCCGGCCGCCTGCGACTGCACGAGCGGCCACAGTCGCCGGGGGAGGTGCTTGCTCCGGCGGGTGTGCAGGAGCACCGAGTCGAGGACGGCGCCGTACACGTCGTTCTGGCGCTGGTCGAAGGCGCCGTTGCCGAGCCGCACGGGGCTCGCCCCCTCGTAGCCGGACAGCTCCTCGCGAATCGACTCGCTGAGGTCACGTCGGCCGTCGATGCCGTACATGATCTGCAGGCCCCCGTCGGCGTTGGGCTCGAGGTCGGCGACGAACTGCATGAACTCGTCGGCCTCCCAGTCGAGGTTCAGGTAGTGCAAGGCCTGGAGCGTGAACGTCGAGTCACGCATCCACGTGTAGCGGTAGTCCCAGTTGCGCTCGCCGCCGGGTGTCTCGGGCAGCGACGTCGTCAGCGCCGCGACCGTGGCGCCGGTCGGCATGTAGGTGAGGCCCTTGATGGTGAGTGCGGACCGTTCGAGCGGGTGGCGCAGGGCGTGGTCGGGGATCCGGGCGCGGGCCAGCCAGTCGCGCCAGAACTGCACCGTCTCGTCGATGTGCACGGCGGCCTCGACGGCGTCGCCGGGCCCGGCGAAGCCCTCCGCCCACGACATCGCGCAGAACGCGCGCTCGCCCTTGCGCAGCACGTGCCGGGCGCGGGCGGTGCCGCCCTCGATGCCGATCAGCATGTCGGTGCTGAGGCGGAACGCCGGGCCGTCGGCGTCGGCCGCGTCCGCGCGGTGGCCTTCGGAGTCGGCCAGGGTCCAGGTCGCCGCGACGCGGCCGTAGTCGAAGGCGGGCTCGCAGACCAGCTCCACCTCGACGGTTCCCTCGAGGCACTGGACGGTGCGCACCAGCAGGTGGGAAGCGTCGTCGTCGGCCGGCGGCCGGGTGTGCGGGGTGACGGTGTCGGGCCCTGTGCGGGGGCCCATCACCAGGGCGTCGTGCACCTGGATCCAGCCACCGGGCGTGTGCCAGGTGGTCGTGAGGACGTTGGTGCCGGGCACGTAGGTGCGCGCCGTCGGCACGTTGATGCCGTAGGGGCCGAACCGGAAGGAGCCGGCGCCGCGGTCGAGGATGTTGCCGAAGACGCTGGCGGAGTCGAACGCCGGGAGGCAGAGCCAGTCCACCGAGCCGTCGGGCGCGACCAGGGCTCCGGTGTGGCAGTCCGACAGGAACCCGTAGTCCGCGATCGGTGGGAAGGGAGAGGTCGTGCTCACGTCGCCGTCCTTCGGTGGTCGTGGCCGTCGGCGAGCCGGCGGATCGCCGTTCACTGCTCACCCTCGGCCGGTCCGCGACGCGGAGCATCACCCCATCGGAGTGAAACTCGGGGCCGCCGTCACTCGACCCGGTCGGCGACGTCGTGCACGCCCTCCTCGGGCAGCAGGCTGCGCTGGTCGAGCACGTAGAGCAGCACGAACGCCGGTCCCACGATGACAGCGGCGAGGACGACGGTGACGACGAGTGCCTGCAGGGTGCCGGTCGGTGCGGCGGCATCCGAGACAGTGAGGCTCTGGGGCAGCAGGTAGGGCCACTGGGCGACGCCCCAGGCGATCACGATCCCGGCCACGGCCAGGATCGCGAGGAGGCGGGCGCCGCGGGCGGCGTTGCGTGCCAGCAGGACGAGCGCACCGACGCCGCACAGGACTCCGACGATCACCACCGGGAGCGCCTTCCCCGTCATGCCGTCGAAGATGTACGGCGCGTCACCGTGCAGCACCACCATCCCGATGGCCGCCACGACCGCGGCCACCACGGCCGAGACGACGGCGCGGCGCCGGAAGTACTCCGCCAGCTCGCTGTCGCCGTCGCGGCGGGCCTCCCAGACCAGGTAGACCGCCGCCAGGTAGGCGACCGCCACGACCGCGAGGACGCCGGTCACCAGCGAGGTCGGGTTGAGCCAGCTGTCGATCCAGTCGCCGGCCTTGCCACCGGCCGGCACCCGTCCTGACGCGATCCCGCCCGCAACGGTGCCGAGGAAGAACGGGACCAGCACGGACGACGCGGCGAAGGCGGCCCCGAAGAGCCGCCGGTTGCGCAGGGTCACCACCGACTTGCGGAACGCGAAGCTCGCTCCGCGCAGCACGATGCCGAGCGCGGCCAGGGTGAGCGGGACGAACAGCGTGAGCATGATCGAGGCGTAGGCCTCGGAGAACGCCGTCCAGGTCACCACGAACACGAAGATCAGCCAGACGTGGTTGGCCTCCCAGACCGGCCCGATCGAGTGCTCGATCAGGGCGCGCGGTCGGGCGCCGCGCTCGGGGCTGCCGGCGGTCAGGTCCCAGAACCCTGCGCCGAAGTCGGCGCCGCCCAGCACGGCGTACGCCGTGAGCGCGAGCAGGAGCACGACCGCGACGAGGTCGCTCATCGGGCCACCTCGTTCGGTCACGGGGGCGTCATCCGATGGCGCGTAGGGGCCCTCGGACTCGGCGAACCCGCCGGACCGCCGGAACCGCTTGGCCATCCCGCGCAGCACGAGGATCGCGGTGACGCCGAGGGCGACGTAGAGCAGGGTGACCACGATGAAGGAGATCCAGACGCCGGTGTTGGCGGTGGCGGCGTCCTCGACCTTCATGTGGTTGTAGACGATCCAGGGCTGCCGGCCCACCTCGGTCACCACCCAGCCCGCCTCCATGGTGATCACCGCGAGGACTCCGGAGGCGGCGGCGATCGAGAGGAAGACCCGGTTGGTCGGCATCCGCCGACGTATCGCCCAGCTCGCGCCGTACCAGAGGGAGAGCAGGAAGAGCAGGGTGCCCAGCCCGACCATGATGTCCCAGGAGAGATGGACGACATTGACGTCCGAGATCGACGGCCGGCTGTCTGCCGGGTAGCTGTCGAGCCCCTGGATCACCGTGGACTTGCCCGTGCTGGGGTCGGACAGCCAGGAGGCCAGGCCGGGGATCGGGATGCCGCCCTGCACGGTGCCGCTGGAGTTGAGCTTGCCCAGCAACGTCTCGGGGACGTCGCTCGACGTCTGCGGCACCAGCTCGATGGCGGCGAACTTGGTGGGCTGGTCGTTGTACACCCACCGCGCCAGCGCGTCGCCCACGCCCATCTGGATCGGCGTCGCGATCGCGGCGACGGTGAAGGCGATGACGAAGCCGAGCCGGTGGTAGCGGTCGTTCCTGCCGCGCAGCATGGCCGCCGCGTAGACCGACGAGATCATGAACCCGCCGACGAGGTACGCCGCCACGAGCATGTGGGCCGACTCGAGAGGCATCGCCTTGTTGAAGATCACCCCGAGCGGGTCGACGTCGACGACCTTGCCGGACGAGTCGAGGGTGAAGCCGGAGGGCGCGTTCATCCAGGAGTTGGCCGCGACCACCGAGACCGCGCCGAGGATGCCCGCGAGCACGATCGGCACGCCGGTCCAGAAGTGTGCCCACGGGCGCATCCGCCGCCAGCCGTAGATGTAGATCGCGACGAAGATCGCCTCGGTGAAGAAGAAGATCCCCTCGAACCCGAACGGCACCCCGAACGCCTCGCCCCACTGACCCATGAACTTGGGCCAGAGCAGCCCGAACTCGAAGCTCAGGACCGTGCCGGTCACGGCGCCGACCGCGAACGTGACCGCCATGTACTTCGACCAGCGCTGGGCGAGCAGCAGGGCGTCGGCGTCGTCGTGCTTGAGCGCGCGGTAGTTGGCGATCAGGGTCATGAACGCCCACGAGACCCCGAGCGGCACCAGGATGATGTGGAACGCCGAGGGTGAACGCCATCTGCGAGCGGGCCCACGGGACGGGGTCGACCGTGAGCGCCCCGAGGGTCTGGACGGCTGCGTTCACCACCACCTGGTCGGCCTCCTCCCGGGCTCGGTCCTTCCGGCAACCCTAGAAGCCTGACCGCCTCACCGGGCGGTGGCATCACCCCACCGGGATGACCCGGGCGCTCCGGTCGGAATCGCCGGTCGACCGGCGAGCTGCGCTGGGTGGCCGTTGCCACGCCGACGAACCGCCACGAGCGCGTCGGCCGTGGGACTCAAGGTGCGGCTGTGCCGATGAGCGCCCGGAGTCCTCGCAGGAAGTCGTCGCGGGGCATGCGGGCGACGGCGAAGCGGTCGCGGTGGGCTGCCAGGACGGGCGTCTCCTCGGGGTCGAGTGCCGCGAGTGCCGCGCGGCCGCTTCGCACGTCGTACGTCGTGTGGGTCAGGGCGCAGCCGACGGTGAAGGTGTAGAGCATGCGGTGGGTCCGGACCATCTCCTCCAGGGTGAACCCGGCGCCGAGGCTGGAGGAGAGCGCGGGTTCGGAGAACCGGCGCATCATCTCGGGGCCCAGCCACGGGCGACCCTGCTGAAGTGCGACCAGCGAGGAGTTCGCGCTCATCACGTCGTAGAGCGCGGCGAAGCGCTGCTCGGTCGCCTCGGCCCACGGAAGGGTGGCCTCGACCTCCGGCAGGGTCGCGGCGAGGTGCTCGGCGCACAGGTCGAGCAGCCCCTCGACGTCGTGACTGAGTCGGTGCACGGTCATGTGGGAGGTGCCGAGCCGGGCCGCAACCCGCCGGAACGACAGGGCGGACGGGCCGCCTTCGCGCAGCACCCGGAGCGCCGCCTCCGCGACGGCTCCGGGCCCGAAGCCGTGCGCCTGTCGTGGCGCAGCAGCCCCTGGACCCGTCACGTGTTACAGCGTAACATCGGCGGGCGTACGAACCGTCCGGCGCCGCGGCACGAGGGAGAGCGCAGTGTCCGTCCAGTCCCGCTACGTCGCGCTGAGCGCGATGCTGTTCGCCGTCGCGATGACGTTCATCGACCAGACCATCGTCGCCATCGCCTCGCCCAGCATCCAGGCCCACCTCGCGCTCACCCGATCCGGTACGACCTGGGGCGTCAACGCCTACCTCCTCGCCCTGGCGGCGACGTTCGCCCTCGGCGGCCGGCTCGCCGACGTGCTCGGCTGCCGTCGGATGGTGACCATCGGGATCGTCGGGTTCGCGGCCGCGTCCGCCCTGTGCGGCGCCACGCCCGCGACCGGCTTCGCCCAGACCTGGCTGGTGGTCTTCCGAGTGGCGCAGGGAGTCTCGGCGGCGATCATGGTGCCCGCCGCCCTGGCGATCGTGGTGTCGGCGTTCCCGGTGCAGGAGCGCGGCCGCGCCCTGGCGCTGTTCTTCGGGATCAGCGGCGGCCTGACCGCGATCGGCCCGATCGCCGGAGGTTTCCTCACGCAGTGGACCTGGCGCTCGATCTTCTGGATCAACGTCCCGGTCGCCGCTCTCGCGCTCCTGCTCCTCGCGAGGGCCCACGTCACGTCGCCCCGGAGGGACGAGCGGATCGACTACCCCGGCGCTCTGCTCGTGGCCCTGGGCATGGGGCTGTCGGTCGTCGGCTTCGAGCAGGCCGCGCCGTGGGGGTGGGACAACCCCGCGACCTGGCTCTGCATCGTGGGCGGCCTCGCGGTGCTCGCAGCGTTCGTGGTCTACGAGACCCGCGTCGATCAGCCGTTGATCAAGGTCCGGATCTTCCGCGACCGGGCATTCGTCGTCGACAACGCCGTGCTGCTGCTGTCCAACGTCGCCTTCGTCCCGCTGTTCTTCTTCGCCAGCATCTACGCCCAGCTCGTCCTCGGCTATGACGCCAACCAGGCCGGGCTCTACCTCCTGGTCATCTTCGCGGGCTTCGCCCCGGCCGCTCAGGTCGGCGGGCGGATGCTCGACCGCGGCGGTGCGCGACGACCACTCGTGATCGGCAGCGCCCTGTCGGCCGTGGGGTTCGCGCTCTGGAGCACGAAGGTGCACGACTACAGCCTCGGCGCCCAGTGGCCCTTCATCGTGATGGCCTCGGCGGGCATCGGGCTGGTCCTCGGTCCCGCCAGCACCGACGCGGTCAACCGGTCGATCAACGCGTCGTACGGCGAGGTCACCGGTATCACCCAGACCGTGCGCAACTACGGGTCGACGTTCGGGCTGGCGGTGCTCGGCACGGTGCTCAGCACCGTCTTCAGCAACCGGCTCACCACGGCCCTGAGCGGGCTCGGGGTCCCGTCGTCGGCGTTGCACGACGTCTCGCAGTCGTCGGGACCGCCGTCGCAGAGCTCGCTGCAGTCGGCGCCGGGACCGCTGCGCGCGTCGATCGGGGCCGCCGTCCGCCACGACTTCGCCACGGGCACGCAGGCGGTCCTGATCGGCATGTGCATCGCCCTGGCCGCCTCCCTGGTCTTCGCGCTGTGGCACCCGGGACGCCAGGCGTTCGCCACCGCGCGCGACGCCGTACAGCCCGAGGAGGCGGCGGCGCAGGCACCGGCGGACGACTGATCCGTCCGGTCTCGTCAGTCGGCGATCGGCTCCCAGACCAGCTCGGCCACGTCGATCACGAGCTCGGGGTCCGAGCCCGGGCCCTCCGGGGCGCGCACCTCGCCCACGCAGACGCACATCACGTCGTTCAGGCGGCGGTAGCGCTCGGCGTCGCTGACGTGGAGGACGGACCCGACGATCTGCCGACGCCCGGGCGGGTACGCGCGCCCGTACCCCCGGAGGTCGATCAGGACCGTGGCGCCGTCCTCCGTGTCGATGGCGGCCCTCAGGTCGGGACAGAACGGCCCGTCCTCGGTACGACGGAGGGGGAAGTTCGCGCCCCGGAACCGGCCGCTGATCGCGCCCTCGCAGCGCCCCTCCGCGAGATACAGGTGCTGCTGCCACCCGCCCTCGAGCTCGACGTCCCAGCCCTCCGGGTAGGTGAACCGGATCCGGTACAGCGGCTCGAGCCTCATCGGCCTCCCCCTCACGCTCCCTCCTCGGGAGCATGTCAGCCCCGGCTCACCGGCGCCATCCAGGAGTCAGGCCTGACCGCCGAGCAGATCCTCGAAGGGCGTGGGGTTCACGAAGGGGTCGTCGGGGAGGACGGACCCGCGCCGGAGCACCTGGTCGGCGAGCTCACCGGCGGCGCGGTCGATGCGGGCGGACAACGAGCCCGTCGGACCGACGGAGCCCGCGCCGAAGTCGGAGCTCGCGGCGAACACGCCGGTCGGCACGACGTCGGCGCGCAGGTAGGTGAAGAGCGGGCGCATCGCGAAGTCGAGCACCAGCGAGTGGCGGGCGGTGCCGGCGGTCGCGGCGACCAGCACCGGCTTGCCCTCGAGCGCACCGTCCTCCAGCACGTCGAAGAACATCTTGAACAGGCCGGAGTACGACGCGCTGAAGACGGGCGTGACAGCGATCAGGGCGTCTGCCTCGGCCACACGTCGTACGGCGTCGGCGAGGGCGCCGGTCGGGAAGCCGGTGAGCAGGTTGTCGGTGATCGGGTGTGCCAGGTCGCGCAGCTCGACGACCTCGAGCCCGGACTCCTGGCCGAGCGTCGCGAGCGCACGCTGCGTCGCGCCGCCCAGGGAGTCGGCGAGGATCCGGGTGCTCGACGGGACCGAGAGCCCCGCGGAGACGACCACGATCGACGTCATGCGGTGACCTCGTGGTCTCGACTCCGCTCGACCGGCGAGGATCCGTCGGCCGGCGAGGATCCGTCGACCGCGGACGCGGGCGGCCACCAGCGACGCGTGTGTGGGGGCGTCGGGGACGTGCGCCGGCTTGAGCGCGGCGAACTCGCGACGCAGCACCGGCACGACCTCCTCGCCGAGGATGTCGAGCTGCTCGAGGACGGTCTTCAGCGGCAGCCCGGCGTGGTCCATCAGGAACAGCTGACGCTGGTAGTCGCCGACGTAGTCGCGGAAGCCGAGCGTGCGCTCGATGACCTGCTGCGGCGAGCCGACGGTCAGCGGCGTCTCGCGGGTGAAGTCCTCCAGCGACGGGCCGTGGCCGTAGACGGGGGCGTTGTCGAAGTAGGGCCGGAACTCGGTGACGGCGTCCTGGCTGTTGGCCCGCATGAACACCTGGCCGCCGAGCCCGACGATGGCCTGGTCGGCGCTCCCGTGGCCGTAGTGCTCGAACCGACGGCGGTAGAGGTCGACCATCCGTTGCGTGTGCGTGGCCGGCCAGAAGATGTGGTTGGCGAAGAACCCGTCGCCGTAGTACGCCGCCTGCTCGGCGATCTCGGGCGACCGGATCGAGCCGTGCCAGACGAACGGGGGTACGCCGTCGAGCGGCCGCGGCGTGGACGTGAAGCCCTGGAGCGGCGTCCGGAACTTCCCCTCCCAGTCGACGACGTCCTCGCGCCACAGCCGGTGGAGCAGGTGGTAGTTCTCGATCGCGAGCTCGATACCGTCGCGGATGTCCTTGCCGAACCACGGGTAGACCGGGCCGGTGTTGCCGCGGCCCATCATCAGGTCGACGCGACCGTCGGAGAGGTGCTGGAGCTTCGCGTAGTTCTCCGCGATCAGGACGGGGTCGGTGGTCGTGATCAGCGTGGTCGCCGTCGACAGGATGACGCGCTCGGTCTGGGCGGCGATGTAGGCCAGCGTGGTGGTCGGCGCGGAGGCGATGAACGGCGGGTTGTGGTGCTCGCCGAGCGCGACGACGTCGAGCCCGACCTCCTCGGCCTTCCGGGCGATCGCGATCGTCGCCTTGATCCGCTCGTGCTCGGTCGGCGTCCGGCCCGTGGTCGGGTCGGGCGTCACGTCGCCCACGGTGAAGATGCCGATCTGCATGTCTGTCATCCTGCCTCGGTCGTTGCGAATTCAACTATCGTTCCAACGCGCTGACGCCTCCGATCATTCCGCAGGACGCCGTACGCCTCGCCCTCCGGGCCGGCACCCCCAGCCGCGGCGTCGGACCTCGCCGGCGACCCGACCGACCGCGTCGGCGAGCCGGGCTCGGTCGACGGTCGACATCACCCCGATGGGCTGATGCCGCCGCCCATGGTGCGAGGCCAAGGTGGCTGATGGCCCCAGCCGGTCGAGGTAGACCGTCCGTCCGCTCGGGAGACAGGGCTTGATCCGAAGGGGATCGTGATGGCCGCCAGCGCTTCGGTTCCGCTCCGCTCGACGATTCCTGCCCGCCTGGACAGGCTGAGCTGGAGCCCCTTCCATACCCGGATGGTGGCCGGCCTCGGCGCCGCCTGGATCCTCGATGGGCTCCAGATCACCATCGCCAGCTCGGTGACCGGGGTGCTCTCCAGCCCCAAGACACTGGACATGAGCTCCAGCGAGATCGGGCTGATCGCCTCCGTCTACCTCATCGGCGAGGTCGTCGGTGCCCTCTACTTCGGCCGGATGTCCGACCGCATCGGGCGCAAGCGCCTCCTGATCCTGACCCTGCTCCTCTACCTGCTCGGTACTGGTGCGGCGGCGTTCACCACGGGCCACCACCATGGCTGGTTGCTGTTCTTCTATGCCACGAGATTCGTCGCCGGCATGGGCATCGGCGGGCAGTACGCCGCCATCAACTCGGCCATCGACGAGATGATGCCCTCGAAGTACCGAGGGCGCGTCGACATCTGGATCAACGGCACCTACTGGGCGGGCGCCATCATCGGCTCCTTCGTGTCCCTGATCTTCCTCAACGCCTTCGCGATCAACGTGGGCTGGCGGCTGGCCTTCCTGATGGGCCCGGTGCTGGCCCTCATCGTGATCGTCGTCGGCCGGACCCTCCCCGAGAGCCCGCGCTGGCTGATGACGCACGGGCGGGTCGACGAGGCGGAGCGCGAGCTCGCCAAGATCGAGGACGCCGTCCGCAAGTCAGGCGGTGAGCTGACCCCGGTCGACGACAGCCAGGCGATCAGCCTGGTCCCGGAGGAGCAGTACGGCTACCTGGTCTTCCTGCGCCTGGTGTTCCGCGAGTATCCGAAGCGGGCGGTGCTGGGCGCGTCGCTGATGATCACCCAGTCCTTCCTCTACAACGCCATCTTCTTCACCTATGCGCTGGTCCTGGTCAACTTCTACGGCGTCAGCGCGACCAAGGTGCCCATCTACGGTCTGGCGTTCTCGATCGGCAACCTGCTGGGGCCCCTCCTGCTCGGCCGGCTCTTCGACACGGTCGGCAGGAAGCCGATGATCGCCGGGACCTATCTGCTCTCCGGCGGGCTGCTGCTGATCAGCGCGTGGCTGTTCGGTGCCGACGTCCTGAACGCGACGACCCAGACCGTGATGTGGGTGGTGATCTTCTTCTTCGCCTCGGCCGGAGCAAGCGCGGCGTACCTCACGGTGAGCGAGACCTGGCCGATCGAGATCCGGGCCGAGGCGATCGCGGTGTTCTTCGCGATCGCGCAGATCTTCGGTGCCCTGGGAGCGGCGTTCTACGGCGTCCTGATCGGTGACGGTCAGAGCCGCACGGGGATGGTGTGGGGCTACATCATCGGCGGCCTGATCATGATGGCGGGCGGGCTGGTGGAGCTCCTGATCGGCATCAAGGCGGAGGGACAGTCGCTCGAGACCGTGACGAAGCCGCTGACGTCGGTGTCGGCCGATGACTGACCAGGGTGCGGCGCGGGGCTCGACGGGCACCCGACACGCGCCCTGAGGAAACCACATGGCGTCCAGAGCGGAGAACCGGGTCGTCAACCTGGCCGGGCTGGTGCAGGGCATCACGCTGGTGACCTTCCCGGCGGCCGGCACGATCTTCACCGACCCCACGGAGTACGACCTCAGCAACACCCAGTACGGAGCCATGTTCCTGCCGCAGGTGGTGACGGCGATCACGACCTCCCTCCTGGGATCGCAGCTGGCCCGGCGGTTCGGCAGCAAGCAGGTGCTGCTCCTCGGGCTCGCCGCGAACGTCAGCGCGATGCTCGTGCTGGTGCTCTCGAGCGCCTTCGAGGGCGACTCTGCGGCGTACCCGTTGCTGCTCGTGGCCACCGCGCTGTTGGGCACCGGCTTCGGTCTGACCGTTCCGACCATCAACACCTTTGCCGCGGCGTTCCAGCCCGAGCGCGCCGACCGTGCCGTGCTCACGCTCAACGCGCTGCTCGGTCTCGGGACGGCCCTCGCGCCCGTCTTCGTGGCGGTGTTCGTGGGTCTGGGCTTCTGGTGGGGGCTGCCGGTCATGTCGACGGTGCTGCTCGTCCTGCTCGCGCTCGCGGCGTACCGACTCCCTCTGGAGGCCGACACGCCTGCCGAGGCTGCGGCCGGCCGGGGCGAGGGGATCCCGGCCCGGTTCTGGCTCTTCGCCGGGTTCGCAGTCCTCTACGGGATCTGCGAGACCATGAACGGCAACTGGTCCCAGCAGGACATGACATCGTCGCTCGGCGCCTCGACGACGCAGGCGGCGCTGGCCCTCACGGCGTTCTGGGGCATGGTCACCGTCGGTCGGCTGCTGTTCGCTGCGATCGACCGTTGGCTGCCCGGGCGCACGGTCTTCCACCTCCTGCCGGTGCTGCTGGCGGCCACCTTCGTCCTCATCGCGAGGCTGGGCGACGTCGCCCCGGCCTGGGGGATCGTGGTCTTCGGGCTGGCGGGTCTGGGTTGCTCGGCCCTGCTGCCGTTGACCATCAGCCTCGGCCAGGGTGCCCTTCCGCGGGTGTCGGCGGCGGTCGCCGGCGGCGTGATCGCCTGCTACCAGGTGGGTTACGGGATCGCTGCCTTCGGTGTCGGCCCGCTGGTGGACCACGGGGTGGACCTGCCCGACCTCTACGGCTGGGCGGCGGTCGCTGCCGCGGGCATGGCCCTGCTCTCGTTCGCGATCACCCGCGAGCGGGCGAGCGAGTGACGTGACCCACCGGCCCTGCCGCCCGGCGTGACTGCTGCCGACCCTCAGCCCGGCAGCGCCCACCAGGTGTCCATGCGGGCTACGGCCGCCGCCTCGCGGCCCTGCTCGAGGACGCGGGCCAGCCGGAAGAGGTATGCCGAGATCCCCGCAGCGCCCTGCATCCAGCCGGGCCCCGGCGGCAGCAGGGGATCCTCGTTGCGGTGCTCGACGAAGCGCCAGTAGGTGTGGTCGCCATCGGTGATCGCGCGCTCGACGATCGCGTCCCCGAGTGTGACCGCGAACGCGAGGTCCTCGTCGAGACCCGTGCGCTGCCAGACGTTGAGCACCACGTCGCCGACACCCGCCGTACCGCAGCACCGGCCGTCGTTGTCCCAGAAGCCGGGATGGAGCCGCTCGGGGATCCCCGAGACCCGCAGGGAGTGCAGGCACGCGCGCTCCCAGTCGTACGGCGATCGGTCACCGACGGTGGAGACGCCGGCCCGCTCGAGGGCGGCGAAGAGCAGGGACGTGCCGGCCGGTCCGTGGCACCAGGTGTAGGTGAAGGTGTCGAGGTCCTCCTTGCCGGGGATCCGGTGCTGCAGTCGCAGGCCGCCGTCGCTGGTGTCGCCCATCGAGACGAGGTGGTCGGCTCCTTGCGTGGCAGCCTCCACCAGGGCGGGTCGGTCGAGGGCCACGCCCGCCGCTGCCAGCGTGCCGGCGATGCCGGCCTGGCCGTGCGACCAGTTCGGCATCTGCACGTCGTCCTTAAGCAGGAAACGCAGCGGGACGAAGGGCCAGTAGACACCGGTGTCGCGCTGCTCGCCCTCCGACACGAGCAGGTCGGCGGCCCGGGCGGCGAGCTCGGCCGCGCCCGGCACGTCGTGTCGGAGCGCCCAGAGGGCACCGAGCAGCACGCTCGCGGTCCCGAGCGTCGCGTCGTTGCACCGCCCCTGTGCCACGGCGTCGGGCGGTGCGATCCAGGACGGCTGCCAGCCGTCCGGCGTGGCCAGGTCGTGCAGCCGGGCCACCGCTGCCTCGGGGCCGGGGGCGTCCAGCGACGTCAGGATCCCGAGGGTGCTGACGAGTCCGTCGAAGTAGTCGTACTCGGTCTCGTCGGGGATCCGGCGTACCAGGGTCTCGGCGATGCCCGCCGCGAGCTCCTGCTCCTGGGAGGTGAGAGCCCTGGTCAGTCTGATCTCGGCCAGGGTGTGGGCGAGCCCGCCGACACCGGAGTGCATGCCGTAGGGGTAGTCGCCCGGCTGGGCCTGGTCCGGGGTCTCCGGCAGCCACAGCCCTGAGTCATCCGAGCGCACCTGCGTGAGGACCCAGGCCCAGGACCGCTCGGCCAGCTCGCGGTAGCCCTCCGACGTCGCCACGAGCCGATCCTGGCACGTCGCGCGCGGAGGCGTCAGTCGAGCGTGCTCGCGTCGGGCGGCACGTCGACGGCGTACTCCCGCAGCACCGACAGCGGGATCACCTCCAACGCCCGCTCGTTGGTCGAGGCGAGCACGACCGGGGGGGCGACGCCGTCGCGATGGGCCTGCAGCCACCGAGCCGCCACCACGCACCAGCGGTCGCCGGGCGTCAGACCAGGGAACGCGTAGGCGAGCATCGGGGTGGACAGGTCGTTCCCCACCGACCGCTGGTGCTCGAGGAAGTCCTCGGTCACCACCGCGCAGACCGCGTGCAGCCCGACGTCCTCCTCGCCGCACGAGCAGTCGCCGTCGCGGTAGAACCCGGTCACCGGGTCGGTGCCGCACGGGTCGAGGGGCCCACCGAGGACGTTGCGCTGGCTGGCGGGGCTCGGCATGACCAGCATCATGCCGCGTCCGGCGCCCCGTCGGCGGCCGCGGTCAGGCGGCCCGCGGTCGGGATTCGCCGTTCGTCGGACAGGCGACGCGCCGTTCGGTACACAGGACCCTCAGCACCCCGTCCCCTCACCGGAGGAACCCATGACCGCTCTCCGCACACTCGCGGCGTCAGCCTGCCTCGCGGTGGTCGGCCTGGCGATGCCCGTCTCCGCGCACGCCTCGGTCCCGCACAAGTGGTCCAACTGCACGGTGGTCAACCAGCGCCTTCCCCACGGGGTGGGTCTGAAGAGGGCGCACGACCACACGTCGGGAACGCCGGTGCGGAACTTCCGCCACGATTCCGCCCTGTACCACGCGGCCATGCGTGCGAACGCGCGGTTGGACCGCGACAAGGACGGCATCGCCTGCGAGAAGGCCTGAGCGGAGGCCGCGGCCGGGATCCCGGATGGCCCACCGACCCCGTCACGTCACCGTCTACGGACTAGGTCGGATGGCCGATCGGTCGGACTCTGCGGTTTCCGGTGACGGGTGGGGGTGCGGCCGCTTACAAAGGAACCCTCGCAAGGGGGTCCTGGACATGTCGCATGAGCTCGCGCGCGCCGACGAGGAGGCCGAGGGGGACGAGTTCGTCCTGCTGCGCTGGCGCCGGCACGGCAAGGACCGGCTCTACGTCGCCCGCGCGGACGGCGCCAAGGTCGGCTACTGGGACCTGCTCACCGACGAGGCCCATCCGGAGAGCCCCGAGCTCGCCGACCTCCTCGCCGCCGCCGTGACCACGTCGGCGTGGCCCCCGCCCGATGCGTTCACCTCCGACGGCGACATGGTCGAAGCGGCCGTCTGGCGTCCCTAGCCCGGGACGACCGGACGCCTCTCAGTCGCGGTCCCAGGGAGCCTCGGCGCCGAGCTTGGCGTAGTACTTCGCCAGATGGCTCTTGACCCGGTCGACGTCCTTCGCCGGCAGGTCGGCGCCACCGCGACCACCCTCCATCACGTTGGCCGCCGCCATCACGCCGCGCGGCACCGCCCTCAGCCGTCCGTCGATGACGTCGGCGATCAACAGCTTGTACGCCGTGAAGTTGTCCTTCTTGTCCGCGTCGTACCAGACGTGGGCGTCGCGGTACTTCTCGTTGGGCTCGTCCTCCGCACCCGCCCAGGCCCGCACCCGCTTCTCCGCCGCGTCGCCGTCCCAGGCGCGGTCACGGTCGGCAAGCGGCAGGTCCTGGAAGCTCGTCACAGCCATGATGGGGTCCGTTCCCCGCCGGTCGGCACGGCATGCGCGGTCTCGCGCACCGGGTCGCCGGGGTCGGTGTCCGTCGTACCGGTCAGCACGACCCCGTTGTGGGCGAGAGCCGGGTCGGGTGGACACTCGGACCCACGAGCTCGGGTGCCCCGACTCTGCGAGGTCGCGATGCGTGCTGACGGCCACCCTCCGAGAGACGACCGCGTGCTCCCGTTCACGCGCGGGCTGTCGCTGTTCATCGTCCCGTTCCTCGTCGTCGCGTGGGTGATCCTCTACCTCTTCCCCGGGCACACCGCGCGCGTGTGGGCGTGGGCGATCCCGTCGACGATGACGTCGATGGTGCTCGCGTCGGCCTACCTCGGTGGTGCCTACTTCTTCGTCCGCGTCTTCCGCGAGCAGCGGTGGCACCACACCGGCACCGGCTTCCTCGCGGTGACCACGTTCGCCACCCTGCTCGGGATCGCGACCCTCCTGCACTGGGACAGGTTCCTCCACTCGCACGTGTCGTTCTGGCTCTGGGCGGCGCTCTACTTCACGACTCCGTTCCTGGTGCTCGGCGCATGGCTCGCCAACCGGAGGTACGCCGCGCCGCAGGCAGCCGGCGACGTCCTGCTCCGCCCCGCCGAGCGCTGGGTGATCGCCCTGGTCGGGCTCGCCGCACTGGTGACCGGAGTGATCATGTTCGTCAGGCCCGGCGCGGTCATCGACGTGTGGCCCTGGGCCCTGACCCCGCTGACCTGCCGCGTGATCGCGGCCGTGTTCTGCCTCGGCGGCGCGGGCGTCGGCACCCTCGTCGACCCCCGCTGGACCTCGCTCCGGCTGATGCTGCAGGTCGAGGTCGTGATGCTGGTGCTGATCCTGGTCGCGGCGGTCCGGGCTCGCGACGAGATGATCAGCGGGCGCGCGCTCACCTGGCCGCTGCTCGTCGGCCTCCTCGCGATGCTCGCCGGGTCCGGGTACCTCTGGGCGACCTACGAGCTCCACCCGCGCCCGGTCGCACCCGCAGCGTGACCGGCAGGGCCGGTCACCGGGGAGGCGGCAGCACGACACCGAACCCTGCCACGGCCAGCCGTAGCAGCACCTGCCCCGGGGCGAGCAGGTCGGCGATCCGGGCGGCGCTGAGCACCTCGAGCTCCGCCAGCCGAGCGTCGTACGACGAGGGGCCGGCGAGCCGGGCGGCCTGGAGCTCGGCGGTGTTGTGCCAGACCTTGAGCCGGGCCTCGCGCAGGAACCGCTTCGACGCGACCCGGTTCAGCGGCTGGAGAGCCCGGTCGAGCAGCGACCGGGCCGAGCGCGCAGCCAGCTCGTCGTCCTCGGCCGCGACCCGGCCGGCCAGCACCTTGTCGATCCGCTCGTGATCGCGCCGCCGGCGGTCCATCAGCCGCTCATCGGTGAAGTCGTCGTCGGTGATCACCGCCAGCAGAGCCTGCGGGAGATCGAAGTTGACGTGCGCGTTGATGCCCAGCAGCACCAGCCGCAGCGCCGGCAGGTCGGCCGGCGCGTCGAAGGCGAGCCGCCACGGCCGCGACGGGGTGGCGCCGGACAGGTGCGCGTCGAGCGCCCGGAGGTAGAGCTCGGCGAACGCGACGTCCCAGCGCTCGACCCACTCGGGGTCCTCGAAGGCACCGCCGTCGACTGCCTTCCCGACAGCGAGCGTCGTGCGCTGGTAGGTGCCGAGGAACTCGCGCAACGGCTCCTGCTCCGGCGTCAGCGCATCGAGCCGCGACTGCATCGTCGCGACGACGGCGTCGACCGCACCGGGCATGGCGCCACTGTCCCGCGCGGCGCGCGCGAGCGCCAGGGGTCAGGCCGCGGAGATCTCCACGTGCTGCGGGTAGAACGCGACGTGGTCGGCGATCTCGGCGACCGCGTCGTACGGCGCGAGGTAGGTCCAGACGGCGTCCTGCGATGACCGCGTCGCCGTCGACCAGCGAGTAGTAGGAGGCGTCGCCCTTGAACGGGCAGTAGGTCTCGTGCGACGAGGGTCGGAGCACGCCGTCCTCCACGTCGTCGAGCGGCAGGTAGTGCACGGGTGGGTAGCTCGCCTCCTGGAGCACGAGCGCCCGGTCGGTCTTCGCGATGGTCCGGCCGCCGAGGCGGACGGTCACGGTGGTGCTCGCGGGGGTGACGGTGATCGGGTGGTCCGGGCCCGGGACGAGGACGCGCTTCTCGGTCATGAGGGGGCAACCTCGCGTGGCGCCTCTGGATTCCCGCTCGGAAGGCTCTACCATCGTGCTGTCTCTTGTCAGGGGACCTGCGTGATCGACAAGGACCGACATAGCCCCTCCCGGGCGCGAACCGCCGTCAGGCGGCCGGGGTGGGCTGCTCGGGGCTCGGCTGGGCGCTCCCGGCAAAACTCGTGCCGCCTCAGACCGTCCAAGAGCGTGCGCCGGTCGGTCGCGAGTGGCACGATCCGCTCATGCCTCGTCGTACGCCGGTTCGCCGCGCCCTGCTCACGCTCCTCGCCGCCCTCGGCCTCGGGCTCGCCACGCTGACCGTGGTCGGGTCCGCCTCGACGTCCGCCTCGGCCGCACCGCCGCCGAGCGCGGTCGTCCGCCCGGGCACCACCCAGCTCGAGGTCCTCGACGCGACGCCGGGGCAGCACCTCGAGCTCGTCGCCGCGGATGACTCCGTGGCCGGCACCGGCACCGTCGACGCGCAGGGCAGCTTCGAGTGGCGGATGCTGAAGCCGGGCACCTACAGCGTCCGCGACGCCGACGACCACTCGATCGTGCTCGGCAGCGGTGCCGACGTCACCGCGTTCGACGCCCCTGCGCCGGGTCAGTCCTTCTACGACAACCAGACCCTGACGCCGGGCTGGAACACCGACGGTCTCGGCGCCAAGTCGGGCTTCAACTCCATCGAGACCCGTGACGGCACCACGCTGTCGGCCAACGTGCGACTGCCCGGCCCGGCCGCGAACGGTCCCTACCCGACGGTGGTCGAGTACTCCGGCTACGACCCGAGCAACCCCGCCAACACGTCGATGGCCACGATCTTCAACACGCTCGGCTTCGCCTACGTCGGCGTGAACATCCGCGGTACCGGCTGCTCCGGCGGCTCCTACGAGCCCTTCGAGCCGGTGCAGAGCCTCGACGGCTACGACGCCATCGAGGCGATCGCGGCCCAGCCCTGGGCGCAGTTCCACAAGGTCGGCCTGGTCGGCATCTCCTACCCCGGGATCTCGCAGCTCTACGCCGCCCGCACCCAGCCGCCCCACCTCGCGGCGATCACGCCGCTGTCGGTCCTCGACGACAGCTACCGCGCCACGCTGTGGCCGGGCGGCATCCTCAACACCGGCTTCGCCGTGCCGTGGGCCAAGGCCCGCTACCAGAACGCCGCGCCCTACGGCGAGGGCTGGGAGCAGGGGATGGTGAACGCCGGCTTCGACTGGTGTGCCGACAACCAGCACGTCCGTGACCAGAACCCCGACCCGGTGGCGCTGATCAGCGACAACCACTTCTACAACAAGTCCTACTACGAGCAGATCGACCCGAGCCGGTTCGCGAGCAAGATCAACGTGCCCGTCTACCTCGGCGGCGCCTGGCAGGACGAGCAGACCGGCGGTCACTTCCCCGACTTCCTCAACAGGTTCACCCACTCGCCGGCCTTCTACGCGACCATCTCCAACGGGGGTCACGTCGAGTCCCTGGCCGACCAGACGTCGTTCAACCGGTACGCCGACTTCCTGAACCTCTACGTGGCGCATCGGGTGCCCGACAACCGCAAGTACCTCGTCGGCCCCTCGCTCGCGCACTCGGTGACGGGCATCAACGGGGTCAACTACGTGCCCGGCGACGACTACACCGGGCTCAGCTACGCGCAGGCCCTGAAGAAGTACAGCGCGCCGGGCCACATCCGGATCATGTTCGAGAGCGGTGACGCGAAGGGTGAGCCCGCGGGCGCTCCGGCGGCCCGCTTCCAGAAGACGTTCTCGTCGTGGCCGATCCCGGGCCGGAAGGTCACCCGCTTCTACCTCCACCCGGGCGGGAAGATGTCCGGCACCCCGGTGAAGGTGGGCGCCGGGAAGGCCGCACCGCGCTCGTTCTCCGCCGACCCGAACGCGCTGCCGACCACCGACTTCACTGCCTCGTCCACCAACAACATCTGGGGCGCGAACCCGACGTACGACTGGAGGCAGATCCCGAAGGGCAAGGGCCTGGGCTGGATCACCGCGCCCGTGAAGCAGAACACCGTGACGATCGGGAGCGGGTCGCTGGACGTCTGGGTCAAGACGCCGGCGCGCGACGTCGACCTCGAGGCCACGATCACCGACGTACGACCCAACGGCAAGGAGGTCTACGTGCAGAGCGGCTGGCTGCGGGCGAGCCACCGCCGGCTGGACACCAGCCGGTCGACCGTCGTGAAGCCCGTGCACACCGACCTGGCGCGCGACGCCCGCGACATGCCGTTCGGCACCTACCAGAAGCTGCGCCTGGAGATCTTCCCGTTCGCCCAGCCGTTCCGGAAGGGCGACCGGATCCGGATCACGCTCGACGCGCCCGGTGACGCCCGGCCGTCGTGGGCGTTCGACACGATCGACCACGGGCAGAAGGTCACGGTGGCCACCGACAAGCGGCACCCGTCGCTGCTGGCGCTCACGGTCGTGCCCGGCATCTCGGTGCCGAAGCAGGCGCCGCCGTGCGGCACGCTGCGCTCGCAGCCGTGCCGTCACTACGGAGGGTGAGCGCGGCCGGCGCGGCGGCTTCGGCGCGCCGGCAAAGAAATCCTGGTTCTCGGGACAGGCCCGCTCGGGCCACGTAGACATGGGGTCACACCTGCCGGCCCTGCGTCGTCGAACCCCCTCCGGACCAGGTAAAGAAATACACCTGGCCCGTCGGCGTCAGGTGCTCTGTCGACCGCATTCACTACCATTTCCTCAACATCTGGGGGGGTGTGGCGAATGGCTGAGTCCGACAAGGTCATCAGCGCCGTGATGAAGGCGACGGGGGAGTCCTACGACCGGGTCTCCGCGCTGTGCTCGATGGCACACGAGACCGTCGACGAGTGCGTGACTGATGACGTCTCCGTCGTGGCTCCGCCACTCGTGATCGGGCGTCTCGGGTGTCCGGTGCTCGACCGACTGCTGCTGAGACTGGGAGACGGGCAGTGGCAGCTTCCGGAGAGCGTCGACGTGACGGAGTCCGAGCTGGCCACGACACTGATGCTGCCGATCGAGACGGTGGCGCGGTATCCGATGATCGGCCGGTTCGGTCTCCTCGCCCGCTGCATGGACCGCTTGGGGATCGACGACGCCGACGCCGAGCGGTCGCTCGTGGTGCTCGACGCCTGGCTGGCCCTGTTCCGTCCCGACGCCGACGGCCGGGCGACGCCGTACCCGATCTGGGCCCTGCCCGGGCGGGGCGCCTTCGAGGGCTGGCTGCTCGCGCGGCTCGACATCCTCTACAAGCTCGGGTACGCCGTACGACTGGCCAACGAGGACATGGACGGCGTGCGCGGCCAGCAGCACATGTTCGTCGACGGCCGCCGCGCCGACATCCTGCTGCGCTTCACCAGCGACTGCGACCGGGGCGCGGCAGACGACTGGCTGGTCCTGGAGAACAAGACCACCGCCGTCGGCATCGGTGCCCTCGACCAGCTCGCCCTGTCGGTGGACTGGCTGCGTGCCGAGGGTCGGCAGGGCGAGGTGCACGGCATGCTGATCGCCGACGGCCTGAGCCTCGAGGTCGAGCGCGGTCTGCGCGAGCGTCGCTTCGACTACCAGTCGATGACCGCCCTCGGCTACCGCCGCTGGGTCCGCCAGCACTCGCCGCTGCACCCCGAGGCGCAGTTCGACGCGACCACGATCAACTACCCACGAAACCTGTCGGTGCGCACGTTGGCTCCTGCGCTCCGCTGAGAGATCTCCCTACAGGAGAGGCCCCCGCCGGTACCCCATGACCGGCGGGGGCTTGTTTCTCTCCCCGGGGACGCCCGCGCGCACCGCCGAGGGGTCCGTCGTGACATTTGTCGGGGACGACCGTCCACATCCGGCTCTGCCGGGCAGGCTTCTGCGTTCCTAGCGTGGAGTCGTCGCCCGGGACCGGGCGGGGAAGCGGAGGACGGACGATGAGTGGGCTGGTGCAGGAGCAGGAGACCCGGCGGGCGGGCTCGTGGCGCGACGACGTCGGGGTGGCGGCCGTCGCGGCCGGAGCGGCCGCGCTGGTGTGGGTCGGCGCGCGGCTGTGCGGGGTGGGTCTCGCGGTGCGGTCGGGGTCGGGTACCCGGGAGATCGGCCTGGTGTCGGTCGTGGTGACCGCGGCGGTGGTGACGCTGGCCGCGGGCGGCCTCCTGCGCGTCCTGGACCGTCGTACGGCGGGGGCGGGACGCGTCTGGACCTGCGTGGCGCTCGTGGTGCTCCTCGTCTCCCTGGTCGGGCCGGCCGGTGCCGCGACGCTGTCGGCCGGTCTGACTCTGGCGGCCATGCACCTCCTCGTGGGCGTCGTGGTGATCCTCGGGCTGCGGCATGGGCTCGCCGCCCGCTCCGACCGCCTCGACGACCGCTCGGACCGCTCGGACCGCTCGGACCGCGTAGCGTGACCGCCGTGCGACCCCGGTTCGGCTGCTCCTGGCAGCGCAACGCGTCGGTCCTGCTGTGGACGCCGGTGCTGCTGCTCGGCCCGGTGCTCGACCTCCACGGCGATCCGGGCGACGTGGTCTTCCAGGCCGCGATGATCCTGGTCATCGCCGTCTCGGCCGTGTCAGCCGCGCTGACCGGCGGGCCACCGTGGCGGGACCCTCGTGCCTACGTCGCGCTCTCGACGCTGGTGGCCGCGACCTTCGCCGGGGCGACCCACGCCAGCAGCCAGTGGCTGCCGACCTGGATCCTGCTCGCCAACGCCCTGGCCGCGGTGCTGCGCGGGCGCCGGCTGGTGGTCGGCATCGCGGCAGTGACGGCCGCGTCGATGTGGGCGGCGTCGGTGGTGGCCCCACAGCAGGCGAGCCGGATCTGGGCCGAGGGGTTCGTCGTCCTGCTGGCCGGGGCGGCCAACGCCGCCTTCACCGCGTTGCTCGACACGGTGGCCGAGCTGCGTCGTACGCGGCAGGAGCTGGCCCGACTGGCCGTGGCGGAGGAGCGCGAGCGCTTCTCCCGCGATCTGCACGACCTGCTGGGGCACACGCTCTCGGTGATGGTGGTCAAGGCCCAGGCCGTACGACGACTGGTCGCTCAGGACCCGGACGCGGCCGCCGAGCACGCCGCGGACATCGAGCAGATCGGTCGCCAGGCCCTGGTCGACGTACGGCAGGCCGTCGACGCGATGCGCGCGCCGACCCTCGCCGAGGAGCTGGACGGTGCCCGGCGGGCTCTCGACGCGGCCGGCATCGAGACCGTCGTCGAGGAGTCGGTGACGCCGCCGTCCGAGGCCGACGAGGTGCTGGCGTGGGTGGTCCGGGAGGGAGCGACGAACGTCCTGCGCCACTCCGGCGCGAGCGCCTGCCGGATCGTGCTCCGCGACCTGGGGGGCCGGATCGCGCTCACCATCGCCGACGACGGGGTGGGCGGCCCGACCGCGCCGGCGTTCCGGACCGGCGGGCTGGAGGGCCTGCGCGACCGCGTGACCTCGGCCGGAGGGGTGCTCGACGTGGAGCCGAGCGACGCCGGCTTCCGGCTCGTCGCCACGCTTCCGGGCGGTGGCGGATGATCCGCGTCCTGCTGGCCGAGGACCAGGCGATGATGCGCGGGGCCCTCGCCGTCCTCCTCGGCCTGGAGGACGACCTCGAGGTGGTGGCCCAGGTGTCCGACGGGGCGGACATCGTGTCGACCGCGCTGGAGGTGCGGCCCGACGTGGCCCTGCTCGACATCGAGCTCCCGCACGTCTCGGGGCTCGAGGCCGCTGCCGCTCTCGCCGAGGAGCTGCCGCAGTGCCGCGTGGTGATCGTGACGACGTTCGGCCGGCCGGGCTACCTCCAGCGGGCGATGGCGGCCGGCGCCGCCGGCTTCCTGGTCAAGGACGGGCCGGTCGAGGGACTGGCCGAGGCGATCCGGAAGGTGGCCGGCGGTGCGACCGTGATCGACCCGGAGCTCGCCGGCGTCGCGTTGCGGACGGCGGCGAGCCCGCTGACCCCGCGCGAGCGCGACGTCCTGGCCGCCGCCGAGGACGGCTCGACGGTGGCCGACATCGCCGCCCGCCTCCACCTCTCGGCGAGCACGGTGCGCAACTACCTCTCGGACGCGATCGGCAAGACGGGCACCCGCAACCGCACCGAGGCCGCCCTGCTCGCGCGCCGCAACGGCTGGCTGTGACGCGGCCCGTGCCTCACTCGTCGTACGGCGGCCAGGTGGCGGCGTGCACCCGGAGCTCGACGTCGCGGTCGCGATAGGTCGCCTGGAGGGGCGGCAGCCGGTCGTCGTCGAACCCGGCGTGCACACGCGCAGCGTCCAACACCCAACCCTCGACCCGATGGCGCCAGTGACAGAGCACGAGGACCCCGTCGGGCGTCAGGCTCTCCGCGACCCGGACGACGAGGCGCTCGAGGGCGGCCGGACTCAGGAAGTAGCCCACCTCCGAGACCACGACGAGGTCGAAGGACTCGTCACCGGGCCACTCGGTCGGGATGTCGAGGAGCATGAGGGCGACGTCGGGCCGGTCGGCGAGCCGACGGCGCGCGCCTTGCAGGGCCGTCTCGGACCTGTCCACGCCGAGGACCCGATCGGCCCGCGTCGAGAGAGCCGCGGTGAGCGCCCCGGTGGAGCAGCCGACCTCGAGGACGCGGTGGAAGTGAGGGCGTGGCAGCGCCGCGAGCAGGAGGTCGCGCTTGCGGCGCTCGTACCACCGCGAGTCGACGCCCCACGGGTCCTCCGCGTCGCGATGGACCTCCTCGAGCTCCACGTCCGGCGACTCGGCGCCGGGCGTGACCACGAACTGCTCGTGGCCTCGGTCGAAGTGCTTCAGGAAGTCGGCGTCCAGGAGCGTCTCGTCGCTGGGGGGCCGTCGAGCGCGGCTCGACGCTGGCTGATGTGGGCAGCCACGGCCCGGCGCTTGGCGTCGCGCGCAGCTGCGGCGAGGGGGAACGGGCGGAAGGTCCGCACCGTCGCGTCGCCGGAGGAGGCCCCGTGCCAGAACCAGACCGGGAACTGCCAGTGCTCCGCGTCCGTACGACGCGCGGCGGCCGCTGCGGCTCGGCCCATCGCCTCGTGGTCGGGGTGCCCGTCGTGAGTCCAGGTCGAGGCGAGGACGGTGTCGCGTCCGTCGCCGATCAGGTCCACCAGGGCGGTGGTGACCGTGGCGACGTGGTCCGCAAGCGCGCCGCCGGGCAGGCCGAGCCGGGTGAGCGCGGTGGCGTCGACGCCGAGCTCGTGGGCCGCGGCGTACTCCTCGGCGCGGCGTGCTGCGAGCGCCTCGGGGGTGTGTGTCGGTGACCGCGGGTGACTGCCGTTGCCGTCGCTCGCGCAGAGCAGGTGGACCTCGAGGCCCGCGGCGGTGGCGGTGGCGATGAGCCCACCGGCGCCGAGGGCCTCGTCGTCGGGGTGGGCGGAGGCGACGACCAGTCGTCGTACGCCCTGGAGGGTGGCCTGGTCGCGACCGGCCGTCAGCAGGACGGGAGCCCAGGCCTCCTCGGGCGTACGGCCCCGGGGTCGGTGTCGTCGGGCACGACGTCACCACCAGCGCCAGCCGCCGGCGTCGCCCAGCACCTGTTCGCCCTGCCGGGCGAGGTCGCGCTCGGCGTGGTGCTGGCGCAGGTAGACGGTGAGGTCGGCGACCCGACGGGCGTGGTCCTCGTCGCCGGTCAGGGGCGCCGGGCCGAGGGCGTGGCCGACGCGCGCGAGGACCTCGTCGGCCGCGTCGGCGACCACCTGTCGGGCGCGCTGGGTGACGAGCACCGCCTCGGCCGGCTCGGTGTCGGCGTCGTCGGCGACCTGCGCCGCCTCCACCAGGACGGCACGGGCCCGGGCCAGGGCGGTGTCGACCGCGCCGAGGTGGAGCAGGGCGATCTGGTCGGGGTCACGCCGCTCGGAGGCGGCGCGGAGCGTGCGCGCCAGCCCGACGGCGGCGCCGTACCAGATGGCGGCCACGCCGGTGCCGCCCCAGGAGAAGCCGGGTCGAGTGAGGTACCACTGCGGCTGGCAGATCGCGACGCCGGGCGCGGCGTGGAACGCGACGGGGGTGCTGCGGACCTGGTCGAGGCCGCGCGCCGCCCAGCGGTTGGACTGGTCGGTCGCGTCCGCGGGCGGCGAGACGTCGGCGGACGCGAGGTCGACCGCGAAGAGGCTGCGCTGGTCGTCGTCGACCCACGCGGTGACGAGGGCGTGCGTGGCGCGGTCGGCCAGCGAGCACCACGGCTTGACTCCGGTCAGGGTCCAGCCGTCGTCGGACTCGGTCGCGACCAGTCGCTCGCCACCCTCTGCGGCGTACACCTGCCAGAGCCTCGCGGCGCTCCAGTCGGGCGAGCGTGCCTGCCAGTCCTCGTCGCGGACCTGGCCGTGGCGCCGGGCCTCGCGCAGGATCGCGAGCGCGTCGAGGTGGGGCTCGGCGACGCGCGCGACGGTGAGGTCGACGGCGCCGAGGCTGGCCAGGCACTCCCAGAGCGTGAGGGTGTCACCCTGCATCGGCAGCGGGACCCACGGCCCGAGGTCCTGGGCGACCTGTTGGGCGTTGCCCAGGTCGGGCGGCGCGTCGGGTGGCGCGGCCGTGCGGGCGCGCTCGGCCGCCAGGCGGGGGAGCGGGCCTGCCGCCTCCCGTCGCAGTGAGACGGCCTCCGTCGGCACTCGGACCTCCTTCGGGGTTCGACTGTCGGTCGCTCAGCGTAGGGGTCCGCGGGGTGCCTGGTGGCCCATCTCTGCGGGTGGCACGCCGCGGCGCCTTGCCCTGCGCGCCTCCGGTTGCCTCAGCGAGACAGGAAGCGGAACCGCGAGCGCCAGCGCTGCCAGCCGAGCGCGAGCCGCCAGCCGAGGAACAGTGCGCCCAGCACGACGATCGCCACGAGGACGAAGGCGAACGCGACGCCCTCGCCCAGGGCGGCACGGACGACCATCCCGATCACGACCGTCCAGACCCAGACGCGTACGCCGGCCCCGAGGCTGAGCGGGTCGGTCCGGGTGACGGCGCTGAGGCCCAGCGCGATCGCCGTACCGAGGAGGAACGGCCACGCCGTGTGCCAGACGCCGCCCGCCCCGGCCGACTCGTGGTGCTGGGACCGGCCCACGGCCGCGAACACGATCACCACCAGCACGTCGGCGACGACGGCGATCGGCCAGGCGTTCCTGCGGCTGTTCGTCGGCACGCGGGGAGTCTCGCACGGGGGGTCGCGCTGGTGGGTCCCCCGGGGTGACGTCAGTACCCGACGAGATGGGGGGTGGCGCTGACGACCTGGAGGTCGACGGGGGTGCCGGGGACGGTCAGGGTGTCGGGGATGGCGCGCCACGGGCCATGGCCGACGCGATACCGGCCGGCGTACGTCGTGTCGACGCTGGGCCGCACGGTGCCGACGCGGAGATAGCGGTAGGTGACGCGGAGGTCTGGGTACGCCGCGCCGGGGTCGCTGGTGGTGCGGTCGGCGTCGGGTCCGCCCGAGCCGAAGTGCCAGCCGTACTGCGTCGGCGTCGCCTCGATCGTCACCGGCCGGCCGATCAGGGTGACCGTCCGGGTCGTCGGGGCGACGTTGGTGGTGTAGAAGTTCGTCTCGAAGTTGACCAGGGTGCGGCCCCGGGGCGGTTGCACGACCAACGGGGACGCCGGCCAGGCGAGCCGCTCGAAGGCGTGCTGCACCGCGCCGGGCGTGATCCCGCCGAGGTGCTCGGCCTCCTGGTCGGTCAGGCAGGCCTGCCAGCCGAGCGGCTCGGGGTCGGCGTCCTCGTAGACGTCGAACAGGTAGCCGTCGTGGCCGTCGATGTTGCAGCGGCCGGGCCCCGCGCAGAGCGCCAGGCCACCGATCTCGCACGCCGGCCGGAACGAGTAGGTGTGGTCGGAGTGCTCGGAGACGTAGCCGTTGGTCTCGGACCCGGACTTGATGCAGCTGGCGTGCGCCTGCCCAAGGTCGCCGTCGTGATCGCACGCCGTCTCGGCCGCAGCTGGCGGTGCAGGCGCGGCGAAGAGATGCGCTAGCGAGAAGACGGCGAACCAGCAAGCATGCTCGCTTCATCGCGACAACCTGCGCGATCTGGATGACCAAGCCAACTGTCCGCCGTGCGCACGATCAGCGATCTGGAATGTCGCCGGCCCTCCTGCCGAGTGTTCGATCGGCGCTGCTGACGGATCTTGTATCTGCGTCGGGGCCGAGATTCGATCGCACGTCGTAGGTGCCATCGCCGACGGGTCGCCAGAGACTTGCATGCTCGACGAATCTGCCAGCCGCCCAATGGATGAACCCCCCTGCGCGATAGAAGCGTCTGCGACGTCTGCTGCACGAGCTGTCGCAGGCTCTACAACCTCGGTCATTGACAGGTACGGCTCGGTCTCGCCGGTGTTCTCCATCTGCTGCTCGGCCTCGGCCCAGCGGCGGATGAAGTGCTCGGCGGTCTCGTGCGCGGGCGGGGCGCTGGTGGCCGACGAGGACGGCGAGCTCTGGACCGGCGGGTCGGCCACGGAGGAGCCGCCACCGCAACCGGCGAGCAGGAGGAGGGGCGCGGCCAGCAGGCCGACCAGCGTGCGACGTGTCCCCATCGCAGTGCCTCCCGAGACGGATGCCATCGATGTGGGGCCCACGGTACCCACTCGGCGTGCCGGCGGCATCCGTCGCCGACGCGTCCTGTGGATCAGGGCGGCGAGAGACCCTGCCACAGAGGGTCGTCCGTCTCCTCCGGTCGGGTTCCGCACCCCTCCGCCGATCGACCCCCGGCCGGTGACGGCACGACGGACGCGCGGCCGTCCACAGGCCGCGCACCGCGGGTGGCGGCGACCTCGCATCGGGAAGGAAGGTCGTCACCACCGAGGAAGGAGCGCCCATGGCCACGGAGTTCGCCGGCGCGATCGAGATCGACCCGCCACTCGACGCGGAGGAGGTCGCCTACGTGCGCCGGCTCGCGGACGGCGGCACCCCGGAGTCCGTGCCCTGGGCCGCCTCGCGCGACGGCACCCGCCTCCGGGCGGGCCGGTGCGGCGACATCGCGACGGCCCTGGCCTCGCTCCGGCTGCTGGTCGGGACCATGGACCGGCCACGCCGGTTCCGCGGCACGGTCGCGGCGTACGACGACGACACGCGCGACCTGGTCGCGATCACGGTGACCAACGGCCGGGTCACCGTGCGCGGTCTGCGCAGAGCGGGCCCGGGCCGGCGGTCCAACGTGATCGACCTCGCGGCCCGGCGCCGGACGATCTCGCGGGCGATCGGCTAGCCCGGCGCTCCCGGCCGCCAGCGCCGGTGACCGGCCTCCGACCCGCGCGAGCGGATCAGCTCGAGCCGGGGCTTGGGGCCGTCCGAGCGACCGGTCTGCGGCTTGCGTCGTCCGGCGCGCCAGGGCATCGGCCAGACCGCGCCCGGTCCGTCGTAGTCCTGCTCGACCGCGGCGTGCAGGGTCCACATCGGGTCGTAGAGGTGCACGCGTCCGAGCGCGCACAGGTCGGCGCGACCCGCCATCAGGATCGAGTTCACGTCGTCGTACGACGAGATCACGCCGACCGCGATCGTGGGCACGCCCAGGCGGTTGCGGATCGCGTCGGCGTACGGCGTCTGGTAGCTGCGCCCGAACGCCGGCCGCTCGGCCTTGGTCACCTGCCCGGTCGAGACGTCGATCGCGGCCGCGCCGGCCTCGGCGAACGCGGCCGCCACCGCGAGCGCGTCCTCGAGCGACTGGCCGTCGTCGACCCAGTCCGTGGCGGAGATCCGCACCGTCATCGGGCGGTCGGCGGGCCAGACCTCGCGCATCGCGTGCCAGACCTCGAGCGGGAAGCGGAGCCGGCCGGCGACGTCGCCGCCGTACTGGTCCGTACGACGGTTGGTCACCGGCGACAGGAAGCCGGACAGGAGGTAGCCGTGCGCGCAGTGCAGCTCCAGCAGGTCGAAGCCCGCCTCGGCCGCGCGCCGAGCAGCGGCGACGAACTCGTCGCGGATCGCGTCCAGCCCGGCACGGTCGAGCTCGAGCGGCATCTGGTTCTCGGCCGAGTAGGGGACCGCTGAGGCGGCGGCGACGGGCCAGTTGCCCGACGGGAGCGGCTCGTCCATGCCCTCCCACATCAGCTTGGTCGACCCCTTGGCCCCGGAGTGGCCGAGCTGGCAGCCGATCGCGGCCGAGGACTGGCCGTGCACGACCTCGACGATGCGCGCCCAGCCGTCGCGCTGCTCGTCGGTCCAGAGGCCGCCGCAGCCGGGCGTGATCCGACCCTCGGGGGAGGTGCAGATCATCTCGGTCATCACCAGGCCCGCGCCGCCGAGCGCCTTGCCGCCGAGGTGCAGCAGGTGGAAGTCGGTCGGCGCACCGTCCTCGGCGACGTACTGGTCCATCGGCGAGACGATCACCCGGTTGTGCAGCGTGAGCCCCGGGCCCGTGGCTGCACGGAGGGTGACCGGCTGGAACATGGGGGGTGTGTCCGGCCGGCCACCTCCGTTCGCGGCGAACCACGACTCGCAGCGCGCGACGAAGCCCGGGTCGCGCACGGCGAGGTTGTCGTAGGTGACCCGGCGCGAGCGGGTCATGATGTTGAACGCGAACTGCGTCGGGTCCTGGTGGACGTACTGCCCGAGGTTCTCGAACCACTCGAGGCTCGCCTGCGCCGCCCGCTGCGTGGAGAGCACCACCGCGCGCCGCTCCTCGTCGTACGTCGCGAGCGCCTGGGCGACCGTCGGCTCCTCGTGGAGGCAGGCGGCCAGCGCGAGGGAGTCCTCCATCGCGAGCTTGGTGCCCGAGCCGATCGAGAAGTGCGCGGTGTGGGCGGCGTCGCCGAGCAGGACGACGTTGTCGTGGACCCAGGACTCGTTGCGGACCGTCGTGAAGCTGATCCAGCGGGAGTTGTTGGCCAGGACCTCGTGACCGTCCAGCACATCGGCGAACAGCTCGCGCACCAACGCGATCGACTTCTCGTCGGACTCGCCGGGGGCCCACGGTCGGTCGGCGTACTCCTCGAAGCCGGCGCGACGCCAGACCTCGCTGGTCATCTCGATGATGAACGTGGAGCCGGTGGCGTCGTAGGGGTACGCGTGGATCTGCATGACGCCGTGGGGCGTGTCGCGGATGTGGAAGGTGAAGGCGTCGAAGACCCGGTCGGTGCCGAGCCACATGTAGCGGCAGTCGCGGACGTCGAGGGTCGGGCGGAAGGTGTCGGCGTAGCGCGCGCGGACCGCGGAGCCGAGCCCGTCGCAGGCGACGACCAGGTCGTACGACGCGGCGAGCTCGCCGACGTCGGGCGCCGTCGTACGGAAGCGGAGGTCGACGCCGAGGTCGCGGCACCGGGCCTGGAGGATCTCCAGCAGCCGGCGCCGGCTCATCGCGGCGAACGCGTGGCCGCCGCTGGTGATCACCTCGTCCTTGAAGTGGACGTCGATGTCGTCCCAGATCGCGAACTCGCGCTGCATCTGCGCGAAGACCACCGGGTCGGCGTGCTCGATCCCGCCGAGCGTCTCGTCGCTGAAGACCACCCCGAAGCCGAACGTGTCGTCCGAGGCGTTGCGCTCCCAGACCGTGATCTCGTGCTGCTGCCCGGTGGTGGCCGCCAGCTGCTGGGCGAGCGCGCTGAAGTAGAGGCCGCCGGGGCCGCCCCCGATCACCGCGATCCGCATGCTGGGCGCCTCCTCCCCTGTGGACGGGCGGGATAGTCCGTGACGTTTCTGTCGTGAAATCGGCGGATCAACGACAGTTTCGTCACGGACTATCCCAACATAGCGCTTTCTTGACGGGCGTTGTCAAGGCGCGATAACGGCACCGGTAGGGTCGGCGGCGTGGGCGAGCACGCGGTGGAGGAGGGCGCCAGGCCGGACCTCGAGTACGGCCTGAGCCCCGGGCAGCAGCAGTTCCTGGAGTCGGTACGCCGCACGGCGGGGCGGCTGGCCGACGTCCCGCCCGTGCACGGCGCGGTCAACCGACCGCTCGTGGCGCGGCTGGGCGAGCTCGGTCTGCTCCGGGCCCTGTTCGGTGGTGAACCGGATGCGCCCCCGAGCGATGCCGCTGCGATGCAGCTGTGCCTGCTCCGCGAGGGGCTCGCCGCGGTCAACACCGAGGCCGAGACCGCGCTCGCGCTGCAGGGGCTCGGGTCCTACCCGATCCTCCAGTCCGCGAACGACGCCACCCGCGACCGCTGGCTGCCCGGCGTCGCGAGCGGCGGCGTCGTACCGGCCTTCGCGCTGTCCGAGCCCGACGCCGGCTCGGACGCGGCCGCGCTGTCGCTCGAGGCCCGCCCCGATGGTGACGGCTGGACCCTCCACGGCACCAAGACCTGGATCTCCAACGCCCCCGACGCCGACGTCTACTCCGTCTTCGCCCGGACGACGCCCGGCGCCGGGGCACGCGGCGTGACGGCGTTCGCCGTGGCCGGCGACAGCGACGGACTGACCGGCGAGCGGCTCGACATGATCGCGCCCCACGCCCTCGGCACCCTCCACTTCGACGGCGTGCCGGTCTCGGGCGACGACGTGCTCGGCGAGGTCGACCAGGGCTTCGCCGTGGCGATGCGGACCCTCGACCTGTTCCGCCCGAGCGTCGGCGCGTTCGCCGTCGGGATGGCACAGGCCGCCCTCGACGCCAGCCTCGCCTGGGCCCGGGAGCGCGAGCTCTTCGGCGGACGCCTCATCGACCAGCAGGCGACCCAGCACACGCTGGCCGAGATGTCGACCAGGATCGAGGCCGGTCGCCTGCTCGTACGACGTGCGGCTGCGGCCTACGACGCGGGTGCGCCGCCGACCACGGTCACGACCACGGCCGCGCAGGCGAAGCTCTTCGCGACCGAGACCGCGCAGTGGGTGGTCGACCAGGCCGTCCAGCTCCACGGCGCACGGGGACTCCAGCAGGGGCACCTGCTCGAGCGGCTCTATCGTGAGGTCAGGGCGCCGCGCATCTACGAGGGTGCCTCCGAGGTGCAGCGGACGATCATCGCCCGCGGACTGATCAAGGGGACCACGTGACGCGTTACCGCGCGAGTGCCGGGATCACCGATGACTGGCAGCACTTCGACCTCTCCGTCGCCGACGGCGTCGCCACGGTGACCCTCAACCGGCCCGAGAAGCTCAACCCGCTCACCTTCGAGAGCTACGCCGACCTGCGCGACCTGCTCGCCGAGCTGCCCCACCGCGGCGACACCCGGGTGCTGGTGATCCGCGGCGAGGGTACGGGCTTCTGCGGCGGCGGCGACGTCAACGAGATCATCGGCGAGCTGATCCGGATGGACGCCCGTGGCCTGATGGGCTTCACCAAGATGACCGGCGACGTGATCCGCGCGATGCGGGAGTGCCCGATCCCGATCATCGCCGGGATCCAGGGCATCGCGGCCGGCGCCGGCAGCGTGGTCGCGATCGCCGCCGACTTCCGGATCTGCACGCCGCAGGCCAGGTTCGCGTTCCTCTTCACCAAGGTCGGGTTGTCCGGCGGCGACATGGGCGCGGCCTACCTCCTGCCCCGACTCGTCGGCTACGGCCGTGCCACCGAGCTGCTCATGCTCGGCGACACCATCGACGCCGAGACCGCTGACCGCTACGGCCTGGTGACCCAGCTCACCGACGATCTCGACGGCGCCTGCGAGACGCTGGCCAGGCGGCTCGCCGACGGACCCACGCTCGGCCTGCAGCAGACCAAGTCGCTGATCACCCGCGAGCTCGACATGCCGCTCGGGCCGGCCATGGAGCTCGACGCGATGACCCAGGCGCTGCTGATGACGACCGACGACCACGCGGAGTTCCACGCCGCATTCAACGAGAAGCGCAAGCCCGACTGGAAAGGCCGCTGAGATGGCCCACGACTTCCTGCACAACGACGACCTCCTCACCGACGAGGACCGCGCGATCCGCGACACCGTCCGCGACTTCGCGCAGAGCGAGCTCGCCCCGCACGTCGCCGAGTGGTACGACGAGGGCACGCTGCCCGACGACCTCGGACGGCTCTTCGGCAAGCTCGGCCTGCTCGGGATGCACCTCGAGGGCTACGGCTGCGCCGGCACCAGCGCGACGGCGTACGGCGTGGCGTGCCGCGAGCTGGAGGCCGTCGACTCCGGGCTGCGCAGCTTCGTCAGCGTGCAGGGGTCGCTCGCGATGTTCGCCCTCCACCGGTGGGGCAGCGAGCAGCACAAGGAGGAGTGGCTGCCGCGGATGGCGACCGGCGAGGCGATCGGCTGCTTCGGGCTGACCGAGTCCGACGCCGGCAGCGATCCCGGCTCGATGAGGACGCATGCCCGCAAGGACGGCGCCGACTGGGTCCTCAACGGCTCCAAGATGTGGATCACCAACGGCACGCTCGCCGACGTGGCGATCGTGTGGGCCCAGACCGACGAGGGCATCCGCGGCTTCGCCGTCCCGACCGACACGAAGGGCTTCGAGGCCCACAAGATCAAGCGCAAGCTGTCGCTCCGGGCGTCCGTCACCGCCGAGCTCGCCTTCGACGACCTGCGGCTGCCGGCTGACGCGGTCCTCCCCGAGGTGCGCGGGCTGAAGGGGCCGCTGTCGTGCCTCAACGAGGCCCGCTTCGGGATCGTCTGGGGCGTGGTCGGCGCGGCCCGGGCCTGCCTCGAGGAGTCGCTCGCCTACACCCAGGAGCGCGAGCAGTTCGGCAGGCCGCTGGCGTCGTTCCAGCTCACCCAGCGCAAGCTCGCCCTGATGGCGGTGGCGGTCAACAACGCGCAGCTGGTCGCCTGGCGGCTCGGTGCGCTCAAGGACGCCGGCACCCTGACGCCGATCCAGGTCTCCTACGGCAAGTACGCCAACGTGCGCGCCGCCGTCGACGTGGCGCGCGAGGCCCGCACGACGCTCGGCGGCGCCGGGATCACCCTCGACCACTCGGTGATGCGCCACATGAACAACCTCGAGACCGTGATGACCTACGAGGGCACGGAGGAGATGCACCTGCTCTCCGTCGGCGCCGACCTCACCGGCATCCCGGCGTTCCGGTGATCGCTCTGGTCACCGGTGCCTCGAAGGGCATCGGCGCCGCGTGCGCGCTCGCGCTGTCCGAGGCCGGGCACCGGGTGGCGCTCGTCGCACGCGACGAGACCGCGCTACGACGGGTGGCCGACTCCCTGCCCGGTGAGTCGCTCGTCGTACCGGCCGACCTGCTCGACGCCGCCGCCCCCGACGCGGTGTTCGGCCGCGTCGAGGAGGAGTGGGGTCCGGTCGAGATCCTGGTCGTGAACGCGGGCGCCTCGATGTCGGCGCCCCTGGTGCGGACCACCGACGAGGACTGGCAGCGGATGCTCGACCTCAACCTCACCGCGCCGTTCCGCTGCCTGCGGCGGGCGCTCCCGGCGATGACCGAGGCGGGTGTCGGCCGGGTCGTCGTGATCGCCTCGGTGGCGGGCAAGATCGGCAGCGCCCGGATCGCGGCCTACACCGCGAGCAAGCACGGCGTCCTCGGCCTGGTCCGGACCGCCGCCGCCGAGGTCGCCCGCACGGGCGTGACGGTGAACGCGGTCTGCCCGGGCTACGTCGACACCCCGATGACCGATGCGTCGGTCGCGAACATCTCGGCCGGGACCGGTCGCTCCGAGGCCGACGCGCGCCGGATCCTGGAGAACCTGCAGCCGATCGGCCGGCTCGTCACCGCCGAGGAGGTCGCGTCGGCCGTCATGCTGTGCGTCGACAACGGCGCCATCAACGGGCAGGGTCTCAACGTCGACGGAGGGGCGGTCCAGAGCTGATGGGCGACTTGAACAGGATCAACCCGGACTCGCTCGTCAAGCCGTCCGGCTTCTCCCATGCCGTCGTCGCGCGCGGTACGACGGTCTTCCTGGCCGGCCAGACCGGGATGGACGCGTCGGGCGCGATCGTCGAGGGCGGCGTGGTGGCGCAGTTCGAGCAGGCGCTGGCCAACCTGCTCCTCGCGCTGGGAGCCTGCGGCGGCACGCCCGACGGGCTCGCGTCGCTGACGATCTACATCGTCGACATGGACGACTACCGTGCCCACGCCCGCGAGATCGGTGAGGTGTGGCGGCGGCTGTGCGGCACCGACTATCCCGCCACGGCCGGCATCGGGGTCTCCCGGCTCTGGGACGCCGACGCGCTCGTCGAGGTCCAGGGGTACGCCGTCCTCTAGCGCCGCTCGGCCTCGCGCAGCCGTGCGCACAGGGTCTTCAGCAGTGAGTGCGCGAAGTCGGGCTCGTCGGCCAGGAGTCTCTCGAACTCCTGATGAGGGATGGCGAGGGTCGTCGTCGGCTCCGTGGCGGTGACCGTGGCCGAACGGGGCTTGCCGTCGATCATGCTGATCTCACCGAAGTAGTCCCCGCTGCCGAGGGTGCGCACCTCCGCGCCGGCGACGGACACCGTCGCCCGGCCGTCGAGGACCAGGTGGAAGGCCAGCGAGCCGAGACCCTCCGCAGCGATCTGCTGACCGGCCTCGTGCGGCACCGTGCGGCCGCGATCCAGGAGCTTGCGCGTCTGGCGCCGCGAGAGGCCGGAGAACAGGTCGACCTCGGCCAGCATGTCCTCGGGGTCGCGTGTGCCGGTGCTCATGGTGCCTCCCTCGACGTGTCGTGGTGCCGACACTAGACCTCCCACTCGTCCCCCGGGAGTGGCGAGAATCGGCCTTCCTGCGACACCGGCCGGAGGCCGTCAGCCGACCCGCTCGTGGGCGTGCTTCGCGGCCGGGGCTCGCAGCCGCTCGTCGAGCGTCGCGAACAGCTCGCCCGCCTTCTCCCCGGGCCAGCCGTCGGGCAGGAGGTCGAGCGGGATCCCGGGGTCGAGGTAGGGCAGGCGCCGCCAGGCGGTGAGCATCGGGACGTACGCCGTGAACGCCCGCGCCGGGTCCGGCCCGCGGAGGCGGGTCAGTGCCCGGTGCTCGGCCAGGAACTCGTCGTACAGCGCCGCGATCGAGGGCAGGTCCCACCACTCGCCCACGCGCGCTGCGGTCGCCCCGGAGCCGAGGTAGTCGCCACGGAAGAGCTCGGTGTAGGACGCCAGCCCCTGCCGTTCCAGGGCCGCCAGTAGCTCGTCGTACGCCGTGCCGGGCGCGACCCACACGCCCGGTGCCGCGGTGCCGAACCCCAGCCTGGTCAGCTGTGAGCGGAGCTCGTGGCGCTTGCCGCGCTCGGCCTCGGGCACCGAGAAGACCACGACCAGCCAGCCGTCGTCGACCGACGCGCGGGGCCGCGACCAGATCCGCGCGTCGCCCTCGCGGAGCACGGCGAGTGCCGTGGGCGAGAGGACGTAGCCGGCCTGGCCGTCGGTCCTCGCGGAGACGAGCACGCCGCGCTTCTTCAGCCGCGAGACCGACGAGCGGGTCGCGGCAGCGTCGACCTCGAGGTCCTCCATCAACGCGATCAGCGAGCGGACCGAGAGGCCGTACGGCTCGTCGCGCGCGTAGAGCCCGAAGAGGCTGAGGATCAGGTGGCGCGGGGAGTGGTCAGGCATCGATCGCGCGCAGCCGGAAGCGTTGCAGCTTGCCGGTCGCGGTCCTCGGCAGCTCGTCGACGAACTCGACGGCACGCGGGTACTTGTACGGCGCGATCTCGGCCTTGACGAAGTCCTGCAGCTGGCCGGCGGTGACCTCGCCCGCGTCGGCCGCCACCACGACGTAGGCCTTGACGAGCATGCCGCGGGCCTCGTCGCGTACGCCGATCACGGCGCACTCCGCGACGGCCGGGTGCTTGAGCAGCGCCTCCTCGACCTCGGGGGCCGCGATGTTGTAGCCGGAGCTGATGATCATGTCGTCGCTGCGGGCCTGGTACCAGAAGTAGCCGTCGTCGTCGCGGACGAAGGTGTCCCCGGTGAGGTTCCACCCGTCGCGGACGTACGCCGTCTGGCGCGGGTCGTCGAGGTAGCGGCAGCCGGTCGGGCCCTTCACGGCCAGGCGTCCGGCCGTGCCAGCGGGCAGCTCCTGGCCGTCGTCGCCGACGACGGTCGCGACGAAGCCCGGCACCGCACGACCGGTGGACCCGGGCCGGATGTCGACCCCGGCCGCGGAGACGAAGATGTGGAGCATCTCCGTCGCTCCGATGCCGTCGATGATCTCGACCCCCGTGGCGTCGCGGAACGCCTCCCAGGTCGCCTTCGGCAGGTGCTCCCCCGCGGAGACCGCCTTGCGGAGCGTCGGCACGGTCTTCCCGGCGGCCAGCATGGCCTTGTAGGCGGTGGGTGCCGTGAAGCAGATCGTCACGCCGTGCGCGTCGATCAGGTCGGCGAGCTCGGGCGGTGTCGCCCTCTCCACCAGCAGCGTCGACGCCCCGGCGTGCAGCGGGAAGAGCAGCACCCCGCCGAGCCCGAACGTGAAGGCGTACGGCGGGGTGCCGGTGAAGACGTCGTCGGCCTCCGGCTCCAGGACCTGGCGGGAGAAGGTGTCGCAGATGGCGAGCACGTCGCGGTGGAAGTGCATCGTCGCCTTCGGCCGGCCGGTGGTGCCGGAGGTGAAGGCGAGCATCGAGACGTCGTCGCTCGAGGTCGCCACGTCGTCGAACGTCGCGGGCTTGGCTGCGACCCGCTCGGCCCAGGCGTCGTCGCCGAACGCGATCGTCGGGACCCCGAGGGGCTCGACCGCGTCGAGGAACCGGTGGTCGACCAGCGCCGCGTCGAGATGGGCGATCTCGTGGATCGTCTGCAGCTCACCGGTGCGCAGCAGGGGCATCGTGGTGACGAGGACGGCGCCGGCCTTGAGCACCCCGAACCACGCGGCGGACAGCCACTGGTTGTTGGGGCCGCGGAGCAGCACGCGGTTGCCCGGGACGATGCCGAGGTCCTCGACGAGGACGTGCGCGACCCGGTTCGCGGCCGCCAGCAGCTCGTCGTACGACCAGGTCGGGAGGCCCGGCTGGTGCAGGCACGGTCGGTCGCCGCCGTGCCGGGCGATCACGTCGTCGAGCAGGGCGGTCGCGGCGTTGAGGCGGTCGGGGTAGTGGAGCTCCGGCAACGTGAAGACCAGCTCGGGCCACTGGTCGTCGGGCGGCAGGTGATCGCGACAGAACGTGTCGACGTGGGCCGAGGGCAGCAGCTCCATGCCGGACAAGGTATTCCCCGTTCGTGACGACGGGCAAGGGAACGCGATATGCGTCGCCGATCACCACCGAGGGCGTACTGTCCAGTCACCTGCAACGATCGGAGCACGTCATGTTCTGGCTCATCGTGATCGCCGTCGTGGTCGTCGTCTCACTCGTGCTCCGCCGCGTCCTGCGGGGTCGCCGGTCCCCGGAGTTCGACCAGCACGCCCTGGAGAACGCCAACTACCAACGCATCACGCAGGACGTCCGGAACGCCGACCAGCGCTACGGCGGACTTCCCTGACCGGAGGCGGAGGAGTCACGGGCGGTCACCTCGGCGCATGAGCGAGGCCGCCACGCCGTGGCGGACCCGCCCCGTCCGGCGTACCGTGGGCAGATCTCGGGGGAGAGGAGACGCCCTCATGTGGTTCTACGTCCCGGCGGCAGTCTTCCTGGTGCTGTTCGTCGTCTGGCTCAGT
Organism: uncultured Actinomycetota bacterium; assembly: GCA_963797325.1. Lineage (GTDB taxonomy): Bacteria > Actinomycetota > Actinomycetes > Propionibacteriales > Nocardioidaceae > Nocardioides. Next base: position 62,896 of record CAWCPG010000030.1, read on the forward strand.
CGCACCAACATCGTCCGCCATCATCGCAGCGGACACGGTAAGGACCCCGGGCGCTCCGGTACCTACAGGGCCCTGTAGATCGCCCGCGTCTGCTCGGCGATCGCGGTCCACGAGAACGACTCGATCGCCCGGCGCCGGCCGGCGCGACCCATCTCGGCGGCCCGATCGGGATCGGTCACCACCGAGGTGAGGGCCTCGGCGAAGTCGGCGACGTACTGGTCGGGGTCCAGCGGCGTGCCGGTCCCGTCGGTGGCCTGCTCGATCGGCACGAGCAGCCCGGTCTCGCCGTGCACGACCACCTCGGGGATGCCGCCGGTGGCCGTCGCGACGACGGCGGTCTCGCAGGCCATCGCCTCGAGGTTGACGATGCCGAGCGGCTCGTAGATCGACGGGCAGACGAACGCAGTGGCCGCCGAGAGCAGGGCGACCACGTCGGGCCGCGGGAGCATCTCGCTGATCCAGACGACGCCCTCGCGGGTCTGCGCCAGCTCGGACACCAGGCCCTCGACCTCGGCCAGGATCTCGGGGGTGTCGGGGGCGCCGGCGCAGAGCACGAGCTGGACGTCGGGCGGCAGCTCGCGGCAGGCCCGGAGGAACAGCGGCAACCCCTTCTGCCGCGTGATCCGGCCCACGAACACCACCGACGGCTTCTCGGGGTCGACCCCCAGCCGGCGGACCCGGTCGGGGTCGTCGACGCGCGACCAGCCCTCGGTGTCGATGCCGTTGTGGACGACGTGGACCTTGCCGGGATCGACGTCGGGGTAGGCGTGCAGCACGTCGTCGCGCATCGCCGCCGACACCGCGATCACGGCCGCCGCGCCGAGGTACGACGTACGTTCGGCGAAGGACGACAAGGCATAGCCGCCGCCCAGCTGCTCGGCCTTCCACGGCCGGAGCGGCTCCAGCGAGTGGGCGGTCACGACATGGGGCACGTCGTAGAGCAGGCCGGCGAGGTGGCCGCCCAGGTTGGCGTACCAGGTGTGGGAGTGGACGAGGTCGGTGCCCTCGCACCCGCCGGCGATGGCCAGGTCGACGCCCATCGTCTGGAGCGCGGCGTTGGCCGCGCCCAGCTCGGGCAGGTCGGCGTACGCCGTGACCCCCGGCTCGGCGCGGGGGGCGCCGAAGGCCTGCACCCGCACGTCGAGATCGGCGAGACCGCGCAGGGCGCGGACCAGCTCGGCGACGTGGACGCCCGCGCCGCCGTAGATGGCCGGGGGGTACTCCTTGGTCAGGATGTCGACGCGCATGCGGCGGACGCTACCCGGGTCACCGGTGGTTGAGGAGCCCGTCCGGCGGGCGTCTCGAAACCGCCGCGGCGGGGCCGCGGGTTTCGAACCGGGCGCTGAGCGCCCTCCTCAACCAGCGGCGAGATCGCTAACGTGACTGGCATGAGCCCCGCCAGCCGCAAGAGAGTCCTCGCGATCGTGCTCGCCGGCGGCGAGGGCAAGCGGCTGATGCCGCTGACGGCCGACCGCGCGAAACCGGCGGTGCCGTTCGCCGGGATCTACCGGCTGATCGACTTCGCACTCTCCAACGTCGTCAACAGCGGCTACCTGCGCGTCGTCGTGCTCACGCAGTACAAGTCCCACTCGCTGGACCGCCACGTCACCACGACCTGGCGGATGTCGACGCTGCTGGGCAACTACGTCGCCTCGGTGCCGGCCCAGCAGCGCGTCGGCAAGCACTGGTACCTCGGCAGCGCCGACGCGATCTACCAGTCGCTGAACCTGATCCACGACGACCAGCCCGACATCGTCGTGGTGGTCGGCGCCGACCACGTCTACCGCATGGACTTCGCCCAGATGGTCGACCAGCACGTCACCAGCGGCGCGCCCTGCACCGTCGCCGCGATCCGGCAGCCGATCGCGCTGGCCGACCAGTTCGGGGTGATCGACGTCAGCGCCAAGAACCCCGGCGCGATCCGCGAGTTCCTCGAGAAGCCGACCGATCCGGTCGGGCTGCCCGACAGCCCCGAGGAGGTGCTGGCCAGCATGGGCAACTACGTGTTCGACGCCCAGGCGCTGTTGGAGGCCGTCACCCGCGACTCCGACATGACCGGGTCCAAGCACGACATGGGCGGCGACATCGTGCCCGCGTTCGTACGACGCAACGAGGGCGGCGTCTACGACTTCAAGGACAACGAGGTGCCGGGCGCCACCGACCGCGACCGCGGCTACTGGCGCGACGTCGGGACCATGCGCTCCTACTACGAGGCCCACATGGACGTCGTGTCGCCCCTGCCGATCTTCAACCTCTACAACTCCCAGTGGCCGATCTTCACCGACTACGGGCCGCAGCCGCCGGTCAAGCTCGCCAAGGGCGCCGACGGCAGTGTGCCCGTGGCCGAGGAGTCGCTGCTGTCGCCCGGCGTGGTGGTGTCGGGCGGTCAGGTACGACGGTCGGTGCTGTCGCCGGCCTCGCGGATCGAGCAGGGCGCCGTGGTCGAGGGCTCGGTGCTGATGAACAGCGTCAGGGTCGGGGCCGGTGCGGTGGTCCGCAACGCGATCCTCGACAAGGAGGTCGTCGTACCCCCCGGTGCCGAGATCGGCGTGGACCTGGAGATGGACGCCAAGCGCGGCTTCATGGTCGAGGACGGGTTGACCGTCCTGGGCAAGGGCCAGCCGTTCCTCGACGTGTGAGGGAACCGACGCCCCGGCGCGCACGTCCGACCCCCATGCGACGCATCTCCGGGACCCTGGTGGCGGCGGCCGTGCTGGTGATGACGGCGGGCTGCGGCTCCTCGACGTCGTCGACGGCAGACGGTCCGGACGGCCCGTCGGCCGGACCGGTCAAGGGGGCCGAGGTCCTGCCCCTGATCTCGCTGACGGGGGCCGGGGGGCAGGTCTCCACGGCGGCCACGCTGCTGGACACCCGCGCGCACGTGCGGGAGTTCTCCCAGCAGTTCCGCGGGTCCGTCCTCCTCGGTCGGATCATGGCGAGCGTCGAGCAGGCGAAGCAGAGCGGGTACCTCGTCTTCGGGGCCGTGGTCGCGGTCGGCTGCGACCGGCCACCCGGCGCGGACGTCTCGCTGGACGCGAACGGCGATGTCCGCATCGTCGCGCGCGCGGTGGCCAGCCCGCTGCCGGAGTGCCTGGCCCCGGTGACCACCGTGGCGATCGCGACGGTCCCGGGCGCCCAGTGAGCGGGTCGTCCGCCTGACAGGCCGGTCGGGGTTCCTCTCAGGCGGACGACCCCTCTCGAGCGGCCTGCCTGACCGGTCTTCCGGTCGGGCACCGTTAGCGTGGCTCCGTGGAGCCGTGGAACACCTTCGTCGAGGGTGACAACCTCGACGTCCTGCCCCGGCTGGCAGCGCGCGGAGAGCGGTACGACGTGGTGTACCTCGACCCGCCGTACAACACCGGGAACCCGTTCGCCTACCAGGACAGGGTGCCCGGCCCACGCGCCGACCGGCACCGCGCCTGGATGGAGATGATCCGGCCGCGCCTCGAGGCCGTGCGCACGGTGATGACCGAGCGGGGCGCGGTCTTCGTCAGCATCGACGACCACGAGGTCGCCCGGCTGCGGCTGCTCCTCGACGACGTCTTCGGGGAGGACTGCTTCCTCGCGCAGATCGTGGTCAACCTGAACCCGAAGGGCCGTCAGCTCGGCGCGGGCTTCGCGACCTCGCACGAGTACCTCCTGGTCTACGCCCGGTCGGCGAGCGCCTGCGCCCTCGACCCGTCGAGCCCGTCGACCGTCGACCCGCGCGACTTCCCGCTCGCCGAGGCCGACGGCCGCCGCTACCGTCGCCTGCCGCTGCGCAACACCAACAAGAAGTTCAACCCGGTCACGGCACCGACCATGCACTTCGCCGTCCACGGCTCGCCCGAGACCGGTCGGGTCGCCACCGAGCCGTTCGACGGCGCGACCGAGATCAAGCCGGTCTTCGGCGACGGCTCCCCGGCGGTGTGGCGGTGGTCGGTGGCCCGGATCGACGAGCGACCCGACGACCTGGTCTGCCGGTGGGTGGGGGGAGCCCTCGGCCGTCGTGCGGACGTGTTCCAGAAGGACTGGCTGCACGAGGGGCGCCGCAAGAAGCTGCGCACGATCTGGCTCGCCGCCGAGGTCGGGTCCACCGACACCGCGGTCGCCGAGCTCAAGGCGCTGGTGGGTCATCTGTTCGAGTCGCCGAAGCCGACCGGGCTGCTGCAGCGGATTCTCGAGACGATGCCGGACGATGCCCGGGTGCTCGACCCCTTCGCCGGCAGCGGTACGACGGGCCACGCGGTCGCGCTGCAGAACACCGCCGACGGGGGTCGCCGGACGTGCCTGTCGGTCAACGCCCCCGAGCCGGTCCGCCCGGGCTCCAACGCCGACCTGGCCGGCTACGCCCTCGTCAGCGACGTCACGAGGACGCGGTTGCGGGCGGTCGCCGACGTGGTCGGTGGCGGGTTCGCGGAAGGGCCGGCCACTGCGCAGAATTCTTGACTCGTTCAAGAAAACCGGCCAGGATCGAGGCGTGCCGACTCCCGACGTGCCGCAGCTCCTGCGCGGTGCCGGGCTGCGGGTGACCAGGCCGCGCTCGGAGGTGCTGGCCTCGGTCTACGCCCGCCCCCACGCCGACACCGACTCCATCATCGGCGCCGTGCGCGGCACCCTGCCGGGCGTCTCCCACCAGGCCGTCTACGACTCGCTGCGTGCGCTCACCGACGCGGGCCTGGTGCGCCGGATCCAGCCCGCGGGGTCCGTGGCCCGCTACGAGGCACGCGTGGGCGACAACCACCACCACCTCGTGTGCCGGACCTGCGGCACGGTCGTCGACGTCGACTGCGCGGTCGGTGAGGTGCCCTGCCTGACCGCGGCCGACGACCACGGCTTCGTGGTCGACGAGGCCGAGGTCACCTACTGGGGCCTGTGCCCCTCCTGTTCCTGCCCAGATCCGTCCTGACCACCCTGAGATCGAGAGGTTGACCCATGGCCCACGAGCACGATGCCGCTGTCGGCGACATGAACGTCGAGTCCGCTGACGGACCCGTCAGCACCGAGGATGCCGGGGGCTGCCCGGTCGCGCACGAGCGGTCGGCGTACCCCGTCGAGGGTGGCAACAGCAACCAGCGCTGGTGGCCGACGCGCCTCAACCTGCGGATCCTGGCCAAGAACCCCGCCGAGATCGACCCGATGGACGGCGGCTTCGACTACGCCGCCGAGTTCTCCTCGCTCGACCTCGCGGAGGTCAAGCGCGACATCGAGCAGGTGCTGACCACCTCGCAGGACTGGTGGCCGGCCGACTTCGGCCACTACGGCCCCTTCATGATCCGGATGGCCTGGCACAGCGCCGGCACCTACCGGATCAGTGACGGCCGTGGCGGCGCCGGTGCCGGACAGCAGCGGTTCGCCCCGCTCAACAGCTGGCCCGACAACGGCAACCTCGACAAGGCGCGGCGACTGCTGTGGCCGGTGAAGAAGAAGTACGGCAAGAAGCTCTCCTGGGCCGACCTGATGGTGCTGACCGGCAACGTCGCCCTGGAGTCGATGGGCTTCGAGACCTTCGGCTTCGGCGGTGGCCGCGAGGACGTCTGGGAGCCCGACGAGGACGTCTACTGGGGTCCCGAGCAGACCTGGCTCGGCGATGAGCGCTACACCGGCGACCGCGACCTGGAGAACCCGCTGGCCGCGGTCCAGATGGGCCTGATCTACGTCAACCCCGAGGGCCCGAACGGCAACCCCGACCCGGTGGCCGCGGCGCGCGACATCCGCGAGACGTTCCGCCGGATGGCGATGAACGACGAGGAGACCGTGGCCCTGATCGCCGGCGGCCACACCTTCGGCAAGACCCACGGCGCCGCCGACCCGGAGCAGTACGTCGGCCCCGAGCCCGAGGGTGCTCCGCTGGAGCTCCAGGGGCTCGGCTGGCGCAACACCTTCCACAGCGGCAAGGGCGAGGACGCGATCACCAGCGGCCTCGAGGTGACCTGGACCGCCACCCCGACCCAGTGGGGCAACGGCTTCTTCGACCACCTCTTCGGCTACGAGTGGGAGCTGTCCACGAGTCCCGCCGGTGCGCACCAGTGGGTGGCCAAGGACGGCGCCGGTGCCGGGACGATCCCGGGTCCGGCCGAGTCGTCGGCGCGGCGTGCCCCGACGATGCTGACCACCGACCTGTCGCTGCGGCTGGACCCGGTCTACGAGGAGATCTCGCGTCGCTTCCACGAGCACCCCGACCAGTTCGCGGACGCGTTCGCGCGCGCCTGGTTCAAGCTGACCCACCGCGACATGGGGCCGATCCAGCGCTACCTCGGTCCGGAGGTCCCGTCCGAGGTGCTGCTGTGGCAGGACCCACTGCCGGCCGTCGACCATGCCCTGGTCGACGCCGACGACGTCGCCTCGCTCGCGCAGCAGGTCCTCGACGCCGGGCTCGGCATCTCCGACCTGGTGTCGACCGCGTGGGCGTCGGCCTCGACGTTCCGCGGCAGCGACAAGCGCGGCGGGGCCAACGGCGCCCGGATCCGGCTGGAGCCGCAGAGCGGCTGGGAGGCCAACGACCCCGACCGTCTGGCGACGGTGCTGCGGACCCTCCAGGGGATCGCCGACACCTTCAACGACCAGGACGGAGACAAGCGGGTCTCGCTCGCCGACCTGATCGTGCTGGCGGGCAACGCGGCGGTCGAGAAGGCCGCCGCGGCGGCCGGGTACGACGTCCGGGTGCCGTTCACCGCGGGCCGGACGGACGCGACGCAGGAGCAGACCGACGTCGAGTCCTTCGCCGCGCTCGAGCCCAGCGTCGACGGGTTCCGCAACTACCTCGGCAAGGGCCAGCGGCTCCCCGCGGAGTACCTCCTGGTCGACCGGGCCAACCTGCTGACCCTGACCGCGCCCGAGATGACGGTGCTCGTCGGTGGTCTCCGCGTGCTCGGCGCCACCCACCAGCAGACCTCGCTCGGGGTCCTCACCGACCGGCCCGGCACCTTGACGAACGACTTCTTCGTCAACCTGCTCGACCTCCGTACGACGTGGCACCCCACGTCGGAGGACGCCGAGACGTTCGAGGCGCGCGACGCCTCGGGCGCGGTCACGTGGACCGGGAGCCGGGTCGACCTGGTCTTCGGCTCGAACTCCGAGCTGCGGGCGCTCGCCGAGGTCTACGCCAGCGACGACGCGGGCGAGAAGTTCGTCCACGACTTCGTCGCCGCCTGGGCCAAGGTGATGGACCTCGACCGCTACGACGTCTGAACCAGGACGTTCCGCCCCGGCCTCGGCCGGGGCGGAACGGCCGCAGTGAACGGCGCTGCGAGTGTGCTCGCGAGCCGGCCTTCGCACAGAAAACGCGGAACGAATCGCCCCGCCTCACGGAGACGGACCGATCCGTTCCGCGTTTTCCTCGTCGGGGCGCCACCGCCATGATGGGGGCATGACGACACGCGTGGCACTGGTGACCGGCGGATCGAGTGGGATCGGGGAGCAGACGGCGCTGCTGCTGCGCGACGCCGGCTTCACGACGTACGCCGTGGCGCGACGCGTCGACCGGATGGAGACGCTGGCGGCTGCCGGCGTCACCACGTTCGCGATGGACGTCACCGACGACGCCTCGATGGTGGCCGGGATCGCGCGGATCATCGACGAGCAGGGTCGGATCGACGTGCTCGTCAACAACGCCGGCTACGGCTCCTACGGCTCCGTCGAGGACGTGCCGATCGACGAGGCGCGGCGCCAGTTCGAGGTCAACGTGTTCGGCCTGGCCCGCCTCACCCAGCTCGTCACTCCGCACATGCGGGCCCAGGGATCGGGCCGGATCATCAACGTCGGCAGCATCGGTGGCAAGTTCTACGAGCCGCTGGGGGCGTGGTACCACGCGACGAAGTTCGCCGTGGAGGGGTTCAGCGACAGCCTGCGCGTCGAGCTCGCGCCCTACGGCATCCGCGTCGTGCTCATCGAGCCCGGCCCGATCCGCACCGAGTGGAACACCATCTCCCGCGACAGCCTGGTCGAGGTCAGCCGCGGTACGGCGTACGAGGACCAGGCGGAGAGGGTCCGCTCGCGCATGGAGAAGGCCGACCAGCCACGGTCCTCCAGCGGGCCGGACGTCGTGGCGAGGAAGATCGTCAAGGCGGCCACGACCGAGCGGCCCAGGGCCCGCTATCCCGTCGGCCGCGGCGCGGGCACGATCGTCGGCGCCCGCCGCCTGCTGCCCGACCGCGCCACCGACGCGATCATCTCCCGGCTCTACTCCTGAGTCTCGACTCCGCTCGACCACCGACTCGACTCCGCTCGACCACCGACTCGACTCCGCTCGACCACCGACTCGACTCGGCGACCACCGGGCCGCGATCAGATCCCGGCGGCCCGCTCCAGGGCGTCGAGCTCGGAGTCGAGGTGGAGGAGGATGCGCTGGAGGTGGGGGACGGTCCGGCGGCAGCCGGTCAACCCGAAGGCCATCTGGTCGGCGTAGGAGTTGCAGGTGATGTTGAGCGCCATGCCGTCGATCGGGATCGACAACGGGTAGGTGCCCTCGAGCCGCATGCCGTTGAAGTACTGGGTCGTGCGCGGTCCGGGGACGTTGCTGATGATCAGGTTGTACGGCGGCTTCACCAGGCCGCTCATCTTCAGCATCGGGCCCAGGATCGCCGGGGCCTGGCCGATCGCGCTCATCGCCAGGATCTGCACCGGGGTCATCTGTGCCAGCGCCCGCTTGCCGTCGGCCATCGAGTCGTGGACCGCCTGGAGCCGGTCGCCGGGGTCGGCGAGATCGGTGCCGAGCTTCACCATCACCGCGCCCACGGCGTTGCCTCCGGACGCCGAGGCGACGTGTGACTCCTTGGCCTTCAGGCCGACCGGGACCATCGACACCAGGGTGTGCTCGGGCAGGGCGTCGAGCTCGAGGAGGTAGGTCCGCATCGCCCCGCTGCACATGGCGAGCACGACGTCGTTCATCGTCGTACCGCTCGCCTTGCCGATCGCGCGCAGCCGCTCCAGCGGCCAGTCCTGGGCGGCGAAGCGCCGGGCGGCGGTGATCGGCTGGTTGAGGATCGTCCGTGGTGCGTAGAGCGCGAGGGCGGAGGTCTCGTTGCGGACCGAGCGGTTCAGGGTCTTCACCAAGGCGCCCGGGAGGCCGGCCGCCTCGGCGCCGATCGCCAGCGCCGACTGCATCGCCTGGTGCGGCAGATCGGCCAGGGAGGTCTCGGTCTGCTCCCGGGGCTTGGTCGACGGGCGACGCTCCCAGGGCGCCGGCATGTCCCTCCGGTCGGGGTCGCTGCTGAGGATGCTCTGGAGCAGCCGCATCGCGGAGACGCCGTCGACGAGCGCGTGGTGGAGCTTGCAGTACATCGCGACCCGCCCGTCGCGCAGCCCCTCGATCAGGTGCCACTCCCACAGCGGCCGCTCGGTCGCCAGGCGGGTGGAGTGCAGGCGGGAGCAGAGCTCGAGGAGCTCACGGACGCGGCCCGGCTTCGGCAGGGCGCTGTGCCGCACGTGGTACTCGATGTCGAAGTCGTCGTCCTCGACCCAGACCCACTGGCCGGCCGTGCGGACCGATCGGTAGGGATGCTTGGCGAAGAGCGGTGCGATGTCGTCGCTCCCGATGAGCTGGGTGTAGAGGTCGCGGACGTAGTTCCGACCCGCGCCCTCGGGCTTGGTGAAGAGCTGGAGCCCGCCCACGTGCATCGGCATCCGCCGGTTCTCCGCCATCAGGAAGCCCGCGGCGGTGGGGTCGAGTGGGTGCACCATGCGGTCGATCCTTGCGGGTGCGCGACGCGGAAATCCATCGTGGGATCATCGGCGACATGGTGGCGACTCCGTTCGAGGGTGCGCTCGCGCGCAGCCGGACCTCCCTCGACTCGCGCCTCGACCGCTGGCGGGCCAAGCGCTGGGCGATCGCCCAGTGCGCGATCGCCGCGGGGGTCGCCTGGTGGTTCGCCCAGCAGGTCGTGGGCCACCCGGCCCCGTTCTTCGCGCCGGTGGCGGCCGTGGTCTCGCTCGGTACGTCGTACGGGCAGCGGCTGCGACGGGTCGCCGAGGTGACCGTCGGGGTGGCCCTCGGGGTGTTCGGTGCCGACCTGCTGGTCCGGATCATCGGCACCGGGGCCTGGCAGATCACGCTGATCGTCGGCCTGGCGATGACCACCGCGATCCTGCTCGACAGCGGGCAGGTGTTCGTCATCCAGGCGGCGGTGCAGTCGATCGTCGTCACCACGCTGCTGCCCGACCCCAACCAGGGCTGGACCCGCTGGACCGACGCGCTGGTCGGCGGCGGTGTCGCCCTCGTCGCGGCGACCGTCGTACCGGCAGCCCCGCTCCGGCGGCCACGTCAGCAGGCCGCTCAGGTGGTGCGCAAGATCCGCGACCTGCTCCAGGCGGCGAGCGAGGTGATGGTGACCGGCGACGTCGACCCGGCGATGTCGCTGCTCGCCGAGGCGCGGGCGACCGACCACCTGATCCGCGAGCTCCAGGACGCCGCCGACGAGGGGCTGTCGGTGGTCGCCTCGTCGCCGTTCCGCGTCCGGCACGGTCCCGGGCTGCGCAAGATGGCCGACCTCGTCGAGCCGCTCGACCGGGCGCTGCGCAGCACCCGCGTCCTGGTCCGGCGTACGGCGGTCGCGGCGTACCTGCGGCACCCCGTGCCGCACTCCTACGCGATCCTGACCGCCGAGCTGGCCACGGCCGTCGAGGTGGTCGCGACCGAGCTGGTCGCCGACCGGATGCCGACGGGGGCGCAGCCGGCGTTGCTGGGCGTGGGCCATGCGTCGGGTGAGCTCGAGCGCACCGACGACCTGTCCGCCGAGGTGATCCTCGCCCAGATCAGGTCGGTGGTCGTCGACCTGCTGATGCTCACCGGGATGGACACCCTCGAGGCCACCGACGCGCTGCCCCCGGTCAGGCGCGACCGATGACCAGCCCAGAACCCCGGACGAGCTGGGTCCTCCATGTCGACCTCGACCAGTTCATCGCGGCGGTGGAGATGCTCCGACGGCCCGAGCTCGTCGGGCTGCCGGTCGTGGTCGGTGGTCGCGGTGACCCGACCGAGCGCGGTGTCGTGGCCACCGCGTCGTACGCCGCCCGCGAGCACGGCGTGGGGTCCGGGATGCCGCTGCGGATCGCCGCCCGCAAGATCCCCGGCGCGGTCTTCCTGCCCGTCGACCGGGCGGCGTACGACGAGGCCTCGGCGCGCGTGATGGAGACCCTGCGCGGGCTGGAGTGGGGCGGAGTCCCGGTGGTCGTCGAGGTGCTCGGCTGGGACGAGGCGTTCCTCGGGCCCGGCGAGGGGCACGGTGAGCTCGGCGACCCGCGCGCGTTCGCCCAGCACATCCGCGACGCGGTGCTCGCGGCGACCGACCTGCACTGCGGCGTCGGCATCGGCGACAACAAGCTGCGGGCCAAGATCGCCACGGCGTTCGGAAAGACCGGTGAGGGTGACGGGTCCGGCATCGGCTACCTCACCGGGGCCGAGTGGTACGACGTGATGGGCGACCGGCCGACCACCGCTCTGTGGGGGATCGGCTCCAAGATCGGCAAGCGACTGGCTGCGTTGGGGATCCACACCGTGCGCGAGCTCGCGGAGTCCGACGCCCGGATGCTGGCCGAGGCGATCGGGCCGACGATGGGGCCGTGGTACCACCGGCTCGGTCGCGGCGCCGACGGCAGCCCGGTCGACGCGACCCCGTGGGTGCCCCGCGCCCACGGTCGCGAGGAGACCTACCAGACCGATCTCACGTGGGACGTCGTACCCGACGAGGTGCGCGCCCTGACGGCGCGCGTCGTCGACGACATCGACCGGGAGGGCCGTCCCGCCGCGCGGGTCGGCCTGAAGGTGCGCTACCGGCCCTTCATCACGGTGAGCCGCTCCCTGACCCTGCCGGCGCCGACGAACGACGTCTCCGCGCTGGCGGACGCCGCGGTGTCGCTGCTCGACCGGGTGGAGCACGACCGCCCCGTCCGGCTGCTCGGCGTACGCCTGGAGATGGTCGAACCCGAGGGGGGATACGCGCGATGACGGCTGGACGGCAGGACTGGCAGGCGTGGCACCACGACTACGACGACGCCGACTCGCCCGTGTCGCACCGGCTGGTGGAGGTGCGGGCGCGACTGGCGACGCTGCTCGACGAGGCCGCCGGCCCGGTGCGGCTGCTCAGCCTGTGCTCCGGCGACGGCCGCGACACCGTGCCCGTGCTCGCGGGCTCGGAGCGGGAGGTCGACGCCTGTCTGGTGGAGCTCGATCCCACCCTGGCCGAGGGCGCGCGCCATGCCGCCGCGGAGGCCGGGGTGCGGCTGGAGGTCCGCACCGGCGACGCGGCCGCCCCGACGACGTACGCCGACCGGCTACCCGTCGACGTGCTGCTGCTGGTCGGGGTGCTGGGCAACGTCTCGGACGACGACGCCGAGCGCACGATCGCCGCCTGCGCCTCGATGGTCGTCCCCGACGGCGTCGTGGTGTGGAGCCGGAGCAACCGGTTCCGGGTCAGAGCCGACCCACGCGTACGACGACCCGGCGGTGTGGGTGCGCGACCGGTTCGAGGCACACGGGTTCGAGACGCGGGAGTTCCTGGTGCCGGAGGTCGACGCCTGGCGGCTCGGGATCTCCGTGCTGCGGCGTCCCTCGGACGCGGTCCTGCCCGAGAAGCTCTTCAGCTTCGTGCGGTGAGGCGGCCGAGGGCGGCGAGCCACGGCTCGTGGGAGCCGTCGTAGGGTGCCCGGCCGGCCGTCATGGTGTCCCGCACCCAGGCGCAGGACTGCTCGGCCCCGGTGGAGACGTCGGTCGGGTAGCCGAGCGTGACCCGGTGCTCGGCGAACTCGTCCTCGTCGTCGACGTAGATCCGACCCTCGGTCTCGCGCACGACGTCGAGGTCGAGGTCGACGGTGCGGAGGGTCGGGCCGTCCCAGCGTGGCGGCGTGGCGATGTCGACGTACACCGACACCCCCACCGGGGACCCCGGCCCGTGGAACGTGGCGACCCACCAGCGCTCTGCGTCGGGGGCGTCGGCGTGCGGGACCAGCCCGACCTGGTCGTTGCGCGACACGGTCTCCATCCCCGGGCGGGCCATCCGCGTGCCGGACGGGATCCCGACCCAGTCGCCGTGCTCGTCGGTGCCGAGCCAGTGGGCCGGGATGTGCCAGTGCGGTCGGTCACCCCACTTGGTCATCTCGATGCGGACGGGGTCGCCGAGCTCGAACGCCATGGTCCGATCCTGCCAGTCAGCGCTTCGGGGGGCTGCGTGCGCCGGGCGACCTTGGCGACGACGTCCTGGTAGCGCGAGCCGGTGAGGCGGGCGAAGTGGTGGAGGGCGTGGGCGTCGAGGCCGACGAGGACGCGGGCTCGGCCGCCGAGCACGCCCTTGGTGACGATGATCTCCGCCGCGCGCTCGGGTGACATCTTCGCCAGCTTGTCGTCGAAGATCGCTGCCGACTCGGCGGCGTCCTCGCGTCGGGAGTAGCGGCCGTTGCGCGCGATCGCGGTCTTGACCCCGCCCGGATGGACGGCCGTGACCCCGACGGGATGGCCGGCCACGAGCATCTCCTCACGGAGCGCCTCGGTGAAGCCGCGGACGGCGTACTTGGAGGCGTTGTACATCGACTGTCCCGGCACGGAGATCAGCCCGAACAGCGAGGACAGGTTCACGACGTGGCCGTCGCCCGAGGCGATCAGGTGGGGCAGGAAGGCCTTGGTGCCGTGGACGACGCCCCAGAAGTTGATGCCGATGATCCAGTCCATGTCGTCGTAGTCGAGGTCCTCGACGTCGCCCGACAGCGCGACTCCCGCGTTGTTGACGACGACGTTGACCCGGCCGAGCTGGTCGGCGACGGCGGCGGCGTACGCCGTCATCGCCGCGCGGTCGGCGACGTCGAGACGGTCGCTGCGCACCTCGCGCACACCCACCGCCTTGACCAGGTCGACGGTCTCGGCGAGCCCGGTCTCGTCGACGTCGGAGACGGCGACCAGTGCGCCCCGGCGGGCGACGTCGACGGCCAGGGCGCGGCCGATGCCGGACCCCGCGCCGGTGATCACGACGACCTTGTCGTCGAGCGTCCTCATGCGGACACCGACTCGGTCCGTTCGCTGCCTTCGGCCCGCACGTCGTAGGCCTCCGGGTCGAAGCGGGCGAGCAGCCGGCGGAACGTGTACGTCGTCCGTGGCCACAGCGTGGTGTTCCGGCCCTCTCCGTCGAGGTACCACGACGTGCAGCCGCCGGTGTTCCAGACGGTCCGCTTCATCCGGCGCTGCAGGTCGGCGTTCCAGCGCCGCTGGTCGTCGGCACGCGGCTCCAGCGCGGCGTACCGATGGCTGCGCAGGGTGGCGACCGCGTCGCGGAGGTAGGCGACCTGGGACTCGATGATGAAGACCATGCTGGTGTGGCCCTGGACGGTGTTGGGGCCGACCAGCAGGAAGAGGTTGGGGAAGCCGTGGACGGTCGTCCCCTTGTACGCCGCCATCCCGCCGTCGGCCCAGGTCTCGGCCAGGCTGCGGCCGTCGCGGCCGACGATGCGCTCGGCGATCGGGAGCTCGGTGGTCCAGAAGCCGGTCGCCACCACGATCACGTCGACGGGGTGCTCCTGCCCGTCGGCCGTCACGATCGAGGTGGGGGTGATCCGGGCGACCGGGTCGGTGACGAGGTCGACGTTCTCGGCGGCGAGGGCGGGGTAGTAGGAGTTGGAGCGCAGGATCCGCTTGCACCCGATCTGATAGGTGGGCGTCACCTTCGCGCGGAGCTCGGGGTCCTTGATCCCCTGGTGGATGTTGACGATCGCGGCCTTCTGGGCGGGCGCGGCCAGCCGTGGCTGCCAGGTGAAGGCCGGCACGTAGCCCTCGTGCGCCCAGTAGGTGGCGGTCCGGTAGAGGCGGGAGAGTGCCGGGACACGGCGCAGCGCCGTGCGCTCGATCGCCGGGTAGGTGCGGTCGTCGCGGGGGATCACCCACGGGGCGGTGCGCTGGTAGACGTCGAGGTGTGCGGCCACCTTCTGCACCTCGGGCACGATCTGGATCGCGGAGGCGCCGGTGCCGATGACCGCGACGCGCCGGCCGGTGAGGTCGACCGAGTGGTCCCACCGCGCGGAGTGGAAGAGCGCGCCTCCGAAGCTCTCGATGCCCTCGATGGCAGGAAGGCGCGGCGCGGAGAGGCTGCCCGCTGCGGAGACCAGGGTGCGCGCGGTGACCTCGCCGGACGTCGTACGGACCTGCCAGCGCTGGGTCCGGTCGTCCCAGGCCGCGTGCTCGAGCTCGGTGCCGAAGACGGTGCGGGCGGTGACGCCGTACTGCTCCGCGACGCCGCGCAGGTAGGCCTGGATCTCCGGCTGCGGGGAGTACGACGACGACCACTCGGGGTTGCGGGCGAAGGAGAAGGAGTAGAGCTGGCTGGGGATGTCGCAGCACGCGCCGGGATAGGTGTTGTCGCGCCAGGTGCCGCCCACGTCGTCGGCCTTCTCGATGACCAGGTAGTCGGTCTCGCCGGCCTCGGCGAGCTTGATCGCGGCGCACAGCCCGGCGAAACCGGACCCGACGATCAGGTGGTCGACGTACGACGGGAGGGACGGTGCGGCCATGAGGTGACGCTATCCGCTCCCCGGCGGCTGCGGTGGGTGGGCCTGGAGGGATAGTCCCCGACCAGATGGCTGCGATCTTGCCCGAATCACGACCATCTGATCGGGGACTATCCCGGAGGTCAGCCCGTGGTGAGGTCGTAGACGGTGACGCCGTCCACGGTCTCGGCGGTGAAGGTGTCCTTGACCCAGGTACCGATCTGGGACGACGTGCTGCCGCCGGCGTTGATCCCGCCACCGCCGAAGCCCCCGCCGCCCTGGCCGATGAAGTAGTGGATCCTGCCCTCGGCGACCCACTGCTTGAACTGCGCCAGCGTCGGGCTCGGGTCGGAGCCGTTGAACCCGCCGATCGCCATCACCGGCTGCTGCGTGGCGAGCTGGTAGCCGGCCGCGCTGTTGGAGCCGATCGCCGCGGCGACCCAGGTGTACGACGACGCGTCGGTCTCGAGCAACGTCGTCAGCGCTGCGCTGGAGGTGCTGCCGTCGAGGAGCCCGCCGGTGCTGGCGCCGCCGGTCGCGCCACCCGTCGTACCGCCGGTGGTGCCGCCGGGTGCGATGCCACGGGGGGCGGTGCCACCGTTCGTCATCCCCGGGGGCCGGCCGCCGCCGAGACCACCGAGGCCACCCGGGCCACCGCCGCCGGCCGACGAGGGTCCGGCACTCG
This sequence comes from uncultured Actinomycetota bacterium, assembly GCA_963797325.1. Taxonomy (GTDB): domain Bacteria; phylum Actinomycetota; class Actinomycetes; order Propionibacteriales; family Nocardioidaceae; genus Nocardioides. Next base: position 79,022 of record CAWCPG010000030.1, read on the forward strand.
GGATCGAGCCGCTGTGGGGGGTGGCCGCGGTCGCGACGGAGTACGCCGCGGGGCCGGCCAGCCCGGCGACCAGCGCGGCCGCAGCCACCACCGTGGCGAGGCGGCGCGACAGGTGGTGCACGCCGACGATCAGGGCGGCGCCGGCGAAGCCGACGACCAGCACGGCCCAGCGCAGCCACGGGTGCCACGACGCGTCGCGCGCCAGCAGCTCGAAGGAGAGCGCAGCGGTGAGGGCAGTGGTCAGGCCGAGCACCCCGGTGGCGGCGAGCGAGTCGCGGTGTCGCCACAGGACGAGCGCGCCGGTCCCGACCAGGGCGCCGATCGCGGGGGCCAGGGCCACCGTGTAGTAGGGGTGGAAGATGCCGGCCATGAAGCTGAAGGTGAGGCCGGTGACGAGCAGCCAGCCGAGCCAGAGGGTGAGCCCCGAGCGCACCGCCAGGCCGCCGCGGCCGCGGGCGAACCAGAGGCCGGCGAGGCCGAGGATCAGGGCGGCCGGGATCAGCCAGGCGACCTGGGTGCCGACCTCGGAGCCGAACATCCGGAACAGCCCGGTCGCGCCCCACTGGCCGCCGGAGTTCCCGCCGCCACCGCCGACCGAGCCGGTCTCGGAACCGTCGAGCCGGCCGAAGCCGTTGTAGCCGAGCGTGAGCTCGAGGATCGAGTTGTGCTGCGAGCCGCCGATGTAGGGGCGCGAGGCGGCCGGCCAGAGGCTGACGATCGCGATCCACCAGCCGGCGGCGAGGACCATCCCGGCCGCGGCGCCCAGCAGGTGGAGGAGCTTGCGGCGCCAGGTGACCCCGGCGTACAACGCGTAGACGGCGACCAGCGCCGGGATCACGAGGAACGACTGCAGCATCTTCGCCAGGAACGCGAGCCCCACGAGGACACCGGCGAAGGCCAGCCAGCGGGCGGCGCGACGACCGGCCCCGCCGGCGCCCGACACGGAGGACTCGACGGCACGCAGGGTGGCGTACGCCGAGCCGACGAGCAGGAGGACGAGCATCGCGTCGGGGTTGTTGAAGCGGAACATCAGCACCGCGACCGGCGTGAGTGCCATCACCGCGCCCGCGAGCAGTCCTGCGCCCCACGATCCCGTCGTACGACGGACCGTGGCGTAGAGCAGCCCCACGGCCGCCACACCCTCGAGCGCCTGGGGGACCAGGATGCTCCACGACGAGAGCCCGAAGACCCGGACCGAGAGCCCCATCGGCCAGAGCGCCAGGGGTGTCTTGTCGACGGTGATCGAGCTGGCGGCGTCGGAGGAGCCGAAGAAGAACGCCTTCCACGACTCGGAGCCGGCCTGGGCGGCGGCCGAGTAGAACGTGTTCGCCCAGCCGGACGCGCCCAGCCCCCACAGGTAGAGGACGGCGGTGGCGATCAGCAGACCGGCGAGCGCCAGCCGCTCGGGCGGCACGGGGAGCCGCGAGAGCGGGGCGCCCGCCGGACGTCGTCCCCGGCCGGCCGACGGCAGCGCCGGCTGCGGGCGTTCGACGACCCGGGAGTCCCCGGTCAGGGAGTCGCGGGTCAGTGCGGACGAGGTCGTCTCCGAAGTCATGGCGCGACTCTCGCTCTCCGGTCTTTCAACGCCCCCTCGTCCACCTGTGCCCCCTCTGTGAGCCACCCGCCCCCTCCGGCTGTGGACAAGGGGGGATAGTCCGTGACGTTTCGGCTGTTTCTTGGGGTGGATGACGACCGAATCGTCACGGACTATCCGGCCTCGTCCACAGGTCAGGAGGGGAGGGAGACGGTGACCGTGGTCGAGCCGGGGTGGGACCGCAGGGCGACCGTGCCGCCGTGGGCGGTCACGATGGCCTGGACCAGCGCCAGGCCGAGGCCGGCGCCACCGGCGTCGCCGCGGGTGCGGGCGGCGTCGCCGCGGGCGAAGCGCTCGAAGGCGTGCTCGGCCAGGCCGGACGGGAACCCGGGGCCGTCGTCGTGCACGGCGAACCCGCCCGGCTTCGCCGACACGGTGATCGTGGTCCCGGCGGGGGTGTACTTCCGGGCGTTGGTGAGCAGGTTGGTCACCACCTGGTGCAGCCGCTGGACGTCGCCGACCACCTCGATCGACTCCTCGGGGATGTCGAGCTGCCAGCGGTGACCGGGGTCCACCACCCGCGCGTCCGACACCGCCTCGACGAGCAGGCGGGACAGGTCGACCGGGTGCCGCTCCAGCGGTCGTCCGGAGTCGAGCCGGGCCAGCAGCAGCAGGTCCTCGACCATCGAGGTCATCCGCGCCGACTCCTCCTCGACCTTGTCGAGGGCGGTCCGCGTCGTCGCGGGGTCGTCGGGACGGCGACGCGCCAGCTCGGTGTAGCCGGTGATCGTCGTCAGCGGCGTCCGCAGCTCGTGCGAGGCGTCCGCGACGAACTGCCGCACCTGCTGCTCGCTCTCGTGTCGCGCGGTCAGCGACGACTCGACGTGGGCGAGCAGGGTGTTCAGCGCCGCACCGACCTGCCCGACCTCGGTGCGCTCGTCGGTGAGCCGCTCGGGCACGCGCTCGGCGAGCTCGATGTCGCCGGTCGCCAGGGGCAGCTCGGCCACGGTGTGCGCCGTGGCCGCCACCTCGCGCAGCGGCCGCAGCTGGCGGCGTACGAGGAAGGTGCCGGCGCCGGCCGCCGCCGCGATGCCCAGCAGGCCCACGAGCACCTCCAACAGCACCAGGCGCGAGACCGGCCCGTCGACCGAGGACGACGGCAGGCCGACGATGATCAGCCCCTTCTGCGTGTGCTGCGTCGAGACGCGGTACTCGCCGAACCCCGGCACCTGTACGTCGTGCCCGCTGCCGTCCGAGGGCACGGCTGCCAGCGCAGCGGCGGTCGAGGCATCGACGGCCTTGAACCCGTCCTCCGTGTGGATCGCAGCCGACGGGCCGGCCGACGCCGAGACGCCGAGCAGGATGTCGAGGCGGGGACCGTCGAGGGGCCGGTTGTCCGCGTCGCCGTCTCCCGGACCGCCGAGCGGTGCGCCCCCCTCGACCTGATGGGTCGCCTGACCCAGCGACGCCTGGACGTCGCGGTCCAGCCGGTCGGTCAGGTAGGAGTGCAGGGCGAGCGTGGCGGCCGTGGCGATCAGCAGCACCACCACCGCGACCAGCAGGACCGTGGTGGCGACCAGCCGCGACGTCAGCGAGGCGAAGCGCTTCATCGCCGCCTCAGCCGGCCGGCTTCAGCACGTAGCCGGCGCCGCGCATGGTGTGGATCATCGGCTCGCGGCCGGCGTCGATCTTCTTGCGCAGGTAGGAGATGTAGAGCTCGACGACGTTGGCCTGGCCGCCGAAGTCGTAGTTCCAGACGCGGTCGAGGATCTGCGCCTTGGACAGGACCCGCTTGGGGTTGCGCATCAGGAAGCGGAGCAGCTCGAACTCGGTGGCGGTCAGCAGGATCTCGTCCCCGCCACGGCGTACCTCGTGGCTGTCCTCGTCGAGCTCGAGGTCGCCGACGCACAGCAGCGCCGACGACTGCGCCCGGCGGGCGCCGGCGCGCCGCATCAGGCCCCGCAGCCGCGCGACGAGCTCCTCGAGGGAGAACGGCTTGGTCACGTAGTCGTCGCCGCCCGCGGTGAGCCCCGCGACGCGGTCCTCGACGGCGTCGCGGGCGGTGAGGAAGAGGACGGGTACGTCGGGGTCGGCGGCGCGCATCCGGCGCAGCACCTCGAGTCCGTCGAAGTCGGGCAGCATCATGTCGAGGACGACGGCGTCGGGGTCGAAGGACTTGGCGGTGGCCACGGCACGGGTGCCGGTGTGGGCGGCGGTGACCTCGAAACCCTCGTAGCGCAGGGCCATGCTGATCAGCTCGGCGATGTTCTGCTCGTCGTCGACGACGAGGACGCGCAACGGTGATCCGTCCACCCGGGTGAGCTCCATGGCAGCAGTCTGGCCGTGACGCCTGTGCGTTTCCTGTGAGAAGCCTGTCCGGGGAGCACGACGTACTCCGAGGCTCCCCACAGTCTCAGCACAGGCACCCGGTGCACACTCGCCGGCATGAGCGAGTCCGACCACGCCAGCACTCTCGACCCGCAGGCGCCGCCTCCGCCGCCCGCGCAGCCCGTCCAGCCGCCGGTCGCCTACGACCCGAGCAACCCGCCGTACGCCGCGCCGCAGCAACCGCGCTTCCTGGACCGCGTGCTCGCCATGCGTGCGGTGATCGCCGTGGCGCTGGCCGCCCTGATCATCGGCGGGCTCTCCGGCTTCCTCCTCGGCGAGCACACCGGCGGCGGCGACGACCGGTTCGGTCGCGGGGGCCCGCGCGGGTTCCCCGGCGGCCAGGGCTTCCGGGGCGGCCCGCAGGGCGGCCCCGGTCAGCAGGGCCAGCAGAACTTCGGTCAGGGCCAGACCACGCCCTGACCCGCGACCTCGGCGTCCCGACCCAACCTCCCGGCCCTTGCGGTCGTTCCACCTGACGGCAAGGGTCTGATGCAGCGGGAGGTGTCGCGTGGGCGAGCGGATCGGTTTCACCGAGTACGTCGTGGCGCGACGCCCGCTGATGTACCGCACGGCCTGGGTGCTGTGCCGCGACCCCCACCAGGCCGAGGACCTGGTGCAGCACGTGCTCACCCGTTTGTACGTCGTGTGGCCGCGCGTCGCGGGGATGGACGCGGTCGACGGCTACGTCCGCACGATGCTCGTCAACGCCAACCTCGACCGGCTCCGGCGACGCCGGGAGCACACCGGCCTCGAGGGCTGGGACCGGGCGGCACAGACCCACGACGCCGAGGCGGTGCTCGACCTGCGCGCGGCGCTGGCGAGGCTGGCTCCGGGCCAACGACGCGCTCTCGTGCTGCGCCACCTGTGGGGCCTCTCGGTGGACGAGACCGCTGCCGCGCTCGGCGTCGCGCCGGGCACCGTCAAGAGCCAGACCGCCGACGCGATGACGCGTCTGCGCGCGCTGCTGGCGCCGCATCCGGAAGGGCGACAGGCACCATGAACGAGCTCGACCACCTGCTGGAGATCATCGACGTACCTCCGACCGACGCGGCCGCCGACGTCGCGCGCGGCGAGCGCGGGCTGCGACGTCGGCGCCGTACCCAGGTCGGTGCCGTGGCGGCGTCGGTCGCCGCGGTGACGGCGGTCGGGTTCGCCCTGCACGGCGCATCGGGGTCTCCGGACGCGGCCGGGTTCGCCGGACAGGCCGGGTCGTCCAGCCCGAACGGCGTACCGAGCACGCCCGCGGCACCTCACCAGCTGCAACACGGGCGAAAGCTCAGCGCGATCGAGCGCCGGCTGAACCGGCTCATGGACAGCGGGGGCCACCAAGCCCTGCTGCGCGACTACCACGACGTGCTCGCCGAGCATCTCGACCCGACCGGCGACCACCTGCGCCTCGCGCAGAACGAGCAGGGCGGCAGCGGGGTCATCGGGACCAAGCTCGACTGGAACGGCGGCGGCATGCTCGAGATCGTCCTCGGCAAGAGCTGGGGTGCCGCCGGGGGGCTTCTACCTCCTCGAGGACGCCCACATGACCCCGACGACGTACGAGGGTCAGCCGGCCCGGGCGAGTACCCGGGGCGACGACCTGGTCGTCTCGGTCGAGCACCAGGACGGGACCGTGGTGACCCTGATCGCAAGCACGTCGTTCGGCAACAACGGCACGTCCATCGCCGCGCCTCGGCCTCAGCCGAGCACCAGCTGCTCGCCGCCGCCGCGGATCCGCGGCTGACGCTGCCGTCGTACCTCCGCTGAGCTCAGCTCGCGGCGTCGTACAGGCGCAGGGCCATGAGCGGGCAGTTGCGGACCGCGTGACGCGCGGCGTCGTCGTCGCGCGCCGGGACGACCGGGTCGCGATCACCCGAGCGCGACACCGGGAACCCGAAGTCGTCCACGTCGAGGAGGTGCGGGAGGAGCTCGGCACAGCTGCCGTGGCCGTCGCAGCGGGTCCAGTCGACGTGCAGCCGGGTCCTCACGACACCCTCCGGATCCGGCTGGGACACCAGCCCGCGAGGTGGGCGGACACGTGGTCGCGGAACACGTCGAGCGTCGACGCGACGAACCGGGCGCTGCCGTCGGGGTGCGCGCACGCACCACGCCCGGTGATCTGGGCGCCCATCCGGGCGATCTCGCCGGGCAGCCGGGGATCGCGGACGCCGGCGGCCAGGCGATGCAGGTTCTTCGCGAGATGGGGCAGGCCGTTCAGGCACGGACCGCACTGCCGGGCGGACTCCTGGGCGAGGTAGTCCACGACCTCGGCCGCGAAGCCGAGCGGGCAGGTGCCGTCGTCGAGCACGTGCAGCACCCCGGCACCGACCGTGGCGTTGTACGGCGCGAGCTCCGACCGGGTGAGCCGGACGTCGAGGTCCGACTCCGGGACCCAGGCCCCGTGGTACCCCCCGACGAGGACGGCGGTCGGCTGCACCGGCCGCGCCGCCGCGAGGACGTCGCGCAGCGCGCTGCCCCGGTCGGCCTCGACCACGCCCGGACGGCCGACCGCACCGGTCACCGTGAACAGCGAGGTTCCCGGGTCGTCGGCGGTGCCGGCGGAGCGGAACCACGGGGCGCCGTAGCGCGCCACCAGTGCCACCTGGGCGAGGGTCTCGGCGTTCAGGACCAGCGTCGGACGTCCACCGACGCCGGACTCGGTGACCCGGGTGAAGGGGTCACGCGGCAACGCGGGTCGGCCGTCGATCTGGTTGACCAGCGCGGACTCCTGGCCGGCGACGAAGCCGCCCTCGAGCTGGAGCACCTCCACCTTCCGCCCGCGCGTGGCGGCCAGGGCGGCGGCAGGGTCGATCTCCGGGCCGAGGGCGAGGATCGCCCGCTTGGCGTGCATGGCCCGGGCCAGGATCTCGAGGCCGTCGAGCACGAGGTGCGGGTTGCGGGTGAGCAGGACGGAGTCCTTGTGGCTGAGCGGCTCGCCCTCCAAGGCGTTGCCGACGACGACCGGCTTCCGGGCGCCGGCCGCCACCGAACGGACCTTGACGGCCGTCGGGAAGCCGGCCCCGCCCCGGCCGGTCAGCCCGCTCTCGGTCACGGCCTCGAGCAGCTCGCCGAGTCCCGGCCGGGGCGGCGCCTCCCGGCGCTCGGGTGCGTCGAGCAGACGGCGCGTCGTCGTCATCGTGGTCACGCGGTCCTCCTGGGGTGACGGGCCCAGCCGCGATGGGCGTACGACGGCGTGAGCCGCCAGCCGACCGCCGTGACCACCGCGCTGATGCAGACCACGGCCAGGGCACGGAACCAGGTGGTCCCGCCGTTGGTGCCGTTGCCCAGGGCGTGGAGCAGCGCGACGGGCCACAGGGCGTAGGTCGCCCAGTGCACGGTCCTGAAGGTGCGTGGGCCGACCCGCTGGCGGAGCAGCGACACGACGGTGACGACGCCCAGCAGGTCGAGCGCGAGCGTGCCGAGGCCGAGCCACAGCGGCTTGTAGGCGCCGAGGAAGGGGAACACGAGGTCCACCAGCCGCAGCTGCGCGTAGGGGTCGAAGTACAAGGTGGCCACGTGCGCCACCACCAGGCCGGTCCCCGTGAGCGCGGCCGTGCGGTGCAGGTCGCTGGTGCCGAAGCGCCCCAGCCACGGCACCGGCCGCCCCGAGCGGGCCACGATGCCGAGGACCAGTGCGACGGTGAAGAGCACGAGCGCGACGACTCCCGTCCCGCGGCCCAGCGCCCACAGGGCGGCGCTCATGTCGGGGACCCCTCGGGCGGGTGAGCAGGTGCGTGTCTCATCTCAGGCCGCCAGCTCGCGCGGCCAGTCGCCGACGCGGACGACGCGGCGCCGCTGGTCGACGAGCCGGGCGGTGAAGCCGCGCTCCGAGAGCCAGCGGCCGGCGGCGTGGCCGAGGACGACCGCGGCGGTCGAGGCCGTGTTGGCCTCGGTACACGTGGGTGCGGCCACGGTCGCGCTGCGCCACACGGGCGCGGCCGGGGCCGCAGTTCGGGGGTCGACGATGTGGTGCAGGCGTACGCCGCCTCGGCGCCAGGTCCGTCGTACCGTCGAGGAGGTGGCCACGGCCGAGCCGGGCTGGAGGGTGACCTGGCCGGCGGGGTCGTCGTCGGTGTCCTGGACCAGGACCTGCCAGCCGCCCACCGGTCCGGGGCCGGCCGTCGCGATGTCGCCGCCGAGCTCGACGAGCACACCCACACCGACCGTGTCGGCCGCGCGACGGGCCGTCAGGTCGGCCGCGCGGGCCTTGGCCGTCGCGCCCAGGTCGAGCTGGATGCCGATCGGCAGCTCGAGCCGGTCGCCGTAGAGGTGCACCTGTCGCCAGCCCGGCACGTGGTGGACGAGGCTGACGGGCGCGCCGTCGGCGGGCAGCAGCTCGATGCTGCGGTCGTAGCCGAGCCGTCGTACGACGGAGCCGACGGTGGGGTCGACGAGCCCGCCGCTCGCCTCCGCGGCGTCCAGGGCGGTCCCGACCAGGTCGGCCAGCATCGGCGAGAGCCGGTTCCGGCCCGGGGTCAGCCCCGAGATCTCGGAGTCCGGACGGAAGCGCGAGCAGGCGCGCTCCACGTCGTCGAGGCCGGCCCGGACGATCTCGACGACCGACCCGAGCGCGCTCGGGTCGGTGACGACGACGGTCCCGGTCGTGCTCCACAGGTCGAAGCGGTACGTCGTGTCCCGGTCGGTGGTCATGTCAGGACCCGCTCGTGGTCGCGTGGGAGGAGGAGCTGCTCGGCTGGGTGACCGGGCTCGACGTGCTCGACGGCGACGTGCTCGAGGAGTGGCTGCTCGAGCTCGTGCTGTCGTCGCCCTCGCCTGAGGCGTGGGAGCCGGTGGTCCTCGAACCGGTGGACGTCGACCCGGAGGACCCGCTGTCGGTCTGGCTCGCCGTGGCCGTGTGGGCGGACTGGGTGGTCAGGCCGAGACCCACGGCAGCGCCGAGAGCACTGACGACGCTGAGTCCGGCCAGGCCGGCCTGGAGTCGCCGGCTGCGCTTGAGGGGTGTCATGGCTTCACCGTCCGCGCGTGCCCTGTGCCTTCCCTGTGAGGGCCCTGGGGTCGTGGTGTCGGTTTCCTGCCGACAACCTGACAGCGAGCGGTGGCGCGTCTTCGGCTCCTCCGAGCGGTAACTCGGTGGGAGGCCCAGCAGTTCGTGGGGGAGAATCACCCGCGTTGTGGACATCTCCTTCCCGCCCGAGCTGCCGATCAGCCAGCGTCGTGACGACATCGCCGCGGCGATCCGCGACCACCAGGTCGTCGTGGTGGCGGGCGAGACCGGCTCGGGGAAGACCACCCAGCTGCCCAAGATCTGCCTCCAGCTCGGTCGCGGAGCAGGCGGGAGGGGCGGCATGGTGGGGCACACCCAGCCTCGCCGGATCGCGGCCCGGTCGGTCGCCGAGCGGCTCGCCTCGGAGCTCCGGACCGAGCTCGGCACCGACGTGGGCTACCAGGTCCGGTTCACCGACCGCACCTCGTCGGACACCCGGATCAAGGTGATGACCGACGGCATCCTGCTCGCCGAGCTGCAGCGCGACCGGCAGCTGCGCCGGTACGACACGATCATCATCGACGAGGCCCACGAGCGGAGCCTCAACATCGACTTCCTGCTCGGATACCTCAAGCAGCTGCTCCCGCGCCGTCCGGACCTGAAGCTCGTCATCACCTCGGCGACCATCGATCCCGGAGCGGTTCGCCCGGCACTTCGCCGACCGGCACGGTGACCCCGCGCCGATCATCGAGGTCTCCGGGCGGACCTACCCGGTCGAGATCCGCTACCGCCCCCTCGTGGTCTCGACGGGCACGGCCGGCGAGGAGGTCGACGCGGAGGGCGAGACGCTGGTCCGCGACCAGACCGAGGCGATCATCGAGGCCGTGCGCGAGCTGTCGGGCGAGGGGCCCGGCGACGTCCTGGTCTTCCTGCCGGGCGAGCGCGAGATCCGCGACACCGCCGATGCCCTGGCCGACCTCGAGCGGGTCGAGCGCGGCCGCACGCTCGAGATCGTGCCCCTCTACTCGCGGCTCTCGGCCGCCGAGCAGCACCGCGTCTTCTCCTCGCATCCCGCGACGGTGCGCCGCGTCGTCCTCGCCACCAACGTCGCCGAGACCTCGCTCACCGTCCCCGGCATCCGCTACGTCGTGGACACCGGGCTGGCGCGGATCTCGCGCTACTCCCTGAAGACGAAGGTGCAACGCCTGCCGATCGAGGCCGTCAGCCAGGCCTCGGCCCAGCAGCGGTCGGGCCGGTGCGGCCGGGTCGAGGCGGGCGTGGCGATCCGCCTCTACGCCGAGGACGACTTCGAGGCCCGTCCCGCCTTCACCGACCCCGAGATCCTGCGCACCAACCTGGCGTCGGTGATCCTGCAGATGACGTCGCTCGGGTTGGGCGACGTCGCCCGCTTCCCGTTCGTCGAGCCGCCCGACCGCCGCAACGTCGCCGCCGGCGTCCAGCTGCTCGAGGAGCTCGGAGCGCTGGTCCCGGCGTCGGGCGGGACCGGAGGTCGGGGACGCCGCGGCGACCTCACCCAGGTCGGACGAAGGCTGGCGCGCCTGCCCATCGACCCACGTCTCGGTCGGATGATCCTCGAGGCCGAGCGCCTCCGCTGCGTCCGGGAGATCCTCGTCATCGCCGCCGCGCTCTCCCTGCAGGACCCGCGCGAGCGACCGCTGGAGGCTCAGGCCCAGGCCGACCAGCTGCATGCGCGCTTCAAGGACCCGACCTCCGACCTGCTGACCTGGCTCAACCTCTGGCGACACCTGCGCTCCCAGCAGCGCGACCTGTCGTCGAGCGCCTTCCGTCGGATGTGCAAGCGCGAGTACCTCAACTACCTCCGGGTCCGGGAGTGGCAGGACTTCGAGTCCCAGCTCCGCCAGGTGTGCAAGGAGCTCAAGGTCGAGCTCGGCCAGGAGCCGGCGTGGTCTCGCCGCCGCGCGACGACGGAGCCGGAGCCGCCGACGGACGGCGCGCCGTACGACGCCGACGGGATCCACCAGGCGCTGCTGGCCGGGCTGCTCTCGCACGTCGGTGTGCTCGAGGAGCGCGAGCGGGCCTCGACCGGCGCCACCCACGACCGACGCGGACCGCGGGGGCCGCGGGAGTACCTCGGGGCGCGGGGAGCCCGCTTCGCGATCTTCCCCGGCAGTGCCCTCCGCGGCAAGAACCCGGCGTACGTGATGGCCGGCGAGCTCGTCGAGACGGGCCGCCTCTGGGCCCGGCAGAACGCCGCGATCAAGCCCGAGTGGGCCGAGCGGATCGGTGCTCACCTGGTCAAGCGCACCTACAGCGAGCCGCACTGGTCGCGCAAGCGTGCCTCGGTGATGGCCTACGAGCGCGTCACGCTGTACGGCGTGCCGTTGGCGACCGACCGGCTCGTCGCGTTCGGCAGGATCGACCGCGAGCTGAGCCGTGAGCTCTTCATCCGGCATGCGCTCGTGTACGGCGAGTGGTCGAGCCGGCACCGGTTCCTCGGGGAGAACCAGCGGCTGCTCGAGGAGGCGGAGGAGCTCGAGCACCGCGCTCGGCGACGCGACATCGTCGTCGACGAGCACACCCTCTTCGACTTCTACGACGCCCGCGTGGGTCCCGAGGTCGTCAGCGGCGCCCACTTCGACCAGTGGTGGAAGCAGGAGCGTCGTACGCACCCCGAGCTGCTCACGTTCGACCCGGTCATGCTCACCCACGACACGGCCGAGGAGGTCCGGGCCGAGGACTTCCCCGAGACCTGGCAGGGCGAGGGCCTGGCCTTCCCGATCAGCTACCACTTCGAGCCGGGCGCGGCCGACGACGGGCTCACCATCGACGTGCCGGTCGCGACCCTCAACCGCGTCGGCGCCGACGACTTCTCGTGGAACGTCCCCGGCGTCCGGCACGAGCTGGTCACCAGCCTGATCCGCAGCCTGCCCAAGAACCTGCGGGTCAGCTTCGTGCCCGCGCCCGACAAGGCTCGGGAGTTCCTGGCCACGATCCCGCCGGGTGACGAGCCGCTCCTCGACGCGCTCGAGCGGTGGGCGCGGTCCACGACCGGCGTCGTCGTCCCGCGCGAAGCCTGGGACTGGTCCAAGGTGCCCGCCCACCTCCAGCCCACCTACCGCGTCGTCGGCGACACGGGTGACGAGCAGGCGCGCGGCAAGGACCTCGAGGCGCTGAAGGCCCCGTTGCGCAGCCACTTCGACGAGGCGCTCGCCGCGGTCGCGGACGACAGCGGCCTGGGCGCGACCGGCCAGACGGCATGGACGTTCGGTGAGCTGCCCGACGAGATCCTCCAGACGCGCGCCGGGCACGAGGTGCTGGCCTACCCGGCCGTCACCGACGAGGCCACGAGCGTCGGTCTCGGGGTCTTCGGCTCCCGCGAGGAGGCCGAGGCGCGGCACCGACTCGGCGTACGACGGCTCCTGCTGCTCGAGCTCCCGACGGGTGACCCGACGGCCGGCCTCGACACCACCGCCCGGCTCGGCCTGGCGGGCTCGCCCTACCCCACGGTCGCCGAGCTCCTCGACGACCTGCGCGCCGCGATCCTCGCCGACGTCGTGGACGGGCGACCACCCGTCCGCACGCCGGAGGAGTACGCCGCGCTGGTGGCGGCCGGCGGCGAGGCCCTCGCCACTCGGACCGAGCCGGTGCTGACCGACGTGCTGCGGATCCTGGCCGACTGGCGCGAGACCGACCGGATGCTCAGCGGCCGGGCGGAGCTCGCCACCCTGGCCGCACTGCAGGACATGCGCGAGCAGCTCGCCCGACTGGTCACCCGCGGCTTCCTCGGGGAGGCCGGAGCCGATCGGCTGCGCCGGCTCCCGACGTACCTCCTGGCGATCCGGCGCCGGCGCGAGCGGCTGGAGGACGACGTGCTCCGCGACCGCCAGCTGATGGACCAGGTCACCAGCGTCGAGGACTCCGTCCTGCACCGGCTCGCGGCGCTCCCCGAGGGGCGCCCGCCGGGGGAGCGGCTGCGCCGCGCACGGTGGATGCTGGAGGAGTACCGGGTCTCCCTGTGGGCCCAGCAGCTCGGCACCGACGGTCCGGTCAGCGACCAGCGGATCCGCACCCTGCTCGCCGTCTGAGTCCGGCTGGCGCCGGTCCCCACCACGCAGCGATTCTGCTCCGGCTGCCGTGCCCGGCGACTACCGTGGCAGGCGTGACCCAGCGCCCGCACCACCGCCCGCTCACGCCGGGCGACCGCTTCTTCAGCGGGCTCGACTCGGGCGACGACCCCGTGCTCCTCGCCGAGGCGGCCGACCGCGCGGCCGAGCTGCTGGTGCGCGGTGCCCGGGCCTCGGGCGACGAGCAGGTCGCCGAGCGGGTGCTCCACCTCGCCGACACCGAGGGCATCGAGGTCATCGCCCAGGCCTGGGCCGACCGACCCGCCGAGTCCGTCGCCGGCTGCCTGTGGCGCCTCTACCTGCTGCGCTCCTGGGTGTACGCCGACCCGGTCGGCGTCTCGCGCGAGTTCGACGCCGGACGTCGGCAGGCTGCCGTCGACGACGTGGTCGCGGGCGTGGCCGACCCGCCCGGCCCCGACGAGCTCCGCGAGATGGTCGACCAGGTGCTGCGCGGGATCGCGGTGGCTGACTTCGCCGACGTACTCCTGCGGGCGGCCGCCTTCGCGCGCGTGGTCGCGACGGGCCGGGCCCTGCTCGCCGACACGGACGCTCTGGCCGCCGCCCGGATCCAGTCGGTGGCCGAGCAGCTCGGACGCGCCGCACACCTCGAGCTGGCCGGTCAGCTGGCCTGAGGGTCGCCCCCGACGCCGGTACGACGCGGCTCGGGCGACCGTGGGAGACCCGGGCAGCGCTCCGCCGCTCGTCCACCGACTGCGCGCGTTCGGAATGTGCGGGCGGGTTGTCCGGTTACAATGATCGAGTGCGCCGGGCCGCGGCAGCCCCGGGTCCCACATTCAGCCGCTACGAGCGGCCACGCGCCGTGAGGCGCTCCCGGTCCGGCGCACGTCATTCTTGCCGATACGGCTAGGGTTTCGGCCGTGCAGAGGCGAGTCGGGCGCAGCAGGCGAGCGGTGTCCGGGCTCGCCGTCACCGCGCTCCTCGCGGGGGCCGGCCTGCTGGCGGCGTGCGGCTCGTCGTCGTCCTCCGGCGCGACCCCGACCCGGCCGCCCACCAGCTCGCCGACGAGCGCTCCGACCCACCTGCCCCGCGAGACGCTCACCTTCGGGGTGGTCGGCCCGCCCGACGAGGTCGACGCCTATCGCCAGATGGCCTCGCTCTTCGCGCCGCTGAACCGCCGGGTGACCGTCCAGGTGCAGTCCTGGCCCGACGAGGCCCGGATGATGGACTACCTCCGAGCAGGCAAGCCGGCCCCGGACGTGTTCCTCGCCTCGCGCCGCGACCTCCTCTGGCTGAACCAGCAGCAGATCATCCAGCCGATCGACCAGCTGCTCGACGACCGGGGCGTCGACTTCGGTGACGACTACCCGAGGAGCACGCTGACGTCGTTCGGCCTCGACAACCGCCTCGACTGCCTCCCCTACGGCGTGGAGCCGTCGGTCATCTTCTACAACAAGCGCCTGGTGAAGCTCCGTCAGGTCACCCCCGACCCGCCCACGCCGGGCCAGGGCTGGTCGCTCGACCAGTTCGCGGCGACCGCCCGCTGGGCCGTCACCCGTCGTCCGGACGTCGCCGGTGCCTACGTCGACCCGACGCTCGGGGGAGTCGCCCCCTTCGTGCTCTCCGGAGGCGGCCAGGTCTTCGACGGCGCGAACCCTCCGACCACCCTCACGCTGTCCAGCGACGCCAGCCAGCAGGCGCTGATCCGGACCGTCCGCGCGCTGCACCGGCCGGGCGTCAGCCTGACTCCCGCCGAGCTGGCCGAGAAGACTCCCCTGCAGTGGTTCGAGACGGGCAAGCTGGCGCTCCTGGAGGGCTCCCGCCACATCGTGCCCCAGCTGCGCAACCGGCTCGGCTTCGACTTCGACGTGATGCCGATGCCCGATCTCGGCAAGCCGGCGACCACCGGCCCCCTCACCGGTCTGTGCATCTCCAGCCAGGCCACCGACGCGGGCACGGCCGCCGACTTCCTGGTCTACGCCAGCTCTCCCGAGGCCCTGGGCTACGTCGCCTCGCAGGGCTATCTCCAGCCCGCGAACCAGAACGTGGCGCTCTCCGACGACTTCCAGCAGCCCGGTCGGCTGCCGCAGCACGCGTCGGTGTTCACCTTCAGCGTCAAGAGCATGCAGTTCCCACCGCTGATCAGCCAGTGGGACGCCCTCGACGCGGTGGCGACACCGAACCTCGAGCAGATGCTGCACAGCAGGGCCTCGCAGGTGCCGCCCCTGGCTCAGCAGATCGACCAGGACTCCAGGCAGGTGCTGAGCCCCGAGCCGAGCGGGTCGCCGAGCAGCTCGAGTCAGCCCTCGGGCTGATCCGCGCCCGGGTCCTCGGACCCGTCATCGGGCGAGCCCTCGGGACGGTCGGCCGGCTCGGCCCCGGCGATCGCGTCGACCAGGAGGGGCGTGACCAGCCCCACCTGCCAGTCACGGGCGCCGTAGGAGCGCAGGCGGTCGGCCACGGCCCCCGCCTCGGCTGCGGGCGGCGTCCACATCACACGGCGGACGGTGTCGGGGACGACGAGGTTCTCGGCCGGGACGCCGAGCTCGTCGGAGAGAGTCGCGATCGCGTCACGGGCGAGGGTCAGGCGCTCGGCCGCGACCGGGTCCCGCTCGGCCCAGGCACGCGGAGTGGGCGGACCGTCGGTGCGCGGCGCCCGCACCGGCAGGTCGTCCTCGGGCATGGTGGCGGCGCGACCCAGGGCCTCGACCCAGCGGTCGGCGTAGCGTTGGGCGCCGCGCCCGTGGAAGCCCCGCGTGCCGAGGAGCTCCGAGCGCGTCGTCGGCATCGCGAGCGCAGCAGCGATGATCGCGCCGTCGCCGATGATCCGGCCCGGTGAGACGTCGCGCTCCTGGGCGAGCTCGTCGCGGGTCTCCCACAGCTCGCGGACGGCGCCGAGCGGGCGACGTCCGCGGACCCGGTGCAGGCCCGACGTACGACGCCACGGCTCCGCGCGGGTCGCCGGGGTGAAGCTGCGCAGGGCGTCGAACTCCTCGCGGGCCCAGCCGTCCTTGCCGGCCGCCACCAGCTCGGCCGCCAGGACGTCGCGCAGCTCGACGAGCACCTCGACGTCGAGGGCGGCGTACTCCAGCCAGGGACCGGGCAGCGGCCGGGTCGACCAGTCGGCTGCGGAGTGCTCCTTCTTCATCGAGTAGCCCAGCAGGGTCTCGACCAGCGTGGCCAGGCCGACCCGCGGGTAGCCGAGCAGCCGGCCGGCGAGCTCGGTGTCGAACAGCGTCGACGGCACCAAGCCGACCTCGGCCAGGCAGCCGAGGTCCTGGGTGGCCGCGTGCAGGATCCACTCGGTGCCCGCCAGGGCCTCCTGGAGCGGGTCGAGGGAGTCGAAGCCGATCGGGTCGACGAGGAACGTGCCGGCGCCGTCGCGTCTGAGCTGGATCAGGTAGGCGCGGGAGGAGTAGCGGTAGCCCGACGCGCGCTCGGCGTCGATGGCCACCGGCCCGCCGGCCGCGGCCAGCGCGCGACACGCCTCGACCAGGCCGGGCGGGGTGTCGGTGAGCGGGGGGAGGCCGTCGCGCAGCGAGAGCAGCGGAGCCGGTGGCGCCGCCTCGCGTACGTCGTCGACCGGCGCGACCGCGGGGCCGTCCGCCGGTCCGTCCGCACCAGCGTCCACCGGCGTCACCTCGCCGCGGGGCTCAGCAGCAGGCGGGGTCGTGGAGTCGGGTCGCATCGTCAGTGACCGGCTCCACGCCGGCCACGACGGCTGGGCATGGCGGTCACGCCCTCCGGCACCGGCGGCAGACCCGCTGCGGTGCACAGCAGCTCGCCCCAGGCCTCGACGTGGTTCTCGATGTCGAGGTGACCGTCGACGACCTGTGGCGTCCACGAGGCGCGGATCTCGATCTGGGCACTGCCCGAGTCGTCGGCCATCGCACCGAAGCTGTCGGTGGCGACGCGAGTCACCGTGCCGGAGGCCGAGGCGTAGGTCGCGCCGTGCGCCGCGAGCGCCTCGGTGAGCCACGACCAGCCGACGTCGGCCAGGGCGGGATCGGTGATCATCTCGAGGTCGATCTCGGCGCGGGCGTAGCCGACGCAGCGGAACGTGCCGTCCCACGCGTCGTTGCCCGCCGGGTCGTGGAGCAGGATCAGTCGGCCCGTGCTCACGTCGAGCCCGTCGACGGTGACGTCGGCGCTGACCGCAGCGGCGTACGGCGCGATCCGCTGCGGCGCCGGCATCGGCTCGCAGAGCACCTCCGGCCGCATCCGGGCCTCGCTCATGCCGCGCACCGCCTCCTGGAACTCAGGAGGGCTCGGCGGCGCACCCGCTCCGGGGCGCGCCTCAGGACCGACGACCATGACCTCACAGTAGGTCGGCGGTCCAGCGGCCCGCTGTGAACACGCCGGGTGGAGGTCGAGCGGTCGGCCGGGTAGTCCCCGACCAGATGGTCGTGGAACGGCGGGATCTCCAGCCATCTGATCGGGGACTATCCGGGTCGTGGCCCCCGGGAGCACCGATTCGGCCGGTGTCGACCGACCTGGGACGATGCGGCCATGACCTCCCCGCACGACAGCGCATTCCTCCGGGCGGCCCGGGGCGAGCCGGTCGACCACACCCCGGTGTGGTTCATGCGACAGGCCGGGCGCTCCCTGCCGGAGTACCTGAAGCTCCGCGAGGGCGTCGGGATGCTCGAGTCGTGCATGAACCCCGAGCTCACCGCGGAGATCACGCTGCAGCCCGTCCGCCGGTACGGCGTCGACGCCGCGATCTTCTTCTCCGACATCGTGCTGCCGCTCAAGGCCGTCGGGGTCGACCTGGACATCAAGCCGGGTGTCGGTCCGGTCGTCGCGCACCCCGTGCGGACGATCGAGGACGTCGCGGCCATCCCCGACCTGACCCCCGAGCACGTGCCCTTCACGACCGCCTCGATCCACGCCCTGGTGGCTGAGCTGGGAGCGACGCCGCTGATCGGGTTCGCCGGGGCGCCGTTCACGGTGGCGTCGTACCTCGTCGAGGGCGGCCCCTCGAAGGAGCACGCGAGGACCAAGGCGATGATGTTCGGAGCCCCCGACGTGTGGGACGCCCTGATGCGCAAGATCGCCGGGATCTCGGCGGCCTACCTCCGGGTCCAGGTCGAGGCCGGGGCCTCCGCGATCCAGCTGTTCGACTCGTGGGCGGGTGCACTCACCCCGGCCGACTACCGCGCCTCGGTGATGCCGCACTCGGCCCGCGTCCTCGCGGCGGCCGGTGAGCTCGGCGTCCCGCGGATCCACTTCGGGGTCGGGACCGCCAGCCTGCTCGGGCTGATGGGCGACGCGGGCGCCGACGTGGTCGGCGTCGACTGGCGTACGCCGCTCGGCGAGGCGATCGGGAAGGTCGGCGACCGCGCGGTGCAGGGCAACCTCGACCCGACCCTGGTGTTCGCCCCCACCGAGGTCATGACGGCCCGGGCGGCGGAGGTCATCGAGGCCGGTCGCGCCGCGAAGGGTCACATCTTCAACCTCGGCCACGGCGTCATCCCGTCGACCGACCCCGACCAGCTGGCCCGGCTCACGGAGTTCGTGCAGGGCTACTGAGCCCCGGGCTCACTCTCCGCCCGTGGCCTCGGCCGGGGTCGCCGGTCCGGCGCGGCCGTGCCGCCGCGTCCACCACCACAGGGGCAGGAGGACGACGGCCAGCAGCACGGCGAACGGAAGCGCCGCGCCCACGGCGGTGAGCCCGACCAGGACGGTGTCGGTGAGCGCCGTCCAGCCGTGCCGGAGACCGGTCAGGAACCCCGCGTGGTGGTGCGTCGTGGGGGCGACCCGCGACGGCGGGACGGAGACGTCCAGGTCGATCGTCGACATGCTGGTCTGGTTCACCAGGTGGTTGCGCTGGGCCTTGAGCGACTGGTACTCCCCGCGGCGCTGCGTGATCGCGTTCTCGAAGCGCAGCAGCTGGTCGATGCTGGCGGCCTGCCGCTGGAACGAGTTGAGGTCGCGCAGGCTGATCCGTAGCGTCCGCAGGCGCTGCTGGACGTCGATGACCTCCGTGGTGACGTCGGTGCCGCTGCTGCTCGAGTGCACCACCGTGCCGAGGTGCTCGAGGGCGTCCATCGCGCCGCTGAAGGTGGCCACCGGCACGCGCAGCACCAGCTGGGTCTCACGGATCCGGCCGGTCTTGTCGTAGACCGTCTGCTCGTCGTCGAGGGAGCCGTGCAGCCGCGCGAGGAGCCGGTCGACGCGGTCGCGGACCTGCTGGGGGTCGGGCGAGTGGAGGGAGAGGTCGCCCTTCTTGATCACGGCCTTCTGCTCCACGAGCGCGCTCTGGTCGGCGGAGCCGCTCCCCTTGATGCCTTGCGCCGTCGCTGCCTGGGGAGTGGCGGCGCGGTCGCCGACACTGCTGTCGGCGGCCGCGGACCCGCCCGACGCGCTGGAGGCGCTGGAGCCGCCTCCGCTGCAGCCGGTGAGCGCGACGAGGCTGAGGACGCCGGCGAGGGCGGCGAGGCGTGGTCGAGTGAGGGTCATGCCGATCGGACGGCACCGTCCGGCTCGCGGTTCCCTACGCCGGCGGTCGAGCCGCCCCGAGCTCGGCCGCCACGGCCTCGACGAGGCTCGCGACCTCGTCGTCGCCGGCGACGGGTCCGCCGGCCAGCATCCGGTCCGTGCCGAGCAGGACGGCCCCCGGCGAGGCAGCCCCCAGCCGGTTCCGGAAGGCGCCCCCAGGGTCGACCAGCACGAGGTCGCCCGGCGCGCGTGCGGTCCCCGGATGCCGTTCGGGTACGACGTGCACCCGGACCGGGCGCGAGTCGTGCGTCCCACGTCGAGGCCCGGGCGAGCAGGCCGGGATCGCTCGCCGGGTCGCCGAACACCAGGAAGCGTGCGGCGACGTCGGTGAGGTCCCGTACGGGGACCGGCCCCTCGGGTCCGTGGAGCAGACCGTGGGGAGCGGGCGCGGGACGGTAGCCGGTCGGGTCGGCGTCGTCCTCGGGCGGCGTCGTACGGGACCTCGCGCGGGCGACGAACGTCAGGGCGGCGGCGGCGACGACGGCGGTGGCGGCCAGTGCCCAGGCCCAGCCGCCGAGGCCGCCGAGCCGCCGCGCGACGCCCTCGGTGCGCCACGCGTCGACCCAGGTGACCAGGGCCAGCGCCAGCAGGACGCCGTTACGGGCGAGCGTCCGGCGGGTGACCTCACCCAGCCCGAGCCGCCCGAAGCAGCCGCAGCGGACGGGGTAGGGCAGCCGCACCGCTCGCAGGATCACCAGGAAGTACGCGACGAAGAGCAGCAGCGTCGCGGTGGCGGCGACGACGTACCAGGCGCCGGGGGCGAGCAGGAGCAGGGCGGCCAGGACCAGCTCGCCGTACGGGAGGAGTCGCGGGACGCGGAGGCGGAGCAGCACCCGGGGCAGCCTCAGCTGGAGGAAGACCGACGAGGTGTCGCGCGGGTCGCGGAGCTTGGCGACGGCGCTGACGACGAGGGTCACGATGAGCAGCAGCGGCGGTACGACGAACGGCGCGCTGGGCACGTCGCCAGCATAGGGCGGTGGGTCCTCCCGGACGGGGGACCTACGCCCCTCGGCCGGGGTCGGGACCGGATGGCAGAGTGACGGGTGTGACCGACGCGCGACCCGACGTAGTGGTGATCGGTGCCGGCGTCGCCGGGCTCACGGCGGCTCGTGAGCTGAGCCGGTCGGGGTACTCGGTCCTGGTCCTGGAGAGCTCACCGGTCGTCGGCGGCAAGCTGCGGCTCGGCACCGTCGCCGGGGTCGTGGTCGACGTCGGCGCCGAGTCGATGCTGGCGCGCCGGCCGGAGGCCGTCGGGCTGGTCGGCGAGCTCGGGCTGGACGTCGTCCACCCGGCCGCCGGGTCGACCCAGATCTGGACCCGCGGCGCGCTCCGGCCGCTGCCGCGCACGCTGCTCGGCGTACCCCTCGACCTCGACGCGCTGGCCACCACCGGCGTGCTCTCCGACGACGGCCTGGCCCGGGCCCGCCACGAGACCGTGCTGCCACTCGGCGAGCAGGACGTGTCGGTCGCGGAGCTGCTCGGCTCGCGGCTCGGTCACGAGGTCGTCGACCGGCTGGCCGAGCCGATGCTCGGTGGCGTGTACGCCGGCCACGCGTCCCGCCTGTCCGCCTGCGCGACCGCGCCGCAGGTCGTCGCGATGCTCCGCGAGCACGGCTCGCTGCTGGCGGCGGTCGCCGCCCTGCCGCCGCCGCCGGCGTCGCCGCCCCCGCTGTTCGCGGGGCTCGTCGGCGGTCTGGGCACGCTGCCCCTCACGCTCGCGGAGACCCCGGGCGTCGAGGTCCGGACCTCCGCGACCGTACGCCGGCTCGAGCGGACGGCGTCCGGCTTCCGACTGACCGTCGGGTCGACCCACGCGCCGCAGACGCTCGAGACCGGCCGCGTCGTGCTGGCCGCTCCTGGGCCGCCGGCCGCGCGGCTGCTCGCCGACGTGGCCCCGGTGGCGTCCGAGGAGCTCGCGAGCCGTCGAGTACGCCTCGATGGCGGTGGTCACGCTCGCCGTACCCGCGCTCGAGGTGGGCGACTCCTCCGGCTTCCTGGTCCCGTCGGTGGACGGCCGCCGGATCAAGGCGTCGACGTACTCCTTCAACAAGTGGGGCTGGGTCGGTGCGGCGTCGGACCTGCGCCTGCTGCGGGCCTCGATCGGGCGGCACCGCGAGGAGGCGTCGCTCCAGGCGTCGGACGAGGAGCTCGTCTCGCACGTCGTCGCCGACCTGTCCCTGGCGACCGGCCAGCAGCTGCGACCGGTGGACGCTCACGTCCAGCGGTGGGGCGGAGCGCTGCCCCAGTACGCCGTCGGCCACCTCGACCGGGTGGCCCGGATCCGGGCTGCCGTCGACGCCGTACCCGGGCTGGAGGTCTGCGGGGCGGCGTACGACGGGGTCGGCATCCCGGCCGTGATCGGGTCGGCCCGGCGGGCCGCCGCATCCCTACGAGAGGCAGAATCGACCCCATGAGCGAGCAGAGCAACGCGTCCCGCACCCGCGAGATCAACGAGATGGTGCGCTACACGATGTGGTCGGTCTTCCGGCTCGACCGTCCGCTCGGCGTCGACGCCGACCGGTCCGGCGAGGCGGCCGAGGTCACCGACCTGTTCGACAAGCTCGCCGCCGACGACGTGGTGGTGCGCGGCACCTACGACGTCGCCGGTCTGCGCGCCGACGCCGACGTGATGGTGTGGTGGCACGCGCCGTCGAGCGAGCAGCTCCAGGACGCCTACCACCGCCTGCGTCGTACGGCGTTCGGTCGCCGCCTCGTGCCGGTCTGGTCGCAGCTGGCGCTGCACCGCCCGGCGGAGTTCAACAAGAGCCACGTCCCGGCGTTCCTCGCCGAGGAGGAGCCGAGGGCCCACCTGTGCGTCTACCCGTTCGTCCGCTCCTACGAGTGGTACCTCCTCGAGGACTCCGAGCGCCGCCGCCTGCTCGCCGAGCACGGCCAGATGGCGCGTGACTACCCGGACGTACGAGCCAACACCGTGCAGAGCTTCGCGCTCGGCGACTACGAGTGGATCCTCGCCTTCGAGGCGGACGATCTCGGCCGCATCGTCGACCTGATGCGCCACCTGCGCGGCTCCGAGACCCGCCGCCACGTGCGCGAGGAGATCCCGTTCTACACCGGGGCCCGGACCCCCGTGGCGGACCTCCTGGCCCGCCTCCCCTGACTCGTTGAGTTGGCCCTCCGGGTGCGTTCACTTGGCCCTTGCGGCTGCTCAACGAGCCCGGAGTGCGAGTTAAGGCGCCCGGAGGGCCAACTCAACGAGCCCGGAGGGCCAACTCAACGATCGGCGGGCTGGTCGGCCGGCTCGAGGGTGATCGCGATGGAGTTGATGCAGTAGCGATCTCCGGTGGGCGTGCCGTAGCCGTCGGGGAACACGTGGCCCAGGTGGGAGCCGCAGTTCGCGCAGCGCACCTCGACCCGCTTCATCCCGTGGATGACGTCCTCGATGTACTCCACGGTGTCGGTCACGGGCTGGTAGAAGCTCGGCCAGCCACAGCCGGAGTGGAACTTGGTGTCGGACTCGAACAGCACGTGCTGGCAGGCCTTGCAGCGGTAGACGCCCTTGGTCTCGGTGTCGGTGTACTCGCCGACGAACGCCCGCTCCGTGCCGGCCTGGCGCAGGACGGCGTACTCCTCCGGCGAGAGCTGCTCGCGCCACTCCTCGTCGGTCTTCTCCACCTGGTAGCTCATGCCTCCACGGTAGTCGGGCGCACAACGTCGTCGCCGCCCCGATGATGACGGTTCCCTGACGTCACGAGCGGTTAGCCTGGCCGCATGCCGAAGACACCTGCTGCCGAGGTGCTGGTCCCGGGACCGGACGGCGAGCGCGCCGTCCGGGTGAGCAGCCCCGACCGGGTCATCTACGAGGCGACCGACCACACGGCGGAGGTCACCAAGCTGATGGTGGCGGAGTACTTCGCGAGCGTCGGCGACGGCCTGATGCGTGCCCTGCGCGACCGCCCGACCGCGCTGGAGCGATGGACGAGCGGCGTGCGCGAGGGCATGAAGCTCGCCACCGGACCACAGGACCGCGACGCCGACGCGTTCTACCAGAAGCGGGTGCCCAAGGGCGCCCCCGACTACCTCGAGTCGGTCGAGATCACCTTCCCCAGCGGCCGCAGGGCCGAGGAGATCTGCCCGACCGAGATCGCGGTACCGGTCTGGTGCGCCCACATGGGCGCGCTGACCTTCCACCCCTGGCCCGTCCGGCGCGACGACGTCGACCGGCCCGACGAGCTGCGGATCGACCTCGACCCCCAGCCCGGTACGACGTTCGCCGACGCGGTGCGGGTCGCCGGGGTCGCGCGCGAGCTGCTCGAGGAGCTCGGGCTGCGGGGCTGGGCCAAGACCAGCGGCAACCGCGGGGTCCACGTCTTCGTCCGGATCGAGCCACGGTGGGAGTTCGTCGACGTGCGACACGCGGCCATCGGCTTCGGCCGCGAGCTCGAGAAGCGCGACGACGGCGTGACCACGGCCTGGTGGAAGGAGGAGCGGGGGGAGCGGATCTTCGTCGACTTCAACCAGAACTGTCGCGACCGCACCATCGCCTCGGCCTACTCCCTGCGGCCGATCCCCGGTGCGCCGGTCTCGACCCCGATGAGCTGGGAGGAGCTGGCCACGGTGACCGACCCCTCGGCGTACAACCTCTTCACGGTGCCCGACCGCCTGGCCGACGGCGACCCGTGGGCCGGCATCGACGACACGCACTACTCCCTCGAGCCCCTGCTCGAGCTCTTCGAGGAGCAGGGGGCGGTCGAGCTCAACTACCCGCCCGACTATCCGAAGATGCCGGGTGAGCCGCCGCGGGTGCAGCCCAGCAAGAAGGTCGCGGCCCACTGGGACGACCAGGGGAACCGCATCCCCGACTGACGGCGCGCGGGAGGGTCGCGGCGTCCGCCGCGGCGGCACCCCTAGGCTCTGGGCATGCGGTGGCCATGGTCGGCCCGGGCGCGCTCGGGACGCATCTCGGTGGCGATGGCCACCTACAACGGCGAGCGCTATCTCCCGGAGATGCTCGCCAGCCTGGGAGCCCAGACCCGGCTGCCGGACGAGCTCGTCGTCCGCGACGACGGCTCCACGGACGCGACGCTCGCCGTCCTCGACGACTTCGCTGCGAGGGCCGGCTTCCCCGTGCGCGTGCTGCCCGTCGGCGACCGCTTGGGCTACGCGCAGAACTTCGTGACCGTGAGCCGGGCGTGCTCCGGCGACCTCCTCTTCTTCGCCGACCAGGACGACACGTGGCACCCGGACAAGCTCGCCACGATCGAGCGGGCTGCTCCCGTCGGCGAGGCAGCGGCGCTCTTCCACGACTTCTCGCTCCAAGCGGCGGACGGCTCGCCCCTCGAGCCGTCCTTCTTCGGAGTGCTCGCCGAGCGCGGCTACGGGCCGACGGTCGCGCTGAAGGGGTGCACCATCGCGGTCACCAGGGCGTTCATCGACACCTGGGACTGGCCGCCGCCGCCGTCGCGCGTGTCGCACGACTTCTGGGTCGCCCTGCTCTCCACGGCGTTCGGGCAGCGCCGGATCCTGACCGACGTCCTGATCGACCACCGGCTCCACGAGGCCAACACCTCGGGATGGATCCCCGGTCCGCAGTCGCGCAGCTTCACCAGCCCGGGCGACGGGTCCTCCGACGTCGACGTCCTCGTCGACCTGGTGGTCAAGCGACGGCGGCTGCGCGTGCGCACCGACGCCCTGCTCGAGGTGCTCCGCGAGCGCGGCGACGCGGTGGACCCGGCCGCTGCCCAGCGCCTGCGCCGGAGCCTGCGGACCAACCGCCGCCGCTACCGCGGGCTGCCGGTCACCTAGGAGCGCCTCCCCGGCCGCGCGGTGGGACCGGACGGTTCTTCGACTCCTTCGACCACGCCCGTACGCCGGGCTTGACGGGGTGGTAGACCAGCCCGGGCCGGTCGAACTGCTCGGGCGCCTCGTGGAAGTAGCGCCGGCGCACCGGTCGGAACCCGAAGGTGACACCGTCTCGGGGCCGGCCCGGGGTCCGGCCGACGTAGGTGCGCCCCTGCCGCTCGGGCGGCGTGAACGGTCCGGTCCCGCCGAGGTCCTCGACCCGCGCGCCAGCGGCGAGCGCACTGGTCGGCAGGGTGAACTCGTAGTGGCCGCCCCAGGCGGCGTCCGCCATCGCCACGGGGTACCAGTTGACCAGCTCACGCGACAGCCGCATCAGCGGGTTCAGCCCGACGGTCAGGTGGTCCTCGGAGACCCAGGAGGGGGCCGTCGACCGACCCCAGTGCGTCCACTGCGGATAGTCGCGGCGGGAGACCAGCGACGCGGTGAGCAGGTCGGCGTCGTTGCCGGCGAACGGCGCGAACAGGTCGCCCCACGTGCCGGCGTAGTCGACGTCGTACTCCATCACCCACAGGTGATCGGACCGGAGCGCGCGCAGCAGGGGGAACAGTGCGGTGTCGAGGAAGCCGCCCTGCACCCCGCCGTTGCGCTCCATGGCGCGGTAGCGGACGGGCATCACGGCGGCGGGGTCGTCGTAGGCGAACGGCGCCCTGGGCCGCGCGCCGGCGTCCGGGTTGAAGATGAAGTGCCAGGTGACCTCGCCGCCCGACTCCGCGACGAGACGCCGGAAGTGGCGTCGCACGCGCGGGGACCGGACGTGGGTGAAGAAGATGCCGGCCGCGGTCACGGCGGTCCTCCGCGCGCGGCCTTCAGGAAGCGGTCGCGGCGACGGCGCCCGCGGGCGGCGCCGACCAGGCGGCGAGCCGTGGCGGCCGCACCGGCGACCTTCACCGGGCGCGCCGGCTCGCTGAAGTCGAGCAGGAGCGGGCTCTCGTCGACGTCGACGGCCACGCTGCCGGCGTGGCCCAGCGGGCGCAGGCTCACCCGCGAGAGGGGTACGTCGAGGACGAGGCCGTCGGTCGCGGCCGGACCGAGACGGAGCGAGCCCGCGGCCACGGTGACCCGGTAGGAGATCGCTGACGGCGTGGGTGCCGTACCGCTCGCCAGGTATGCCCGGCCGTCGAAGCCGGTCGCGCTCACAAGCCCGTGACGCCCTCGCCGCTGCCGGCCTGCTCGTCGAAGTTCTCGTGCTCGAGCAGGTGGAGGACGGGTACGCCGATCGCGCGGCGGGCGCGGGACGACCAGTCGCGGTGGAAGAACTCCGAGACCAGGTGGGGCCGCGTCAAGATGATCGCCTCCCGTCCGTCGACCTTCTGCACGGTCGCGGCGAGCGCCTCGACGGGGTCGTCGTCGACGACCTCTCCCTCGGCCTCGGCGCCGGCGCCGTGGAGGGCGTCGAGGGTGGCCCGGAGGTCACGGCTGGTCTCGCGCTCGGTCTCCTCGCGGACCATCTCGATGGTCTCCGGGTCGGGCGGGATCGACGGGGCGCCGGTGATCGTGTCGTTGCCGAGGGTGCCGATCGCGGCCTCGACGCGGGCGGCGGCGTCCTCGGCGGGGAACAGCACGTGGTAGCGCACCTCGAAGTCCAGGCCCTCGTGCAGGGAGCGGATCTGGGCGGCGTCGGCGGCGGAGAGCGCCTGCTCGACGAGCAGGACGACGGTGTAGGTCTCGCTCATGTCAGCTCCCGTGGGGCGGTGGATCGTGGCGCCCGAAAGCCTAGGCCCTCAGCCGCCGAGCACGTCGGTCAGGTCGTAGGAGACGGGCTCGTCGAGCTGGTCGTAGCCGCAGCTCTCCGGGTCGCGGTCGGTGCGCCAGCGCCGGAACTGTGCGGTGTGGCGGAAGCGACGCCCCTCCATGTGGTCGTAGGCGACCTCGATCACCAGGTCGGGCCGTAGGGGAGTGAAGCTGAGGTCCTTGCCCTGGCTCCAGCGGCTCTGGGTGCCGGGCACGCGGTCGGGGTTGGCGGTCAGGAACTCCGCCCAGCGCCCCCACGGGTGCTCCTCGATGGGTACGACGAGCGGTTGCAGCTGCTCGAACAGCTCGGCCCGTCGGGCCTCGGTGAAGCTGGCACTGACGCCGACGTGCTGCAGCTGGTCGCCGTCGTACAGGCCGAGCAGGAGGCTGCCGAGCAGCGGCCGCTCCGGCGTGCTGGTCTTGTGCTCGCGGTAGCCCGCGACGACCACGTCGGCGGTGCGCTCGTGCTTGATCTTGAGCATCGTGCGCGCGTTCTCGGCGTACGGCGCGCCCAGGGGCTTGGCGACCACCCCGTCGAGGCCGGCCCCCTCGAACCGGTGGAACCACTCGCTCCGCCACGGCCGGGTCGCTCGTGGTCTTGGTCAGGAAGCACGGGCCGTCGAGGCCGGCCAGGGACTGCTCCAGCGCGGCGCGACGCTCGGCGAACGGCCTGTCGACGTAAGACGTGTCGCCGAGGGCCAGCAGGTCGAAGGCGACGAAACCTGCGGGCGTCTTCTCCGCGAGCATGTCGATGCGGCTCTTGGCCGGGTGGATCCGCTCCTGCAGCACCTCGAACTCCAGCCGGTCGACCCCGTCGTCACCGCGCAGCGCCACGAAGATCTCGCCGTCGAGCACGCACCGCTCGGGCAGCTGGCTCCGCATCGCCTCGACGACCTCGGGGAAGTAGCGGGTGAGGGGCTTGGTGTTCCGGCTGGCCAGCTCGACCTCGTCGCCGTCCTTGAACACGAGGCAGCGGAAGCCGTCCCACTTGGGCTCGAAGCTCAGGCCGTCGTGCTTGGCCGGGTCGGGGATCCCCTTCACGCTCTTGGCGAGCATCGGCCGCACCGGTGGCATCACGGGCAGGTCCATGCTCGCGACCCTAGCCGGGCTGGTCCCGGGTGCAACGCGAGGTCCTCACCGCCGGAGCAGCCACCGCCGCACCCATGCCGCCCCGGGTAGGAGCGGGCATGCGAGAGGGGGCCGACCCGAGCCGGCCCCCTCGTCGCTGGTGATCAGTTACCGGACTCGCTGAAGGTCTTCACCACCGAGATGTCGGCACCCGGCACGCAGAGCGCGTAGATGTTGACGTACTTCGGGGCGTTGCCCGTCTCGGTGCCGAACTGCACGACCCAGCCGTCGAGCCGGCCGGCCTTCGGGGAGTTGGTGTCCCAGTCCATGCGGCCGGGGAACGACGACGACACCGGCACGTTGTTGCCGATCCCGTTGTCGCCGAGGGCGAGGGTCTGCACCCCGCCACTGATCGCGACGTCGGTCTGGTTGCTGCACGCGACGGTGGCGATGGCGCCGCCGTTGGTGTCGCCGACGTCGTACTTGGCGACCGCGTAGTAGGCGCCGTCGAGGCCCTGCTTCGGCAGCGCGGCGATCTGCTGGCCCAGGCCGTTGAGAGCCTGCGCGCCCGCGGCGAGCTCGGTCTTGATGCCGGGGACCGAGTCGACCTTGGCGGCGACGTGGGGGCCGAGGTCGGCGTGGTGGACCCCCCCGTCCTTGATGGTGTCGCTGTGGACGGCGGAGTCCGCGAGCTGGTTGTGGGTGATCAGCGAGGCCGCCGTGGCGGTGCCTCCCACGGTGAGGGCGAGGACAGCAGTCGAGCCGGCGACGATCAGGAGGTTGCGCTTCTTCATGGTGAGTGGGTCATCCGTTTCTTTGTAGGGGTGGTGCACTTGAAGGTTCCGGGCATCCGAGGGATGTCCGCTGTGGGGGGTCGGGCGGGTGATGGCGCAGACGGATCGGCCGGCGGGAGCAGGCCGGGCGCGTTCGCACCGGTCGTGACGTCGTGCGTGAGGACGAGCCGAACGACGGTCGTCGTTCAGCCCGATCGGGCCAGGCGCGTCTAGCGCCGCCTGCAGCCGGCCACGCCTCGCGTGTGGTGCGGGCGGCGGCGGCGTTGGTCCGGTCGAAGGCCGAGGCCTCCCGAGTGGCGAGCCATCGAACTCCAGTCACTGTGATCGTCGACGCGCGGGTGATCCCTGCGCGCATCCGGAGCGTACGCACGGGACTCGCCTCGCGTCAGCAGATCGGCCGAATCCGTCGAAGACTTCGGCCGATTCCGGGGGCCCGGCGCTCGTCCGGACCACGTCGGCCGAACCCGTCCCTGGTGGTGACGTCGGCGGCTGCGACGAGGCATCCCGGGTGCGTACGGAAAGCTCCCCGGGTAGGAGTCGAACCTACGTCGCTAGTCCTGATTCAAAGTCAGGCGGGCCCTGCCGGCAGACCAACCGGGGAATGCCTAGAAAGGGTAGGGCCCGCCGGGCGGGGCAGCACGCTCGCCCGGCGCGAGTCGTGTGCCCGAGCCGGCGCCGGAGCGCGGTGCCAGGCACACGACCACCCAGCGAGATCACTCCGGAGGACGATGGCGGCGACGGGCGGGGCGGAGGTTAGGTTGGATCCCATGTCGAGCGACCTGACCGTGATCGTGCTGGCGGCGGGTGGCGGGACCCGGATGCGCTCCAAGACGGCGAAGGTGCTCCACGAGATCGCCGGCCGCAGCATGATCGACCACGTGCTGCTGGCCGTGCAGGCCCTCGAGCCGCAGCAGGTCGTCGCGGTCGTCGGTCACCAGCGCGACCAGGTCGGGCCGCACATCCAGGCCGTGATGCCCGCGGTGACCCTCGCGGTGCAGGAGGAGCAGAAGGGCACCGGGCACGCCGTACGGATCGCCCTCGAGGCCGCCGGTACGACGAGCGGCACCGTCCTGGTCGCCGCCGGCGACACCCCGCTGCTGCGGGGCGAGAGCCTGCGCGGGTTCGCCCAGGAGCACCGCGCCGCCGACTGCGCGGTCAGCGTGCTCAGCGGGATCGTGGAGCAGCCGCTCGGGTACGGCCGGATCGTCCGCAACGACGAGGGCGACGTCGAGGGCATCGTGGAGGAGAAGGACGCGACCGTCGAGCAGCGCGAGATCCGCGAGATCAGCTCCGGCATCCTCGCCTTCGACGCGGAGTTCCTCGTCGAGGCGCTCGCCCGGGTGGGCAACGACAACGCGAAGGGCGAGTACTACCTGACCGACGTCGTCGGCCTGGCCCGTGACGCGGGGCTCGCGGTCGGTGCCTTCCCGCTGGACGACGTGATGCAGACGCAGGGGGCGAACGACCGGGTCCAGCTCGCCGAGCTCGGCCGCGAGCTCAACCGCCGCATCGTGGAGGGCTGGATGCGCGACGGGGTGACCGTGATGGACCCCGCGACCACCTGGGTCGACGCCGACGTCGTCCTGGCCTCCGACGTCACGATCCTGCCCGGCACCCAGCTCCTGGGCGCGACGGTCGTCGGCGAGAACGCCGTGGTCGGCCCCGACAGCACGCTCAAGGACTGCGAGATCGGCGACGGTGCGCGCGTCGTCCGGACCCACGGCGAGCTCGCGGTGATCGGCCCGGACGCCAAGGTCGGGCCGTTCTCCTACCTGCGCCCCGGCACGATCCTCGGCGCGAGCGGCAAGATCGGCGCCTTCGTCGAGACCAAGAACGCCCGGATCGGCGACGGCTCGAAGGTGCCCCATCTGTCCTACGTCGGCGACGCCGAGATCGGAGCCGGGACCAACATCGGGGCCGGCACCATCTTCGCCAACTACGACGGGACGAAGAAGCACCGCACGACGATCGGCAAGGGCGCCAAGACCGGCGCCAACAACACCTTCATCGCCCCGGTCACGATCGGAGACGGTGCCATGACCGGCGGCGGGACCGTCGTACGCCGGGACGTGCCGCCGGGCACGCTCGCGGTCTCCGGCGGACCGCAGCGCAACCTCGAGAGGGGAACGACCACGGCCGACGACACCTCGATTGGGGAAGCCGCCGACGGTGGGGGAGAATCCTGACCTGTGACCTCCAAGACCAAACGGACCACGAAGAAGCACCTGATGGTCTTCTCGGGGCGGGCCCACCCGCTCCTGGCCGCCGAGGTCGCCACGGAGCTCGAGATCGGCCTGGTGCCGATGCAGGCGTTCAACTTCGCGAACTCCGAGATCTACATCCGCTTCGACGAGTCGGTCCGTGGCTGCGACGCCTTCGTGATCCAGAGCCACACGGCGCCGATCAACGAGTGGATCATGGAGCACCTGATCATGGTCGACGCGCTGAAGCGCGCGTCCGCCAAGCGGATCACCGTCGTGATGCCCTTCTACGGCTACGCGCGCCAGGACAAGAAGCACCGCGGTCGCGAGCCGATCTCGGCGCGCCTGATGGCCGACTTCTTCAAGACCGCCGGCGCCGACCGGCTGATCACCGTCGACCTCCACGCCGACCAGATCCAGGGCTTCTTCGACGGGCCGGTCGACCACCTGATGGCGCTGCCGATCCTCGCCGACTACGTCCGGGAGAAGTACGGCGACCAGCGGCTCGCCGTGGTCAGCCCCGACGCCGGCCGGATCAAGGTGGCCGAGCGCTGGTCGGCCCGCCTCGGTGGTGCGCCGCTGGCGTTCATCCACAAGAGCCGTCGTACGGACCGCCCCAACGAGACCGTCGCCCACCGCGTGGTCGGTGACGTCACCGGCCGGATCTGCGTCCTGGTCGACGACATGATCGACACCGGCGGCACGATCGTGCAGGCCGCCGAGGCGCTGATGAACGACGGCGCCGCCGGCGTGGTCATCGCCGCGACCCACCCGATCATGTCCGGCCCCGCGGTCGATCGGCTGAAGAACAGCGCCGCCACCGAGATCGTGGTGACCAACACCCTGCCGCTCTCCGACGAGCAGCAGTTCGACAAGCTCACCTGCCTGTCGATCGCGCCCCTGCTCTCGCAGGCGATCCGCGAGGTGTTCGAGGACGGCTCGGTCACCAAGATGTTCGACGGGCACGCGTAGCCGCCACCGCAGTCGGCGCTCAGTCACGAGTTTCATCATGTGAAGCAGTCCAACGTCGACCTCACATGGTGAATTCACCATGTGAAGTGCAGGTTCACCGTGCGTCACATGATGAAGCTGTGACGACCAGCCCCTACCCGGCGGCCCGCACCCGGAGCGCGATGTCGAAGTCGTCGACGGCGTCACGCCAGCCGCGGCGGAGGACGGTGTTGTCGGTCTGCTCCGAGGCGGCGTCGATGTCGTCGCGCAGCCGCTGCAGGCGGTCGAGCGCCATCGGGATCCGCGGCGCCGCGAACGCGATCTCGGCGGCGAAGGCCTGCCCCCGCTCGGCCACCCGGGGTGCGTCCTCGAGGTAGCGCGCGACGTAGGGCGCGACCAGGTCGTCCTGACCGGCCGTCCACAGCCCGGCCACCAGCGCCTCGAAGTCGCGGTTGGACACCGTCGGGTCGACGATGCCGTCCCAGGCCTCGGCCTTGGCGGCCGGGTCGGGCCGGCTCGCGAGCGCGGTGAGGGAGGACTGGTGGCCGCTCGACGACCGGTCGGCCGCCGCCTCGGCCGACACCAGGTCCGCGCCGGCCGCACCGAGCACCACGAGCCGGCGTACGGCGAGCCACCGGGTGTCGCGGTCGACCGGGAGCCCGGGACGCGCCTCGCCGGAGTCGAGCCAGCGGCGTAGCAGGTCGGCGTCGGCGCTGGTCCGTGCGAGACCGCGCATCGCGGACAGTGCGCGGTCGGCGTCACCGGCCTCGAGCGCGGCCGCGCAGGCGTCGGCGACGATCCGCTCCGCGTCGGCGTGGGACTCGGGGGAGGTCCACTGCGGCAGCACCTGGCGCCACAGCCTGCGCACCACGCTGTCGAACACCACCGGGTCGGTCTCGGCGGCGAGGTGACGCTGCGCCAGGGTCAGGTAGTCCGAGAGCGGTGCCTGGCCGGTCCGGACCCGCGTGGAGGCGTTGGTCCACGTGACCGCCCGCAGCAGCGGGTCGGAGAGCCCCGACAGCCCGTCCATCGCCGCCTGCCACGACGCGGGGTCGAGCAGGACCGCGGCGTACGCCTCGTCGCGGGCGTTCGGCAGCACGGCCTTGCCGGCGAGGTCCGGCAGCGGCAGCGGCTCGTCGTCGAGGTCGACCATCCGCGCGGTGTCGACCTGTGAGCCGTCGAGGCCGACCACGCTGAACCGGTGGGGCCGCGTGCCCTCGCGCTCCAGCACCGGCACGTCGCCGTCGCGGGTCACCCGGATCGTGTCGAAGCCGGTGGTGCGCAGGTAGGCCTCGGCCCAGCCACGCACGTCGCGGTCGGTGACCGAGTCGAGGGCCTCGAGGTAGTCGGCCAGCTCGGCGTTGCCGAAGCGGTGCCGGGTCAGGTAGACGTTCGTGCCCTTGACGAAGGTGTCCCAGCCCAGCCAGGTCACCAGCTGGTGCAGCACCGACGCGCCCTTGGCGTAGGTGATCATGTCGAAGTTGGTGAACGCCGTCTCGACGTCGACCAGGTGCTCGGCGTCCTCGGCGATCGGGTGGGTGGAGCGGCGGGCGTCGGCGGCGTACCCGGTGGGCTTGCGGTTGAGCGAGAAGTCGGGCCACGAGCCGAGCACGCCGGCCTCGTGCGCCACGTGGTAGCCCATGAAGTCGGCGAACGACTCGTTGAGCCAGGTGTCCTGCCACCACTTCATGGTCACCAGGTCGCCGAACCACATGTGGGCCATCTCGTGCGCGATCACCGTGGCGCGGTCGACCAGCTCGCCGGCGTCCGGCTCGTTGCGCGGCAGGTACTCGTCGCGGAACGTGACGCACCCGGCGGTCTCCATCGCGCCCCAGTTGTGGCCGGGGCCCATCACCTGGTCGTAGGAGTCGAACGGGTAGGGCTCGTCGAAGGTCCGGGTGTAGAAGTCGAAGCAGGC
Organism: uncultured Actinomycetota bacterium; assembly: GCA_963797325.1. Classification (GTDB taxonomy): domain Bacteria; phylum Actinomycetota; class Actinomycetes; order Propionibacteriales; family Nocardioidaceae; genus Nocardioides. Next base: position 112,925 of record CAWCPG010000030.1, read on the forward strand.
CTCGGTGACCTCGCGCATGTTGTCGAAGTCGCGGTCGAGCTCGGCCGCGAGCGAGGCGCGGGCGTGCCAGCCGAAGGGCAGCCCCGCGTGCTCCCAGGTACGCGAGTGCCAGGGGCCGGCGCAGACGGTGAACAGGTACGTCGAGATCGGCGGCGTCGTGGTGAACGTCCAGGTGCCGCCGTCGCGTGAGGCGAGGCGGCCGTTCCCGACAACGGTCCAGTCGTCGGGGGCCCGCACCGTCAGCGCGATCGGGGCCTTGAGGTCGGGCTGGTCGAAGCAGGCGAACACCCGGTGCGCCAGGTCCATCCCGGCGTAGGCCGCGACATAGGTCGCGTCGTCGGCCGGGTCGGTGACGGTGTGCATCCCGTCGCCGTCGTTGACGTAGGGCATCCGCGCCTCGACGACGACCTCGTTGTGCGGTGCCAGGTCGGGCAGGGTCACCCGCTTCCCGTCGTACGACGGCGCCTCGACGGGCGTGCCGTTCACGGTCAGCCGGAGGTCCGCCGCGTGGGCGAGCTCGAGGAAGGTGGGGGCGCCGGGGTCGGTCAGGTCGAAGGTCACCGCGGTGCGGCAGCCGAACGACTCGCGGGAGGTCAGGTCGAGGTCGATGCTGTAGGCGACCCCGGAGATGCGGGCGGCGCGGGACAGCGCTTCGGTGTAGGTCAAGGACACCTGACCGACACTAGGCGAAGAGCCCGCGGTGGCGAACCCGGCCGGCCGGAGCAGTGGCGGGCCGCCGATCGGTGTCATGCGCTCCGGGATTGGTCAGCCGCCCCGGCACTGTCTAGACTTCTGCAGTTGCCTCGGCGAGGGAACCCGGCCCGTCCGGGTGTCCGTGATCGACAGGGCGGCGGCCGTCCGACGCCGCGCGACCCGGTCGCGCGGCGTTCTGTCGTCGTGGCCCACCGACCTCCGGTCGCCCGCACCAGCAGGACGACCACGACGCCCACGACAAGAATCGAGCACGACGACATGGCTGAGAAGATCACCGCGGAGCTCCGCACCGAGTTCGGCAAGGGCGCAGCCCGCCGGATCCGCCGCGACGACAAGATCCCGGCCGTGGTCTACGGCCACGGCAACGACCCGATGCACCTGACCCTGCCGGGTCACAGCACGATGATGGCCCTCAAGCACGGCGGGGCGAACGCGCTCCTCGAGCTCGACATCGACGGCAAGCCCCAGCTGGCCCTGGCCCGCGAGATCCAGGTCGACCCGCTGCGCCGCGTCCTGGAGCACATCGACTTCGTGGCCGTCCGCAAGGGCGAGAAGGTGACCGTCGACGTGCCGGTGCACGTGGTCGGCGACGCCGTTTCCGAGACCCTCGTCGTCACGGAGAACGCGACCGTGCAGGTCGAGGCCGAGGCCACCAACATCCCCGAGTACATCGAGGTCTCCGTCGAGGGCGCCGAGGTCGGGACCCAGATCCACGCCTCCGACCTCCAGCTCCCGGAGGGCACGACCCTGCTCGTGGACCCCGAGACCCTGGTCGTCAACGTCACCCAGGCCCAGAGCGCCGAGGCCCTGGAGGCCGAGCTGGCCGAGGCCGAGGCCGACGCCGGTATCACCCACGAGGTCGCGGACGAGGGTGCGGCCGAGGGCGCCGGCGAGGGCGACTCCGGCGAGGGCGACTCCGCCCCGGCCGAGGGCGACTCCGCCGAGTGAGGCTGCCGCGCCGACCGGGGTGGCTGCGCAGGCGCCACCCCGGGTCCGGCGCGGACACGACGGGAAGCAGTGACATGGCGACAGGCGACGTGTGGCTCGTCGTCGGCCTCGGCAACCCCGGTCCGTCGTACGCCGGCCACCGGCACAACGTCGGCTACCTGGTGACCTCCGAGCTGGCCGACCGGATGGGTGCGCCGTTCCGCGCGCACAAGTCGGGCCGTGCCGAGGTGGTCGAGGGCCGGCTCGGGCCGCCGGGCACCGATGGCCCCGGATCGTGCTGGTCCGCGCGCGGACGTACATGAACGAGACGGGCGGCGTCGTGAAGCAGCTGGCGTCGTTCTACAAGGTCCCGACCGAGCGGATCGTCGCGGTGCACGACGAGCTCGACCTCCCCTTCGACTCGATGCGCGTCAAGCTCGGCGGTGGCGACAACGGCCACAACGGCGTGCGCTCCTTGCGGGCCGCGCTCGGGACCGGCGACTTCCATCGGGTCCGGATCGGCATCGGCCGGCCCACGGGGCGTCAGGACGTGGCCGACTTCGTGCTCTCGAACTACTCCGCGGCCGAGCGCAAGGCTCTCCCGCTGCAGGTCGTGACCGCCGCCGACGCCGTCGAGTCGCTGGTGACCGACGGACTGGCGGCCACCCAGTCACGCTTCAACTCCTGAGGTACCCCTGGCCCATCGGGAGGATATTTCCTGGTCAGTCGGGGTGATTTCGAAAGATTAACGTCCGCGACTGGTGTTTTCGGCCCTCCTCCCCCGAGAATGAAGGTACGGCCGAGGGGGGCTTCCAACCGCCACGAGCGGATGGGCGAAAGCTGTCGGGGGGCATGCTTTTGCGGTCGTGTGGCTCTGCCACGAGTGGTTCGGGGGAACCGCATGAGGAACGACGTGGGTGACGCTCGTGCGTGGAGCACGGGCGTCCCGGTGACCCAGTTCGTGGGTCCGCCGGTGGCCGTGCCGGGGGTGACCGCGCCCGCGCTGCACGCCGTGACGCCGGGCGCTCTCGCCGCGGTCTCCGAGCCACGCCCGGAGCCCCGTGGGCTCGAGAGCCCGCTGGTCAGCCAGGCGATGACGGTGACCGTCCTCGGCCTGGCCGCCTCGCTGTGGCTCGGACTCTCCGTGCTGGTCACCGGCTGGCTGGCGGTGGCGTCGCTGGCGGTCGTCTACCGCCGCCGTGCCGCGATGACGCGCCACGGCCGACCCGAGCTCGGGTCGCTGGTCGGCGAGCTCGCGGTGGCCTACGGCGTGGTCGCCCTCGCGGTCGGTGCCGGGCTCGCCGGCAGCAGCATCCTGACCGGGTCGGCCGTCGTGCTGGCCGTGGTCGGCCTGGCGATCGCCGCCACGACCGCGCTCAGGTCCGTCGCCCGCGGCCCCGCCCGGGTCGTGGTGGTGGGTGACCGGTCCGCGATCAGCCGCAGCGCGATGCGCTGGGCCTCGGGTGACCACGTCCACGTGGTCGGGGGCCTGCTCACCGACGCCGACGCCGACGCGAGCGAGCCCCGCGGCATCATGGGCGTCCCGACCGTGGCCGGTGTCGACGACATCGCCCACTGGGCCGAGGTGTGGCGGGCCGACCTGGTGGTCGTCTCGCCGGGCCGCGGTGTCCACGGGCCCGATCTCCGGCGTCTCGGCTGGCTGCTCGAGGGATCTCCGGTCGGGCTCGCGGTCGTCGATGTCGCCGACTCCGCGGCGCCGCACCGGCTCCATGCCACGTCGTACGGCGGCGCCACCTTCCTGCACCTCGCCGACCCGGCGCCATCGGCCCTCGTCCGGGGCTGCAAGGCCGCCGTCGACCGGATCGGTGCAGCCGTGCTCCTGGCGCTGCTCTCGCCCCTGCTCGCCGTGCTCGTGGTGCTGGTGCGCCTCGACTCCCGCGGGCCGGGCTTCTTCCGGCAGACGCGCGTCGGCCGGGACGGGACGTACTTCCGCATCTTCAAGCTGCGCACCATGAGCGTGCACGCCGAGCGCGACCGCGCCGCGCTGCTGGAGCAGAACGAGGGCTCGGGTCCGCTGTTCAAGCTCCACGACGACCCGCGCGTCACCCGCGTCGGTGGCTTCCTGCGCCGCACGTCGCTGGACGAGCTTCCTCAGCTCCTCAACGTCGTGCGCGGCGAGATGTCGCTGGTCGGGCCGCGGCCCGCCCTGCCCACCGAGGTGGCTGAGTACGACGACGTGGAGCTGCGTCGCCTGGCCGTCAAGCCCGGCATGACCGGACTGTGGCAGGTCAGCGGACGCTCCAACCTGACGTGGGAGTCCGGGCTGGCCTACGACCTGCACTATGCCGACAACTGGCGTCTGGTGGACGACGCCCTCATCTGTCTCCGCACCGTGGACGCCGTGGTCCGCGGGAACGGGGCGTACTGACATGGGAACACCACGGCACTGCTCCATCTTCACGACAGCGGGCCAGGGGGCCCGTGCCAGGCATGGCTAGGAAACCTGTCCGATCCGATCCGGACCGCCTGAAGGGGCGGGCACGGGGGACCGAGTCGTCGGGGGACGACTGATCGGGCACAACAGGCCGGCAACCGCCGGCGCAGTGGGGGCTGCACGACATGAACATGCTGTTCACAGGGAGCGGGCATCTGTGTGCCCGCGGAGAGCACCGCGATGCCGTACGACAGCGCGGAGGTGGGCACCGACGCGCTACGAGCGCGCGGTCCGAGCCGTCCGGCGACCGCACCACCGAGGCCATGGAGGACCAGCTCCACGCCATCCGGTCCGGCCTGGCCGGGCTGGCGGGAGCCATCCACGTCCTGATCGGCCAGGGGGCAACGGCCCCGGAGGAGTCACGGATGCGGCTCGAGGCGATGCTCGTGGCGGAGGTCGAGCGACTGCAGCGGCTCGTCGGCGAGCCCGGCAGCGCGCCTGACGCCGACGACGACCTCCTCGATCTCGACGAGGTGATCGCGGACGTCGTCCTGGCCCGCACCGCCGCCGGGCAGCAGGTGCTCTGGACGCCCAGCGGCCACCAGGTGCGCGGACGCCGAGACGAGCTGGTGGAGGTGCTCAACATCCTGCTGGTCAACGCGGCGCGCCACGCCGGTACGCCGGTCCGGATCGACGTCGTCGGGACCGGCGGCCAGGTGCGCCTCGGCGTGAGCGACCGCGGGCCGGGAGTGCCCGTCGCCTTCCGCCAGGAGATCTTCGAGCGCGGTGCCCGCCGTGCGGACTCGGTGGGCCAGGGCCTCGGCCTGTCCATCGCCCGCGACCTCGTCGAGGACCTCGGTGGCACGCTCGCCCTCGACGACGGGCGTGAGCGAGGAGCCCGCTTCGAGGTCGTCCTGCCGGCGATCGAGCTGGGGGGTGCGGCATGAGCTCGCTGCCCTTCCGGGTCACCGTGGTCGACGACCACGCCCTGTTCGCCGAGTCTCTCGTGATCGCCCTGCGCGGACGGTCGGTGGATGCCCGGAGCGTGATCCCGGACCTGCCCACGACGACCTACCCGCAGCTCGGCCGCACCATCGTCAGCACGCGGCCCCACCTGGTCCTGCTCGACCTCGACCTGGGCGTCGTCGGCGACCCCATGCGACTGCTGACGACGCTGGCGGGCACCCAGCGCTCGGTGATCGTGGTGACCGGGTCGGCCGACCGGGCCCGGCGGGGCGAGTCGCTGGCCAAGGGCGCGAAGGCGGTCATCTCGAAGTCCGCTCCGTTCGCGCAGATCGTCGACGCGGTCGAGCGCGAGCGCCGCGGCCTGGCCGTCATGTCGCGCGAGGACCGCGAGGCGCTGATCGGCAGCTATCACGAGGCCGCCGAGGCGACCCGTGAGCTGCGCGCGAAGTTCAGCCTGATGACCCGGCGCGAGGCCGAGGTCCTGGGGCAGCTGATGGCCGGCCACCAGGTGATGGACATCGCCCGCTCGCGGGTCGTGTCCGAGTCCACGGTCCGGACCCAGGTCAAGGCGATCCTCGACAAGCTCCAGGTCGGCTCGCAGCTGACCGCCGTCGGCCTGGCCCACCAGGTGGGCTGGACCCCGCCGAGTGACGACGAGGCGACCGAGTCGTCGGCGTCCCGCCGCAGCAGCCGCGCCGCGCACGGCCGAACCACCTGGGCCGCTGCTGGATGATCCACAATTCCGGCGATGTAGCCGCCTCGTACCGTCGGTACCTTGATGGCGAGACATCGCGTGCGGGGGGGCCTGCGCTCGACGTCGGGTGGGCCCTGCGCTCAGGTGGTGGTGACGCCACCCGGGACCGCTGACTCACCGACGTGATGGACGCCTGGGGGGGCAGACAGACATGCGCGTGGCAATGATCGGTACGAGGGGGGTGCCGGCTCGGTACGGGGGCTTCGAGACGGCGATCGAGGAGATCGGGCAGCGACTGGTCGCCCGTGGGCACGAGGTGGTGGTCTACTGCCGCGGTGCCGAGGACCCGAACCGGCGCACGCACCTGGGCATGGAGCTCGTCCACCTGCCCGCTGCGCGCCGCAAGACGCTCGAGACGCTGAGCCATACCGCGCTCTCCGTGGCCCACCTGGTCGCCAGGGAGAAGGTCGACGCCGCCATCGTGTTCAACGCCGCCAACGCGCCGTTCGTGCCGGCCCTGCGAGCTCGCGGCATCCCGGTCGCGGTCCACGTCGACGGGCTGGAGTGGAAGCGCTCGAAGTGGAAGGGCGCCGGTCGTCGCTACTACCGCGGCGTCGAGGCGATGGCGGTGCGGACGGCCGACGCGCTGATCGCCGACGCCCGCGGGATCTCCGACTACTACGCCGACGAGTTCGGCGCCGAGACGGAGCTGCTGACCTACGGCGCCCCGGTCCAGGACGAGCCGGGCTCGGCACGCGTCGACGAGCTCGGCCTCCGGCCGCACGAGTACCACCTCGTCGTGGCCCGCTTCGAGCCCGAGAACCACGTGCGCGAGATCGTCGAGGGCTACCACCGATCCGACGCCGAGCTGCCGCTGGTCGTGGTCGGCTCGGCGCCGTACGCCGACGACTACACCGCGGCGATCGAGGCGGCCGCCGCGGGCGACCCGCGGATCCGGCTCCTCGGAGGCGTCTGGGACCAGGCGCAGCTCGACGAGCTCTACGCCAACGCGCTGACCTACCTGCACGGACACTCGGTCGGCGGCACCAACCCGTCGCTGCTGCGGGCCATGGGAGCGGGCACCGCCGTGATCGCCTTCGACGTGGACTTCAACCGCGAGGTCATCGGTGTCGAGGGTGAGTACTTCCGGAACGCGTACGACGTGACCGTGCGGGTCCGCAAGGCCGAGCTGACCGCCGGTGAGATGCTGCTCAAGGGCTGGTCGCTGCGCGAGCGTGCTCGCCAGCGCTACCGCTGGGACGACGTGGCGGCCGGTTACGAGGAGCTGCTGCGACGACTGGGCGACGGCTTCTCCACGCACGGACGGTTCAGCGGCCGGCGCCGTCCGCTGGACGCCCAGGTCTCCTGGGCCCGTCCGGTCCCGGCGTTCGACTCAGGTACCGGACCAGGCGCCCAGCCAGCGAGCACCGGTGCTGCGGCCGCAGGCGGCGGCGATGTCGGCAGGCAGCGGTTGAGCGACCTGGTGCGCGCGTCGCCGGACGACCGCGGTGGGGTGGAAGGTGGAGGTCACGGCGCGCTTCCCGGTGAGCGCGAGGTGTGAGGCCTCCTGCCCGGTGGCGGAGCGGAAGTCGGGGATGGTGGCGAACAGCGCCGGAGCGCCCGCACCCCGCGACCAGAGCACGAGGCGGGAGGGCGTGCGCGAGGTGCTGCGCTGGTAGGCGTTGCCGTTGGTGCGGATGTCGAGGGCCTCGGCAGTGAACCGGTGCGTGTAGTCCTGCACGCACAGCACACAGTCGGACCCCGCGCCCGGCCGCGCCACGATGTTGTCGGCCACGGTGATGTGGCGCGTCACGAACGACAGCGGGAGGCTCGGGTCGTGGTAGCTGCCGCCGGGGTTCACGTCGCGGTTGTCCTGGAGGACGGCGATGGGCCTGGCGTTGCCGACGAACGTGTTGTTCCACAGCTCGACGTTGTCCGTGTCGTTGATCTTGACGCCGTTCCCGCCGTTGCCGACGATCACGTTGCCGGCGACGAGGGCGTGGCCGGAGATCTCGAGCGAGAGCCCGTGTCCGCGGTTGTCCCTCATCCGTGAGCGGGTCACCTGGATGCGATACGACGACTCGTCGAACCACAGGCCGTTGGCGTGGTTGTGGGAGAAGCGGCTGTGCGTCACCTGGACGTCGGTGGTGCGGCCGATCTTGGCGCCACCGGCGGCGGGGGACTGGTTGAAGAGCTCGGTGTCGTTGTTGATCGCCCACACGTGGTCGACCCGCAGACCGGTCGCATGGGTGGCCATGAAGCCCATCAGTCCGTTGTGCCGGAACTGCACGTGGCGGAGCTGGTCGTCGGTCGACATCACGAACGCACCGGTCGTCGACATGTCGCGCACGACCATGTGGGACAGCAGCACGTGGGGACGTTCCACGGTGATCGCCCCCATGTTCGGCACCGAGGGCGCGAAGCCGCGCACGTTGATCCCGTCCACGGTCACGCCGGGGCTCTGGATGCTCATCGCCTTGGCGAGGGTGCTGGCGCGGACCTCACGACCCGTGGGCGCGGTGCCGACGTAGAGCTTGTCGGCCGCGTAGTCGACGTAGAAGCGACCGTGCCGGACCGCGGCCTGCGAGCCCACCTGGCGCAGCGAGTGCCCGTCGACGAACACCTGGTCCGGATGCGCAGCCATCGGGTGGGCGGGGTTGACGAAGCTCCAGTTGGCGTTCGGGTTGTCCGGGGCGTTCCAGGTGAAGGTGGGGCTCGCGTTGAACTGGTAGGTCCAGCTCGGGTGGACCCACGCCGACCCGCTCCTCTGCCAGCGGGTGACCCGGCTCGTCCCGTCGACCCACACCGTCCCGCGCTTCGCCGCGCGCAGGGTCAGGCCGTCCTTGCCGGCGATGGTGAGGCTCTCGTGGTAGCGCCCCGGGCGTACGACGACCGTGCCGCGCGCGGCCGAGCGGTTGATCGCCGCCTGGATCGTCCGCAGCGGATGCTGGGACGAGCCGCTGTTCGCGTCGCTGCCGTGCACCGAGACGTAGACCGCGCTCGGTGCCGAGGCGGACGCCGCCACGCGGGTGGGCCCTGCGGCAGCCACCGGAGCGGCCAGGCCCAGCGCGACGACCAGGGCGCCCGCCGCGGCGTACGTCGGGGGTGAGGACATGGAGCCCATTGAAGCCACTCTCCAGAAGTGTGTCTGTCGGTTGGGAAAATCCCCCGTCACGCACTTCACGCGCCCCCGAACGGAATGTTCGCGCTCAGCACCGTAGCAACCTCGGGCGGGACGCGCGCAAATCGCGCCCGCGCCACCGGCCCCGGCCGGTGTGGCGCAAGGGCCGGGTGGGACGGCCGGGACGGCGCGCCCGCGCCGGCGGTCAGCTCGTCGGGCCGGCCCAGAGGTTGTCGAACGACGCCACCTGCGGCGCGTTGGTCGCCGTACCGGAGAGGTAGGCGGTGAGCGCCAGGTAGCCGGCCGACTGCAGGCTCGCGGAGCCGTCGGTCGTGGCGGCCGTCCAGCCGGACGGCTCGCTCGAGCCGTCCTGCCACACCTTGGCGCGGATGGTCGTGGGCGAGGTGCCGGTGACCTGGACCCGGATGTCGAGCACGTCGCCTGGTGACACCGTCAGGCCGCTGACCGGCGCCGTGGCCAGGACCGTGGTCGTGCCACTGACCCGCTTGTCGAGCAGCAGCGACACCGAGCCGCCCGCGAGGTACTTGACCTGCGCGAGGTATCCGTCACCGGACGGCACCCGCCGCGGCTCCACCGACAGGAGGGTGCCGGCACCCGTCGCCGCCTTGTCCAGGGACATGCCCAGGTCGACCTCCGTGTCGGAGGCCGAGACCGATCCCAGGGTCAGGCTCGGCCCGTTGCCGGCGGCCGACATCTTGACGGTGCCGACCCCGCCGGCGACGTTGAAGTTGGCCGCCGTGCCCGACTTCGTCCAGGCGCCGCCGAGGTCCGCCGTGCCCCAGTTGCTGCTGATCGTCCGGTTGAAGGCGTCGAGGGCGAAGGGTGTCGGCACGGTCGCCGTGAGCTGCCTGCTGGTGCTCCCGTTCGCTCCGTCGTCGTCGGTCACCGTGAGCGTGATCGTGTAGGTCCCGCCGGCGCCGTAGGTGTGGCTGGGCTTCGCCCCGGTGTCGGTCTGCCCGTCGCCCCAGCTCCACTGGTAGCTCGTGATGGAGCCGTCGGAGTCGGTCGAGCCGGTCGCGTCGGCGCTGACCGTCAGTCGGTCGCGGGTGGTCGTGAACGACGCCGTCGGGGCGACGTTCGCCGCGCTCACCGAGACCGGGTTGCTGACGGTTCCCGTGCTGCCCTGGTTGTCGGTCACCGTCAGGGTCACCGAGTAGGTGCCGGGGACGGCGTACGTGTGGCTCGGTGACACCCCGCTCCCGGTGGTGCCGTCGCCGAACGTCCAGGCGTAGGACGCGATGGTGCCGTCGCTGTCGGACGAGCCGCTCCCGTTGAAGGACGCCACGAGGTTCGTGGTCGACGACGTGAACGCGGCCGTCGGCGGCGAGGTCACGGTGACGTTCTTGGTCACCGAGGCCGCGCCGTTGCGGTTGTCCTTGACCAGCAGCTTCACGGCGTACTTGCCGGGCGCGGCGTACGTGTGGTTGACCACCGCACCGGTCCCGGTCGTGCCGTCACCGAAGGTCCAGGAGTACGACGCGATGGAGCCGTCGCTGTCGGTCGAGGACGTGCCGTCGAGCGTGGCGGTGAGCCCTTGTCCGGACGACGTGAACGCCGCCGTGGGCAGCACGTTGGCCGCCAGCACCGTGACCGGGTTCGTGACCGTCCCCGTGCTGCCACCGTTGTCGGTGACCGTCAGGGTGACGTTGTAGGTCCCCGCCGCGGCGTAGGTGTGGCTCGGGGTCGCACCGGTGCCGGTCTGGCCGTCCCCGAAGTCCCAGGCGTACGACGCGACCGTGCCGTCGATGTCCGTGGACGTGCTCGCGTCGAACGCGGTGGTCAGGTCGGTGGGCGTGGCTGAGAAGCCTGCCGTGGGAGCGATGTTCGCGCCCGTGCCGGCGCTGTAGTGGGTGGCGATCTCGGAGGCCGAGAGCTCCCGCGGGTAGATGGCGAAGTCGTCGAGCGCGCCGGCGAAGTAGCTGCTCGTCGGCTTGCTCGTCCACGACGTGAGGTTGTCGCCGCCGATCCTCCAGTAGCCCCAGGGAGCGTCGAGACCGTTGGTCACGTCGCTGCGCGAGGCGACCAGTGCCCCGTCGACGTAGAGCTTCATGCCGGCCGACGACAGGGTCGCCGCGACGTAGTGCCACGCGTTGTTGCGGTAGGTACCCGTGCTGGCCACTGTCTGGCGGGTGCCGTTGTTGACCCCGAAGAGGAGGTGGCCCGCGTTGTCCATGTAGATGTGCCGGTCGTTGTTGGTCGACGACGTCGTCTGCTTGTCACCGAAGCCGATCAGCTTGCCGCCCTGGGTGGTGCTGGTCTTGAACCACCCGTCCAGGGTCAGGGTGTTCAACGGCGCCAGCTTCGGCGTCGTGTAGGCGATCCCGTTCGAGGCGCCGTTGAAGCTGCCGGCCGTGTCGGGGTCGCCGACCAGGCCGCCGCTGGTGTGGGTCACACCGGATCCGGTCGTCATCGGGTTCGTGCCGACGAGGTCGGCGGCAGTCGTGCCGCTGGCCTCGTCGAAGCGCCAGAAGTCGAGCGGCTGGCTGTTGTACACCGCCTGCACGTAGGGCGTCAGGCTGCCCGACGAGCCGACGGTCACCGAGGTCCAGGGACTGTTGGCGGTGTTGCCGAACGCGTCGACCGCCGTGACGCGGTACTGGTGCGTCGAGCCGGGCGCCAGCCCGGTGTCGGTGTAGCCGAGGGTGTAGCCGTTCCAGAACTGGGCGGAGGCGCTGGTCGTGTAGACCAGGCCGGCCTTGGTCGAGACGTCGCGGTAGACCTTGTAGGTGAGGTTCTCGTTGTCCTCGTCCTCGTTGGTCGTCCAGTTGACCCGGGCCGTGCCGGACGCCGTGCTGGTGACGCGGATCGGCCAGGTGGTGTTGAACAGGTCGGGTCCGATCGCGTTCGGCGCGACCGAGGTGTCGGCGAAGCGGATCAGCCCCTGCTGGGCCTTGCCGTTCACCTTGGTGAACTCGCCGCCCATCACGACGTAGCGGTCGTTGCCGGTCACCGCCCAGGCGCCCTGCTTCAGGCCGGTGAAGGTGCCCTCGTTGATGGTGGGGTACCAGTTGAGCAGTCGGCTGTGGGGCAGACCCTGGAAGTTGTGGTAGCCGTAGGGGTCCTTGATCGTCAGGCCGGTCGGCACGACGCCGAACGCCGTCCCGCGGTGCCAGGTGCGGGGGGTGGTGTCGGGGAACCCGCCGAGGTTGCCGCAGTAGTGGGTGTGTCCGACGGCGTAGACGACGTTGCCCGTCGGGTAGACGGCGTAGCTGTCACCGTGGCAGTCGTTGACGAAGTTGGTGGTGCCGCCGTCCCAGCTGGCCGAGAAGTTGCCCTCGAGGGTGCCGCCGCTGCCGAAGGTGTAGCCGCCGCCGTAGAGGTTGTTGCCGGACGTCTCGAGCGTGGTGATGCCGGTGTCGTCGCCGCCGTTGCGGACGTCGGTGTTGATGGCCATCGGCAGGCTCGCGCCGGTGACCGCGTCGACCATGCCGAGCCCGTAGCCGGGGTTGGACGAGCCGTTGAGGGTCGTGAACTGGCCGCCGACCGCGACCTTGGTGCCGTCGGGGCTCAGCGCGAGAGCCCAGACGCGGCCCCCCTCGGCGTCGGGCGCCCAGTCGAGGAGCGCGCCGTTCGAGGCGTTGAAGGCCGCCAGGTAGTGGCGGTCGTGGGTGCCGACGCCCTGGAAGTCGCCACCGACATAGACGGTCGAGTTCGTCGCGGCGATCGAGTAGACGTTGTAGTTGACGGGCGGCGCGAACGTGGAGAGGAGGGCGCCGGTCTGCGCGTTGAACGCCGCGATGCGGCTGCGGGCGGAGCCGTCGATGCTGGTGAAGTCGCCACCGACGTAGACGCGCGTGCCGTCGGGAGACGTGGCGACCGTGCGGATCTGGGCGTTCACGGCGGGAGCGAACGAGCCGACGATCTGACCCGTCGACAGCGTGTAGGCCATCAGGTTGCTGCGCACGACCTCACCGGCACCCCCGACCGCCACCCCGGCGGGCCGGGCGTGGGTGAACAGGCCGCCGACGTAGACGGTGTTGCCGGCGATCGCCTGCGACCACGCCACGCCGTCGATCTGGGCCGTCGGCAGACCGTCGGCGGTCACCGTCGGCGGGTTGGAGGCGTCGTTCGGGTCGACGGGCGCGGTGTCGGCCGAGGCGGGCGCCGCCGTGATCGTGAACGCGGCCGCCACCACGAGTGCCGTGGACGCGAGGAGACCGAGCCCTCGGCGCACAGACGACGACAGGACTGTATGACCTGAGCCCATCAGACTCGTTCCCCCCACTGCTGCCGCGCACCCCCCCGGCGCCGGCTAGGGCGATCCTAGCAACGGCGGCACACCGTCTCCGTGCCGAATATCGGGGATAAACCCCGGGCGCGACGTGGTCCGTCCGGGCCAGGGGCTAGGGCTCGGCGCCCGCTCAGGCCCTGCCCTGCAGGGCGACCGTGGGGGCCCGTCCCGTGTAGCTGACCTCCACCCGGACGTCGCCGCGCTGGTCCTTCGGCACCGTGAACGCATACGTCGCGGAGCGGGTGCCGCCCGGAGCCACGGACCCACCGAACCGCTGCTCGCCCGACGACAGCTCGGTCGCGGGAGTGCGGTCGGGTCCGTAGGAGACGAAGACGACCGAGCCGTCGAGGGAGACGGGGTGCTTGCTGCTGTTGCGGGCGGCCAGCGCGATCCGTAGCGCGGGGCCGTCCACCTCTCCCGGAGCGGTGGCCCTTCCGGCGATCGGGGTGATCCGGGTGATCCGCACGGTCAGCCCGGTGCCGAAGTCGGCGGTGGCGTGGAGCGGCACGGCCTTCTTGGTGCGGACCGCGTGCGTCGGCTCGGTGCCACCGCTGCCCGGGGTCAGGGAGGTGCCCAGGCTGGTGCTCGGCACGTCGCTGGGGTGCGTGGGCGTCGACGACGAGGGACCGGCCGCGGCGTCCGAGGACGTGTCGTCGTGGTGACCGGTGACGGCCCAGGCGAGGAGTCCCGCCACGAGGACGACGGCTACGACGGCGGCGACGGCCCAGGGGGCCCTGCGCGCGTCCGTGCGGTCGGTCATCGTGGTTCCTCGGGGGTTGCCGGTCTCGGTCCGCGGTCAGGGTAGCCGCGGCACCGCCGTGCCGCCGCGCGTTCCGCGAAGGGGCGCGTGGGTCCGCGAGGCGGGCCGAGCGGCCGTCACCGGTCGAGCAGGTCCGCGAGGGCGCTGCGGATGTCGGCGCGGTAGCGCTCGGCACCGAAGAGGGCGATGGCGCGCCGGCGTGCCTCCTCCGCGAGCGCGCGGGCGAGGTCGGGGTCGTCGATGAGCCGGGCCAGGGCCCGTGCCATCGCGCCCGGGTCCTCGGTCGCCACGTGCAGTCCGGTCTCGCCGTCGGCCACCGTCTCGAGGTGGCCCTGCTGGGCCGTCGCGACCACGGGCCGGCCGGCGAGCTGCGCCTCGACCACCGCGTTGCCGAACGGCTCGGCCCGGCGCCGGTGCCAGGAACAGGTCGGCCCGCGCGAGGGCCGGCCAGACCGGAGCGGCGTAGCCGCTGAAGGTCACCCGCCCGCGCAGGTCGGGCTGGTCGGCCCGGCGCTCCAGGCCCGCGAGGAAGTCCTCCTGGCCCGGTACGACGGTCCCGCAGAGCTCGAGACGGACGTCGTACCCCTGGGAGACCAGGAGTGCCGTCGCCTCCAGGGCGAGGTCCGGACCCTTGCGCGGCGACAGCCGACCGATCGAGACGATCCGGACGGGCCGACCCAGCGCGGGAGGGTCGGGCTCGGCGTCAGGACCCGGCACACCGTTGTAGACCAGCCGGCTCCGGGCGCGCAGCCGCGGCAGGCTGTCGCACAAGGTGTCGAGCGACGTCCGGCTGTTCACGAGCACCACCGAGGCGAGCAGCAGGGGTGCGGCCATGGCCGTGCGGACGGCGCGCCGGAGGTCGGGCTCGGCCTCGTGGACGTGACAGACCACGGGCACCCCGCGGCGACGACCGGCGACCAGCCACCAGGGCAGCGTGACCGTGTTGACGTAGCAGACGTCCGGACCGACCGACCGCACGAGGCGACGCAGGCGCGGGAACGCCGCGCAGGGACGACATCCCCAGCCGCAGGAGTCCGCCGACACTGCTGTCGGCGCGCCGCAGCACCGGGTAGGGCACGACCCGCGGCTCGGCCCCGAGCTCGGTCAGCCGCTCGGCCAGCGGCCCGGGCGTCGGCGAGGTGACCACGACGCGCCATCCCGCGTCGCGCATCGCCTTCACGCTCTCGAGCATCTGCAGGTCGGCGCCGTAGACGTCCAGCGACGGGTTGGCGATCAGGACCGTGCGGGACACGGAGCGCTCCTCCGATCGGGGACGTGGGGCCTCAGCATAGGGAGCCGAGGACGCGTCGACCGTCGACGGCCGGGGGCGCCGGGGCGCTTCCGATCGGCGTGAGAGGCTACGGCCGTGACCCATGGGGAGAGTCCGGTCGTCGGCGACGCGACCTGGGTGAAGGCCTTCCCACGCCAGGGTTCCGGAGTCCTGCTTCCGCTCGACGACCGTCGGGCCGCGGCGCTGGGCGTGACGATGTACACCGCCTGCAAGCCCACGGTGATCCGGGCGCAACGGGTGGCCTGCACGGTGATCGGCCTGGTCGGCGCGCGGGTCCTGCCCGGGCGCCGCGAGCCGCTCGAGCTCCCGTGCGACCTCGACGAGTGGACCGCGATGGTGCGCCAGTGGGAGGACGTGGCCGGGCCGATCGGCAGTGTCGCCGTCTACCGCCGACGGCAGGTACGCCGGGTGGGCCTGACGATGATCGCGACCGGCCCCGGCGGGCGGCCGGCGGGCGTGGTCAAGCTCCGTCCGTCGGCGGGCTCGCTCGCCCGCGAGCAGCAGGCGTTGGCCGCCGTGCGCGACGCGCGTCCGCGGACCTTCCGGGCGCCCGGCCCCCTCGGCCACGGGTCACACGGGGAGTGGTGGTGGTCCGTCCAGGAAGCCGTCTTCACGCGTCCGCACGCACCGGTCTTCGACCCGCCGCCCGGGCTCTTCGAGGAGATCCGCGAGATCGTCGGCGGCTTCGCCGGGCCGGGCGACGGCCTGCCTGCGCACGGCGACGTGTCGCCCTGGAACCTGCGCCGCGACCATCGGGGCGCGGTCTGGCTCTACGACTGGGAGGACGCCGGACTGCTGCCACCGGAGGCCGACCGGACCTACTTCGCGGTGTCGGCCCACGTCCTCGGCGGCCGACCCGTGCCGGAGGGACTCCCGCGCGCGGCTATCGCGCACTGGCGGCGGGTGATGCTCGAGCGGCAGCGGCTCAAGGCCGCCGGGGTGACGCTGCCCGACCGCACCCTCGCCGCGCTCGACCTGGCCGAGCAGAGCGCCAGCTAGGTCCTCAGCCGTCGGAGCGCGTCAGCCAGTCCGGGAGCTCGCCGGACAGCAGACCGGCGAGCCGGTGGAGGTCCTCGGCGAACACCGGCGCCAGCTCCTCCCGGATCTCCGCGGGCACCTCCTCGGTGCGGATGACGCCGCTCCGGATGCGCTCCCGGACCCGGAACGGCACCACGGCCTTCACGGCCGCCCGGACGCCCTGGTGCGCCGTGGCCCAGCGGATCGCCCGTTGGGCGAGCTCGAGGCGGGCGGTGCCGGAGGCGTTGACGCGCGGCATCGAGGCCTGCGTGGGCGACGGCGGCAGCTCGAGGAAGGCCGCGACCTCGCTCAGCACGGTGTCGTAGTCGCGGTCCAGCTGGTCGTGGAACCAGACGCCCACCCGCTCGCGTCCCACGACGTCGATCAGCCGCTCGAGGTCGTCGGCGTAGTGGCTGAGCGCGGTGTAGTGCCACATGTGGTGCCAGTGGGCGGCGATCCGTTCCGGCTCACGGGCGAGCCCCCCTCGGAAGTCGTCCTCGGTCTCCACCCCTCGGAGCCGGAGGTAGGTGTAGTTCGAGAAGGCCCTCGCCACCGGCTCGCGCAGCACCACCACGAGCTTCATCTCCGGGTTGATCCGCGCGATCTCGGGGGCGGCGTGCGAGGAGTAGTAGAGGGTGGAGACCGAGCCGTCGCCGCGGGCGAGGGCGTCGCCGGAGCCGTCGTACAGCCCGAGGTAGCGGTCGCGGTCGGTGATCGCGATCCGGTTGATCCACTCGTCGTCCCCGGGGCCGCGGAAGTCGGGCACCGTGCCGTGGAAGGCGAAGTAGTGCGGTTCCTTCGGCTGGGTGACGAACACGTCGGGATGGGTGCGCAGCCCCTCGACCACCGCAGTGGTCCCGGCCCGCGCCGTACCGACGACGAGGAAGGTGGGCGTCGGCATGCGGCGCAACCTAACACCGGAGACGAGGCGACCTGTCCGGGTTCGGCCGTGCGCCGCCCGTCGGTTCGTTATTCTCGAATGTCGGCTGACCGAGGACCACGCGACTGGATCGTGGCCCGGACCGCCCGACGATCCCGACAAGGGGGCACGGGGGTGTTCGAGCGGCTGCTGAGCGCGCGCACGCGCCGGGTGTCCGGTGCGATCTCCGGTCAGCTGTCCCAGGCCCTCGTCAGCTTCACCCTCTCGCTCCTGGCCGCACACGCGCTGGGTGCCTCCGGTCTCGGCGTCTTCGCCCTGGTCTACAGCGCGATGATCACCACGACCGCGCTCTGCAACGGCATGGTGGGCGACTCGCTGACCGTGATGGAGCGAGGGCGACCCCGGATCCGGTCAGCCCTCCAGTCGTGGTGCCTGATCACCTCGTTCGGCACCGGGGTGATCACGGCCGGCCTGTTCGAGTGGGGCGGCCTCCTGGACGGTCGCCAGGCCTTCTGGTTCGCGCTGGCCAACGCCACGTTCCTCGTGGAGAGCATGCTGCGGCGCCTGCTGATGGCCGTCATGCGGTTCTGGTCCCTCGTCACCGTCGACCTCGCCGGTCTGGTCGGATCGCTGGTGCTGCTGGCGGTCTGGCGTACGACGGGTCCGCTCACCCTGGACGCGCTCCTGATCGCGCTGGTGGCCGGCCAGGTGGTCGGGCTGGTCGTGGCCACGGTGCTGCTCCCGGCCGAGGAACGCTGGCTGGCGCCGTGGCGACCGGCCGCGATGCGAGAGGTGGCGGCGTTCGGATCCTGGCGCGCGATCCAGCAGTGCATCCGGCCGAGCATGCTGACGCTGGGGCGCGTGATCGTGACCGCCGCCGTCGGCACCGCGCTCTTCGGCCAGATGGAGGCCGGACGCGTCTACATGTCGCCCGCCCTGCTGGTCGTGCAGGGCCTGGGCTCCTACCTGTTCTCGTCGTACGCCCGGACCAAGAGCCAGCGCTGGGCTCCGCTCGTACGACGGGCGGACCGCTCGTCGCTGGTGATGATGACGATGACGATGGTGATCGGGGTGATCGGGACGCTGCTGGTGCCGGTCTTCGGTCACCTGATCACCGGCCCGACCTTCGACATGCTCCCGGTCGCCGTGTTCGGGTGGGCCGTCTACGCCGCCTCGAGCGCGGCCGTGATGCCCTACGCCAGCCTGGCCGCCGTGCGCGGCCGGCAGCGCCTGGTCGTGCTGCTGCGCACCGCGGACTCCCTGGCCACGCTGGGCCTGCTGGCCTTCTGCATGTTCCCGCTCGACGCCTCGGCCTCGTCGGCTCCCTATCTCCTGGCGGTCGGGTCGTTCGTCGACGCGGTCGTGATCCGCTGGTTCATCCTGCGGCGCTACGTGCGCGAGGAGGCCGCGGCCGACACGACGCCGGACCTGTCCGCGACCCTCCGTCCGGGGGGCCTGCGCTCCTCTAGGGTCGAGACGTGACCACGCAGGCATCCGGTCGCGCGTGGGAGCGCGGAGCCCAGGTCACGCCCTCGTCCGCGGCGGTGGCCGAGCTGCCACCTGTCTCCGTGCCCCTGCTGACGTTCGTCTGGCTGATGGTCGTCAGCACCGTGCTGGCCTGGCGCAACGAGGTCTACTACTCCGGTGGCATCGACTCGGTCGTGCTGGCCAAGTCGGCCATCTCCGTCGTGGCCTTCGCCGCGGCGCACGCACTGTGGCAGCGTTCCGGACGTGGCCTCGACATCGGGGTCCGGACCTTGTCACTGGTCTCGATCTACCTGGCGGCGACCGTCGTCGGTGGCTGGGCCGCGGGCACGCTGCTGAGCGCCTTGGTGATCGCGGCCCGGGTGGGGCTGCTCGGTGCCACCATCGCGCTCCTGGTGCTCAGCACCTCCTCGTGGACGCTGATGCGCACCCTCGGCTACGCGATGACGCTGATGGCGATGGCCTGCTCCCTGCCCGCGCTGCCGGCCGCGCTCGCGGGAGCCCGGCTGGCCGGCGGCCTGTTCCCCTTGAACGCCAACCAGATCGCGATGATGTACGGGTTCCCCCTCATCCTCCTGGTGTGGCGGGCGATGGCCGGCTACCTCAGCCCCTCGCGCATCGCGGCCATGGTCGGGCTCCTCGGGCTGATCTGGCTGACCGGCTCCCGGACCGGGCTGGCGGCCACGCTGCTGGCCGTGGCGATCGTGATCATGCTCTCCGAGCGGGTGCCGGTGGCGGCGTTCGTGGGCGTCCTGCTGGCTGTGCCTGCCTTCTGCTACGTCGCCCTGTCCACCGGCCTGGTGACGCACTACGTCGACCGTGGTGGGGCGACCGGCAAGGTCTCCAACCTGAACTCCCGCACGATCGCGTGGCATGCGGCGTTCTCGACTCCCAAGGACTTCTGGCAGCTCCTGTTCGGCCGGGGCCTCTCGGCCAAGACGGTCTCGGTCAGTGGCACCTACTGGGACACCCAGGTGCTCGACAGCAGCTGGGTCTCCGCCTACGTGCAGGGCGGGTGGGTCGGCCTGACGGTGCTCGGCGTCTGGGCCGTGCTCACCCTCTGGGGCGCCTGCCGGATCGCCCGCCCGGGCCTGGCCCTCTGGGTCGCCCTGTGCGTGTACTGCCTGCTGTGGAGCATCACGGCCAGCGGTCTGCTCGATTCGTACGTGCTGTTTATCCTGATGGCGACGACCTCCCTGGCAGGGGAGCGAACGATGCGGGACTGGGCGAGCGGCGCGGACGACCGGGCGGACGCCCCGCGGGCCGCATCCATACGGGGGTAACTGATGACGACAGCTTCGGTGAAGCGCGCTGTGGCGTGCCTGAGTCTCTGCGCGGCTGCGCTGGCGGGCCTCTCGGCCTGCGCGCAGCAGGACTCCAGCGCCACAGCCGGGGGCTCGTCCCCGACGCGGTCGGGGTCCCCGACGGCGCCCGCCTCCTCGCAGGGGAGCCGGGGAGCCGACCCGAGCACCTCGCCCCTGGCACCCGCGACCCGCACGCCGGTGATCCGAGACGGCGTACGACCACACCCGACGATCTCGGCCGACCCCGAGCCCTTCGACCGGCCGGTCACCTACCCCGACGGCGTGAAGCTCGCAGTGACCGGCATCGACCAGGGCCGGGTGAGCGGTCAGGGCCCGGGTGTCGTGGCCGGGCCGAAGACCACCTTCCACCTGCGGTTCACCAATGGCAGCGACCGGGCGGTCTCGCTCGACCAGGTGGTGCCGACCGCGGGGTTCGGCTCACCGGCACGCCTGGCCCGACCGGTCTACGACGACCGCACGCAGGACTTCGGTACGACGGTGAAGCCCGGCGCGACCGCGACCGCGACGTACGCGTTCTCGATCCCGCCGGGGGAGCTGTCGCACGTCGTGATCCATCTCGACTTCGACGGACGGCACGTCGCGGCCACGTTCCGCGGCTCGGCGACATAGGCACCCAGCCGAGCACCGCCGGGCCGGTCCCGGCCTCACTCGTCCCCAGGATTACCGAATTTTCGGTTCCGCTTCGTCACGGAGACCGTGGGGGACCTAGGGTGGCCGTGGCTCGGGGGGTCTGAGCCGCCGCGTGGGGTGGTGTTGCGCGGTCATCTCGTCATGGGGGCTCGAGTGTTCCGTCCCGTCATCCGATCGCGCGTGAAGGTCCTTCGCGCCGTCGTCGTCGCCTCAGCGCTGGTCTTCGCAGGAGTCGGGCTCGGGGCCGTGGCGTCGCCGGCGTCCGCCGACACGGCTCCCACCGACAGCCTGCCCCCGACCGTCTCGGCCGACGCGCTGCCCACGTGGCAGGTCAACGGCGTGGTGTGGTCGCAGGTCGTCGTCGGCAACACCGTCTACGTCACCGGCAGCTTCACCCAGGCCCGGCCACCGGGCGTCGCAGCCGGCGGTGCCGGCTCGGTCGCCGCGAACAACATCTTCGCCTACGACATCACCACCGGAAACCGCGTGGCGTCGTTCAGCCACCAGCTCAACGCGCAGGGTCTGGTCATCCGCTCGTCGCCCGACGGCTCGCGGGTCTACGTCGGTGGCGACTTCACCACCGTCGACGGGGTCGCCCGCAACCACATCGCCGCGTTCAACACCGCCACCGGTGCCCTCGACAACTCCTTCAAGCCCTCGGTCGGCGCCCAGGTCGCCGGCATCGCGGTGAACGCCACCACGGTCTACGTGGGCGGCAACTTCATGGCCGCGGGCGGGCAGCCGCGCACGCGGCTCGCCGCGTTCGGCTCGGCCAACGGCGCCCTGCTGCCCTGGGCTCCCACGGCCGACGCCTTCAAGGTGTCGGCGATGGTGCTGAGCCCCGACGGCTCCAAGGTCGTGGTCGGCGGCGGCTTCACCTCCCTCAACGGCGTGGCCGCCAGCGGCCTCGGGGCCGTCGACTCCGCGACCGGCGCCACCCAGCCCTTCCCGATGAACCAGGTCGTCACCGACGGTGGCAACAAGTGCGGGATCACCAACCTCTCGGTCGACAACAACCAGATCTACGGCGGTGGCTTCGCCTTCGGGTGCGGCAACTTCGAGGGCACCTTCGCCGCGAACGGCAACACCGGCGCCGTGAACTGGGTCAACGACTGCCACGGCGACACCTACGACACCTACCCGATGGGGCAGGTCCTCTACAGCGTGAGCCACGCCCACAACTGCTCGTTCATCGGCGACTTCCCCAACAGCAGCCCGACGTGGACCATCAACATGCGCCACGCGCTCGCGTTCACCACCTACCCGACCGGCACGAATGCCGGGGTCGACGACTACGGGTGGAACTACACCGACGTCCCCGACTCCTCGCTGCTGCAGTGGTTCCCGACGGTCGCCATCGGCAGCTACACCGGGCAGAGCCAGGCCGCCTGGTCGCTGTCCGGCAACGGCACCTACCTCGCCATGGGCGGTGAGTTCCCGTCCGTCAACGGCACGGCCCAGCAGGGCCTGGTGAGGTTCGGGGTCAAGAGCGTCGCCCCGAACAAGCGCGGCCCGGTCAAGGCCGACGGTGCTCCCGCGCCCGCTGCCCAGTCGTTCACCGGCGGCCAGGCGCGCGTGTCGTGGCAGTCGGCGTACGACATGGACAACAAGACGCTGACCTACAACGTCTACCGCTCCGGCACGACCGCCCCCGTCTACACCACGACCCAGGACTCGACGTACTGGAGCTATCCGACGATGGGCTTCATCGACAAGTCCCTCCCGCCGGGCTCGACGTACACCTACACGGTGCGGGTGACCGACCCGTTCGGCAACGTCCTCAACCTCGGCAGCTCGAACAGCGTCACCATCAGCACCGGGTCACAGGGTCAGTACGCCCAGGACGTCGTCAACGACGGCGCCACGGACTTCTGGCGCCTCGGTGAGCCCTCGGGCACGGCGGTCTACGACCACGCCGGGTTCAACGACGCCACCGCGCAGGCCGGGGTGACCCGTGGTGCGACCGGCGCGATCACGGGCGACAACGACGGCGCCTCGTCCTTCTCCGGCGGCACCGACGGCGTGGTGGCCACCAACTCCACGCAGACCGCGACGCCGAACCTGTCCATCGAGGCCTGGGTGAGGACCACCACCAACCAGGGCGGCAAGATCGTCGGCTACGGCGACCAGTCGAGCGGCACGAGCTCGAACTACGACCGCCACCTCTACATGGACGACGCGGGCCACATCGTCTTCGGCGTGTACAACAACAACACCTACACGATCACCAGCCCGAAGACCTACAACGACGGCACCTACCACCAGATCGTCGGCACGCTCGACTCGACCAAGGGCATGGCGCTCTACATCGACGGCAAGAAGGTCGGCGTCAACCAGGGCACGACGACCGGTCAGCCGTACACGGGCTACTGGAGGATCGGCGGCGACAACCTGGGCGGGTGGCCGAACCAGCCGACCAGCAACTTCTTCAACGGCGCCATCGACGACGTCGCGATCTACCCGACCGCGCTCGCGCTGACCAGCGTCCAGCAGCACTACGTCGACAGCGGGCGGACGCTCGACATCCCGCAGGCGCCGGCCGACGCCTACGGCAAGGCCGTGTTCAACGCCGACCCCGACCTCTACTGGAGGCTCGGCGACTCGTCCGGTACGACGGCCAAGGACAGCAGCCCCAACGGTGACGACGGCGTCATCACCGGTGGCGTCACCCTGAACCAGCCGGGCGGCATCACCGGGACGAGCAACACCTCCGCGTCGTTCAACGGCTCCGACGGCACGATCGGCTCGGCGACCCAGCAGGCCGGTCCCACCGTCTACTCCGAGGAGCTGTGGTTCAAGACCGGCACCACGCACGGAGGCAAGCTGATCGGCTTCGGCAACCAGCAGTCGGGCAACAGTGGCGCCTACGACCGCCACGTCTACATGGAGAACTCCGGCCAGCTGACCTTCGGCACCTGGACGGGACAGACCAACACCGCCACCTCACCGCAGAGCTACAACGACAACGCCTGGCACTACCTCGTCGCGACCCAGGGCTCCGACGGCATGCACCTCTACGTCGACGGCAGCGAGGTCGCCAGCAACCCGCAGACCGACCAGCAGGCCTACGACGGGTACTGGCGCGTCGGCGGTGACTCCGACTGGGGTGGCGACAGCCCCTACTTCGACGGCACCATCGACGAGGTCGCGGTCTACTCCAGCGAGCTCACCCCGGCCGCGGTGCACGCGCACTACGTCGCCGGTGGCGGCTCGGTGGCCAACCAGGCGCCGGTGGCGAGCTTCACCGACTCCGAGGCGGGGCTGAAGGCGTCGTTCGACGCCTCCGGCTCCCAGGACCCGGACGGCTCGATCGCGTCGTACGCCTGGGACTTCGGCGACGGCACGACAGGCACCGGGGTCTCTCCGAACCACACCTTCGCCCACGCCGGCGACTACACGGTGGCGGTGACGGTGACCGACAACCAGGGCGGCACCAACACGTCCTCGCGGGCGGTCCACGTCACCAACACGGCTCCGGCCGCGGTGTTCACCACCTCGACGGACGGTCTCACCGTGTCGGTCGACGGATCGGGGTCGTCCGATCCCGACGGCTCGATCGCGTCCTACGACTGGGACTGGGGCGACGGCTCGGCCCACGGGTCGGGCGCCTCGCCGAGCCACACCTACGCCGGCACCGGGACCGACACGATCACCCTGATCGTCACCGACAACGACGGTGGCACGGCCACGGTCTCGCACGTCGTGCACCCGGCGACCAACCAGGCACCCGTGGCGAGCTTCACCGACTCGGAGGCGGGTCTCAAGGCGTCGTTCGACGGCACTGGCTCCCACGACCCGGACGGCTCGGTCGCGTCCTACGCCTGGGACTTCGGGGACGGCACCTCCGCCGCCTCCGCGTCGCCGAACCACACCTACGGCAGCACCGGTGACTACACGGTGAAGCTGACGGTGACCGACGACCAGGGCGCCACCGGCACCTCCTCCCGCACGATCCACGTGACCAATGCGGCTCCCACTGCCGCGTTCACCTCGTCGGTCAACGGGCTCACGGTGTCGGTCGACGGCTCCGGGTCCGGCGACACCGACGGGACGATCGCGTCGTACGACTGGAACTGGGGCGACGGCACCGCCCACGGGTCGGGGGTCTCTCCGAGCCACACCTACGGCGCCTCCGGTACGCAGACGATCACCCTGACCGTCACCGACAACGCGGGCGGCAACGGCTCCGTGCCACACACGGTCTCCGTGACCAACCCGGCCCCGACGCTGATCGCCTCCGACGACTTCGGTCGCACGGCGACCAACGGCTGGGGCAACGCCGACCAGGGCGGGGCATGGACGGTCACCGGCACCAAGGCCAACTTCAAGGTCGGGTCCGGCGTCGGGTCGATCACGTTGCCCAGTGCGGGCTCCGGTCCCACGGTCTCCCTGGGCTCGCTCTCGACCACCCACGCCGACGTGCGCGCGGTGTTCAGCCCGCAGACCCTGGCGAACGGGTCGGGAAGCTTCTTCTCCGTGCTCGGCCGGCAGGTGACCTCGGTGGGCAACTACCGGGCGTCGGTCAACCTCAAGCCGAACGGCACGGCCACGCTCAGCCTGCTGCGTGTGGACGGCGCCGGCCAGGCGACCATCGCCGGGCCGGTCACCGTGGCCGGCCTGACCGTGACGGCGGGCGCCAAGCTCGACGTCCGTCTCGTGGTGAGCGGCACGTCGCCGACGACGGTGATGGCCAAGGTCTGGAAGGACGGCACGACCGAGCCCGTCACCTGGCAGGCCAGTGGCTCCGACGCGTCGGCGCCGATGCAGGCGGCGGGGTCGGTGGGGCTGATGTACTACGTCTCCTCCAACGCCACGAACACGCCCGTCGTGGGCACGGTCGACGGCTTCCGGGTCTACGACTCGACCACGACGGCCAACGCGGCCGCCCAGGCCAAGATGGTGCTCCTGGCCAAGGGCGCGACGGTCCACCGGAGCCAGACACCGACCGTGGCGCGGCGCGTGTCGCCTCCGTTCGTCGTACGGCGGCACGCGTCGTGAGCGCGGGCGTCGGGGACGCCTGTCTAGACTTCTGACCGGCTCGGGACAACACGGGAGGGCGTGCACGGTGGAACGGATCCTGTTCGTCTGCTCGGCGAACATCTGCCGCTCACCGAGCGCCCAGGCGATCGCCCTCCATCGGCTCAGAGCCGACGGGCTCGCCGGGCAGATCACGGTGGTGAGTGCCGGCACCCGTGCCACGGACGGACACGGCTGGTGCCCGGAGGCACGCAAGCACGTCTCGACGGACCCCGAGACCCGCGCGACGATGGACGGTCACGAGTCCCGCCCGCTCTCGCGGTCGGGGATCGCCAAGGCCACGCTCGTGGTCACCGCCGACCGACAGACCAGCGCCGAGGTCGTCCGTCTCGATCCGTCCGTGCGCAGCAGGCTCTTCACCATGCGCGAGGCGGGCGCCCTGGCCCAGATGGTCGTCGACGCGGGTCTCGTGACCGCCGGCCGACCCGGGTCCGACGTCGCGTCCGCGGTGCGTCCGCTACCGACCGACACCGATCCCGGTCAGCGGCTGCAGTGGCTCGCGGGTGAGATGGACGCCGGTCGCGGGCAGGTCTCGCTGCTCGCCGAGCGACGCACGCGTCGCCTCTTCCGCACCGAGCGCGTGACCGTGCTCGACGTCGACATCGACGACGCCCACGCCGAGAAGGGTGGCGGGAGCCACCGGCGCAACCTCCCCGGCCTGACCAGCTCGGTCGGTCAGCTGATGACGAGCGTGGGCTACGTCCTCGGCCGTCCGGCGCCCTGACTCTTCCCCGTCCGCGGCTGCCCCTGACGCTTCGTGCTCGTGCCGGCGCTCGCCTGCTTCGGGCGGTTGTTGCCGGGGACGGGCTTCGTGGGCGGGTGGACCATCGCGCCACCGGTGTGCTGCGCCGGCACCGTCACCTCCGTCGGCTCCTGCTCGGCTGCGTCGTCCTGGTCGGCGACCTCGGTCGGCGCAGCCTCGCCCGGCGCGGTCGGGGCCGGCGGCTTCGCCGGCGTCGGCCGGACGTCGTCTTCGGTGGTCTCGAGCGCCTGGCGAGTGGGGTTCGCGTAGTCGTAGTCGTCGCCGTAGCGAGACTGGTGCAGCTTGCTCGGCACCTGGGTCAGGATCGTCCCGAGCACGGTGGCGTTCGCCGCCCGCAGGTTGTCGACGGCCATCACGAACTGCTCGCGGCGTACGTGCCGATAGCGCGCCACGACGATGACGCCGTCGGAGATGCCGCCCAGCACGACCGCGTCGCTGACGGGCAGCAGCGGGGGCGCGTCGATGATCACCCGGTCGAAGCGGCTGCGGAGCTCGGCGAACACCTCCTCCATCGCGTGGGAGCCCAGCAGCTGACCCGGATCGGGAGGAGTCGTGCCGGCCGGGAGCACGGTGACCTGACCGCGGTTCCACTCGACGAGCGCGTCGTCGAGGGCGTAGTGACCGGCGACGACGTCGCTGAGCCCGAGGGAGCCGTCCAGCCCCAGGTAGCCGACCGCGCGGGGCCGCCGGAGGTCGGCCTCCACCAGGCACACCGAGAGGTCGGCCTGGGCCATGGTGATGGCGAGGTTCACGGCGGTGAACGACTTGCCCTCCGAGGCGATCGCACTGCTCACCACGATCTGCCGGGGAGGGGCGTCGACGTTGACGAACTGCAGGGTGGTCCGGATCGTGCGGAAGTCCTCGACGCCGAAGCCGTGGGGCTGCATGGCGACGAGCGGCTGGGTGCGGAACGACGAGTCGTAGCGGACCGACCCGAGGGTGCTCAGCCCGGTCAGGTCGTAGAGCTCGGAGCCGGATCGGACGCTGGTGTCCATCGCCTCGCGGATCAGCGCACCGATGATGCCCAGGGCGAGCCCGATGACCAGACCGAGGACGAGGTTCAGCGTCTTGCGTGGCGACACGGGGTAGTGCGGAGTGTTGGCCGGGACGGTCACGGTGACCTTGACCGGGGTGTCCTGACCGTTGGCCGGCTTCTCGAGCTCGGGGATGACGAGCGCCATGTTGTCCGCGACGCCGTTGGCGATCTCGGCGGCCAGCTTGGCGCTGTGGTCGGTGGCGGTGACCTGGAGGTTGACGGTGTTGGTCGGGTTGACCGCGGTGACCTTGCGGTTGAGCTCCTGCACGGTCATGTCGAGCCCGAGGTCGTCGATGACCGGCTGCAGCACCTTCGGCGAGTGCACCACCTCGGGGTAGGACTCCACCCGCGACTGCGCGAACTGGGAGCTCTGGGCGATCGACGTCGACGCGTTACCGGCGTCGGTGAGGCTGACGAACGAGGTGGCGTGCGCGGCGTACGTCGCAGGCGTCAGGGCGCTGACGATCCCGGCGGCGAGGACACAGAGGAACGTGACCACGACCACGGTGATCCAGCGCTTGCGCAGGATCTGGAGGTAGTGATGGAGAGGCACGCGACTTCCTTCTGGGTCATGGGTCCGTTCGCGAGATCAGGGCCGAGTGTAGGCCCTGAGGTCAGAGCGACGGGTGGTTCTGTCGAGGTTGCAGGGGGAGTCGGGTGCGGTTGGCCGGGGCCACCGATCAGGCCCAGGGCAGGCTCCTGCCGGCCAGCCCGGCGAGGTCGTCGTTGAGGCCGGCGAAGCGCGCGCGGAGGGTGGTCTCGAGCTCCGGCGAGAGCGGGGACCCCTCGGCCGCGTTGCGGATCGTGCCGGTCGAGCTCTGCCGCCGAGGCACACCGAGGAAGTCGTCCACGTCGCCGAGCACCCGCACGGGGTCGGCGTAGTACTCCTCGCTCACCGCGACGTGGACGCGGTCTGCACCGAAGAGCTCGACCCAGCGTCGCAGGGCCGGTGCGTACTCGCTCTGGGTGGCGTAGGACTGCTGCTCCCACGCATAGCTGTAGTACGACGGGTCCGCCACCAGACGCTCTCGCTCGCCGGCCAGTCGTCCGGGCTCCGCGGCCAGCGCCTCCTCGAACTCCAACGGCTCGGCCCTGCCCCGACGTCGCTCCTTCCAGTGGGAGTGGGTCCGGCTGACGGGGTCGCGCAGCAGCGCGATGATGCGCGCCTGCGGAACGCCGGCGTGGGCGCGCTCGGCGGCCATCGGGTGGAACAGGTAGTACGGCGACGCCTCCCCGGCCACCACGGGCCCGCCGCTGCGCCGGGCGGCGAGCCGCCGCGTGGCCGAGGTGGGCATGAACGAGCGGTACCACCGCTCGCCGCGCGTGAAGTTGCTGTCGAAGTAGTGGACGCCCTTGGTGGGGTCGCGCTTGAGGCCGGGTACCGGCGGCGGGTAGAGGCGCACGTAGGACGGGTGCTCGATGAGGTCGAAGTAGAAGCTCGTCGTGCCGCCCCGCTTGGTCCCGATGATCAGGAAGTCCGGCGGCGGGCGGAGGTCGGCGGTGGCCATCCCCACGGCCCTGGTGGCCCGTTTCACGGCCTCCCGGGACGAGGCGCGGACGGAGGCGCGTGACATGGCTGCAGGCTACCGGCGGCTGCGAGGGAGCATTCACCGGTCCGGCGGATAGCACACGGCCCCGCCGGCGGCGCTCGCCACCCGCAGGATTTTGCGTAAAGAAGTGCCTCCGCCTCTGGGCATCCGCCGGTGAACGGCGCAGGATGGAGGCTGTCCGGACCGACTCGGGGGAGTCGAACCAGTTCCGGCCACGGGGCGAGACCTTCCGGGTCTCGATGGGGGAGTTCATCGTGGAGTTGGCTTACGTGCGGAACCAGAGCACACATCAGGACGCGAGTCCGGCGCCGGAGCGGACGCGGCCGCTGCTGCGCGCCGTACCCGATCTCGAGGCGGCGCCCCGTCCTGCTCTGCCTCGGCGTCGGCCGAGCCGGCGTGCCGTGGTCCGGGCCCGGGTCTGGGGTGTGCCCGTCGTGGGGTCCGGCGCGGACGAGCGCCCGAGCGAGTGGGCGCCGGTCGACGCGCGGATCGCCGAGGCCGTCCGCCTGCTGGGTGGTCTCTGACGCGGAGCCACGCCCTAGGCTGCCTGCGTGACGACAGCGACGGACCCGTCCGACCTCGACGACCACGCGCTGGCGGCCTGGCTGGCCGATGCCGCGGGTGAGCGCCTGCTCGAGGTGCGTCAGCAGGGGCTGGCCGGGCGCGAGCTGAAGGATGCCGGCGACCGGGCCGCGCAGGAGGTGCTGGCGCGGCTGCTGGCCCGGCACCGCCCGGCGGACGCGGTGCTGTCGGAGGAGGCGGCCGACGACAAGGCCCGGCTCGCAGCGCAGCGGGTCTGGATCATCGACCCGCTCGACGGCACGCGGGAGTTCTCCGAGCCCCCGCGTGCGGACTGGGCGGTCCACGTCGCGCTGTGGGAGGACGGCGAGCTGACCGCCGGTGCGGTCGCGCAGCCGGCGATCGGCGAGACCTTCGACACCGGGCACCCGCCCGTCGTACCTCCGCGGACGAGCAGCCGGCCCCGGATCGCGGTCTCCCGCACCCGGCCGCCCGCGTTCGTCCAGGCGCTGGCCGCCGAGATCGACGCCGAGCTGGTGCCGATGGGCTCGGCGGGGGTCAAGGTGATGTCGGTGGTCCGCGACGTCACCGACGCCTACGTGCACGCCGGCGGCCAGTACGAGTGGGACAACGCCGCCCCGGTGGCGGTCGCCCGGGCGGCCGGGCTGTTCTGCTCGCGGGTGGACGGTTCCGAGCTCCGCTACAACCAGGACGACGTCTCGCTGCCCGACCTCATCGTGTGCCGGCCCGAGCTGGCGCAGGAGATCCTTGCGTTCGTACGCCGGCACGGCACGGCCTGACGTATCACCCGGTCCCGCCGCCACCTCCTGATCGGCAACACAGCCGGAGGGGAGACAGTCATGTGGGACACCGTGGTGGAGACCACCACGCACCTGTCGCACGAGATGCCCTGCCCCACCTGCGGCCACGGCACCCATCGCTTCCTCGCCTGCTCCGACCACTGCGACTGCAGCGGCTGGCGGCCGTCGTACGGCGACGGGGCGCTGGCCCTGGTCCTGGACTGACCGGACGGGAGCGCGTCTCCCCAGGTTAGGTGATCCGTTCGGGCGCCGGCTGGGCTCAGGATGTCTAGGGACCGGCTCCGGGGGGCCGGACGGCCGTGGCAGGAAAGCGCTCGCCACGGTGTCAAAAGGGGGGCCGGGGGGCCGCATGAGTGACCAGACCATGGATGTCGGAGCGATCCGGCCGGTGGCGACCGGGTGGTCGCCGGAGATCCACCTGCCCGAGAGATGGGCCTCGGTGGCCCATTCCGGCGTAGAGGTGCTCGGAGGCGCCGTCGACGCCCCGGACGCTCCGGTGAGCGTGGTCGCGCCCCAGCTCGTGATCGACGCTGCCGAGACGTGGAGCCACGGGGTCGCCGACCTGGGCCGGCGGGCCGGCCGGGTGCTGCACCGTCGCGAGGGCGACGTGTGGTTCCTGGTGATGTGCCTGGCCGCCGCGCTCGCCGGCCTCGTGACCATGGCCCTTGCCGGCACCTTTGCCGCACCCTCGTGGGTCGCCCTCGCGGGGGCGCTCTGCGTGGCGGTGCAGAACCGCCCTCAGCTGCAGGCCGGGTCTCAGGTCCAGGTGATGCCGGTGCTCCGCTCGCTCGCCGTCGGCTTCGCGGCCTCGGCCGCCGTCGTGGCCCTGGGTGTGGGATCGACGGACCAGCTCGCCGCGGGAGCGTGGGTCCTGATGGTCGCGGGCGTGGCGATCCTCTGGTCGATCCTGCTGCGCTCCGCACTGCGCCGGCCCGCGCGCGTGGTGGTGGTGGGTGATCGCGCCGCCATCAGCCGCGCCGCGATGGTCTGGTCGGACGGCTCCGCCCATGTGATCGGGGGCGTGCTGACCGACACGGACGGGCCCATGGAGTCGATCACCGGGGTGCCCACGATCTCCGGGCTCGAGCACGCCGCCGACTGGGCGCGCGGCCGCTGGGCCGACCTCGTGGTCGTCGCGCCCGGTCACGACCTCAGCGGTCTGCAGGCGCGCCAGCTGGCCTGGAGCCTGGAGCGCTCGGGCATCCGGATGGCGGTCGCCGACCTCGTGAGCGACGCGGCACCGCATCGCGTCCGGGCCGGCCGGCTGGGGCGGACGACGGTCGTCGAGCTCGGCTCCTCGCGCCGTGGCGCGCTCACCCGTGCCCTCAAGGGGATCGTGGACCGGGCGGTCGGGTCGCTGCTCCTGCTCTGCGCGGCTCCTCTGCTCGGCGTGATGATGCTGCTGATCCGGCTGGACTCCCCGGGTGGTCCGCTGTTCAAGCAGCGGCGGGTCGGTCGCGACGGCGCCACCTTCACGATGTACAAGCTGCGGACGATGCACCTCGACGCCGAGCGCCTGCTGATCACGCTGTGTGACCAGAACGAGGGTGCCGGCGTGCTCTTCAAGATGCAGAACGACCCTCGCGTGACCCGCGTCGGCCGGCTGCTGCGCCGTACGTCCATGGACGAGCTGCCGCAGCTGATCAACGTGGTGAAGGGCCAGATGTCCCTGGTCGGACCGCGCCCTGCTCTGCCCTGCGAGGTCGCGGAGTACGACGACGTGGAGCGCCGTCGCCTGGCGGTCAAGCCGGGCATGACCGGCCCCTGGCAGGTCAGCGGACGCTCGAACCTCGACTGGGACACGGGCATCTCCCTCGACCTCGACTACGTCGACAACTGGCGGATCTCCGACGACCTCCGGCTCGGGTTGCGCACCGTCGGAGCCGTGCTGGGAGCCCGGGGCGCCTACTGACCCCAGGTCCCCTGACCCGGTCGGGTCAGGGGTCGGTGTCGGCTGAGCGAACGCGCGTCATCCGTGCGATGTATTCCTCGTTCCGGGGGAACTTTCTTGTCGACATTTTGCGATTTGCGGAGGAGCATGCTGGGTGACCGCGCAGCGACCTTGGGGGACTCGAGTCGCAGCGGCCATCGTCAGGGGGTGACGGTGGCTGCGGTCATGGAGGGCCGACGGGGGTCGCCCTCGGGGGGAAGCATGAAGACGCGCGAGCATTTCCAAGGTGGGGGAGACCCCATTCCAACCGGTCCGTCGCGACCGCTACGGGTCGCCTCGGCGACCGCCGAGATCGCGGACGAGGTCTCGGACGAGACCGCGTCGCGGACGTTGGCCGACTGCGAGGACCGGCTCCATGCCGTCCGCTCGGCCCTGGCCGGGGTGTCGGGTGCTCTGCACCTGCTGACCGAGCGGCGCGACGACCTCCCGGAGAGCTCACGTCTCCGGCTGGAGGGCCTCCTGGTGGGGGAGGTCGAACGGCTGCGGCGTCTGCTCGCGCCGCCCGCGGACGGCGAGCTGCCGGCCATGGTGGAGGTCGTCGACCTCGACGCCCTGGTCGCCCACGTGGTGCTGGGCCGCCGGACGTGCGGTCAGGACGTCGCCTGGTCGCCGAGCGGGTGCCAGGTCCGGGCGCGCGCCGACGACGTCACCGAGGCCCTCAACATCCTGCTGGTGAACGCCTCGCGGCATGCGCAGGGAGCGCCGGCGCGGATCGAGGTGTCCCGTGACGGCGGGTCCGTCCTGGTCCAGGTCAGCGACGACGGTCCCGGGGTGGCGCCCGAGCTGGGCGAGCGCATCTTCGACCGCGCCGTACGCCGGCCCGGCTCGCGTGGGCAGGGCCTCGGCCTGGCCATGGCCCGCGACCTCGTCGAGAGCCTCGGCGGCACCCTGACGCTGGCGTCGCGCTCCACCGGGGCGTGCTTCTGCCTGGCCCTGCCGGCGGTGGAGCGCGAGGGGGCGGCGTGAGCCGAGCTCGCCTACGCGTGACGGTGGTCGACGATCACTCCCTGTTTGCGGAGTCGTTGGCCATCGCCCTGCGGACCCGCGAGATCGAGGCCTGCACGGTCGTCCCCGACCCTGCGTGGACGACGCTCTCCCAGCTGGAGCACGCCATCGGCGACACGGAGCCGCACCTGGTGCTGCTCGATCTCGACCTCGGGATCCCCGGCGACGGGATGCGCCTGCTGTCCACGCTGGCGGGCGCCGGGACGCCCGTGGTGATCGTGACCGGGTCCGCCGACCGGGTCCGTCAGGGCGAGGCCCTGGATCGTGGTGCTCGTGCCGTGATCGAGAAGTCAGCCTCCCTCGTCGACATTCTGGGGGCCGTCGAGCGCGCCCGGGACCAGTTGCCCGTGATGTCGCGTGCAGAACGTGACGAGCTCGTCCTCGTCTACCGCGGGGCCACGGAGGATCACCGCGAGCTGTGCCGCCGATTCGAGTCGATGACTCGGCGCGAGGCGGAGGTGCTCGGTCAGCTGATGGCGGGCAAACGGGTGACCGAGATCGCCCGAGCGAGCGTTCGTCTCCGAGTCGACGGTCCGGACCCAGGTCAAGGCCGTCCTGGCCAAGCTGGAGGTCAGCTCCCAGCTCACGGCGGTGGGGCTCGCCCACCAGATCGGCTGGCACCCGTAGGACTGTGACCGGTTGTCCTCAGCGCCGCGCCGACGTGGCGGTGTCGCGGGTGTCACCCCGCAGCAGGCGAACGTGAAGCGCCAGCGTCTGCGGCGAAGGATCCACTCCCAGCTCCTCCGCCAGGTGGGTCCGGTACGCCTCGAACACCCGGAGAGCCGTGGCGACCTCGCCGAGCTCGGCGTGTGCCTGCATCACCACCCGATGCGCCGTCTCGGAGGTGGGGTCGAGCTGGACCGTGCGGGCCGCCAGGTCGAGGGCCTCGCGGAAGAGACCCAGGTCGAGGGCAGCCACGGCGGCATCGCAGAGGAGGCCCTGGTGGATCTTCTGAAGGTGACTCCGCTCCACGACCGCCCAGTCGCTGTCGTCATCGTCGGCATGGAAGTCGCCGCGGTAGAGCACTTGAGCAGCGCGGGCACCGTCGAGAACCTCGGCTGACGCGCCGATGCGGGACGCCAGGTCGGTCCGCTGGGCCATCGCGCGGAAGGTGTGCACGTCGACGGTGGCGTTCTGCAGACGCAGGCCGTCGGACTCGCGGACCAGACTCGTGGGGTCGTGCAGCGTGCGCCTGATCTGGCTGGCGGCTGTCCGGAGCCGGTTGCGGGCGGCGTGCTCGCTCGCGTCGGGCCAGAGCTTCTCCAGCAGACGCGACACGCGTACCGGCTGGGCGTCCGCCAGCGCCAGCAGTCGCAGCAGGTCTCGCGTCTTGCTGGTCCGCCACTCGTCTGAGAGCACGTCGGAGCCGTCTGCTCGGCGTACGCGCAAAGTTCCGAGCATTCTGATGTCGATCGGTCCTGCAGTGTGTCATCGAGCCCCCCCGAGCTCTGAAAGCCGCAGTCCCCGTTCGCGCGGCTCCCTCACTGTAATGCGAGGTAGCCAGGATGGACAGTCCCTCTCAGCCGCTGACCCACCAGCCGCCCTCGCGGGCACCTCGGCCGGATTTCGGGGGATGGCCGGCGATGCCTCGGAGTCGATACCGGACGGGGACTGACCTCGTGCAGGCCGTCCCGCCTGATCGGAGTCACGGCTGGTGGGCCGTCTGGGGTCGCCCGTCAGTAGGCGCCACGATGGTGGACGACGGCTCCCAAGGTGCGGGCGAGGATGCCGACGTCCAACCCGAGCGACCATGTGTCGACGTACCTCAGATCCAGACGAACTGCCTCCTCCCAGGACAGGTCTGACCGTCCTGAGATCTGCCAGAGCCCCGTCATTCCTGGCTTGACGGTGAGCCGACGATGTACGTCAGGCTGGTAGCGCGCCACCTCCTCGGGCAGCGGGGGTCTGGGGCCGACCAGGGCCATGTCGCCACGGAGGACATTGAGAAGCTGAGGGATCTCGTCGAGCGAGTACTTGCGCAGGACGGCTCCGACGCGGGTGATCCGCGGGTCATTGCGCAGCTTGAACAGAACGGAGTCGGTCCGACCAGGTGGGTCAACTCGGCCCGACAGGCCTCGGCATCGCAGCGCATCGTGCGGAACTTGTACATCGTGAACGCGACGCCGTGGCGGCCCGTCCGGGTCTGACGGAAGATCGGGTTACCGGGCGACTCAAGGCGCACCACCACCGCGATGGCCACCAGCAGGGGCGTGAGCAGGAGTAGGCCGAAGGCGGCGAGGATGCGGTCGGTGACCACCTTGGCCATGCGCCGGCGTCTGCCGGACCGGACCGAGCCGGCGCTCACCAGCGCCGTTGATCGCTCCGCGAACTCCCCCGCGACCGTGGTCACAGCGTGATCTCATCTCTGATCGAGCAACCCCGAACGGTCGACCGATCGGCTTTCGCGCTGCAGCACATGACTTCCCCCGGGTCCCGCCGGCGTGAACCGCGCCGGCTCCCCGTCAGAAACTAGGAGCGCTGGGGGGAGTGGCGCATGCCGCAATTCGGTGAATCACCGGATGACGGCCACCTCAGGGGGCCGCCACCCGACCAGATGCGCGACCCCTACCGCCGCGAGCTGGGACGTGACCTCCAGTTTCGCCAGGATCGACTTCACCTGGGTGCGGACCGTCGCCTCGGATACGAAGGACACATGCGCGATCTCGCGAACCGGACGCCCCAACATCAGATGGGCGAGCACGATCGCGCTCGCGCGGTGTCAACAGGTCGAGCTTCCGGCGCATCCCGCTGGCCAGTGCCTGCTCGCGTTCGAACTCGGCGAGGAGTCGCTCTCGTTCGTCTCCAGGAAGCACGGCCCGGCGTTCATCGATACAGCGGAAGGTGGCCAGGATCGAACCGAGCGGCGCCGACTTCGACAGGACGGTGCACGCGCCGTAGCGCAGGCACTCGCCCCACCGAGCACCGTCCACGGACTCCGTCAGGACGACCACGGAGATGTGGGCACGGGTGAGCGGCTCGATGAGCCAGAGACCCTGGCCCACTCCCACGAGATCGAGGTCGAGAAGGGCGATCTCTGGGCGGGCACGGACCAGGCTGGTCAACAGCTTGCCCGGCATCGCCCGGTCACTGATGTCTTGCCGATGGACCTCGTAGCCCTCCAGGGTCAGGGCGATCTCCAGCGCCTGAGCGAAGAGCAGGTGATGCTCGACGATGGCAATGCGCGTAGCCCGACCTTCCCGGCGCAGGCTGGGAATCGCTCTCCAGGGCCGGCCGCCGGTCGTAGGCGACGGTGAGGTGGTCATCCCGTGAGCGCTCGTGGCTGTGGGTGCGCGCGCCTCGACCTCGACGGCGGACCCCCCGGCTGTCGCCTGATGGTCGCGCTGCTGCGTCAATCGTGCAACGTTCATGTTTCCCCCGAGAGCCTAGTTAGGCCCAGCGGGCGAAAAGATTCGGCAACGCAGTGGCAAATCGGACCCGAGACATCCTAGTCGAGGACTGGTGGGGGTCAGAGGCCCACGCCTGACTCGCGATTCGGGACTGCGCATCGGCGGGATGGCGGGCGCGGGTCCCATCATCAAATCAGAGGATTACGGGAGGAGTCCGGGTAACTAGCGTCGCAACCTGAGTCCAGCCAAGGCGGCCGGACGTCTCAGTGTCGTGCGGCGAGTCGGCAGCCGAGGGGGGGCGATGTCTGCACTCGCCAGCGTGGTCATTCCCGCGCACAACGAAGAGCGTGTCATCAGGTCCACGCTCCGGTCGCTGCAGCGCGGGCTCGCCCCCGACGAACTGGACGTCGTCGTGGTGTGCAACGGTTGCACGGACCGTACGGCCGAGAGCGTGCGTGACGTCTTCCCACAGGCACGTGTCCTGGAGATCGGGAAGCCGTCCAAGGCGGCCGCCGTCGCAGCCGGGAACTCCGTGAGCCGCACCTTCCCGCGCGTCCACCTGGACGCCGACGTGCAGCTGTCTGGTGACTCGGTCCGCGCTCTCGTGGACACACTCGCGTCGGGGGAGCTGACGCCGCGGCTCCGACACGCGTCCTGGACCGGACTGGCTGCTCGCGTGCGGTGAGGTGGTACTACGACGTCTGGGAGGAGCTGCCCCAGGTGCAAGCCGGGCTGTTTGGCCGAGGCGCATTCGCCTTGTCGGAGGAGGGGCAGGCGCGCGTCTCCGCTCTCCTCCCCTCATGAGTGATGATCTGGCCGCGTCCGAAATCTTCCGCCCGCATGAGCGCCGGGTCGTGACCGAAGCCTCAGCTCGCGTGGTCCCCGCCCGCCGGCTGCCGGACCTGATCGGCCGCCGTGTCCGCATCGAGATCGGTGGGGCCCAGGCAGACCGAGCCGGCGTGCGCGACGCAGCCTCGCGTACCGGGCTCATGACTCTGGCCCGGATCGGTCCACGCAAGCCGCGATTGCTACCCAAGATGCCGGTGTTCCTGGTCGTCGGTCTGACGGCTCGACTCCGGGCGCGCCGCGCGATCAGAGCCGGTGACTTCGACACCTGGCTCAGGGACGAGAGCTCTCGTGAGTGATGCCCGACTCCTCGAGCAGACCATCCACCTCGAGGTACTTCGCACCGGTGGCCGGGCACTCGAAGTTGCCCTCGCCACGGTCCACGAGCGGTTCGCCGGCGCGGCCGACCCAACGGACCTGACGAGCTCGGGGACCCCACCACCAGCGCGAAGTCAGGTACGTCGCTGGTCACGACTGCGCCGGCGGCCACCATCGCCCAGCGCCCGATCGTGACCGGGGCGATGCAGACGGCTCGGGCGCCGATCGAGGCTGCCCCTGCGGACGTGACTCCGACCTGGTGCCAGTCCGCAGCGGTCTTCAGTGTGCCGGCCGGCGTCACCGCGCGGGGAAGAGGTCGTTGGTCAGCACCACCGCTGGGCCGATGAACACGCCCTCCTCCAGGACGGCCGGTTCGTAGACGAGGGCATGGTTCTGGATCTTGCACCGGTCGCCGACGCGACACCTGGTCCGAAGTAGGCGCCTCTGCCGATCACGCACTCCTCGCCGACGACGACGTCCTCGCGCACCTGCACGAGGTGCCAGACCAAGGTGCCCGCTCCGATGCGGGCACGCCCGTCCACGTCCGCGGAAGACGCAATCCGGGGTGCTGCGAGCTGACTCACGGGAACTCCCATTCAGGTCTCGGAAAGCCAGGCAAGAGGCCAGACCATGCTAGGTGAACTCACGTCCGGGTATCGTCGTACGAGGGTCTCCCTCATCGTGCTGGCCGTGGCCGCCGCATTGCTCGTGCTGCCCGCCGTCGCGGGGGCGCCCCGGCGTCGGCGGCTGCGGACCCGTGCGGACCCTCGGGGAACGCCATCGCCTGTGAGAACAGCAAACCCGGCACGCCGCAGGGCGTCTGGGACGTCGAAGGCTCGGGCGATCAGCGACATCCAGGGCTTCGCCACCGACATCAGCGTCAACGTCGGGCCAGACCGAGAACTTCAAGATCGACACCAACGCACGCGACTACACGATCACGATCTACCGGATGGGCTACTACGGGGGCGACGGCGCGCGCCAGATCGCGACGGTGACGCCGTCGGCCACACTGCCGCAGACACAACCGCAGTGCATCACCGACCAGACCACCTACCTGTACGACTGCGGCAACTGGGGGGTCTCGGCATCGTGGAACGTGCCGAGCACCGCGGTGTCCGGGGTCTACATGGCTCACCTGACCCGCACCGACAACGGGGACGAGAGCCAGATCATGTTCATCGTCCGCAACGACGCGAGCCATTCCGACATCGTGTTCCAGACCTCCGATGAGACGTGGCAGGCGTACAACACCTACGGCGGCTCTGACTTCTACACGGGCGGCGGCGACAACGGACGTGCCTACCAGATCAGCTACAACCGGCCGGTGCTCACCAGGACGTCGCCCGGTGGCCAGGACTACTTCTTCTCCAACGAGTTCCCGCTCGTGCGAGTTCCTCGAACAGAACGGGTACGACGTCAGCTATATGGCGGGTGTCGACACCGACCGCTTCGGCGGCCTGCTGCTCAACCACAAGGTCTTCTTGTCGGTCGGTCACGACGAGTACTGGAGCGCGGCCCAACGGGCCAACGTGCAGAACGCGCGAGACCACGGGGTGAACCTCCAGTTCCTCAGCGGCAACGAGATGTACTGGCACACGCGCTACGGCCGTCCGCCGACGCCAGCCACACGCCGTACCGACCCTGGTCTCCTACAAGGAGACCTGGTCGAACGCCAAGGTCGACCCCACGCCGGAGTGGACCGGCACCTATCGCGACCCGCGCTTCGCGCCGACGTCGCAGGGGGCCGGCGTACCGGAGAACGCGCTGACCGGCACGATCTTCATGTCGAACCTCACCGAACTGCCGGTCA
This sequence comes from uncultured Actinomycetota bacterium, assembly GCA_963797325.1. Taxonomy (GTDB): domain Bacteria; phylum Actinomycetota; class Actinomycetes; order Propionibacteriales; family Nocardioidaceae; genus Nocardioides. The sequence continues at coordinate 152,388 of CAWCPG010000030.1, forward strand.
CAGTGACCGCACAACAGGGAAGACCGGCTCTGGCGTAACACCGTCGCTCGCGAACCTGGCCCCCGGTCCCGCCAGCTGGCGCCACACACGGTCGGCTACGAGTCCGACGAGGACCAGGACAACGGTCCCGGCCGCCGGACTCGATCGACCTGTCGACGACGCCGGGGTCGGTCGGCTCAGTACATGCATGGACTACGGCAACACCACCGGACGGCACGACGACCCACCACATCACGCTGTACCGCGCCGCCAGCGGAGCACTCGTGTTCGGTGGGCAGCGTCCAGTGGACCTGGGGCCTCAACGCCAACCACGATTCCGCGTACGATCCGGAACCCGCCGACTCGCGGATGCAGCAGGCCGAGATCAATCTCCTGGCGGACATGGGTGCCCAGCCCACGACCCTGATGGCCCGTCACCGCGGGGACCAAGTCCACTGACACAACCGGTCCGACCGTCAACATCGCGTCGCCGGCGCAGGCTCCTCGAGCGCAACGGTTCCCAGGTGACGGTGACCGGGACCGCGACCGACACCGGCGGTGGCGTGGTCGCAGGCGTGGAGTTCTCCACAGATGGCGGCACATCTGGCACCCGGCCACGGGCACGTCGGCATGGACCTTCACCTACGTCCAGCACGGCCCGGTTCCCAACAGGTCCAAGTGCGAGCGTCGACGACAGCGCCAACAGGGGGCGGTCTCCGTTCGTTCACGGTGACTCCCGGGCAGCATCTTCGGCGACCGACCGCCGCCGACAGTCTGGACCTCGCAGACCAGTCCCGAGCTCCTCCGACGAGCGACCTTCCGCCGTCGAGTCGGGGTCCGCTTCAGTCCGATGACGGACGGCTTCATCACGGGTGTCCGGTTCTACAAGGGCGCGGGAAACACGGGGAACGCACGTCGGCTCGATGTGGAGCGCCGGCGGGGCTAAGTCGCTAGCGCGACGTTCAGCAACGAGGGCGCGACCGGCTGG
>CAWCPG010000031.1:0-97627 GCA_963797325.1 uncultured Actinomycetota bacterium
TGGTCTCGACTTCGCTCGACCACCGAAGTGGCCTCTCGACCACCGGGGTGGCCGTCCTGCTGTTGATGGTCTCCGCGACCACCGACGGTGGTGCACCCGGCCCGCGTGCTTCCCCACACCCGGGCCGGGTGGTCTGTGGGTTATCCCGTGGGTACGGCGTGGTCTCGACTTCGCTCGACCGACGAGGAGGCCCGCTCGACCGACGAGTCGGCGGCGTCCTGCTCCATGCGGAGCAGGGCGATCTCGTCCTCGAAGTCGTCGGCGGAGCTGAACGCCTTGTAGACGCTCGCGAACCGCAGGTAGGCGACCGGGTCGAGCGCCCGCAGCGGCCCGAGGATCGCCAGCCCGATCTCGTGGGCGGGGACCTCGGCGGCTCCCTCGGTGCGGAGCGCGTCCTCGACGGTCTGGCCCAGACAGGCCAGGTCGTCCTCGGAGACCGGCCGGCCCTTGCAGGCCTTCCGCACGCCGGCGATCGCCTTGTCACGGGTGAACGGCTCGGTCGCGCCGGAGCGCTTGAGCACGGTCAGCTGCATGAGCTCGACGGTCGTGAACCGCTTGTCGCAGCCCTCGCAGCGGCGCCGGCGACGGATCGCCGCGCCGTCCTCGGAGACCCGGGAGTCGAGGACCTTGGTGTCGGTGTGCCGGCAGTACGGACAGTGCATCGTGGGTCCTCCTCTCCCTTCAGTCTCAACACCGTGAGGGCGCGCCGAATGCCCCCTCGACGGGGGTGTTTTCCTGTGGACCCGGCTGGGGATATCTCGGTCGGGCCTGTGGGGAAGTCGCGCTCTCCTGTGGGATCCGGAGGTAGTCGGTGTGGACTACATGTGGAAAACCACAACGGTGTAACTACTAGATGTAGTGGTAACCGTACGTCGGTTCGGCGGGGGTTGGCAAGGGATTCGGGCAACGGTTTCACCAGGGCGCGCGGCTCGACGCATTCGCACAGGTCAGCGGCCTGTGGGGGCCCGGAAACGACGTCGGGGCGTCGGCGTGTCGCGGACCTCGGCGATCGGTCACAATGGGCCCCGTGACCACGGGGAAGCGGGCGGCACCGCGCCACTCGGGGCCGGCGCGCCTCGAGGACCCCGACGCCTCCGGCTCGCGGCCGCCGACCGGTCCGCTCCTGCTGCTCGCCCTCGGGATCACCGCGGCCGTCGTCGCCTGGGGCTACCTGGTCTATCTCGCCATCGACTTCGGCACCCAGGCCCGCGACGGCGACGGCACGGGCTGGTGGCTGCTCGCCCTGTCGACGGTCGGCGCGATCGCCTGCCTGTTCGTCGCGATGATGCTCGGCACCCGACTCGTCGCCCGGCTCAGGGCCGGTGCCCCACCGCCCGGGCCCCCTCGTCCGCCGGGCGGCCGTCGAGCGGCGCGCTGAGACGTGGTCTCGACAGGCTCGACCGACGAGGGCGGCTCGACGACGAGGCGGCTCGACCCATGGCGGCGCCGCGGGCTACTCGGGGACGCCGTTGCCCCGCAAGCTCGGCGTGAAGGACGCTCACGTGGTGCTCCTCGACCGGCTGCCCGAGGGCGTCGACCTCGGCCTCCCGCCGACCGCGATCGTCGTACGACGACTCCGCGACGACCTCGACCTCACCGTCACGTTCCACACCAGCGCGGGCGACGCTGGCCCGGCGGCTGCCGGCGCTGTTCGCGCACACCGTGACCGCGGGGATGGTCTGGGTCGCGTGGCCGAAGCAGGCGGCGGTGAAACGGCTCGGGCTGGTCACCGACCTCGACGACAACGTCGTCCGCGGCGTCGGGCTCGACCTGGGCTGGGTGGACGTCAAGGTCGCGGCCATCGACGAGGTGTGGTCGGGGCAGAAGTTCGTACGGCGCGTCGCTGATCGCTGAGGGGGGTGGCGAGACGGGCGCCAGGTCGCCCTCGACCACCCGGGGAAGGGTCTCGACTCCGCTCGACCGACGAGGGGACTCGACCGACGAGGGGACTCGACCGACGAGGGGAACCGCGGAGGGCAGCGCGCATGGGGTCGCGCTGCCCTCCTCTTCCCCGGCTCCCCGCAGGCCGGGGTCGAAGCGGCCTGCGGAAGTTCATGGCGGTCTAGCGGGGCACGCGGAGGTGCTGGCCGACCTGGAGGGAGCTGGAGTCGAGGTGGTTGAGGGCCTCGACATGGCTCATCATCGAGCGCACGTCACCGCCCCCCGTGGTGGCGGCCGCCCGGGACGAGATGTCCCACAGGGTCTGGCCGGGCTGGACGGTGATCGTGCGGGTCGGCTCGGGGTGGTCGCTGGCGGTCGAGCCCGAGGCGGCGTAGAGACCGAGGCCCAGGGCGGCGGCCAGGCCGAGCCCCAGCACGAGCAGCCGGCCACGCCGCGTCAGCCGCACCGTGCTGCGTCGCGCCGGCGCGATCTCGAGGCGCTGGTCGTCGCCGTCGTAGTCGGCGACGAAGAAGTCGTCGAGGCTCACCTTCCGAAGCGGGGTCTCGACGGGCTCGACCAGCGGGGCCGGCACCCGGGTGAAGACGGGTGCGCACTCGCCGTCGGCGACGATCCGCAGCACCGGTCGTCCGGCGCGACCGACCACGGAGGAGCCCTGCCGCACGACGGTACGACGCGACCCGGCCTTGCGGGTCGGCGGCGGGGGCGGGGCGAACCGGGTGGTGCGGGCGGCGGTGGTGCTGCTCATCGGATCCTCCTGGGGAAGTGCCACTGGCGTTCAGTGGCCGTCGGCTCCTGGTGTCTGCTCCCTGTCTAACCGCGACCGCCGACAGTGGGTCCTGGCGGCGGTCCGATCAGACGTTCGATCGAACACACGTACGACGTTAGAGCAGGTGTTCGAACGATTTCAAGCGCGACACGAACAGATGTTCGAACGAAGTTCGAACATCTCCAGGAGGATCAACCGCGCCGCGCGAGCCGCCGCCGACCCTGCGCCACGAAGAGCGCGGCGGCCGGCTTCGCCAGCGACGGCGCCAGCGCGCTGGCCCGGCTGACGGCCCCGCGCCAGACCGGCACGGTCCTGATCACCCGGCGGCTCCCGACCAGCGCGACGGCGGCGTCCGCGGTCTCCTCGACGGTGAGGATCCGGCCGCCGGAGTGGGTCAGCGCGGCCCCGGTGCCGGTCGGGTCCTGGCCGTCGAGCAACGCGGTCTGCACGCCGTCGGGGCAGACGGCGTGCACCCGGACTCCCGGCGGCACCTCGGCCGAGACCGACATGGTCGCCGACACGATCGCGGCCTTGGTGGCGGCGTACACCGAGTAGCCCGGCACCGGCCCCAGCCCCGACAGCGAGGCCACGTTGACGATGTCGCCACCGGCCTCGAAGGCCGCGAGCGCGGCGCGCATCCCCCACAGGTAGCCGAGCAGGTTGACCTCGACGAGCCGGCGCACCTGGTCGTCCGAGCGGTCGACGAGCCGACCGTCGGTGCCGACGCCGGCGTTGTTCACCCAGACCGTCAGCCGGCCGTGCCTCTGGGCCTCGGCAGCCGCCGCGGCGTGCGCCGAGGGGTCGCGGACGTCGAGGGTCAGTGCGGCCGCCGCCCCGATCTCCTCGGCGGTACGTCGTGCGGCCTCGCCGTCCACGTCGGTGACCAGCACGGCGTACCCCCGGCGGACCAGCCGTTCGGCGATCCCCCGCCCGATCCCCCGCGCGCCACCGGTCACCACGCAGCTCTCCATGGCGCCGATCCAAGCAGGGTCGCTGGGCTACTCCTCCTCGCCCACCGCCTCCACCGCGACGAAGTTCCATGGCCGCGTCGAGGGCCGCACCGCCCGCATGGTCACGGTCGTGCCCGCCGGAGACATCGCCTGGTTCGTGTACTGGCTCCAGAACGACGCGTGCGCGGACCGGTCCGCCCAGTGGCCGGAGAAGATCTGGCCGGTGGGCAGCGTCGGTCGCGCGGCACCACGCGCTGTGCCGACGGCGAACACCAACGACGCCGACGGGCCGGTGAGGGTGAGGCCGGCGTGGGGCACGCCCGAGGCCGCGGCCACCGACGCCACCGCGCCGCACCCGCGTGACGCCCTCCAGCGCGACGACGGTCAGGTGCAGGTCGTAGCCAGCGATGGTCGGCGTGGCCGTGACCCGCGCTCTGGTCATGACCCGGTCGGTCTTCGCCGTCCAGACCTCGGCGTCACCACGCTGGGTGTTCGCGCGGCCCACGAGGTGCCACGCCAGCCCGGCTCCGTGGACCACGGCCGACTGGGCCCCCGACGCGGCCGGGCCGTCCGAGGAGACCAGTGCGAGCAGCACCTCATCGCCCATCGCGGTGTGGAAGCGCGGCGTGCTCACCGCGCTACGCCCTCGAGCGCTCACGTCCGACTGCACCACGAAACAGGTCATCGGCGGCGCAGGGTTCAGCACCCGCACGATCTGGTGCGTCGTCGAAACGTGGCCGGCCGTGTCGACTGCCCGTGCCGTGACCACGTGGCGCCCCGAGGCCGTGGCTGTGGTGTTCCACCGCCGGACGTACGGCGCGCTGGTGACCGGCGGGCCGAGACGGTGCCCGTCGACGTAGAAGCGGACGGACGCGACGGCCACGTCGTCACCGGCGAAGGCCGCGACCGGGACCGTGCCGCTCAGCGTCTGCCGCGCGATCGGATTGGCGATCCGCACCGTCGGCGCGGCCCGGTCGGCCCGGGACGGTGCTCGGGTCCGTACCTCGACGCCGACGAGGTTCGTCCGGTCGCCCGTCGGCGAGGGGTCGTCGAGGGTGATCGTGCGTCCGCGCGCCGTGGCACCCCGGGAGGTCGCCTGCGACCAGAACGTGTCGCCGGTCGCGACAAGCTCCTCACCGAGCACCCGCTGCCCGCTGCCGACATGCCGGGAGGCCGCCTGGTCGAAGTCGTTGCCCACCGCGAGCCCGACGGACCCGGCCGCGCTCGCCGGGAACGCGACCCTCGACGCCGCTCCGCTGCTCGACGAGGCTCGGTTCCGGCCGATGCCCGAAGCGCCCTTCAGTGCCACCAGGTTCATCCACACGTGGTAGCCGCCCCGGGCAGCAGTGGCCCGCACCGTCACCGCGTGCAGGGCGGAGGGGGCCCGGGCCCGCCAGACCTCGGCGTCGCCCGGCTGCCCGTTCGCCCGTCGTACGAGCTTCCACGTGAGCCCACCGCCGTGCACCTTCACGTGCTGGCCCTGGCCGTCCGCACCGACGAGGGCGACGAGCAGGTCGCCCGGCCTCGGCGTGCTGAACCCGCGCTGTGTCGCCACCGAGCGGCCGCCCGCGGTCGCGCTGCGGTCCACCAGCAGCGCGCCCAGCCGCGCCCGCACCGTCACCGGGACCGACCGGGCGGTGTTCATGATCTGCTTCGCGTTGGTGACCCGGGCGCTCACGTAGTGACGACCCGGGGTCACGGAGCCGGCGTGCCACCTCACGGCGTACGGCGCGGTCGTGTCGGGCTTGCCCACGGGTACGCCGTCCACCAGGAACTGCACCGACCTCACGTGCGACCCCTTCGCCGAGGCCCGGGCGTCAACCGGACCGTGTCGTGCACGTGCCGACCACGGCTGGGCGAGGTGATGCGGACCGACGGCAACGGGAGCTTCGGGTGTGTCTGCGCGCCCACGACCACCGAGTCCCCGGTGATCGTCAGCACCGTGTCGGTGACGTCGTTGGTCTTGCTGGTCTCGGTGAGCAGGTGCTCCGGGTCGACGATGCCGCGGAGGGTGTAGGTGCCGTTGGGGAGCCCGGTGATGTCGATGGGCTGGCCGGAGTCCGTCTGGTCGTACTGGTCGCCCCAACCGATCGACCAGCCCAGGGGCGCCCGTCGGGTCCTGGCAGTTGCTCGCCGGGATGAACGTCTGCGCGGGCGTGTGCGGTACGCCGCCGACGCGGTAGTCGCCGGTGATGCAATAGTCCGTCTTGGGGCTCCTGGCCACCACCTTTCCCGCTCTGAGCAGGGCGAACGAGTTGAGCGGGAACTGATAGTCGGACGGGCCCGTCGGAACACGCCGATGGCGGCGACCGGCACCCGGTGATCGGGTCGCCAGTGACCCGCGGAGGGCCGGTTGAAGATCACCTGGGAGAACGCGGCCACGCCGGTGGCGCCGTCGTAGCGCGGGACGATCTCGAACGGTCCCGGTGCCGAGGTCGGAGGTGACGTGGGAGTAGTGCAGCAGCTTGGTGGTGCCGTCGTCGCCGATCGAGATCTCATTGCGCAGTACGAGCATCCGCAGGTCGGGAGGCGTGACGGTCGCGGCCGCCGCTCGACCCGAGGAGCCCGCGGCCCCGACCGGTGCGTCGCTCATCCAGATCAGGCCCGAGACCGCCAGGGCGACCGCCACCAGCGATCGCAGCGCCGGACGCGCCGCGAATACCCCACTCTTCATCGCTCCTCCAGCCTCCGTGAGCCGCGGCCCGGTACCGCGGGTGGTGACCGGGTGCCGTGGCTGGCGCCCAGCCGATGCCTCGATGATGAGGGCCCTGCTCGCCCAACGCCAGACCATCCGGGCGCACCAGGCGCCCCGCGTCTTACGGTCTCCGAGGAGCCCGCCCACGCATCCACGGAATCGAGAAGCCACCCGCGACACGCCGTTCGAACAGGTGTTTGATTCCGGGGTGGCTGCCGCCGTACGGTTCGGTCCATGACCCCCGCTTCCGACAAGAGCAGCCGCAAGGTCAGCGAGCTCCCCGACGGGCCGCCCGACGCCTCGGGACTCACCCCGCGCCAGACCAAGGTGCTCCTCTCGATCAAGGACTCCATCGAGAAGCGCGGCTACCCGCCCAGCATGCGCGAGATCGGCGAGGCCGTCGGGCTGACCAGCAGCTCCAGCGTCGCCCACCAGCTGCGCGTGCTCGAGGAGAAGGGCTTCCTCAAGCGCGACCCCAACCGTCCGCGCGCCCTCGAGGTGTTCCTGCCCGAGGTGCTGGCGGCCCGGCGGTCGATGGGGTCACCCGCCGAGGCCGAGCCCTCCTACGACGAGACCGGGGTCGGCGACGCGATGCCGGCCGCCACCTATGTCCCGATGGTCGGCCGGATCGCCGCCGGTGGCCCGATCCTGGCCGAGGAGACCCTCGACGACGTCTTCCCGCTGCCCAAGCAGCTGGTCGGCGAGGGCACGCTGTTCATGCTCGAGGTGCGAGGCGACTCGATGGTGGACGCCGCGATCTGCAGCGGTGACTACGTCGTGGTGCGCCAGGAGCAGACCGCCGAGAACGGCGACATCGTGGCCGCGCTGATCGACGGCGAGGCCACCGTGAAGACGTTCCAGCGCAAGGACGGCCACGTCTGGCTGCTGCCCCACAACCCGTCGTACGACCCCATCGACGGCACCCACGCGACGATCCTCGGCAAGGTCACAGCCGTGTTGCGACGTATCTGACGGGGAATACCCGCTCCTCTCAGAGCGTCGTAACTGTGGTGCGTTTTCGGCGTGCCCTTTGAGAGGATGACGAGATGAGCGTGCGGTCGGTCGTGCCGACGATCGCCGGGGGGCAGATCCTCCGGCGTCGTGGCGTGCGCGAGATCGCGCTGATCGGCGCCCTCTACGTCTTCTACTGCGCGACCCGCACCCTGGCCGAGGACGACCTCGCTCCGGCCCAGGACCGCGCGGGCGACCTGCTCCACCTCGAGCGTGTGCTCCACCTCGACTGGGAGTACTCGATCAACCACTGGTTCGCCGCCCACAGCTGGGTGGGCGTGCCGGCCTGCTACTGGTACGCCAGCGCCCACTACATCGTGACGCTGGTCGTGCTCGTCTGGCTGTTCCGCAAGGGCCCCGCCCACTACTCCCCCGCCCGCTGGGCGCTGGTGGTCTCGTGCCTGATCGCGCTGGCCTGCTACCTGCTGCTCCCGACGGCGCCGCCCCGGCTGTTCAGCGGCGGCTACATCGACGTCCTCGACCTGCACGCCGACGCCGGCTGGTGGGGCGCCGACGCCTCCGCCCCGAAGGGGATGGGCCAGCTCACCAACCAGCTGGCCGCCTTCCCGAGCCTGCACGCGGGCTGGGCGTTGTGGGTCGCGCTCGTCGTCCGTCGCAACACCACGAACGTCTGGCTGCGCGGCCTGGCCTGGCTGCACGCGTTCATCACGGCCGTCGTCGTGATCGGCACCGGCAACCACTGGGTCCTCGACGTCGCCGTCGGCTGGGCCGTGGTGATCGTGGCCATGTGGGTGGTCGACCCCTACTTCCTCGATCGGCGGGCGCCGGCCGACGTGCGGGTGGGGTTCGCGGACCGGATCGCCGGGCCCCTGGCCGAGCCGCGGCCGCAGACGGCCGCGCCCTCGGACCGGCGCGCGCAGGAGTGTCGCCCACGGTCCGACCCCGACCGCTGAGTCACCCCTCGCCCGCCGCCAGCCGGCTGAGGGCCAGGCGCACCAGGTCGCCGTCGTACGTCGTCCACATCGGCGGAAGGCTCGCCTTCAGGAAGCTGCCGTAGCGCGCCGTCGCCAGCCGCGGATCGAGGATCGCGACCACGCCCTTGTCGGCCGTCGTACGGATCAGGCGGCCGGTGCCCTGCGCCAGCAGGAGAGCGGCATGGGTGGCGGCGACCTGCATGAAGCCGTTGCGTCCCTCGCGGTCGGCCGCCCGCTGGCGCGCGCTCATCAGCGGGTCGTCGGGGCGCGGGAACGGGATCCGGTCGATCAGCACCAGCTGGCAGGTCTCGCCCGGGACGTCGAGGCCCTGCCAGAGGCTGAGCGTGCCGAAGAGGCAGGTGTGGGGGTCGCCGACGAACTGGCGGGCCAGCTCGGGCAGCTGGGCCTCGCCCTGCGCCAGCGTGGTCAGGTGGGGCAGCCGTTCGCGGACCGCCTCGGCGGCGGTCTCGGCGGCGCGCCGGGAGCTGAACAGCCCGAGCGTGCGGCCCTCGGCGGCGTCGACCAGCGAGACGATCTCGTCGAGCTGGGCCTTCCCCAGTCCGTCGCGCCCGGGCGGCGGCAGGTGACGGGCGACGTAGAGGATCGCCTGCCGGCCGTAGTCGAACGGCGAGCCGACGTCGAGGCCCACCCACGGCAGCGCGTCGTCGCGGCCGGTCGTCTCGGTCGAGCCCGTCGAGACCAGCGGCACGGTCGCGCCGACCACCACCTCGGCCCGCTCGTCCGGCTTCAGCCCGACCGAGGTGGCGAGGGCGTCGAAGTCGCCGCCGAGCATCAGGGTCGCCGACGTCATCACCACGGTCTTGTCGCGGAGGAGCTTGTCGCGCATCGGGCCCCAGACCTCGAGCGGCGCCACGCACAGGCGCGGGGGCAGCCGATCACCACCTTCGGTCAGCCACAGCACGTCGGCCTCGGAGCGCGCGGCCATCCGCTCGACGGTGGCGAACACCTCCTGCACGGCGCCCCGCGCCTGCGTCCGGCCGGCGTCGGCGTCTGCGGCGTCGCCCTCCTTCGGGTACGCCGAGAGGCAGGCCCGCGCCGCGTCGCGCACCAGCACCAACGCGTCGGCGAGGGCCTCGGGGACGGTGTCGAAGCGACCCGGCTCGCAGTCGCCGATCGCTGCCGCGAGCGCGTCGCCGGCGTCGGCGAGGTCGTCGGCCGCGGACGACTCCCGGTCGCCCTCGCTCACCCAACGCCGGGAGCGCCGGGCGGCCCGGTCGACCTCGGCCGCGAACAGCTCGTCGGTGGCCGCCTGCGTGACCCGGCTGACGACCTCGTGGGCCTCGTCGACCACCACCGCGTCGTAGTCGGGGATCATCGGCACCCCCTCGATCGCGTCGATCGCCAGCAGTGAGTGGTTGGTGACGATCAGGTGGGAGCGATGGGCCTTCTCACGCGCCTGCTCGACGAAGCACTCCTCGCCGAACGGGCACCTCGCCGCCCCCAGGCAGTCGCGATGGCTGACGCTGACCTGGCGCCACTCGCGGTCGGTGTGACGCGGGGCGTGGTCGCGCTCGCCGCTGCCCTGCGACTCGGCCTCCCGCTCGGCCCACGACCGCAGCTCGAGCACCTTCTTGCCGAGCGAACCCTCGGGCACCTCGATCAGGGCACCCTGCTCGTCGGGCACGCCCTCACGGATCCGGTGGAGGCAGGCGTAGTTGGAGCGCCCCTTCAGCACGGCGAACGACGTGTCGACCTCGGGGTGGGTGCCGCGGACGGCCTCGACGAGCCGAGGGATGTCGCGCTCGACGAGCTGGTGCTGCAGGGCGAGCGTGGCGGTGGCGACCACGACGCGGCGGTCGTGGAGCAGGGCCGGCACCAGGTAGGCGAGCGACTTGCCGGTGCCGGTGCCGGCCTGGACGACGAGGTGGCGCTCGTCGCTCAGCGCGTCGCCGACGGCCTCGGCCATCGCGATCTGTCCGGGCCGCTCCTGGCCCCCGAGCGCCTCGACCGCGGCCGCGAGCACCTCCCGGACAGCGGGGCGCGACGGGTCGGGGGGCGCAGGCACCGCTGCACCCTATCCGCGGCCGCGGACATCGGGCGGGGTGGCCGTGACGACCGAGCGGATCCCGGCGGCACGGGAGGCGCCGTACGTCGACCGGGTCGGAGGTACTACGACCATCGGGCGGCGGCTCTGCCCGTCAAACCACTGCGCAGCCCGGTCGAACCCTCCTACGCTCAGTCATCGCCGAGCACCCAGCCCGGCTCCCACCCCCGGAGACAGACCATGGACCTGACCACCACCGCCCGCCGCGGCAGTGCCGTCGTGGCGTCACTCGCCGCCGCCGGCCTGCTCACCCTCGCCTCGCCCTCCGGCGTCCACGCCGCGGGAGCCCGGGACTCCGACCACGACGGGATGCCCAACCGCTGGGAGGTCGCGCACCACCTGAACCCCCATCGTGCCAACGCCCACGGCGACCCGGACCATGACGGGCTGAAGAACATCGGCGAGTACCGCCACGGCACCCGCCCCCACAGCAGTGACACCGACCACGACGGTGTCGAGGACGGCGAGGAGGTCCACGACGGTTGCTCCTCCACCGACCCGACCGACAGCGACACGGACAACGACGGCACCGAGGACGGCCAGGAAGACACCGACGGTGACGGCACCGACGACGCGAACGACGACCACGAGGACAACTGCCAGGGCGACGAGGACGACCCCGGCGAGGGCGACAGCGGCGACGTCGTCGTCCACTACGTCGTGCGCTGACCCGGCAGAAGTTCACGCCGTACGAGCGCTGACCCGGCAGAAGCTCACCCCCCAACCCCCCGCCCGGCCACCGCCCGGCCACCGCACGGTGGCCGGGCGGTCGCATGCTCAGACGGGGTACGCCGCCAGCTCGCCGGCCAGGTCGGCGTGCGCGCGCCCGCGGACGACGGTGCCGTCGCCGGTGTGCTCCAGGGACGCGATCTCGCCGTGCTGGTGGAGCCGGTCGAGCAGGTCGCCGCGCGCGTAGGGCACCAGGGCCTCGAACTCCACGCCCGGCCGCGGCAGGTCGGACTCGAGCAGCGCGAGGGCGTCGGGGATGCCCTCCCCGGTCTTGGCGCTGACCACGACCAGGTGCGGCTCGCGCTGCCTCAGCCGGGCGATCACCATCGGGTCGGCGGCGTCGGCCTTGTTGACCACGATGATCTCGGGCACCTTGTCGGCGCCGATCTCACCGAACACCTGCCGCACGGCGGCGATCTGACCCTCGGGATCGACGTGGGAGCCGTCGACGACGTGGAGGATCAGGTCGGAGTCGGCGACCTCCTCCAGCGTCGACCGGAACGCCTCGACCAGCTGGTGCGGGAGATGACGGACGAAGCCGACGGTGTCGCTCATCGTGTAGACGCGGCCGTCACTGGTCGTCGTACGACGGGTGGTGGGGTCGAGGGTGGCGAAGAGCGCGTCCTCGACCAGCACCCCGGCGCCGGTGAGACGGTTGAGCAGGCTGGACTTCCCGGCGTTGGTGTAGCCCGCGATCGCGACGCTCGGGATGTGGTGGCGCCGGCGCTCCTGGCGCTTGGTGTCGCGGGTGCCCTTCATGTGGGCGAGCTCGCGACGCAGCTTGGCGATCTTGGTGTTGATCCGCCGGCGGTCGGTCTCGAGCTTGGTCTCACCGGGGCCGCGGCCACCGATGCCCTCACCGCCCGCGGCCCGGCCACCGGCCTGGCGCGAGAGGTTGCCGCCCCAGCCGCGCAGGCGCTGCTTCAGATAGCTGAGCTGGGCCAGCTCGACCTGCGCCTGGCCCTCCTTGCTCTTGGCGTGCTGGGCGAAGATGTCGAGGATCAGCGCGGTCCGGTCGACGACCTTGACCTTGACCTTGTCCTCGAGGTTGCGCAGCTGGCTGGGGGCGAGCTCGCCGTCCATGATCACGGTGTCGGCGCCGGTGGCCCGGACGATCTCGCGGAGCCCGTCGACCTTGCCGCGGCCGATGTACGTCGCCGGGTCGGGCTTGTTGCGGCGCTGGTAGATCGCGTCGAGCACCTCGGAGCCGGCGGTCTCGGCGAGCGCGGCGAGCTCGGCCATGGAGTTCTCGGCGTCCTCGACGGAGCCTTCGGTCCAGACCCCGACCAGGATGACGCGCTCGAGCCGGAGCTGGCGGTACTCGACCTCGGAGATGTCCTCGAGCTCGGTCGAGAGCCCCTGGACCCGGCGCAGGGCATACCGCTCGGCCAGGTCCTGCTCGCCGGAGGTCAGCTCGGGGTCGTCGTCGGCGTACCCCGAGTCCCACTCGTCGGTGTCGTCGTCGAGCTCGTCGGTCGCGTCCTCGTCCCAGCCGACGGTCTCGTCGAGCTCGGTGGCGAGGGAGAAGTCGTCACGTGCGTTCGTCATATGTCATCCAGGGTAGGTCGGCGTCCTGGCCCGCGCGAACCTGTTTGCCGACGGCGTACGCCCGAACCGCTGCGGAGGTCCTCGAACCGAGCCGGCGACGGCTCCCGACGCAGGACGTCCCGGGCGCGGCGCTAGGTTGTGCCGGTGACTGTGCCCTCGCTCCCAGATCGTGCCCGGGTCGTCGTCATCGGGGGCGGCGTGATCGGGTGCTCGGTCGCCTACCACCTGGCCCACGAGGGCTGGACCGACGTCGTCGTCCTGGAGCGCGACCGGCTCACCAGCGGTACGACGTGGCACGCGGCCGGGCTGATGACCTGCTTCGGCTCGACCTCCGAGACCTCGACCGCGATCCGGCTGTACTCCCGCGACCTCTACGCACGGCTGGAGGCCGAGACCGGCGTGTCCACCGGGTTCAAGCCCGTCGGCCTGATCGAGGCCGCCGCCGACGCCGACCGCCTCCACGAGTACCGCCGGGTCGCCGCCTTCCAACGCCACCTCGGGCTCGAGGTCGAGGAGATCGGGCCGACCGAGATGTCCGAGCTCTTCCCCTGGGCGAGGACCGACGACCTGCTCGCCGGCTTCCACGTGCCCGGCGACGGCCGGGTGAACCCGGTCGACCTGACCCAGTCCCTGGCCCGTGGCGCCAAGAACCTCGGCGTCCGCGTCGTCGAGGGCGTCCGGGTGGACGACGTGCTGGTCACCGACGGCGAGGTGCGCGGCGTACGCCTCGAGACCGGGGAGACCGTCGAGTGCGAGTACGTCGTGAACTGCACGGGCATGTGGGCCCGCGAGCTCGCCGAGAAGAGCGGCGTCGTCGTGCCCAACCAGGCGGCGGAGCACTACTACCTGATCACCGACACCATCGAGGGCATCGACCCGAACGCGCCGATCTTCGAGGATCCGGCCGCGCACGGCTACTACCGCGAGGAGGGCGGCGGCATGATGGTCGGTCTCTTCGAGCCGCGCGCCGCCGCCTGGGCCGTCGACGGCATCCCGGCCACCGCGTCGTTCACGACGCTGAAGCCCGACTGGGACCGGATGGCGCCGTTCCTCGAGACCGCGATGGCGCGCGTGCCGGTCACGCTCGAGGCCGGGGTGCGGACGTTCTTCTGCGGGCCGGAGTCGTTCACGCCCGACCTGGCCCCGGCCGTCGGCGAGGCGCCGAGCATCAGGAACTACTTCGTGGCGGCCGGCATGAACTCCGTCGGCGTGCTGTCCGCGGGCGGTCTCGGGCGCGTGCTCGCGCACTGGATCATCGCCGGCCTGCCGGACGTCGACGTGACCGCGTGGGACGTCGCCCGGTTCCGCGCCGACCAGCTCGAGCCGGCGTACCGACGTGACCGGACGACCGAGATCCTCGGCACCGTGTACGCCGCCCACACGCCGGGCAAGCAGCTGCGCACCGCCCGCGACCGGCTGCTCTCGCCGGTCCACGAGCGACTCGTCTCGAACGGCGGGCTGCTGCGCGAGGTGTCCGGCTGGGAGGGCGCCGACTGGTTCGCCGGGCCCGGCGTCGAGCCCGTCGCCGAGCCG
Organism: uncultured Actinomycetota bacterium; assembly: GCA_963797325.1. Classification (GTDB taxonomy): domain Bacteria; phylum Actinomycetota; class Actinomycetes; order Propionibacteriales; family Nocardioidaceae; genus Nocardioides. Next base: position 14,135 of record CAWCPG010000031.1, read on the forward strand.
ACCTGGGGACATGCCCCGTGGTTCGAGCAGTGGGCCGAGGAGCATCGGACGGTCCGCGAGGGCGTCGGGCTGATGGACATGTCGTTCATGGCGAAGTTCGCGGTGTCGGGCACCGACGCGGGTGCCGTGCTCGACCACCTGTCGGCCGGCGACGTCGACGGTGAGCCGGGGTGGATCACCTACACCCAGTGGCTCAACGACGACGGCCGGATCGAGGCGGACCTCACCGTCTCCAAGCTCGCCGACGACCGGTTCCTCGTGGTCGCCTCCGACACCGCGCACGGCCACGTCCGCGCGCTGCTCGCGCGAGCTGCTCGTGACCGCGCGATGGTCGTGAACGACGTGACCCGCGACTTCGGGCAGCTCAACCTCCAGGGGCCCTTGTCGCGCGAGGTCCTGGCGACGCTCACGGACGCCGACCTGTCGACCGAGGCATGGCCGTTCCGCGGCGTGCGCGAGATCTCCGTGGCCGGGGTGCCCGTGATCTGTGCCCGGATCACCTACCTCGGCGAGCTCGGCTACGAGCTCTACGTGCCCGCTGCCCGCGCGCTCGAGCTGTACGACGCGATGGCGGCCGACTCGCGCGTCCGACCGGTGGGGCTCAAGGCGCTGGCGTCGCTGCGGATGGAGAAGGCCTACCGCGACTTCGGCCACGACATCGACAACACCGACTGCCCGCTCGACGTCGGCCTCGGCTTCGCCGTCGCGTGGGACACCGACTTCCGCGGCAAGCCGGCCCTGCTGGAGCGCAAGGCGTCGTTCCCCTCGACCCAGCGGCTGGTGCAGATCGCGCTCACCGACCCCGAGCCGCTGCTCTACCACGCCGAGCCGGTGCTACGCGACGGCGTCGTCGTCGGCTACGTCCGCGCCGCGTCGTACGGCTGGACGCTCGGGCGCGCCGTCGGGCTGGCGTTCGTGGGCTCCGACGAGCCGGTCACCGCCGACTGGCTGAAGGCGGGTGCCTGGGAGGTGGACGTCGCCGGCGAGCGCTGCGCCGCCGAGGTCTCGCTGCGGCCGATGTACGACCCCACGAGCGCGCGGGTGCGGGCCTGAGCCACCGGAGGCACCGCGCGAGCAGCGTCTCGCTACTTCGGTGGCATCCGGATGCCGCCGTCGACGCGGACGACGGCACCGTTCATGTAGGAGTTGGTGAGGCACTCCAGGACCATCGAGGCGAGCTCGTCGGTGGTGCCGAGCCGCCTGGGGAACAGCACCGACTCCCCGAGCCGCGCCTTGAACTCCTCGGCCTTCTCGCCCTCGCCGTAGATCGGGGTGTCGATCAGGCCGGGGGCGACGGTGTTGACCCGGACGGCGATCGCGGCCAGGTCGCGGGCCACGGGAAGGGTGAGGCCGACGATGCCGCCCTTGGACGAGGAGTACGCCGCCTGCCCGATCTGGCCGTCGAAGGCCGCGACGCTCGCCATGTTCACGATCGCGCCGCGCTCGCCCGAGGCCAGCGGCTCGAGCCGCGACATCGCCGTACCGGCGATCCGGATCGCGTCGAAGGTGCCGATCAGGTTGATCCCGATCACCTTCTTGTACAGCTCCAGGTCGTGCGCCGAGTCGTAGGCGCCGTCGCGCCCGACGGTGCGCGCGGCCGGGCCGATGCCGGCGGAGTTGACCAGCACCCGCAGCGGCCCGAGCTCGCCGGCCGCGTCGACGGCCGCGGTGATCTGGGCGGTGTCGGTGACGTCCACGTGGGCGAACGCGCCCCCCAGCTCGTCGGCGAGAGCCTGGCCCTTGTCGTCCTGTACGTCGGCGATCACGACCGTCGTACCGGCGGCGGCGAGGCGGCGCGCGACGGCGGCGCCGATGCCCGAGGCGGCGCCGGTGACGACGGCTGAGGATCCGGAGATGTCCATGCCGCGGAGCCTAGCGAGGGGGGCGTGTGCCCCACAGCGCGCCATGGCGCGGTCTAGCACCGACTCACAGGTCAGCGGTGCCGCGCGCCACGATGACCGCGGGCCCGGTCAGGAACACGTGCCCGGCCTCGTCGCGCGCGACCTCGAGCTCACCACCGGGTACGTCGACCCGCCAGCGCCCGGGCCCGGCACCGGCCGCCGCGACGGCCGCGGCGCACGCCCCCGTGCCGCACGAGCGGGTCTCACCCGAGCCCCGCTCGTGGACCCGCATCGCCAGGTGGTCGGGACCCCGTCGTACGACGAACTCGACGTTGACCCCGTCGGGGTAGAGCACCTCGTCGTACGACGGCTCCTCGTGCAGGCCCCCGGCCTCCGCGAGGTCGTCGAGCATCACCACCGCATGGGGGTTGCCCACGTCGACGTGGAGCGCCGGCCACGACCGGTCACCCACCGACACCTTGGTCTCACCGAGGATCCGGGCAGGTCCGAGGTCGGCGGTGAAGCGGTCGCCGTCGCGGGTCACGCGTCTTCACTCCGTCGCGGGTCGCGATCCGGAGCGGTCCGTCGGCGGCGACCAGTCCCTCGTCGTACAGGTGCAGGGCGAAGACCCGGATGCCGTTGCCGCACATCTCCGCCAGCGAGCCGTCCGCGTTGCGGTAGTCCATGAACCACTCGGGGTCTCGACTCCGCTCGACCGACGACCGCGTACGCATGACCCGCAGCACCCCGTCGGCGCCGATCCCCGCGCGGCGGTCGCAGAGCGCCCGCACCCGCTCGGGGGACAGGTCGCCGTGGACCGCGCCGTCGTGGTCGGGCAGCAGCACGAAGTCGTTCTGGGTGCCGTGACCCTTGAGGAACGGGTAGCTCACCGCTCCAGTGTCCCAGGTCGAGCCCGGAGAACCCTCAGGGACGACGCCAGCGACCCACGAGGCGGCGTAGTCCACCTCGCTGCGCCGCCAGGTCGGTCTCGGCGGCCGCGTCGGCCGCAGCGACGGCATCGACCCCCAGGACGATGCCGTCGCAGCCGTCGGCGCGGACCGGCGCGAGCAGCTCGTGGTGCGGGCCGAACCGGACCGCCTGGACGTTGTTCCACAGTCCCGAGCCGAATCCCGCCTCCGGCATGCCGCCTCCTCGTGCGATGCTGAGCTGGGGTCAGTATGGCCCCCACGGCCGCCCTCGTCAGCCCCCTCAGGGCGCGCGTCGCACCACGAGCGCCGATCCGCCGCCGCGACGTGTCGGCTCGGAGACCGCGGTCAGCAGGTGGTGGCGGCCGAACTCGATCGCGGTCGCGGCCCCGATCTCGGCCGCCGTGGTGCCCGGGTCGCCGGCCGGCGTGAACGTGTAGCCGTAGGGCTCGAGTGCCGCGCCGTACTCGTTGATGAACGACTGCTCGGCGGTGATCGTCGCCGTGTTGCGGCTCGAGGCCCGCGGTGCCGCGATCGCCTGCTCGATGGTCATCCCCCGGTCGATCCGGTTGAAGAGCATCTGCAGCACCGTGGTGATGATCGTCGAGCCGCCCGGTGAGCCGAGCGCCAGGAACGGCTTGCCGTCGCGGAGCACGATGGTCGGCGAGATCGACGAGCGCGGGCGCTTGCCGCCCTCGATCCGGTTCGGGTCGGCCGGGTCGTAGACGGCCGTGAAGTCCGTGAGCTCGTTGTTGAGCAGGAAGCCGCGGCCGGGCACGACGATGCCGGAGCCGCCGGTCTGCTCGATGGTGAGCGTGTACTCCACGATGTTGCCCCAGCGGTCGGCCACCGTCAGGTTGGTCGTGTTGAGGTTCTCGGTGTCGGGCGCCGTCGACGCCGGCGTGGAGGCCGGGCTGTCGCACCGTCCGTCGTACGACGTGACGTCGCCGGCCGCGACCGGCGCGGCCAGCGCGGTCGAGTCGCTGATCCGGCAGGCCCGCTCGGCGGCGTAGCGGTCGGACAGCAGCGCGTGGAGGGGTACGTCGACGTAGGCAGGATCGCCGACGTAGGCGCCCCGGTCGGCGAAGGCCAGCGCGCTCGCGTCGAGGTAGTGGTGCAGGGCGTCGGCGTCGGACATGCCCTCAGGTGGTAGCGCTCGAGGATGTTCAGCGCCTCACCGACCGTCGAGCCGCCGGACGACGAGGGCGCCATGCCGTAGACGTCGTAGCCGCGGTAGTCGACGTGGGTGGGGCGGCGGCTGATCGTCGAGTAGTGGCGCAGGTCGGAGGGCTCCATGAACCCGGTCGGCACGGGCAAGCGTCGTCGACGCGGTCTTCGGCGGGTGGTGGACGACGCGGCTGATCTGGCGGCCGAGGCGGCCGTCGTAGAGGTAGGAGATGCCGCGGCGCGCGATCTGCCGGTACGTCGCCGCGAGGTCGGGGTTGCGGAACACCGAGCCGACCGCGGGCGCGTCCCCGCCCGGCAGGAACAGGCGGCGGGTGGAGCGGAAGGCGTCGAAGCGCAGCTTGTTCTCCAGCGTCTGCTGGCGGAACGTCGGGTCGACCACGAAGCCGTGCCGCGCCACGTGGATGGCCGGGCGGAAGGTCCGGCCGAGCGACATCGTCCCCCAGCGGTCCAGAGCGGTCTGCCAGGTGGCCAGGCTGCCCGGGACGCCGACCGAGACGCCGCTGGTGACCAGCTCGGGGGTGAAGTTGTAGGGCTGCCCGGTCGCCGGGTCGAGGAACGCGTCGTGCGGCATCGAGGCCGGGGCGGTCTCGCGGCCGTCGATGGTGCCGATCCGACCGGTCCGCGCGTCGTAGTGGACGAAGTAGCCGCCACCGCCGATCCCCGAGCTGTAGGGCTCCGTCACGCCCAGGGTCGCGGCCGCGGCGACGGCCGCGTCGGTGGCGTTGCCGCCCTGCTTCAGGACGCGCAGGGCGGCGGCCGACGCCTCCGGGTCGACGGTGCTCACCGCGCCGCCGTAGCCCGTGCTCGTCGGCGTCTTGGTCGTGTGTCGACCCCGGTCGGGCGAGGGCGACGACCCGGCCAGGGCCGGCGTGGTGGCGGTCGCGAGCAGGGTCGCGATGAGTACGGCGGTCGCGCCGAGGGCGCGACGAGGCAGCTGGGTCAAGGTTCCTCCCGAGAACGGACTCCCCTCCCCGTGCCCGCCACCGCCCGCGGCATGCGCCCGATCTCAGCCGAGGGTCGCGACCGCCGCCAGCGCCCGCTCGACCCGGTCGGACGCGTCCCACGGCAGCCACGCCACGCGCGGGTCCTTGCGGAACCAGCTGTCCTGCCGCCGGGAGAAGCGCCGGGTGGCGGTCGTGGTCGCCTCGATCGCCTCCTCGAGCGACGTCTCGCCCGAGAGGTACGCCGTCACCTCGCGGTAGCCGATCGCGGTGCGCGCGGTGCGGCCTGCGGCGAGACCGGCGTCGAGGAGCCGGCGGACCTCGTCGACGAAGCCGGCGTCGAACATGGCCCGGACCCGCTGCTCGATCCGCGGGTCGAGCGTGGGCCGGTCGATGTCGACCCCGACCTGGACGCTGCGCGGGTCGTCGTAGACGTGCTCGGGCAGGGACGCGCTGAACGGCCGGCCCGTGATGGCGACGACCTCGAGCGCCCGGACGATCCTGCGGCCGTTGTCGGGCAGGATCCGCGCGGCCGCCTCGGGGTCGGCCTCGGCCAGGCGCCGATGGAGCTCCGCGGGACCGACGGCTGCGAGCTCGGTCTCGAGCTGCCGGCGTACGCCGGCGTCGGTGCCCGGGAACTCGAACCGGTCGAGGACCGCCCGGGTGTAGAGCGCCGAGCCGCCCACGAGCACCGGTGTCCGCCCGCGGTCGCGGACGTCGGCGATCGCGGCCCGGGCCCAGCCCTGGAACTCCGCGACCGTGAGCGGTTCGGTGACGTCGAGCAGGTCCAGCAGATGGTGGGGGATGCCGCGTCGTTCGCCGACGGGCGGCTTGGCGGTGCCGATGTCCATGCCCCGGTAGACCGCCATCGCGTCGGTGTTGACGATCTCTCCGTCGAGCCGCTCGGCGAGGTCGAGCGAGAGACCGGTCTTGCCCGCTGCGGTCGCGCCGACGACGGCGACGATCGGTCTCGGCTCCGCTCGACCGTCGCTGGGCACGGGGCCAGTCTGGCAGCGGCCGACCGCGACCGGCCTAAGGTAGGCGCATGCCCGACGTACGCGAGGACGAGTTCGACGAGGACTACGGCCTCGACGACGACTCTCCGCCGTACTGGTTCCCCGGCAACCGGATGCCCGCGGACGCCCAGCGGATGGGGCTGACCCACCACGTGCCCGACGGCGCGCTGCTCGACTTCGCCGGGAAGCTCGACTCGAGCCGGCTCAAGCACCGGATCGTGGCGTGGGTGATGCTCGTCGTCTTCTGCATGCCGGTGTTCTTCTACGTCCTGCGGCTGGTGCTCGAGGTGCTCGGTCGGGACTAGGTTGTCCCGAGGACCCCGCTCGAGGGGCCACGACCCGAGGAGTGACATGGGATTCCTGGACGACGCCGAGAAGCTGGTGGGCGAGCACGACAAGCAGGTCGACGAGGCCATCGAGAAGGCCGGGGACCTCGTGGACGACAAGACCGGCGGCAAGTACGCCGGCCAGGTCGACAAGGCGCAGGACTTCGCCGAGGAGAAGACCGGCGACGGCGACACCGCTCGCTGAGCCGCCCGGGCCGACCCCCTTGACCGACCGGTTCCGCGTGGTACCCGCGGCGTACGTCTTCCTGCTGCGCCCTGGCCTTGACGGCGGACCAGGTGCTGCTCCAGCGACGGCAGCACACCGGCTACATGGACGACCACTGGGCCGCCGCCGCGGCCGGGCACGTCGAGCGCGGGGAGACGGCGTACGACGCCGCGCACCGCGAGGCGCTCGAGGAGATCGGCGTCGACGGGCTGGTCCTGCAGTTCGTGACCTCGATGCAGCGCACCCAGCACGCCGACCCGATCGACGAGCGCATCGACTTCTTCTTCACCGCCCGCCAGTGGCGTGGCGAGCCGCGGATCGTGGAGCCGGCCAAGTGCGCCGCGCTCGAGTGGTTCTCCCTCTCCGCACTGCCGCAGCCGGTGGTGCCGCACGAACGCGTAGTCCTCGACGGGCTGGGTACGGGTCTCGAGGGGTACACGACCTTCGGATTCTGAGCCGAGGTCGGACGACACGCCACCCTGGTGGCGCAGGAGAGGGGAGAACGTGATGACCGACATGGGCGACCGACCCAGACCGCAGATCGAGCCCGGCGAACCGGCACCCGGTGGAGTGGACGCGATCGTCGGCGAGCTCTACGAGACCGCACCGCTGGTGCCGGACCTCGCGACGTCCCTCCGCCCGCACCTCGAGGTCCCCGATCCCGTCGCGGAGGGCGAGGACCCCGACCAGGGCGCCTCCACCGACGGCGCCAGCGAGCCCGAGAAGGAGAGCCCCGCATGAGCGACGAGACGCTGCCCGAGGGCGGCCATGCGCAGGACACCGAGCTGAAGGACTCCAACCCCAACGCCGCCGGACCCGAGCGCGCCGCGGGCGGGATGGGGATCAGCAGCGAGCGCGTCGGGCCGACCGGCCCCGGCCAGGAGGCGACCGACGGCGAGCGCGACACCACCGAGCCGCCCCACACCGATCACGGCGGCGACCTGGTCGGTTCCGACGGCGAGTTCACCCAGGAGCCGGAGCAGAACCCCGAGGGGATCGAGCCCAAGGCCGACTACCCGTCGAAAGACCCCCGCAGCGACGCCTGACGTCGGCGTACGGGAGACAGCGGGGAATCCTCGCCACCTCGGTGACCGCGCATCACCGCACTCTCGTCGTCCACAGGCGGCCCGACGCGTGGTCGCGCCGCCGGGCCCCCGCGGCGACCATCGGTGCATGCTCGGGCCCGTCGTCGATGACCTGCTCGAGCTCCAGTGCGGGGTCATCGCCCGGTTCCAGGCCCTCGAGGCCGGCCTGTCGGACCACGACGTACGCCGGCTGGTGCGCCGACGCGAGTGGGCTCGCGTGCATCCGGGCGTCTACGTGGACCACACGGGGCCCCTGACGTGGATCCAGCGCGCCTGGGCCGCTGTCCTCGTCGCCTGGCCCGCAGCTCTGACGCACGACTCCGCCCTCCGGGTGGTGGACGGCCCCGGCCGGCGCAGGCGTCGTCCCGACGACCCGATCCACGTCGCGGTCGACCGACAGCGGGCCTTCCGGGCACCGCCCGGAGTGGTGGCGCACCGTCTGGCCCACTTCGAGGCCAAGGTCCTGAGCATCACGCACCCACCGCGGGTCCGGATCGAGCACGCGGCGATCGACGTCGCGGCGGAGGCCCCGGACGACCTGACCGCCGTCGCGGTGCTGGCGGACCTCGTCCAGGGCACGTGCTCACTGCTCGAGCGCGACTACCTCGACCTCGTCGAACTCGCCCACGGCCTCCCCCGCGCCCAGCGCCAGGTGCGCGAGTCGCGGCGCGGCCTGCTCTACCGAGACGTCGTCTACGTGGACTACGGGGTGGTGGTGGAGCTGGACGGCAGACTCTTCCACGACAGTGCGCAGGCGCGAGATCTCGACCTGGAACGTGACCTGGACGCGGCGGTCGCCGCACTGCTCACGGTCCGGCTCGGGTGGGGCCAGGCCCACGTACGACCGTGCGACACCGCCGTACGGGTGGGGCGGCTGCTGCAGCAGCGCGGGTGGACCGGCGACGTGCGCCCGTGCCCGGCCTGCCCGACGACACGGCGGTGATCCTCAGCCAGCCGGTGACTGCGATCCACCGCGGTCGTCCAGCGGGCTCAGGCGGGAGCGCCGACCGTGGGCATGCCCAGGCCGACGGCGGTGGAGGGAGCGGCGGTGCGGGCCTCCCAGGCATCGCCGGACCGCGTACGACGATGGGCCAGGACCGGACCGTCGGCGACGAGGTGGTGCGGGGCGGCGTAGGAGATCTCGACCTCGACCAGGTCGCCGGGGCGGATGCCGTCGCGCGGACTGAAGTGGACCAGCCGGTTGTCGCGGGCGCGGCCGGTGAGGCGCAGGGTGGCGGCGTCCTTGCGGCCCTCCCCCTCCGCGACCAGGAGCTCGACCCGGGAGCCGACGAGCCGCTGGTTCTCCCCCCAGGAGATCTCGTTGACGACGTCGACCAGGCGCTGGTAGCGCTCGCGGACGACGCCGGGCGGCACCTGGTCGGGCAGCGTGGCGGCGGGGGTGCCGGGCCGGATGGAGTACTGGAAGGTGAACGCGGCTGCGAAGCGGGCCTCGCGCACGACCTCGAGGGTCTGCACGAAGTCGTCCTCGGTCTCACCGGGGAAGCCGACGATGATGTCGGTGGAGATCGCGGCGTCGGGCATCGCGGCGCGCACCCGGTCGATGATGCCGAGGTAGCGCTCCCGGCGGTAGGACCGCCGCATGGCGCGCAGCACCCGGTCGGAGCCGGACTGGAGCGGCATGTGCAGCTGGTGCATCACGTTCGGCGTCTCGGCCATCGCCTCGATCACGTCGTCGGTGAACTCCGCCGGGTGGGGCGAGGTGAAGCGCACCCGCTCGAGCCCCTCGACCTCGCCGCAGGCGCGGAGCAGCCGGGAGAAGGCCTGCCGGTCGCCGAACTCGACGCCGTAGGCGTTGACGTTCTGCCCCAGCAGCGTGACCTCGCTGACCCCTTCCCCGACGAGGGCGCGGATCTCGCCGAGGATGTCGCCGGGGCGGCGGTCCTTCTCCTTGCCGCGCAGGCTCGGGACGATGCAGAACGTGCAGGTGTTGTTGCAGCCCACCGACACCGAGACCCACGCGGCGTACGCCGACTCGCGCCGCGTCGGAAGCGTCGAGGGGAAGACCTCGAGCGACTCGAGGATCTCGACCTGCGCCTCCTCCTGCACGCGCGCCCGCTCGAGCAGGGCCGGCAGGGAGCCGATGTTGTGGGTCCCGAAGACGACGTCGACCCAGGGCGCCTTCTGGGTGATCGTGGCGCGGTCCTTCTGGGCCAGGCAGCCGCCGACGGCGATCTGCATCCCGGGGCGCCGGGCCTTGACCGGCGCCAGATGGCCGAGGTTGCCGTAGAGCTTGTTGTCGGCGTTCTCGCGGACCGCGCAGGTGTTGAGGACGACGACGTCGGCCTGCTCGTCCGCCGGCGCCGCGACGTAGCCCGCCTCCTCCAGCAGCCCGGTCAGCCGCTCGGAGTCGTGGACGTTCATCTGGCACCCGTAGGTGCGGACCTCGTAGGTGCGGACGGGGTCGACGACTGGGCTGCTCATGACCGACCCAGGGTACGGGTGCCGTCCCTCTAGGGTGTAGCCACCATGAGCGAGGAGACCACACCGCACGGCCTGCACCGCCGCTCCCTGCTGCTCGGCGGCGCGGGGCTCGGGGCGGGGATCGTGACCAGCGCCGGCCTGATCGACGTACCCGCGGCCGCGGCCGGCACGAGGACGCGCATCCACTTCAAGGGCAGGTTCACCGACCCGAAGACGCCGGACTGGCACTACCTCCCGTTCCGCGTGCCACCGGGGGTGCGGGCCATCCACGTGCACTACGACTTCAAGCCCCACGACACCGGCATCGGCTACAGCACGAACGTCGTCGACATCGGCCTGTTCGACCCCTCGGGCAAGGGACTGGGGAACGCCGACGGGTTCCGCGGCTGGTCCGGCGGGGCTCGCCGCCACTTCATGGTCAGCCGACGCTGGGCCACCCCGGGCTACCTCGCCGGGCCGATCACGCGCGGCCTGTGGCACGTCATCCTGGGTCCGTTCCTGATCACGCCGCCCGGTACGCCGTGGCACGTCACGGTCACGCTCGAGCACGGCAAGCCCGACGAGCCGGCCTTCCACGCGCTGCACGCCCCGACGTCCGTCCCGGGCACCCCACCGGGCTGGTACCGCGGCGACCTCCACACCCACTCCGTCCACTCCGACGGGAAGTGGACGCCGGCCCAGCTCGTCGCGCAGGCGCAGGAGCACGGACTGGACTTCCTCGGCACCTCCGACCACAACACGAACGCCGCCACCCGCATCTTCGGCCATCACGTGCCCGACGGCTTCCTCGTGGTCAGCGGCGAGGAGGTGACGACCCGCAACGGCCACTGGCTGGCGACCGGTACGACGCCCGGCACCTGGGTCGACTGGCGCTACCGCGCCGCGGACCACGAGCTCGCTCGCTTCACCGCCCTCACGCGCAGTCGCGGCGGCGTCGCGATCGCCGCCCACCCGTTCGTCCCGGTGGCAGGCACGCGCTGGGACTTCGGCACGACGTACGCCGGCATGGACGCGGTCGAGGTGTGGAACGGCCCGTGGGAGCTCTGGGACCAGAAGGCGGTCGCTACGTGGCACGCCGGGCTCGTGGCCGGGCACTTCACGCCCGCGGTCGGCAACTCCGACTCCCACCACGCGGGGCAGACGGTCGGGCTCCCGCAGACCGTGTATCGGCTCGAGACGCTCTCGAGCGCGGCGATCGTGGCCGCTGTGCAGGGTGGGCACTGCTGGATCGCGGAGTCCTCCCAGGTCGAGCTGACCTTCGAGGCGACCGGTGCCGGCGTCACCACGACCGTCGGTGGGCCCGGCGACACGGTGACCCTCGCCGCCGGTGAGCAGCTGGCCTGCAGCCTCAGCGTGTCCGGCGTACCCGGCACGGTGGCGCAGCTGCTCGGCAGCAGCGGCGTCCTCGCCGCCGCGGTCGCCGACGGCGACGGCGCGATCTCGCTGCAGCACGACGTCGCGGTGACCGAGGCGTTCGTCCGTGTGGAGGTACGCCGTGGCGCGCCCGCGGACCCGATGGGCGACCAGTCGTTCCTGCCGATGGTCGCGCTCACCAACCCGATCTTCTGCGGCTGACACCCCTGGGACGCCTCCGTCGGTCGAGCGGAGTCGAGACCTCTACGCCGGACGCGGGGTCACCCACAGCGAGATCACGCCGTCGATGACGACGGTGCCGTCGTCGCGGACACCACGGACGCGGACCGGTACGTCGGGGTCGTCGCCGGACCAGACCAGTGGATCGGTCTCGGCGATGCAGGTGATGTCGGAGGTCGCCCGGGCGGTGTAGGAGACCTGCATGCTCTTCGGGATCCAGCGCTTGCCGGGCGGGATGCTCGCCTCGGCCAGCGCCCCCATGGCCGCCTCGAGCCCGTTGCACAGCGCGATCGCGTGGACCGTCCCGAGGTGGTTGTGCACGCGCCGCCGGTCGGGGATCACCAGCTCCACGTGGTGCGGCTCGAGCACGGTGAACCGCGGTCTGATGCTGCCGAAGTACGGCGCGCGGCGGGCGAAGAGGAACGAGAACGCCCGCCCCCCGGCCGGGACCCGGCCGGCCCACCGCCACAGACTGAGGACGTCGGTCATGACCCGGATATTACCAGCGGGTAACCACGGCGGGGTCCGCACGCTCCTTCCCCGGCGGCGTCAGGCGAGCGACAGGAACAGCTTCTCCATGCGCTTCACGTCGAGCTGCCGGCCGGTCTCGGGATCGCCCGTGACGCACTGCCGCAGCCCCGACGCGATCACCGCGAAGCCGGCCCGGTCGAGGGCCTTCGAGACCGCCGCGAGCTGGGTCACGATCTCCTCGCAGGAGCGGCCCTCCTCGAGCATCCGGACGACGCCGTCGAGCTGTCCGCGCGCGCGCTTGATCCGGTTGATGACCGGAGTCATCTCGTCCGCGGGGAGGTCCATCAGGAGCTCTGCTCGGTGGCTTCGGCGGTCTCGACCTCACGCCGTACGGCGTCCATGTCGAGCCCACGGACCGCGTCGATCAGCTGCGCGAGCGCCGGCTCGGGCAGCGCGCCGGCCTGGCGGAAGACCAGGATGCCGTCGCGGAAGGCCATCAGCGTGGGGATCGAGCTGATCTGCAGTGCGCCGGCGAGGCCCTGCTCGGCCTCGGTGTCGACGCTCCCGAACGCGATGTCGGGGTGGGTCTCGGAGGCAGCCTCGTAGATCGGCGCGAACATCCGGCACGGGCCGCACCACGACGCCCAGAAGTCGACGAGGACGATGCCGTCCTGCAGCACGGCCTGCTCGAAGGAGTCCTCGGTCAGGGTGAGGGTGGACATCGCGTCCCCTTTCGCTCGACGGTGAAGTATACCCCTGGGGGTGTTGTCTCCGCCGGGGAGACGACCGGGATGTCAGGACTCCAGCCAACCGAGGATCTCGGCCGCCACGGCCTCCGGCGTGCGGTCGGTGTTGTCGATCCGGAGGTGCGGGTACTCGGCGATGAGCGCGTCCGCGGGTGACGGGCGGTCGGTGTTCATCTGGATGCGCTCCAGCTCGCGCACGTTGCCCTCGGACCACTCCAGGTCGCGCTTGGACTTCTTCTCCGCGAGCCGGTACGGCGTGCGGTTGCGCTCGAGGCGGGTGTCCAGCCCGGCGTACAGCTCGACGACGGCGATCCGGCGACCGGCGTCGACGAAGGGCTGGAGATGGCGCCGCACGGCGGCCGTGTCCTCGGGGAGGTCCAGCGCCCAGACGAGGGTGAAGACGAGATCGGTGTCGGCCTCCGCGGCCTCCTCCAGCACGCGTTGCCGCACCTCGGCGAGCAGCCGGTTGAACGGCGGGGTCCCGAAGTCGAAGACGTCGAGCAGCGGCTCGATCACGTGGTGGTTGTGGAACAGCCGGAAGTCGCTCGCGTCCGCGACCGCGCGGCCGACCGTCATCTTGCCGACGGCCGGGGGGCCGAACACGAACAGCAGCGTCATGCTCCCAGGGTCGCCGACCCCACGGGTCTCGCGCGACTCAGTTGTCGAGCGGCTGGAGGACCTCGACCCGGTTGCCGTGGGGATCGCGGACGTGGAAGCGCCGGTAGCCCGGGAAGGAGTCGCGCTCGCTCCAGTCGACGTCGCCACCGACCGAGCCGATCGAGTCGGCGGTCCGCTCCAGGTCGTCGACGACGAACGCCGGGTGGGCCTTGCGGGCGGCCGCGAACGGCTCCTCGACCCCGACGTGGAGCTCCGCCGCGACCGCGCCCAGCCCGTCGTACGCGCGGAACCAGGCGCCGCCGCGGCCCTGGAGGGCGGCGGGCTTCTCGACCTCGGTCAGGCCGAGGCCGTCGGCGAAGAACCGGCGGGCGGCGTCCTCGCCACCGGGCGGGCACGCGACCTGCACGTGGTGGAGCGCGATCATGGCCGCTCGTCGGTGGCGCGGGCCGGGACCTCCGCGACGACGAAGACCCGCCGGAACGGGAGCACGACGCGGCCGTCGCGCTCGGGGTAGGCCTCGCGCAGGCGGCGCTTGAACTCCTCCTCGAAGCCGGGGCGGAGATCGTCGGGAAGCGCCTGGAGGGTCGGCCGCGCGCCGGTGCCGGAGACCCAGGTGAAGACCGGGTCGGCACCGGCCAGCACGTGCAGGTACGTCGTCTCCCACGCGTCGACGCGGCAACCGAGGGCGGCGAGCGTCTCGAGGTAGACGGCGGGGTCGTGACTGCTGGGGACCGCGACGCCGCGGGTGTGGTCGGCGTACGGCGGCTCGGCGGCCAGCGCGGTCCGGATCGTGTGGCTCGGCTCGTCGAAGTTGCCCGGCACCTGGAAGGCCAGCCAGCCACCCGGCCGGATCCGGCCGACGAGGGCCGGCAGGAGATCGAGATGGCCGGGCACCCACTGGAGCGTCGCGTTGGAGACCAGGACGTCGACCGGCTCGGCGTCGCCGGCCCAGTCGCGCAGGTCGGCGACCGCGAACGCGATGGCCGGGTCGGCGGCTCGAGCCTTCGCGATCATCTCCGGGCTGGAGTCGAGGCCGCGGACCTCGGCCTCCGGCCAGCGTGCGCGCAGCAGGGTGGTCAGGTTGCCCGGCCCGCAGCCGAGATCGACCACGGTCGTCGGTGAGTCGGCGCCGACGCGCGCGACCAGCTCGACGAAGGGGCGGCCGCGCTCGTCGGCGTAGGTCAGGTACCGCTCGGGGTCCCAGGTGTGGGGCATCGGCCCTCCTCCAAGTGTCTTGACATCAAGATAACCCAGTCTCGGTGAGAACTCCTCTTGATGTCAAGATTCTCGACTGGATCTAGACTGGGCGCCATGCGTGACGAGGTGGACGACCTGCTCGAGGCCTGGGGCCGCGAGCGGGGCGATCTCGATCTCGCGCCGGTCGGCGTCTTCAGTCGGGTCAGCCGTCTCGCGCGCCGGCTCGAGCTGGCCCGGCGCGACGCCTTCGCCACGCACGGGATCGAGCAGTGGGAGTTCGACGTGCTGGCGGCACTTCGTCGTACCGGCGAGCCCTACGAGCTCTCGCCCGGCCGCCTGCTGCGCGAGACGCTCGTGACCAGCGGCACCATGACCAACCGCGTCGACCGGCTGAGCGCGCGCGGGCTGGTGGAGCGCTACCCCGATCCCGACGACCGGCGCGGGGTGATCGTCCGGCTCACCGCCGAGGGCAAGACGACCGTCGACGCCGCCTTCGCCGCCCTCCTCGAGGCCGAGCGCGCGCTGCTCGAGCGGCTCCCCGAACGCGACCGCACCCGCCTCGCCTCCCTCCTCCGCGTCCTCCTCGCCCCCTTCGCCGACCCGGCAGACGTTCACGCCCCGGAGCGCTGACCCGGCAGACGTTCACGCCGTACGACGCCGGGTCGGCTCGTGACCGACTCGGCGCGCTACTCGAGCGCCTCGGCCGCCTCCAGCCACTCGAGCTCCAGCGCCTCCCGCTCGGCCGCGACCTCACCCAGCGCCCGGGAGAGCTCGGTCAGGCGCTCGTGGTCGGCGGCATGGACCAGCACCTCGGCGTTCAGCTCGGCCTCGTGCGCCGTGACCTGCTCCAGCTGCTTCTCCACCCGGGCCAGGGTCTTCCGGGCGGCCCGCTCCTCCGCGCTCCCCGCCCGCGCCTTCGGCGACGCCTCCGGGAGGTCGACTTCTGCCGGGTCAGCGCTCTGGGGCGTGAACTTCTGCCGGGTCAGCGCTTGCGGCGCTGCGGCAGTGGTGGCCCGGCGGCGGGTGAGGTAGTCGTCGACGCCGCCGGGGAGCATCGAGATCAGGCCGTCGTCGAGGAGGCCGTAGGTGACGTCGGTGACGCGCTCGAGGAAGTACCGGTCGTGGGAGACCACGACCAGGGTGCCCGGCCAGTCGTCGAGGAAGTCCTCGAGCACGGTCAGGGTCTCGATGTCGAGGTCGTTGGTCGGCTCGTCGAGGAGCAGCACGTTCGGCTCGGTGAGGAGCAGCCGGAGCAGCTGGAAGCGGCGCCGCTCCCCACCCGAGAGGTCGCCGAGCCGGGCGGTCAGTCGGTCGCCGGTGAAGCCGAACCGCTCGAGCAGCGAGGACGCCGTGATCTCGCCGGTGGCCGTCCGGGTCACCCGCCTGACCGACTCGACCGTGTCGAGCACCCGGGCCTGGGGGTCGAGGTCGTCGAGCGCCTGCGTGAGGTGCTGCAGGGCGACCGTGCGTCCGAGCTTCACGCGCCCGGCGCTCGGCAGCAGCGAGCCGTCGAGCAGCGAGAGCACCGACGACTTCCCGGCGCCGTTGACACCGACGATCCCGACCCGGTCGCCCGGCCCGAGCCGCCAGGTGGCGCGCGACAGCAGGACCCGCTCGCCGCGCTGCAGGTCGACGTCCTCGACGTCGATGACGTCCTTGCCGAGCCGCTGCGTGGCGAAGCGCTGGAGCTCCAGCCGGTCGCGCGGAGGCGGCTCGTCGTCGATCAGCGCCGAGGCGGCGTCGAGCCGGAACTTCGGCTTGGACGTCCGCGCGGGTGCCCCGCGCCGTAGCCAGGCCAGCTCCTTGCGGACCAGGTTGCGACGGCGCACCTCCGAGGCCGCGGCCTGCCGCTGGCGCTCCGCCTTGGCCAGCACGAACGCGGCGTAGCCGCCCTCGTAGGTGTCGACCGCCCCGTCGTGCACCTCCCACGTCCGCTGGCAGACCGCGTCGAGGAACCAGCGATCGTGCGTCACCACGACCAGCGCCGAGGGCAGCGAGACCAGGTGCTCGGCCAGCCAGGCGACGGCCTCGACGTCGAGGTGGTTGGTCGGCTCGTCGAGGACGACGAGGTCGTGCTCGTGCAGCAGCAGCTCGGCCAGGGCACAGCGCCGCCGCTCGCCGCCGGAGAGCCCGATGACCGCGCGGTCGAGCTCGATGCCCGCGAGCAGCTCGGTCACGACCTCCCGGGTCCGGGGCTCCGCGGCCCAGGCATGGTCGGGCTTGCCCGCCAGGACGGCGTCGCGCACCGAGTGCGTGTCGTCGAGGGTGTCGCCCTGGTGGAGGTAGCCGATCGCGAGCCCGCGCGACATCGTCGCCCGACCGCTGTCGGGCGGCTCCTGCCCGGTGAGCACCTGGAGCAGCGTCGTCTTGCCGTCGCCGTTGCGGCCCACCACGCCGATCCGCTCCCCCACCGACACCCCGAGCGAGACGTCGGTGAGCAGCGGCCGGACGCCGTACGCCTTGGAGACCCGCTCGAGGTTGACGAGGTTGCTCACGCGGTCACCACGTGGGCGCCGGCGACCGGCCCGTGCGCCACGAGTACGACGCGCTGGTCACGGCCGGCGGAGAGGGTCGCCGCGACCGAGCGCGCATGGTCGGCGGACTCGCAGAGGAACACGCAGGTCGGCCCCGACCCCGACAGCAGCCCGCGCAGCGCACCCGCGTCGCCCCCCTCGACGATCAGCGCGGCGAGGTCCGGCCGCAGGTCGAAGGCTGCCTGCTCGAGGTCGTTGTGCAGGGCAGCGGCCAGCCGGCGCGGGTCGCCGCTCGCCAGCGCAGCCAGGATCTCGTCGGGCGGCTCGGGTACCAGCGGCGCGTCGGGCCGCACCTCGTCGTAGTGGCGGTAGACCGCCGGCGTCGACATCCCCTCGTCGGACGGCACGACCACCCACCACCACGAGCCCTCGTCGGTGAGCGGGGTGACGAGCTCGCCGTGTCCCTCACCGAGCGCCGTGCCCCCGTGCAGCGCGAACGGCACGTCGCTGCCGAGGTCCGCGGCGAGCGTGAGCAGGTCGTGGTCGGAGGTGCCGAGGTCGTGCACCCGGTCGAGGGCGACGAGTGCCGCGGCCCCGTCGGCCGAGCCTCCGGCCAGCCCTCCGGCGATCGGGATGGACTTGTCGATGCGGACCTCCGCGCCCACACCACGACCGTGCAGCGCGGCCAGCCTCGCCGCCGCGCGGTCCACGATGTTGTGACCGGCGGGGGGCAGGTGGCTCGCATCGATGTACGACGCGACCTCGGTCTCGACGGTCAGGCGGTCCGCCGCGGTCACGGTGAGGTCGTCGTAGAGGCTGACCGCCTGGTAGACGGTCACCAGCGTGTGGAAGCCGTCGGGGCGCGGGGCACCGACCCCGAGCAGGAGGTTGATCTTCGCGGCCGCGCGCACGGTGAGGCTCATGGCAGGGCCTCGGCGATCCTGGCGAACTGCTCCACCGTCAGCGACTCACCGCGCGCCATCGGGTCCACGCCGGCCGCGGTCAGCGCGGCACTGGCCGCCTCGCCCGACCCGGCGAGGTCACGCAGGGCGCCGCGGAGCACCTTGCGCCGATGGGCGAACGCCGCGTCGACCACCGCGAACACCTGCTCACGGGTCGCGGTCGTGGCCGGCGGGTCGCGACGCGTCCACGCGACCAGCCCGGAGTCGACGTTGGGTGCGGGCCAGAACACGTTGCGTCCCACCGTGCCCGCCCGTCGCACGTCGGCGTACCAGGCGGCCTTGACGCTCGGCACGCCGTAGACCTTGGACCCCGGCGCCGCGGCCAGCCGGTCGGCGACCTCGGCCTGCACCATCACCAGCCCGCGCTCGAGGCCGGGCAGCAGGCTCAGCAGGTGCAGCAGCACGGGCACGGACACGTTGTAGGGCAGGTTGGCCACCAGCGCGGTCGGGGTGGGTCCGGGGATCGCGTCGATCCGCATGGCATCGGCGACCACCACCTCGCACCGCCCCGCCAGCTCCCCGGCGTACGACGCCAACGTGGCGGGCAGCGCCGCGGCGAGCACCGGATCGACCTCCACCGCCACGACCCTCGACACCTCGCCGAGCAGCGCCAGGGTCAGCGACCCGAGCCCCGGCCCGACCTCCACGACCACGTCGTCGGGTCCGACGCCGGCGGCCCGGACGATGCGGCGCACGGTGTTGGCGTCGATCACGAAGTTCTGCCCGCGCTGCTTGGTCGGGCGCAGGTCGAGCGCTGCGGCGAGCGCACGAACGTCCGCCGGCCCGAGGAGTCTCGGACCGGCGGACGTCATGCGCGCCAGCCTAGGGGGGTGTCAGGCCGGCGCCTCGAGCGGCGGGCGCCAGATCGTGGCCGTCTGGGGGGATCGGCCTCGGGCGCACTGCCGCCGGGATCATGGGTGGGTCAGCGCGGCAGCCCCAGCGAGGCCGCACAGGCCGGCCAGGCGCCGTACCCACCACTGGCGTTGCGGATCTTGGTCGCGATGGCGATCTGCGTCCCCCGCGAGGCGCTGCTCGGCAGCCCGGAACCGCCGTAGGCATGCCAGGTGCCGAGGGAGAACTGCAGCCCGCCGTAGTAGCCGTTGCCGGTGTTCGTGGCCCAGTTGCCGCCCGACTCGCACTTCGCGAGACGGTCCCACACGGTGCTGCCACCGGCGAAGTTGCTCGTGGCGACGCTCTTGGTCCCGACGCGCTCGATCCGGGCGACCGGGGCGCGCAGCACGTCCTGGGTGAGCACCGTGCGGGCCACCAGTCGGCCGTTGCGGAAGACGATCCGGTAGGTCACGTCGCGCAACCCGTCGTGCCCGGCGCGGACCACCGTGCTGCGGCCCTGCGGCCATGGAGGAGTCGTTGCGCGTGACGGTGCTGTAGTCGACGGACTCACCCGAGACCTGCTTGCGCACGATCCGGACGCGGGTCAGGACGAGCTTGTCGCCGTCGCCGAGCCGGTGGTGCAGGCCGGGGTGCACGATGTCGTGCTTGCCGAGGGTCACGCCGAGCGCCTTCAGCGCCTGCTCGACCGTCACCGCCGGGATGTTCTGGTGCACCGCGTGCTTGCCGCCGATCACGACGGTGAGCGACTTCGGCGTGGCCACGGTGATCCGCAGACCGTCGCGGGTGATGCCCGCGCCGCGGCTGACCGACAACCGGGCCCGGTCGAAGCTGCGGTTGATCTCGTTGAGGGCCCCGCGCACGTCCGTGGCGGTCACCCAGTACGTCGTGGTGGAGCCGTCGACGTCGAGCTGCAGCGGCTTGCCGTAGCGGACCGCGATCGTCGTACCGTCGGAGACGGGCGAGTCGACAGCGGGAGCGACCTCGTCGTGGCTCTTCAGCGTGATGCCCTGGTCGGAGAGGACCTGTCCGACCGTGTCTCCGCTCGAGGTCACGTGCTCGATGTGGCCGTCGACGTTGAGGGTCACCGAGGTGCCCATCGACGCGTAGCCGACCGTGGTGCCGATCACGGCCGCTGCGGCGACCGCCGCGGCGCCGACCAGCGCTGCCTTGCTCTTGCTGATGCGTGCGAGCTTCTGGCGCACAACTCTCCAGACGTCGTACTCCCCGGGCCTCGGGACGGCACCTCGCGCTCTCGCACGCCTGCTCGGAGGCCGGGGGACGGCTTCACACCAGGGAGCCACACACGCGGGTGCGGCCACAGCGCCGGTCGAAATCACCCGATCCCGGCCAACAGTCACAAGACCATACGGATGTCTCCGCGGTCTCCCAACTCCTCGGCCACCGTAGGTGAGACAACGTGAGCAGCGTCTCGTTGTCCGAAATCCGCCAGAACCGGCCCGCTACCACGCGCCGCCGAACGCCCGGTCCGTGGTGGCGTCGACGGCCTCGCAGAGCGCCGTCAGGTCGTCGCCGCGGATCTCGGCCATGGCCCGGACCGTCACCGGCACCAGGTACGACGCATTGGGACGGCCCCGGTAGGGCGTCGGCGTGAGGAACGGCGCGTCGGTCTCGACGAGCACCCGATCGAGCGGCGTGACCGCCAGCGCGTCGCGCACGGGCTGGGCGTTCTTGAACGTCACCGTCCCGGCGAAGCTCAGGAACGCGCCCCGGTCGAGGCAGGCGCGAGCGAAGCGCGGGTTGCCCGAGAAGCAGTGCATCACCCAGCGCTCGGGGGCTCCCTCCGCGTCGAGGACGTCGAGGATCTCGTCGTGGGCGTCGCGGTCGTGGATCACCAGGGTCTTGTCGAGCCGCTTCGCCAGGTCGATGTGTCGGACGAACGACTCCACCTGGGCCGCGCGACCCTCGGGCCCCGTGCGGAAGTGGTCGAGCCCGGTCTCCCCCACGGCGCGGACCTTGTCGTGCGACCCCGCCAGCCGTTCGATCTCGGCGAGCCCCTCCTCGAGCCGTCCCTCGGCAGCCAGTCGCGGCGCCTCGTTGGGATGCAGGGCCACGCCGGCCACCAGGGAGTCGTGCTCGACGGCGGCGTCGACGGCCCACTGCGCCCCGGGCAGGTCGCAGCCGATCTGCACGATGCGTCGTACGCCGACCTCGGTCGCGCGCGCCACCGCGTCGGCGGTCGGCAGCCAGGCCCCGTCCTCGATGTCGAGGTGGCAGTGGTTGTCCACGACCGGGTGCGGGAGGGGCTCGGGCGGGGGCGGCCGCTCGCGATCCCGGCGCCGCCCGTGCTCGTCCTCGCCGCCCCGGCTCCGCATCGGCTCACTCACGACGGGTCCTCCTGCCCGATCTGGTGGACGGCGTCGTACACGACCCGCTTCGGTACGCCGGCCCGGGCGGCGACGGTCTTGATCGCGTCCTTGCGCGGCTCGCCCTCGCTCTCGAGGTCGGCGACAGCGTCGCGGAGGGAGTCGGGGTCGTCGGCGACCGAGGTCGGGACGGCGCCGCCGACCACGATCGTGACCTCGCCACGGACCCCGTCCTCGGCCCACCCCACGAGGTCGCCGAGGGGACCGCGTCGTACCTCCTCGTGCGTCTTGGTCAGCTCGCGGCACACGGCCGCCGGCCGGTCGGGCCCGAACGCCTCGGCGAGCGCGGCCAGGGCCGCGGCCGTGCGATGCGGCGCCTCGAAGAACACCAGGGTCCGCTCC
This sequence comes from uncultured Actinomycetota bacterium, assembly GCA_963797325.1. Lineage (GTDB taxonomy): Bacteria > Actinomycetota > Actinomycetes > Propionibacteriales > Nocardioidaceae > Nocardioides. Next base: position 35,765 of record CAWCPG010000031.1, read on the forward strand.
TCCCCGGCGAGCCCGGCCAGCCGCCGCGCCCGCTCACCCGCCTTGCGCGGCAGGAAGCCCTCGAAGCAGAAGCGGTCGACGGGGAGCCCGCTCACGGCGAGCGCGGTGAGCACGGCCGAGGGTCCGGGGACGGCCGTGACCACGATGCCGGCCCCGACGGCGGCGACCACGAGCCGGTAGCCCGGGTCCGACACGCTCGGCATGCCGGCGTCGGTCACGAGCACCACCCGGTCGCCCGCGACGAGCCGGGCGACCAGCCCGGGCGTGCGAGCGGCCTCGTTGCCGTCGAAGTACGACGTGACCCGCCCCTTCACGTCGACGCCGAGATCGGTGGCCAGACGCGCCAGCCGCCGCGTGTCCTCCGCCGCGATCACGTCGGCCCCGGCGAGCTCGGCCGCGAGCCGCGGCGGCGCGTCGGCGGCCCGGCCGATGGGCGTGGCCGCCAGCACCAGGACGCCGGTCGGGGAAGCCACGTCACGATCATGTCAGCCTGGGTGGGGCACGTAGAGTGCAGCACCGTGACGACCCCAGCCACCGCGCGCCGTGCGGGCCGCCGGATGGAGGGGTTGTCCTACGACGACGAGGGCCGCGCCGTACCCCTGGCCGCAGACCGTGCCCGGCGGCGCCGCTCGCTCGAGGACCCGTTCATCGGCTGGACGGCGACGCTCTCCATCACCCTGCTCGGGCTCTTCCTGCGGCTGTGGAAGCTCGGCACCCCGCACGCGTTCGAGTTCGACGAGACGTACTACGCCAAGGACGCCTGGTCGCTGTGGCACTTCGGCTATGCCCGCGACTACCTCGACAACGACGGTGGTGTCGCCAACAAGCACATCCTCGGCGGCCAGACCACCCACCTGTGGAAGCACGACGCGTCGATGGTGGTCCACCCGGAGGTCGGCAAGTGGCTGATCGGCCTGGGCGAGAAGACCTTCGGCTTCACGCCGCTCGGCTGGCGCGTCGTACCCGCGATCGTCGGGACGCTGCTGATCCTGGTGATGATCCGGTTCGTACGACGCCTGACCGGCTCGACGCTGCTCGGCTGCGTCGCGGGCATCCTGGTCTGCTTCGACGGCCTCGCGTTCGTGCTCTCGCGGCTCGCCCTGCTCGACATCTTCGTCGCCTTCTTCCTCCTGTGTGCCGTGCACTGCCTGGTGCTCGACCGCGACTGGTACCGCGCCAGGATGGCCTCGCTGGTGCCCGACCAGATCAGCGACCCGGGTGACTGGGGGCCGGTCAAGGCCCTGCTCTTCCGACCCTGGCTCCTGGTCTCCGGCATCTGCTGGGGCCTGGCCTGCGGCAGCAAGTGGGAGGCCGTCTACCCGCTCGCGGCGTTCTCCCTGCTGGCCGTCGCCTGGTGCGCCGGGGCACGTCGTTCGTTCGGGGTCAGCTTCTCCGGGGTCCGGGCACTGGTCGCCGACGCCCCCTCGACGTTCGTCCACGTCGTGCTGGTCGGCTTCGTGGTCTACGTCGCCACCTGGACCGGCTGGCTGATGCACTCCAGCCAGTACGTCGAGTACCTCTCGAACAGCCAGTACACCCACTACGTCTCGGGCGGCTCCGACTGCGGGAAGCACATCACCTTCGACAACTCCAAGCACTGGCCGACCGCCGACCAGCCGGTGAAGCACGGGCTCCCGGGCCTCGTGCAGGGTCTCGACTCGCTGATGCACTACCACCGCGACGTCTACGTCTTCCACACCCACTTCCTGACCGGGTGCACCCACACCTACGCCTCCCAGCCTCGGGGCTGGCTGCTGCTCAACCGTCCCGTCGGGGTCGACGCCCAGACCGCCATCAAGCCCGGCACCGACGGCTGCCACGCGCCCGCGAAGAGCGACTGCCTGCGCCAGGTCCTGCTGCTCGGTACCCCCGCGCTGTGGTGGGGCGGCACGCTGGCTCTCCTCTACGCGGTGGTGATGTGGGTCGGCCGGCGGGACTGGCGGTTCGGCGTCGCCGTGGTCGGGGCCGCGTCGACCTGGCTGCCGTGGTTCCTCTACGACGGCCGCCCGATCTTCAGCTTCTACTCGATCATCACCCTGCCGTTCCTGGTGCTGGCCGTCACCCTGGCGCTCGGCCAGCTGCTCGGGTCGTCACGGGAGCCGACGCCGCGGCGGACGGTCGGCGTCGTCATCGCGGGGTCCTACGTCGTCCTGGTGATCTTGAACTTCGCGTGGTTCTGGCCGATCTACACCGACGGCCTCCTCACCCACGCCGAGTGGCTCCAGCGCATCTGGTTCGCCCGCTGGATCTGACGGACCGAGGTTCCCGTTCCCCCGCGGCTGCCGATCAGCGGTCCGCGTCGTGCCGCCCCAGGAAGTCGAGCGCGATGTCCGCGACCCCCGGCCAACCGGAGTCGATGACCAGCGAGTGGCCCCGTCCCTCGATCTCGACGATCTCGGTCGGGTCCGGGTGGCGGCGCTGCTTCTTGTACGCCGCGTTGGCCAGCGCCCAGGGCACCGTGTGGTCCTTCTCCCCGGAGATGACGAGCAGCGGCCCGCGGTCCGGGTGCTTCAGGTCCACCCGGGTCTGGGCACGGGGGTTGAAGTTGGCGGTGGCTGCCTGGAACAGCGGCACTCCCGAGCACGGGACGGCGTACTCGTCGTAGAGGCGGTGCGCCTCGGCCTCGTCGACGGCGTTGGTGAAGGCGTAGCGGAACTGCGCCTCGCTGAGCATGACCTGGCTGCGGTAGTTCAGCGGGTTGAGCAGGACCGGGGACGACGCGCGCAGTGCCGACAGCGGCAGGGGGAGGACGCCCCGGAACGGCGCCGGGTCGATCGCCACCGTCGCCCGGGCCAGGCCCCGGCCGGCGAGCCGCTGCACGATCAGCCCGCCGAACGAGTGCCCGATCAGCACCGGTGGAGTCGACAGCCGCTGCGCGATCTCCGCGACGTGCTCGGTGACCATGTCGACCGTCGTACCGGCGAAGGTCTCGGGGTGCGCCCGCGCCGCCTCGACCGTCTCCGGGTCACCGGGCCAGTCGGCCGCCAACGCGGCGTAGCCCTGCTGCTCGAAGAGCTGCTGCCAGGGCGCCCAGCTGGAGGGAAGCAGCCACAGCCCGTGCACGAACACCACGGGCGGGCGACCCGACTCCTCGACCCGTGCGACCTCGGCGACCTCTCGCTCGCTCAGCGCCATGTGACCTCACCCTCCGCTTGCAGCCGGCGTGTCCGGGACTCGTCCCGACCGTGTCGATGGTGGCAGGCGCCGCGCGCGTTGGCTATCGGCCGTCCTGCGCGATCGGGACTTCCGGCACCTGACCCGGGCGGGCACCCGGTCCTACGTCGAGGCATGACCGCCACGGACACCGTCGCCCGTCAGGTCGACGCCTACAACGCCCACGATCTCGAGGCCTTCCTGGCCTGCTACGCCGACGACGTCGTGGTGACCTCGGGCAACGGCGACGCCTTGCTCGAGGGCCTCGACGCGGTCCGGGCGCAGTACGACGAGTGGTTCTCCCGGCTCTCCGACCTGCACGCCGAGGTGCATCACCGGATCGAACGCGGAGCGTGGGTCGTCGACGACGAGCATGCGACCGCGGCGGGCCTCGACGTCGAGGCGCTGGTGGCCTATCACGTCCGCGACGAGCGGATCGACCGCGTCGTCGTGATGACGGCCGAGCCCGAGGAGTAGTCCTACTGGTGCCCGGCGACCCCGCGAGGGACGTAGTCGGCGCCGAGGTCGGCGAGCTCGTCGTCGGTCAGCACCAGGTCGACCGACGCGACCGCGTCGGCGAGGTGCTCGGGCTTGGTGACCCCGACGATCGGTGAGGTCACCCCGGGCTGTGCGAGCAGCCACGCCAGTGCCACCTGGGCGGGCGCGACCCCCCGCTGCTCGGCCAGGGTCCGCACCTTGTCGACGACCGCCGCGTCCTCGTCGCGGTAGAGGGACGCGCCCCACTCGTCGGTCTCGGAGCGGCTCGTCTGCGCGTCCCACGGACGGGTCAGCCGACCGCGCGCCAACGGGCTCCAGGGGATCACGCCGACGCCTTGGTCCTGGCAGAGCGGGATCATCTCCCGCTCCTCCTCGCGGTAGATCAGGTTGTAGTGGTTCTGCATCGAGACGAACGGCGTCCAGCCGTGGGTCTCGGCGACGTGCTGGGCCTTGGCGAACTGCCAGGCGTACATCGACGACGCGCCGAGGTAGCGGGCCTTGCCGGCACGCACCACGTCGTGCAGCGCCTCCATGGTCTCCTCGATCGGGACGGTCGGGTCCCAGCGATGGATCTGGTAGAGGTCGACGTAGTCGGTCTCGAGCCGGGCCAGGCTGGCGTCGACCTCCTGCAGGATCGCCTTGCGCGAGAGGCCCGCGCCGTTGGGGCCGGGCCGCATCCGCCCGTGGACCTTGGTGGCGAGGACGACGTCCTCCCGGGCGGCGTGCTTCCACAGCGACCGTCCGGTGTACTCCTCGCTCGTGCCGCCGGAGTACACGTTCGCGGTGTCGAAGAAGTTGATGCCCGCGTCGAGCGCCGCCTTGATCGTCTCCTCCGCGAACGCCTCGTCACGCGTCCAGGGGCGGCCGACGCCGCCGTCGCCCCAGCTCATGCAGCCCAGCGTGATCCGCGAGACCTGGAGTCCGGTGTTGCCGAGCCTGGTGTAGTGCATGTGCGCTCCTCCGAGTGGGTTCCTCCCAGCCTGCCACGCCGCCGTTCGCGTTGCCGCCGGGCGCCGCCAGGGTGCCCATGGAGGGCCGTTCCCGCCGCGAGAGGCCCCCACCCCCATGACCCGGACCGCCGTCGCCACCACCGCCGCTCCAGCCGCCCTGGGCCCCTACGGCCGGGCGCTCGTCGCCCACGGGCTGGTCTTCTGCTCGGGGATGCCGGGCATCGACCCGGCCACCGGAGCCGCTCCGGAGGGCATCGAGGCGCAGACCGAGCAGGCGCCGACCAACCTCGGGGCGGTCCTGGCCGCCGCGGGGTCCTCGTCGTCTCATCTGGTGAGGACGACGATCTTCTACGCCGACGTCGACGACTTCGCGGCCCTGAACGCGGTCTACGAGAGGTGCATGCCCGATCCGCCGCCGGCCCGGTCGGCGCCGGCGGACGTCCGGCTGCCCCGAGGTCTGCTGGTCTCGATCGACGCCATCGCGACCCTCGACGAGAGCCAGCGGATCGTCATCTTCCCTGGTCAGAGGGGGTGACGGAGAGAATCGTGGCCCGAGACCGGGAACACGTCACGCGTGCGTCTGTACGACGCACGCGTGACGCCTAGCCCCCCGGCCAAGCACGTGCATTCTACCGTGGTGCTACGTGGTGCCGAGCCCCCCAGCTCGTGACCGATCGTAGGTGTCGCCCTAGTCAGAACGGACCAGGCGGAACGAATTTGCCAGCAAACTTCCCCGGTTTGGCACATTTAGTGACCAGAAGTGCCATTCATCGGTCACAATCGGCGAATGGACTCCGCTGACGCAGCGCTGCTCAAGGAGATCGACCCGGCTCAACTGGGCGATCGGCTGCGCTCTGCGCGCGTGGCCAAGGGCTGGACCCAGACTCAGCTGGCGGGGGAGCACATCTCCGTCGGCTACGTCTCCCGCATCGAGTCGGGGCAGCGGCGGCCCAACGCCTCGGTCCTCGACGACATGGCCACCCGCCTCGGGCTCCCGGTCGACCACCTGCTCCGCGGCGTGACCGCGCGCGAGTACGACGAGATCAAGCTGGCCCTCGACTTCGCCGAGCTCTCCTTGGAGTCCGGCCAGCTCGTCGAGGCGGAGTCGCAGGCGCGCGAGGCGCTCGACCGCGCCCTGATCGGCTCGCAGGAGGAGCTCGCCTTCCGCGCGCGCTACCTGATCGCCCGGGTGCTCGAGAACGTCGGCTCCATGGACGACGCCATCCTCGAGCTCGAGCCGCTGGTCGCCGCCCGCGAGGGCGGGCTTCTGCGGATCAAGTGCGCCATCGCGCTGAGCCGTTGCTACCGCGAGTCCGGGGATCTGGTGAAGGCGACCGAGGTCGGCGAGCGGGTCCTGGCCCAGCTGGCCGGCACCCCGCTCGACAGCTCCGACGAGGCCGTGCAGATGGCCGTCACCCTCGCCGCCGCCTACAACGAGCGCGGCGACTCGGGCCAGGCCGTGCGCACCTGTCGCAAGGCGATCACCAAGGCCGAGGGGCTGTCCTCACCGGTCGCCCGGGCGTCGGCGTACTGGAACGCCAGCATCTTCGAGGCACAGCAGGGCTTCGTCAGCAACGCCGTGCCGTTGGCCGAGCGCGCCCTGGCCCTGCTCTCCGAGGGCGAGGGCGGTCGCAACCTCGCCCGGCTCCGCACCCAGCTGGGCGACATGCAGCTGCGGCTGGACCCGCCGGACATCGCCGAGGCTCAGCTGAACCTGGACAAGGCCGCGGAGGAGCTTGCCTGGTCCAGCGCCACGGTGATCGACATCGCCCGAAACGACTTCGCGCGGGCTCGGGCGTTCTTCCTCGAGGGCCGCACGGAGGAAGCCTCGGACCTCTGCGCCAGAGTCCTGGCGACCATCGAGCTCGATGCCCCCTTCATGGCGGCGGACATTCGAGCGCTCGAGGGCCAGATCGCCTTCTCAGCAGGTGACCTCGAGAGTGCCAAGAGGGGCTACCGTCACGCGGTCATGCTGTTGACGAGTGCCGGCGCGGACAGGGGAGCCGCCCAGCTGTGGTTCGAGCTCGCCAGCCTGCTCGAGGACGTCGGCGACCTCGAGGCCGCGCGCCAGTGCTATCGCAGTGCAGCAGCGTCCGCCGGGCTCCGCACTCGGCCCGGCGTGCGCGTGCAGATGGACCAGCACCAGCAGGTGCCGGTCCGCTGATGCCGCCTTCTGGCTCGACCCCGCTCGACTCTCCAAACCCGAGCGGGTAGTGCGACCCGGAAGGCCAGGCCGTCAGCAGCAGTAGTTCTCGCTCTTGAGGTGCGAGATCGTGGTCTTGCCCGAGTGATCCGCCGAGGCCGCCGGCGAGACAGCCGCCAGGCTGAGCGTCGCCACGACTGCGGTCGCGAAGGCGGCGAACTTGATCTTGGTCTGACGTGCCATGTCAAAGTCTCCCTGTGTGGTACCGGTTCCGAGCTCCGGATGAAGCATGGAGCATGCTGCGGCAAATTTGGAAGTCTTGACATTCGCTGGAGTGTCGGCGGGATCGAGTCTTCCGCGTGATTTTGGTCCCGGATCACGCAGGAATCACGCGTGGAGAGCGCTCCCGAGTGCCGCTTTCGTAAAATCCTGATGGTTTTCGCGATTCGTGCTGCGGGGGGGTCAACCCGTGTAAACTTGAGTCAACATCAGGGGGCAACCCCCCAGCCTCCCGATGGAGACCTCGCAGGCGCCAGCCCCCCAGGCCCACTTGCCAGGTCCGCGGCCGGATCACTCCGGTCGTGCCAGACCCCCCGCATTCGTGCGGGGGGTCCGTCAATTTCGGCCCTCCTCCGCCGAGGCGTCCCAGGCCCGACGGGCACTCCGCCCCTGGTCGGCCACAGCCGGGTCGTCTGCACTGGTGGCATGACTCGACGCAGCCGCATCTCCGTGCCGGTCGTGCTCGTCGCGGCCCTGCTGGCCTTCGCGGTCTCCGGATGCGTGGCCTCGGGCCGACAGCTCGCCGGACCAGGGATGACCACCCGGATGGGCCAGGGGTCGGCTCGGTGCTCTGACGCGGCTCCGCGCGTCGGCACCAGGGTCGACGTGCTGCTGATGGACCTCGGCGGTGCCCGCCCGGCCCCCGGGCTCGTGGGCGGACGGATCCGGTCCCCCGGTCGGGCGGCCTCGGGAATGATGGGTCGCCCGATGAGGCACGGCCTGATGATGCTGCGAGCCGCTCCGCGCGTCGTACCCGCAGGTCGGGTGACCTTCGTGGCCGGGAACGCTGGGTCGCGCAGCCATGAGCTGGTCGTCCTGCCACTCGGCGCGCACGCCTCGGTCGGCCGTCGTACGGCCGGCTCGGACGGCGCCGTCGACGAGAGCGGGTCGCTCGGCGAGGCCTCGAGATCGTGCGGTGCCGGAGCCGGATCCGGCCTGCGACCCGGCGCCCGGGGCTGGACCACGCTCCGCCTGACCCCTGGCCGATATGAGCTGGTCTGCAACCGCCCGGGGCACTACGCACACGGCATGTACGCCGAGCTGGTCGTGCGCTGAGCGTGCTCCGATCACCCGCCGGCTCCCGGCCTGGCGTGCCACCACCGCACGTGCGCCCGGCCGCTGTCAGCGACGCTGCATCTCCCAGGCGAGATCGATGGCCGCACGCACCGCGCGAGGGTCGGCCCGATCGAGATACGCCTCGACCTTGTGGTGCGCCTCCATGCGGGGCGGCACGCCGAACGTGTCCGGGTATGCCTCCAGCAGCGCTTCCCGCTTGCTCAGGGGGACCCGGATCACCAGCGTGTGCGGGTCAGCCAGGCGGACGACCAGGCGATCATGGACGTACCACGCCGGACGCGTCTCGGTCCCCTTGCGCTTGACCTGCGACAGCGACTCGGCATAGCAACCGACCTCGTCCGGAGTCATCCACGAAGCGTAGGCCCGTCGGGCTCCTCGAGCAGGTTGGGTGGAGCTGAGGGGACTCGAACCCCTGACCCTCTCATTGCGAACGAGATGCGCTACCAGCTGCGCCACAGCCCCATGCGTCGTACGACGCGAAGCGAAAGGCTAGCACCGGGCCCGATCCCCTTCCGAATCGCCTCAGACGAGGATCTGCTCGATCTCCTCGAGCGCCTGGCGGGCGTAGCCGCGCCACAGTCGGGCCAGCAACGGGAGGGTGTACCGACTCACGGTGGAGGCCGGCTCGAGCACCCAGCTCCACGTGATGCGCGTGCCGGTGCCGGCGGACTCGAAGCGCCACTCCCCCGCGACGGTGGAGACCAGGGCCTTGAGCGGCCCCTTGATCTCGGAGAGCTGGTAGCCGAACGCCGTCGGGCGGTCGACCGAGGTCAGCCGCTCGGTGACGGCGCCGCCGTCGCTGAGCACGATCCGGCGCGACTGGCCGACGGTCCCCCAGATGTCACCGGTCTGGTCGCGCACCTCACGGATCGGCGCGAACGGGCCGAACCGGCGGGAGAAGATCCGCGGCAGCGGCTCGACGATGACGGCGTCGAACGCGCGCTCGACCTCGACGGGGACGGAGCGGGAGGCCGAGACGCGATAGCCGGTCATGGCCCGAGCCTAGGGGGTGGTCTCGACTTCGCTCGACCGACGAGGGGTTCGCTCGACCGACGACGGGGTTCGCTCGACCGACGAAGGGGTTGGCTCGACCGACGAAGGGGGTTCGCCCCACCGATGGGCGGGTCAGGACCCGACGGCCTCGCCGCCCGGCGCGTCGGTGCGGGAGGTACGGCGTACGCGGTCGGCGGCCTCGGCCTCGCGGGCCAGGGCCGAGTCGGCCTCGGTCCGGCCGGAGGTCCAGACGCCGGTGGAGTCGAGGTCGATGGTGCGGACGCTACGGCGGGCCGCGGGCTTGGAGACGTAGGTCGGCAGCGTGACCGGGACCGGGTCCCACAGGCCGTCGGTGTCGGCTGCGTCCGCCGGCGTGACCGTGGCGATCGGCCCGGTGGGCGCCGACTCCTCGCCCTCGACGAGGGCGACGGCGTCCGGCTCCGCCACCTCGACGGGCAGCCAGGCACGCTCCCGCTTCACCATCAGCCGGCAGGCCACCAGCCAGGCCACGAGCAGCCCGGCCGGGATCGCGACGTAGGGCCAGGACAGCCGGCCGGTGGCGCACGCGACGACGACCGCGACCAGGACGAGCAGGAGGAGCGAGAGGACGCGGCGCCGACGCTTGGTCGCTCTCGAGGTGGCGAGCTGGCGAGCGGCGTAGAGCGCGTCCGGCGACGGCACGACGGCGCCGGCGCGGCCGGTGGCCTCTGCCTCGGCGTGCGCCACCACGAGGCGGGCCGTCCGGGCGCTGACGGGCTCACGGCGCGCGAGCACCCGCAGGCTCTGGGAGAAGCGGTCGACCGAGCGGCCGCGGGCGACGTCGTCGTGGTGGCGGAGCGCCTTGGGGATGAGATAGGCGGCCCAGGCGACGGCGAGGGCCACGAAGATGAGTCCGCTCAGGTCCACGGCCCGACACTAGGTTCGCGCGCACAGGCCGCCGGGGATGTCAACGGGTGTGTCGCGAAATCACTCGTGTGACTGTTGTGAAAGTCGGGCCAGCATGCCGTCGGGGCAGTCCTCGACCGTGATCGCGTAGATCCGATGGTCGCGCCAGGCGCCGTCGATGTGGAGGTAGCGCGGCGCGTAGCCGACCTCGGGGATGGCGAGCTTCTCCACCACGCGCAGCGAGTTGGAGTTCTCGGGCCGGATCGCGACCTCGATCCGGTGCAGCCCGGCCGAGCGGAAGCAGTGGTCGATGACCAGCGCCACGGACGTCGGCATCACGCCGCGGCCCGCGACGTCGCGGTCGAGCCAGTAGCCGACGGAGGCGAACTGGGCCGACCCGCGCACGATGTTGTTGACCGTCACCTGGCCGGCGAACCGCCCGTCCACGTCGATCGCGAACGGCATGCAGGAGCCCTGCCGGGCGTGGCGGTGGAGCCGGCTGACCAGGGTGCGGAAGGTCGCCGGCCGCTCGTTGCCGCCGGGCGGGACGGTCGCGTCCCAGGGGATCAGCCACGCCGCGTTGCGCCGTCGTACGGCGCGCCAGGCACGCGCGTCGCGGTAGGCCAGCGGCCGCAGCGTGACGTCGCCGTACTGCAGCGTCACCGGCCAGCCGAGGCTCATCCGGGCCCCCGGTCACCACGGGGCGGGACCTGGGTCGAGGTCAATGGTCGCTCCCGACGACCTGCTCCACCGCGTGGAGCAGCACCGGCTCGAGCACCGCCATCGCGTCCTTCACGCCGCCGCGCGAGCCGGGGAGGTTGATCACCAGGCAGTCGCCCGCGACGCCGGCCAGCCCCCGCGAGAGCGCGGCGGTCGGGACGCCCTTCGAGACGCCGTACGCCCGGATCGCCTCGGCGATGCCAGGCACCTCGCGGTCGAGCAGTGGCCGGGTGACGTCGGGCGTGCGGTCGGTCGGGGTGAGGCCGGTGCCGCCGGTGGTGAGGACGACGCGCGCGCCGCTCGCGACCGCGGCCGTGATGGCGGCGCCGACGGGGTCGCCGTCGGGTACGACGGTCGGCTGCTCGCAGGCGAAGCCCAGGCCGGTCAGGAAGTCGACGAGGAGGGGCCCGGTGGTGTCGTCGTACACCCCGGCCGCGGCGCGGTTGGAGGCCACGACGACCGTGGCGAGCAGGCTCATCTGGTGAAGTCGCCGGACGCGCCGCCGGACTTGGCGAGGAGGCGGACGTCGGTGATCACGGCGCGCTTGTCGACGGCCTTCACCATGTCGATCACGGTCAGCCCGGCCACGGCGACGGCGGTGAGGGCCTCCATCTCGACGCCGGTGCGGTCGGTCGTGCGGACCGTCGCGGTGATCTCGACGGCGTCGTCGGCCACGTCGAGGTCGACGGTGGCCGACGAGATCGAGAGCGGATGGCACAGCGGGATCAGCGCTGGCGTCTGCTTGGCGCCCATGATCCCGGCCAGGCGCGCGACAGCGAGCGCATCGCCCTTGGGGACGCCGTCCCCGCGCAGCAGGGCGACCACCTCCGGCGACACGACGACCCGGCCCGCGGCCACGGCCTCACGGGCGGTGACGTCCTTGCCCGACACGTCGACCATCCGGGCCGCGCCGGACTCGTCGACATGGGTCAGACCCTCCACCATCAGAACTCCTCGTCGAGCGGCAGCACGGTCACTGTCTCACCGGCGTCGACCGAGGTCACGGACTCGGGCACCACGATCAGCGCGTCGGACTCCGCGAGGTCGCCGATCATGTGGGAGCCCTGGCTGCCGACCGGCGTCACCGCGAGATGACCTTCGACCACCGACAGCGTGCCGCGGGCGAACTGCCGCCTGCCCTCGGGCGAGGGCAGGCCGTGGGTGATCACGGCCTCGGCCTCCGGCCGGACGTAGGGCCGGCGCCCCATCAGCTTGCGGATCGCGGGCAGCACGAACTGCTCGAAGGAGATGTACGACGAGACCGGGTTGCCCGGGAGCGTCACGATCGGCACCTCGTCGTCGCCGACGGTGCCGAACCCTTGCGGCTTCCCCGGCTGCATCGCGACCCCGCCGAACCACACGGTCCCGAGCGGCGCGAGGGCCTCCTTCACCACGTCGTAGTCGCCCATCGAGACGCCACCGCTCGTGACGACGAGGTCGGCCCGGACGAGCTGGTCGGAGACCGCGTCGAGGAAGGCACGCGGCTGGTCGGAGACGATCCCGACCCGGTAGGCGATGGCGCCGGCCTGGCGGGCCGCGGCCGCGAGCAGGAACGAGTTGCCGTCGTAGATCGAGTCGTGACCGAGCGCGGTGCCGGGCTCGCGGAGCTCGGAGCCGGTGGAGATGACCACGACGCGAGGGCGCGGCCGGGAGCGCACCGACGCGCGCCCCACGGCGGCGAGCAGCCCGAGCTGTCGGGGCCCCAGCACCGTGCCCTGCTCGACCAGGAGGTCACCCACGGCCACGTCCTGGCCGGCCGGGCGGACGTGCTGGCCGAGCTCGGGGGCCCGCGTGATCACGACGTTCGCGACGCCGCGGTCGGTCCACTCGTAGGGCACGACGGAGTCGGCGCCGGCCGGGACGGGGGCGCCGGTCATGATCTTCACCGCGGTGCCGGGCGACATCGCGAGCAGGGAGGCCTGGCCGGCGCCGATCTCGCCGACCACGGGGAGGTGGACCGGTGACTCCTCGGTGGCGGCGGCGACGTCGGCGTGGCACACGGCGTAGCCGTCCATCGCGGAGTTGTCGAAGCCGGGGAGGGCGACGGCCGCGTGGACGTCCTCGGCCGCGGACAGGCCGAAGGCCTCCATCAGCGGCTGGTCGAAGGCGGGCAGGGGGGTGATCGCCGAGAGGACGCGATCGCGGTGCTCCTCGACGGAGACGAGCGAGTCAGTCATGCTCCAAGACGCTACCGGGCGGGACCCGGTCGGCCGCGGCCGTCTCCAGTGCGACCTCGCCGACGACCTTCACCTTGCGGCCGAAGGTCCAGTCGCCGGTCACCGTGAACGACGTCGCCTCACGCAGCGACGGAGCGCCCTCGGGGAAGCGCCGCTCGAACTCCGGCACGAGCTTGTAGTACGCAGAGTCCAGCTCGACGAAGGGCAGCGGGTCGGCGACCGGGTCGAGCACGAAGTCCGAGCCCACGTCGTAGACGTCGGAGCGCAGCACGAGCAGGTCGTTGGTGGTCTTGACGGGGACGAAGCGGTCGCGACCGACCTCGATCGTGCGGGCGCCCTCGAAGACCTCGATCGCGGCCCCCATCGCGGTCTCGATCTGGATCACCTCGGCGGTGGTCGGGTCGGCCGGGTCGACGTTCTTGACGTTGCGGATCAGCGGCAGACCGAGGATGCCGTGGCGCGCGTCGAGCGCCTCGCTCATCGCCCGCAGGTCGAACCACAGGTTGTTGGTCGAGCAGAAGCGGTGCCGGTCGAGGTCGGCGAGCGCCTTCTGGTCCTCCGGGGAGGTCTGGGCGGTCTCGCGCAGGACGATCCGGCCGTCGGACTTGCGCCGCGCGAAATGGCCGCCCTTGCGGTCGGAGGCCGTACGTCGTACGGCCTCGATGGCGAACGGCGCACCCGAGGCTGCGAACCAGCCGGCGAGGGTCGCATCGGGCACCGCGCCGAGGTTGTCGGAGTTGGAGACGAAGGCCCGCTCGTAGCCCTGGTCGAGGAGTGTCTTGAGCAGCCCGCTGCCACGGAGCGCGGTGTAGAGGTCGCCGTGCCCGGGCGGGCACCACTCGAGGTCGGGGTTCTTCGGGAAGCTGACGGGCGAGAGGTCGTCGGCGAGCAGCTTCGGCTCGCGGTTCTGCAGGAACTCGAGCGGCAGACCCTCGACCGGGAGGTCGGCGTAGCGCGCGAGGGCGTCCATGGTGTCGGTCGACGTACGGAAGCTGTTCATGAAGACCAGCGGCAGCGTCGCGTCGTGGGTGCGGCGCAGGTGGAGCACCTGGCGGGCGATCACGTCGAGGAACGACCAGCCCTTGCGGACGCAGAGCAGGCTCTTCGCGCGGTCCATGCCCATGGAGGTGCCGAGGCCGCCGTTGAGCTTGATCACGGCCGTCTTCCGGAGCGCTGCACTCGCTGCGTCGTCGTCGATCTCGACGTCGGCGAGCGACTCCATGTCGAGCGGGTCGATGGTGGACTCGCGGATCAGGCCCGTCTCGCCGTGCTCGAGGAGGCGGTAGTAGTGGGCGAAGGTGTCGATGGCGACGGGGTCGATCCCGGCGTCCGACATCTTGGCCCGGGCACGGTCGAGTCCGGCGCTGCTCATGACTTCGATCGTAGGCTTGCCGGGTGCCCCCACCGCAATCCCGATCGGGCAGTGGATCCGCCTCCGCCGCCGCTGTGGCGAAGATCGCGTTGCGCGACCGGATCCGCACCTCGAGACACCGTCGTCCGTTGGTCGAGGTGGTCGAGGCCGGACGCGGTCTGGCGGCGGTGGCGACGGCCCGTCCGGAGGTACGACGTGCGGCCACCGTGGCGGCGTACGTCTCGATCGGGAACGAGCCCGGCACCGGCGCGCTGCTCGACGCCCTGTCCGAGCTGGGCAAGCGGGTGATCCTGCCGGCGCTGCAGCCCGACCTGGACCTGGACTGGGGCACCTGGCGCGGCGCGACCTCGCTGGCGCCGGCGCGGATGGGTCTGCTGGAGCCGGTCGACCGGTTGGGACCCGACGCCGTCGCGACCGCCGACGTCGTCCTCGTCCCGGGGCTCGCCGTCTCGCCCTCGGGTGACCGCCTCGGTCAGGGTGGCGGCTCCTACGACCGGGCGCTCGGCCGGATCCCGGTCGGCACCCCGGTGGTGATCTGCCTCTACGACGACGAGGTCGGGCTCGACGTGCCCGTGGACGACCACGACCGCCCGGTCACCACCGCGGCCACCCCCACCCGCTGGATCCCCCTCCGCTGACCCTCCCTCGCCCGCTCCGCACCCGGGCGGTGCCGGCTCCATCGCGACCAGGGCGAGCCCGGGCGACGGGGTAGTCCCCGATGAGATGGTCGTGATCCGGGCGAGAAGGCAGCCATCTGATCGGGGACTACCCACCTCGACCCGACCCGTCTGCTGGGCCGGCGTCAGGGGCGGCGGCCGGGGATAGTCCCCGACGTTGTGGCTGTCGGCAACACCGATAGGGCAGCCAGAACGTCGGGGATTACCGCCCTCGACCGACCTGCTGTCTGCCTCGGCAGCCGGTCCGGCCGTGCCCGGGGTCATCGACTGGCATGGTGCCGTACCATTGGCAGTCGCCGGCAGCGAGTGCCAGCGCCCCCATGACCCGCACGACCCGAGGACAGAGCGCGTTGCCCACCTACCAGTACCGCTGCACCGAGTGCGACCACGAGTTCGAGGAGTTCCAGAGCTTCACCGACGACGCGCTCACGGTCTGCCCCGTCTGCGGGGGCCGGCTGCGCAAGGTCTTCAACGCGGTGGGCGTGGTGTTCAAGGGCTCGGGCTTCTACCGCACCGACAGCCGTACGACGGCTTCGGGCTCGGCCACCGGGTCGACCCCCGCCGCGACCCCGAGCGGGTCGGGTGACACGTCGTCCTCCGACTCGGGCTCGGGTTCGGGTTCGAAGAAGAGCAGCGACTCCACCGCGTCGACGTCGGGTGGCTCGTCGGGCTCGTCGTCCACGTCGGGCTCGTCCACGTCGAGCACCGCCGGGTCGTCGAGCTCCACCTGACCCTGTGGAGAGGCCCGGCGGACCGCCGCCGCGGCCCCTACGGTCGGAGGATGATCTCGGGCACGCCCACGTTCCCCACCGGACGACGTGAGCGCCTGCGCCGCAGCCTTCGGCGCACCGTGCTCGCCCGTCGGCGATCCCTGGCGGCCGCCTGCGCCGGGGTGGCCGTGCTCGCCGCGGTCCAGGCCGCCCGCCCGCAGCCACCGCCGACCGTGCCCGTCCGGGTGGCCTCCCACGATCTCGCCTCGGGCACGATCCTGTCGGCCGACGACCTGGTCACGCGGCGCTACCCCGCAGCCGTCGCCCCGCCGGGATCCGTGCCCCGCGCCGTGGGCCGCACGCTCGCCGCACCGGTCCGCGCCGGCGAGCCCGTGACCGACGTCCGGCTGGTCGCCCCGTCCCTCGTCTCGGGCTATCCCGGGCGCGTGGCCTTGCCGGTCCGGGTGGCCGACGCCGACGCGGTCGCCCTGCTGCGGGTCGGCGACCGGATCAGCCTGGTGGCCGCCGACCCCCGCCGGGGCACGGCGTCGTACGTCGCGATCGACGTGCCGGTGCTCGCCCTGCCGATCCCCGACGCGGACCCCTCCGAGTCGGCCGGTCCGTCCGGGCGTCTGGTCGTCGTCGGTGCGTTCCCCGCCGACGTCGACCAGATCGCGGGCGCCGCCGCGACCGACCTCCTCAGCATTGTCGTTTCCGGCTAACGTGACGACCGTTCTGCTCAGCCAAGGCCGCCTTCCGAGGGGCCATCAGAGGAGATATCGATGTCCGGGTTCAAGAACTTCATCCTCCGCGGCAACCTCGTGGAGCTCGCCGTCGCCCTGATCATGGCGCTGGCGTTCGCTGCCGTGGTCAAGGCCACCGTCGATCTGTTGATGGGCATCATCGGCAAGGCCGGCGGGCATCCCGACTTCAGCAGCTACCAGCCGGGCGGGCTGCTGATCGGCGTCTGGATCACGGCCGTGATCTCGTTCCTGATCACCGCGGCGGTCGTCTACTACGTGATCGTCAAGCCCTACACGGTCGCCAAGGAGCGTTACTTCCCGAGCCCCGAGCCCGGTACGCCGGAGGACGTCAAGCTCCTGCAGGAGATCCGCGACCTGCTGATCCAGCAGGGTGGCGGGGCCACCGCGGCGATCACCCCGCCGACTCCCTGACCTCGGCGGGCAGCCCGGTCGGATCACCCGGCCGGGCCCTGCCGCCTCAGCCGTGGTGGGGCGGGACCTGCGAGCGCAGCCAGCGGTCGGCGGCGTCCTCGTCGGACGCCTCGGCGGCGGTCTCGGGATCGCGCTCGTCGGACGTCGTCTCGGGCAGGACGTCGCCGAAGACCGCGGCCAGGCGGCGACGCCGCTGCCACTCCGGCTCCGCGGATCCCTGCGAGGCCGGCTCGTCGTCGTACGGCGGGTGCTCGGGCATCACGCGCAGAGGCCGTTGGCGAGGTTCTCCTGCGCCGCCTGCTGCTCGGCCTCGCTGTTGCTCGGCTTTCCCGTCGGCTTGTTGTGGGTCACGCCCGGGATCTGGTGGGCGTTGATCGACCCGTTGAGCAGCGACTTGGGGAGGACCTTGTCGTTGAGGATGTCGTTCCACAGCGGCGCGGCGGTCGGGGCCCAGACCACCCGGTTGGGGTTGTTCGGGTCGACCTCCCAGGGCGTGGTCACGAACTTGATCCTGTCGAGACCGATGTGACGGAACTGGTAGCCGAGCCCGACCAGCTTGGCGATGCTCTTCAGCCCGGGGTCGACGGTGAGCGACTTGGTCGCCGCGTCGAGGAACTTGGTCAGGTGGATCGGGTTGGCCAGGGTGTTGGCACTCACGGCCGCGTGCGCCATCGAGGCGATGAACGCCTGCTGCCGCTTCATCCGGCCGATGTCGGAGCCGTTGCCGAGGTCGTGCCGCTCGCGCACGTAGTTGAGCGCCTGCGTGCCGGTGAACTTGTGGGTGCCGGCCGGCAGCGTGATGTGACCGATGTTGTCGTTCACGGCGTGGGGCAGGCACACGTCGACGCCGCCGATGGCGTCGACCATCGACTTGAAGCCGGCGAAGTCGACGACGATGAAGTGGTCGACCGGAATGTGGGTGAGGGCCTGGAACTGCTCGATCGTGCAGGCCGGGCCACCGATGTTGAACGCGTCGTTCCACATCGCGCCGGTCGTCGCCGTCGAGATCTCCTTGCCCTTGTTGTCGTAGCAGGCGGCGCGGTCGACCACGGAGTCGCGCGGGATGCTGATGCCGTAGGCGTGCCGGCGGTCGGCGGAGAGGTGCAGCAGGATCGTGGTGTCCGAGCGCTTGCCGATGCCGGTCAGGTTGTCGATGTGGTCACCGGGGGCGTCACGGTTGTCCGATCCCATGACCAGGATGTTGAGCGGACCCGAGGGCCCGGCCGGGATCTGGTAGGCCGGCTTGTTCTTGATCGCGTTGGTGACGTCGAGGACGTTGAGGTTGGAGTTGTAGTGCCGGTAGAGGAACACCACGCTCAACCCGGTCACCAGGGCGATCACGACCATGGTCGCTGCCATGACCTTGCCCACCGTGTGGTGGACCTTCACCTTGCCCTTGCGCTTGCCCGCGGCCGTCGCGTCGCCGGGCGAACCGGCGTCGGGTGGCACAGCGGACATCGACCAAGCCTCAGCGTTAGGAACCAGTCCGGCCGGGCGCGGCAGGACTGCCCCGAACCTACGGGGCGTGACCAAATTGTGACCGCGAGACGGCCGGGAGACAATTCCTCGAAGGACGGCCCCTGGGCCATCGGAGGGTGACGTGAGGCCCGCGCCCGGTCAGACTGGGCGGATGCGACGTGCCCTCTCGATCGTCCTCCCCCTCTCGTTCCTGCTGGTGGCGGCCTGCTCCTCGGCGTCCTCCACGCCCGAGAGGGCACACCTCGCGGAAGGCGCCTCGCGACAGGTCGCGACGTCGTTCACGCCGTGGTGGACCTACCACCGCACGCCCAGCCGGGCGGGGCGTGCCACCGCCGCGGTCGGCGGGCCGCTGAAGCAGGCGTGGTCGAAGGGGCTCGGCGCCGCGGTGTACGGCGAGCCGCTGGTCGTCGGTACGACGCTGATCGCGGCCACGGAGCGGAACCAGGTCTTCGGCCTGAACGCCCGCACCGGACACGTCCGCTGGCACACCGGTCTCGGCAGGGCCCAGCCCCTGAGCGGGCTGCCCTGCGGCAACATCGACCCGCTGGGCATCACCGGGACGCCGGCGTACGACCCGAAGACGGGCTCGGTGTTCCTCGTCGCCGAGACCGCCGGCGGCCACCACACCCTGTGGTCCCTCGACGCCGCCACCGGCCACCGCCGCTGGCACACCTCGCTCGACGTGCTGCCTCACCGGAACCGCAAGGCCGAGCAGGAGCGCTCCGCCGTGCTGGTCGCGCACGGACGGGTCATCGTGTCGTTCGGAGGCTTGGCGGGCGACTGCGACAACTACGTCGGCTACGTCACGTCCACGCCGACCACCGGCAAGGGCAAGACCTTCCACTACGCCGTCCCGACCGCTCGGGAGGCCGGGATGTGGGCACCCCCGGGGCCCGTGCTGGGTCGCAACGGGCACGTGTACGTCGCCAGCGGCAACGGCGCGGAGCTGCACGGGCGTTGGGACAAGAGCGACTCGGTGACCGAGCTGGGGGCCAAGAAGCTGCACCGCCTCTCGATCTTCGCCCCGGGCACCTGGCGCGACGACAACGTCAGGGACCTCGATCTCGGCTCCTCGTCCCCAGCGTCGGTCCCGACGCTCCGCCGGATGGTGATCGCCGGCAAGCGGGGCGTCGTCTACCTGCTGCCCGAGCACCTGCACGGCGTCGGGTCGGCGATCCGGAAGCTGGCCGGCTGCCACTCGTTCTCCGGCTACGCCGTCACCGGTCACACGGTGCTGATGCCCTGCCTGGCCGAGGGCCAGATCCGCGCGCTGCACGTGGGCTCGCACTCCCTGCGCTGGGGCTGGGCGGCGTCCGGACTGTTCGGCGCGCCGGTCATCGCCGGACACCGCGTCTACGTCGCCGACCGCGACAGTGGAGACCTCGTGGTGCTCCGCCTCGACAACGGCCACCAGGTCCAGCGCCTCCACGCGGGGAGCCTCACCCACTTCCCGTCGGAGGTCGTCGACGGCGGCTTCGTCTTCGTCCCCACTCTGAGCGGCATCACCGCCTTCAGCGGCTGATCGCTCGGGCTCACCGGGCGGGACGTGAGGCTCGCCACGTCGCCGGGTCGGGATTCGGATCGGCACGTGAGCCCTGCTTACAGTGAAGGTGCCCCGGCGATCCGGGGCTCGCCTCCGGTCACGCCGAGTCCTGTCCGCACGGAGGCGCCTCGACCCGATGGACAGGAGCGGGGGACCCGAGTTCGTCGGGTCGCCATGAGCGGCCCTTGGGGTGGAGCCACGTCGTACGACGAAGACGCGGCCAGGCAGGTTCTCGCCTGAACCCGACAGCTAACTCCGCAGGCGCTGGAGGAACCACATGCGCATGCGCACGTTCATCTCGTCTGCCCTGGTCGCTGCCGCCACCGCCGCGCCGGTGATCGCGGTGACCGCCCCCGCGGACGCCGCCCACGTCAGGACCTGGAACCGCCTCGCACACTGCGAGTCCGGCGGTCGCTGGCACATCAACACCGGCAACGGCTACTACGGCGGCCTGCAGATCAGCCCCGGCACCTGGCGGGGCTACGGCGGCAAGCGCTTCGCCGCGCTGCCGAGCCGCGCCACCAAGGCCGAGCAGATCCGGATCGGCGAGCGGATCAAGCGCGGCCAGGGCTGGCGCGCCTGGCCGTCCTGCTCGGCGCGCCTCGGTCTGCGCTGAGCGTGCGGGGCGACCGGCTCAGACCCTTTCGCCGGCGATCTGTCGGGCCGGACACCGATCGCCTCCCTGGAGCCAGCGCGCCGAGCGAACGAGACCCGACGCTGACCGGCGCGGCCGCTTGAGCCGCTCTCGGACGTTTGCCAGGCTGCACGGGCCGCCACAGGGTGCGGCTCGAGCGAGAGAAGGCACGAGATGGACGCAATGACCAATGACTTCGGCGAAGTACTCCTGTGGAGCTTCTGGTTCTTCATCTGGATCGCCGCGATCATGGTGTGGTTCCGCTGCCTGTTCGACATGTTCGGCGACCACACGCTGAGCGGGTGGGCCAAGGCCGGGTGGGCCGTCGTCCTGATCTTCATCCCATGGGTGGGCGCCTTGATCTACCTGATTGCGCGTGGCCGGAGCATGACCGAGCGCCAGGCCAAGGCCGCGGCCGAGCTGCAGTCCGCCCAGGACCAGTACATCCAGCAGGTCGCCGGGACACCAGCCTCACCAGCCGATCAGATCGCCCAGGCCAAGACGCTTCTCGACTCGGGAGCCATCGACCAGGGCGAGTACGACGCGCTGAAGGCCAAGGCGCTCGCCTGACGCCTGCTCACGCGGACGACGGTGTGGCGGGTCTCGGCCTCAGACCCGCTCGCCGGCGATCTGGTTGCACAGCGCCCAGATGACGACGACGTCGAGCGCGATCACGGCCAGGGACCAGAACGGGTAGTAGGGCATGAACATGAAGTTCGAGAGGGCGGAGAGGCCGGCGATCCCGACGCCGATGATCAGCCCCCAGGTCTGCCCCATCAGGATGCCGATACCAGTGGCCAGCCCCACGAGTCCGATGACGAGATGGATCCAGCCCCAGGCGGTCACGTCGAACTTCCACGTGTAGTCGAGCCCTCGCACGAACACCGTGTCGTTGGCGATCGCCGCGATGCCCTCCAGGATCTGGAACGCGGAGACCACGGCGAGCAGGACTCCGGCGAAGAAGGTGACCCCTGAGGCCAGAGGGTTCGCGGGGGAACCAGCGGAACGACGTTCCCCGGATGACGTGTTGCTCATGTGCTGCTCCCATTCTCTGGACGGTGACTCGCGGTGACGGACTGTCGGCAGCAGTTGCTCAGGTCACGAGGGTGGCTGTCAGGCGGTCGAGCATGGCCTGCTCACCGTCGCTGACCTGCTTCGCACCGAACCCCATGAAACCGCCGTCCTTGGCGGCATCGGCGGCCGCCTGGGCCGTTGCGATCAGCCACGCTGCGAACGCCGAGGCCTCCTCGGGTGTGGCCCGAGCGGCGACGAGGCCCTGTACGTCGCGCAGCTCCGCGACCACCTGTTCGCCCGGCCCGGTGCCTCCGGTCGGCTTGAAGCCCTTCAACGGGTTGTGCCGCTGCTGCGTCAGCGCCTGGAGCTCCAGGGCGACCTCGGTCAGCAGCTGTTCGCGGGTGGGTGGGTTGGTCGCCGACCGGACCGTCGCCATGGTCTCCTTGGCGGCCTCGATGGGGCCGCCAGGGTCAGCGAGTGAGATCGCGAGGCCGGCGACGAACGGGGCGCGCACGATCCGGGCCCACTCGTCCTCGGGGAAGTCACTCTTGGTGGTCATGAGACCTCACACCTCCAGAACCCACGAGCGGTGGAGGATCTCGCCACCGTTCCGGACGTCAGTCTTGCCCCTCCGACCGGGGTTGTCACGCCGCCCGCGAAGAAGCCAGGCGGCTCCCTGCGTTCCCCGGATGTCAGGGCCCGCGAGACCGATCAGGCGGTAGCGTTCTGCCATGTCAGAGCACGAAGAGCGCGCCGTCACGGGAGCGTCCGCGGCACTGCCGGGCGAGGCCCTGGGAGACCGCCCGGGGCCGGGGTCCGTGCTGATGAAGGTGCTCAGCGCGGCCCTGTCCGGCGGCCTGCTCGTCCTGCTCTTCCTCGTCATCGTGCCCGCCCTGGGCAGCCTCGACGGCGTGTGGGCCGCGATCACCTCGATGTCGCCGGTCACCTTCGTGCTGCTGCTGGTCGCGGCCCTGGTCATCCGGGTGCTGCTGGCCGCCGCCTACCCGCCGGTCATCCCCGGCCTGTCCTTCGTGCGCTCGCTCATCGCCCGCGAGTCGTCGTCGGCGGTGAGCAACGTCATCCCGGGTCCGTCGGGCACCGCCACCCAGTACGTCGTCCTGCGCAGCTGGGGCGTCAGCACCGAGCGGTTCGCCGGCGCCACGGTCAGCGTCAGCGTGATCACCGATGCCCTGGTGTTCGCAGCGCCGGGTCTGTTCTTCGTGCTCTGGGTTGCGCTCGGCCGCCCCGCCGAACAGGGCAGCGAACACGTGTGGCTGATCGGCGCGATCACGCTGGTGATCTCGGTCATCACCCTCGTGCTGGTCGGTGCGGTGGCACGCAGTGAGCGGCTCGCGGCCTGGCTGGGTCGTGTCGGCCAACGCTGCGTCAACCCATTGCGTCGTCTCTTCGGCAAGGACCCTGTCGGCACGTGGCCGGAGCGTGCCCGCGAGCTGCGCACCAGCACGCTGAGCCTCGTCCGCGGAAACGCGACCGTGCTCGGCAGCTGCATCGGCGGCGCCTACCTGCTGAACGGGCTCCTCCTCGTGGGCTGCCTGTGGGCGTGTGGGATCGAGCGTGCCGTGATGCCGGTGTCCCTGGGGCTGTTCCTCTACTCCATCGGCCGAGCGCTCACGATCGTCCCGATCACCCCCGGCGCCGTCGGTGTCGCCGAGGTCGTCTACACCGCGGTCTACGTCGCGGTGCTCGGCGAGTCGTCCCAGAACACCGTCGTGGCGGGGGTGCTGGTCTATCGCGCTCTGACCTGGGGCCTCCCCCTGGTCACCGGGGCCATCTCCTACGTCGCCTGGCGCGTCATGCGTCACCGGGAGATCCACGCGATGGCAGCGAGCCAGTCCTAGTGCCCACGACGTCCGCCACGCCGGTGTACGCGTGCCCCCGAGAGGAGGCGTGATGTGGCGTCCGGCGGCGACATGAGCAGGCGGCACCTCGCGAGCATCGTTCCGATCCTGACCTGGATCCGGACCTACGACCGCCGCTGGCTCCGCGGTGACCTCATCGCCGGTGTCACCGTCGCGGCGCTGATCGTCCCGAAGAACCTCGGCTACGCAGGGATCGCCGGGATCCCGCTGCAGAACGGGCTCTACGCAGCCGCCGCGGGCGCCATCCTCTACGGGATCTTCGGCACCAGCCGTCAGATCTCGATGGGCCCGAGCTCCGGACTCGCGGCGGTGGCGGCGAGCGCCGTGATCGCCGCAGGAGTCACCGACGAGAAGGAGGTGGCGTCGTTCGTCGCCGGCATCACCCTGGCGTCCGGGATCGTGTTCGTCCTGCTCGCGGTCCTGAAGATGGGCTGGATCGCCCAGTTCCTGTCCCGTGCCGTGGTCACCGGCTTCCTGTTCGGCGCCGCCATCGACGTCGTGATCGGCGAGCTGCCCAAGCTCACCGGCACCGACGTCGACGGCACCAACTCGCTCCAGGAGCTGTGGTCCTGGTTGGGGACGCTGGACGAGACCCAGCGCGCCACCGTCGTGGTCGGGGTCACCGCACTCGTCGTCGTCTTCGGGCTACGACGGGTCGCGCCGTCGATCCCGGGGGCGCTGGTGCTCGTGGTCGGTGGGCTGCTGGCGTCGTGGCTGCTGGACCTCGGCGCCCACGGGGTGGCGCTGGTGGGCCACGTGCCCCGCGGGACTGCCGTCGTTCGACCTCCCCGACGGCTCCCTGATGTGGGACCACGTGGTCGTGGTGACGCTTGCCGCCGTCGCGCTGGTGCTGATCGGGTTCTCACAGACAGCAGGTGACGCACGGGCGTTCGCGGCCAAGCACCGCTACCAGATCGACATCGACCAGGAGTCGGTCGCGCAGGCGCTCGCCAACAGCGCGGCAGGGGTCTTCCAGGGGATGCCGGTCTCGACCAGCCTGTCCGCCAGCTCGCTCAACGACCACTCCGGCGCCCGCAGCGGCCTGGCCTCGATCACCTCGGGCGTGACCGTCCTGCTCACCTTGCTGGTCCTGGCTCCCCTGTTCTCCGACCTCCCGAAGCCGGTGTTGGCCGCGCTGATCATCGAGGCGGTCGTGATGGGCATGATGAACCTGCCGGAGATGCGGCGCCTCTACCGCGTGCAGCGGTTCGACTTCTGGGTCGCGATCGCGGCCATCCTGGGCACGCTGCTGTTCGGGGTCCTGGCCGGCGTGCTGATCGGGATCGGCCTGTCGCTGCTGTGGCTGGTCAAGGTCGCCACCCAGCCCGACATCCCCCTGCTGGCGCACCAGGCCGGCACCCAGGTGTTCCGCGAGCTCGGCGAGCACCCGGACGACGAACCCGTCCCCGGAGTCGTGGTGGTCCGGATGGACGGGGGCCTGTTCTTCGCCACCTCCGACGCCCTGGAGGACCGGCTCCGTCAGCTCATCCACGACACCGCGGGGCTCACCGGGGTCGTGCTGGACTGCGGTGCCATCAACTTCATCGACTCCCAGGGCGCCGCGAAGATGAACGACGTCGTCGACCTGGCCGAGGATTCGGGGATCACCGTGCGTCTGGCCCGGTTGAAGCCCGGCGTCAGGGCAGTCCTGGAGCGGGACGGCGCGCTGGCACGCGTCGGGGACGACAAGATCCATGGCAACATCTACCGCGCCGTGCAGGCACAGCTGGACATGCCTGCACCCTCACCCGACGGGCCGCAGGGATGACACCCGACTGCCGGAGCCGGAGCGCTCAGCCGGCGAGGATCTTGGCCTTCTGAGCCTGGAACTCCGCGTCGGTCAGGATGCCGGCGGCCTTCAGCTCCCCGAGCTTCTGCAGCTGGTCGATCGTGTTGTCCACGCGGCCGGCGGCGGCGCGGCGCGGGGCGGCGGCGGCGCGTACTGGGGCTGTGCGTACTGGGGCTGCTGGGCGTACTGCGGCTGCTGGGCGTACTGCTGCTGCTGCTCCTGGGCCGCCCAGCGGCCGGCCTGGCGTCGCGACACCCGGTTCGACACGGCGGTCGCCGTACCGGCCACCACCGCGGTCCGGGCCATTCCTCCGATGAGTCCCATGATCATGCCCTCCCTTGGTTCATGGCTCAGGCCCCGGCCGAGTCGAGCTTGTCGAGCATCGCGATCACGTCGGTCGCCGGGATCCGGCCACTGGCGAGCACCTCGCCACCGGCGTTCCTCATCGCCGTCACGAAGGGACCGGCCCACGTGTTCTCGTAGACCAGGAGGCCCGCCGCGCTCCCGGGGGCGATCAACGAGGCCGCCTGCTCCAGGTCGTCGTCATCGAGCAGACCCGACTCCACGCCCTCGAAGACGGCCAGGTCGAGGACCCCGTCGCCGTCGAGATCGCTCACCGCCACAGCCGTGAACGAGCCATCGGCAGCCCGGACCACGAACCGGAGATCGAGGATCCGGATGATGCCCTTGTCGACGAGGTCGAGCAGGATCGCCATCCCCTCGCCCGTCACCTTGGCCTGCGGGAACTCCAGGGCCAGGTAGTCGATGGGACCGACGTTCTGTTCTGTCATGGGCCGTCTCCTCCTGCGGAGGCGCCGCCGGGCCTTCAGCGCCACGAGGCGCGGCGAACGCTATCGGTGAGTCAGCCGCTCGAAGCGGCGTCGACTATCGGGCGAGCAGTCCGGTGGCTCTTCCCTTGCAGTGAGCGGCCCGGGCGGGCTCATGCTATCTAGTCGCGATCCAGGTAGCGAGGGCCACGCGGGCTGCCCCTGGCGCGCTATCGCGGGACTCCCTTGCTGGCTGGCTGTCGAAGTCCGTACCGTGGACGACCTGCTCGGCTCGAGGTCTGCCAGGCTTCCGCCACAGGCGGTGTCCCCTCGACGGGGCGCGAGAGACCAGACCGGAGGTGCTGTGGTGAAGGTGCGACCAGGCGCAGTGGTCCGCGGCGCAGGGGTCGCGCTCGCCTGCCTCGCCTCGGGCCCGAGCGCGCGCTCGCGCATCCTGTTCGCGGCGTACGCCGTGGGCTGGCGCCTGGGGAAGCCCGGCCTCCAGGTCTTCGTCGTGGTCCCCGACACCGACGAGCCGTGGAAACGCGCCACCGTGCCCTTCGCGACCTCCGTGACATCCTGGTCCACGGTGATGCTGGTGACCGCGACCGCGCTGCGACGGACGCGCCTTCCCGCACCGGTCGCCGCGATCCTTCTCGGCGGCACCGTGGTGGTGGTCGACTCTCTGCTCGCCGACCTGGGAGAGGCCCGAGATGCCGCAGCGTCTCCGGAGTCCACCGTCCCCGACGAGTCGGCCGTCCCACCAGAGTCCGCCGGCGGGTGACCACTGGGGCAGCGCGGGGGAGGCGACGGGTGCAGTCGGCTGGTCCTGGGTGGCGCTGACCCGCCCAGAGCCAACGGCCCAGCCTCCGGCGAGAAGCGCGCGCGACCAAGGTTGTGGAGTCCGAGGCAGTGAGCGAGTCCGCCCTGGGTGAACGACCTGGCGGCCTTGCACCTTGCGTGGGCAGATCGAGTCCGAGGTCGCGTCGTGCGCACTCTCTGGAGTCATCGCGAGCATCTCCGCCGCCCCGACCTGAGACCCTTCGACGAGGAGGTCGCGGGCCTTCGCACCCTCCTGGGGTCCGCGGTCACTGGTCGGTGCCGACGGCGCAAGGCGCAGACCAGCCACCTACGGCGAGCCTCGGGCCCCTCCCCTGGTCAGCCTCACTGGGTGCCATGAGTCATCTGGATGGGGGGGATCCGTTCCCTCGAGCGTTTGAGGCAGAGTCGGTGAGGTGACCGCGTCCGAGGTCTTTGTCGGTCTTTCGCTGATCCTCGCTTTGGCGGTGGCCTGCTCAGGTGATCGCGGCGAGGCTCGGGATCCCGGCGATCATCGTGTTGCTTCCGGTGGGGTTCGCTGGCGGGAGCGCTGGTTCCGTCGGTGGACCCGGACAAGCTCCTGGGAGTCGCGTTCGAGCCGCTGGTGAGTCTCGCGGTGGCTGTCATCT
Source organism: uncultured Actinomycetota bacterium (assembly GCA_963797325.1). GTDB lineage: Bacteria > Actinomycetota > Actinomycetes > Propionibacteriales > Nocardioidaceae > Nocardioides. Next base: position 63,128 of record CAWCPG010000031.1, read on the forward strand.
TGTTCGACGGCGGCCTCGACCTGGTGCTCCACGAGCTGTCCGGGCACACCGGCGTCGTCGTCCGACGTCTGCTTGTGCCTGGGCATCCCGCATGACGTGGGGAGGCGCGCTCTCTTCGCTGGACTGCTCTTCGGGATGTCGACGCAGGCGGCCGTCATGCTCGGCGCGATCCTGATCGTCTCGGGCCCGACCGTGGTCGGCCCCATCCTGCGAGCATGCGGCACCGGGCCGTCGGATGAGGGTGATCCTGACCCACGAGGGCACCACCATCGACCCGATCGGCGCGCTGATCGGAGTGGTCGTCTACCAGATCCTGATCACGCACCACAGCCACAGCGTGGCGCGGGGGCTGGTCGGCTTCGGCGGCCGCATCGTCGTCGGTCTGCTCGGCGCGGCCGCTCGGGCTGAGCGTCCTGTGGTTCCTGCTGAAGAAGGTGCGGCTGGCCGGTGTCCTGGCGGCCGAGGCGATCCTCGCCACCGTTCTCACGACGGCGGGGCTGTGCGACGCCCTCGCACCGGACACCGGTCTGGTGGCCGCGATCGCCATGGGAATGGTCATCGCCAACGTGTCGGGCGAGGACCTGCCAGAGGATCGCCGACAGCTGAAGACCGTCGTTCAGCTGACAATCGGGCTGCTGTTCGTCTCCATCTCCGCCACCGTCACACCAGCGTCCCTCAAGGGGCACGGTGCTGCCGTCGATCGCGTTGGTGGCTCTCCTCGTGCTGGTCGTGCGTCCGGTCGTCGCGCTGGTCTCGACTTGGGGCACCGACCTGTCCCGTCAGGAGCGCATCTTCGTCGGGGCCATGCATCCACGCGGCATCATCGCGGCGTCCACTGCCGCCAGCTTCGCGCCTCCGCTGGTAGCCCTCGGATTGGGCGGCGCCGACAAGCTCCTGCCCGGCGACCTTCCTCGTGATCGTGGGGACGGCTGCGACCTACGGACTCGGCGCGAAGCCGCTGACGCGGGCCCTCGGCCTGGGCGACCCACCCGGCGGCGCGGACCCGCAGGCCGTGCATGAGAAAGACGTGCGCTGACCCTGGTTGTGTCCCACGGAGGCACAGCGCATCGCCGCCGGTGTCCATGGTGTGACGTTGATTGCCTGCACCGCCTGGTTTGCCATAGTTTCGTGGAGGCTTTGGGGGGGGAGGCTCAGTGTGACCCAGTCGCATCAGGTAGGGCGGTCAGAGCAGCCCCCGCTGTCCGAGAGCGGACTGATCCGAAGCAAGTTGGCACCCGGGAAGACTTCCGAGCGGCGTCGTCTCCCGCCCGGCCCAACTCGAGCGTCTCAGCAAGGGCGACAGTTGCTCCTGGGCAGACGGCCGTCGTCGGCGTGCTCCTCGACTCGGACAGCCGGATTTGCGCGTGGATCACCCGGCGGAGCGCTCACCCGGGTGATTCGGGCCCAGATCGCCCACCGAGCGGGTGGCGCTCGCGGGAGGTCTGGGGAAGGTTGGATTCAGGGCGGTGGCGACGGGTGAACCTCTGCGGAACTGCTTGTGGTGTTCGCGGAGACACGATGGGTCACCTCCGTCGCGGGATTGCCTGACCTTCGGCTGGAGGAGGAACGCCATGTTGGCCCTCAGGGTGTACGTCGCGAGTGCGGCCTTGCAGGGAGGTTATCTCGTCGCTGACCGGACATGTCGGCGTCGAGAACGTCATCCGTGGGGGCTCGAGCCCGGACGGCGGCGTCACGCTCGATGACCGCGGACGTGGACTCGAGGATCGTGGACACGCTGTTGCCGGACCTCCGGGGCACACGGAGTCGCCGGTGAGGACATCGAGATCGTGCACCGAGAGAGCAGCCACCCGATGGCAGCAGCACGACGCGGCGATGCGACCGCGTGGAGCGGCGGTGGCTTCGCCTGGAGCGAGCTGACGATGACCTCTCGGCAGTACAGCCAGCGTGGTGCCGCAGTACCTGGTGATCATGGCGTGCGCCGGCGTCATCGCGGTCTTCGGCGTCCTGACCAGCAACAGCATCCTGGTGGTCGGGGCGATGGCCATCAGCCCGGATCTTCTGCCGATGTGCGCTGCCTGTGTCGGGCTGGCTGACCGGGCGATGGCGTCTGGTCGGGAGAGCCCTGACCGCCTCCTTCGCGCTCGGTCTCGCCGTCACCAGCGTGGCCGCCTTCGTGATGACGGCCCTGCTGCGGCACACCGGCTACGGGCCCGCGAGCACCTCCCTGGCGGACGGTGTGCTCGGGGTGCTGCCGAGTGTGAACGTCGCGACGGTGACGGTCGCGGCTGTCGCTGGGGTCGCTGGGGTGCTCGCTTCTTCGAGACCCGGTCCAGCTCTGCGGTGGGCGTGGCCATCTCGGTGACAACGATCCCGGCCGCCGCCTACATCGGAGCGGCGGTGGCACTCGAGGATTGGAGCGGTGCACGAGGAGCGCTCGCGGTGCTGCTGGCCAACGTGGTCATGGTGGTGCTGGCAGGGACGCTCGCCCTCCTCGCCCAGCGTGCTGTCCGCCGGCGCCGAGCAGCTTGAGGCCAGCACGACAGGGCAGCCCAGCGGCTGGAGCGTCTCACCCGGGTGAACCTCCGTCTGGGTGGGATGGTGCCAGGCGTCGATGCGCGACTTTGATTGCGCGACCAGCCGCCGAGCGGAGCGTCCATCCCGTCGGAGAACCTCGAACTGGGCTGCGCCAACGGCAGGCTCGGCCCTTGCTTCGGCGCACGGCTCCACCGCGATGGCCAGGGCCGTAGCGAACCTTGAAGCCTCGGAAAAGGGAGCGCGAACCACCTGACTGTTATCCCGAGGGTTCTCCCGACGTGAGTCCCGACGGTCCTCCCAACTAACATTCCGAACCACCGCCCCAGTAGCTCAGTGGATAGAGCAGCCGCCTCCTAAGCGAAAGGTCGCCAGTTCGACTCTGGCCTGGGGCACCGACGAGCATGTGACTGCGGCTGACGCATGACAGTCGGGCTTCGGCTGGATGCTCGACACTCCCGGTTCGTGCGGGAGTTGGGTGTGGCTGAGCAGAGGTATCGGGCCGTGCTGGCGGTGGTCAGTGACGGTGAGACGGTCACGGGCCCGTGGTGCCCCGCCCCGAGGGGCGGGGCACCACGAGGATGTCAGCCGATCAGGTGCTCACCCAGCAGGTAGGCCCCGCCGTTCGGGGTGCCGAGCCCCGTGGTGTCGTCGTAGCCCTTGGTCGACGTGAGTGAGCTGTCGAGCCCCATCGTGAGCAAGGAGCGCCCCGATTGCGTGATCATCGCCTGGGGGCTGGCCGGAGCCTGGACGTCGTGGAAGACGCCCTTGACCAGACCCAGACCGTAGAGCGAGGGGTTCACGAAGCCGAGGGAGTGCCTGCGTCCCTGGCTCGCCAGCGCCTGGATCCCGGCGATCAGGGGACACGCGAGACTGGTGCCGCCGATCGTCACTGGTGTCCCCTGGAACTCGATCGCGAAGCCCGTCTCCGGATCGGCGTCGGCCGCGATGTCGGGGACGACTCGCATCGGCTTGGTCCCGTTCAAGGTCGCCAGACTCTTGGGCACGTCCAGCTTCTGGTAGGCAGGTTCGTTGAACAGCGCACTGACCCCGCCGCCTCCGCCGAAGAAGAACGAGCCCGGCACGGGCGCACTGTACGTCGACGGGTCGGTGGCGAAGTTCACCGAGTCGAGGTCGTCGCCCCAGGACGTCTCGAAGAGGTACCCGTTGGACGACGTGACCGCCAGCGACGTACCACCCACCGCGGTGACCCACGGGTCGGTGGCCGGGAAGTCCGGCTCCGGGTGGGCCAACCCGTCGATGGTGTTGTCGCCATCGTCGCCGGTGGAGTAGTAGAAGCCGATGCCCTCGGCGGCGGCCTGCAGGAACATCGAGTCCTCCAGGGCCACCTCGGAGCCCAGACCGTCCTCACCCAGGAAGCCGTAGGAGTTGCTGACCAGGTCCGCGACGTGGTTCTGGATCACGTAGTTGACCGCGTCGTCGATGCCGGTGTCGCAGTTGCTCGCCCCGACGTAGTGGATGTTGGCGCCGGGCGCCATGGCGTGCACAGCCTCGACGTCGAGCGACTCCTCCTCGTTCCAGCCCACCGGACCGCATTCGTCCTGGAGATCGAACGGTGCGAAGTCGGTCTCGGTGTACTGGCCCGCCGAGAACTGCGGCTCACCCTGGCTCGCGGACAGCGCGTTCGCGTCGCTGAGGATGGTCGGGGATGCGTAGGCGTCGATGATGGCGACCGTGACGCCCTTCCCGATGGTGCCGTGGTTCTCCGACTGCTGCAGGCCGTAGGCGCCACGCAGCTGTGCCGCGGTGTAGCCACAGTTGTTCGTCGGGAACGAGGTCTTCCCGTAGGCAGCGGGTCCGACCTGCTCGAACTGGTCCCAGAACGCAGAGCACTGTTGACGTGGCGGCACCGCCGCGGCGGGCTTGCGCAGGGACGCCGTCTGCGTCACCCCGACGACGCCGAGCACCGACGAACGCAGGCTGGTCGGCACCGACAGCGGACCGGTCGACCCGCGCAGCGTGCGCCCGCGGTAGGCGTAGGTGCGCAGGGTGGTGGCGAAGGCGCGCTGGATCTGGGCGACGTTTCCGGTCGCCGAGACCCAGCGGTTGCCGGCCGCCACGCTGTCCACCCTGATCCCCTGGCCGCGGAGGAACGTCTCCACAGCCCTGACCTGGGCGGCCCTCGGCGCGAACCTGCTGTTGAAGCGGGTGGCGGACACGTAGTGGCCGTACCGCCCGCTCTTGGGGTCGGACACCGAACGTGCCAGCGCCGCGGCCCTCCCGGCGTGGTGCAGTCGGAGCACCACGTTGAAGTGGATGGCCTGTGTGGCCCGCGGGGACCCCACCACCCGGGCATGCGAGGTCCACGACGCCGCACTACCGGGGATCGTCGAGCGGTTCGCGCTCTGCTGGGCCGAGGCGGTGTGCACCACCAGGGCCGTCGGCAGGGCCGCTGCCGTCAGTACTGCCAAGGCCCGGAGAGTCTTCCTCGCGGGGCGAATCCTCATTGCCATGTAGACCTTCTCCATTCGCGCAGGTGTGAACGCTGGGCGCACCCGAGAAGACGCGGAGCAGAGTCGACGAGCCCGGGATCGGGAACGTGCCGTCCGAACTCGGCCGCGAAGACAGGACGCCTCCGCAACCTTCTCGTTATAGACCCGCGTGATTCCACCTGTCCATGAGCCGTTCTTCCCACGGGGAACCGGGACAGACACCGCCAGAACCGAACCCCTGGTGGTCGATTCGCGGATCGCGTTCTCGACGCTGCGCGAGGCCGCCTCGGTGAAGGGTCGGGGGGCCCGAACCGGGAGCCTGGAGTCCGGAGATGGCTACTGGCCCGCGGCACCCCGCGCGCGATCGCGCGGGCCGGCCCGCGGGAGCGAGCCCGATCGGGGCTGTCGAAGCCCGCGAAAGGGCCACGGAGACCGCCCGTCTCGGGCACGATGGAGGGATCCGGAGCCCCCTCGAGCGGCCCTCGCGAATCACAGGTTTGTAGTTCGCCGAACCCCCTAACGCATCTGCTTTCACACCGTTAACGTCTGCCCCATGCGCAACAGACGCCGCTCGGACCGGCGTGTCTTCTTGACACGTCGGATCGGCATCGTGCTGCTCCTGGGGCTGCTCACCGCCCTGGTGCCGATGCTGCATCCGGAGCGGGTCAGCGCGGCGTCCGGCGTCGACGACTACCCCGCCAAGCTGAAGGCCGCCCGCCTCGACGCGCTCGTCGACCCGTGGCAGTTCTACAACCGCGAGTGCACCTCCTGGGTGGCCTGGCGCCTCAACTCCGAGAACAAGGTCGCCTTCAACGACTACTGGCAGGGCGTCCACTGGGGCAACGCGTCGAACTGGAAGAACGCCGCCAAGGCACTGTCGATCCCGGTCGACAACAACCCGACGCGCGGCGCCGTCGCCTGGTGGTCGGCCGGCTCGGCGGGATCGTCGCGCGGCCACGTCGCGTGGGTCGAGACCGTGAGCGACAACGCGATCACCATCGAGGAGTACAACTACCTCCACGCCGGGATGTACGACACCCGCACCATCACCAGCTCGAGCTCGATGTGGCCCAGTGGCTTCATCCACATCAAGGACACCGTCGTCCGCAACACGCAGGCGCCCACCGTGTCCGGCACCCCGCAGGTCGGGGTGAAGCTCAAGACCACCAACGGCAAGTGGAGCGCCACCCACCTGGTGTTCCACTACCAGTGGCTCGCCAACGGCACCCCGATCGCCGGCGCCACCACGAAGGCCTTCAAGCCGACGGCGGCCCAGCTCGGCCAGCGCCTGCGGGCCAAGGTCACCGCGACCAAGTCGGGCTCGCACACCGGATCGGCGACGAGCCCGCCGACCGGCTCGGTCGCCCACGGCGTGTTCACCAACACCGCCCCTCCGGCGATCACCGGTACGCCGCAGGTCGGCGTGCAGCTGAGCGCGAGCACCGGGACCTGGTCCCCTGCCGGGGAGTACGAGTACCGCTGGTTCGCCGGCGGCACCCGCCTCAGCGACGCCACCGGCGCGACATTCACCCCGACCGCGACCGAGCTGGGCAAGCCGATCAAGGTCAAGGTCGTCTCGCGCCTGGACGGCTACACGACCAAGGCGGTGACCTCGACGGTCAGCACCCCGGTGGCCGCCGGCCAGTTCCGGGTGACGACGGCGCCGACCATCTCCGGTACGCCGCAGGTCGACCAGGTCCTCACGGCCGGCCCCGGCACGTGGACACCCGCCGGAAAGATCCACCTGCAGTGGATGGCCGACGGCAAGCCGATCGACGGCGCCACCGGCACGCGCTACAAGGTGACGCCGGCCGACCTCCGCACCCAGATCACCCTGCGGGTCACCGCGACCGAGGCCGGGTACGACGACGCCGTGGCCAGCTCGGCACCGACGTCACCGATCGCACCCGGCACGTTCCTCAACACCCGCGAGCCCACGGTGGTCGGCACTGCCCAGGTGGGGCTGCCACTCTCGGCCGACCCGGGCGGGTGGACCCCGAAGGCCTCTCTCGCCTACCAGTGGGTCGTCGGCGGCGCCGAGGTGCCCGGTGCCACGTCGCGCACCTTCACCCCGCGCCCGCAGGACGTCTCGAAGCCGGTCGAGGTCGAGGTCCTGGCCTCCCGCCCGGGCTACCTGACCGCGCTCGTCGCGAGCCCCGCGACGGCCCCGACGCGCCACGGCATCTTCCACTCGACCCGGGCACCGGAGGTCACCGGGACGGCCATGGTCGGGCACACGCTGCACTCGTCCACCGGCTCGTGGTCGCTCGAGGGGGTCACGCTCTCCTACCAGTGGTACGCCGGCTCGCAGAAGATCGCGGGCGCCACCAGCGCGGCGTACCGGCCGACCCCGGCCGAGGCAGGTCTGCCCCTGCACGTGGTCGTCACCGCCACGTCGCCGGGCTACACCCAGCGCTCCGCGCAGTCGACCGCCACCACACCCGTCCTGCTCGGGCGTGTCAGCCTGGCCAAGCCCACCGTGTCCGGCAGGGCGGTCCTCGGTGCCACGCTGAAGGCCCACCTCGCGTCACTGGCTCCGACGGACGCCACCCCTCACTACCGCTGGCTGCGCGGTCACGACCTGATCCCCGGCGCGCACGACGCGACGTACACCCTGCGCGCCGGCGACGTCGGTCACCGCATCCACGTACAGGTGACGGCCGCCGCGCGGAACTGGGTCTCGGCGACCCGGCGGTCGCTCGCGACCGACCAGGTCCGCACCGTGCCCGTGCTCCACGTGCGTACGACGATCCGGAGCGGTCGGGTGTTCCTGTGGCTGCGCGTGGTCTCACCGGGCCTCGACCGGGCACCTGCCGGCACGGCGCGCGTCTGGCGTCACCAGCAGCGGGTCGGCCGCTTCGCGGTGGTCGACGGGCGGGGCAGCCGGCTGCTCGCGCGGATGCACGCCGGCACGCGCACGCTCACGGTCGTCTACCGCGGCGGCGCGCTGGAGAAGGTCGCCCGGATCACCGTGCCGGTCACGATCCCCTGACCGGTCAGAGGACCTCGAACCGGATCCCGGCCGCCTGGAGGCGCGCGATCAGCGCGTCACCCATCGCCTGGGCGGTGGTGACCTGACCGGCGGTCGTCGGGTTGTCGTCGAAGGCCAGGCTGAGCGCGGACTCGGCGAGCATCTTCGCGGTCTCGTCGTACCCGGGGTCGCCGCCGGAGACGCGGGCGTGCACGGCCTGACCGCCGCCCTCGCCGACGAAGTCGACGCGGAACCACGACTTGGCCCGCCGGGCCGGGTCCGGGCCGTCGCCCTGCTTGATGTGCTTGAGCATCGAGTCGCGCAGCGGCTTCACCTGGGCCGCGAGACCGATCGCCCCGACGCCGACCGCACCTCCGACGGCGTAGCGCAGCGTCTTGGTGCCGGCGTAGTGGGAGTAGCGGAACTCCGGGCCGTACGCCGGCAGGGCAGCGCCGCTGCGGGCCACGATGATCGGGTCGATCGTCGGCAGCGGGAGGAGCCAGCGGCCGAGCACCGCGTCGCGCTGCGGCTTGCCGGAGACCGCCCGTGAGGACCGCCCCTCGGGGCGCGGCTCGATCTTGCGGCGGGCCGCGTGGGCCTGCTTCATCTGCTTGGCCCGGGACATCTGGGTCATCGCCGAGTGGAAGGTGCCGCCGGAGAAGGTGCCGCGCGACCGCACCACCCCACGCAGCGTGATCGGCACGTCGTCGGGCAGCTGCTGGACGGCGAAGTAGGCACCGAGGTCGTGCGGGATGGAGTCGAAGCCACAGGCATGGACCAGCCGGGCGCCGGTGCGCTCGGCGGTGGCATGGTGCGCGAGGTACATCCGGTCGACGAACTCCGGCTCGCCGGTGAGGTCGACGTAGTCGGTGCCGGCGTCGGCGCACGCCGCGACGAGCGGCTCGCCGTAGGTGAGGTAGGGCCCGACCGTCGTGATCACGACGCGGCCGCGCTGCGCGACCTCCTTGAGGGAGGCGTCGTCGGTCACGTCGGCGGTGAGCAGCGGCAGGTCGCCGAGAGTGGGGTCGATCCCGGCGAGGTGCTCGCGGACACCCTCGAGCTTCGCCTCGTTGCGGCCGGCGAGCCCCCAGCGGAGGCCGTCGGGTGCGTGGTGGGCGAGGTACTCAGCAGTCAGCCGGCCGGTGAAGCCGGTCGCGCCGAAGAGCACCAGGTCGAGCTCCCGGTCGGAGCGGCGTGCGTCGGTCATGCGGCCCATCGTCTCAGCCCGGGGAACCAGCGGGCCAGGGCGGCCGTCAGATGACCATGATCCCTGCTGCGCTCCGTCGTGTCGCTGCCGCGCTCGCTGCCCTGCTGGCCGTGACCGCGGCCTTCGCCTCCGGGTTCCTCGTCGCCCAGGGACGGGGCACCGAACGTCCCACCCCGGTCCGCCTGGCCGCGGCCGGTCTCGGCTCCGGCCTGAGCTGCGACGCGCTCCGGCAGTGGTACGTCGACCGCGCCCTCGACCGGGTCACCGCCTGGGGCTGGGGTCCGCGTCTCGTGTACGCCGCCGGTGGCGTTCCGGCCGCGGGGGACGCGGTGTCACCGGCACCGCGGACGGCGACCACCCCGTCGACGACCAGCGCGACCGGCACCAACGTGCAGGAGAGCGACGTCGACGAGCCCGACGTCGTGAAGACCAGCGGCACCCTCCTGGTCCGCGTCGTCGACGACACCCTGACGACGTACGACGTGTCCGGGCCGCACCCGCGCATGCTCGGCTCGGCTCCGCTGACCGGGCTCACCGACCCGCAGCTGCTGCTGGCCGGCGACCGGGTGGTCGCCCTCGGCACGGCGACGCCCTCGCCCGTCGCCGGTGCCGATGCCGGTGCCGGTGCCACGAACGGTCCGGCGCCGGTCCTGACCCGGGTCCGCACGTTCGACGTCTCCGATCCCACCCGCCCGACCGAGGTCGACAGCCGGGCGTACGACGGTGTGCTGGTGACCGCGCGGCAGACGGGCGACGTCATCCGGTTGGTGCTGTCGTCCTCGCTCCCCTCGCTGCGCTTCGAGATGCCGGAGCCCACCCGGACCGAGGCGTCGGCGCTCCGCGCGAACCGGGCCCTCGTCCGCCACACGACCATCGCCGACTGGCTGCCCACCGTCACCGACGGCAGCGGCCGGTCGCGCCCGTCGGTGGCCTGCTCCGACGTGGCTGTGCCGGACGACGACGCCGGACCCGGGACCCTCACCGTGGTCGGCTTCCGGGCCGCGGCCCCGGAGGACACCGACACGACCGCCGTCGCGACGTCGTCCGACGTGGCCTACCTGTCGACCGACCTGCTCGCGGTCGCGGCCTCGCCCCACCCCGCTTTCACCTGCTGCTGGGAGCGCCCGATGCCGGGCGCCGAGGTCGCACCGGACGTCGCCAGGCAGCCGGAGCCACGGCAGGCCGACGTGCGCACCCGTCTCTACGCCTTCGCCCTGTCCGGCACCTCCGCGACCTACGTCGGGAACGCCGCCGTCGACGGTCAGGTCGCGAACAGCTGGGCCATGGACGAGCACGACGGCGTGCTCCGCGTGGCCGTCGGGGCGGCCTACGGACGCTCGTCGAGCGCCGTGGTGCTGCTCCGACCCGAGGCCGGGCGGCTCGTCGAGGTCGGTCGGCTCGACGGGCTCGGGCCGGACCAGCAGCTCCGCTCGGTGCGGTGGCTCGGGGACACCGCGGTGATGGTGACCTACCGCCAGGTCGACCCGTTCTACGTGCTGGACCTCGCCGACCCGACGCGGCCGCAGGTGCTCGGGGCCCTGCACCTCCCCGGCTGGTCGTCGTACCTCCACCCGGTCGGGCCCCACCTGCTCCTGGGACTCGGCCAGACCTCGCCACGGATCACGGTCGCGCCCATCCCGATCCCGACCCCCTTGCCGAAGCCGGACTCCTCCGTGACCGCGCAGCCGTCGTCGCTCGCGGAGTCGCGTGCGAAGGCGACCCTGTTCGACATCAGCGACCCGGCGCATCCGCGGGCACGGGGGACGGTCGACTACCCCGCCGGGACGATCGCCCAGGCCGGGATGCAGCCGCACCAGGTGACGTGGCTGCCCGCCACCCGGACGCTCCTGACCGTCGTCAGCGACGGGTACGGCGGCCGTGTCTGGGTGTCCGTCCTGACCGTCGGCGACGGCTCCCTGCACGACCGGTTGGTCCCGCTCGCGGCACCCGGCGACGTCGCCGGCGTCCGTACGGTGCCGCTCGCTGACGGTCGAGTCGTGCTCGTCGCGGGCGACTCGGTGCGCTTCCTGAGCCTGTGACCGCGAGGGCGTCCGGCGTAGGCTCGACGCCATGTGCCGCAACATCCGACCGCTGAACAACTTCGAGCCGCCGGCCTCCTCACGCGAGGTCCACGACGCCGCATTGCAGTTCGTGCGGAAGGTCAGTGGCACGACCAAGCCGTCGGCCGCCAACCAGGAGGTGTTCGACCGCGCGGTCGCCGAGATCGCCCACATCACCGGGCACCTGCTCGAGGACCTGGTGACCACCGCCCCGCCGAAGAACCGCGAGGTCGAGGCGGAGAAGGCCCGGGCCCGGGCTCGCGCCCGCTACGCCAGCTGACCGCGTTGACCGGCGCCGACCTGTCCCTCGAGACGCCCCCGACCGTCGTACCCGACGTGCTGCTGGGCGGGCGTCTGGTGGTCCTCACCGGCGCCGGTCTCTCCACCGACTCCGGGATCCCCGACTACCGCGGGCCGGGGTCGCCGTCGCGGCAGCCGATGACCTACCAGGAGTTCGTCAGCGGTCCGGCCGCTCGGCAGCGCTACTGGGCACGCAGCCACCTCGGGTTCGGCCGGATGCGACGGGCGCGGCCGAACGACGGCCACCGCGCCCTGGCTCGTCTCGACCCCGATCTCCTGATCACGCAGAACGTCGACGGGCTGCACGAGGCCGCCGGCTCCCGTCGCCTGGTCGCGCTGCACGGCCGGATCGCCGACGTCGTCTGCCTCTCCTGCCGTCGTACGACGAGCCGGGCAGCGCTCGAGGAACGCCTGGCGCTGGCCAACCCCGACTTCGCCGAGCAGCATCGCGACGTGGTGAGCCGACCCGACGGCGACGTCGACCTCGACGACACGGCCGGGTTCGTGGTCCCCGACTGCGACGGGTGCGGCGGGGTGCTCAAGCCCGATGTGGTGTTCTTCGGTGAGAACGTCCCACCTGCTCGGGTCGAGCAGTGCTACGACGCGGTCGACGCGCTGACCTCCCGCGACGCCCTGCTCGTGGTGGGGTCGTCGCTGACCGTGATGAGCGGCCTCCGGTTCGTGCGCCGCGCGGCGAGGGCCGGCACCCCCGTGGTGATCGTGAACCGGGGCGCCACCCGCGGCGACGACCTGGCGACGGTGACCCTCGACGCCGGCTGCACCGAGTTCCTCACCACCCTCGCCACCCTGCGCTGACCGTCTGCCGGGTCGGCGTCGTACGACGTGACCTTCTGCCTGGTCGGCTCAACGGCGGCCCAGCGGACCCGCGCGGAGGTGCGCGGGGGGAGCCGAGCGCGTGGCGCGGACGTGTCGCAGCGGGCGGACGGCGTAGGTCCCGTCGACCCCGATCAGTCCCGTCGAGTGGGCGAAGGAGACCAGCCCCGCGCCCCACGGATCGGCACCGGGACAGTCGTTGAGCGAGTTGCACACGGCGAGCTTGTCGCTGTTGGTGCTCGCGTAGCGGGTGAAGATGCACAGGTTCCCCGGCCGCGCGTTGGGGCGGCCCACGGACCCGAAGCAGCCCTTCGGGGGCTTGGTCCACAACGGGATGACGTGCACCCGTGGTGCCCTCCCGAGGTCCCAGCCCCACGAGATGTCGCCACTGAGGATCTCGTCACCGGTCTCGGCCTCGCCCTCGAGCACGAAGTCGCCGCGGAGCACGCGCGGCTTGGGCGCGAACCGGTGGTCGGCGCGGGCCTTGGTGTAGTAGCGGGCGTCCGCGCGGGGTTCGAGGTGCTGACGCCAGACGCGTCCCCAGTCGGTGGCGACCGCCGCAGCGGCCGGCCGTACGAGCACTGCACCCGCACCGAGCATCGCGACCGCGCAGAGCAGCGCCGTCCATCCCTTGGCAAAGCGTGGCATGACTGACCGTCCTTCCGGACGGCCGCTCGTCGGTCGCCCTCCCTACAGGGAGCACCGACCCGGCCCTGGGATACAGCGTCAGACGCGCGTGACGAAGATGTGACCGGCGGACTCGAGGTCGAGCTCCGCGGTCTCGCCGCCGGAGCCCACGAGGACACCGGCCTCGGTCGCGGTGATGCCGACGACCTTGTCGGGGAGGACGCCGATCCGGCGGAGCGTCCCCATCAGCGGCTCGTCCTTCTGCAGCTCCTCGGAGATCCGTCGTACGCGGACGCTGGCGCGCTCCTCGCCGGCCAGGTCGGCGAGGAGCTCCATGCCGGCGAGGAACTCGCCGCCCGGCAGCTCGCCGAGCTCGTCGAGCCCCGGGATCGGGTTGCCGTACGGCGACTCGGTGGGGTGGTCGAGCAGGTCGACGAGGCGGCGCTCCACGGTCTCGGACATCACGTGCTCCCAGCGGCAGGCCTCGGCGTGCACGAGCTCCCAGTCGAGCCCGATCACGTCGGTGAGCAGCCGCTCGGCCAGCCGGTGCTTGCGCATCACCCGGGTGGCCAGGCGCAGGCCCTCGGGGGTGAGCTCGAGATGGCGGTCGCCCTCCACGGTGACCAGCCCGTCGCGCTCCATCCGGGCGACCGTCTGCGACACCGTCGGCCCCGACTGGTGCAGCCGCTCGGCGATCCGGGCGCGCAGCGGGACGATGCCCTCCTCGACCAGCTCGTAGATGGTCCGCAGGTACATCTCCGTGGTGTCGATCAGGTCGCTCACCGGGTCATTGTGACCCATGCCCCGAAGGGCTGGCACAGTTGTGCGGGTCCGCCGAGAAGGAGAGCCATGCCCGACCTGTCCGACGTCCTCGTGCCGGCACGCTTCTGCGGGCCGCCGTCGTCCGGCAACGGCGGCTGGAGCGCCGGCGCGATCGCGGTGCGGGCCGCCGAGGCCTGCTCCGGAGAGCACACGCTGCCCCGGCCCTCGGTGACCGTCTCCCTGCACGGCTCCGCCACCGCTCGACGTACCGCTGTCCGTCACGCCGTCGGACGACGGCGGCGTCGTCGCGTCGTACGACGGGAAGCCGGTGCTGTCGGCCCGCTGCAGCCACGACCCGCTCACCGACGTCGAGCCGGTGGGGTCCGACGAGGCCCGCGCGGCGATGGCGTCGTTCGCCGGGCTGGGCGGCCACCCCTTCCCGACGTGCTTCTCCTGCGGCACCGGCCGCGCGGAGGGTGACGGGCTGCGCATCTTCCCGGGTCGGGTCGCGGACGCGACCGACGTTCCCGGCGAGGAGCCCCGGCCGCGCGTGGCCGCCACCTGGACGCCCGACCCGAGCCTGGCCGGCGACGCGCTCGACGGACTCCCGCGCGCGACCCTCCCGGTGACGTGGGCCGCCCTCGACTGCGTGGGCGGCTGGGCCGGCGACCTCGGGGAGCGCCTGATGGTCCTGGCCCGGATGACCGCGCGCCTCGACTCCCTGCCGGCCATCGGCGAGGAGCACGTGGTGGTCGGGATGGGCCGCGGCCGCGAGGGCCGCAAGGCCTGGACCTCCTCGACCCTCTACGACGCCGACGGCCGGGTCGTGGGCAGCGCCGAGCACCTCTGGATCGCCGTCGACCCCGCCGCCTTCGCATGAGCACCTCGTGACGGCCCCGTGGTGGCGCGACGCCGTGTGCTACCAGGTCTACGTCCGCAGCTTCGCCGACTCCGACGGCGACGGCCTGGGTGACCTGCCGGGCATCACCTCGCGTCTGCCCTACCTCCGCGACCTGGGCGTCGACGCGCTCTGGCTGACGCCGTTCTACCCCTCCCCACAGCACGACGCCGGCTACGACGTGGCGAGCTACGTCGACGTCGACCCGCGTTTCGGCTCGCTGTCCGACGCGGACGACCTGTTCGCCACCGCGCACCGCCTCGGGCTGAAGGTGATCGTCGACCTGGTGCCCAACCACACCTCGAGCGAGCACGCGTGGTTCCGGGCCGCCCTGGCTGCCGGCCCCGGGAGCCCCGAGCGGGCTCGCTACCTCTTCCGTCCCGGCAAGGGCCGCGGCGGAGCGAAACCGCCCAACAACTGGGTGTCGGTCTTCGGCGGGCCGGCCTGGACCCGCGTCGCCGATCCTGCGACCGGCTCGGGACACCGCGCCGAGTGGTACCTCCATCTCTTCGACTCCACCCAGCCCGACCTCAACTGGCGCAACCCCGACGTGCCGGCCATGTTCGAAGGCGTACTGCGCTTCTGGCTCGACCGCGGCGTCGACGGCTTCCGCATCGACGTCGCTCACTCGCTGTTCAAGGTGGCCAGCCTGCGCGACCAGCGCTCGGCGCTGGCGCCCGCCGATGGCCCGCAGCCGCCTCCCACGGGAGCCGTCGTACAACCGCTGCTGCTGGACCAGCCGATGTGGGACCAGCCCGAGGTCCACGGCGTCTACCGTGCCTGGCGCCGGATCCTCGAGGAGTACGACGGCGACCGGATGCTCGTCGCCGAGGCCTGGACCCGGGCCCCCGAGTCGTTGGCTCGCTACGTCCGCCCCGACGAGCTCCACCAGGCCTTCAACTTCGCCTGGCTGCTGGCGCCCTGGTCGGCCTCGGCCTTCGCCGACGTCATCACCAGCACGCGGGCGGCGCTGGCGCCGGTCGGGGCGTCTGCCACGTGGGTGCTGTCCAACCACGACGTCAGGCGTCACGCCACGCGCTACGGCGGCGGCCCGGTCGGGCTGGCGCGGGCGCGTGCGGCGACCCTCACGATGCTGGCCCTGCCCGGCTCGTCGTACGTCTACCAGGGGGAGGAGCTGGGGCTCGAGGAGGTCGACGTACCCCCGGAGGAGCGGCAGGACCCCGCCTGGTTCCGCACGGGCAACCCCGGCCGCGACGGAGCGCGCGTGCCGATGCCCTGGCGCGGGACGCGGGCGCCGTACGGCTTCAGCCCGGCGGGGACACGCACCTGGCTCCCGATGCCCGACGACTGGGCCGACCTCACCGTCGCCGCCCAGCGCAAGGACCCGGCGTCGACGTGGTCGTTCTACCGAGACGCCCTGCGGGCGAGGCGCCGCTTCGCCGACGCCGGTGAGGACGTCGAGCTGGTGCGCGACCGGGCCACCGTGCTCGAGCTGCGTCGCGGACCGCTGACCGTGGTCTGCAACTGCGGCTCGCGACCGGTCCGGCTGCCGGCCGGCGAGGTCGTCATCGCCAGCGGCCCCCTCTCCGGCGGCCTGCTCCCCCCGAACACCGCCGCGTGGCTCGTCTGACCGCGCTTTCGAGGGATAGTCCCCGATCAGATGGCTGTGCTGAGGCCGATTTCACGACCATCTGATCGGGGACTATCCGGAGAGCCCGCTCAGCCCAGGGTGGCGTTGTAGCGGGCGAGGGCGGTGACGAAGTCGCGCAGGTCGGTCTCCGACCACTCGCTGAGGCGCTCGTCGAGCCACTGCCGCCGGTCGCGGTCGACGGCCTCGAGCCGGTGGACCGCGTCGGGGCTCGCGGAGACCAGCGTCGCCCGGCCGTCGGCCGGGTCGGGCTCGCGCACGAGCAACCCGAGGTCGCAGAGGTGCTGGACCTGACGGCTGATCGCACCCTTGTCGACGCCGAAGCGCTCCGACAGCACCGACGAGCGCTGCGGACCCTCGGCCGCGAGGTAGGACAGCATCAGGTACGACGCGGGCTGGAGGTCGGGGTGGACCGACCGCGATCGCTCCCCGATCACCCGCTTCACGCGCCGGATCAGGACGCCGACCTCCTGCTCGAGGCGGCCCAGCTCGTCAGCGCGCGGCACGGCGTCCCACCCTCTCGACCTCCCCCGCGCCATCGGCCGGCGCGACCTCATCCTCCCGCAGGATCGTCGTCCGGGGCGGCACCCCGCGACGGGCCACCACGCCCCGAGCCTCGACCTGCGGGACCGGGGTGGGGACGGGATGGGACACGGCCTGCTTCCTCATGCGGTAACGGTTGACTCAGACAACTATATCGCCACGCCCGCCCCCTTCCCCATCGGCGAGCCCCGGGAAGCGAGGCAGCCACGCAGAAATTCGTCGAATCGAGCGAAGACTTGTCCTTCGGGAGGGATACAACCGAGGGTCCTCGGCGTTACGCTCCGCCGGCGGGCAGGTAGACCAGCGCGGCGACGGACGGCGCGCGACCGGGTGGTACGACGTGCCTCCGACGTGGTCTGGATCCCTGTCTGTGAAGGACGGACATGAGTCGACCAGGTAGGTGCAACACTCATCTGTCACTGGTGGCGGCCGCAGCGGCGGTCGCCCTGATGACGGCGATGATCTCGGTGAGCAGTGCCGGGGCGGCGCCACGCAACACCCAGCTCGCGACGGGCATCGCCACGTCGCCACACTCCCTGAAGGGAGCCACGTCCGGCGCCCAGCCTCGCTCCCTGCGGGGCGACAACGGCGCCCGACCCGCAGGCCTTCCGGCCCACGGACGGTCCGCGTTCCTCCTGACGCTGTCGACGGCGTCGACGCACACGGCGTACGTGCGGGCGCCCGGCGGCAAGCAGGCCGCTCGTAGCGCCGCCACGTCGCAGCTGCGGACCGTGACGGCCGCGCAGAACCGTGTCATCGCGGCGCTGCCCGGCGGCTCGCGGGTCCTCTACCGCACCCACGCGGTACTGGCCGGCGTGGCCGTCACCACCGACGTGAAGAACTACCGCGCCCTCACCCGGCTCTCCGGCGTGAGCGCGGTGCACCCGATCGCGCCCAAGTCGCTCAACAACGCCTACGCCGTCCCGCTGCAGGGCGCGCCCCAGGCCTGGCAGGCCTACGGCGACCTCGGTGCCGACAGCAGCGTCGCGATCATCGACACCGGCGTCGACTACACCCACGCCGACTTCGGCGGCGTCGGCACCGTCTCCGAGTTCGACGCCTCCCAGGCCCAGCTCGGCAAGCCCGTCTCGCCCGGCGAGTTCCCCGGCCCCAAGGTCGTCGGCGGCTACGACCTGGTCGGTGACGCCTACCAGGCCAACCCCAACGCCGCGGACTACAACCCGGTGCCGTCCCCCGACAAGTGGCCGCTGGACTGCAACAGCCACGGCTCGCACGTCGCAGGCACGGTGGCCGGCTACGGCGAGAACGCCGACGGCAGCACCTACACCGGCGACTACAACACGAGCACGCCGTTCGACTCGATGAAGATCGGTCCCGGCATGGCTCCCGAGGCCAAGCTCTACGCCTACCGGGTCTTCGGGTGCGCGGGCAGCACCGACGTCGTGGGCGAGGCCATCGACATGGCCGCCGACCCCAACGGCGACGGCGACACCTCCGACCACGTCGACGTGATCAACATGTCGCTGGGCTCCGACTACGGCTCCCCGCAGGACGGCGACTCGGTCGTCACCGACGCCGCGGCGAAGCTGGGCATCACGATGTCGGTCGCCTCCGGCAACGCCGGTGACATCTACGACGTCGGCGGCTCGCCCGGCAACGCGCCGCGCGCCATCGCGGTCGCGGCCAGCCAGGACGCCGCCTCGCAGGTCGACAGCCTGAACGTGTCGGCCCCGGCCTCGATCGAGGGTCACTACGCCGCCGAGCGCTCGGTGGCCTACGACTACACGACCAAGCCCGACCTCACCGGTGACGTCGTCCGGGTCTCCCAACCGGGCAACCTCGACGGGTGCTCGGCCCTCAACGCGACCGACGCTGCGGCCGTCAACGGCCACATCGCGTTCGTCGAGTGGACCGATGACTCCACGACCCGCCGCTGCGGCTCGGTCGCACGGAGCGCCAACCTCGCGGCGGCCGGAGCCACGGGCTTCATCTTCGCCGACGACGAGGAGGCCTTCGCCGCCGGCATCACCGGCAGCGCGACCATTCCCGGCGTGCTGGTGGCGAAGTCCGGTGGCGACGCCATCCGCACCGAGCTGCTCGCCGGTCACACCGTCACCATCAGCGGTACGACGCTGAACGGGTTCCAGCAGGTCGACACCTCGCTGAACGACACCGTCGCGGGCTTCTCCTCGCGCGGCATCAACGATGCCGGCAACGTGAAGCCGGACGTCACGGCCGTCGGCGTGAGCGTCTTCTCGGCCGGCAGCGGCACGGGCAACGAGGGTCTCAACGACAGCGGTACGTCGATGGCGACCCCGATGGTCGCGGGCGCCGCGGCGCTCGTCCACTCACAGCACCCCGGGTGGAGCCCCGAGCAGGTCAAGGCCGACCTGATGAACACCGCCGGCCAGGACCTCTACACCGGGAACGACCACACCGGTGACCGCTACGGCCCGAACCGGGTCGGCTCCGGTCGCATCGACGTGAAGGCGGCACTGGACAACAAGGTGCTCGCCTACAGCGTCGACAACGCCTCGGACGGCACCGACAACGGAACGGTCAGCGCGTCCTTCGGGCCGCTGGCGCTCACCCCGTCCGCCACCCCGACCGTCCTCACCCGGACGATCAAGGTGGAGAACACCTCGCTCGACTCCGTCAGCTACGACGTCACGTTCGCGGACCGCACCACGATCCCCGGCGCGACGTACTCGGTCTCGCCGAGCTCCGTCACGATCGACCCACGGTCGAGCAAGACGGTCACGCTGACGCTGACGGTCGACCCGAGCAAGCTCACCAAGACCATCGACCCGACGGTCAGCAGGAGCCAGGGTGGTGCACCGCGCCAGTACGAGGCGGACGCCAGCGGCAACGTCGTCCTCACCAGCGACAACGCGCCCGAGCTCCGGGTGCCGGCGTACGCCGCGCCCCGACCGGCCTCGACGATGACGCAGCCGGCGTCGTTCTCGCTGCCGAGTGGTGCGGTGCAGACCTCGGTCCTGCCGCTCAGCGGGCAGCAGGTCGACCAGGGATCGGGCGAGACGCTCGTCCAGTCCACGGTCGCCGGGTTCGAGCTCCAGGCCACGAGCGGCAAGGCGCCCGACTGCTCGTCCACGGTGACGTCGGGATGCGTCAACTTCCCCGACGAGCGGGCCGCCGACCTGAAGTACCTCGGCGTGACCTCTGACGCCCCGCAGCTCCAGGCCAACGGGCAGGACCCGTTGTCCGACGGCTATGCGTACTTCGCGGTCACCACCCAGGGACCGTGGCGTACGGCGGCGTCGTCGCAGGAGTTCGACGTCGACGTCGACACCACCGGTGACGGGAAGCCCGACGTGACGCTGTTCAACACCCGGTTGCCCGGCACCGACGTCCTCGTCGCCGAGCTCGTCGATCTCACCACCAAGCAGGTGCTCGACGTCGAGCCGCTCAACGCCAGCCTCGGCGACACCGACACGGCGGTGTTCAACAGCGACACGATGGTGCTGCCGCTGTGGCTCGGCGCGGTCGACGGCCTGACGACGAACGCCTCGCGGATCAGCTACGCGGTGTTCTCGTACTCGCCGTACCAGTCGGACCCGGTGGACCACGTCGGCGACGTCGACAACGCCGGCAAGCTCGTCGGCGCGAAGTCGCTCGACGTGCTGAACCCGGGCATCTCCATCCGCGGGTCCTACGACGGCCACGCCAGCCCGATCCTCTACCGGGACGCCCCCGGCTCGGTGCTGTCGATCCGTCGCGACGTGAAGGCGTACGCCGCGGACGGCGGGCTGGGCGCGCTGGTGGTCCACTTCCAGAACACGGTGGGCAGCAAGGCGCAGGTCGTGTCGCTGAACAAGAACGCGGCGAAGGCCGCGGTCTCGTTCTCGCCGAGCCCGGTGGCCAGCAACCACCGCGTGAAGGCGACGATCACGGTGTCCGGCATCTCGGGCATCGCCCCGACGGGCACGGTCGTGCTCCAGCGGGTCGACGGCGCCACCTCGGGCCGGAAGATCGGGACCGGGACCCTGGTCAACGGCAAGGTGACCATCACCTTCACGCCGAAGACGAAGGGCACGTTCCACTACGTGGCGCAGTACCAGGGTGACGCGACGTACGCCGCTGTCACCTCACCGAAGAAGGCGCTCAAGGTCCAGTAGCACCGGACCGGATCGCGCGCACGGCACCGCCGTCGGACCACCTCCACCCGGAGGACCCGGCGGCGGTGCCGTGTGTCAGGGGGACTGCCCGGGTCCGTGAACGCAGACGACCCGCAGGTGTGACCACGGACCATCCATGTGGATCGTGCCGTGGATCCCTCCGGCCGGACGTGGGCCGGATCACCTGCGGGTCGGGTGTCTGCGTTGAGATTGCCAGCAACACTTCGGGCTGGCCGGTTGCTGCTAGACCGCAGCCACCTCACGCGTCCTCAAAGTATTCAACTCTGGACCACCTCCTTTCCCGTGTAGGGATGACGGTATCCCGCGGCACCACCCGACTCAACCGGTATTGCTCATCGTGTCGCCGGAAGGCCGGTGCCCGGGCTCGTCGAGGATGACCTGGTCGCTCACGCGGTGACGGCCACCACCGGCAGCAACGCGTGCCGGAGCCCGGTGGCGTCGGCCGCCTCGGCGCTGGCGACGTACTCCTCGACCTGCTCGCGGTAGGTCATCCGGAAGGTCGAGCACTTCGAGTCGCCGGACCGGTCGAGCATCGCGTGGTGGGCGCAGCCGCCCATGCACGTGGGCAGGGCGATGCACGCGCGGCATCCCTCGTCGGTGAACGGGTCGTAGCGCAGCCACTTCAGTACCCGGTCGTTCGGGTCGCGCCAGTCCCGCAGGTGCCCGATCACCTCGCGCGCGTTGCCCACGGAGTCCCAGCACTTGTAGAGCTCACCCCGCGCGCCCACCACCAGCTCGTTGGCACGCACGGCCGTACACGGCGTCGCCACCGGCTGTGGCAGGTCAGTCGGCGCCAGCCCGAGCTCGCGGGCACGAGCGAGGAACGAGCGCTCGACTGCCGCGAACTCCGGCATCGTGAAGCACTGAGGCAGGTAGGACTCGCTCGGGGCCCCGACCCCGTCGTCGTACGCCACGATCTGGCCGGGGTAGACGCTGATCCGGCCGACGAGACCCCGGGCCACGAGCAGGTCGAGCAGGGTGTCGGCCTGCGACGCGTTCGAGGTATCGAGGTTCACGCGTACAGCGATCGGCAGGATCGAGGCGGCCTCGTCGATGCGGTCGAGGATCACCTCGAACGTCGGTCGACCACTCTTCAGCGGCCGCATCCGGTCGTGCGTCTCGGGCGGACCGTCGAGGGTGACCTGCGCAGTGTGCACACGGTAGCTGCGCAGACGCTCGGCCGTCTCGCGGGTGAGCAGGTACCGTTCGTGACGATGCTGGCCGAGTACTCGACCCCGGCGGCCTCGGTCCGCTCGATGAACGCCTCCGAGAGCCGGTAGAGCCGGTCCTTGGCCAGCAGCGGCTCACCTCCGAACCAGGTCACGTGGAACTGCTCGATCGTCTCCAGCTGGACATCCAGGACTTCGAGCAGGAGCCGCTCGGTCTCGTCGTCCAGGATGGAGGGGACCTTCGCCTCGTAGCAGTAGGGGCAGTCGAAATTGCAGCCGAGACTGGTGACGATCGTGAGCCCGAACGAGGTGCGGTCCGCCGTACCTGCTCGGTAGCGGCGCTCGAGGATCTCCAGCTCGTCCTGGTCGTCGTTGACGATCATCCGGCCCAGGGTCAGGTCGCGCAGGGTCTCCGCGGGCGGCAGAGCCCCGGGCACGTCGGCCAGGAACCGCCGGACGTCACGCCACACCCCCGCGGGGACCGACCGCTGCATCCCGGACAGTCCGTTGTAGACCCACACGTCGTCGCCCCGCTCGACGACGACGTTGTAGCGGGACAGTCTCACTCCGGCCCCGACGAGGACGGGGGAGAGCTGTCCGGGAGGAACTGGATGTGCCCGAACAGGAGACCTCTCTGGGGCGAAAGCCGCGCCGAGCAGAGCTTGAAGGTGAAGTGGACGCCTCCGCCGACCCCGGGGTCGTCGACGGACGGAAGCCGAGAGGGAGGCGAGTCGACGTCCGACGACCAGTCGTGGTCGAGCGTCACGCGCAGCTGATCGATCCGGGCCACATCGTCCGCGAACTCCTCGAGCCACGTCCGCATCGCCTGCTCATCCAGGCCGGCCGGCAGGTGGACCTCGACGTCGTACCTGTGCCCCTCTGACATGGCACCACCTTTCGCTGGGACCGAGTCCCGACTCGTTCACGCGTCATCGGCAGCCCGGATCAGGGTGCCTGAGCTCCGTGCGGCCCGACCCTGCGCACGCCGTCCGGCTGATGAGGCCTCGCGAACTGCTCGACCTGGAGAATGCCGCACGTCCCCTGAGGGTCGGTCCTGCCGTGGCAGAAGAGATCCATCCGGACGTGGAACTTGGTCGGCGCGCAAGCGTCTGTCGAGGCCGACATCGGCTTCGCAGCAGTCAGGTCCTCGGGTTCGGCTCCCTCACCGGAGTCCGGGTCGTCCGCGATCACGAAGTGCACGAGGTCGGCGCTCGCGAGATCCTCTGCGAACTCGTGCAGCCAGGTACGGACGTCCTCGGCAGTGGCCTCGGCCGGCGGCTTCAGATACATCGAGTACGCCTGGTGCTTGCCTGGCATCGGTCCTCCCGGGCCCTGCGGCCGACGACCGATCGGAGCGCGGTCATCGCCCGGACACCAGGTTCGACCTGCCTGGTATCGCTCGTCAAGAGAGGGAGGCCCGGAGAACCTCGTCGCGGGATGGGCCCGGTTCTGTGCCGAGTGCCGACGCGAGCTGGTCCCGACCCCCGATGCCCAGCTTGCGGTAGACCGCGACCAGGTGCGTCTCGACCGTCTTGATGGTGACGAACAGTCGTTCTGCGATCTCCCGATTCGTCAGCCCTGCCGAGGCAAGACGTGCGACCTGATGCTGCGCCTCGGTCAGCGACGCCGGACCGGTCGACCGCGCTCGCCGGAGACGGCCACCAGCGAGAGCGAGCTCGCGGAGTGCCTTCTCCTTCACCTTCTCCATCCCGATCTCGGTCGCTCCGTCGACGGCCCGGTACAGCACGTCCCTGGCCAGCTCGCGGTTGCCTGCACGACGCAGCGCAGCGCCGTAGCTGGCCTGCACCCGAACCCGCACCGGCCGCCGAGGGCTGCTCTCGACCAACGCGGCGGCCTCCTCGAGGAGACCCAGGCCCCGTCGAGCAGGGAGGAACGACGCCTGGCGCCGCAGGGCCTGTGCCAACCGGAATCTGGGACCGTACCTACGGCGGATCGCCACCTCGCGCCGCACCTCCGAGGCGGCGTTCGCACGGTCACCGGCCAGCTCGTAGGCGTGACTGGCGATCAGGTGCGGCTCGAGCTCGACCTCGATCTGGCGGACGGGGGCCTCGGGGACCACCGAGAAGCCGAACGCAGCAAGCATCGAGAGGGCGAGCGTGGAGTCGCCACGCAGCAGGGCGCCCAGGGCCGGGGAGACGTTGTCCTCACTGATCCGCTCGGCGAGCAAGGCGCCGGCCTCGGCGTAGGCACCCTTCTCCATGGCGATCCACCCTCGCGCGAACCGATGGGCTCCGTCGTACCCCGTCAGTCCGTGTCGCAGGGTGAAGTCCTCGGCCGCGTCGAGGCGCGACAGCGCGTCCTCGAAGTCGCCCCTGCGCATGGTGTCGAGAATCCGCCGGTGGTCGAGCTCGGCCTGCAGGACGGGCTCGGACCCGCCCAGGCGCGCCACCGCCGGCGTGACCCGTTCCAGGATCGTGTACGCCTCGTCGAGAGCGTCGTCGGCCAGGATCATGGCCGCCCCGAGAGCCGCGCGCACGTCCCAGTCGGTCAGTGCCTCGGAGTGCGCGGGCATGCTCGCAACGGCGCGACGGAGGTTGTCCTCCAGCTTCTGGGTCGAGCCGCCGTGCATCGTGCGCTGGAAGATCGCGGTCGTGACGAGGAGGAAGCGGTCGACCCCTCGGTCGACCGGGAGCGACGCCGCGTCGACGTCGGCCACCTCGGCGGGAAGGTGGTCGAGTCCGGGCTCGACACCCATGAAGACGTTCACGAGCAGCTGTGCTCTCAGGCGTACCTCGGCATCGGTCGCGCCGTACGGGCTGCATCCCCACGACACGTGCATGCAGCTCGACCATCTCGGGATAGCGACCGGCGTCATCGAGCACGTCGAACAACTCGGCGGCGGCCGCGAGCCGGACCGAGCGCTGGCGCGAGTCCAACGCCGCCTCCAGGTGGGCCTGAGCATCCGGCAGCTCGCCCAGCGCGTGTTGAGCCCAGGCCAGCCGGACCCGGAGCATGTCACGCTGGTCGATCGGAGCCGGCTCGTCGAGGGCGCGGGTGAGCAGGCGCGCAGCCAGGTCCACCGAGCCCGTCTCGAGGGCTGCCACGCCTTGTTCGGTGAGGAACTCCGAGACCTGGGCGTCTCCGGACCCGGGCGAGAGGAGCAGGTGCTGGACGACGTCGTCCGGACGCGCACCGCTCGTCCAGAGCAGGCGGGCAGCGCGCGCGTGCAGCTCACCGACGGCGACCGGCGGCAGACTCGCCTCGACGGCGCTGCGGATCAGGGGGTGGACGAACTCCATCGGATCGCCCTGACGCAGGATGCTGGCCGCCTCGAGGCGGGCGGCCTGCAGCACGGCCACGTCGTCGTCGAGCCCGGCCAGGCGAGCCGCGTAGCGCAGGAGACACCCGTCACCGAGCATCGCGGCGGCGGGCGCGAGCTGGGTGGCTTCGGTGCCGAGCTCGCCGAGACGCCAGGACAGGGTGCGCATCAAGGACACGGGACCCTCGCCGGCTATCGCGTCCGTGCTCGGTCGGTCCGTGCCCTGGAAGGGCCGGAGGAGCTCCTGGAGGTAGAAGGCGTTGCCGCCGGAGGCCACCGCGCACTCGTCGACGAAGGAGTCGTCCACCGGGTCACCGAGCACGTCGCCGATCACGTCCGCCACGCCGGCGCGGCTCAGCGGCGACGGAGTCAGCACGACGCAGTCGGGCTGTGCCGCGATCGACGACAGGAATCGTTGCGCCGTGGCGTTCTCCACCGGCCGGCTCGCGAGGACCAGCAACACCGGCTGGACGGAGAGCTCGGACTGGACGTCGAGCAAGACGCGGAGCGAGGCGGAGTCCGCCCAGTGTGCGTCGTCCACGGCGAGCAGCAGCGGAGACTGCTCGGCCAGACGGGCAACCAACCACTGACAGCCGTAGTCGACTCCCTGCGACAGCTCCACGCCCGGGGTGAAGAGCGGGGCAGCGAAGCGGGCTGCTCCCACGAGCGCTTCCGGGCCGCCCCACGCCTCGACCGCGGTGCCCAGCAGCCGCCGGAGCACGCCGAAGGGCGCCGCCGACTCCAGGTGTCGTGGCCCGCGCGACCAGGGCCCGGGCACCGATACCCTCGGCCACCGACCGCACGGTCGACCAGGGCGCTCTTCCCGCAGCCGGCCCTGGCCTCGAGCAGGACGGCGCTGCCCCGCCCGGTCGCCAAGCGGCGGACCACCGCGTCGATGGCCGTGAGCTCCTCGGCTCGCTCGTACAGCTGGGTCGTCGTCATAGGCACCCCCGTGCCTGGTCGTCCACGTCGATGGTGACACCAACGAGCACCGGATGACGTCGCGTCTATATCCGCGGTCGGTGAGACGCTGACGCCGCCAAACTTCAGGGTGCCGACCCTGACGACGCGGACCAGGGACTCGCCGACTCTGGACACATGAGCACAGAACAGAACGCCAGCCCCATCGCGGGCCTGCTGTCGCTGATGGCAGACCTCGTGGACCCTGCGCCCACGGACCGACTCGCAGATCTCGGGCGACGCGCCGGCCCTTGACCGGTCCGACCTGGTCACGGCCCTGGAGAACGTGGTGCATGGTTGGCTCTCGGTCCGGCGCGACGGGCACGGCTGGCTGCTGGTGCAGTTCGCCCCTCAGCCCGACCCGGAGTCACGGAAGAGGAACGAGACGCCGGCACCACGTTCGGCTCGGCCGAGCAGAAGATCGCGTCGCTGACCGAGCGGGAGCGCGAGGTGCTGTGCTGGTGGCCGGCGGCGCGACCAACTGCGCGATCGCGGCGCGCCTGTTCATCTCGCCGAAGACCGCCAGCGTGCACGTCTCCCACATCCTGACCAAGCTGGGTGCGAGCACCCGCACCGAGGCCGCGGCGTACGCGCACGCCGGCTGGTCTGGTGCAGTCCTGGGGGACTCGGCTCGGCGCCGGCACTGGCTCGGGCCCGGGGGGGATCCGCCTGGTGGGGGCGTGACCGCACGGTCGCGCCCCCCGTCAGGCGACCGCCGACTCCTCCGGCGCCACGAACTGGGCGTTGTAGAGCCGCGCGTAGGCACCGTCGTCGTCGAGCAGCGAGTCGTGTGTGCCCTGCTCGACGATCGCGCCGTCCTCCATCACCAGGATCAGGTCGGCGTCGCGGATCGTGGACAGCCGGTGGGCGATCACGAACGACGTGCGGTCCGTGCGGAGCGCCGCCATGGCGTGCTGGAGCAGCAGCTCCGTCCGGGTGTCGACCGACGACGTCGCCTCGTCGAGGATCAGCAGCGCCGGGTCGGAGAGGAACGCCCGGGCGATCGTGACCAGCTGACGCTCACCGGCGGACAGGTTGCTGCCCTCCTCGTCGATGTGGGTGTCGTACCCGTCGGGAAGGGAGTGCACGAACCGGTCGACGTACGTCGCGCGCGCGGCCTCGAGGATCTCGTCCTCGGTGGCACCGGGCCGTCCGTAGGCGATGTTGTCGCGGATCGTGCCCTCGAACAGCCAGGTGTCCTGCAGCACCATCCCGATCTGGTCGCGCAGCTCGGCGCGCGGCATCGCCGCGATGTCGACGTCGTCGAGCAGGATCCGGCCGCGGTCGACGTCGTAGAAGCGCATCACGAGGTTGACCAGCGTCGTCTTGCCGGCGCCCGTCGGCCCGACGATCGCGACCGTCTGGCCGGGCCGGGCGACCAGCGAGAGGTCCTCGATCAGCGGGCGTGCCGGGTCGTAGGAGAACGACACGTGCTCGAAGCGCACCTCGCCGTGCCGCTGGCCGTGGGCAGCCGCCGCCCCCGTGGCGTCGGCGTCCTGCTCGGGCGCGTCGAGCAGCTCGAAGACCCGCTCGGCGCTGGCCACCCCGGACTGCAGCAGGTTGGTCATCGACGCGACCTGGGTGAGGGGCTGGGTGAACTGGCGGGAGTACTGGATGAAGGCCTGGACGTCACCGAGGGAGATCGAGCCGTTGGCCACCTTGAGACCGCCGAGGACGGCGATGACGACGTAGTTGAGGTTCCCGATGAACATCATCGTCGGCATGATCAGCCCGCTGACGAACTGCGCGCCGAACGACGCCTCGTAGAGCTTCTCGTTCTCCTCGGCGAAGGTCGCCTCCACCTCCTCCTGGCGGCCGAACACCTTGACCAGCGCATGGCCGGAGAAGGTCTCCTCGATGTGGGCGTTGAGGCGGCCCGTACGACGCCACTGGTCGATGAACATCCCCTGGCTGCGCTTCATCACCTGGCCGGCGACGACCATCGTGATCGGCACCGTGACCAGGGCGACGAGCGCGAGCTCCCACGAGATCGAGAACATCAGGACCACGACGAACGCCACGGTCAGCAGGGAGGTGAGCAGCTGGCTCATGGTCTGCTGCAGGGTCTGGCTGACGTTGTCGATGTCGTTGGTGACCCGGCTGAGGAGCTCGCCGCGCGGCTGCCGGTCGAAGTAGCTCAGCGGCAGCGCGTTGACCTTGTCCTCGACGTCGGCGCGCATCCGCCGGACGGTGCCCTGGACGACGTCGTTGAGCAGGTAGCCCTGGAGCCAGCTGAGCACGGACGCCGCGACGTAGACGCAGAGCACGAGCAGCAGGACGTGGGCGACCGCGGTGAAGTCGATCCCCTGACCGACCACGAAGTGCTTCATCGACGCGAGCATCGAGGCCTGCCGGTCGTCACCCTGCTGCCGCAGGCCCTCGACGACCTGCTGCTGGGTGGTGCCGTCGGGCACCTTCCCGCTCTCGCCGAGCTGGTTGCCCGTCAGGCCGGCGAAGATCAGGTCGGTCGCCCGGCCCAGGATCCGCGGGCCGAGCGACATCAGTCCGACGCTGGCCACCGCGAGCACCATCACGCCGATCGCCTTGTGCTTCTCCGGCGCCATCCGCGCGACCAGACGCTTGGCGTTGGGCTTGAAGTCGTTGGCCTTCTGACCGACCATCCCGCCGCCGAACGGGCCGCGGCCGGGGCCGGGCCCGGCCTGGACCCGCTCGGTCTCCTTCAGCCGGCCCGCGGGCTCGGTGGTCGCGCTCACGCCGCCTCCTCCGCGCTCAGCTGGGAGGCGACGATCTCCTGGTAGGTCGGGCAGTCGTCGAGCAGCTCGTGGTGGGTGCCGCGGCCGACGACCCTGCCGTCCTCGAGGACGAGGATCAGGTCGGCGTCGCGGATCGTGGAGACCCGTTGGGCGACGAGCACGACGGTCGCGTCGCGCGTCACCGGTCGGAGCGCTGCGCGCAGCCGGGCGTCGGTGGCGAGGTCGAGCGCCGAGAACGAGTCGTCGAACAGGTAGATCTCCGGGCGTCGTACGACGGCGCGCGCGATGGCGAGGCGCTGCCGCTGGCCGCCGCTGACGTTGGTGCCGCCCTGGACGATGGGCGCGTCGAGGCCCTCGGGCATGGCGCGCACGAAGTCGTCGGCCTGGGCGATCTCGAGGGCCCGCCAGAGCTCGTCGTCGGTGGCATCGGTCTTGCCGTGGAGGAGGTTGGAGCGCACCGTCCCGCTGAAGAGATAGGCCTTCTGCGGCACCAGCCCGATCACCGACCAGAGCTGGTCGGGCTCGAGCCGTCGTACGTCGACGCCGTCCACCGCCACCGTGCCGCCGGTGACGTCGAAGAGGCGCGGCACGAGGTTGACCAGGGTGCTCTTGCCCGCGCCGGTCGAGCCGATGACGGCGACCGTCTGGCCGGGCTCGACCCGGAAGGTGAGGTCGTGGAGGACCGGCGCATCGGCCCCGGGGTAGCTGAACTCGACACCCTCGAACGCGAGCGTGCCGCGCTCCGGCAGGTCGACGACGGGGTGGGCGTCGGGCACCACGGACGAGTCGGTCTGGAGCACCTCCATCATCCGGTCGGCGCACACCGCCGACCGCGGGATCATCATCATCATGAAGGTGCCCATCATCACGGCCATCACGATCTGGAGCAGGTAGGACAGGTACGCCGTCAGGGCACCGATCTGCATGTCGCCGGACTCGACCCGGTGGCCCCCGAACCACAGCACCGCCACCGACGCGACGTTGGCGACGAGCATCACGGTGGGGAACATCAGTGCCTGCCAGCGGCCCGCCCGGATCGCGACCGTGGTCAGGTCCTGGTTGGCCGCGGCGAAGCGCTCGGTCTCGAGCGGCTCGCGGACGAAGGCACGGACCACGCGGACGCCGGTGATCTGCTCGCGGAGCAGGCGGTTGACCTCGTCGATGCGGGCCTGCATGAGCCGGAAGCTCGGCACCATCCGCGAGATGATGAACCCGAGCGCCACCGCGAGCACCGGCACCGTGACCGCGATCAGCCAGGACAGGCCGAGATCCTCACGGATCGCCATGATGATGCCGCCGACCATCATGATCGGGGCCATCACCATCAGCGTGCACGAGAGCAGCACGAGCATCTGCACCTGCTGGACGTCGTTGGTCTGGCGGGTGATCAGGCTGGGCGCGCCGAAGTCCTGCACCTCGCGCTGGGAGAACGTGCCGACGCGGTGGAAGATCGCGCCACGGACGTCGCGGCCGAAGCTCATCGCGGTCTTGGCGCCGAACCAGACGGCGCCGACCGAGCAGACGATCTGGACGAGGGCGACAGCGAGCATCACCACCCCGATCCGGAGGATGTAGTCGGTGTCGCCGGTGATCACGCCGTGGTCGATGATGTCGGCGTTGAGGCTGGGCAGGTAGAGGGCGCCCATGGTGCCGATGAACTGCAGGAGGACGACGAACGCCAGCGGCCGGCGGTAGGGGACGACGTACTGGCGGATGAGGCGGAGCAGCATCTCAGAGGTCCTTCCGAGCGAGGACGCCGCCGAGGACGAGGTCGGCGATCTGGTCGGGGGTCAGGGACGGCGTCATGCCCAGCTCGGGGCGATGGGCGCCGAAGATCAGGCTGCGCAGGGCGATCGCGGCCGTCGCGGGGTCGACGGCGAGGCGGTCGGCGTACGGCTCGAAGAGGCGGGTGAGCCGGACGTGGAGATCCTCCTGCGCCTTGACGACGAACGCCGGGGGGCCGATCTCGGGCTTGCGACCCGCCTCGCGCTCCTCGTGGAACGCCGCGATCAGCTGGGGGCGGACGGCCATCATCACCGACATCGTGAGCCGCATCCGGTCCAGGACCCGGTTGGTCACCACGACGATGCCCTCGCGGAGGTCGCTGACCCCGGCGAGCGCCCGGTCGAAGGCCTCCTCGCCGCCGGCGGGGTTCATCGCCTCCTCGGCCGCGGCGAGCAGCATGGCCCGCTTGTCGGGGAACACCCGGAAGATCGTGCCCTCCGCGATCCCCGCGGCGCGGGCGACCTCCTTGGTGGTGATGTCGCCCCCGCGCTCGACGAGCAGCGGGATCAGGGCGCCGACGATCGCCTGGCGGCGATCCTCCGGAGCCATCGGTGCGGCACGTGGCGTCATGCCGCGACGATAACTGAGTGATCACTCACTCACAAGCGGATTCCGGGATAGTCCCCGATCAGATGGTCGCGTTCTGGCCGAGATCACGACCATCTGATCGGGGACTATCGCAGGGGTCAGCGGATGGTCGAGTGCTGGACGTCGATCGGGCCGTGGCCGAGGTAGAAGATCCCCGGGCGGGTCTCGAAGCCGGCGCTCACGTTGTCGCGCAGCGTCGACCAGCGGATGTGCAGGGTGCCGGTGCGGTCGTTGCTGACGTAGAAGATCGCGCCGCCGCCCTCGTTGGCGTGGTTGTGGCGCATGAGCGTGCCGGCCACGCGTACGACGTACCGGTCACCGTCGGTGTAGATCGCACCGCCGGAGCCCCCACCCGCGGTGTGGGGCCGCTGCGGGTTGGCGCCGTGCCCGATCGCGCGGTTGCCGGTGAAGACGCTGTTCAGCACCGTCCAGGAGACCCCGATGCTGCTGAGCCCCGACCCGTTGCTGCAGCGACCGCCGCGGAACCTGCTGCCGACGACGTAGACCGGGCCGCCGTGGAACTGGTCGAGAGCGCGCGGACGGCGGCGCCGCCGAGGTCGGGACCGCTCCGGTCGCAGCGGTTGCCGACGAAGGTCGTGTTCACGATCTTGAGCTGGCCGCCGCGGTCGAAGACCGCGCCGCCCCCGCCCCCGTCGAAGTGCTTGCCGGTGGAGTTGCCGTGGGCGAGCGTGAGGTTCTGCAGCACCAGCCGCGGGAACGCCTGATCGTCGCAGTGGCTGGTCGCCCAGACCTGCACTCTGGTCGCAGGTGTCCTGGTAGAGGATGCGGCGCTTGCCCATCCCGTCGAGCGTCACCCGGCCCGCCGCCGTCGATGACGACGCGGCTGGACGTCGTGCCCGGCCCGGTTGCGGTTGAACGACCTTGGCGGTGGCGCGCATCTTGATCACCACGGGGTCGGGGCCGCACCGGAAGGTGATCACGCCCCCCTTGGCCACCGCGGCGACGACCTTGCGCGACGTACAGCTGGACGGCGTGCCGTGGCCGATCACATGGGTCGGACGGCTGGTGTCGACGGCGCGGGCGGCCTTCGGGACCGGTACGTGCTTCACCCCGCGGCTCACCGCCGTCCGCGCGGCGCCGTCGGAGGCGGCGTACGACGTGGAACCCGCCGCGAGGGCGGCCACCACGAGGACGGTCAGGACCAGAACGGTGCGTCGCATCCCCCCACCGTAAGGGGCGAGGTCGGGATAGTCCGTGACGGTCCTGCTGTCTTCGGGCCGGAACAACGACAGAAACGTCACGGACTATCCCGATCGTCGACAGGTCAGGGGGCGAGGCGGTGGGTGGTCCAGCCGGCGTCGGTACGGCGGTAGACGAGCCGGTCGTGGAGGCGACCGGGGCGGCCCTGCCAGAACTCCACGGCCTCGGGCGCGACCCGGAAGCCACCCCACTCGTCGGGCACCGGCACCTCGTCGGGGTACGCCGCGCCCGCGGCCGCCCAGGCGTCCTCGAGCTCGGCGCGCGAGGCGACCTCACGTGACTGGTGAGAGGCATGGGCACCCAGCCGGGAGCTGCGGGGGCGGGAGGCGAAGTAGGCGTCGACGTCGGCGCGCGGGAGCTCGGTGGCGACCCCGTCCACCCGGACCTGCCGCTCGAGCGGGTGCCACGGGAACAGCAGGTGGCACCGGGGGTTGCCGCGCAGGTCGGTGCCCTTGCGCGAGCCGAGGTTGGTGAAGAACACCCAGCCGTCCTCCGAGAAGCCCTTCAGCAGCACCATCCGCGCCGACGGCCGTCCGTCGGCCGAGACCGAGGCGACGACCATCGCGTTGGGCTCGTAGAGCTCGGCGGCCACCGCGTCGTCGTACCAGCGCTGGAACATCGTGAACGGGTCGACGGCCAGCTCGCTCTCGGCCAGCCCGCCGTCGGCGTACTCGCGGCGCAGGTCGGCGTAGGGGTCACTCACGCCCCGATCCAACCACGGGCCACACGCGCCTCCCCCGCACAGACCCGCACGTGCGTGGCCTGGGACCGGGAGGCAGAATCGGTCGGAGGGACGACGAAGGAGTCGCATGAGCCAGCAGCAGCCCGAGGTACACGAGGGCCTCGAGGGCGTGGTCGCGTTCGCGACCGAGATCGCCGAGCCGGACAAGGAGGGGTCCGCGCTGCGCTACCGCGGCGTCGACATCGAGGAGCTGGTGGGCCGCGTCCCCTTCGAGAAGGTCTGGGGTCTGCTGATCGACGGCGCGTTCGAGCCCGGGCTGCCGCCCGCCGAGCCCTACACGATCCCGATCCACACCGGCGACGTCCGCGCCGACGTCCAGGCCGGCGTGGCCATGCTCGCGCCGATGCTCGGCATGCGGCAGACCTACGACATCTCCGACGAGCAGGCCCGGCTCGACCTGTCGCGCGTCGCGGTGATGGTGCTGTCCTACGCCGCCCAGGCCGCGCGGGGGCTCGGGCTGCCGATCGTCCCGCAGCGCGAGGTCGACCAGGGCCACACCCTCGCCGAGCGGTTCCTGATCCGGTGGAAGGGCGAGCCGGATCCCAAGCACGTCAAGGCGATCGACGCCTACTGGAGCTCCGCGGCCGAGCACGGCATGAACGCCTCCACGTTCACCGCCCGCGTGATCACCTCGACCGGCGCCGACGTCGCCGCGGCGTTCTCCGGCGCGATCGGCGCGATGAGCGGGCCGCTCCACGGCGGCGCGCCGTCGCGGGTGCTCGGGATGATCGAGGAGGTCGAGAAGCGCGACGGCGACGCCACGTCCTACGTCAAGGAGCTGCTCGACAACGGCGAGCGGCTGATGGGCTTCGGCCACCGCGTCTACCGCGCCGAGGACCCTCGCGCCCGCGTGCTCCGGCGTACGGCGCGCGAGCTCGACGCCCCGCGCTACGAGGTCGCCGAGGCGCTGGAGAAGGCGGCGCTGGCCGAGCTCCGCGAGCGCCGGCCCGACCGGGTGCTCGAGACGAACGTGGAGTTCTGGGCGGCGATCGTGCTCGACTTCGCCGAGGTGCCGGCGCCGATGTTCACCTCGATGTTCACCTGCGCCCGTACCGGCGGCTGGTCGGCCCACATCCTCGAGCAGAAGCGGACCGGGCGGCTGATCCGGCCGAGCGCGGTCTACGTCGGACCGTCGACGCGGCCGGCGGCCTCCGTCGAGGGCTGGA
>CAWCPG010000032.1:0-21246 GCA_963797325.1 uncultured Actinomycetota bacterium
CTACAACGTGATCTACGGCTACATCGACGAGAACGTCGGGCTCGCGGCCGGCCGGCTCGCGGCCCGGCTGGTCAACCACCTCGTCCAGGCCGACCCGGAGTTCGACTGGGAGGCCGAGCTCGAGTCGTTCATCCTCCGCGCCGAGCGCACGGCGTTCGGTCCGTCGACCCAGGCGATCCTCGACGAGGCGGTCAGCCGCGACATCCCCTGGATCCGGCTCAACCAGTACTCCCTCGTCCAGCTCGGCCAGGGCGTCCACGCCAAGCGGATCCGCGCCACGATGACCTCCGAGACCAGCTCGATCGCCGTCGACATCGCCTCCGACAAGGACCTCACGACCAAGCTGCTCGGCGCCGCCGGGCTCCCGGTGCCCAAGCAGGAGTCGGTGCGCTCCGCGGACCAGGCCGTGGCCGCTGCCAACCGGATCGGCTTCCCCGTCGTCGTCAAGCCGCTCGACGGCAACCACGGCCGCGGCGTCTGCCTCAACCTGATGGACGACGACGACGTGCGTGAGGCCTTCCCGATCGCGGAGGAGCAGTCGCGCCGCGGGGTGTGCATCGTCGAGTCGTTCGTCACCGGCAAGGACTACCGCTGCCTGATCATCGACGGCCGGATGGCCGCCATCGCCGAGCGCGTCCCGGCCTCGGTCACCGGCGACGGGCGGGCCACGGTCGGCGAGCTGGTCGACCTGACCAACGCCGACCCCCGCCGCGGCGTCGGCCACGAGAAGGTGCTCACGCGGATCAAGGTCGACGACGCCGCGCTCGAGGTGCTGGCCGGGCAGGGCCACACGCTCGACTCGGTGCCGGCCGAGGGAGAGATGGTCAAGCTCGCGCTGACCGGCAACATGTCGACCGGCGGCATCTCGATCGACCGCACCTTCGAGGCCCACCCGGAGAACATCGAGATCGCCGAGGAGGCGGCCCGGATGATCGGGCTCGACATCGCCGGCATCGACTTCATCTGCCCCGACATCACCGAGCCCGTGCGCGACACCGGCGGCGCGATCTGCGAGGTCAACGCCGCCCCGGGCTTCCGGATGCACACCCATCCCACGATCGGTGAGCCGCAGTTCATCTCCAAGCCGGTCGTCGACATGCTCTTCCCGCCCGGGCGCCGCCGTCGCGGATCCCGATCGTCGCGGTCACCGGCACCAACGGGAAGACCACGACGTCCCGGATGATCAGCCACATCTTCAAGGGGATGGGCCGCAAGGTCGGCATGACCTCGACGGACGGCGTGGTCATCGACGAGCGGCTGCTGATCCGCGCCGACGCCTCTGGTCCGCGCAGTGCCCGGATGGTGCTGCAGAACCCCCGGGTCGACTTCGCGGTCTTCGAGGTCGCGCGCGGCGGCATCCTGCGCGAGGGCCTGGGCTACGAGCGCAACGACGTCGCCGTCGTCCTCAACGTGCAGCCCGACCACCTCGGCCTGCGGGGCATCGACACCGTCGAGCAGCTGGCCGACGTGAAGGCGGTGGTCGTCGAGGCCGTGCCCCGCGACGGTCACGCGGTTCTCAACGCCGACGACCCGCTGGTCCGGGAGATGCGGCGCCGGTGCTCCGGGCAGGTCGTGTGGTTCTCGATGGAGGAGCCCGGCTCCGAGGCACGTGAGCTGATCGACGCCCACTGCCGGCGCGGGGGCAAGGCGCTGGTCCTCAACCCGTCCGACCGCGGCGAGATGATCGTGGTCAAGCACGGTCGGCGCGAGATGCAGCTGGCCTGGACCCACCTGCTGCCGGCGACGTTCAAGGGCCGGGCCCGGATGAACGTCCAGAACTCCCTGGCCGCGGCGGCCGCAGCCTTCGCCGCGGGAGCACCACTCCATGACATCCGGCAGGGCCTGCGCACCTTCTCGACGAACTACTACCTCTCCCCCGGCCGCCTCAACGAGGTCGAGGTGAACGGCGTCAACGTGATCGTCGACTACTGCCACAACGCGCCCGGCATGCGCGCCCTCGGCGACTTCGTCGACCGGGTCGGCGACACCCTCACCACGACGTCCGAGCTGGGCAAGCCGTCGCGGATCGGCGTCATCGCCACCGCGGGCGACCGGCGCGACCAGGACATGCGCGAGCTCGGTGACGTCGCCGCCCAGCACTTCGACGTGGTGATCGTGCGCGAGGACGACAACCTGCGCCGCCGCGGCCGCGGTGAGACCGCAGGGCTGGTCGCCGAGGGCGTGCGGCAGGCCATCGCCGACGGCTCGCGCTGCAAGCAGGTCGAGATCATCCTCGACGAGATCAAGGCGGTCCGGCACGCGATGGCCCGGGCCAACGCCGGCGACCTCGTCGTGTTCTGCGTCGACAAGCACGGCGCCGTGATGAGCGAGCTCGAGAACTGGTCGACCTTCGCCCAGGCCGGCTCCGGCGAGAACCCCGACGCCCCCTCGGCCGACCCCGACTACACGCCGGCCCCCGAGGCCGTCGCCTGCCCCTCAGTAGGGACACCAACGGGTCAGGCTCCGCCCCGGAGCCCGGCCTCGAGCCGCGCGAGCGCGTCCGGTACGGCGTCCGCCTGCCACGCCCGCGAAGCCCAGGGCCAGCCCTGGTCGCACCGGAGCCTGCCGGTGATAGCGGGACAGTGCCTCGACGCGTACGCCGCGCGCCGCCACCCGCGCGACGGCGGCCACATCGTCGATGCCCGGGTCGCGGAAGCGCGCGCTCACGTGCAGGCCAGCCACCGAGGGAACGACCTCCAGCAGGTCATCGAGACGGGCCAGCCCCTCGAGCAGGCGACCGCCTGCGCTCGCGGTAGACCTTGGCCGCTCGTCGGACGTGCGCGGCGTGGTGGCCCTCGGCGAGGAACTCCGCCAGCGCACCCTGCGTGGTGAGGTCGCCCTCCCAGGTGGTCACCCGCTTCGCCTCGCGCAGCGCGGCCTGCAGGGAGCGTGGTGGGACGAGGAAACCGATCCGGAGCGCGGGCAGGAGCGACTTGGAGAAGGTGCCGACGTAGACCACGCGGCCGTCACGGTCGAGGCTCTGGAGCGGCTCGACGGGCTGGTCGGACCAGCGGTACTCGCTGTCGTAGTCGTCCTCGACGACGACGGCGTCGTGCTCGCCGGCCCACCGCAGCAGCGCGGCCCGGCGGCGCAGCGACATCGCGACGCCGGTCGGGAACTGGTGCGACGGCGTCACGTACACGAGGCGGGCGTCGGGCGGGAGGGCGTCGACGACGAGGCCCTCGTCGTCGACCGGTACGCCGCGCACGTCGGCGCGGTGCGTCTCGAACAGCCGGTGCATCGCCGTGTAGCCCGGGTCCTCCACGGCGACGACCGCGCCAGGCGCGACCAGCACCCGGCAGACGAGGTCGACCGCCTGCTGGGCAGCCGACGGTGACCACGACGTCGTCCCCGGTCGCGACGACGGAGCGGGACAGCCCGAGGAAGCGGGCGATCTCGTCGCTGCAGCCGCCAGGAGCCACGTCCGCTGTAGGTCGCCTCCGCGAGCCGCGACCGACGGAGCTGACCCGCGACCAGCCGCCGCCAGACCTCGAGGGGGAAGAGCTCGGGGTCCGGGAGGCCGATCGAGAGGTCGTGGAGGCGCCGGGCCCGCGGCGGGCTCGGTGGCTGCTCGCGGTCCCACAGCGCCAGGGGCCGGACGGCCCCGGGCCGGGCCCGGCGGGCCTCGTCGGGGGCGAGCGCGACCGTGGTGACGAAGGTGCCGGCGCCGGGTCGGGTCTCGAGGAAGCCCTCGGCGACCAGCCGGTCGTAGGCCACGGTGACGGTGCCGCGAGCGACTCCCAGCTGTCGAGCCAGGTCGCGGGTGGCCGGGACCCGGTCACCGGCGGCCAGACGCCCGGCCACGACCGCCTCGCGCAGGGTCAGGTAGATCCGGGCAGCGCGGTCGCCGGGGCCGTCGAGGGAGACGTGGAGCTCCACGCCGCGCAGCCTAGGGTCAGTCGGCCAGGACCGGCTCCCAGGCGCGGGTGGCGACGGCGATCGCGTTCCAGGCGTTGATCGCGACGATCAGCGCGAGCAGCGCGCCGACCTCGTCGGGCGACCAGTGCGCGGCCACCGCGTCGTACTCCTCGGCGGGCACGCGGGTGGAGGCGACCAGGGTGACGGCCTCGGTGAACGCGAGGGCCGCGCGCTCGCGCTCGGTGAAGAAGGGCGACTCGCGCCAGATGGCGACCGCGTTGATCCGCTGGGCGGACTCCCCGGCCGTGGCGGCGTCGGTGCCGTGCATGTCGACGCAGTAGGCGCAGCCGTTGAGCTGCGAGGCGCGCAGTCGCACCAGGTCGCGGAGACCGGCCGGGAAGCCGACCCGGTCGAGCTCGCGGGTGGCGCTGGTGTCGAGGTGGCTCATCGCCTTGCTGAACGTCGGCACGGCGGCGTCCACGTCGAGGCGGCTAGGGATCCGGTGCAGGGTGTCGGTGGTCATGCCCTCACGGTAGTTCGGATCCGGACCAGGCGGATGAGCCGATTCGGGCCGACTCGACTGGTCCACTCGGCTCGGGCCCTGGGCGCGGCCGGCCGACGACCAGCACGGCGAGCGCACCCACCATCGAGACCGCCACGGTGACCAGCACCGCACGGTTCCAGCCGTCGACCAGGGCCGCGGACGTGACGACGCCCGAGGGCGCGGCCACGATCGACACGACCGTCACCCCCAGCGCCGAGCCGAGGTAGCGAGCGGTGTTGTTGGCGCCGCTGCCGAGGCCGCCCTGCCCCGCGGGCACGCTGGCCACGCTCTCCCGGCCCAGCGCCGCGTTGAGCACGCCCGAGCCGACCCCGGCCAGCAGCAGGCCGGGCACGAAGCGGGCGGCCCCGTCGCCGGGCACGATGTGCCACAGCAGGAGCTGGCCGGCCCCGACCACGACGAGGGTGGCCGACAGCCGGGCGCGGCCGCTCCACGCGGTCGGGAGCCGACGGGCGGCCAGCGCGGTCACCACGCTGGTACCGCTCCAGGCGAGCATCAGCCAGGCGGCCGTCCACGACGACAGCCCGAGCGCGACCCCGACGAAGCCGGACAGGTAGGACAGCAGGGCGATGATCCCGCCACCGGTCGCCACCGCGGCCAGCGTCACCGCCGCGAACGCCGGGCCGCCGGAACAGTCCGAGGTCGAGCATGGCGTGGTCGGAGCGCTGCTCGACGAGGACGAAGGTCGCGAGCAGCACGATCCCGGTCCCAGCAGCCCGACGACGAGCGGGCGCCCCCAGCCCTCGCGGCCCTCGGTCAGCCCGGCCAGGCCGGCCGCCATGCCGAGCGCGAGCAGCACGACGCCGGGTACGTCGAGCCGGGCCCGGTGGCCGACCCGCGACTCGTCACAGCCGCGCGCGGTGAGCGCGAGCCCGACCCCGGCCGCCACCAGCACGACGTACACGTCGCGCCAGGAGCCGACCTTCGCCAGGCCCGACGAGAGCAGCGGCCCGAGGGCGATGCCGGCTCCGACGCTGGCGCCCCAGACCCCGGTGGCGTGGGCACGCTCCTGCGGGTCGGGGAAGGCGACCGCGATCATCCCGAGGCCGGCCGCGATCATCGCCGCTGCCCCGACGCCCTGGACGATCCGGGCGACCACGAAGGTGACGACCTCGGGAGCGACCGCGCCGAGCAGTGACCCGGCCACGAGCACATACGTGCCGGCCACGAAGGTCCGGCGCCGCCCGAAGTCGTCGGCCACCCGGCCGGCCGTGAGCAGGAAGGCGCCGAGCCCGATGCTCATCGAGCTGAGGATCCAGGTCCGCCCCGAGGTCCCGGCACCCAGGCCGGCGACGGTCAGGTTCACCGTCGCGAGCGGCGCGGTGAAGGCCACGAGCGCGACCATGGTGCCGAGCGAGGCGGTGGTGAGCGTACGGCGGGAGGCGGTCACGGAGGCTCCGGTTTGGTCTGGTGAACGAACTAGGACAGACGTTAGCATATAGTCTGTTCATCAGACCATGATGAGACGGAGAGTGCGATGCCCCTCGGCAACGACTACGCGCGGCAGGACTGCTCGATCGCGCGATCGCTCGAGCTCGTCGGCGAACGCTGGACGCTGCTGATCCTGCGCGACTGCTTCCTGGGCGTACGACGGTTCTCCGACTTCCAGGCGCACCTCGACATCTCGAAGGCCGTGCTCTCGGCGCGGCTCGACGCCCTGGTCGCCGACGGGCTGCTGACGCGGACCGGGTCAGGACACCCGGAGTACGAGCTCACCGAGGACGCCCTGGGCCTCTGGCCGGCCCTCTACGCGCTCGGCCGCTGGGGCGACCGTCGTACGACGCCCGGCGCGCCGCGCCGCCTCTACCGCCATGTCGGTTGCGGCTCCCTCGGGCCGGACGGGCGCTGCGAGACCTGCGGCCGGGCACCAGCGCCGGCCGACATCGACATCCGCCCCGGCCCCGGCGCCGACCCGACGCTGCGCGACGACGCGGTGTCCGTCGCGCTGCGGCAGCCACACCGGCTGCTGGAGCCGCTCGTCGTCCGGGGAGCGGCTCAGGAGTCGGGGTCGTCAGCCGTGGCGGAGGCCGTCCACTGACCGATCTCCAGGATCACGAACTCGGCCGGCTGCACGGTCGCCAGCCCGATCTCGGCGACCAGGCGGCCGTTGTCGAGGTCGTCCTGGGTCATGGTCGTGGCGTCGCAGCGCACGAAGAACGCCTCCTCGGGGCGGTCGCCCCTCAGGTGACCCTGCCGCCAGAGTCCGAGCAGGAAGTCCTCGAGCGTCCGTCGTACCTGCGCCCAGAGCTCGGGGCCGTCGGGCTCGAACCGCACCCACGCCAGGCCCCGCTCCAGGCGGGCGTGGAGCCAGGCCTCGGTCGGTCGATCGGTGGCTGACCGCACCTTCGCGCCGAGGGCCTCGGGAGTGTCCGCCGTACCGCCGTGCTCGGTGATCCACGCGTAGACCTCCTCGCGTTGCGCGTGGGTCATCAGTCCGACCACGTCTCCCGGCCAGGCAGCGGAGACCAGGCCGGCCAGGCAGTCCACCTCGGTGTCGTACGACGTGACGTCGGTGACCCCGACCCGCTCGGCGCCGTCGCGCAGCAGCCCGTCGAGCTCGTCGCGAGTCCGGCCGCGTAGGTAGCGCTCCTTGTGAGCGATGGCCAGCACATCGGCTCCCATCGCCCCGATCTCGCCCAGCCGGCCGAGCAGCTCGTCGGTACGGTCGCCCACCGCCCCGAGGCCGAGCATCAGGCGGCCGCCGGGAGGGCGCACGCCGGCCATGATCTCGAGCAGGGCCTCCAGACCGGCTTCGTTGTGGGCCAGGTCGATGACGACCGTCGCCTCTCCCCCGGTGACCGGGACGCTGAACAGGTTCATCCGGCCGGGGTTGTGCTCGGCGTCGGGGCGGAAGGACCGGAGACCCTCCACCACGGTCTCGCGCGGGATCCGGGCGGCCAGGGCGGCCGAGGCAGCCGCCAGCGTGTTCTCGACGTTGAACCGCGACAGCCCCGCGAGCGTCATGGGCACCTCCACGAGCTCGACGAGGGGGTCGGGGTCGGCCCCGGGTCGCAGCACCGACACCCAGCCGTCGATCACGGTCGTGGCCCGACCGCGCTCGTCGAGCGTCTCCCGGATCGCCGGCGAGTTCGGGTCGCGGGAGAAGACCCACGGACGTGCCTTGATCACGCTCCGCATCGCGAAGACCCGCGGGTCGTCGCCGTTCAGCACGGCCCAGCCCCGGCGCCGGGTGATCCGCGGGACGACCGCCTTCACCTCGGCCAGCTGGTCGAGGGTGTCGATCCCCTGCAGGCCGAGGTGGTCGGCGCTGACGTTCGTCACCACCGACACGTCGTTGCGGGTCAGCCCGATCCCCTTGAGGAGGATCCCGCCCCGCGCGGTCTCGGTGACCGCGAACTCGACCCCCGGCAGGCCGAGCACGGTCCCGGCCCCGCTCGGACCGGAGTAGTCGCCCGCCTCCACGAGCTCACCGTCGAGGTAGATCCCGTCGGTGTTCGACCAGCCCACCACCTGGCCGGCGGTCCGCGCGATGTGGGCGATCATCCGGCTGGTCGTGGTCTTGCCGTTGGTGCCGGTCACGGCGACCACGGGGATCTCGGGGGTGAGCGTGTGGGGCTCGGGGCCCTCGGGGGACGCCGCCACTCGCTCGGCGGCGCGGCCGACGGCCTCCTCGACACCGGCCCCGGGAACTGGCGTCGAGGACCGCCGCCACGGCCCGCCCCATCTCCTCCGCCCGCTCGCGGTGCCGCCACGGATAGGCCACCACCACGACGTGCGGGTCGTTGGTCGGACGCACGCGGACGGCCAGGCGGACCGCTCCGGACTCGTGGGCGATGGCGCGCACGAGCCGCGCCACGGCCCGCAACGCGAAGCGCTGCCGGAAACCCGTGTCGGGCTCCCCCGGCCGCGCCGCGGGCAGGCCGATGCGACGCGCCAGCCGCTCGGCGGTCGTGGTCGGGGCCGATGCCAGTGGCGAGATGTCGAGGGTGAGCTTGATGGCCGCACGGGGGAAGTAGAGGTTCGGGCCCTCGAGGACCCGGAGCTCG
This sequence comes from uncultured Actinomycetota bacterium, assembly GCA_963797325.1. GTDB lineage: Bacteria > Actinomycetota > Actinomycetes > Propionibacteriales > Nocardioidaceae > Nocardioides. Next base: position 8,428 of record CAWCPG010000032.1, read on the forward strand.
ATCAGCGACGTCACCGGGGAACCCTAACGAAGGGAGCACCTCCCGCGCCCCGGCCTCCGCGCCGGCTCGTCGTACGGACTCGGGTCCCTCCGGCCGCTGGTCCCTGGTGGCGGTGAGTCTCCCACCGAATCCTCGACCGAAACGGTGGTCAGCTCACCGCTCCCTCAAGCGGCCGACGGGTGGCGGTGAGACTCCCACCGAAACCCCGACCGAAACGGTGGCCACCTCACCGCTCCCCCAAGCGGCCGACGGGTGGCGGTGAGACTCCCACCGAAACCCCGACCGAAACGGTGGCCACCTCACCGCCCCCTCAAGCGGCCGACGGGTGGCGGTGAGACTCCCACCGAAACCCCGACCGAAACGGTGGCCACCTCACCGCTCCCTCAAGCGGCCGACGGGTGGCGGTGAGACTCCCACCGAGTGGGAGGTCGGAACGGTGGTCAGCTCACCGCTCTCAGCCGGCGGGTACGGCGGGGCTGAGCCACGGTGCTCAAGGGCAGGAAGAGCTGCTCCCAGCGTTCGCCGAAGACCGGCGTCGGACCGTCATAGCCACGGGCAGCCAGCTCGACGTACACCTCGCGGGCAACCGCTCGCGGCGAGCGCAGCTTCTCCTGCGTGACCTGGACGTAGGACAGGTCATGGCGACGGTAGAGCGCATAGCGGTCGATGTCGGCGACGTACTGCTGGCGGTCCTCCTGATGCTGTCGGCCCTCGTACTCCACGACCGTCCGCCAACGCGGGAACCACAGGTCGCCCAGCGCCGACGCGGACCCGCGGAGGTCCACGCCCTGGTTGACCTCCGGCTCCGGGAGGCCGGAGAACTCGAGGAGTGCTCGCACCTCCGACTCCTTCAACGACCGGCTGTCCGGGTGGAGCCGCGGGAGGACCCAGGCCGCCTCGGGAGCACCCGCCCGCCACTCCTGCGCCAGCACGAGGGTGCCGGCCTCCTCGGGGCTCATCGCCTCGTGGGCCAGCAGCCAGTCACCGACCTTGATCGCGTCCATCGTCAACGCCCCCGCGCAGAACGCGACGAATGCAGCGGCCGGGACGACTCCCACCTCGTCCCGCGGAGGAAGCTCGACGGTGCGGTGCAGGAAGATGCCGTCCAGGGCGAGGTGCAGCGAACCCTGGACCACGAACCGCAGCGGAGCAGCCGGACCGTGATCCAACCCCAGCTGCTGGATCCGCGTGATGCCGGTGGTCAGCGCGTGCGGCGGGAGTGCGAGTGCGGCGGCGGTGATCCGGTCCGCGAACGTCATCTGGAGATCGCGATGGCGATACACCCGCGGATGGACGCGGACGAACCGCGATCCCTCGAGCATCCGCGACGTCACGCCGAGCTCTGCTGCTCGGTCGCGGTGGAACGGCGTGTGGACGAGCTCAGGTGGTACCTCGCGCATGCGACGAGTCCAGCGATCCCGACCGCATCGCGCCGTTAGCCGGCCGACGCCTGTGGATCCTCACCGTCGCAACCTGGACCCGGGACACTCGGCGGGCCGGCGGCGTGGGCCCCGAGTCACGCCGTACGACGGCGTACCCCGGCCGGCTGGGGGTGGCGGCCGGCCGGGGTGGCGGTGAGCCCGCCACCGAAACCCCGACCAAAACGGTGGCCAGCCCACCGCCACCCCGGGCGGCCGACCGAGCGGTGAGCCCGACCGAAACGGTGGCCAGCCCACCGCCACCCGGGCGGCCGACGGGAGCCCGCCACGAAACCCCGACCGAAACGGTGGCCAGCCCACCGCCACGGGGCGTGGAGCCGGGCTCAGGCCCCCATGGCGTGGAAGCCACCGTCGACGTGCACGATCTCCCCGGTGGTCGCCGGGAAGAAGTCGGACAGGAGCGCGCAGACGGCGCGGGCGGTGGGGTCCTGGTCCTTCTCGTCCCAGCCGAGCGGAGCCCGGTCGCTCCACAGCGACTCGAGCTGCTCGAACCCGGGGATCGCCTTGGCGGCGAGGCTCTTCAGCGGCCCCGCGCTGACCAGGTTGCAGCGGATGCCCTCGGGCCCGAGGTCGCGAGCGAGGTAGCGCGAGGTCGACTCCAGCCCGGCCTTGGCCACGCCCATCCAGTCGTAGGCCGGCCAGGCGACGGTGGCGTCGAACGTCATCCCGACGATCGAGCCACCGGGTCCCATCAAGGGATGGCAGGCCATGGCCAGTGCCTTCAGGGAGTACGCCGACACCTGGACCGCCTGCGCGACGTCGGGCCAGGGACCCTGCAGGAACTTCCCACCGAGCAGGGTCTCGGGGTTGCCGAAGGCGATCGAGTGGACCACGCCGTCCAGCCCGTCGACGTGCTCCCGCACGGCGTCGGCCAGTCCCTCGAGGTGGGACTCGTCGGTCACGTCGAGCTCGAGCACGGGCGGCTCGCTCGGCAGCCGCTTGGCGATGCGCCGCGTGATCCCGAGCGCTCGCCCGAAGTTGGAGATCAGGACCGTGGCCCCCTGCTCCTGGGCCACCTTCGCCACCGAGAAGCCGATCGAGGAGTCCATGGTCACTCCCGCGACCAGGATCCGCTTGCCGTCCAGGATGCCGCCCATTCACTGCTCCTTGTCGTAGTGCCGGTCTCGACTCCGCTCGACCACCGGTAGCTCTGTCAGTGGCCCATGCCGAGGCCGCCGTCGACCGGGATCACCGCGCCCGTGACGTACGCCGCACCGGGCGAGGCCAGCCAGACCACCGCCGACGCGACCTCCTCGGGCGACGCGTAGCGCCCGAGCGGCACCTGCGTCTTGATCGCGGCTCGCTGCTCCTCGGTGAGCACCGCGGTCATGTCGGTCTCCACGAAGCCGGGCGCCACGACGTTCGTGGTGATCGATCGCGAGCCGAGCTCGCGCGAGAGGGACCGAGCCATGCCGACGAGGCCGGCCTTGGACGCGGCGTAGTTGACCTGCCCCGCCGAGCCGAGCAGACCGACCACCGACGAGATCAGGATCATCCGGCCGCGGCGCAGTCGCAGCATGCCCTTCGCGGCGCGTTTGGTGAGGCGGAACGTCCCGGTCAGGTTGGTGTCGATCACCGACGACCAGTCCTCCTCCGACATCCGCAGGAGCAGCGTGTCGGCCGTGATCCCCGCGTTCGCGACGAGCACCTCGACGGGTCCGTGCGCCGCCTCGGCCTCGGCGAACGCCGACTCGACGGCCGCGGCGTCCGTGACGTCACAACGCAGGTCGAGCGCTCCCTCCGGGCCGCCGCCGGACCGCGACGTGACCGCGACATGGTCGCCCAGCTCGAGGAAGGCCTCGGCGATCGCGCGGCCGATGCCGCGGTTGCCTCCGGTGACCAGGACGGACCGAGGGGCGACGTCTGCCGCTGGGGTCTGCTCGGAGTCGCTCACGGCGACGACGCTAGTGACTACCCGTGGGTAGTCACAAACAGCGCGTCGCGACCGGGCCGGTCAGCGCAGGAGGACGGTGTCGGTCAGCACGCCCGCAGCGAAGCGGAGGTCGTAGCCCAGCGAGGTGAGCGCGCTCCGACGGCCCACGAACGGCTCGTGGTGGTCCGGCTTCGGTCGCCGGTCTCTGCTACGGGTGCGCATACGTCGAGGAGCCGCCCGCACGGCCGGCTGATACCTGGGGCAGGCCGGGCGTCAGTCGTCCTCGAGGCGGAAGCCGACCTTGAGCCCCACCTGGAAGTGCTCGACGTCGCCGTCCTTGACCTGACCACGGACCTGTGTGACCTCGAACCAGTCGACGTGGCGCAGCGTGGAGCTGGCACGACGTACGGCGTTGCGGATGGCCTCGTCGATCCCGTCGGGCGAGGTGCCGACGAGCTCGGTGACGCGATAGGTGCGGTTGGACATGGGATCTCCGTAGGGCTCGAGGACGCAAGGGGACGGTCAGCCGATGCTAGCGATGCCCGGCGCCACCCATCCGGCCGCGCGTTCGCTCCGAACACCGATGGGGCGGAGCTCTGCCCCCGTATCCGACCTAGGATGGAACGATGGCAAGGAAGCGGGCGGCCGACGCCCCGATCCGGATCACGACGGCTCACTCGAGCGTCGGAGCGGACATCTCCCACCGCCAGCGGCGCTACCTGATCGCGATGGGCGTCCGGACGCTGTGCTTCCTGATGGTGGCCCTGCTCGCGATCACGCACCTCGGCCCGGGGTGGCTGCCGTGGATCTTCGTGGTCGGCGCCGTGGTCCTGCCGTACGTCGCCGTGGTGATGGCGAACGCGTCCGGAACGAAATCAGACGGTTTCGAGCTCATGGACGGTGCATCGCAGGATCGAGAGCTGCCAGGACGTACTAATTCCGAATGAATTCCCGTGTTCCGGGTTGGATCGACTCGGTTGATCGTGCAACAATCTCGCTCGTGTCCGTCGGGTCCCCGAGCCGGCGAACACCGACGAGTGCCGGAAAGCTTCCCCCGTGGCTGTCTGGCACTCGTTGTCATTTTCACGCCCCACGGGCTGAGCTTGCGAAGCCCGTGACCGGGGCGGGAGGTTGAGGAGCGCCGGCTCGGAACCGAACGAAGAGAGGCGCCGAGCGGCGCGTCTCGAAACCCACGGTGGATGGATGACCGCGCTCTCACGACTCCCAGCCGCGCGTCTCGAAATCCGGTCAGCTGACCAGTCGCACCCGGTCTCGACAAGCTCGACCAACGGTCGACGACTGCTCGACCGACCGTGAGAATCGACCGACGGTGCGAATCGACCGACGGTCCGCGCTCAGCCCCCGATGGCCGACATGGGGCGGTCGGGCTGCAGGAAGGTGGGGTCGTTGATGCCGTGGCCCGGCAGCTTGCCGGCCATCGCGGTCACCCACCGCTGCGCGAGGTCGTCGTCGGAGGCCCCGCTACGGAGCGCGGCCCGGAGGTCGGACTCCTCGCGCGCGAAGAGGCAGTTGCGGATCTGACCGTCGGCGGTCAGCCGGACCCTGTCGCAGTCGCCGCAGAACGGGCGGGTGACCGAGGCGATGACGCCCACGGTCGCGGGCCCGCCGTCGACCAGGAACAGCTCGGCCGGCGCGCTCCCCCGCGGCTCACGGGCAGGGGAGAGGGTGAACTGCTGCCCGAGCTTCTCGAAGATCTCGTCGGCGGTGACCATCTGCTCGCGGTGCCAGTCGTGCTGCGCGTCGAGGGGCATCTGCTCGATGAACCGCAGCTCGTAGTCGTGGTCGACAGCCCAGGCCAGCAGGTCGCACGCGTCGCCGTCGTTGACACCCCGGAGCAGGACGGCGTTGATCTTGACCGGCCGCAGCCCTGCGTCATGGGCCGCCTTGGCGCCCTTGAGCACGTCGTCCAGACGGTCGCGCCGGGTGATCGTCGCGAACCGCTCCGGGTCGACGGTGTCGAGACTGATGTTGACCCGGTCGAGGCCGGCCGCCGCCAGCGCCCGGGCGTTGCGCTCGAGCCCGAGCCCGTTGGTGGTGATCGACAGCTGGAGGTCGTCGCCCAGCGCTCGGGTGCGGGTGACGATGTCGACCAGGCCGCGGCGTACGAGCGGCTCTCCGCCGGTGAACCTGACCTCACGCACACCCAGGCGGTCGACGGCGATGGAGATCAGCCGCACCACCTCGTCGTCGGTGAGCACCTCTGCGTGCGGTAGCCAGTCCAGCCCCTCGGCGGGCATGCAGTAGGAGCAGCGCAAGTTGCAGCGGTCGGTGAGGGACACGCGCAGGTCGGTGGCGACGCGTCCGTAGGCGTCGGCCAGGGGCAGCTGGTCCATCACCCACCCATCCTAGGTGCCGCCGCCCGCGAACGCTCACCCGGCGACGGATAACCTCGAGCGGTGCGGAGTCTGCGGTTCCTCGTCAGCCGGCGCTGGCTCCTGTTCCTGGTCGTCGTCGTGCTGCTCGCCTATGCCTGTCTCCTGCTCGGCCGGTGGCAGTGGCACCGGCTCGAGTCGAAGAAGACGAACAACGCCATCATCCGCGCCAACGAGGACGCCCCGCCCGTCCCGGTCGAGCAGGTGCTGCGGGAGGGACGCGATCCCGACTCGACGCAGCAGTACGCCGTCGTGTCGGCCACGGGCACCTACGACGTGGGCAAGACGGTCATCATCCGCTACCAGACCGACGACCACGGGCAGCCGGGCGTGGACGTCGTCGTACCACTCGTGACCGACTCCGGCACCGCCCTCCTCGTCGACCGCGGCTGGGTGGCCACCACCAACCAGGGGCTCACCGACCCGTCGCAGGTGCCCGCTCCCCCGTCCGGCCGCGTGACCGTGACCGGGTCCGTCCGCCAGGATGCCGGCGGCAGCTCGGCCCAGGTCGTGGACGGCTCCGCCCGGGCCATCTCGAGCGCGCAGATCCAACCCGCCATCGGGATCCCCGTGTACGGCGGTTTCGTGGACCTCAAGACCGAGACCCCGGCCCCGACCACGGCGCTCGAGGCCGCCGGGCTGCCGGACCTCAGCAACGGACCCCACTTCTTCTACGCCTTGCAGTGGTGGTTCTTCGGGATGTTGGCGCTCTTCGGCTTCGGCTACCTGGCCTGGGAGGAGGCAACCGGACGTGCCGACCGGCGCCGCGCCCAGCAGCCGGCCAAGAAGCCGACCCGCACGAACCTCCCGCCGGCAGGCGTGGTGTCACAGCGCTCGGGTCATACCTCCGTCGACGGGGAGCATGACGCCGGTGACGAAGGACGCGGCGGGGCTGAGCAGGAACGCCGCGGCTCTGCCGAACTCTGACGGGTCGCCGTAGCGGCCCAGGGGGATCGCTGCGCAGCGAGGCTGCCTTCGCGGCCTCGGAGTCACCGGACAGGGCATCGAGCTCGGCGACCCGCTCGGTGGCGACCCGGCCGGGTAGGAGCCCGTTGACCCGGATGCCGCGCGGCCCGAGCTCGTCGGCCAGCTGTTTGGTGAGCATCGCCAAGCCCGGGCGCAACCCGTTGGAGACCGCCATCCCGGGCAGCGGGGACCGCACGCTGGAGGACAGCACGAGCGCCAGCGACCCGCCCTCACCGAGCACCGACGACACCTCGCGAGCCATCCGGACGGCGCCCAGGAACACCGCGGCGAACGACGTCGTCCACTGGTCGTCGGTGATCGCGCTGCACCGGGCCCGGCCGGAGGGCCGCCGACGCTGACGAGCGCGCCGTCGAGACGGCCCCAGCGGCTGTGCGCCTCGTCGATCAGCCTGGTCGGTGCGTCGGGTTCGGCGTTGTCCGCGACGACGTACGACGTGCGGTCGCCGAGCGCGCGCGGCGGCGGCGGCGAGCGACTCCTCGGTCCGCCCGGAGAGCACCACCCGGGCGCCCTCGGCGACGAGCACCTCGGCGGTGGCCCGGCCGAGGCCGCGGGCCCCTCCGGTGACCAGGAACACGCGGTCGGCGAGTCCGAGGTCCATGGCGCCGAACCTACTGGGAGCCGGCCGCGTGCAGCGAGGTGACGTCGGGCAGGAACTGGGTGCGGTAGAGGTCGGCGTAGAGGCCGCCCTCGGCGAGCAGCGTGGCGTGGGTGCCGCGCTGGACGATGCGCCCCTGCTCGACCACGAGGATCAGGTCGGCATCGCGGACGGTGGACAGCCGGTGGGCGATCACCAGCGACGTCCGGCCGGCGAGCGCGGCGTCGAGCGCGCGCTGCACGGCGACCTCGGACTCGCTGTCGAGGTGGGCCGTCGCCTCGTCGAGGACCACGATCGGGGGTGCCTTGAGCAGCAGCCGCGCGATCGCGAGCCGCTGTCGCTCACCGCCGGACAGCCGGTAGCCGCGGTCGCCGACCACCGTCTCGAGCCCGTCGGGCAACGACCTGACCAGGTCGGCGATCTGGGCCGCCTCGAGCGCCGCCCAGATCTGGTCCGCGTCCGCGCCGGGACGCGCGTAGAGGAGGTTCGCGCCGATCGTGTCGTGGAACATGTGGGCGTCCTGCGTCACGTAGCCCACGACGTCCTCCAGCGACTGGAGGGTCACGTCGCGCACGTCTTCTCCGCCGACGCGCACCACGCCCGAGGTCGCGTCGTACAGCCGGGCGACGAGGTGGGTGACCGTGGTCTTGCCGGCCCCGGAGGGGCCGACGAGCGCGACCATCTGCCCGGGCTCGGCGGCGAAGTCGAGGTGGTGGAGCACCTCGCCGGAGTCGCGCGACTCGGTGCGCGCGACGCTCTCCAGCGACGCCAGCGAGATCTCGTCGGCACGCGGGTAGCCGAACGAGACGTCGTCGAACTCCAGGGAGGCCGCCGTGCGCGGCAGCGCCACGGCATCCGGCTTCTCCTGGATCGGCGACGGCAGGTCGAGCACCTCGAAGACGCGGTCGAAGCTGACCAGCGCGGTCATCACGTCGATGCGCACGTTGGACAGGCCCTGGAGCGGGCCGAGGAGCCGCAGCAGCAAGGTCGCGAGCGCGATCACGGTGCCGACCGAGAGGTGGCCGTTGACGGCGAGGTAGCCGCCCACGCCGTACACCATCGCGGTGGCCAGCGACGGCACCAGGGTCATCGCGGCGAAGAACATCCGGGTGAGCACCGCGATCCGGACACCGAGGTCGCGGACCGTGGCCGCCTTCCCCGCGAACATCGCGTCCTCGGACGCGCGGTGCCCGAAGAGCTTGAGCAACATCGCGCCGCCGACGTTGAACCGCTCGGTCATCGCGTTGCCCATGTCGGCGTTGCCGTTCATCCGGTCGCGGGTCAGCACGCGCCATCCGGGTGCTCACCCAGCGCGAGGCCACCAGCAGGATCGGGAACAGCAGCAGGGGCAGGAGGGTGACCTGCCAGCTGAGGGCCAGCATGGTGATCCCGACGACGATCACCGAGATGATGTTGGAGACGGTGCCCGACAGGGTCGAGGTGAACGCGCTCTGGGCGCCGATCACGTCGTTGTTGAGCCGGCTGACCAGGGCGCCGGTCTGGGTGCGGGTGAAGAACGCCAGCGACTGGCGCTGCACGTGGGCGAACACGCGGGTCCGGAGGTCGTAGATCAGCCCCTCGCCGATCAGGCTGGACAGCCAGCCGCTGGCGAAGCCCAGCGCGGCGTCGGCGATCGCGGCGGCCGCCATCGCGACGGCCAGCCACACCACGAGGCTCGCGTCGCCGCCGTTGATGCCGTCGTCGACCAGCTGCTGCACGAGCAGCGGGGGTACGACGACGAGGCCCGCGTCGAGCACGGTGAACACGAGGAACCAGACGATCAGCCGCCGCTGGGGACGTGCGAAGCGGAGGACGCGGCGCAGCGTGGCTCGCTCGATCTTGTTGTCGACCACGGAGTCGTCGCGGTGCATGGAGCGCCACGCCTGGGCATGAAGACTCGACATGCCGGACCTCCTCTCCGCGGTCTAGCCGCCCATCATCCGGCTCAGCTCCCGGAACCGCCGGGTCTGTGCCTCTCGTTCGTGTCGTCGTTGCTCGTCGAGCGTCCGGCACTGCGCCGCCAGCAGCAGGGCCTTCGTCTCCCGGACCGCGCCGGACAGTGGCGCCGTCAGGGCCGCCACCAGGTCGGCCGTGGCGGCATCGAGCTCGGCCACCGGGCAGACGACGGTCGCCAGCCCGATCTCGAGCGCCTCGGCCGCACTCACCACCCGAGCGGTGGCACAGATCTCCAAGGCCCTGGCGTAGCCAACAGCCTCGACCAGCGGCTTTGTTCCCGTGAGGTCGGGAACCAGCCCGAGCGCCGCCTCCTTCATGCAGAAGCCGACGTCGTCACCGACCACGCGCAGGTCGCAGGACAGCGCCAGCTGGAAGCCGGCCCCGATGGCGTGGCCCTGCACGACGGCGATCGAGACGAAGCGCGGGTCGCGCAGCCAGGTGAAGCCGCGCTGGAAGGCGTCGATGGTCTCCGAGACCCGGTCGTCGGGCTGGGACAGCAACGCCGCGACCGACTCCACGTCGTCGCCGGCCCCGGCCGGGTCGAGCATCGCCCGGTCGAGGCCCGCGGAGAAGCTCTGGCCCGCGCCCCGGAGCACCACCACCCGGACGTCGTCGGGGATCTCGTCGCCGATGGCCGCCAGCGTGCGCCACATCCGTGGCGTCTGGGCGTTGCGCACCTCGGGACGGTCGAGCGTCACCGTGGCGACCACGCCTGACACGTCGTACCGCAGACCGGCATCGCCCAGCTCGTCGGGAGTCATGCGGTCACTCTAGGAGCGCCGCCGACGGCCGGGCCGGCGGTCCTCCGCTGCGGAAGACGCGGAACGGTTCGGCGACACACCCGGGTGGCCGCGGGCATTCGTTCCGCGTTTTCCGCCGTACGACGGCCTCGGTCACGCCAGCGAGACCAGGTCGGCGTAGGAGTCGTTCCAGAGGTCCTCGACGCCGTCGGGGAGGATCAGCACCCGGTCGGGCTGGAGCGCTCGGACGGCACCCTCGTCGTGGGTCACGAGCACGATCGCGCCCTGGTAGCCGCGGATCGCGGCCAGCACCTCCTCGCGGGAGGCGGGGTCGAGGTTGTTGGTCGGCTCGTCGAGCAGCAGCACGTTGGCGCTCGACACGACCAGGATCGCCAGCGCCAGCCGGGTCTTCTCGCCGCCGGACAGCACCCGGGCCGGCTTGGTGACGTCGTCGCCGGAGAAGAGGAACGAGCCGAGCACCGACCGGGTCTCGGTGTCGGTGAGCCCGGGCGCCGCCGACCGCATGTTCTCCAGCACCGTGCGCGACGTGTCGAGCGTCTCGTGCTCCTGGGCGTAGTAGCCGAGCTTCAGTCCGAAACCCGGCTCGACCTCGCCGGTGTCGGGCCTGTCGACCGAGGCCAGGATCCGCAGCAGCGTCGTCTTGCCGGCACCGTTCAGGCCCAGGATGACGACCCGCGAGCCCTTGTCGATCGCGAGGTCCACGTCGGTGAAGACCTCGAGCGAGCCGTAGGACTTCGACAGCTCGGACGCCGTGAGCGGGCGTCTTGCCGCAGGGCGCGGGCTCGGGGAACTTGATCCGCGCCACCTTGTCGCTGCGGCGCTCCGCCTCGATGCCGCTCATCATCCGCTCGGCCCGGCGCATCATCGACTGCGCGGCCTGGGCCTTGGTCGCCTTGGCCCGCATCTTGCTCGCCTGCTCCATCAGCTGGTCGGCCTTGCGCTCGGCGTTCGCCCGCTCGCGCTTGCGGCGCCGCTCGTCGGACTCGCGCTGGGCGAGGTACGCCGACCAGCCCATGTTGTAGACGTCGATCTCCTGGCGGTTCGCGTCGAGATGGAAGACCTTGGTGACGGTCTGCTCGAGCAGCGCCGTGTCGTGACTGATCACGACGAGACCGCCCCTGTGGGCCCTGAGGAACTCGCGCAGCCAGATCACCGAGTCGGCGTCGAGGTGGTTGGTCGGCTCGTCGAGCAGCAGGGTCTCGGCGCCGGAGAACAGGATCCGCGCCAGCTCGACGCGGCGCCGCTGACCACCGGACAGGGTGCGCAACGGCTGGGTCATCAGCCGGTCCTCGATGCCCAGGGATGCCGCGATCTGCGCGGCCTCGGCCTCGGCGGCGTACCCGCCACCGGCGTGGAGGTCGGCGTCCGCCCGCTCGTAACGGCGCATCGCCCGGTCGCGGACGGCGGGGTCGTCGCTGCCCATCTCCTGCTCGGCCGCCCGGAGCCGTCGTACGACGGAGTCGAGCCCGCGCGCGGACAGGATCCGCTCGCGCACCGGGACCTCGGGGTCGCCGGTCCGCGGGTCCTGGGGCAGGTAGCCGATGGAGCCGGTCGAGTGGACCTCGCCGGCCGCGGGCAGGCCGTCGCCGGCGAGGATGCGGGTGAGCGTGGTCTTGCCGGCCCCGTTGCGTCCGACCAGGCCCACCTTGTCTCCGGGGCCGACCCGGAAGGAGACGTCGTGCATGAGCAACCTGGCCCCGGCTCGGACCTCGAGCTTCTGGGCACTGATCATGAGGCTGGTTAGTCTAGGGCGGCCCGGTCCCTGGCCCGACGGAGGAGTCGAACCATGCGCTTCAATCCCAAGGCCAGGCTGGACACCAGCCGGATGCGCGACGACTCGGGCGGCGGGGGTGGCGGGGGTCTCGGCGGCGGAGGCCTGGGCGGTGGCGGCACGAGGATCCCGCTCCCGGGCGGCACCAAGGCCGGCGGCGGCATCGGGCTCCTTCTGATCATCCTGGTGATCTTCGGCCTCAAGGCCTGCGGAGGCATCGACCTCACCGGAGAGCTCGGTGCCGCGACCGGAGGCGGCTACTCCACGACGAGGTTCACCGGTGACACCGCGGCGTACGAGTCCTGCCAGTCCGGACAGGACGCCAACGACCATCCGGAGACCTGCGGCCTGGTGGCCGTCGAGAACTCCCTGACCGACTACTGGCAGGGGACGCTCGCCGAGCAGGCGCCCAACGCGCAGTGGCAGCCGGAGACCGCGATCGACACCTTCAGCGGCCAGACCAACAGCGGCTGCGGCCGGGCGTCGTCCGCGATGGGGCCGTTCTACTGCCCCAGCGACGGCGTCATCTACTTCGACCCCACCTTCTTCAAGGACGTCCTCCAGGGTCAGCTGAACGGTCCGTCGGGCGCGTTCGTGATGCCCTACGTCGTGGCGCACGAGTACGGCCACCACATCCAGAACCTCCTCGGCACGATGGGCAAGGTGAAGACCCAGCAGGGCCCGAACAGCGACTCGGTGCGGCTCGAGCTGCAGGCCGACTGCTACGCCGGCATGTGGGCGAGGAACGCCACCTCCACCCAGGACTCCCAGGGCAACGTGCTGATCGAGGACCTCACGGACCAGGACGTGCAGGAGGCGATCGCGGCCGCGAAGGCAGTCGGCGACGACACGATCCAGCAGACGGTCAACGGCAAGGTCAGCCCCGAGCAGTGGACGCACGGGTCGTCGGCCGCCCGCGTGCGCTGGTTCACCGTCGGCTTCCAGAACGGCACGCTCGCCGCGTGCAACACCTTCAACGGCCAGCCCGTCGAGTAACCCCTCCCGCCGAGTCGGCGCAAAGAGACGTCGAAAACACGCCGAGTC
>CAWCPG010000033.1:0-16143 GCA_963797325.1 uncultured Actinomycetota bacterium
GAGGCCGTCGTACGGCGGAAAACGCGGAACGAATGGCCCTCGCCACGCCGGGTGTGTCGCCGAACCGTTCCGCGTCTTCCGCAGCGGGGGACCGCCGGCCCGGACCGTCGGTGCCTCGCTCCTAGAGTGACCACATGACTCCCAACGGGCTGGGGGACGCCGGCCTGCGGTACGCCGTGAGCGGCGTGGTCGCCACGGTAACGCTCGACCGTCCCGAGGTGCGCAACGCCCAGACGCCACGGATGTGGCGCACGCTGGCGGCCATCGGCGACGAGATCCCCGACGACGTCCGGGTGGTCGTGGTCCGGGGCGCGGGCCGAGCTTCTCCGCGGGGCTCGACCGGGCGATGCTCGACCCGGCCGGGGCCGGCGACGACGTGGAGTCGGTCGCGGCGTTGCTGTCCCAGCCCGACGACCAGGTCTCGGAGACCATCGACGCCTTCCAGCGCGGCTTCACCTGGCTGCGCGACCCGCGCTTCGTCTCGGTCGCCGTCGTGCAGGGCCACGCGATCGGGGCCGGGTTCCAGCTGGCGCTGTCCTGCGACCTGCGCGTGGTCGGTGACGACGCCGGCTTCTGCATGAAGGAGGCGGCGCTCGGGCTGGTTCCCGACCTCACGGGAACAAAGCCGCTGGTCGAGGCGTCGGCTACGCCAGGGCCTTGGAGATCTGTGCCACCGCCCGGGTGGTGAGTGCGGCCGAGGCGCTCCAGATCGGGCTGGCGACCGTCGTCTGCCCGGTGGCCGAGCTCGATGCCGCCACGGCCGACCTGGTGGCGGCGCTGACGGCGCCGCTGGCCGGCGCGGTCCGGGAGACGAAGGCCCTGCTGCTGGCGGCGCAGGACCGGACGCTCGACGAGCAGCGACGACACGAGCGCGAGGCGCAGATCCGGCGGTTCCGGGAGCTGGCCGGATGATGGGCGGCTAGACCGCGGAGAGGAGGTGGCATGTCGAGTCTTCATGCCCGGCGTGGCGCACCATGCACCGCGACGGCTCCGTGGTCGACAACAAGATCGAGCGAGCCACCCTGCGCCGCGTCATCGGCTTCTCCCGGCCCCAGCGCGGCTGATCGTCTGGTTCCTCGTCGTCACCGTGCTCGACGCAGGCCTGGTCGTCGTACCCCCGCTGCTCATGCAGCAGCTGGTCGACGACGGCATCATCGGCGGCGACGTGTGCCTGGTGGTGTGGCTGGCCGTCGCGATGGCGGTCGCCGCAGTCGCGGACGCCGTGCTGGGCTTTCACCGGCTACCTCTCCAGCCTGATCGGCGAGGGGCTGATCTACGACCTGCGCACCCGGGTCTTCGCCCACGTGCAGCGCCAGTCGCTGGCGTTCTTCACCCGCACCCAGACCGGTGCCCTGGTCAGCCGGCTCAACAACGACGTGATCGGCGCCCAGAGCGCGTTCACCTCGACCCTGTCGGGCACCGTCTCCAACATCATCTCGGTGGTCGTCGTCGGCATCACCATGCTCGCCCTCAGCTGGCAGGTCACCCTCCTGCCCCTGCTGCTGTTCCCGATCCTGCTGGTGGCCTCGCGCTGGGTGAGCGGCCGGATGGCGCGTGCTGACCCGCGACCGGATGAACGGCAACGCCGACATGGGCAACGCGATGACCGAGCGGTTCAACGTCGGCGGCGCGATGCTGCTCAAGCTGTTCGGGCACCGCGCGACCGAGGACGCGATGTTCGCGGAGAAGGCGGCCACCGTCCGCGACCTCGGCGTCCGGATCGCCGTGCTCACCCGGATGTTCTTCGCCGCGATGACGCTGGTGCCGTCGCTGGCGACCGCGATCGTGTACGGCGTGGGCGGCTACCTCGCCGTCAACGGCCACCTCTCGGTCGGCACCGTGATCGCCCTCGCGACCCTGCTGCTGCGGCTGCTCGGCCCGCTCCAGGGCCTGTCCAACGTGCGCGTCGACGTGATGACCGCGCTGGTCAGCTTCGACCGCGTCTTCGAGGTGCTCGACCTGCCGTCGCCGATCCAGGAGAAGCCGGACGCCGTGGCGCTGCCGCGCACGGCCGCCTCCCTGGAGTTCGACGACGTCTCGTTCAGCTACCCGCGTGCCGACGAGATCTCGCTGGCGTCGCTGGAGAGCGTCGCGCGCACCGAGTCCCGCGACTCCGGCGAGGTGCTGCACCACCTCGACTTCGCCGCCGAGCCCGGGCAGATGGTCGCGCTCGTCGGTCCGTCCGGGGCCGGCAAGACCACGGTCACCCACCTCGTCGCCCGGCTGTACGACGCGACCTCGGGCGCCGTGCGCGTCGGCGGCCAGGACGTCCGCGACGTGACCCTCCAGTCGCTGGAGGACGTCGTCGGCTACGTGACCCAGGACGCCCACATGTTCCACGACACGATCCGGGGCAACCTCCTCTACGCACGACCCGACGCCGACGAGGACGAGATCTGGGCGGCGCTCGAGGCGGCCCAGATCGCCGACCTGGTCAGGTCGCTGCCCGACGGGCTCGAGACGGTCGTCGGCGACCGCGGCTACCGGCTGTCCGGCGGCGAGCGACAGCGGCTCGCGATCGCCCGGCTGCTGCTCAAGGCACCGCCGATCGTGGTCCTCGACGAGGCGACCGCCCACCTCGACAGCGAGTCCGAGGTCGCCGTGCAGCGCGCCCTCGACGCCGCGCTCGCCGGCCGCACCTCCCTGGTGATCGCCCACCGGCTCTCCACCGTCCGCGACGCCGACCTGATCCTGGTGGTCGAGCCGGGCCGCATCGTCCAGCGCGGCACCCACGCCACGCTGCTCGCGCAGGGCGGCCTCTACGCCGACCTCTACCGCACCCAGTTCCTGCCCGACGTCACCTCGCTGCACCGCCGCCGGCTCCCAGTAGGTTCGGCGCCATGGACCTCGGACTCGCCGACCGCGTGTACCTGGTCACCGGAGGGGCCCGCGGGCTCGGCCGGGCCACCGCCGACGTGCTGGTCGCCGAGGGCGCCCGGGTGGTGCTCTCCGGGCGGACCGAGGAGTCGCTCGCGGCCGCGGTCGCGCGAGCTCGGTGACCACACGTCGTACGTCGTCGCCGACAACGCCGACCCCGACGCGCCGGCCGGCTGGTCGCCGAGGCCAGCGCCGCTGGGGCCGTCTCGACGGTGCGCTGATCAGCGTCGGCGGGCCGCCGACGGGGTCGGTGACCGCGATCACCGACGAGCAGTGGACGGCGTCGTTCGACGCGGTGTTCCTCGGCGCGGTCCGGGTGGCCCGCGAGGTGGCGGCGGTGCTCGGCGAGGGCGGGTCGCTGGCGTTCGTGCTGTCCTCCAGCGTGCGGTCGCCGCTGGCCGAGATGGCGGTCTCCAACGGGTTGCGCCCGGGCTCGCGATGGTCGCCAAGCAGCTGGCCGACGAGCTCGGTCCGCGCGGCATCCGGGTGAACGGGCTGCTGCCCGGCCGGGTCGGCACCGAGCGGGTGGCCGAGCTCGATGCCCTGGCCGGTGACCCCGAGGCGGCCAGGGCCGCCTCGCTGCGGACGATCCCGCTGGGACGCTACGGCGAGCCGTCAGAGTTCGGCCGAGCCGCGGCGTTCCTGCTCAGCCCCGCCGCGTCGTTCCTCACCGGGGTCATGCTCCCCGTCGACGGGGGCATGCTCCGCGCGCTGTGACGGACGCCCGCCGGCGGCAGGTTCGTGCGGGCCGGCTTCTTGGCCGGCTGCTGGGCGCGGCGCCGGTCGGCGCGTCCGGTCGCCTCCTCCCAGGCGAGGTAGCCGAAGCCGAAGAGGGCCAGCAGGCCGAAGAACCACCACTGCAGCGCGTAGAAGAAGTGCGGCCCGTTGCTGAGGTCGGGCAGGCCGGCGGCCTCGAGCGGCGTGGTCGGCGCCGGGGACTCGGTCTTGAGGTCCACGAAGCCGCCGTACACGGGGATCCCGATGGCGGGCTGGATCTGGGCGCTGGAGATGGCCCGGGTGGAGCCGTCCACCACCTGGGCCGAGCTGCCGCCGGCGTCCTGGCGGACCGAGCCGGTGACGGTCACGCGCCCGGACGGGGGAGCGGGCACCTGCGACGGGTCGGTGAGGCCCTGGTTGGTGGTGGCCATCCAGCCGCGGTCGACGAGGAGCGCCGTGCCGGAGTCGGTCACGAGGGGTACGACGACGTCGACGCCCGACTGCCCGTGGTCGTCGGTCTGGTAGCGGATGATGACCGTCTTGCCCACGTCGTAGGTGCCCGTGGCCGAGACGACGGCGTACTGCTGCGTCGAGTCGGGGTCGCGTCCCTCCCGCAGCACCTGGTCGACCGGGACGGGCGGCGCGTCCTCGTTGGCGCGGATGATCGCGTTGTTCGTCTTCTTGCGACTCGAGCCGGTGCCACTGCCAGCGGCCGAGCAGCAGGCAGGCGTAGGCGAGCAGCACGACGACGAGCAGGAACAGGAGCCAGCGTCGGCTGACGAGGAACCGCAGACTCCGCACCGCTCGAGGTTATCCGCCTCAGGGTGAGCGTTCGTCGGGCGGCGGCACCTAGGATGGGTCGGGTGATGGACCAGCTGCCCCTGGCCGACGCCTACGGACGCGTCGCGACCGACCTCCGCGTGTCCCTCACCGACCGCTGCAACTTGCGCTGCTCCTACTGCATGCCCGCCGAGGGACTGGACTGGCTGCCGCACGCCGAGGTGCTCACCGACGACGAGGTGGTGCGGCTGATCTCCATCGCCGTCGACCGGCTGGGTGTCCGCGAGGTCCGGTTCACCGGCGGCGAGCCGCTCGTACGGCGCGGCCTGGTCGACATCGTGACCCGCACCCGTGCGCTCGGCGACGACCTGGAGCTGTCGGTCACCACCAACGGGCTCGGGCTCGAGCGCAAGGCGCGGGCGCTGGCCGCGGCCGGCCTCGACCGGGTCAACATCAGCCTCGACACCGTCGACCCGGAGCGGTTCGCGACGATCACCCGGCGCGACCGGCTCGACGACGTGCTCAAGGGTGCCAAGGCGGCCCACGACGCAGGTCTGCGACCGGTCAAGATCAACGCCGTCCTGCTCCGCGGCGTCAACGACGACGACGCCTGCGACCTGCTCGGCTGGGCGGTGGACCACGACTACGAGCTGCGCTTCATCGAGCAGATGCCGCTCGACGCGCAGCACGACTGGCACCGCGAGCAGATGGTCACCGCCGACGAGATCTTCGAGAAGCTTGCGCAGCAGTTCACGCTCGCGCCGGCGCGTGAGCCGCGGGGGAGCGCCCCCGCCGAGCTGTTCCTGGTCGACGGCGGCCCGGCGACCGTGGGTGTGATCGCCTCGGTCACCCGTCCGTTCTGCGGCGACTGCGACCGGGTCCGGCTGACCGCCGACGGTCAGGTCCGCAACTGCCTCTTCGCGCGCGAGGAGTCCGACCTCCGGGCCGCGCTGCGCAGCGGGGCCTCCGACGACGACCTCGCCCAGCGGTGGGTCACCGCGATGGCCGGCAAGCTGCCGGGCCACGGCATCAACGACCCCACCTTCCTGCAGCCCGACCGTCCCATGTCGGCCATCGGGGGCTGAGCGCGGACCGTCGGTCGATTCGCACGGTCGGTCGCTTCGCCGGTCGGTCGACGGTGCTCGCCCGTTGGTCGAGCTTGTCGAGACCGGGTGCGACTCGTCATCTCACCGGATTTCGAGACGCGCGGCTCGGAGTCGTCGCTTCGTCATCCATCCCCGGGGTTTCGAGACGCGCCGCTCGGTCCCTCGCTTCGTTCGGGTCCGAGCCGGCGCTCCTCAACCTCCCGCCCCGGTCACGCGCTTCGCAAGCTCAGCCCGTGGGGCGTGAAAATGACAACGAGTGCCAGACAGCCACGGGGGAAGCTTTCCGGCACTCGTCGGTGTTCGCCGGCTCGGGGAACCCGACGGACACGACCGAGATTGTTGCACGATCAACCGAGTCGATCCAACCCGGAACACGGGATTTCATTCGGAATTAGTACGTCCTGGCAGCTCTCGATCCTGCGATGGACCGTCCATGAGCTCGAAACCGTCTGATTTCGTTCCGGACGCGTTCGCCATCACCACGGCGACGTACGGCAGGACCACGGCGCCGACCACGAAGATCCACGGCAGCCACCCCGGGCCGAGGTGCGTGATCGCGAGCAGCGCCACCATCAGGAAGCACAGCGTCCGGACCCCCATCGCGATCAGGTAGCGCCGCTGGCGGTGGGAGATGTCCGCTCCGACGCTCGAGTGAGCCGTCGTGATCCGGATCGGGGCGTCGGCCGCCCGCTTCCTTGCCATCGTTCCATCCTAGGTCGGATACGGGGGCAGAGCTCCGCCCCATCGGTGTTCGGAGCGAACGCGCGGCCGGATGGGTGGCGCCGGTGACCTCGCTAGCATCGGCTGACCGTCCCCTTGCGTCCTCGAGCCCTACGGAGATCCCATGTCCAACCGCACGTATCGCGTCACCGAGCTCGTCGGCACCTCGCCCGACGGGATCGACGAGGCCATCCGCAACGCCGTACGTCGTGCCAGCTCCACGCTGCGCCACGTCGACTGGTTCGAGGTCACGCAGGTCCGTGGCCAGGTCAAGGACGGCGACGTCGAGCACTTCCAGGTGGGGCTCAAGGTCGGCTTCCGCCTCGAGGACGACTGACGCCCGGCCCGCCCCAGGTATCAGCCGGCCGTGCGGGCGGCTCCTCGACGTATGCGCACCCGCAGCAGAGACCGGCGACCGAAGCCGGACCACCACGAGCCGTTCGTGGGCCGTCGGAGCGCGCTCACCTCGCTGGGCTACGACCTCCGCTTCGCTGCGGGCGTGCTGACCGACACCGTCCTCCTGCGCTGACCGGCCCGGTCGCGACGCGCTGTTTGTGACTACCGACGGGTAGTCACTAGCGTCGTCGCCGTGAGCGACTCCGAGCAGACCCCAGCGGCAGACGTCGCCCCTCGGTCCGTCCTGGTCACCGGAGGCAACCGCGGCATCGGCCGCGCGATCGCCGAGGCCTTCCTCGAGCTGGGCGACCACGTCGCGGTCACCTCGCGGTCCGGCGGCGGCCCGGAGGGAGCGCTCGACCTGCGTTGTGACGTCACGGACGCCGCGGCCGTCGAGTCGGCGTTCGCCGAGGCCGAGGCGGCGCACGGACCCGTCGAGGTGCTCGTCGCGAACGCGGGGATCACGGCCGACACGCTGCTCCTGCGGATGTCGGAGGAGGACTGGTCGTCGGTGATCGACACCAACCTGACCGGGACGTTCCGCCTCACCAAACGCGCCGCGAAGGGCATGCTGCGACTGCGCCGCGGCCGGATGATCCTGATCTCGTCGGTGGTCGGTCTGCTCGGCTCGGCGGGGCAGGTCAACTACGCCGCGTCCAAGGCCGGCCTCGTCGGCATGGCTCGCTCCCTCTCGCGCGAGCTCGGCTCGCGCTCGATCACCACGAACGTCGTGGCGCCCGGCTTCGTGGAGACCGACATGACCGCGGTGCTCACCGAGGAGCAGCGAGCCGCGATCAAGACGCAGGTGCCGCTGGGGCGCTACGCGTCGCCCGAGGAGGTCGCGTCGGCGGTGGTCTGGCTGGCCTCGCCCGGTGCGGCGTACGTCACGGGCGCGGTGATCCCGGTCGACGGCGGCCTCGGCATGGGCCACTGACAGAGCTACCGGTGGTCGAGCGGAGTCGAGACCGGCACTACGACAAGGAGCAGTGAATGGGCGGCATCCTGGACGGCAAGCGGATCCTGGTCGCGGGAGTGACCATGGACTCCTCGATCGGCTTCTCGGTGGCGAAGGTCGCCCAGGAGCAGGGGGCGACGGTCCTGATCTCCAACTTCGGGCGAGCGCTCGGGATCACGCGGCGGATCGCCAAGCGGCTGCCGAGCGAGCCGCCGGTGCTCGAGCTCGACGTGACCGACGAGTCCCACCTCGAGGGACTGGCCGACGCCGTGCGGGAGCACGTCGACGGGCTGGACGGCGTGGTCCACTCGATCGCCTTCGGCAACCCCGAGACCCTGCTCGGTGGGAAGTTCCTGCAGGGTCCCTGGCCCGACGTCGCGCAGGCGGTCCAGGTGTCGGCGTACTCCCTGAAGGCACTGGCCATGGCCTGCCATCCCTTGATGGGACCCGGCGGCTCGATCGTCGGGATGACGTTCGACGCCACCGTCGCCTGGCCGGCCTACGACTGGATGGGCGTGGCCAAGGCCGGGCTGGAGTCGACGTCGCGCTACCTCGCTCGCGACCTCGGGCCCGAGGGCATCCGCTGCAACCTGGTCAGCGCGGGGCCGCTGAAGAGCCTCGCCGCCAAGGCGATCCCCGGGTTCGAGCAGCTCGAGTCGCTCTGGAGCGACCGGGCTCCGCTCGGTTGGGACGAGAAGGACCAGGACCCCACCGCCCGCGCCGTCTGCGCGCTCCTGTCCGACTTCTTCCCGGCGACCACCGGGGAGATCGTGCACGTCGACGGTGGCTTCCACGCGATGGGCGCCTGACGCCCGGCTCCACGCCCGGTGGCGGTGGGCTGGCCACCGTTCCGGTCGGGGTCTGGGTGGCGGGCTCACCGCTACCGTCGGCGGCGGGGCGGCGGTGGGCTGGCCACCGTTTCGCTCGGGTTTCGGTGGCGGGCGCACGCCCCCACGGACGCCGGGGTGGCGGTGGGCTGGCCACCGTCGGTCGGGTTTCGGTGGCAGGCTCACCGCTACCCCCGGCCGGCCGCCACCCCCAGCCGGCCGGGGTACGCCGTCGTACGGCGTGACTCGGGGCCCACGCCGTCGGCCCGCCGAGTGTCCCGGGCCCAGGTTGCGACGGTGAGGATCCACAGGCGTCGGCCGGCTAACGGCGCGATGCGGTCGGGATCGCTGGACTCGTCGCATGCGCGAGGTACCACCTGAGCTCGTCCACACGCCGTTCCACCGCGACCGAGCAGCAGAGCTCGGCGTGACGTCGCGGATGCTCGAGGGATCGCGGTTCGTCCGCGTCCATCCGCGGGTGTATCGCCATCGCGATCTCCAGATGACGTTCGCGGACCGGATCACCGCCGCCGCGCTCGCACTCCCGCCGCACGCGCTGACCACCGGCATCACGCGGATCCAGCAGCTGGGGTTGGATCACGGTCCGGCTGCTCCGCTGCGGTTCGTGGTCCAGGGTTCGCTGCACCTCGCCCTGGACGGCATCTTCCTGCACCGCACAGTCGAGCTTCCTCCGCGGGACGAGGTGGGAGTCGTCCCGGCCGCTGCATTCGTCGCGTACTGCGCGGGGGCGTTGACGATGGACGCGATCAAGGTCGGTGACTGGCTGCTGGCCCACGAGGCGATGAGCCCCGAGGAGGCCGGCACCCCCGTGCTGGCGCAGGAGTGGCGGGCGGGTGCTCCCGAGGCGGCCTGGGTCCTCCCGCGGCTCCACCCGGACAGCCGGTCGTTGAAGGAGTCGGAGGTGCGAGCACTCCTCGAGTTCTCCGGCCTCCCGGAGCCGGAGGTCAACCAGGGCGTGGACCTCGGCGGGTCCGCGTCGGCGCTGGGCGACCTGTGGTTCCCGCGTTGGCGGACGGTCGTGGAGTACGAGGGGCGACAGCATCAGGAGGACCGCCAGCAGTACGTCGCCGACATCGACCGCTATGCGCTCTACCGTCGCCATGACCTGTCCTACGTCCAGGTCACGCAGGAGAAGCTGCGCTCGCCGCGAGCGGTTGCCCGCGAGGTGTACGTCGAGCTGGCTGCCCGTGGCTATGACGGTCCGGCGCCGCTCTTCGGCGAACGCTGGGAGCAGCTCTTCCTGCCCCTGAGCACCGTGGCTCAGCTGCGCCGTACCCGCCGGCTGAGAGCGGTGGGCTGACCACCGTTCCGACCTCCCACTCGGTGGGAGTCTCACCGCCACCCGTCGGTCGCTTGGGGGGCGGTGAGGTGGCCACCGTTTCGGTCGGGGTTTCGGTGGGAGTCTCACCGCCACCCGTCGGTCGCTTGGGGGGCGGTGAGGTGGCCACCGTTTCGGTCGGGGTTTCGGTGGGAGTCTCACCGCCACCCGTCGGCCGCTTGGGGGAGCGGTGGGGTGGCCACCGTTTCGGTCGGGGTTTCGGTGGGAGTCTCACCGCCACCCGTCGGCCGCTTGGGGGAGCGGTGAGCTGGCCACCGTTTCGGTCGGGGTTTCGGTGGGTGACTCACCGCCACCAGGGACCAGCGGCCGGAGGGACCCGCGTCCGTACGACGAGCCGGCGCGGAGGCCGGGGCGCGGGAGGTGCTCCCTTCGTTAGGGTTCCCCGGTGACGTCGCTGATCGAGCTCCGGGTCCTCGAGGGCCCGAACCTCTACTTCCCCCGTGCGGCCATCAAGCTCACCCTCGACATCTCGCCACTGGCGTCGGCCCCGACCACGACCGCCGAGCGGCTGGCGCGTCGCATCGGCCTGCCCGCGGCGCGGCCGGGGGAGCCCGACACGGGGTTCCGGCAGCGCTTCGCGTTGCGGGCCGTGGCGCGGCTCGTGCGCGCCATCGCCCACGAGTCCGGAGCGGTCCGCCTGGCCGTCCGCGTGCGTCCGACCACCGACCCGCACGTCGTGGTGGTGGCCTATCCGTGGCGGCACCGCGAGCGGGCGGAGGAGATGGGGCGGGCCGTGGCGGCGGTCCTCGACGCAGTTCCCGGGGCCGGTGTCGAGGAGGCCGTCGGCCGCGCCGCCGAGCGAGTGGCGGCGTCCCCCGAGGGCCCGGAGCCCCACACCCTCACCCCCGAGATCCCCGTGGTCGCCGTGACCGGCACCAACGGCAAGACCACGACCAGCCGGATGATCGCCCACATCGCGCGGACCGCCGGCCAGGTGGTGGGCTGGTCGAACACCGACGGGATCTACCTCGACGGTGAGCTCGTGGAGGCGGGCGACTACTCCGGTCCGAGCGGGGCCGGGACCGTGCTCGGCCTGCCGGGGGTCGAGTTCGCGGTCACCGAGACCGCGCGGGGCGGGATCCTCCTCAAGGGGATCGGGCTGACCCGCAACGACGTGTCGGTGGTGACCAACGTCAGCGCCGACCACCTCGGGCTGCAGGGGATCGACACCCTCGACCAGCTGGCCGAGGTGAAGGCGGTCGTCCCGCGGATCACCCGGCGCCGGGGCTGGGCCGTGCTGAACGGCGACGACCCGCGGGTCTTCGCGATGCGGAGCGTGATCAAGGCACGTCCGTGGGTCTTCTCCCGCGACCCGAACTCGCCGGCGATCCGGGAGACGCTCGACGAGCGCGGCCGGGCCACGACCGTGATCGACGGCTGGGTGTCGGTGCTGCGGCCCGGGGCCGACCCCGACCCCCTCGTCGAGCTCGTGGAGGTGCCCATGACGCTCGCGGGGCTGTCGCGGTTCAACGTCGAGAACACGTTGGCGGCTGCCTCGGCCGCGCTGGCCGCCGGGATCCCGCGCGAGACCGTGGTGGAGGGTCTCCGGTCCTTCCGCCCCGACGCCGAGCACAACCCCGGCCGGATGAACCTGTTCAGCGTCCGGGTCACCGGTGGAGAGGCGACGGCCGTCATCGACCTGGCCCACAACGAAGCCGGTCTGGAGGCCCTGCTCGAGATCATGGCCGGCGTGCGCCCTCCCGGCGGCCGCCTGATGCTCGGCCTCGGGGCGGTGGGCGACCGGACCGACGAGCTGCTCGGCCGACTGGGCGAGATCGGGGCGATGGGAGCCGATGTGCTGGCCATCGCTCACAAGGAGCGCTACCTACGCGGCCGGACTCGCGACGAGCTCGACGGGCTGCTGCGCGACGGCGCCGAGCGGGTCGGGGTCACCGACGTCACGTCGTACGACACCGAGGTGGACTGCCTGGCCGGCCTGGTCTCCGCTGCCTGGCCGGGAGACGTGGTCGGGCTGATGACCCACGCGCAACGCGAGGAGGTCTACGCGTGGATCACCGAGCACGGCGGTACGGCGGACACTCCCGAGGCCCTCGGCGCGAAGGTGCGGTCGGCCACCGAGCGACCGACCGAGGCCTGGCTCCACGCCCGCCTGGAGCGGGGCCTGGCGTGGGTGCGGTTCGAGCCCGACGGCCCCGAGCTCTGGGCGCAGGTACGACGGACGCTCGAGGACTTCCTGCTCGGTCTCTGGCGGCAGGGTCACCTCAGGGGCGACCGCCCCGAGGAGGCGTTCTTCGTGAGATGCGACGCCACGACCATGACCCAGAACGACCTCGACAACGGCCGCCTGGTCGCCGAGATCGGGCTGGCGACCGTGCAGCCGGCCGAGTTCGTGATCCTGAGGATCGGTCAGTGGACGGCCTCCGCCACGTCTGACGACCCCGACTCCTGAGCTGCTCCCCGGACGACGAGAGGCTCCAGCAGCCGGTGTGGCTGCCGCAGGGCGACGGACACCGCGTCGTCGCGGAGCGTCGGGTCGGCGCCGGGGCCGGGGCGGATGTCGATGTCGGCCGGCGCTGGTGCCCGGCCGCAGGTCTCGCAGCGCCCGTCCGGCCCGAGGGAGCCGCAACCGACATGGCGGTAGAGGCGGCGTGGCGCGCCGGGCGTCGTACGACGGTCGCCCCAGCGGCCGAGCGCGTAGAGGGCCGGCCAGAGGCCCAGGGCGTCCTCGGTGAGCTCGTACTCCGGGTGTCCTGACCCGGTCCGCGTCAGCAGCCCGTCAGCGACCAGGGCGTCGAGCCGCGCCGAGAGCACTGCCTTCGAGATGTCCAGGTGCGCCTGGAAGTCGGAGAACCGTCGTACGCCCAGGAAGCAGTCGCGCAGGATCAGCAGCGTCCAGCGTTCGCCGACGAGCTCGAGCGATCGCGCGATCGAGCAGTCCTGCCGGGCGTAGTCGTTGCCGAGGGGCATCGCACTCTCCGTCTCATCATGGTCTGATGAACAGACTATATGCTAGCGTCTGTCCTAGTTCGTTCACCAGACCAAACCGGAGCCTCCGTGACCGCCTCCCGCCGTACGCTCACCACCGCCTCGCTCGGCACCATGGTCGCGCTCGTGGCCTTCACCGCGCCGCTCGCGACCGTGAACCTGACGGTCGCCGGTCTGGGTGCCGGGACCTCGGGGCGGACCTGGATCCTCAGCTCGATGAGCATCGGGCTCGGCGCCTTCCTGCTGACGGCCGGCCGGGTGGCCGACGACTTCGGGCGGCGCCGGACCTTCGTGGCCGGCACGTACGTGCTCGTGGCCGGGTCACTGCTCGGCGCGGTCGCTCCCGAGGTCGTCACCTTCGTGGTCGCCCGGATCGTCCAGGGCGTCGGGGCAGCGGCGATGATCGCGGCCGGTCTCGGGATGATCGCGGTCGCCTTCCCCGGCACGCGGGAGCGTGCCCACGCCACCGGGGTCTGGGGCGCCAGCGTCGGAGCCGGCATCGCCCTCGGGCCGCTGCTCTCGTCGGGTCTGGCGAAGGTCGGCTCCTGGCGCGACGTGTACGTCGTGCTGGTGGCGGCCGGGGTCGGGCTCGCGCTCACCGCGCGCGGCTGTGACGAGTCGCGGGTCGGCAGCCGGGCCCGGCTCGACGTGCCCGGCGTGCTGCTTCTCGCGCTCGGCATGGCGGCCAGCCTGGCCGGGCTGACCGAGGGGCGCGCGGGCTGGGGGCGCCCACTCGTCGTCGGGCTGCTGGCAACCGGGATCGTGCTGCTCGCGACCTTCGTCCTCGTCGAGCAGCGCTCCGACCACGCCATGCTCGACCTCGGACTGTTCAGACGGCCCGCGTTCGCCGCGGTGACGCTGGCCGCGGTGGCGACCGGTGGCGGGATCATCGCCCTGCTGTCCTACCTGTCCGGCTTCGTCGGGGTCGCACTCGGGCTGTCGTCGTGGACGGCCGCATGGCTGATGCTCGCCTGGAGCGGAACCAGCGTGGTGACCGCGTTGGCCGCCCGCCGGCTCCCGAGCGCGTGGAGCGGCCGCGCCCGGCTGTCGGCCACCCTCGTCGTGGTGGGGGCCGGTCAGCTCCTGCTGTGGCACATCGTGCCCGGCGACGGGGCCGCCCGCTTCGTCCCCGGCCTGCTGCTGGCGGGGCTCGGCTCGGGCGTGCTCAACGCGGCGCTCGGCCGGGAGAGCGTGGCCAGCGTCCCTGCGGGGCAGGGCGGCCTCGGCAGCGGCGCCAACAACACCGCTCGCTACCTCGGCTCGGCGCTGGGGGTGACGGTCGTGTCGATCGTGGCCGCGCCCTCGGGAGTCGCCACGTCCGCGGCCCTCGTCGACGGCTGGAACCGCGCGGTGCTGGTCACGGTGGCGGTGTCGATGGTGGGTGCGATCGCCGTACTGGTCGTCGGTCGGCCGCGACGGCCGGAGCCGAGTGGACCAGTCGAGTCGGTCCGAATCGGCTCATCCGCCTGGGCCGGATCCGAACTACCGTGAGGGCATGACCACCGACACCCTGCACCGGATCCCCAGCCGCCTCGACGTGGACGCCGCCGTGCCGACGTTCAGCAAGGCGATGAGCCACCTCGACACCAGCGCCACCCGCGAGCTCGACCGAGTCGGCTTCCCGGCCGGTCTCCGCGACCTGGTGCGACTGCGCGCCTCGCAGCTCAACGGCTGCGCCTACTGCGTCGACATGCACAGCACCGACGCCGCCACGGCAGGGGAGCCCGCCCAACGGATCAACGCGGTCGCCATCTGGCGTGAGTCACCCTTCTTCACCGAGCGCGAACGCGCGGCGCTCGCGTTCACCGAGGTCGTCACCCTGGTCGCCTCCACCCGCGTGCCGGCCGAGGAGTACGACGCGGTGGCCGCGCACTGGTCGCCCGACGAGGTCGGCGCGCTGCTCGCGCTGATCGTCGCGATCAACGCCTGGAACGCGATCGCCGTCGCCACCCGCGCCTGGGAGCCGGTCCTGGCGGACTGACCCTAGGCTGCGCGGCGTGGAGCTCCACGTCTCCCTCGACGGCCCCGGCGACCGCGCCGTGCGGATCTACCTGACCCTGCGGGAGGCGGTCGTGGCCGGGCGCCTGGCCGCCGGTGACCGGGTCCCAGCCACCCGCGACCTGGCCCGACAGCTCGGAGTCGCTCGCGGCACGGTCACCGTGGCCTACGACCGGCTCGTCGCCGAGGGCTTCCTCGAGACCCGGCCCGGCGCCGGCACCTTCGTCACCACGGTCGCGCTCGCCCCCGACGAGACCCGCCGGGCCCGACCCGGTGCCGTACGGCCGCTCGCGCTGTGGGACCGCGAGCGGCCACCGAGCCCGCCGCGGGCCCGGCGTCTGCACGACCTCTCGATCGGTCTCCCGGACCCCGAGCTCTTCCCCCTCGAGGTCTGGCGCCGGCTGGTCTCGGGTCAGCTCCGCCGGTCGCGGCTCGCGGAGGCGACCTACAGCGGGCGGGGCTCCTGGCGGTTGCAGGACGAGATCGCTCGCTTCCTCGGGCTGTCGCGCTCCGTCGTCGCGACGGGGGACGACGTCGTCGTCACGGCGGGTGCGCAGCAGGCGGTCGACCTCGTCTGTCGGGTGCTGGTGGAGCCCGACTCCGTGGTGGCCGTGGAGGATCCTGGCTACCCCGCGATGCACCGGCTGTTCGAGACGCACCGCGCCGACGTGCGCGGCGTACCGGTCGACAACGAGGGTCTCGTCGTCGACGCCCTCCCGCCGGACGCCCGCGTCGTGTACGTGACACCGTCGCACCAGTTCCCGACCGGCGTCGCGATGTCCCTTCGCCGCCGGGCCGCGCTTCTGCGGTGGGCCGGCGAGCACGACGCCGTCATCGTCGAGGACGACTACGACAGCGAGTACCGCTGGTCCGACCAGCCCGTCGAGCCGCTCCAGAGCCTCGACCGTGAGGCCGCGTGGTCTACGTCGGCACCTTCTCCAAGTCGCTCCTGCCCGCGCTCCGGATCGGGTTCCTCGTCCCACCACGCTCCCTGGAGGCCGCGCTGCGCGAGGCGAAGCGGGTGACCACCTGGGAGGGCGACCTCACCACGCAGGGTGCGCTGGCGGAGTTCCTCGCCGAGGGCCATCACGCCGCGCACGTCCGGCGTGCGGCCAAGGTCTACCGCCGGCGCAGGCGGTGCCTGCTCGAGGGGCTGGCCCGTCTCGATGACCTCCTGGAGGTCGTTCCCTCCGTGGCTGGGCTGCACGTGAGCGCGCGCTTCCGCGATCCGGGCATCGACGATGTGGCGGCCGTCGCGCGGGTGGCGGCGCTCGGCGTGCGCGTCGAGGCACTGGCCCGCTATCACCGGCACGCTCCGGTGCGACCAGGGCTGGCCCTGGGCTTCGCGGGCGTGCAGGCGGACGCCGTACCGGACGCGCTCGCGCGGCTCGAGGCCGGGCTCCTGGGCGGAGCCTGACCCGTTGGTGTCCCTACTGAGGGGCAGGCACGGTCTCGGGGGTC
>CAWCPG010000034.1:0-13793 GCA_963797325.1 uncultured Actinomycetota bacterium
TGCAACAGCTACACCGACGCCTACGCCAACGAAGTCTGTGCAGAAACCGACGTCGAAGGAGCAGGCCGAGGCCGACGCATATGCAGCACTGCTGAGCTTCTACCGAGTCGACAACGCGCTATTGCAGAACCCGCCGCCCGCAGCCGTCGCAAAGGCGAGGCTCTCGCGGGTCGCCTCTGGCATCGCGCTTACGTATTCAGTCCAGCTGGTCGCCAGCATCCGCGAGGCGGGCCAGCACCAGACCGGTCGAGCGAAACCCGGTGAGGTCGCGCGAAAATCCACGACATTGAAGTTTGACCCGGACAGCACCCCGCCAGTACTTCCCGCGGTGGCGTACTCGTTCTCGCACCGGGCGCTGGCCGACATCCAGGAGTCGATCCGCGAGCTGGACTACTACCGGCGGACGCTCTTCGTCGCCCCCCCCGGCCCGACGACCGAGCAGGCCCAGGCCGTCGCCGCCGCGGTCGCCCCGCCCCTGAACCCGTTTTCGGACAGGCCGACCAGGCACGATAAGTCAACTTCGTCGCCGACTCCGGTCGGTGAACCTTGGCGGGTGTAGCTCGCTGGTCGGGACCTGGATATGGTCCAGGTGGATCGCGGGTTCAAGTCCCGTCACTCACCCTGCCCCGGCCCCGCCGCCCGGCACGACGGAACGGCTGGTACCGTTCCGGGTGCGGCCGGGCGGAAGGCCGAAGGACAAGCGCCGCTAGCTCAATAGGCAGAGCAGCTGACTCTTAATCAGCGGGTTGGGGGTTCGATTCCCTCGCGGCGTACAGATTGTGCAGGTCAGAGTTTGTCGCTGACCGTTGCTACCCTCCCGAGAGATCAAACTTGACGGAAACCCGTCCGGAGGGTCGCTCCCATGGCGCGTCCACCACTGGCGCTCGGCCACCACGGCAGCATCGAGGTCACCCGTGACCCCCGTCAGTGGGTCGCCCGCTGCCGCTTCCCGGACCTCGACGGCGTCACCCGCCGCGTAGCCCGCTGGGGCTCGTCCAAGACCGCGGCCCAGCAAGCCATCCGGGACGAGCTCCGTGAGCGCCGTGGGAGGTCCTGGGCCTCCATGGCGGCGAAGTAGTCGGTCAGCAGGTCGATGGTGGCCTGGTCGGCATCGGGCATGGTGGGCTCCCGTTCTCGTGAGGCTCGGGGCTGGGTTCTCCGTCGGCTGAGTCCGTGGCGGAGGGCCGTAGGGGTCCGTCGCCGGCACGGTGGTGGAAGGCAGGCGGTTCGGCGGCCAGGGCGGTGAGCGCGGCGATCTGCGCGGGTTCGAGCCGGATGTCGGTGGCGGTGGCGTTGGCGCGGAGTTCCTCGGGGGTTTCGGGGCCGACGGTCGCGGAGGCGACGGCCGGGTGGGACAGCAGCCAGGCCAGCGAGGCCTGGTAGGGGGCCAGGCCCCTTGATGCCGAGATCGACAGCGGTGCCGACGATCCGGTCAGCGTCGTGCAGGGAGGGGGCAACGCCGAACGTGGCGGTGCCCAGGCAGATCCGCGACACCTTCACGCCGGTCGGGCCGAGGACGGAGTACTCCATGTCGTCTCCTGCCTGCCGCGGTCAGGGCGCGAGGTCGGCGGTCAGGGTGGAGACGGCGTCCAGCTGCTCCGCGGTGAGCTCGACGTCGGCGGCCGAGGCGTTCGCGCGCAGCTCGTCGACGTTCTCGGCCCCGACGATCACCGAGGCCACGGCCGGACGGGACAGAAGCCATGCGAGCGAGACCTGCTGCATCCCCAGTCCCCAGTCGCGTGCGAGGCGGTCGAGCTCGTGGGCGACCGCGATCTCGGCTTCGGAGAATCCGGGGCCGCCGTAGCGCCTGTCTCCGGCGATCTCACGGTCCAGGACCGCCAGATCTGCCAACAGGCCTCCGTGCAGCGGGGCGTAGGGGACGATCGAGAGCCCGAAGCGCACGCACGCGGCGCTGAGCTCCGCCTCGGCGCTGCGATCGAGCAGGCTGTACATCACCTGGACGCAGACGGGCGCGGAGGCCAGGCAGCGGTCGTCGGCTATCCACAGCGCCTCGGTGAGCTGCCAGGCCGGGTGGTTGGACAGGGCGACGTAGCGGAGCTTCCCCTGCCGGATCAGGTCGTCGTAGACCGCGAGGGTCTGCTCCAGCGGGGTGTCGGGGTCGGGGAAGTGCGCGTAGTAGAGGTCGAGGTGATCGGTGCGCAGCCGGCGCAGGCTCTGCTCGACCTGCGCGATGATGTAGCGGCGCGACAGCCCCGCGGCGGGGTCGAAGCGGCGCTCCCCGGACTTGGTCGCGAGCACCACCTCGTCGCGACGTCCGACCAGAGCGCGCCCGAGGATCTCCTCGGCGGACTCGCGTTCCGACGCCGGCGGCGCACCGGGCCTGTCGAACGTCGGGGTCGAGCCGTACACGTTGGCCGTGTCGAAGAAGTTGATGCCGAGATCCAGCGCCGCACCCACGACCCCATCTGCGTCGTGCGGGCTCGGTGCCACTCCGAAGGTGGCCGTGCCGACGCACACCCTGGACACGCGGACACCGGTCGGACCGAGGACGGAGTACTTCATCTCAGGGTTCCTTCCACAGGCTGCGAGGTGGCGCACACGAGTCGCATGCGCGATGGCTGATCCGAACTATAACCGATCGGTTAGAGTTCGGCAACGGACATGAGAAGGTGGTGGGCATGTCAGGCACGCAGCCCAGAGGGCGGGGCCCGTACCGCACGGGGGTCCGCCGACGCGAGCAGCTCGTCGCCGTCGCCATCGATGTCTTCGGCGAGCACGGCTTCGCCGGCGGCTCCATCCGCGCGATCGCCGACAAGGCAGGGGTCTCCCACGCCACGCTGATCCAGCACTTCGGCAGCAAGGAAGGGCTGCTCACCGCAGTACTGGAGGAGTGGGACCGGCGCACCGTCGAGAACGGCCTCGCCGACGTGAGCGGCCTGGACTACTTCCGGCGGCTACCCGAGGTCATGGCCGCCCACCAGGACAACCGGGGCCTGCTCGAACTGTTCACCACCATCGCGGCGGAAGCCTCCAGCCCTGCCCACCCCGCGCACGCCTTCATCGCGCAGCGCTACACGACCAACCTCGCCACCCTCGCCGGACACCTGCGCGAGGCGGTCGAGGTCGGCGACATCGAACCCCTCACGCTTGCCCAGATCCAGATCGAAGTCCGCCTGGTCACCGCAACACTGGACGGCATCGGGCTGCAATGGCTCCTCGACCCCTCCACCGACGTCGTCGCCAGCGTCACGACCTACATCGACCGCGCCATCGCCGCCTGGCGCGGCCAGCGATAACAGTCATGTGAGGTCGTGCCAAGTGTGCGACTCTGGCCCAGCAGCCAATGATCAGGTCACCACTTTGGTTGTCGCTTATGGCCGCACATGACCAGATTGGCCATCGCCGGACATGATCCGCATCGCGAGGGGCCGGCCGTGACCAGCAGAGAACCAGTTGGCGGCGGCCAACGGATCACGCGACTCCCAGCCGGCGGGTTGGGGGTTCGATTCCCTCGCGGCGTACCACTTCCACCGGCATTGACCCTGAGATCCTCTGAACTAGGGGACGTCGATGGTGACCGTGCCGTAGTCAGTCGCCCGGCTGCCGGTGTCGCCGTTGGTGAGGCCTGCGGTAAAGGGGCTGACGATGCGGGACACGCAGCACTGCAGCCGGTCGTTCTTGTGGTGCTGGTCGTCGCTGAGGAAGACGTCGCGGTGGTCGATCGCGCCCTGCACGTCGAGGACCCGGACCTGGCAGAGGCCACACTCGCCGCGGCGGCAGTCGTACATCATGTCCGCGCCGCATGCCTCGAGCGCCTCGAGCATCGACACGTCGCCTGCCACGGTCGTCTCCAACCCGAGGCGCGGGATGCGCACCCGGAACGCTTCGGGTGCGAAGCGGCCGCTGCTGCCGAAGGTCTCGAATCGCAGCTCCGACGGGCGGCGCCCGGTCCGGGCCCAGGCCGCCTTGATCGCCTCGAGCATCGGAGCAGGCCCGCAGACGTAGAGCTCGCCTCCGACGGGCACCGAGGCGGCGAGCTCGTCGACATCGATCCGGCTGCCCTCGTCGTCGATGCGCAGGTCCATCCGGTCGCCGTGTTCGGCCATCAGCTCGTCCGCGAACGCCATCAGTCCGCGCGAACGGGCGCCGTAGACGAACCGGTAGTCCGCGCCGCGGGCTTTGAGCGCCTTACCCATCGCAACCAGCGCGGTGATCCCGATCCCCCCGGCGACCAGTACGTAGCCCGGGCGGCCGTAGTTGAGGGGGAAGTTCTGCAGGGGCTGGGTGAGCTGCACCTCCTGTCCGCGTTGCAGTTGGTGGATGAACGCCGACCCGCCCCGGCTCTGGCGGGCCAGCTGCACGCCGAGGATGATCTCGTTGCCGTAGGGGCCGGACCCGACGACGGAGTAAGACCGCACGTCGGCGCGGCCGTTGACGTACACACCGATGTCGATGTGGCTCCCGGGTGGCGCAGGCGCCTCCATCCGCTCCGGCGCCAACACGACCTGGCGGACATGCTGGGCGACATCGCGGACGTCGACCACT
Organism: uncultured Actinomycetota bacterium; assembly: GCA_963797325.1. GTDB lineage: Bacteria > Actinomycetota > Actinomycetes > Propionibacteriales > Nocardioidaceae > Nocardioides. Next base: position 4,507 of record CAWCPG010000034.1, read on the forward strand.
CGCGCCCGGCCCCACCGCTTGTGGCTCGTGGCACTCATCGCGACTAGACCCCGCGCGCCATCAGGCCGGCCTCGGGCCGGTCACGGTGGCGGGCCACGCCGTCGGCGACCTCGGCCTCCATCCCGGTCCCGGAGTGGGCGTCGGTCTTCTCGACGCGGGCGTTCTCCGCGGCGGTCACGGCGCTCAACGCGGCCGCGGCCGCACCGGCGTGCTCGTCGTCGCGGCCGGTGTCGGATCCGGACTCGGCGGCGATCATGGCGGCCACTTTGCGGCGGGTCCACATGCTGCCTGCGTCGATGTTGAGGTTGTAGAAGTCGTAGCCGGGGTTCGCCTCGATGCCCCGCTGCTGGGCTTCCAGCATCACCTCGTCCTCGAAGAACACGTTCGAGACGCCCTCGCGGAGCCGGGTGGTGATCACCTGCTTGTCGATGCACCAGTCGCGAGCGAACGCCCACAGGTAGAAGCAGGTGTTGTCGGTCTCGGGCGTCATAGTGTTGATCACCGTGCCGGTGACGCCCTGGCTGCGGTCGCCCTCGGGCGCGCCGGTGCCTGCCTTGGCGACGCCGACGTCGATGGCCACGGTGCCGGGGGCGGTGTACCGGATGATCTGCCAGCGGTCGACGAGCCCGTCGTAGTCGGGGAACCGGTCCGCCAGATTGCGCTTCCAGAACGGCGGGGCCTCGATGCCGAGCATCCACTTGGTGACCGTCACCGTGTTCCCGGCGTGGGTGACCTCGAAGTCGGACTCGCTCAACGAGTCGTGACCGATGCTCGAGCCGTGCACGAACTGTTCGTGGGTGAGGTCCATCAGGTTGTCGACGATCAGCTGGTAGCTGCAGTTGACATGGATGGTCTTGCCGTCGCCCGCCCAGTCCGGGTGGTCGTTCCAGTACAGGTCGGGGACCGTGTCCGGGTCTGCGAGCGCGGGGTCGCCCGGCCACACCCACACGTAGCGGTGCCGCTCGACGACCGGGTACGAGTGCACGGTGGCGCTCGGGTTGATGGTGTCCTGGGCGGGCATGAACGTCGCGCGGCCGTCGGGGTCGTAGCAGATTCCGTGGTAGCCGCACATGATCTCGTCATCACCGCGCAGCTTGCCCATCGACAACGGCGCCAGCCGGTGCCAGCAGGCGTCGGCGAGTGCGACCGCGCGGCCGGCGGTGGTCCGGTAGAACACGATCGGCCGGCCTGCGACGGTCTTGGCCAGCAGGTTGCGGCCCACCTCGTGGTCCCAGGCCGCGGCGTACCAGGCGTTCAGGGGGTAGTCGCGAAACGAAGCGTGACCGGTGGTCCGGGCAGGTGAGGACATCTCTCCTCCTGGGGTTGTCGTGGCGGCACCGTGGCCGTGGTGCGGGTCGGGACTCCGGTCGTTCACGCGAGCGTAAGGCGCAGAGGGATCGACTCCCAGGCCCGAAGGGTGTTGTTGTGGTGGCGGCGGGTCGGTCCGGCGAGTTCCAAGCGCCTGACGCGGCGGGCGAGAGCGGTGATCACGGCTTCAGCCTCGAGGCGCGCGACGTGCTGACCGATGCAGAAGTCGGGCAAGTCCAAGAAAGCCGCTCGCGTCGCGCTCCAAGAGGAGCTGCGCGCCCAGCGTGGCGAGCGCACCGGGGTCAGTTCCGCCGACTCCGCCTCGGCCGCCTGGTCGGTCTCGGCTGTGCTCACGTGGTCGTCCGGGAGATGCTCGTGAGCATGCGCTCGACGTCGCCTGCCAGGCCTGCAGCCTGCTCGGGGGGGCCGACAGCTTGGAACTGCACACCCTCGCCGTCGATGACGACGGCGGCGATCACGCCCTCGGTCCGTGGAGCGGAGAAGGTTTCCAGAACTCCGGGAATGCCATCGCGGGTGCTGAAAGTGTCCGCTCCGCTGGTGACATGGAAGCCCGCACCCTGCGCGGTCGTGGTGGTGATGGCCGTGACCTGCTGGAGCAGCTCGGCGGCGCTGCCGGTCCACGGTCCGACCGTGGTCTTGACCAACAGCCCGTCGCGGGTCAGGACGATGGGCCCGGGCGAGGATCCGCTGCGCGTGCGGTCGCTGGTGCGCAGCCCGCTCTGCAGGCCCCAGCCCACGGGCGGGACGATCGTGGCGTCGCCGGTGAGTTGCAGGACGTCACCCGGGCGGATGGGGTCCTCCCACGGCGTCACCTCGTCGATCGCAGGCACGACGTAGGCCCACAACACCCACACCGCCAGGGCGACGATCGCGAACGGGAAGGTGCGCCGGTCCAGACCGGCGAACCGGTGTTCTGCGGGAACGCGGTGACGGACATGAACAGGATCCATGATTCGCCTCTCGACCCGCGCAGCGTAACGAGAGCAGCCCTTCCCGGCCTCCCGTCGGCGATCCTGCGCCGGTCAACGCCTCAGCAGGAAATCCGCAGCAGTCGTCAACCAGCGAGACGGGGTCGTTTGCCGGAGGCGTGGGAAGACCCTTGGGGTGTCCGGAGACAGCCGGGTCGGTTCACGGAGCCGATTGCGGTTTGGCCGCGGGCACCGGGCGGGAACGGAACGGCGAAGCGGGCTCGGTCGTCCACAACTGTCGGATGGCCCGCCTCCGGCAGGGCCCAAAGTCCCTTCGGCGGTGCCCATCGTCCCGCGCATCCGGGCCGGTCGACGGCTGCCGCTCCAGGCCGATCCGGCCGATCGTGGAGCAGACGTAGTCCGGTCGACTGAGGAGGAATGAGCGATGCATGAACTGGTTGTAGTCGGCGTCGACGGCTCTGCCGAGGCGGCAGCGGCGGTGGCCTTCGCCGCCACGGAGGCGGCCCGTCGCGGGGTGCGGGTGCGGGTGGTGGCTGTGGTCCAGAAGCCCGATTTCTTGACCGTACCGCTCGGGATGGCCCCGCCGACGGTGTTGACCACGACAATTGACTTTGTGAGTGTGGCCAAACAGATGGCGCAGGAAGCGGCCGACGCATTTACGGCCGATCACCCCGCGTTGGCCGGGCAGGTCAAGATGGAGATCGTCGGCGTGGCCGGGCACCCAGCCAAAGAGCTGGTCGAGCAGAGCCGAGAGGCCGATCTGCTGGTGCTGGGGCACCGCGGGCGGGGTGCGTTCGCCAGCACTTTCCTGGGTTCGGTCGGGCTGAACTGCGTGCTGCACGCGCATTGCCCCGTCACCATCGTCCGGCCCACATGGGCTGCTGAGGCAACTCCGACGACGGAGGCCGCGGCGCCTGCGCCGGTGTAGGGCCCGAACACATCCTCGCGGCGTACCACCTCTGACCAGTGACAACGGGCGACTCATAGATCGAGTCGCCCGTTTTGCTGTCCCGATTCGGGTGACCACCTTAAGGAATCGGTCATCCTTGACCGGTGCGACGCGGCGTAACGGAACGCCCCGGTCCCGGAACAAGGCAGACATGGACATCACCATCGAGGAGCTCGCCGGCTCCCACCGCGAGGTCGCGTGGTCCTTCCGTGAGGCGGAGGACTCCGAGGAGCTCCTGGAGAGCTACATCGACCTCGGCCGCGTGTGGGTCGCGGTCGATCCCGCCGGGCGCACGGTCGGGCACCTGCAGGCCGTTCCGCGCGACGACACCTGGGAGGTCACGAACACCGCCGTGCTGGAGTCCGAGCGCGGCCGCGGAGTGGGCCGGGCGCTGCTCGAGCGGGCCGTCGAGGAGGCGCGGTCGGTGGGCGTGCGCCGCATGGTGCTGGCGACCGCCACCGCCGACGTCGGCAACCTGCGCTTCTACCAGCGCTGCGGCTTCCGGCTCACCCACGTCGTGCACGACGTTTTCACCCCGGCCCACGGCTACCCGCCCGGGCTGGAGGTCGACGGCATCCCGCTGCTCGACCAGGTCTGGTTCGAGCGGGCGCTGTGAACGTCGTCGCCACCGACCTCAACCTCTACCGGCGCGGCATCGCGACCGCGGTCGCGTGCTGGACGTCGTACGCGCGCGCGATCCCGGGGGCGAAGGTGCACCGGCTGCCGCACGTCGACATCGCGGTGTTCACCGACGGGCCCGAGCGCGACGTGTTCAACAACGCGGTCCTGGCCCACGGCCTGGGCGCAGAGGAGCGCCGGGACGCGGTGGACGCACTGGTGACGACGTACGCCGACGCCGGCATCACGTCGTACGCCGCATGGGTGCACGAGACGGACACCGCCATGCTGGCCGAGCTCACCGGGCGCGGCTTCGTCCACCAGGAGACGACCTGGGCGATGGGGCGCTCGCTCGACCCGGCGACCGGGGCGGGCCACGCGGACGTCGACGCCGGCACGTGGGCGGAGTACCTGCGGGTGCTCGAGCTCCCGCCCGGCCTGCTCCAGCGCGCCGACCCCGGTGACTTCCACCTGGCGCTCGGGCGCCTCGTCGGGGACCCGGTCGCCACCGGCATGGCGTTCGACCACGACGGGGACGCAGGCGTCTACAACGTCGGAACGCTGGAGCGCGCGCGGCGCCGCGGACTGGGCTCGGCGGTCGTCGGCGTCCTGCTCCGCGACGCCGCGGCCCGGGGAGCGCGTACGGCTACCCTGCAGTCGACCGAGATGGCCCGGGGCGTGTACGCCCGCCAGGGCTTCCGCGACCTGGGCCGGATCCTCGAGCTGGGTCCGCCACCTGCCCGGTCCTGGAACTGAGGCGTACGCCGCCCCCTGATCAGATCCCGGTCACCTCGCTGATGGGGGGTGTCCGCACCGAGCATGACGTGGAGGTCCGGGTTCTCGGCGTGGCAGCGGGCAGCACGCTCGAACGTAGCCGGTTCGTACTGGTCCAGTGGGGCCTCGAGGTCGCCGGGGCTGCGCGAGCACGACGACCGTGAGCAGTTCCTCGTCGGCATCGACATCTTCCTCGCCGGTGCCGCCGCCCTGCGCCAGAGAACAGATCACACGCTATCGGGTTTGCGCACGAGCACAGCGCTGGCGACGAGGCCGATGAGCGCGAGGGCCGAGGTGACGAGGAAGGTGGTGGAGTAGCCGAAGTCGGACGCGACGCGGGCCGACTCGAGGTACTGCGCGACCCTGGTGTCGAAAGTGGCCGGGTGCAGTCCGACCTGCTCGGCGGTGTTGAGGGCGTCGCGCAGCAGCGGCCCGGTCTGGTCGTCGAGCGGTGGGATGTTGCGGGCTGCGACATCGGTCTGCAACCGGGAGACGTAGGAGCCGTGGAACACCGCGTAGAGCAGGGCGATGCCGATCGCGCCGCCGCCTTGTTCCGCCGTCGCCGACACCCCCGAGGCCTGGCCGTGGTCCTGCTCGGGAACGGTGTCGAGGCTGACCGGGTCGTTCACGGTCAGCACGATCGCCAGTCCGACGCCGTAGACCAGCAGGCCCGGCAGCAGCCACGGATAGCTGCCCGTCCCGACGCCGAGCGCCAGCAGGACACCGGCGGCGGCCAGGCACCCGAAGCCGACGACCAGAGGCGGGCGCCCGCCCGACCGGTCGTACCAGCGTCCGACCAAGGGGGCGATGACCACCATGGGGATGGTCGTCGGGATCAGCGCCAGACCGGCGAGGGCGGGGTTCATCCGCAGGTTCAGGATGAGCAGCAACGGGAAGATCAGCCCGAGACCCATTTCGGCCATCCCGGCCAGTCCCTGGCTGATCGTCGCGCCGAGGTAGTTGCGGCGGTGGCGCAGCAGGGCGAAGCTCATCAGCGGGTTCTGGGCGCGCCGCTCGCGCAGCACGAAACAGACGAACGCCGCGACGCTCACCACGAGCGGGGTGATCACTCCCGGCGAGCTCCAGCCCCATGCGGTGGTCTGGCCGAGCCCGAACACCAACGCGACGAGGCCGATGCCCGCGGCTGCGGCGCCGCTGAAATCGATGTGCCCACGACCCGCAGGCGTCGGGTCGGCGCCCACGGCACGCAGGGTGAACAGCAGGGTCAGCAGAAGCAGTGGAACGTTGATCAGCAGGACGGCGCGCCAGCTGATCTCCGCGGTGAGCACGCCGCCGATGCTGGGTCCGACCGCTCCGGCGATCGCCGCGATCCCGCCCATCAGGCCCAGCGCGTGACCGGCTTCGGCCCGCGAGAAGGCCGAGCTGACGATGGCCACCGTCGTCGGCAGCATCAGCGCGCCGCCGACACCCTGCAGAACCCGCGCGACCAGCAACACCGTGAACGACGGGGCCAGCCCGCCCAGCGCCGAGGCCCCGGCGAACAGGACCGACCCGACGAGGAAGATCTTGCGCCTGCCCAGCAGGTCCCCGAGCCTGCCCCCGAGGATGGTCAGACCGGCCAGGGGCAGCAGGCTGGCGTTGAGCACCCACTGCACCGACTGCGCGCTGACCCTCAGGTCGTGGGCGACGTCGGGCAGCGCGAGCGGCACCGCGGTCTGGTCGATCAGGATCATCGCGTTGGCCAGGGTCATCGCGACGAGGACGAGCTTGCGCAGGTCAGACCCGCTGCCCTTCCGCGAGGTCCGCGAAGCACGTCGGGTGGACGGGCCCGCTACGGCGAAGCGGTCCATGACGGCCGCGTCAGTGCTGGGTGGGGACGGGGACGGGGGCACCGAGCGCGCGGGCGCGGCGCCAGACCAGCTCGGCCTGGAACGCGATCATGACGGCGATCATGAGGAGGATCTCGCCGAAGCCGCCGTCGTCGCTGACGTGGTTGAAGTAGGCCCAGGTGCCCAGGCCGAACTTGGCCACGACCATGGCGAGGAACAGGCCGATGGTCAACGGGGTGCCTTGGGCGATGACGTGGCGTCCGTCCGTGCGGTCTTCGGTCCACATCCGCGTGAACCGCCCGCGGGCGAGGCCGACGACGACGCTCAGCACGATGCTGATCAGGAGCAGGCTCCATTCGGCGGCACCATCGGGCTGGGAGAAGCCGCCGACGAGGAGCCCGGCAACTGCATAGATGACGGCCATCTTGAACCGGCCGTGGGCCAGGACTTCGTGGCGCTGGGACTGCCGGTAGATGGCATAGCCGGTGAGGGCGAGCAGGACGAGGATGGCCAGAGGAGACATGTCAGCTTTCCCGAGGGGTTGTGGTGGGCAGAGTCGGCGCCTGCGCCTGGCACAGCCGCTCGATGCAGGCCAGGAGCTCCAGCGCACCCGAGAACGCGACGGGCGCGGAGCCGTCCGGCGTGCGTGCGGTGCCGGTTAGCCTGCCCGCGCCCTCGGTGACGGTGAGGTGGAGTTCCATGCTCAGAAGCGTGTGGCAGGCGACGTCGGGAATCCCTAGGGACGATCCCTAGTTCTTCGCGCCTTGGGGTTCCCGCCACAGATCGCGCAGCTCGCGCCGCGACCGGATGCCCAGCTTGGCGTAGACGTTGCCGAGGTGGTACTCGACGGCCTTCGCGCTGACGTAGAGCTCGGCCGCGGCCTCCCGGTTGCTCATCCCCTTGGCGACGAGGGCGACGACGTCACGCTCGCGGTCGGTCAGCCCCAGCGGCGACCGCGCGGCGTGGCGGGGCGGACGCAGGCCCGTGGCCGCGAGGTCGGCCTCCACCCTGGCGCGGAACGGGTCCGCGCCCGTCAGCAGCTCCCGGGCCCGCTGCAGTTGCTCGATGCCGTCGCGCCGCCTGCCCGTGCCGAGGAGCAGCTTGCCGTAGCGGTGGTGCAGGTCCGCGCGGTCCAGGACGTTGACGTCGGGGCCCGCCCGTGCGGTGGCGCGCGCGAACCCGTCTGCCGCGGCCGCGGTGTCGCCTGCGCGGAGGGCGAGCAGCGCGGCGAGCCCGAGGAGCAGCGCGTCCAGGTCCAGGCCACGCTCCGCCGCAGCGGCGCCCAGCCTGTCGAGCTGGGCCTGTGCCGAGTCCAGCTCGCCCACGTCCACGGTCGCGGCGATGATCGGTGGCCACCAGGCGAGCGTCGTGGCCATGGGTAACGGCCGTTGCCCGCGGCCGAGGATCGGGGCGAACGCCGCCAGCACTTCCCGGGGTTCACCGCGGGCCCGTGCCAGCGTCGCCCGGGCGATGCAGGCGGTGAACACGGCCTCGGCGGTGGCGCTCGTCGCGGCGGCCGCGGTCGCCGCGACGACGTGGTTCTCCGCCTCCGTCCACTCGCCGCGACACGCGTGCAACCCGCCCAGCACGGCGTGCGTCTGGGCCTCCATCCACACCCGTCGTTCGTCGGACACCAGCGAGAGCGCGACGCGGGCGTGCAGCATGGCCTCCTCCCACTCCCCGGTCCCGGAGAGCAGGTTCGCCAGCTGGAGGTGCGCGCGCGGCAGCGAGGAGACGGCATCGGTCTGTCGGGCGAGCCGGATCCCGGCCCGCAGGTCGGCGATCGCCGCGGTGGACCGCCCGGCGAAGAAGCCCAGGATGCCCCGGGTCACCAGCAGGCCGACGTCGGCGGCGGGCACGGCGTCCGAGGGCTGCGGAAGCCGCGCGGCCAGCCGGGCCAGACCCGCAGGCGCGCCACGGACGAACATCTCCCCCAGAGCCAACCCCTGGTGCGCCAGATGCTCCTGCGCGGGGCGAAGCAGCGGCAGCGCGAGCAGCCGCGTGGCCGCATCGATGAGGTCCGCCCCGCGACCGAGGTCGATGTAGAGGGTGACGAGGTGGGACAGGGCCGCGGCGACCACGTCGGCCTGCCCCTCCTCGGCGGCCCGGCGCAAGGCGTGCTCGGCCGCCTCGCCCCGGCCTGCCTCACGCTCGAGCATGCCCACCGCCAGTGCACGTCGCGGAGAGTCCACACACGACTCGACGCGTTCCCGCAGCTCCGCCGCCCGCAGCGGCCTGCCGTCCTCGACGAGCAGCCGTACCGCGTCGAGCAGGAACGCTTCCGCCTGCTCACGCACGGGTTCGACGGTCGAGGCCCACAGCAGGTACTGCGCCGCCCGTGGGCGCTCGCGGCGAGCCGGCGCGCTGAGGTCGGCCGCCAGCGCCGCGTCGAAGCCATCGGCTGCGGCCACCCGGTGTGCGAGCGCCTCTTCACCACCGAGAAGGCGGGCCGCAGCCTGGTGCAGCTGCCGCAGGCGGGTGGGCGACAGATCGTCCCGGACAGCAACGCGGTAGAGCGGATGGGCGAAGCGCAGCTCGGGATCGGGGCCCACCCGCCAGGTCACGAAGCCCGCAGCCAGCAGATCGTCCAGAGCCGACGTCGGATCGGCGACGTCCGCGACCGCGCCGACCATCGCCAGCGGGGCAGGCCTGCCGATCACAGCAAGAGCCATCGCCAGCTCTCGAGCTGCCGGTGGCAGAACCGAAAGCCGGGCGACGAGCGTCGTGGACAGGGAGCGGGGCGCGGGGAGGTCGCCGTCGCCCTCGACCAGACGGGCGGGCTCCAGCTCGGCGAGCAGAGTGCGCACGTACAGTGCGTGACCGCCGGTGTGGCGGTGCAGCCGCTCGGCGGCCCGGGAGGGCAGCACCACCCCGGATCCCGCCGCCAGCGCGCCGACC
>CAWCPG010000035.1:0-81340 GCA_963797325.1 uncultured Actinomycetota bacterium
GGCCGATCAGACCGGCCCGGAGCGAGCCGATCTTCAGCAGCGCCAGGTGAACCAACGGGGTCACGTCCACTCGTCTCGCGACGTCGCTGCCAGACCGTGAACGCCCACAGCAGGACCGCGCCGAGACCGATGACGAAGAGTGTCATGGAGAAGCCGAACGAACTCTCACCGGCGAGTCCTCCTTGGGCTTGATCCACCCCCACGTGCTCGACTGCAGCACCCCGAGGACGATCAGGCCCAGGCCCGACGGCCGAGAGGACGGTGCCGACCAGGTCCAGCTTCGGCGGGGGCGCCGACTCGTACCGCGTCGACCACCTTCGGCGTCATCACCAGGATCAGGGCCACCAAGAGCACCTCCCCGGCGAAGAGATCCGCCAGGAGTACTCTGTTGTCGCCCATCCGCCCAGGATCGGGCCGACGGCGACGCCCGCCCCCGCCACCCTGCTGATCACGGCGTACGCCACCTGCGCGAGCTCCCTCGAAGTTCCCGGCGATCAACGCGACCATGGCCGGGAGGACCAGGGCAGCACCGAGCCCCTCGAGGACTCGACCAGCCCAGGGTCAGGACCGCCACCGAGGGCGCCAGCGCCGTCAACGCGGACCCGGGCGGCGTAGATCGACGAGGCCGATGACGTACGTTCTCCGGTGACCGATGACGTCGCCGATCTCGCCGCCGTGAGCATGAAATCGCCATCACGAGGCAGTAGAGCGTGATGACCGCCTGGATCGTGGTCACCGTCGTGTCGAAGTCGTCGACGAGGGCGCTGATCGAGACGTTCATGGCGGACTGGTCCAGCACCATGACGAACTGCGCGACGGCCAGGGCCACCAGCGGGAGCCAGCTCACCGGGCGCTGGGTCCCGCTGGGGGCGCCTCGGCTTGACCGGAAGGTCACGGTCTTCTTCTCGTCGGCGCGACACAGGGCCGGATCCTCGCCACCGGCCAGACGACGGCGCGACCGTAGCACCGAGAGTCGACACCCTCGTCGGCGGCAGGCGTCAGCTCACCCATGGTGCGCGACCAGCCGGAGCCGGTGCTCTTCGGCGATCAGCTCCGCCGCCCGCTCCCCGATCATGATCGTGGCCGCGTTGGTGTTGCCGCTCACCACCGTCGGCATGACGCTGGCGTCGGCGACGCGAGGCCGGCCACGCCGAGCACCCGCAGCTCGGCGTCGACGACGCTGCCCATCCGGCAGGTCGACGTCTCGTGATAGACGGTCAGCGCGTAGTGGCGGGCCAGATCCTCGAGGAGGGCGTCGCTCGGGGGGTCGCCCGCCGTGTAGCCGTGGGCCTCGGCCAGCGCGGGCGGCACCATCAGGGCCCCGAGGCCGTCGCCGGGCCAGTGGTCGACGATCTCCAGGGCACGGCGCATCACCGCCACCATCACGGTGACGTCGTGCGGGTCGGCGAGGTAGTTGAGGTCGATCCGGGGCGCGTCCGCTACGTCGGAGCTGACCAGCCGGACCTCGCCCTCGGAGTGCGGCTGCACCGGGTTGGGCAGGACCACGACGGTCTCCGCGGTGGGCGAAGCGCGGCGTCCGGGTCGGCGAAGAAGTCGGCCGGGTCGACCCGGAAGAGGTGCCGCCAGATGTCGGGGGTGTAGCCGCAGGCGAGCAGTCCGATCTGCGCGTCGTGGGTGTGCAGGTCGCCGAGCCCGGTGGAGAAGAAGGCGACGGCGTCGTAGAAGGACGACGACGCCAGGCCCTTCCCGGTGGTCGCCCACTCGGTCACTGCCGCTCGGCCTCGGCCTTGAGCCCGGCCAGCTCGGGCGGGAGGCCGGCGTCGTCGGCCGGGTCGGCAGGCAGAGGGCCGGCCGGTGCCCGCAGCGCGTCCGGGCCCGAGCGCGATCGCGATCTCGGTCATGGTCAGCGCGACACCCGGGGCGGGGAAGACGAGCGGCACATGGAGGTGGTCCTTCAGGTGCTTGCCGACGTGGGGGTTGTCCAGCGACGCACTCGACGCCGACGGAGGCGAGCTCCTCGTTCGGCCCGATCCCCGACAGCAGCAGGAGCTGCGGCGACCCGATCGCGCCCGCGCTGACCACGACCTCGCGGTCGGCGCGGAGGATCCGTCGTACGGCCGTCCGCGTCGCGGTAGCGGACTCCCGTGGCGCGCGGGCCGACCCGGTCCTGCTCGAGCAGGACCTTCTCGACCTGTGCGTGCGTGATCACGACCAGGTTCGGACGCTCGAGCACCGGCTCGAGGAACGCGTGGTACGTCGAGGACCGCTTCCCCTCGCGGGTCGTGGTCTGGAACAGGGACGCGCACCCGACCGGACCTCCACGATCTCGGCCGTTGTAGTCGCCCATCGGGATCCCGGCCGCCTCGGCGGCCGCCACGAACTGCTCGGCCGCGGCGGTGCGTGGCGAGCGGACCGAGACGCCGAGGGGGCCGCCGGTGCCGTGGACGTCGTCCTCGATCACGACCCCGTCGGGCGGGTCCGGTGGTGCGAGATCCTCGCTCTTGGCGAAGTAGGGCAGGACGTCGGCATAGGCCCAGCCCTTCCCGCCCCCCGCCGCCCACGCGTCGAAGTCGCCGGGATGACCGCGCACGTAGGCCATGTAGTTGAGGCCGGACGACCCGCCGAGCATCTTGCCGCGCGGCACCATCATCCGACCGTCGGTGAGTCCCTTGCCCGCCCCGCCCGGATCGCCGGTGTACATCCAGTCGACGTCGGGGTCGAGCTGCAACGACGCCACGGCAGCCGGCATCACCTCGTGCGGTGGCGGAGTGCCTCCCGCCTCCACCAGGGCGACCCGGACCGACGGGTCCTCGGTGAGGCGGGCGGCGATGACGGCGCCGGCCGACCCGCCCCCGACCACGATCACGTCGAAACCTTCGGACGGGTTGGCTGCTTCGGTCATCGACGCCACCTCTCTGGTCGTCGCGCTCCCGGCCTGGGGCGACCCGTGATGTCTACCACCCGACGCGCGTGGGGCGACAGGCTCAGGCAGGCACGGGCGCGGGCTCCTTCGGCCCCGGCGTGGGCATCAGGCTCGTCAGCACGAACCCGACCACCACCGCCACGATCACCTCGGGCGTGACCGATGCGCCGTCGGCCCCGAGCAGCAGGACGGCCAGCAGCGTCGACGTGAGCGGCAACCGCAGCATGGCGACGCACATCGCGCCGATCCCCATCGCGATCGCCGGTGCCGTGCTCATGCCGGGCAGCCCGGCCATCACCATGCCGAGCACGGCGCCGACCAGCATCGCGGGGAAGATCGGCCCACCGCGGAAGGCGCTCAGCGAGAGCCCGTACATGGCCATCTTGCAGCAACCCAGGAGGACGAGTGTGGCCACCGAGTAGTCCGCGACGTTGGCCACCAGCTCAGGCAGGGCGTCCTGGCCGGAGAACAGCACCTGGGTCGCGCTGTGGTCGGAGATCAGCTGGTAGACCATGGCCACGAGCCCGATGACCACACCGAGAGCCGTCGTGACGAGGACCCGGCTCAGGTGTACGACGGGACGCAACGACAACCCGACCCATCGGATCGCCCACCCGAGCAGCGCTGCCACGGCACCGACGACCAGAGCCCAGGCCATCAGGGCGATCGTCGGCGCCACGCTCGGCGGAACCGAGGTCAGGGCGAGCGAGAACGTGCCGAGGCCGGTCCAGTTGTCCAGGCCGATGAAGACGAGGGCTCCGACGCCCGAGGCCAGCAGGCCGGGCAGGGCGACCAGGCTGAGGGTCACCCCTCCGATGCCCGCCACCTCCATGATCAGGAAGGCGCCCAGGATCGGTGAGCCCAGCAGAGTGCTGATGGCCGCGAAGCTCCCGGCTGACGCCATGATCGTCAGCGCCATCGGGGGCGCGTCCCTTTTCAGCAGGTGCACCGCGAGCGCCGCGAGGCCGCCACCGATCGCGATCAGCGGTGCCTCGGGCCCGAGCACCGCGCCGAGGCTCAGCGTGGCCAGCGCGGCGAGAACGATCCCGGGCAGCTCCCGGTCGACCGGTGTGCCTCCGGTCTGGAAGCCCTTGGCAGGTGAGTGTCCACCGTTCCCCGGCAGGTAGCGGATCGTCGCACCGGTCAGGAGTCCACACAGGGCGAGCCACGGCACCGGCCACCAGGCGGGTGCCCCACCCGAGAAGAGGTCGTCCGGCAGGTCGGAGAAGATGAGCTCCTGGAGCTTGGTGACCAGCGCCAGGAACCCATAGGCCGCGGCGGAGATCGGGATGCCGAGGATCGCGGCGAGGACGAGGGCGGAGAGGTACGCGCGCGAGCGGAGCACGGCCACCGGGTCCATCGCGGGCGTCCCCGACGCGGAAGACGGTGCCGGTGACACCGGCTGGTCCAGGTCGGGCTGCGGTTCGGTCATGGTCCGGTCACCTCCGAGGCGAAGAGATTGAGCCCGAGACGTTCTGCGAGGTACTTGGTCACCAGCTGGCCACGAACGCTGTTGCCGGCCACATCCAAGGGAGGCGAGAACGTGGCGAGCCCACCCTTCCCGGGCGCACTGTCACGATGCCACCGCTGACACCGCTCTTGCCAGGCACGCCGATCTCGTAGAGCCAGTCGCCCGAGAGCTCGTAGAGGCCTGCGGTCGCCATCACGGCGAGCACCCGTCGACACACCCCGGGGCCGATCACGACCTCGCCCGTCTGGGGGTTCACCCCGCCGTTGGCCAGGGTGGCGGCCATCACGGCGAGGTCATGGACGGTCACCTCCAGTGAGCACTGGCGGGTGTAGACGTCGGTCGCCTGGTCGGGGTCGAAGTAGAGACGGCCGTAGCTCTCCAACAGGTGGGCGATGCCCTGGTTGCGCAGGTTGGTCGAGGACTCGGACTCGTAGACCTCCTCGCTCATCGTGAGCTCGCGCCCGGCGAACCTCGAGAGCCCGACCCGGATCCGCTCCCACTTCTCCTCGGCCGTGTCACCGGGCACCAGGCTCGTCGTCGCGATCGCGCCCGCGTTGACGAGCGGGTTCATCGTCCGGTCGTCGTTCAGCTCGACCGCCATCAGGGAGTCGAAGGGGAACCCCGTGCTGTTGACACCGAGGGCACGCCGCGCGTCGCCGTACCCGAGCGCGTCGACCACCAGCGCGAACACGAAGGGCTTGGAGACGCTCTGGATCGAGAACGTCGTGTCGACGTCCCCGATCTCGAACGACCGTCCGCGGACGCCGTACACCGAGATCCCGAACAGCTCGGGCGCTGCAGCGGCGAGGACCGGGATGTAGTCGGCCACCTGGCCCTCGCCGTTCGTGCGGTAGCGCTCGTAGGCCTCCGTGACGACGTCGCGCACCTCCTCGAGCGACGGCAGGTCGCCGGTCGAGACCCGCGGGGGCGTGGTCGCCTCGTCGAACGGGAGGCGCTCGTGCATGGGGAGCGGGGTCATGGGTCGCCTTCGGTGCGGGGTGCGGGCAGCCTATGGCACGTCGTTCCCCTCGCGGCGGACGCGGGTCGGCGACCCTGGCGCGGCCGTCGGAAGTGGAGGATTCTCTGGACCGGACGGCCCTCACGGTCGAGGAGGAGCACCGATGGCCAAGCGACTCGTGGTGTGCTGCGACGGCACCTGGAACACGCCCGACTCCAAGATCGGCACCGTGCCGAGGACGACCAACGTCACGAAGATCGCCCTCTCCATCGCGGCGATGGACGCCGAGGGGACGCGACAGTGCACCTACTACCACCCCGGGGTCGGCACCAGCCGGTGGGACCACATCCGCGGTGGCGCGTTCGGCACCGGCCTGTCCGCGAACGTGCTCGACGCCTACCAGTTCCTGATCGACAACTACGAGGACGGCGACGAGCTCTGGTTCTTCGGGTTCAGCCGAGGCGCCTACACGGCCCGTAGCGTCGCCGGGCTGGTCCGCAACTGTGGGGTGCTGCGCCAGCAGAACCTCGACCGGATGCACGAGGCCTACGCGCTCTACCGGAGCCGGGCCGAGAGCCCGCGCGGCACGGCCTCGACGTTGTTCCGGCACGCCTACTCCTACGAGCCCCGGGTCCGCTTCATCGGCGTGTGGGACACCGTCGGGGCGCTCGGTATCCCCGTCCCCACGACCCGCGCGCTGCAGAAGGCCGTCGCGACCTTCAACCACCGGTTCGCCTTCCACGACACCGACCTCTCGACGCACGTCGACGGAGCGTTCCATGCCCTGGCGATCGACGAGAAGCGCAAGGCCTTCGTGCCGACCCTGTGGACGCAGCAACCGCATGCCGGCAACCAGGTCCTGGAGCAGGTGTGGTTCTCCGGGGTCCACTCCGACGTCGGCGGCGGGTACGCCGCGAGCGGGCTGTCCGACATCGCCCTGCTCTGGATGATGGCCAAGGCCGGCAGCTTCGGCCTGCACGTCCTCCAGCCCCCGACCGCCTCCGAGGGCACCCAGGAGGTCAGTCCGAACGAGAGCGCGGCGGTAACGGTGGCGCCGGACCCCCTGGGAGCCATCCACGAGTCACGGAAGAGCTTCTACCGCCTGTTCAAACCGGTCCACCGGCCGATAGGCCTGAGCCACACCGGCCACGAGCTGCTCAGCTCGTCGGCCGCAACCAGGCATACGAAGGACCCCGACGACTACCACCCCGAGAACCTGACGACCTACCTCGACGAGAACGCCGGAGGCACGGTCGTGCGGGTGTGACCGCGTCGGCACCGCCCCCTGGTCAGAGCACGGGCACGAGCAGGGTGCTCGTCGTCATCCCCACGGTGTGCGCGAGGCCGTCGAGGTAGCGGTCCCGGAGCGGGCCCAGGTCGCGGAGTGTCCAGATCGTCTCGGCGGTGACCCAGGCGACGTCGCGGGCCCGGTCGATGCTCCAGCAGCCGACCAGGTGGGCGAGCCGCCCCATCCCGTCGTCGGCCGTACGGCCGACCTCGTCGAGGAACGACCGACGGATCTCCGACTCCACCTGCGCCAGGACGCCGTTGACGGCCTCGAAGTCGGGGTGGAGGTCGTCGGGCACCAGGCCCCGGGCGCGGCAGGTCTCGACGACGGCGATCGGCAGGTCGTGCTCGATGTGCGTGTTCATGCCTGCCAGGGCGTACTGCACCGGCGCGCGGCCGGCATCGCGGGCCGCGAACAGGGGCTTCCAGGCCGTGGGTACGGCGCCGCCGCCCGCCGAGGCGTCGTACGCCGTGAGCCAGAGGCCGGCGAACCGCGCGTCGAGGTCTGCCATCGTGTCGGGGCTGCGGAACGTGCCCCGGGTGATGGTCGCCGCGATGCGCTCGGTGACGGTGAGGTACATCGCGTCGAAGACGGCGACCCCGTCGGTCGCCGGGAGCGCGGACCGGATCTCGCGCAGGCGGGCGAGGACGCCGTCGACGGTCGTGGGCAGGCTCACGGCGGCGCTCACCTGGCCCGCAACGAGGTGGTGAATGCCCGCGGCAGCCCGAGTGCGGCGGTGTAGAACAGGGTCGACCTGATGTCGTGGGGAACGCGCCAGTAGCCGCCGTGGACCCCGTTCGCCGAGACCGCGAGCTCGGGATGACCCGCCTCCGGCGCCCGGTGGAGGTCGTGCACGAGCAGGGCGCTCATCACCGCCTGCATCGTCTCGGGCGGGAACACCTCGAGCCCCGCGAAGTGGGCGCCGTAGTAGCCGGCCGCCAGGATCCGGTTCTTGGTCACCGACGTCGTCCAGGTCGGCGGGGCGACGTTGAACGAGCCGGTCCTCCCGGCCGCCCAGCGGTCGATGGTGCTCCACCGCTGCAGACGCTTGGCGAGGGCGTAGTTCGGACCCTGCTGTCCGACCAGCGCGTCGGCGACACCCATCGTCGTCCCGTCGTCGCTCTCCACGATCCGGTCGCGGTAGGCCGGTCGGTAGAGCCGACCTGCGCTGGCACCCCGCACCGCCAGCTCGAAGGCGCGCCGCGGCCGCAGCCGACGCCGCGCGTTGCTGTCCTCGACGACGTCGAGGGGTACGAGGTAGCAGTCGCTGGGGGTCCCGGCGAACGCCGTGGTCAGTGACGCGCCGGCGTCGGTCAGCCGGGTCGCGAGCAGGTCGGCCGCCACCGTCGCCTGCACGTGGAGCGGGCCGTCGGCGTAGATGTAGAAGCCGAGCACCAGCGGGCGGTCCGCGAGGGCGCCCAGCCAGCCGGCGAGCGTCGGCACGTCCTCGATCAGGTCGGCACCCGGACGACCCGCCGTCAGCGGCACGTGGACGGTCCCGGCACCCGCTGCGGCGGCGCGGGCGATCCGCTCCTGTACGGCGGGCACGGGCAGGTCGACGGCCACGACCTCCGCACCCCACGACGTCAGGACCTCCAACGGGCTGGTCTGAGCGCCCGCCCCGAGCACCACGACGCGGCGTCCTTCGAGCCGGAGCCACTCGGGGTGGTCGATCACGCGGCCGAGCGCCGCGGCCGCCGACGGCTCGATCACGCCATGGGTGACCCAGACGGCCAGCCGGCGACGGAGCGCGTCGTCGTGGAGCCGGTCGCCGAGGTAGGGCACCTCGAGCCTGGCGACAGGCTCGCCCCCACCGGTCAGGGTGCGCGTGTCCAGCTCACCGGGGTCGGCGGTGAGGGCGGCGGACAGCGGCTCGTCGTGGCCGTCGGCGGCGAGCACCAGCCGCGACCCCGCGGCCGCGAGACCCGCGCCCGCGATCCGCCGCGCTGCGTCCGGCGACCGGCCGCCGAGCTCGGTCAGCTCGCGGACTGCACCGACGTAGTCGGAGCGCCACGACGTGCTCTCCCGGATGCGCAGGGCCAGCGCGGGGTCGACCGACGCCGCCGCGTCCGCCCAGATCTCCTGGTTGACGCGCAGCGACGGGCGGGCGCCGTCGGCGCCGCGGGGGAACTGCACACCGCTGTCGCCCATGGGTCCCCTTCGTCGTTGCTGAAGATAACGCCCCGGCGCCGGGTCGGTCACCGAGCGGGGACGCGTACCTCGAACCGTCCGCCGGGGCCGGGACGGGCGACGAGGTCACCGCCCGCGGTGCGCGCCATGCGGCGCGCGAGGGCGAGTCCGAGCCCGGACCCGTCCGAGCGGGTCGTGTGACCGGGCTGGAACACGGTCTCGAGGTCCGCCTCCCTCACGCCGGGTCCGGCGTCGATCACCGAGATCACCACGGTCCTGCCGTCCCGCGTCACCTCCACCCGGACCGGATCCGCACCGTGCCGCTCGGCGTTGTCGAGCAGAGGACGCACCGCCGCGGCCAGCGGCGAGGCAGGCGCGGCCAGGACGACGTCGTCGTACGCCGAGGGCGGCAGGCCGAGGGTCGACATCAGCTCGCCGACGGACGCCCCCTCGGCGGCGCGCGTGTGGGTCCGCGCCACCGTCAGCATCGTGTCGACGGCGTCGCGCATCCGCGCCGCCGACGCATGGATCGCGTCGAGCCCTTCGCGCTGCGCGGGGTTCGCCGTACGGCGGGCGAGGTCGGCCTCGGCCAGCACCACCGCCAGCGGCGTGCGCAGCTCGTGGGCGATCTCGTCGGTCAGCCGTCGCTCGGCGGAGAGCGCCTCGACGATCCGGTCGAGCATCCGGTCGAGGGTCCGTCCCAGGTGGGCGATCTCGTCGCCGCCCGGCCCGGGGTCGAAGCGCGCCCCGGTGTCGTGCTCGCGCCAGTCGTCGGCGAGCTCGGCCATGGCCCGCACCTGCCTCAGCGACCGCGTGGCCGCCACCCAGGCCGCCACCGTCGCCACCACGACGGTGGTCATCCCGAGCAGCAGGGAGAGCCACAGCGAGTGGCGCTCCGCACCTTCATAGGGCTCGAGCGACTCCGCGGCCACCACGGTCGCCGCGCGGGTGCCTCCCCGACTCACGGGGAGCACGTAGAACGAGGTGTCCCCCTGGGTGACCTGACGCTGGTCGGGCGAGGCGGCCAGAGCGCGCACGGTGCTCGCCAAACCCGGCTGGGACAGGCTCCCCTCGAGGAGCTTCCCGTTCGCGTCGAAGACCCAGACGTTCTGGTCGAGCACCGGGGATCGCTGTTCCAGCACGCGGACCCCCCGCGGCGTTCGTACGACGGTCGCCGCCGCCGCCTGGGCCTTCGAGGTCAGCCGCGAGTGGGCCGTCGCATCGTTGCTCGCCGCCAGCAGCATCTGCACGCCGATCACCAGGAGGGCGGCGGTGACGGTCGAGACCAGCAGCGCGGTTGCCGCCATCCGACCCCGGAGGGAGCCGGTCCTCAGTGCCACCGGTAGCCGACCCCCCGCACCGTGGTGATCCCCTCGAGGTCCAGGGACTCGAGCTTGTTCCGGATCCGGCGCACGTAGGAGTCGAGGGTGTTGTCGCTGACCATCGCACCGTGGGGCCAGGC
This sequence comes from uncultured Actinomycetota bacterium, assembly GCA_963797325.1. GTDB lineage: Bacteria > Actinomycetota > Actinomycetes > Propionibacteriales > Nocardioidaceae > Nocardioides. The sequence continues at coordinate 10,194 of CAWCPG010000035.1, forward strand.
GGCGGCGACCAGCGTGTGGCGTCGTACGACGGTGGCGGGCTCCGACATCAGCCGCCCCAGCAGGCGGAACTCGGTCGGGGTGAGCGCCACCTCCGCCTCACCCAGGACCAGGGCATGACGCGCCGGGTCGAGCACCGGCGCCGACGGATCCTCGGGCGCGGGCGACGGCGTACGACGCAGCAGCGCGTCCAACCGGACCCGGACCTCGTCGATCTCGAACGGCTTGGTGAGGTAGTCGTCTCCCCCGGCCTCGAAGCCGGTGATCTTGTCGTGGAGACCGTCGCGGGCGGTCAGGAACAGCACCGGCGAGTCGACCCCGCCCGCACGCAGCGCGAGGCACAGGTCACGACCGTCGGCGTCCGGCAGGCCGATGTCGAGCACCAGCGCGTCGGGGCGGCGGGCCACGAACGCGCGCAGTGCCTCGCCCGCCGTGGCGACGACCACCGGCTCGTGGCCCATCACGCGCAGGGCGCGGGTGAGGACCGAGCGCAGCGCGGGTTCGTCCTCACAGACACCGATCACGGGCACACCGGGAGCGTACGGGGGATCCGGGAGCGAGCGGGGGCCACGGCTCCCGTCAGTCAGGTGGGCGTCAGATCCCGGCACCCATCCTGGTGCGCATGACGACATCCCTCTCGGTCGATGCCCGCCGGATCATGCTGAACAAGGTGCCCGAGGTCACCGTCTACTTCTGGATCGTCAAGATCCTGTGCACGACGGTCGGCGAGAGCTTCGCCGACTACATCAACGAGACCCTCGGTTTCGGGCTCACCGACACCACTCTCCTGTTCTCCGCCGGTCTGGTGGTCGCCCTGGTGGCGCAGTTCCGCCTGAGCCGCTACGTGCCGGGCGTGTACTGGCTCTCGGTGGTCCTGATCAGCGTGGTCGGCACCCTGCTGACCGACAACCTCACCGACGGCCACGGGGTGCCGCTGTGGATCAGCTCCACGGTGTTCGCCGTCCTCCTCGCGGTGGTCTTCTCGGTCTGGTACGCCCGCGAGCACACCCTGTCGATCCACACCATCGTCACCACTCCCCGCGAGGCCTTCTACTGGCTGACGGTGCTGGTCACCTTCGCCCTCGGTACGGCGGTCGGCGACTGGACCCTCGAGCTCACCGGCTGGTCCCCGGGCAGGTCCGTGCTCCTGCCGCTGGCCCTCATCCTCGCCGTGCTGGTCGCCTGGAAGCTGGGCATGGGACCGGTGCTCTCCTTCTGGCTCGCCTACATCCTGACCCGCCCCCTCGGCGCCAACATCGGTGACTACCTCGCGTCGCCGCGCACCGACGGCGGGCTCGGACTCGGCACCCTGGGCACCAGCGTCGTGTTCCTGGGCACCATCCTGGCGGTCGTGGTCTACCTGACCGTGACCGACAAGGACCGCACCGAGGCCCTCGAGCGGCGTCAGCAGCGAACCCCCGTCATGGACGAGGTCTGAGGAGCCCACGATGTCGGAGATCCGAACCCAGCGCGTCCTCGTCGTGACCGACACCGCCGAGCCCACCACGTCCCTCCGGGACGCGATCAGGCAGCGCGCCGAGAACGGCGACGTGCAGTTCCGGTTGATCGTGCTGAACCCGGCCCGGGCCGAGCTGCACCCGCTCCATCCCGAGCGGCACGACCGGGCGAACGAGGCCGAGGCCGCCCTCCGCTCCGCCCTGCCGCAGCTGGAGCGCGCCGTCCACGCACCGGTCATCGGGTCGGTGTCGGTGCGCCACGACCCGATGGACGCGATCGAGGAGACGATCTTCAGCGAGCCGGTCGACGAGATCATCCTCGACGTACCGCCCCACCACGTGTCCTCCTGGCTCCACCAGGACCTCGCCCATCGCCTCGCCCACCTCGGGATCCCGGTCGTGACCATCCGTCACGACGCGGCGGATCACGTGGCTGGCTCCTGACCCGCTGCCGCGGCACGACTAGCCTGCCGCGGTGACCTCCGACACCGGCCCGCTCGCCCGTCGGCGAGCCGGCGTGCTGCTCCACGTGTCCTCCCTGCCCGGCGGGACGGTGGGGCCGCACGCCTACGGCTTCGTCGACCTCCTGGCGGCGGCGGGGTGCAGCGTCTGGCAGGTACTGCCCCTGGTGCCGCCCGACGAGGAGGGGTCGCCCTACCGCGCACTGTCCGCGATGGCCGGCCACCCCGGCCTGCTCGACGCGTCCACGGAGATGCCGCCGGAGGGCCCGGCGTACGACGCCTGGCGCGAGGAGCAGGCGGACTGGCTCGACCCGTACGTCGACTACCTGACCGTCCGCACGACCTCGGGCGCCGTTCCGTGGCCGGAGTGGGAGCCGGCCCTGCGCGACCGCGACCCGCGGCGCGTGGCCGAGGTCGTCACCGGAGCCTCCGACCTGGCCGAGCGGATCCGCGGCGACCAGTGGCGGTTCGCCGCCCAGTGGGGAGCCCTGCGTGCCTATGCCGCCGACCGCGGCGTCCTGCTCTACGGCGACCTCCCGATCTTCGTCGCCCACGACAGCGCGGACGTCTGGTCACACCGTGACCTCTTCCAGCTCGACGCGTCGGGGCGGCCGACCACCGTGACCGGTGTCCCGCCCGACTACTTCACTGCCGACGGCCAGCGCTGGAACAACCCCCACTACGACTGGGCGGCGATGGCGGCGGACGGCTACGCCTGGTGGCACAGGCGGATCGCGCGGCAGCGCGACCTGTTCGACCTGGTCCGGATCGACCACTTCCGCGGCTTCGAGGCCGCGTGGCACGTGCCGGTCGACGCGCCGACCGCGAAGGAGGGCTGGTGGGAGCTCGGCCCCGGACTCGACCTGCTGCGGCCGCTGGTGGACGCGGCGGGTCCGGGCTCGCTCGTCGCCGAGGACCTCGGAGTGATCACGCCCGAGGTGGACCGGCTCCGGCGCGAGGTCGGGCTGCCCGGGATGAAGGTGCTGCAGTTCGCCTTCGACGGCGACCCCCGCAACCCGCACCTGCCCGCGCACCACGAGGAGTGGTCCGTGGTCTACACCGGCACCCACGACAACGACACCACGCTGGGCTGGTGGCGGTCACTGTCCGACGGCACCCGTGACCTCGTCCGTCCGCTGCTGGCCGACCCCGAGGAGCCGATGCCCTCCGCCCTGGTGCGGCTCGCGTACTCGTCGCGCGCACGGCTGGCCGTCGTACCGGCTCAGGACCTGCTGGGTCTGGGCAGCGAGGCCAGGATGAACACCCCCGGCGTCACCGACGGCAACTGGACCTGGCGCGCCCCCGCGGGCGCCTTCGACGGCGCCCTGGTCGAGCGCCTCCGCGAGGTCCTCGAGGCCACCGACCGGCTCGCGCACCAGCCCCCTGTCGGACCGGCTCGACCGCTCGCGTGAAGCCGTCGTGACATGGGGCGTCGAGGCCGGCGCGGCGCGCGCTCAGCCCAGCCGCACCGGGAGGGCCGACAGTCCGCGCAGCACGAGCGCGTCGCCGTGGTTCCAGTGCAGCTCGGCCGGGTCGACGGCCAGCCGGATCCGCGGGAAGCGGGTGAGCAGCGCGGTGAATGCGATCTTCGCCTCGAGCCGCGCCAGGCGTGCACCGAGGCAGTGGTGGATGCCGTGGCCGAAGGCCAGGTGGTCGGTCGAGGAGCGCGTGATGTCGAGCACCTGCGGGTCGTCGTGCCGGGCCGGGTCGTGAGCGGCCGCGGCGAGGTTCACGATGACCTGCACGCCGGCCGGGATGGGCGTCCCCGCGATCGTCAGGTCACGCGCGGCGTAGCGGAAGGTGGAGTGCGGCACCGGCGCGTCGTAGCGGAGGAACTCCTCGATCGCCTGCGGCACCAGGGTCGGGTCGGCCGCGAGCGCGTCGCGCTGGGCGGGATCCTGCAGCAGGGCAGCCACCCCGTTGCCGATCAGGCTGGTCGTGGTGTGGTGACCGGCGACGATCAGCTGGAACAGCGAGGACAGCAGCTCCTTGCGCGTGATCGTCTCGTCGTTCGCGGCCGCGCGAGGTCACCCACCAGGTCTGCCGTGGGCTCGGCGAGGCGTGGGTCGACGAGGTCGTTGAGATAGGCGACGATCTCGTCGGAGGCGGCGACCGCTGCGGCGGGCGGGGCGTCGCCGGCGTACGGCGCCATCAGCGTGGCGAACCAGCCGGCCAGCCGCTGCTGCCGCCGGGGTCGATGCCGAGCAGCTCACCGATCACGGAGAACGGCAGCGGCAGGGCGAACCCGGCCACCAGGTCGACCGGGCCGTCGACCGCGGCCAGGTCGTCGAGCAACGAGTCGACGGTCTCGGTGATCCGGTCCTCGAGCGTGGCGAGTCGCGCCCGCGTGAAGCCCGGCGTCGCCAGCCGGCGCAGCCGTCCGTGGTCGGGGGGGTCGACGCTGAGCATGTGGCGGGCGAAGTCGCGCCCCGGCAGGCCCTCGGCGACGACCGCGCCTCGGCGTCCAGGGCGGCCTCCATGTCCTTGGACAGGTCGGGGTGGTGGAGCGCCTCGCGCGCCGCGTCGTACCCGACGACGAGGAAGGCGCGGTGCCCGTCGACCAGGGTCACGTCGTGGACGGGCCCTTGCGCGAGCACCTCGGCGAAAAGCGGGAACGGGTGGTCGAGGTCGTAGTCGCCCCAGTGCTGCAGAGCGGGGCTCCGGGGTCTCGGTCATGCCACCTCCCGGAATCCGGAGCAGACCAGGTCGATGCGGAAGATCAGCCCGTCGTCGCCGACCGACGACACCCAGGTCTGCGTCAGGGTGCGGGGCTCCGTCTCGGGGTCGAACCTGAGCCGGTAGTGGACGAGCAGGCGGTCTCCGACGAGCTCGCCCGCCGCGTCCTCGAGCACCACCGTGCCGTAGTCGCCGAACCACTCGTCGAACTTCTTCAGCACGTCGCCGCGCCCGTGCTCCTCGATCGGGCCGCCGGGCAGCAGGGCGCGAAGCCGGACCTCGTCGGCCAGGCGCGTGCCGAGCCGGTCGAGGTCGCGCTGCGCGACCAGGCCTGCGAGCGCGGTCGCCGTGGGGTCTGTCCTCATGAGGCGTTCCTCTGTCGTGGGTGGAGGTGCGTCGGGGCCACCGATTCCAGGTGGGCCGCCAGATGGGTGGAGAGATCGGCCGCGTCGGCGGCCGCGCCGTCGATGAACGTCGAGCGTCGCCGGCGCAGCACCGGCAGACCGGTCACGTAGAGGCCGGGCCACGAGGTGACTCCCCCGTCGTGGGCGAGCCGGCCGCTGGGGTCGAAGGTGGGCACGTCGAGCCAGGAGTGGTCGGGCTTGATCCCGGTGGCCCAGACCACGGATCGGATCTCCCCCGACCTCAGGTCGAGGCCGAGCGGCGCGTCCGGCACCCTGGTCGGCTCGAAGCGCTCGCCGGTGCCCCCGGCGTACTCGTCGATCGCCTTGAGGAGTCGTCCCAGCTTGAGGTCGGCCAGCTTGCAGACGTTGGGCAGCGAGCCCGAGAGCTGAGCCGCAGCCGGCCGAGATCCCGGCCAGGCGCCCGGTCAGCCGGACACCGAGCGACTGCAGTGCGTTGAGGTCGAGCGTAGCGCGGTGCCGCCGACCAGCTGCATGGACGGCAGGCTGCGTGCCCGGAGAGAGGTCGTCGACCTCGTCGCACCGCTCGTCGAGGATGCCGACGGCGTCCATCCACCAGAGGATGTCGCGGTCGCGATAGCGCCGGGGCAGCCGCACGTGCTCGCCGATCGCCAGGGTGACCGGACGGCCGGAGCGGTGGACCTCCTCGGCGATCTGAAGCGCCGCTCGACGACGCCCCGACCACCAGGACGCCGCCCTCCGGCAGCTGGTCGGGGTTGCGGTAGTCGACGGCGTGCAGCGACTCCAGCCCGGTCGGCAGTGCCTCCGCGACCGCCGGCACCACGCCGCGGGTCAGCCCGGCCGCCATCACCACGGTCCGGGCCTGCCAGACACCCTGGGAGGTCACGAGGTCGAAGCCGTCCTCGGTCGCGCGTGAGCGAGGTCACCTCGGTCCCCGTGCGCACCGGGGCGTCGATGTCGCGTAGTCACCGAGCAGATGCGACGACCTCGGGCGGCGGTCATGTAGCCGTCGGGATCGTCGCCGTCGTAGGTGCGACCGGGGAGCCGCGTCAGCCAGTTCGGGGTGAGCAGCCGCAGCGAGTCCCAGCGCTGGGTGCGCCACGAGTTCGCGACCTCGCCGCGCTCGAGGACGCACGTGGTCGATCGAGCGATCGGCCAGGCAGCGGCTCATCGCCAGGCCGGCTGTGTCCGGCGCCGACGACGCACGGTGGTGCGTGCGCATCGGTCCGATCAGTGCCGGAGTGCTCAGGCGACGTGGACGATGACGCCGGTGGGGTTGGTGACGATGTCGAAGACCGCGGACCGCTTCTGCGACTGGGCGACGAGCGCCTCGATGTCGCTCGGGAGAGGCATCGGCGTCGATCTCGTAGTTGACCCGGACGCGCGCTGAAGCCGTTGCGGCACGTCGGGGTCGACGCCGAGGATGCCGCGGATGTCGATGTCGGCCTCGATGCGTGGCCGTGACCGAGCGGAGCTGGATCGCCGCGGTTGCTGGGCGACGGAGGCGACGCCCGCGGTCAGGCAGCCGGCGAGCGCCGACGAGCACGATCTCGACCGGGGTGGCGCCGCTGTCCTCGGCGGCGAAGATGCTGGGGGTGGTCGGCGTCGAAGCGTGAACTCTGGTGGTGGCTCTGCTCGTCGCCCAGGCCCGTAGAAGCCCTCGACGCTCGCTGCGGCTGTGGGTGCCGTTGACCCAGGTCGCTTGGTGGCGCGCCAGGTGGAACTGCGGCGAGCGGCGGGCTCGTCGGTGAGCGCCTGGCGGGCCCGAGCAGGGCCGCGACGTTGACGCCGTTGTCGACGGTGGTGGTGGACATGGTGGTTTCTCCTCAGAGGTTGGTGTGAACGGGTGCTGCGCTCAACGCCCGAGCGTGAGGTCGAGAGGTACGGCGTGGGTCAGCGTGTGTCCCACCGGCGAGCTCTCGAGGACCTTGGCGTGCAGCTGCTCGAGCTGCTCCCGGGGCGCGTCGGAGTCGACGTGCACGGTGGCCGTGATCGCGTCGAAGCCGGCGTGCCCCTGCGGCCAGACCGAGGAAGACCCGGAGGTCCACGTCGCCCTGGACGTCGATGCGCAGGTCGCGCAGCTCGATCCCGGCGACGGTCGCGTTGGCGGCGTAGCCCACCGCCAGGCAGTTCCCGAGCGCGCCGAGCAGCGCTCGACGGGGTTCGGGGCGGCATCCGCGCCCCGAGGGTGACGGGCTCGTCGGAGGGAGCCGCCGCGAAGTCACGGACCCGTGACTCGGAGGCGAACCCGCCCCGCCAGGTCACGTGGGCGCAGGTGGGCGCGACGTGGACGGCGTCGAGGCCGGCGCCGGTCGAGAGGTCGCCAGTGGGTCAGCGTGTGTCCGACTGGCGACCTCTCGAGGACCTCGGCGTGCAGCTGCTCGAGCTGCTCCCGGGGCGCGTCGGAGCCGACGTGCACGCGGCCGCGATCGCGTCGACGTCGTTGCGACGGGCGATGCTCGTGACGGTCATGGCGCTCCTCGGGAGGGGGAATCTGTATTAAGTAAGTCAACTTAATACAGATACGTCAAGTCGCCGTGCCGGGTTCCCCCGAGCATGGTCGCGCCCCGCGGGCTGCGTGAGCGAGCGGGGCGCTGTCCTCGGTCGTCGCGATGATGTGAGCCGGGTCACGAGGAGTTGACCGGATAATAACTCCCGACCCCGTACAAACTGCAAGTCCCGACCCCACACGGGTTCACCAGCTGAGACGCACCGCCGGTGCGCGCGACAGCAGCACCAGGACGCCGCGGTCACCGAAGCTCCGCGTCTCGACGACCTGCAGCGCAGCGGCCGCGATCCGGTCCTGCAGCCCGGCGACCTGGAGCGGTGACCCGAGCTGCAGGAGGGCGTGACCGTCGCGGGCGAGATGGCGGCCGATGACCCGGACGCAGTCCGTGGCCACGTCGAGGCCCCCCGCCGGACCGCCGTCGATGGCCGTGACCGGGTCCTCGGGGAACCGCGCGACGTCCTCTCGAGGCACCCACGGGGGGTCGGCCAGGATCAGGGGGAACGTCTCGTCGGCCGAGACCGCACCGGTCAGCGGCTCCAGCCTCATCTCGACCCGGTCGGCCAGGCCGGCCGTCGTCGCGTTGAGGAGCGTGTAGTGGCCGGCGACGGGGTCGACGTCGACGCAGACCAGACGGCGGGTCGTCCGGGCGGCCACGACGAGACCGATCTGCCCCGCGCCCGAGCACAGCTCGAGCACCGGACCGTCGGGGAGCCCCTCGAGGAGCTCCAGAGCCCACAGCGACTGGTGCACGGTCCAGTCCCTCGGGTGGAGGACCCGGTCGTCGTGCGCGATCGAGAGGCCGCCGAACGGCGTCGTCCGCACCTCCGCCGTGCTCACGGCGGGGTGACCGGCGACGTGCCGGGCACGGACTTGTGCGTGCTGTCGCACCACGGCTTGCGTGACGACTTCCGGCAGCCGCACAGGGCCACGACCGGTCGACCCGGCACGTGCGCGACCCCTTGCTCGTCGACCACGACGGCCGCACCACGGACCAGGATCGGCCCCTCGGGACAGACTCGCACGCGCGCCTCCTTCATGAGGCGGCGCTCAGTCCGCCATCGGTCCAGCGGCTCGTCAGGTCCTGTGCCGAGAGTGCCTCGAGGTGCAGGGCGGCGGCCGCTCCGAACAGCACGTCGTCGCGGCGGTCCGGGTGCTCCGCCACCCAGGCGCCGCACATGTCTCGGGCCGCGACCTGCTCGTGGACGGCGTCCGCCTCGACGTGCTCGTCGAAGTAGGCAGAGACCTCGGGACCGAGTCCCACCCGCTGGATCGCCGCCGCCACCCGGCGCGACGGGACCGAGCTGGATGCCTCGAACGCCGCGAAGTGGCCGAGCGCGGCTCCGACGAGCCGACGGTTCAGGCAGAGCAGGGACGGCAGGTTGGCGGACGCCAGCGAGACCGCCGAGAGGTCGTCGAGGTAGGCGCCGTACGACGGGTCGAGTCCGGCCCCGGTGAGGGCGTCGGCATAGAGCTGCTGGTGCAGGCGGGCGGGGTCGCCCGCGCCGTACTCGTCGTACTGGATCTCCGCCAGCGCCACCTTGGCCGCTCCCGTCAGGCGCGGCAGCACGAACGACTGGGGGTCGGACTCCTTGAGCTGCTGGACGCTCCGCTCGCGCAGGTAGTCGAGCACCTGGTCCCTGGTCGCCTCACGGCGCAGGAACGTCGACAGGCTGACCCCGCCGGCCCGGTCGACCATGGCCAGGACCTGGTCCGCCGGGTCCTCGACGTCACGCACCGAGTCCACGAGCTCCCGCGTCGACCGTCGGACGACGTCCTCGAACGCGGTCTCCAGCGTGCGACGCAGCCGCAGCAGATCCGGATCCCACTCGAGGTCGTCCGCCACGTCCTCGAAGCCGCGGTAGGCCAGCTCGTAGAGCGTCCAGAGGGCAAGCTGCGCATCGGCGTCCTCGATCTCGCACGAGCACCCGGCCGGGTCCGTCCCCGTGGGGCGACCGTCCGCGAGCATGGCCATCACTCGCGCGCTGAGGGGTCCTCGAGGAGTCGGTGGCCGCATGACATCGCCGTACCCCCGACGCGGGGGGGCAATCCCACCCCAAAGGGGCGTCTTGTTCCGGCTCCGCGCGTCGCGTAACGCGCCAGGCGTCGATCCGTTGCACCGGGTGGGCCGTGTGGCCGGTCCGGTCAGCCTCGTTGCCATGACGGCCGGCCGCACGGCACACCCGGGCCACTCACGCGGTCATCCTCGGCCCCTCTGCCCGCCCGGCTGCGACGTTGTGGTTGCCGGCGAACAGGTTGCGCGGGTCGTAGCGCTCCTTCACCGCCGCGAGCCGCCGGTAGGTCTCCTCCGGGTAGACGGCGGCGACCTCCTTCTCGGTGGCCGAGGTCAGGAAGTTGGCGTACGCGCCGTCGACATGAGGCGCGAGCCGGGCCCAGATGGCATCCAGCGCCGGCCGAGCGGCCTCGACCACCGGCTCGGGGCCCGCCGTGACGGTCACGACCAGCAGCTCCGCCCGGCGGTGTGCGTACGCCGTGGCGTCGTCGGCGACCCGGGCCACCGCTCCACCCACGCTCCGGACGCCGATCACCGGCGAGCCCGCCGACGTCGCGACGTCGGCGAGGATCCGGACCACGTCCGGCACCGCAGGCTCGTCCACGAAGGCGTTCCGCGTGACGAACCGGATGCCGGCGGGCGGGATGACGCCTTCCACGAGCGTGTCCGCGTACGCCGTCAGGGCGACCTCGTCGAGGACCACGGTGCCGAGCCGACGCAAGGGGGCGAGCACCTCGGCCGCGTGCTCCGGGTCGTCGGTGTCGACGACGACCACGATCTCGACCGGCGCCTCGGGTCCACCGGCGAAGGGGTTCGCGAGGTTCACCACCGAGGTGAGCTCGTCCGGTGCGGTGCGGAGGTGGTCCGCCCATCCTCGGAGCACGTCGGCCGCCTGCGACGCCGGGAACGCGATCCTGCCGTGGAAGACGTCGGTCGTGCGGTGGGCCGCGAACTCGAACGCGGTCACGATCCCGACGTTGCCCCCTCCGCCGCGGACTGCCCAGAACAGGTCCGGGTGCCGCTCGGCGTCCGTGTGCACGACCTCACCGTCGGCCGTGACGACCTCGGCGCCGAGCAGGTTGTCCAGGGCCAGGCCGTACTTGCGGACCTTCCAGCCGATACCCCCGCTCAGCGTCAGGCCGCCCACGCCGACGCTCCGGGTGTCGCCCGAGGAGATCGCCAGGCCGTGCGGGGACAGGACGTCAGCGACCCGACCCCACGTGGCACCCCCACCGATCCTCACGGTGTGACGCTCCTCGTCGACGATCGCCACCTCGGCCAGGTCGCCCAGGTCCACCACCACGCCGCCGTCGTTGGTGCCGAACCCCTGGAAGCCGTGGCCGCCGCCGCGAACGGACAACGCGAGCCCGGCGTCGGTAGCGAACCTGACCGCCGCCCCGACGTCCTCGACGCTCGTGGGCCGTACGACGAGAGCCGGTGTCCCGGTCGCGAAGACCGACCGACTGGCCGAGTCGTAGTCCTCGTCGCCGGGTTCGATGATGTCGCCACGGAACTCGCGACGGAAGCTCTCGAGTGCTGCGCTCATGGTGTCCTCCCCCACTGGATGGATGTGGTGTCCGAGATGGCCGGGCCGGTGCCGCGGCCGCTGTCACCTCCCTGACGAATCGCAGGGGCGTGACCTGACATCGGGCCCTCTTGACGACGGTCGCGTCGGCGGAGCACGGTGTCCGGAAGCGACCACCAGGGCGAAGTCATGACGGGACGGCCCGACCGTCGCCGCAGCAGTGGCCCGGGGTCTCGTTCTGTCGTGGCGACGCCGACCCAGGGAGGCAGAGATGAGCAGCGTCGACACCAGCACCGAGACAGCGATGGCCAGTCCTCCGGTGAAGCCCGGGGAGATGAGGCTCGAGGTGGTGGTCCTGGCGGTCGAGGACGTGGATCGCGCGAAGGGCTTCTACGAGGGGTTGGGCTGGCGGCTCGACGCCGACCTGGCCGTCGACGACGGCTACCGCGTGGTGCAGCTGACGCCGCCGGGCTCCGGCTGCTCGATCATCTTCGGCACCGGCGTGACGTCGGCGGCACCCGGCTCGGCCGAGGGTCTCCAGCTGGCCGTCTACGACATCGACGAGGCCCGGGCCGACCTCCTCTCCCGCGGTGTCGAGGTGAGCGAGCCGTTCCACGACGTCACCGGGATCTTCCATCACGCCGGGACGGAGGGCCGACTCGACGGCGCCGCCCCCGAGCACGCCGACTACGGCTCGTTCGCGTCGTTCACGGACCCTGACGGCAACGGCTGGCTCCTCCAGGAGATCAAGACCCGGCTCCCGGGCCGCTGAAGGAGACCCCCATGGGCACGACGTACGAGTCCGTGAGCGATCTCAAGGACGCCCTGAAGCGGGCTGCCGAGGCGCACGGGAGGCACGAGGAACGCACGGGCGAGGCGGACGCGGACTGGCCGGACTGGTATGCGCTCTACATGGTCCGGGAGCGCGCCGGTGAGGAGCTGCCGACATGACCAGCGAGTTCGACGTGATCGTGCTCGGCGGCGGGTCGCCGGGCGAGCACTGCGCGGGTGCCCTGGTCGAGGGCGGGCTGCGCGTGGCCGTCGTGGAGCGCGAGCTCGTCGGCGGGGAGTGCTCCTACTGGGCCTGCATCCCGTCCAAGTCGCTGCTCCGCCCGGGGGAGGCTGTCTGGGGCGCGCGGGAGGCGGCCGCCACCGCAGAGGTGGACGTCGAGGCCGCCCTCGCCTGGCGCGACTTCATGGTCTCGGACTACTCCGACGCCGGGCAGCAGCGATGGCTGGCCGACCAGCAGATCACCCTGCTGCGCGGCAGCGGCCGGCTCGCCGGGCCGGGCGTCGTCGAGGTCGACGGCACCCGCCACACCGCCGACCACGTGGTGCTCGCGAACGGCGCCGACCCCGTGGTGCCGCCGGTGCCCGGGCTGAAGGAGCTCGACGGCGTATGGACCAGCCGTGAGGCGACCTCGATGAAAGCCGTGCCGCGTCGCCTGCTGATCATGGGCGGCGGGCCGGTCGGGGTCGAGATGGCCCAGGTCGTACGCCGGCTCGGCGGCGAGGTGGTCGTCATCGACAAGGCGGAGCACGTGCTCGCCCGCGAACCGGCCGCACTCGGCGAGGCACTGGGCGAGGTCCTGACGCGGGACGGCATCGAGCTCGCCCTGTCCGTCGGGGTCGCTGCTGCTCGGCGCGACGGCGACGACTTCGTCGTGGAGCTCGACGACGGCCGGGAGCTTCGTGGCGACCGGCTGCTCGTCGCCACCGGACGGCGACCGCGGGTCGCGGGGATCGGCCTCGAGTCCGTGGGCGTCGAGCCCGACGCGCACGGCGTCCCGGTCGACGGTCGGCTGCGCGTGGCCGACGGCCTGTGGGCGATCGGCGACGTCACCGGGCTCTGGCCGCTCACCCATGTCGGCAAGTACCAGGGCGAGGTCGTCGCGGCCAACATCCTCGGTGGGTCGCGCGAGGCCAACTACGAGGCGGTCCCGCGCGTGACCTACACCGACCCCCAGGCTGCGGCCGTCGGGGAGTCCGAGGATCGGTTCAGCGGCACCGCGAAGCTCTCGGAGGTGGCGAAGACGGCGACGTACACCCACGCCTACGCGGAGAACAACGGCTACCTCACGCTCGTCAGCGACGGGCAGCGGCTGACCGGCGCCCACGGTCTCGGTCCGGAGGCGGGTGAGTGGATGCAGCAGGCCACCCTGGCCATCCGCGCGCACGTCCCCCTCGACGTCCTGGGCGACACCATCCAGCCGTTCCCGACGTTCTCGGAGATCTACGTCGGCGCGCTGAAGGCACTGCGGGACGAGGTCGCCCGGGCCCGGCAGCCGTCCGGCACGACGGCGACCTCGTGACCACGGTCGGCGAGGGTCGTCGGGCCGGGTTGGAGGGACAGACCGTCGTCGTGGTCGGCGGCAGCGCCGGGATCGGGCTGGAGACGGCGCGGCTGGCGCGTGCGGAGGGCGCCGACGTGATCCTGACCGGACGCACCCGCGACCGACTGGAGAGCGCCGCCGCCGAGGTCGGCGCCACGAGCACCGCCACCTTCGACGCGAACGACCTCACCGCCCTCGAAGGGTTCTTCACGGGTCTCGAGGGCCCGATCGACCACGTGATGGTGACCGCCGGACGGCCGTACTACTCGCCACTGTCCGAGATGGACTTCGACGAGGCGCGCCGTGGCCTCTACGAGCACCCGCTGGTGATGCTCGGCGTGGCTCGCTACGCCGGGCCCAGGGTCCGACCGGGCGGCACGCTGCTGTTCATGGGCGGCACCGGAGGTCGTCGTACGGGCGTCGGGATGGGGGTCATCTCGGCGGCCACGGCTGCCCTCCCGGCGCTGACGGCCAACCTGGCCCTGGAGATCGCCCCGGTGCGCGTGAACCTGATCGCGGCCGGCTTCGTCGACACTCCGCTGTCGGCGTCGTTGCTCGGTGACGGGCTCGACGAGCGCCGCGAGGAGCTGCGCGCGACGCTGCCGATCGGGCGCGTCGTCGGGCCCGGCGGACGTCGCGGCGCTGGCGATCCACCTGATGACCAACACCGCGCTGACCGGCGCGACGTACGACATCGACGGCGGCCAGCAGCTCGTGCCCGGCTGAGCACGCCGACTCCTTTCCCATCGACCACACGGAGGTGTGCCATGCGTGCCGACATCGTCCCGGGAGCCAGGTTCCCCGACTACGAGCTGCCCGACCATACGGACGTCCCGCGGAGGCTCAGTGAGCTCCAGGGAGACGACCCGCTGGTGCTCACGCTCGCGCGGGGCCACTACTGCCCCAAGGAGCACCAGCAGCACCTGGAGCTCGCCGCGTTCTACCCGAAGATCGCCGTGGCCTACACCCAGGTCGCGACCATCGCGACCGACGACCACCACACGCTCCAGGAGTTCCGCGCCTCGGTCGGCGCACCCTGGACGTTCCTGTCCGATCCGGGACGGATCGTCCAGCAGGATCTGGACATCCAGGAGTACACCGACCCCGAGCACGACCCGATGATCCCGCACACGCTGGTCCTCAAGCCGGGCCTGGTCGTGCACAGCATCTACAACGGCTACTGGTTCTGGGGACGTCCCTCGGTCGTCGATCTCTGGCACGACCTGCGGGAGGTCGGTGCCGAGATCCGGCCCGACTGGGACCTGAGCACTCCCGGCCTCCGGGAGTCCTGGGACGCCGGCGACCACTCGTCGTTCCACGGCTGGGACCGGCGAGCCGCGTCGTCGTAGGCACTGCCGGCCGTCCGTCGTACGTCGGGAACGGTGGCAGCGACTCACGGTCAGAGGTCGATCACCAGGTCGTCGGTCGGTCTCGCGGAGCAGATGAGCAGCTCGTCCGGCCCAGGGGGCTCGAGCGGCGGGGTCACGTACGCCGCCCCACCGGCCAGCAGCCCCGTCGCGCAGGTGTGGCAGACCCCGCTGCGGCACGACCACTGCGTGGGCACGTCGCACGCCTCCGCGAGCTCGAGGATCGACGAGTACGCGTCCGACCACGCCGTCGTGAGCCCCGATCGGGCGAAGGTCACGGCGAAGCCGGTGCCGGCCGGACCGGGCGGCAGGTGCGGCCGCACCGCCTCCGCGTCGACGACCCCAGGGTTGATCGGTGGACGAGACGCGAACCGCTCGGTGTGGATGTGGCCGGGGTCGAGACCGATTCCGGCGAGGGCCGCGGTGACGTCGTCCATGAAGGGCTCCGGGCCACACACGTAGGCGCTCGCGTCGACCGGCAGGTCCAGGCTCGCGACCACCTCGCGGGTGAGCCTGCCCACGCGCACGCCGGAGTCGGGCGCCACCGGCTGGGTCGGGGTCGTGTACCAGACCAGGGAGCGTGCCGACGGCAGTCGGTCGAGCAGGTCGGCGGCCTCGGCGGCGAAGACGTGGCTGTCCGCGTCGTGGGTGGTGTGGATCCACCACACCTGCCTCGGGCTGCCGTGGTCGGCGAGCCCGTGCAGCATGGCGAGCACCGGGGTCACGCCGATGCCGGCCGAGACCAGCAGCACCGGCTCGGACCCCTCGTCGAGCACGAAGTCACCCCTCGGCGCCGCGACCTCCACGCGGTCACCCCTGCGCAGTCGGCCCGACAGATGAGCACTGACCAGCCCGTGCGGCTCGCGCTTCACGCTGATCCGATAGGTACCGACCTCGGCGTCGCCCGACAGGGAGTAGGTGCGCACGGCGGCCGCACCACCGCTCCCGGGCACGCGCAGGGTGATGAACTGACCGGGTCGATATGCCGGCAGCGCCTCGTCCGCGCCGAGGTGGAACGACGTGACCGACGCGCTCTCCCGGGCGACGTCGGTGACGACGAGGCCGCGGAACCCGGGCCAGGACGGTGGCGGGGCGACCGGGACTCCGGCCGGGCTGCTCCTGCGCGTCGTTCTCCAGCATGCTGCGGAACGACTCGCGCCAGCCCGGGCTCAGGGCCGGGACGTCGAGAGCCGTGGCCAGCCGTCCGCCGTCGTGCCCGGGCAGGTAGAGCAGCGCGTCGACGTCGGCCACGGTCAGCCCGTGCCGGCCGCGTGCGGTGCGGATGATCTCGTCACCCGCGCGGACCCGACCCTCGGTCAGCACGCGCAGGTAGAACCCGGGTCGGTGATGGGCCACGAGCAGCGAGGGCAGGCGTGGCTCCCCCAACCGCATCCCCACCCGGAAGCAGGTCACCCGGGGCTGCGTGACCTCGAACTCGGCCTCACCGATGCGGTAGCGGTCGCCGATGCAGGCCTCGTCGTCGGCCAGGCCGTCGACGGTGAAGTTCTCCCCGAACGCGCCGTGCTCGAGATCGTCCCGGCCGAGGACCTCGGCCCAGTGACGGTAGGACTCGACCTGGTAGACGAGGACGGCACGCTGTTCGCCACCGTGGCCGGCCAGGTCGCCCTGTCCGTCGCCGTCGATGTTGAGCCGGCGCACCATCTGCGACCCGCTGACCGGGCTCTTCCAGACGCCGGTGTGGACGGTCCTGCCCCGCCAGGCCACGTCCTTCGGCAGCCCGACATTGACCGACAGCAGCGTCGCCATGGCCTCGCACCTTCTCCACTGCCGGCCCGAGTGGAGGGCACCGGCGGCTCAACGATAGGCGCTCAGGCAGCCACCGGGTGGTCGGCCGAGCCCTCGACCAGCCACCGGGCCTCCATCCGGACCCGTCCGTCCGCACCCTTCACCGGGACCCATCGGAGGATCAGACCGTGGGTGGGCCGCTCCGCGTCGCGCATGTGACACCTTCCGTTCACCTGTTGTTCACTTTCGCCAGTGTGTCACACGTGAGCCTCCGATCGAAGCCGAACCCTCCACTCGGGGCCGAAAAGATGCCGCTTCGTGTCCGATCTCCTCCACTTCGCCGGAAACGGGGCCGCATCTCAGCGTGCCGGAGCGACCCGGCCCTCCACTCGGCCGGCTCGCTGCCGATCATGGACAGCGCGGACACGGTCGCTCCCTTCCGAGTCAGAGCGCGCCCCCCGGGGACCGCGCCGCACCGTAGGGGCGGCCGCCGGAACGATCCCGGCGGTTCGACAATGCGACCCACATCGACCTCCGGTAAGCACGGTCGACGGCGCCTGTCCTCCTCCTCAGGGGTGGTACCGAACGAGTCCGGCCGGACCACGATGGGAAATGCCTACGCGGGTGTGGGCCGGGGGCGCGTCCGCGCACGCCCGCACCGGCAGAAGCCGGGGCGGCTGACGGGAATCACTCTCGGAGGTACACCCGCATGAAGCGCATTGCCAGCGCGGCACTCGCCGCCGCCACCGTCCTGGCCGTCTCCTCGGTGGCCAGCAGCTCACCAGGGGCTCTCCCCTCGCGGGACGAGGCCGCCCTCGCCCCGAGCCGGGGCGCGCCGGACCGGGGCATCGAGGCCAAGGTCAGCTCCCTGCTCGCGAAGATGACCACGCAGGAGAAGCTGCAGCAGGTCCAGCTGCTCTCCGACGGCCAGGTCACCGACGCCGACGCCAAGGCCGGCGTCGGTGGCGTCTTCAGCCTGGTCGACCCGGCGAAGATCAACCATCTCCAGCACGTCGCGGTCGAGCAGTCGCGGCTGCACATCCCGATCCTGTTCGCCTACGACACCATCCACGGCTACCGGACCGTCTTCCCCGTCCCGCTGGCCGCCGCCGGCTCGTTCGACCCCAGGGTCGCGCGCACCGACGCGAGGATCGGGGCCCGTGAGTCGGCGGTCGTCGGCATCAAGCAGATCTACAGCCCGATGGTCGACGTCTCCCACGAGCCCCGGTGGGGGCGGATCGTCGAGGGCAACGGTGAGGACCCCTACGTCGGCTCCGTGATGGCGGCGGCGCGGGTCAAGGGAGCTCAGGGCTCCGACTACGCCAAGAAGAACAAGGTCGTCACCAGCGTCAAGCACTTCGTCGGCTACGGCCAGCCCGAGGGCGGCCGTGACTACAACACGACCGACATGTCCGAGTCGACCCTGCGCAACCTCTACCTCCCGCCGTTCAAGGCCGCGATCGACGCGGGCGCGGACACGGTGATGTGCTCGTTCAACGCGATCAACGGCGTCCCGGGCTGTGCCAACCCCTACACGGAGACCGAGATCCTCAAGAAGGAGTGGGGCTTCGACGGCTTCATCGAGAGCGACTACACCGCCGTCGCCGAGACCCGCGCCTGCCCGCCGGTCACGCCGAACGAAGGTCCCTGCGGCCACGGCACCGCGGCCGACGGTCCAGAGGCCGGCGCGAACGCGCTGATGGCCGGCACCGACTCGGAGATGGTCAGCACCAACATCCGTGACTACGGCGCGCAGCTGCTGTCGCAGCACCGGATCACGATGAGCCGCCTCGACGACGCGGTCCGCCGGATCCTGCGGGTCAAGTTCCGGGCCGGCCTCTTCGACCACCCCTACGTCGACCAGGCGAAGGCCACCGATCCCGGCAGCTTCCTCACCCCGGCCGACCGCAAGGCCGCTCGCACCGCGGCCGACAAGTCGATGGTGCTGCTGAAGAACGACCACGCGACGCTGCCCTTCGACCCGAGCAAGAAGACCGTGGTCATCGGCCCGCTCGGAGACGACCAGCACGACATGCTCGGCCCCTGGTGGGGGCAGGGCAAGGACGCCGACGCGGTCAGCGTGCTCGACGGCATCAAGGCCCAGTCGCCGAACACGACGTTCGTCCAGGGCTGCACCCTGAGCAACGACGAGCCCCCGGCGTACGACCCGGCGAACGACTGCACCTCGGCCGACGGCTTCGCCGCAGCGGTCGCGGCCGCCAGGTCGGCCGACCAGGTCGTCCTGGCCCTGGGCGAGACCAGGGAGATGAGCGGGGAGGCCACCAGCCGGTCCACCCTCGATCTGCCGGGTCACCAGCAGGAGCTGATCGACGCCATCAAGGCCACCGGCACACCGTTCGCGGTCGTGCTGTTCAACGGCCGGCCGCTGACGCTCGGCGACGTGGCGGCGAGCTCGCCGGCGATCCTCGAGGCGTGGTTCCCGGGTGTCGAGGCGGGCAACGCGGTCGCTGACACCGTCTTCGGCAAGAGCGACCCCGGCGGCAAGCTGCCGGTCTCGTTCCCGCAGCGGCTCGGCCAGGTGCCGATCTACTACAACCACCTGCCGACCGGGCGCCCCTGCGACATCACCCAGAAGTACGACTCCCGCTACCGCGACCTGCGCTCGTGCGACCCGCTGTACCCGTTCGGCTACGGGCTCAGCTACACGACGTTCAAGGTCTCGGACCTCACGCTCGACCGGTCGACCGTGTCGCCGTCGGGGAGCGTGCGGGCGACCGTGACGGTGACCAACACCGGCAAGGTCGCGGGCGACGACGTCGTGCAGCTCTACCTCCACGACCCGGTCGCGAGCATCTCGCAGCCCGTGCGCCGCCTGCGCGGCTTCGAGCGCGTCTCGCTCGCTCCGGGGCAGTCGCGGACGGTGACGTTCACGCTCGACAAGAGCGACTTCGGGTTCTACGACAACCGTGGTCGGTTCGTGGTCGAGCCCGGAGAGATCGACGTCTACGCCGGCGACTCCTCGCAGGCCACGATGACGTCGAGCTTCACCGTGGCGGGTCGTCACTGACCGACCACCGGGCAGCCGGGTCCGGGCCGGCGGGGCAGACCCCCGCCGGTCCGGCCGGCGTCACAGCACGCGCTGGTCCAGGTCGAGCGTGAGGCCGTCAGCGGCCTCGAGCAGGTCGAGGACGGGCCGCACCTTCGGGAGCTCGCGAGAGAAGAAGTAGTGCGTCGCGGCACGCTTCCCGTCGTAGAACCTGCCGGTGCTGCCGTCGGCCGCCAGCCACTGCTCGAGCCAGAGCCAGGCGACCACGAGGTGCCCGGTCACCTCGAGGTACGCCGTCGCGTCGGCCAGCGCGCGCGCCGGGTCGCCCAGCGCCCCGAGCGAGGCGGTCACGGCGAGGAGGCGGTCCGTCGTCGCCGTCAGCTGCTCGGCGTACGCCGGACCGGCACCGCCGGCCGCGGTCGCGCGGGCGGCGGTCGCGCGGATCCGCGCCGCCATCACGCCGAGGGCGGCACCGCCGTCGAGCAGCACCTTGCGGCCGAGCAGGTCCATGGCCTGGATGCCGTGGGTGCCCTCGTGGATCGGGTTCAGCCGGTTGTCGCGATAGTGCTGCTCCACGTCGTGGTCTCGGGTGTAGCCGGCACCTCCGAGCACCTGGATGGCGAGGTCGTTGGCCGCCAGGCACCACTGCGACGGCCAGCTCTTCACCACCGGGGTGAGCAGGCCGAGCAGCCGGTCGGCCTCCGCTCGGGCGGCGGGATCGTCGAGGGACTCCGCGTCGTCGACGAGGCGTGAGGCGAACAGGTTGAGCGCGAGGGCGCCCTCGACGTAGGACTTCTGCGCCAGCAGCATGCGGCGCACGTCCGGGTGCTCGACCAGAGCCACCTGCGGCTCCGTGGCGGGCACTCCCACCGGGCGCCCCTGCAGCCGCTGGCGGGCGTAGTCCAGGGACTTCAGGTAGCCGGTGTATCCCAGTGCCGTGGCGCACAGACCCACGCCGATCCGGGCGTCGTTCATCATCGAGAACATCAGCCGCATGCCCTCGTGCTCCGACCCGACGAGGTATCCGACGGCGCCGGGCCGACCACCGGGCGTGAACGCGCCGTCGCCGAAGACCGGAGCGGTGTTGACCGTGCCCCGGAAGCCCATCTTGTGGTTGATCCCGACCAGCGCCACGTCGTTGCGCTCGCCCAGCGAACCGTCGTCGGCGACCAGCACCTTGGGCACGATGAACAGCGAGATGCCCCGGGTCCCCGGCGGCGCCCCGGGCGTGCGCGCCAGCACCAGGTGCACGATGTTGTCGCCCATCTCGTGGTCGCCGCCGGAGATCCACATCTTTCGCCCGAAGATCCGGAAGGTCCCGTCGGGCTGCGGTTCGGCCCGCGTCGTGATGTCGGAGAGGTTCGACCCGGCGTGCGGCTCCGACAGGGCCATGGTGCCGAAGAACCTGCCCTCGCCCATCGGGACGACGTACCGCTCGACCTGGTCGGGTGTGCCGTGCGTCGCGATCAGGTTCGCCGCGCCGACGGTCAGCAGCGCGTAGCCGGTCGTCGCGGTGTTGGCGGCATAGAACCACGACGAGCACGCACTGTGGACCGAGAGCGGCAGACCGAGCCCGCCGACCGACTCGTCCATCCGGGCCGACAGGAAGCCGGCCTCGGCGTGGGTCCGGAGCGCGTCTCCCACCTCCGGGATGACGTGGACGCTCGTGCCGTCGAACGTCGGCTCGGAGAGGTCGGAGGCGCGGTTGTGGGGAGCGAAGTGCTCGGTGGCCACGGTCTCGGCCAGCGCGAGCACCGCCTCGACGGTGTCGCGCGAGTGCTCGGCGAACCGCTCGCGACCCAGCAGGGCCTCGGTGTCCAGCCACTCGAACAACAGGAACTCCAGGTCCCGCCTGGACATGATCACACTCATCGCGCCTCGTGCCTCCTCCGTGCGCGCGGCCGGACGTGAGGACCCTAACGGCCGGAGCTCGCTCACAGGTCCGCGACGAGGGCGAGGTGGTCAGACACCGGCAGCGCCACCGGGCCTCCGCGGGTCGGCCGGTGGTCGCCCGAGGTCAGGATGTGGTCGATCTGCAGCCGCGGCGTCGGCGCCGGGAACGTGGCTCCCGATGCCAGTGGCCTCATCCCGGTCAGCCGGTGCGCGCGCCAGGGTCCGAGGTTGAGGTCACCCAGCAGCACCGTCGGGTGCGGCCCTGCCGGCATCGCTGCCATCAGCCGTCGCAGCTGGCGACCGTTCCAAGGACGCAGGAACGACAGGTGCGTGGTGACCACGTCGAGCCGACCGTACGGCCCCTCGACCTGCGCCACGACTGCGACGCGGGGCTCGTCGCGCACCCAGGTCGGGAGCAGGCGTCCCCGGGAGCGGTGGGGTACGCGGGCCGGAGCCCGGGGCAGCTGGATCACCCGCCAGCCGAGCACGTCGTACCGGCTCAGGAACGCGATGCCGTACGCCGGGGCGTCGGGCGTCTCCGCACCGGTCGCGGGAGACCACGGCGACTCCGGGGTGCCGGAGAGCGCCGGCACGAACCGGTGGTGGGTGGCGCCCATGGCCTCGGCGGCGACCGCGGTCAGGTCCGCGTAGTGGGACCGTGGCTGGTTGCGGTCGACCTCCTGCAGTCCCAGCAGATCCGCGTCCAACGTGCGGATGGCGTCACCGAAGCGGTCCGCGTCCACCCGGCCGTCAGCCGGGGACCTGCCGCTGAGGATGTTGAAGGTCGCGATCCGCACGAGCTCACGTAACCACGGGCCCGGTCCTGGATGTGCAGCGAGCCGGTGGCGCCGGCTTCAGAGCCGCCGCATCGCAGACGTGACGAGCACCAGCTCCCCGAGCTCGTCGGAGGCGTCCACGTCGACCTCTGCCTCGATCACCCAGTCGTGGTGGCCGGCGGGGTCGGCGAGGGTCTGGCGGACGGGCCAGCGGCGCCCGGTGCGCTCGAGGACGAACAGCTCCGGTCCGCGGGCGTCGGCGTCGGTGCCGACGGAGTCGTGCTCGGCGAAGTAGTCCCCGATGGCGGTGTCCCAGGCCTGACGCGTCATCACGACCTCACGCGGCGGGTCGAGGCGTCCGGCGGCTGTCTCCTCCAAGGACGTCAGGCCGCCGAGGTCGTCGCGCGCCACCAGCTCCACGCGCCGCCACATGGCATTGCGGATCATCACCCGGAACGCGCGCTCCTGCTCGGACAGCAGACGGGGCGACGGAGGTGCCACGGCATCGGTCAGGGTGCGCGGCACGTGATCGGGGTCCGACAGCGCCTCCCACTCGTCGAGCAGCGACGAGTCGGTCTGGCGCACGGTCTCCCCCAGCCACTCGACCAGGTCCTCCAGCTCCGGCGGCCGGTGCACGGCCGGCACGGTCTGCCGCAGGGTGCGGTAGGCGTCGGAGAGGTAGCGCAGCAGCAGGCCCTCCGAGCGCGCGACCTTGTAGCGGGCGACGAAGTCGGTGAACCCCATCCCCTGCTCGAACATGTCGCGCACCACCGACTTCGCGTCCAGTGCGTCGAGCGGCAGCCACGGATGCGTCTGACGGTAGGTCTCGAAGACGGGCTCCAGCAGGTCGGCCAGCGGCTTGGGCCAGGAGACGTCCTCGAGCAGCGCCATCCGCTCGTCGTACTCCACGCCGTCGGCCTTCATCTCCGCGATCGCCTCGCCGCGGGCTTCGTGCTGCTGGGCGAAGAGGATCTGGCGGGGCGGCTCGAGCACCGCTTCGACCACCGACACGATGTCGAGGGGATAGGTCGGTGACTCGGGGTCGAGCAGGTCCAGCGCGGCGATCGCGAACAGCGCGAGCGGCTGGTTGAGCGCGAAGTCCTCGGGCAGCTCGACGGTGAGCACGTAGCGGCGGCCGAACTCGTCGGGCTCGTCGAGCCGCTTCAACACCCCGTTGTGCACCAGGCTGCGCGCCAGCCGCAGGGCCCGGCGGACGTGAGCCACCTGCGTACGACGGTCCTCGTGGTTGTCGGTCAGCAGCCGCCGCATCACGACGAACGCGTCCTCCTCGCGGGCCACGACGTTGACCAGCATGGCGTTGTCGACCCGCATCCTGGACCGCAACGGCTCCGGCGCACCGGCGACCAGCTTGTCGAAGGTCTTCTCGGTCCACACCACCGTGCCGGCCGGCGGCGTCGTCAGCTGGGCCTTGGACTTGCGCTTGGTCCGCTGGTGCTCGCGCAGCGCCTCGTTCTTCGCGGCCGCCTTCGCCTTGGCCTTCTCGTTCTCGATCACGTGCTCCGGAGCCTGGACGACGACGTACCCGGCGGTGTCGAAGCCGGGCCGGCCGGCGCGGCCGGCGATCTGGAGGAACTCCCGGGTCCGCAGCACCCGCTGCTTGTGCCCGTCGTACTTCGCCAGGCCGGTGAACAGCACGGTACGGATCGGCACGTTGATCCCGACGCCGAGGGTGTCGGTGCCGCAGATGACCGTCAGCAGCCCCTCCTGGGCCAGCTGTTCCACCAGCCGCCGGTAGCGCGGCAGCATGCCGGCGTGGTGCACGCCGATCCCGCGACGCAGCAGCTTCGACAACGTGGTGCCGAAGCCCGCCCCGAACCGGACGCCGGCCAGCCGCTCCAGCAGCCGCTCGTGGTGCGACCCGCGCTGGTGGATCTTGTCGTAGCCGTGCTTGAGCAACGACTCCGCCTGGGCCACCGCCGCCGCCTGGGTGAAGTGCACGACGTACACCGGCGCCTGCCCGGTCTCCACCAGCTCGGTCAGCGTCTCGCCGAGCGGCTCCAGCGACCAGCTGAAGTGCAGCGGCACCGGCCGCTCCGCCCGATCGACGATCGCGGTCTCCCGACCGTTCCGCCGGGTCAGGTCGGCCGCCAGCTCGGTGACGTCGCCCAGCGTCGCCGACATGAGCACGAACTGGGCCTGCGGCAGCTCCAGCAGCGGCACCTGCCACGCCCACCCGCGCTGCGGGTCGGCGTAGTAGTGGAACTCGTCCATGACCACCAGCCCGATGTCCGCCCGCGAGCCCTCACGTAGGGCGATGTTCGCCAGCACCTCGGCCGTGCAGCAGATGATCGGAGCACCCGGGTTCACCGACGCGTCCCCGGTCAGCAGGCCGACGTCCCCGGCACCGAACACCTCGCAGAGGGCGAAGAACTTCTCACTCACCAGCGCCTTGATCGGCGCGGAGTAGAAGGAGACCCGGCTCTCGGCCATCGCCGCCATGTGCGCTGCGGTCGCCACGAGGGACTTGCCCGATCCGGTCGGCGTGGCGAGCACGACGTTGCTTCCCGAGAGCAGCTCGAGGATGGCCTCCTCCTGGTGCGCGTACAGCTCCAGCCCCTGCCCCTCCGCCCAGCTCAGGACCCTCTCGTACGCCGCGTCGCTCACCGGCCCCATTGTGCAGGGGTCGTCAGGGCGTGCCTCGCCCGGAGCGGTCGCCCGCCTTCTCCATGCGGCTCCAGCCGGTCCAGCCGCGTTCGACCATCAGCTCCTGGAGCCGCTCCATCAACGGGTGGGACTCGGAGGCGAACGAGTCGATGAGAGCGACGAACGCGTCGTCGTCCATCTCCTCGTTCTGCCGCTCGAGGTCGCCGCTCTCCGCGGCCTGGTCGGCGATCTCGGCGATCAGGTCGGCCACCGCGTTCAGCCGAGCCTCGTCGGGACCCAGCTCGAGCAGCTCACCGATCAGCCGGTAGAGCTGCACCGTCCGCGGATCCTCCAGCTGGGCCATCTTGTCGACCATCAGCTCCGGGATCCTCTCCGGCCAGCGGGCGGCCATCAGGATCCAGCCGTCTCGCTCACCCTCGACCAGGGCCTCCGGCACGCCTCGGGCGCGCATCTGGTCGAGGTACTCGACCACGTCGGCCGGCACCGAGAGACTGTCGCCCGCGACGAGCCGGGCGATCCGGCGTCGGTGCTCCTGGCGCTCACGGATCTCGCGGCGCAGTCGCCGGTCGATCTCGGCCACCGCGGTCGTGAACTCCTCCTCGTCGGCCTGCAGCAGCTCGTGCACCCGGGCCAACGGCACCCCGGACTCGGCGAGGGTGCGGATCTTGATGAGCTCGATGACGGCCTTCGCGTCGTACCGCCGGTAGCCGGAGTGGTCACGCTCGGGCTCGGGCAGCAGGCCCTTGGCGTGGTAGTGCCGGACGGCGCGCACGGTGACTCCGGCGTACGTCGCGAGCTGGCTGATGGTCAGCATGGCGTGCTCGTTCCTCCGTTCCCTGGTGCGGTCCAGCATGTCCGAGTCGCTCCGGCGTCCATCGGTCGACCCGACGCCTCAGGCCGTCGTGCGGTGGTAGACGGCCATCGCCACGACGTACGCCAGGACGAGGATGCCGACGCACCAGCCGACGGCGACCCAGAGCTCGTGGCCGACCGGCTGCTGCGCGAGCAGGTCGCGGATCGTGTCGACGATCGACGTCACCGGCTGGTTCTCGGCGAAGGCCCGCACCGGGCCGGGCATCGTGTCGGTCGGCACGAACGCAGAGCTGATGAACGGCAGGAAGATGAGCGGGTAGGAGAACGCGCCCGCGCCCTCCACGGTGGTCGCGGTCAGGCCGGCGATCACCGCGATCCAGGTCAGGGCCAGCGTGAAGAGGATCAGGATGCCGGCGACCGCCAGCCACGCCAGCAGGCCGGCACCCGACCGGAAGCCCATCAGGAGTGCGACGCCCACGACGATGACGAGCGAGACGAGGTTGGCACCCAGCGAGGTGAGCACGTGCGCCCACAGGGCGCTGGAGCGCGCGATGGGCATGGACTGGAAGCGCTCGAAGATCCCGCTCTTCAGGTCGGTGAAGAGCCGGACCGCGGTGTAGGCGATCCCGGAGGCGATCGTGATCAGCAGGATGCCGGGCAGCATGTAGTCCACGTAGCTGTCGGTGTCCGTGTCGATCGCGCCGCCGAACACGTAGACGAACAGCAGCATGATGGCGACCGGCATGACCGCGGTCGTGATGATGGTGTCGATGCTGCGGGTGACGTGGCGCATGGTTCGGCCGGTGAGCACGGCCGTGTCGCCGAAGAACTGGGTGGTCATCGTGCGTCCTCGTTCGTGAGTGAGTGGTCGATGTGGTCGGTGTCGCCGGTGGCGTCGGCCCCGGCCGTGAGGACGCCGCCGTCGCGGCCGATGACCGCCAGGAAGACGTCCTCCAGGGTCGGCTGCTTCTCGACGTACTCGATCGTGGCGGGTGGCAGGAGCCGCTTCAGCTCGGCGAGGGTGCCGGACGCGATGATCCGGCCCTCGTGGAGGATCGCGATCCGGTCGGCGAGCTGCTCGGCCTCGTCGAGGTACTGGGTGGTGAGCAGCACGGTGGTGCCCTGCCCGGCCAGCTCCTCGACGGCCTGCCACACCTCGAGGCGCCCCTGCGGGTCCAGCCCGGTCGTCGGCTCGTCCAGGAAGATCACCGGCGGGTCGCCGATCAGGCTCATCGCGATGTCGAGGCGTCGACGCATGCCGCCGGAGTACGTCGAGACCCTCCGCTCGGCGGCGTCGGTCAGCGAGAAGCGCTCCAGCAGCGCCTCGGCGATCGCGCCCGGGTGCTCGAGGTGACGCAGCCGGGCCACGAGCACGAGGTTCTCCCGGCCGCTGAGGATCTCGTCCACGGCCGCGAACTGCCCGGTGAGGCTGATGGAGCCCCGCACGTCCGCGGGCTGCGTGGTGACGTCGTACCCGGCGACGCTGGCGGTTCCTCCGTCGGCCTCGAGCAGGGTCGACAGGATCCTCACCAGGGTGGTCTTGCCGGCGCCGTTGGAGCCCAGCAGGGCGAAGACGGAGCCGGCGGCCACGTCCAGGTCGACGCCGCGAAGCACGTCGAGGTCGTCGTACGCCTTCTCCAGGGCGTGCACGTGAATGGCTGGTGTTGTCGTCATGCGACCAGGGTGGGGCCCTGACGCAGGGTCAAGGTCAAGAGAACTGTGCGCGACGTGCCACGGGACGTACGCGAGGGCTCGGGTCAGCCAGGGCTCGCGGCCCTGCACCCGGTCACGTCGGCGGGCGCGGGGGGTCGTGCGCGCCGGGGTCGGCCGCGGTCCTGGTCTGGACGCCGCGTCGGGCTGCGGAGACCAGGACCTGGATGAACGCGCCGACGACGATCAGGTTGATCAGCATCTGGGCCGTCACGACCAGGCGCATGCTGTCGCTCTTCGCGACGATGTCGCCGAACCCGACCGTGGCGAACACGGTGACGGTGAAGTAGAGGGCCGTCGCATGGTCGAGGGGCTCGCTGAAGGTTCCGGCATCGCTCAACGAGCTGGACAGGTAGAGGCGCGCGAAGACCAGCAGGTACAGGGGCACCAACACGCCGAGGGTCAGGGCGGCGCGGAGGATGGGGAACTTCGCGTTGATGATGGCCGGGACCTGGAGTGCGACCACGACGGCGAACAGACCGATCTCGAGCAGCAGCCACGGCAGGTCTGATCCCTGACCGGGGTCCTTGGTCGGGGCCAGGAAGTACATGGCGCCGAGGATGGCCATCGACACGACGATCTGGCCACAGGCACGCAGACCGACCGTCCAGGTTTCACGACGCGAGAGCCTCGCGGCCGGGATGGATTTCTTCATGCCACGGACTCTCCCACTCGCTGCTCCGTGACCGCCCTTCACGACGGACGGCGTACAGGTCGCCCATCACAGCGGTGCGAGCGTGGGTGCAGGGTCGTCGAGTGCTCAATACCCTCGAGCCATGACGACCTACCGCGTTCTGTCGAACAACTGGCGCATGGAGGGCAGCAAGGGCCTCCGCATCGGGCGCATCGTGCCCAGCCGCGGTGTCGACGTGGCCGCCTGGCCCGTGCATCTGGCACCCCGCGAGTCCGAGAGCACCCTGTGCGGCCTCGCCGTGACGGAGCTCCGCGAGTTCAAGCAGAACGCCGACGACGTCGCGCAGCACGACCGCTGCGAGCCGTGCTACGGCGCTCGGGCGTAGGCCGCGTCCGCTGCCTCGCGGGTCCCGGTCACCCCGTCGGAGTCAGTCCTGGTCAGGCCGCAACCGTCGCCGCCGCGGTCTGCTCGGCGAGCGCGTGGCGGACCACCTCGAGGACGTCGCCGACCACGTGCACCGTCAACGCCTCGAGGACCTCGGCCGGTACGTCGTCCAGGTCCGGCTCGTTGCGGAGCGGGACGAAGACCTCGGTGAGCCCGTGGCGCTGCGCGGCAAGGAGCTTCTGCTTCAGCCCGCCGATGGGCAGCACCCGGCCGTTGAGGGTGACCTCTCCGGTCATCCCGACCTCGGAGCGCACCGGACGGCCGGTGGCGAGCGAGGCCAGAGCGGTCACCATCGTGATCCCCGCCGACGGGCCGTCCTTGGGCGTCGCTCCGGCGGGCACGTGGACGTGGATCGCCTGGTCGAAGAACGCCGGGTCGATCCCCAGCTCGGTCGCGTGGCTGCGAACGAAGGTGAGCGCGATCTGTGCGGACTCCTTCATCACGTCGCCGAGCTGACCGGTCAGGGTGAGTCCGGCGGGGCCCTGGTGGGCGGAGGCCTCGATGAACAGGACATCGCCGCCGAGCCCGGTCACGGCGAGACCCGTCGCGACCCCCGGCACGGAGGTGCGCTCGTGGGCCTCGGGCGTGAACCGAGGCCGCCCGATGAGGTCCTTGAGGTCCGCCAGGTCGACGTCGACGCGCTCCGCCCCGGTGGCCAGCCGGGTGGCGGCCTTGCGCAGCGCCTTCGCAAGCAGTCGCTCCATCTGTCGTACGCCGGCCTCGCGCGTGTAGTTGGCCGCCATCTCGTGGAGCGCCGCGTCCGAGACCGTGACCTCGTCGGCAGTCAGGGCCGCGCGCTCGAGCTGTCGGGGCAGCAGGTAGTCGCGGGCGATGGCCACCTTGTCGTCCTCGGTGTACCCGTCGAGCGTCACGAGCTCCATCCGGTCCACCAGCGCGGACGGGATCTGCTCCACCACGTTGGCGGTGGCGATGAAGACCACGTCGGACAGGTCGAGGTCGAGCTCGAGGTAGTGGTCGCGGAAGGTGTGGTTCTGCGCAGGGTCGAGCACCTCGAGCAGCGCCGCCGCCGGGTCGCCCCGGTAGTCCGCCCCCACCTTGTCGACCTCGTCGAGGAGGACGACCGGGTTCATCGAGCCGGCCTCCTTGATCGCCCGCACGATCCGGCCCGGCAGGGCGCCGACGTAGGTCCTACGGTGGCCGCGGATCTCGGCCTCGTCCCGGACCCCGCCCAGGGCGACCCGGACGAACCTGCGGCCCAGGGCCCGGGCCACCGACTCGCCCAGTGAGGTCTTGCCGACTCCTGGGGGGCCCGCCAGCAGCATCACGGCGCCCGAGCCGCGGCCGCCCACCACCTCGAGCCCCCGCTCGGCGCGGCGGCTACGGACCGCGAGGTACTCCACGATCCGCTCCTTGACCTCGTCGAGCCCGTGGTGATCCGCGTCGAGCACGGCGCGGGCAGCGATCACGTCCGTGGTGTCCTCGGTGGTGACGTCCCAGGGCAGCTCGAGGACGGTGTCGAGCCAGGTGCGGATCCATGCCGTCTCGGGGCTCTGGTCACTCGACCGTTCCAGCTTGTCGACCTCCCGCGTCAGCGCCTCGCGCACGGCGTCGGGGACGTCGGCGGCCTCGACCCGGCTGCGATAGTCGTCGGCTCCGTCCGGCTCGCCCTCGCCCAGCTCCTTGCGGATCGCGGCGAGCTGCTGGCGCAGCAGGAACTCCCGCTGGCTCTTCTCCATGCCGTCACGGACGTCCTCACCGATCTTGTCGGTGAGCTCGACCTCGGCGAGGTGCTCCCGCGTCCAGCCGATCAGCGCCTCGAGGCGCGACTCCACGTCGGGAGTCTCGAGCAGCTCTCGCTTGCGGTCCACCGACAGGTACGGCGCGTAGCCGGCGGAGTCGGCGATGGCGCTCGGGTCGGTCATCTGGTGGACCGAGTCGATGACCTGCCACGCGTCGCGCCGCTGGAGGACCGCGACGACCAGCCGCTTGTAGTCCTCGGCCAGCTCGCCGGCGCGGTCGGAGACGCGCTCGTCGACCGGCTCGACCTCGACCCACAGCGCCGCACCGGGCCCGGACACGCCGGTCCCGATCCGGCCGCGCCCCTCGGCCTTGAGCACGGCTCCGGGGCTACCGCCGCTGAAGCGACCCACCCGCTCGACCGAGGCGATCACGCCGTACGACGCGTAGCGGTCCTCGAGCCGCGGAGCCACGAGGAGGCGCCCCTCGCTCCCCGCGCGCGCGGCGTCGATGGCGGCCCGGGAGGACTCGTCGAGCTCGATGGAGACCACCATGCCCGGCAGCACCACGAGGTCGGGGACGAACAACACCGGAAGGCTGGAGCGGGACGTGGAGTCCTCGCGCTCGGAGACTTGAGTCATGTGCACTCAACCTCCGCAGGCGTGCACGTGTTCCGCCCATGTGCCGTGTTCGTCCACGGCGAACACGGCGGTCGGTCGTCGCCGGATCGGGAGGGTCTTCGTCCGTCCCGGCCGCACCGCTCGACGGGTCAGCCGGCCCGCAACCGGGCACGGGCGGTGAGGGAGTCCTGCCACGCCTGGTCGACGTCCTCGGCACGGGCCGCGGAGCGCGCCTGGAGCCGCGCGTGCAGGAGGCCGTAGGTGAAGGCGTTCTCGCCCCGCACGGCGGCTTCGTCCGCGAGCCTGTCGAGCGTCGCCTGGGCGTCGGCGGCGTCACGCTGGTCGCCGACGGCGGCCTGGATCCGCTCGTGGGCGCGCACCATCCTCCCGGCGCTCTTCCGTTTGAGTGGCAGAAGCGTCTCGGCGGCGTACCGCACGCGCTCGGCCGCCTGATGCAGGGCGCGGAGGTCCCCAGCCGCGCTCGGTCCGCGGTCGCCCTCCCCGGCGGCTCGCAGCACGCAGGCACGCAGCCGCTTCCAGTCGTCGTCGAGTGACTTCCGGAGGGCGCGGCCGGCCTTCTGCTGCGCATGGTCGGTCCAGGGCGGCGCCTCGACCATGATCTGGAGGCCGTCGACCAGCTCGACGTACCGGGCCGAGCTCATCGCCTCCGCCAGACCCGCACGGGCACGGCCGTGTCGCTGGTGGAGGTCCTCCTCGAGACGGGTCCGCACCGGGCCTCGGACCAGGCTCTCCGGTTCGGCGTCGAGCAGGCCACGGAGCAGGTGGAACTGCACCTCGGCGTCGCGGACGTCTCCCAGGTGGCCGGCGAGCCAGCCCAGCTCCTCACGCAGGGGCTCACTCCGTTCGGCGTCGAGGTAGCGGCGGTAGCTGGCGAGCGCCTGCCTCAACCGCTGCACCGTGAGGCGCAGGTCGTGGATCGCCGCCGGTGCGTCGTACCGCACCCAGGGGTCCTGCTGTCGCAGCGTCGCGACCTGGGTCAGGAGTCGGAGCCGGATCACCTCGGCCGCGGTCATCCCGGGTGCGGGCCGGGTCGGCGGGACCGGCGGTGGCAACCGGTCACCCAGCACCTGCACCAGCTTCGCGGGGACTCTCCGCACGCCGCGCGCCGACCGACGCCATCAGGTCCGAGGCCCGCACGAGGAGCGACAGCGTGCCGGACACCAGCTCGACCTCCGCCGCGCGCCAGGTCATCGGCGGGCCCGCTGCGTCCGGGCCCACGCGCTCGGCGGTGGCCCGGTCGTCGGACACCTCCGCGAGCACGTCGCCCTTCTTGCCGTGCAGGCGGAGGACACGGCGGTCCGTGCGGATGACGGCGACCGGAGCCAACCCGTCGTCCCGGACGAGGCCGTCGACCACCGTGCGCAGTGCGGCAGGGGGATTCCGATGGGCGCGGCCCAGGGGAAGGACGATGTCGGCCCGCACCTGGTCCCTCGGCAACGTCAAGTGCCAGCCCGCGTCCTCGCCGGTCCGGCGGCGCAGGGTCACCCCGGCCTTCGCCAGGGCCAGGCAGGGAGTGTCGAAGTACGTCGCCACGAGCTCGCGCTCGACCACCGACACCGATCTCACCCCCGACAAGGCGCCGAAGTCGGGCAGGACCGTGGACTCGTCGAGGCGGTAGGTGAACTCGACCTCGAGGTCATCGGCCCGAGCTCCGACACCGCGGGCCCGAGGATCCTCCAGGGGTCGAGTGGTCACGACCGGATCCTCGGGCCGTTGCATGGCCGGCCGATGACCACCTCGCCAACACGCGGCGACGGCTGCATGCACGCTCCACGCTCCCCACACGGACCGGTCCTGACGGAGGCGCGATGGCGCGGCCTCGAAGGGCGGCCTCTCGCTCGGTTCAGATGCCCAGACGGTGGAGCTGACGCAGCTCCCACTGGGCGACCTGCTGCCCTGTCTCCAGCCCGACGACGTCCGACGTGCGGTAGTGGACGCCCTCCCAGACGCGGGCATCGACCACCTCGCGGCTGATCGTGGCCCAGTCGGTGTAGGTGCGGGTGACGCCGGGTGCGGTTGCGCTGGTCAGCGTGATCGGTACCGGCGACCTCCTCCCGACCAGCCCCTCGAGGATCGCCTGTTGCGAGCCGATCTGGCCACCGTGGCCACTGGGGTACTCGGGGTGCTGCGGCGCGACCTGGAACGACGTCCAGGTGGGATCCTGCTCGATGGCGCCCGTCGTGATCGCGGTGTACGGCCGCCAGAACAGGTAGGAGTACTTGGCCCGGTAGATGGCGATCTGTGCATCCGTGGTGATGACGTTGAACGCGGCCACGAAGCGTGCCAGCGATGCGACGGACTCGTGCCGCGCGGCCGCGACGAGCGCCCGGGTGATCTGCACGTAGGCGAAGTTGATGGCGGGATACCAGAACAGGGCCACCTCGTTCTGCTCCGCCGTCCGTGGCGAGCTCGCGGCTCCGATGGCACGCACCTCGGCGAGGTCGGCGGCGTACCGCCTCGAGGTGATCGAGTACGGCGCCCCGGGGTCGAACTGATCGTTGGTGTGAAGCAGGAACGGCTGCGCGTTTCCTTGACCGGACGGATCGCCGGGCGGGTCAGTGGCGGGGTGAGCTGGAAGACGCCGGGGGCAGCCGCCGGAGGTGTCCATGAGATGTCGACCGAGGCGGAGTCGAGGCCGTCGCCGGCGCGCTCGCTCAGCGTGCGAGCCGCAGCAGCACTGCCCGCGGCGATGCCGCGCTGCTCTGCCTGCCGGGGCCGATCTCGCCAACGTGCTCGCCAAGCACTGTCGAGGACGGCCTGCTGGCTCGGCACCAGGACGACGAGCGTGTCGCGGAGCGCCTGTGCCAGAGCCGCGCCGCTGTAGGCAGCTCCGCTCGCACCTGGTGGCCCGCCGCGAGCCAGCTGACGGCCCAGGTGCGGCTCTGGGTGACCGGCTCAGGGAAGCCCGCGGCAGCCACCACCTGCGCGGTGAGGTCGTGCCACGTCAGCGTGAGGGCGTTGCCACGGACCCGCGCGGGGTCGGCACGGTTGGTCCACCGGTGCCGAGGCGAACGCCGTGGCCGGCACGGCAAGGCCGGCAGCGGTGAGCAGGTGGCGGCGAGAGGGTCGGATCTGATCGGACAACGCGGACATCCCTTCAGAGAGCTGAGCTTCGGCACGACGTATACAACATAATCTAGAGTGACTTACTTGTCTTAATCGAGTACCGTCTCATGAGAGCTCAGGAAGGCGTCCGGGCGCGCTGGGGCCGTTTCAACCTGGAGGAGCACCGTATGGACCACGAACTGCCATCGCTGGACGAGGCCACCGCGCAACGCGTCGCAGCGGCCAACGAGTCCGGACGCACCCCGGTCGTGTTCATGCACGGCCTGTGGCTGCTTCCGAGCAGCTGGGACCGCTGGGCGGCGTTCTTCGAGAGCGGCCGGCTACGCGACGCTCACGCCCGGCTGGCCGGACGATCCGGACACGGTCGACGAGGCGAATGCCCATCCCGAGGTGTTCGCGAACAAGACCGTGGGCAGGTGGCCGACCACTACGTGGACGTCATCGGCGCTGGAGAGAAGCCGGCCGTCATCGGCCACTCGTTCGGCGGGCTGCTGGCGCAGATCCTGGCCGGCCGTGGGCTATCGGCCGTGACGGTGGCGATCGACCCGGCCCCGTTCCGCGGCGTGCTGCCGCTGCCGCTCTCGGCGCTGAAGGTCGGCGTCGCCGGTGCTCGGCAACCCGGCCAACCGCAACCGGGCCGTCCCGCTGACCTTCGAGCAGTTCCGGTACGGCTTCGCCAACGCCGTCACCGACGACGAGGCGCAAGGAGCTGTACGACACGTATCGCGGTGCCGGCCTCCGGCGCGCCGCTCTTCCAGGCCGCGGCCGCCAACATCAACCCGTGGACCGAGGCGAAGGTCGAACACCAAGAATCTCGAGCGCGGCCCTCTGCTGATCATCTCCGGCGAGAAGGACCACACGGTGCCGCCGGCGATCGCGAACGCATCGTACAAGAAGCAGAAGCGCAACAAGGGGTCACCGAGTTCATGGAGATCCCCGGTCGCGGCCATGCCCTGACCATCGAAACGGCTGGCGCGAAGTCGCAGACATCTCGCTCTCCTTCATCCAGCGCTTCGTCACCTGAGCCGACCAACCCGCCCCTGTACCGGAGGAGTTCGATGGATCTTGAGTCTGACGGGCCAGGTAGCCGTGGTGACTGGCGCGAGCAAGGGCATCGGCCTGGCCGTGACGCGCACCCTGGCCGAGGAAGGCATGAGCGTCGTGGCGGCGCCCGGGAGCTCAGCGACGAGTCTCTCCGCTCTGGTCGAGGCAGGCCTACCCGTTCGGCCCCTGCAGGTGGACCTGGCAACGACCAATGGGCCGGGCCACCTGATCGTGGAGGCTGTGGCCGAGTTCGGTGGACTCGACGCGCTGGTCAACAACGTCGGAGCCGTCAGACCACGACCGACGGCTTCCTCTCGGTCGGGGACGACGAGTGGCTCGTGGTGCTGAACATCAACTTCCTCGCCGCCGTCCGGGCCACTCGTGCGGCCTGCCGCACCTTTCTCGCGGCGCCGGCACGATCGTGAGCACCTGTTCGGTCAACGCGTTCCTCCGGACCCGCTCGTCATCGACTACAGCGCAGCGAAGGCCGCGCTCGCCGGCTTCTCCAAGGCCCTGTCCAAGGAGGTCGGCCCGCGCGGCATCCGCGTCAACACCGTCAGTCCCGGCCCGGTGGCAACCGACCTCTGGCTCGGCGACCACGGCGTCGCAGCACGTGGCCAGGCCAGCGGCGGCGCGCCGCAGCGGTGGCGGAGCAGGCCGCTTCCGCCGTCCGACCGGTCGGTTCACCACACCGCAAGAGGTGGCCGACTGATCGCCCTGCTGGTCAGCCATCGCGCTGCCAACGTCACCGGCGCGGACTTCGTGATCGACGGAGGCCTCGTCCAAACGCTCTAGCCGCCCCCATGACCCGAACAGGAAGACACCATGTCCCGACCCCCGTTCCGCCTCACTCGTCCGACCACCAGCGTGCGTCCCCGCCAGCTGGCCATGGTCGCGGTCCTCTTGGTCACGCTGCTGGCAGCAGCCCCCGCCGCCCTGGCTCGACACGGATCGCACGTCTCACGGCAGCCATGCAAGACCCACCGTGGTTCTCGTGCACGGCGCGTGGGCCGACGGCTCCAGCTGGACAGGGTCGTGATCGCGGCTGCAGCGCGACGGCTATCCGGTCCGCGTCCCGCCCAACCCCCTGCGCAGCCTGCCTGGTGACTCCGCCACCGTCGCGGGCTTCCTGTCCACCATCCCGGGGCCGATCGTCCTGGTCGGCCACTCCTACGGCGGCGCCGTCATCACCAACGCAGCCACCGGCAACGCCGACGTCAAGGCACTGGTCTACGTCGACGCTTCGCCCCGGCCGAGGGCGAGACGTGCTGCCCACTGGCGGGCCCGACTCCGCACTCGCCGTCGACCCGACCACGGTCTTCGACTTCGTGCCGTACCCGGGTGCCCCGCCGGCGATGTCGACCTGTACCTGAAGCAGAGCATCTTCCTGACCGCCTTCGCGAACGGCGTGCCGCGCGAAGCCGGCGAGATCTCTACGCCACCCAGCGACCTCTCGCGCTCAGCGCGGGCAGTCGAGCCGTCGGGTGGCCGGCCTGGAAGACCATCCCGTCCTGGTACCTGCTCGGGACCCGCGACCTGATCATCCCACCGTCCGCTCAGCTCGTTCATGGCGGAACGAGCCGGCTCCACCATCGTCAAGGTCCGTGCTGGCCACCTGAGCCTCGTCTCGCACCGGGCGCCGTCACCCGACTCATCGAAGAGGGCCGCCCACGCCACCGACTGAGCGCGGGCGTCGCTCGAACCCGAGGTGGTGATGCCGGTGGCCGCGACTTCACCGATGCGCGGCAGGTCGACCGCGAGGTCCGCCCGGTGAGCAGCCGGTCGAGGACCTCAACCACCCACGTCTCGTACTGGTCAGGTGTCCAACCCCGCAGGTCGGTCAGCATCCGGTAGACCCCCACGTCCAGCACGGCCCACAGCGCATCGCACTGCTGCGCCGTGACCTCGCGTCCCAGCACCAGCGAGACGCCCTCCGCCATGTTCGTACGTCGGTCCTCCTCGCGCCGGCGCATCAGCCGGTCGAGCTCGGGATCCGATCGAGCCGCCTCCCGCAGCGCCAGGTTCACGCCGGCCGTACGTCGATGGATGTCGGTCAGGAGCCGGGCTGCGGCGCGCCTCCGATCGCCGCCGTTCGCCGCGGCCCAGCGCCGTGAACTCGCTGCGCTGATCAAGCGGCACCGGCACGCCGTCGCCCACGACGGCCACGTCGATGGCCGCCATCAGCAGGTCACTCTTGGAGCCGAAGCCGGCGTACACAGTCTCGACCGATACTCCGGCCTCACGTGCCACGTCACGCATCCCGGTGGCTGCCCAGCCACGGTCGGAGAACATGCGCGTGGCGGCCTCGAGGACCGCCGACCGAGTCTCGGCCGCCTGCTCGCGACGACGCGTCGAGCGGTAGGCGCGACGCGTCTGCGACTCGGCGCTCATCGAGCGGCGGCCGTAGCGGCTCCCGCCGCAGGCTCCCACACCGTCGCCATCCGGCGCCGATACGCCCGGGCGAACCCGTGCAGGAGGATGAACCGCGGCACGACGGAAACGGTGTGCACCACCACGTCGTACCCCTCGGGGTCGACGCCGTCGATCAGCCAATGACCCTCGAACCCGAGCTGGGCCAGCGACTTGGGCTTGATGTTGTACTTCTGCTCGATCGCACGCCACTCGCCATCGGTGATCGTCGCGGCCACGACCGGCATCGCCTCCTCGACCTCACGGTCCAGGTGCGGGAACAGCACCACGATCAGGGCGTCGATCGCCGTCAGCAGCTCGACGCGCACCTCGTCGCCTTCCGACGTGGAGTACTCATGGCCGACGGAGCGCAGGAGGGCTGCCGCCGGCGCGATCAGCCGGTGGTCGGCCTCCAGCGAGTCCAACAGAGCGCCCGTCGCGGGGTTCTTCGCGCGCACCGCCGGCCACAGTCCCTCGTCCTCGCTCGTGTGGTGGGCGTGCAGGAAGTCCACGAGCCACACGACATGGTCGCCGAGTGCACGCCGCTGCTCGCCGGTCGGGTATGGAACCCAGGACATCACCTCTCGCGCACGGAGCAGGTCCCGCTGAAGAGCACCGTGAACCACGCCCATCATCCGCGTGTCCGCAGGACCCGAAGTCTCGTCCATGTCGTCCCTCCCCTGCTCCCTGTCCGAGAGTAGAACACATACGTATTCATTGCAAACATGTTCAAGTGAAATCAGCGCGAGGGAACCAGCTGCGCAAAGCGCTGCGGGCCCGGATGTCGCATCGGGGGTCACTGGATCGACGTACGGGTGCAGAGACGCGAGACCCTCAACCGGAGCGACGAGGAAACGATGACCACCACCCTGTTCACTGTTGCCGGAACGCATCGAGACGACCTGCTCGACCAGCTCTCTCCACGCGAGCGTGAGGTGCTCGTGCTGATGGCCGAAGGCCGGTCGAACCGCGCCATCGGCGAGCAGCTCACGCTCGGCCTCAAGACGGTCGAGACCCACGTCGGCGCTGTCTTCGCCAAGCTCGGTCTCGACGAGGACCGACACGACAACCGGCGCGTGCTGGCGGTCCTGGCGTTCTTCGGCCTCCGGAGCCCTGATCGGTCGAGGTGACCGAGACGAGCGCGGCGATAGAGTTCCCGGGTGCGGATCGATCGCATCGACCATCTGGTTCTCACGGTCGAGGACATCGACACCTCGATCGCGTTCTATGTCGGCGTCCTCGGGATGACCGTGACGACGTTCGGTTCCGACCGCAAGGCGCTCACGTTCGGCACGAGCAAGATCAACCTCCACCAGCGGGGTCGCGAGTACGAACCGAAGGCTCTCGCTCCGACCCCCGGGAGTGCGGATCTCTGCTTCATCGTCGACGATCCCCTCGACGCCGTGCTGGCCGAGCTGGCCGCGACCGGGATCGCCGTCGAGGAGGGGCCGGTCGAGCGCACGGGCGCCCGAGGCCCCATCACCAGCGTCTACCTCCGTGACCCGGACGCCAACCTGATCGAGCTGTCGAACTACCCCCACTGAACGTCGTCGGTGGTGGCGGCAGGACCGACGGGTCCCGACGGCGGGCCTCGAGGCTGCGGTGCCCGGCTGCTGGCGCGCGCTTTCCCACCAGGGTTGACAGCGTCCGAAGAGCAGCGACACGATCCTTCGAAGTGCTCTTCTCGTCGTCGAGAGGACGGGCAGTCATGGCACAGCTCCCACGGCGCCGCCGGGTGATTCTCTGGGTCCAGACCGTGTGCGCGGTCCTGAGCGGTCTTCTGGGACTGCTGACCCTCGTCTGGCACGACTGGCTCGAGGCGTTCGGATGGGACCCCGACCACGGCAACGGCACCGTCGAGTGGGGTGTCGTCGTGTGCCTGCTCGTCGTCGCCGTGGCCCTGGGCACCACCGCGGGACTCCAGTGGCGGCAGCTGGCCCGGCAGAGCTGACATCTTCGCGGGAGGCGCGATGAGCGAGATGGACGAGCGGGGTGAGTGGCGCGCTGTCGCCCGACCGGACGACGACTGCTGCGAGCTGCTCCAGTGCACCCTCGACAAGGTCGCGCGGATCGCCTACGAGACCGCGAACCAGACGCACCACAACCGCGAGCTCCTGGCTCACATCGACGCATCCCTCTCCCAGCTTCTCGAGATCACCCGGGCAGCTCATCCCGCCGAGGCGCTCGCCGCCGACCGACTCGCCCGGATCGAGGCCCGCCTCGACGCATGCTGCCCGCGGGACGAGCCGGAGCCGCCGTACGTCTACGAACCCTGCGTCCCTCGCCGCAGCCATGCGAGCTCAGGCTGGTCGGTGAAGTCGCGCGGGCGCGTCGAGCAGGTCGAGATCGGCAAGGTGCGGCCCTGGAAGATGAAGCCCAGGCCGACGAACCCCAGCGACAAGGCGCTCCCGACCGTGCAGGTAGGTCCCTTCGTCGGGCCTGCCGTGCCCAGCCAGCAGACGGCCACCCCCCTCGACTTCCGCTCCGGCGGGGGCACCGCACCCGGGGCCGCCGAGCCGGTCTCCTTCCGACACTTCACCAGCGGCGACACCTCCGAGGCGTGGTGGCCACCGGACAGCAGCGGCGCCAAGTCCGGCGACGTGGTGCTGATGTCGGGCAACCTCTGGTTGCGGCTCTCCCTCGACGGTGGGCAGAGCTTCACCGACCTCGACTGGACCACGCTCTTCTCGGCCGACCCGACGTACGGCGGATACGGCTGCGACCAGGTCGTGCTCTACGTGCCGGAGATCGACTGCTTCGTCCTCTACGTGCAGGCCTTCCGCGGCACCGGCACCCTGGAGAACCGGAACGTGGTCAAGCTCGCACTGGCCTCGCCGGACGACCTGAAGAGCGCCAAGGGCGGTGCCGCGGCCTGGCGACGCCAGTGGGACTTCACCTCAGCCGACTTCGGGCTGGCCGCGTGGATGGACTTCCCGGCCCTCAGCCACGACGGGCGCTACCTCTACGCCAACACCAACACCTTCGCCAAGGACCCCGGCGCCAAGAAGGACTCGTTCAAGGGAAAGCTGTTCTTCGAGGTACCGCTCGACGAGCTCAAGGCCGGCGGCTCGGTGTCCTACCAGTACGCCGTCGTCCCCGACTCGGGCGGCTCCCCGGCCCAGAACATCGACGGCGAGAACTACTGGGCGGGACACGGCAGCGACGGCGAGATCCGCATCTGGTCCTCCCGCGGCGACTCCGACCGGTACTTCTGGCGCGACCGCACGCTGCGGGCGAACTGGCCGATCCCGGCCGGCGGGAACAACATCACGAGCGCGGCTCCGGACTCGCCCGACTGGATCAGCGCCGATCCGCGGATCGTGGGCTCGACCCGGGTGGGCAACGAGGTCTGGTTCGCGTGGTCGGCGGCATCCGGTCAGCCCTCGAGCGGAGGGTTCACGTTCCCGCAGGCGCACATCCAGGTCGCCAAGGTCGACGTCGCCCAGGACTACAAGGTCGTCGACCAGTTCCAGATCTGGAACCCCGACTACGCCTTTGCCTACCCGAGCCTGACCACCAACTCCGACGGCGAGGTCGGGATCTCCTGCGGCTGGGGCGGCGGCAGTGACTACGGCAGCCACGTGGTGGGCATCCTCGGCGACTTCGTCCTCTGGTACGGCGAGGCGTCGGACCGGACCAGCCAGTACGGCGACGACAGCAACCCGACCCGCTTCGGCGACTACCTCAACGTGCGGCTCGCCTACCCCGACACCCGGTTCTTCTCCGCCTTCGGCTACGCCGTCCGCACCTCGACCGATGACGACGGCGAAGCGGCGGACTATCTGTACGTCGAGTTCGGGCGAGAGACCCACCAACGGCCCGGCCCGGGATGAGCAGCACGCGTCGGCTCTGAACGTCCACCGACGGCGTCGGGACGGCGTCGGCCACCGGATCCGTCACGCCCCGCGGGACCGCCCGTCGCCACGCAGGAGGCGAGCGCGGAGTCGAGCAACCTCGGCCTCGAGCTCGAGCACCCGGCGGATGCCGGCGAGGTTGAGCCCCTCGGCGAGGAGCTCGGCGATCCGCTGGAGGATCACGATGTCGGCCTCGCTGTAGAGCCGGGTGCCGCCGGTGGTGCGGGCCGGCTCCAGCAGCCCGCGTCGCTCGTAGACCCGGAGGTTCTGGATCGGCAGGTCGGCGCGCTCGGCCGCGACCGAGATCGCGA
Organism: uncultured Actinomycetota bacterium; assembly: GCA_963797325.1. GTDB lineage: Bacteria > Actinomycetota > Actinomycetes > Propionibacteriales > Nocardioidaceae > Nocardioides. The sequence goes on from CAWCPG010000035.1 coordinate 51,585, forward strand.
ACACACCGCGCTGATCCTGGTTGGGCATCCGATGTCTCCTTCGTCGAGGGTTGACTGTACGTGAACTCGGCGCTATATAAAACCTGAAACGTTCGATACACATACGAAGGGAGAACCCTCATGCTGCTGCGTACGACGGACCCGTTCCGCGACTTCGACCGCATCGCCAACCAGCTGCTCGGCACCACCAACCGTCCGGCCGTGATGCCCATGGACGCCTGGCGTCAGGGTGAGGTCTTCCAGATCGAGTTCGACCTTCCCGGCGTGTCCCTCGAGTCGATCGACCTCGACGTCGAGCGCAACGTCCTGACCGTGCGCGCGGAGCGGGTCGGGCGCAACGGCGACTGGGAGATGCTCGCCTCGGAGCGCCCGCGCGGCGTCTTCAGCCGCCAGCTGGTGCTGGGCGACAACCTCGACCTCGAGCAGATCGAGGCCCACTACGACGCCGGCGTGCTGCGGCTGAGCATCCCGGTCGCGGAGCGGGCGAAGCCTCGCAAGATCGAGGTGAACGCCGGGTCGACCGAGCCCGCCGCGATCGAGGCCTGATCTCTGGCCCGACACGCTCCCGCCTCGTCCGGCATCACGCATGTCCGCGTGGCCGAGCGTGTCGGGCCACGTCTGGAGGAGGATGTCGTGACCCTGACCGCAGCACTCAGCTCGGAGCTGGCTGACAGCCCGTGCAGCGTCGCCGACTGCTTCGAGGTGGCACGAACCATGGGATCCGCCACCGTCCGGGTCGACTCCGGAGCCGCCGTACCACCGGACTTCGCCACCATGACCTTGGGACTGCCGCTCTGCGTCGACCACGCGCACCTGCTGCACCACGGCTGCACCCTGACCGACTTCAGCAGTGGTGTGTGACACCGAGCCGATGGTCCTTCAGGCCCGGAACCACGCCGTCGACGGACCGGGTCCGGCGCCACATCCCGTTGCCTGCTTCACTGCGGGGTGGATCGGCCCACCCGCCGGGACCGTCGATCTCGCGGGCCCGGCGGTCCTCCACGCAGCAGGGCCCCCAGATCCACGGTGCGCAGCCTTCGCCACTCGAGGTGGGTGATCACCGCGACCGGGACGAGCAGGAGGGCGACGCCGGCGAAGATCCACGGAGCAATGCTCACGGCCGGTGGGCTGTCCTGTCCGGTGATCCGCTCCAGCCCCAGCCGGCCGAACATGGTCACCGCGGCCCCGATGCCCAGGAGCAGGCCGGCCACCGCGCCGACGACCACCGGTGCGCTCAGCTCGCCCGCCAGGAGGTTCCACATCTGGCGGTCGCGCATGCCGAGGGAGCGCAGGCGCCCGAGCGCCTCGCCCCGTGGCTCCGCCTCGGCGGCCGCGGACAGGGCGATGGCCAGCACCACGAAGAGCAGGAGCAGCGCGGCGGTCGCGAGCGCGAGCCGGACGAGCGCCACAGACAGGGCGGCACCACGCCGGGCGGACAAGGCGTCGGCGTACCCGACGACCGTGCCGTTGCCCGCAGAGGCACGCACGGCCCTCGCGGCGCCTGGTCCGACCGCCCACACGGTGGTGGGGGTGATCACGCCGCCCGCGCGGGCGAACGTGTCGGCGTCGACGACGATCACCGGGTCCACCGTGTCCTGCACGTGGGGCGCCGTACCGACGACGGTCAGCGGCACCGGCCGTCCGCTCCCGCCGGGGACAGCGAGGCCGTCGGCCAGGCCGGGCGGTCCGCCGAGGAGCAGAGCCGGTACGGCGTCACCGAGGTCGCGGGAGAGCCCCGCAAGGGCGGGCGCGTCCGGCAGAGCACTCACCGCCAGCAGGTGCTCGTAGGCGGTGGCCGGTACCGCGACGAGCCGTACCGGCACGACGCTCTGCCGGGAGGACGCGCGGACCTCGTCGTCCACCCGCCCGGCCACCGCAGCCGTGACTCCTGGCGCTGCCGCGACCCGGTGGGCCACGCCTGTGGCCGAGGTGCCCGGGGCGACCGTGACGCGGGCGTCCGCGCCGACGCTCAGCAGGGCGCCCGCGGCCTGCCCCCGCTGCTCGGTGCTGGTCAGTGCGACCGCGAAGGTCAGCTGGGCGACCGTGACCGTGACGACCAGGAGCGGCAGGGCGCGGGCCCCCGAGTCGCGGAGGCGGGCGCCGACGAAGAAGGCCACTCCCCCGGTGGTCCGTCGGGTGGAGTCGAGGAGCAGCCCCGCCAGGCGGGGTATCGCGGCGACCACGAGGAGCGCGCCCGCCACGGCCCACCACATCGGCGCGGAGGCTGTGGTCGCGCCGCCGTCGGTCACGCCTCGTTGACGCAGCGCGACGAACGACAGCACGGCGGCGGCGACGACCGCGCCCAGCAGGACGGCGCGTCGGACCCGGATGGCTCGGGCGGCGAGCCGCCGCGCCGTCCGGTTCGCCGGGACGCGCCGCGGGTCGGTGGACCGCGACGCCAGGACTGCGCCCGTGACCGCCGCAGCGAGGGCGGCCAGCAGCGGCACCGCGACCCACCAGGCCAGGCCCACCCGGCCGACGATCAGCCGAGTGGCGACCAGGCCGACGACACCACCGGCCACCACACCCAGTGCCACCTCGACGAACAGCTCGGAGCCGATCTCGAGCAGGGCACCCCCGCGCTCGCGGGTGAGGACCACCGAGCGGGCGCGGCGGCGTACGACGAGGTCGGCGGCCTGCCAGAGCACGAGCAGCGCGCACCACAGCAGGGCGATCAGCAGGACGCCGGCCTGGGCGCGAGCCGCGGCGACCTGGCTCCGCCCGTCGTCCAGCACGCGGTCGAGCGTCGTGTCCCACGAGACGCTGCCGGACGCGACCTCGGGAGAGGCCTTGAGTGACACCAGGGCCCGGACCAGGGCAGCCGAGCGCGCCCACTGCACGGCGTCCGGCCGTGGAGTGGCAGTGATCTGCTGGGTGAGGTCCGTCGGCGGTACGGCGAGCCGCAGGTCGGGCAGCGCGGCCGCCGAGACCAGCGCGGCGGCCGCGGCGGTGTGAGGTGCGGCCGCGGGGTTGCGGGCTGGGTGCAGCAGCTGCGGTGTCGTCCGCCAGATCGGGTCGTCCGGGGCCAGGGGGACGAAGATCCCGCTCACCCGGCCGGTGACCGGACGACCCGCCTGGTCGACCAGGTCGAGCCGGTCACCGGTGTGGAGCCCCAAGGCGTGGGCCGATGCACGGGACACCGCGACCTGGACCGGCCACGGCGGGCCGTCCTCGGGCAGCTCGACGGACGACTGGGCGTGGCCGGCCGTGGCCTGCGGCGGCCCACCCGACGTGTAGCGCACCTGGGGGGCACCTGCGGGGCCGTCGAGAAAGGCCAGGGTGAGGTAGCGGCCCGGTCCGGCGTCCACCAGCTGCAAGGGAGGTGTCGTCACGCCGGCGATGCCTGGCTGCACGACCGCGGCGACGCTCCTCGGCAGCTGCAGACGAGCGTCGAGCGCTGCCGCCCGCACCTCGGCGACGGCCTTCGGGTCACGCGTGCGCGGGCCGTAGTCGTCCACCGGTCGGTCGAACGTCGCGACCAGCGCGGCCTGGTCTCCCGCCCGGCGTACGGCGTCGGCGAGGCCGCGGTCGGAGGCGGTCGCCATCACGGGAGTCACCGCCGACGCCAGCGCCGTGGTGAGGGCCACGACCAGCCCCATCAGCAGCAGCGGACCGGGATCGGTACGCATCCGGCCGACGACGGTCGGGAGGTGCAGTCGCATCGGAAGGACCTTCACTCCCACTCCCCGGACCGCAGCTGCGCCGGATCGGATCGGCGTACCTGGCTGACCGCGGCCGTTGCGGCGACCAGCAGGCACGCCACGACCAGAGCGACGGTGAGCAGCACCTCGTGGGTCCAGGGCCAGGCCAGCTCGGCGGCGGGTACGGGCGCGGTGCCCTGGTCGGACCGGACCATGGCGCGGTCGAGGGCCAGCGCGGCCCCCGCACCGATCAGCACGCCGGTCACGACGAGCGCGACCAGGAGGACGGCGTGCTGGGCGAACACCAGCCACCGAGCTCCGCGCCGGCTCAGCCCGAGGGCGCGCAGCCGCGCGACCTCGGCCGTTCGCCGGCGTCGGTCGGCGCTGACCACGAGCACCGCGCCCGCCAGCAGCAGGAGCACGGCCGACCCGGCCACCGTCACGTAGGCGACCGGCAGCGTGACCTGCATCGGCCCTCGGGCCAGCTCTGCGGTCACGCCGTCGCGGGTCGTCACCTGCCCGAGCTCCAGCCGGCTCAGGGCAGCGGCCGTGCTCGGTGCCGGACGGGACATCCAGAAGGCGTCCACATCGGGCTCGAGGTGACCGGTGGCGAGGAGGGCCCGGGACAGGGCGTCGACATCGGCGAGGACGGCGATGCGACCCGGCGCCGAGGGCACGCTCGGCACGATCGCCGCCACCCGGAGCACCACGACGCTGTCGCCGAGGGTCGCGGACAGGGTGCCGCCGAGCTTCGTCCCGGTCGCGTCGACGAGCGCCCGGGACACCGCGACCGGCACGGCGGTCGGCGGGGTGAAGGCGGTGTCGAGCACGTCACCCTCCTCGTAGAGGAGGGAGGGGACGCGGAGGAGCGCCCGGGTGGTCACGACCGAGGCGGTCGCCTCCCGGCGTACCGACACCGACTGGTCGAGGACGACGTCGGGGAAGCCGAGCCGGAGCGTGTGCCAGCCGTGGGTCGGAGTCGGATGCCCGAGGGGGGCCGGGACGTGCAGGTCGACGGAGACCGGCGCCTCCGGGGTCCTGCCGGGCCTGCTGCCGGCGTCGCTGAACCCGAGGTGGACCGCGACGATGCGCTGATGGGGTGGGGGAAGCGCCGACCAGCGGAGCGGGTGGGACCGGCCGTCGACCGGGAGGGGCGCGGCCTCGAGCGTGCTCCGGAAGCCTGTGGCGTCCTGTATGACCAGGCTCGGCGTCACCGACAGGTGCACCCCGGCCGGCGCGTGGCCCAGCAGGGTGACGCCCATGCCGCCGGCCGGCAGCGGCAGGCTGCGCGCTGCGGCGGGCGTCAGCCGACCTCCGATGGCGGACCACGTCGTACCGGCCGGGAGGCGTCCGCGCAGGAGCGCGCCGGCGTGCCGGGTGTCGAGGGCGACGACCTGCGGAGTGTCGCCGGGGGCGCCGAAGTAGTGCCCGAGCGCGACGGGGCGTGCGGTCACCGGAGAGAGCCGGGAGCCCGGAGCACCGGCCAGGGTCCGCGCGATCACCGCCGCGTCGGCGGAGGTCGGTGGGGTGTCGAGCGCGAGGGCGAGGTCGGTCCCGACCCGGAGGTCTGCCTGATCGAGCTGTGAGCGCTGCCAGGTCGTGCGCAGCGCCACGCCGAACGTCGCGGCAGCCGCCGCCAGGGAGAGGAGGGCGAGGGCGGTGCCGGCGTTGAGGCGGAGCACCGCAGGATCGAGGGAGACCGGCAGGAGAGCGCGCGACCGCGCCCCGGCCGCCGTCAGGAGGGAGAACAGGGCGGGCAGGGTGCGCACCACCAGCACGGTGGCGGCGGCCAGGCACACGACGGGCGCCAGCGCACGCACGGTGTCACCGCCGACTGCGCTCTGCGGCGCCGTCCGGACCTGCCACCAGCCGGCGACCACAGCGACGAGAAGAACGACATCGACCCCGGAGCGCACCACGGCTCGCCGTCGGCCCGACAGCCGCCCGGCGTCCGCTCCGACCAGGGGGGAGGTGACGAGCACCAGCGTCAGCAGGGCGGCGCCGACGACGACGGTGACGACGAGCCAGGGCGTGACGGTCGGGGGCGAGGCGAGCCGGGCCGCTGCGGGGCCGGGCAGGTGCGTCACGACGGCGTACGCCGCCGCGGCCGCGGGCACGGCCAGCACGGCGGCGGCGACGGCCAGCAGCAGCGCCTCGCCCAGGGCCGAGACCAGCTGCTGGGCGGGGCTGAGCCCGAGTGTGGTCAGCAGCTCGCGCTCGTCGACGCGCGAGTCGGCCAGCAGCCGCCCGGCGAGCAACAGCGCAGCCACTCCCAGCATCGTGTCCAGCAGCAGCGCGACCAGCACGGCCGACCGGTTGGCCGCGCGCTGGTGGTCGAGCCGGCTGAGCGTGTCGGGGAGCCCCGAGGCGACCCTGGTGATGTCGGCGGTGGCGCCGACGCGGTCGGCGAGGAGCGCGGAGGCGGTGTCCAGCGACGTCGCCGCAGTCCGCAACGAGGTGTCGTCGGCGGACCCGAGGTCCGGGTGGGCATCGACCCGGAGACCCTCGACGTCGAGGCCCGTGCCGAGCAGGGCCGTCGGACTGACGAGGAAGGGGCCATAGGCGGGGCTGGTTCGGCCACCGACCGGGAAGGCCTGGTCGAACCCCGCGCCCGACAGGGGGTCGCTCGCGGCTGCGGGCTGGGGCAGCCCCCGGACCGTGCCGACGATCACCACCGTGGCGCGGTGCCGGCTCCGGCCCAGACCGGTGCCCGGACCCAGATGGAGCCGCTCACCGAGGTGGAGGCGAAGCGCACGTGCTGCTGCGTCGGGGGCGAGGGCCTCGGCGGGCCCGCTCGCGACGTCGCGTGGCCAGCGCCCCGACGTCAGGCCCAGGTGGCCGGTGAGCCCGTCGTCGCTCGCCAGGTAGGCGAGGCGGCCGGACCGCCCGATCTCCCTCATCTGCGTGGTCGTGGTGGTCACCAACGACGGGTGCAGCGGTGCGAGCACCTGCCGGAGCACGCCCTGCGCCTCGTGCTGGGCGGCCGCCACCTGCGCACCCGGCACGCCGACGACGTACGCCGTGACGCCGACGTCGGCGGGCTGCTCACGCTGGACCTGTTCGGAGAAGGCGCGGGGTCCGGTCACGCCGAGCAAGAGCGCGTAGAACCCCATCAGCCCGGTGGCCACCGCCACCAGGAGGACGACGGCGGTCAGCAACCGACGCTGGACCCAGGCGCGCCGGAGGACCAGCCTCAGCACGACACCGTCATCTCAGGCCTCGACCCGGCCGTCGGTGATGGTGAGCACCCGGTCGGCGAGGGAGACCAGCACGCTGTCGTGCGTGGCGACGACGGCCGTGACCCCCTCTGACTCCACGATGCCGCGCAGGAGGGCCATCACGCCCAGGCCGGTCTCGGCGTCGAGCTGGCCGGTGGGCTCGTCGGCGATCAGCAGCCGGGGCGAACCGGCCAGGGCGCGAGCGATCGCCACGCGCTGCTGCTGGCCGCCGGACAGCTCGCCGGGTCGCTGGAGCGCGTGCTCGCCCAGCCCGACCAGGTCGAGCAGCAGCGCTGCCCGGTGCTCGCGCTCGGGGACCGGCGTACGACGCAGGCGGAGGGGGACGCCGACGTTCTCTGCCGCGGTCAGTGAGGGCAGCAGGCCGAAGGACTGGAAGACGTAGGACACCGTCTCGCGGCGCAGCGTGCTGAGGTCCTGGTCGTCGAGCGCGGTGACCTCGATGCCGTCGACGTGGACGGTCCCGGAGTCGGGGCGGTCGAGACCGCCGAGCAGGTTGAGCAGGGTCGTCTTGCCGGCGCCGGAGCGGCCCACCAGAGCCACCATCTCGCCGGGAGCCACGTCGAGGGAGATGTCGCTCAAGGCGTGCACCGTGGTGGGGCCGGAGCCGTAGGAGCGCGAGAGCCCGCGTGCGGAGACCATGGGCGAGGCGTCGGGAGCGGTCACGCGCCCTCGCTGCGGTCCGAGCGGATCTCCACGTGGTCGTCGGTGAGCGCGAGGCGTACCCGGCGGGTGAGCTCGAGCGCCTCGCGGAACTCGCGGGGCACCTGCACGCGTCCGGCGCGGTCCATGACCGCGAACTCCTCCGCGGCGCCGTGACGCCCCTCGCCCTCGTGCCGCCGCAGGACCTCGCTGCTCGTGCGGCCGTCGCGGATCGCGACCGTCCGCGCGACCTGCCCGCTCACCCCGGTGTCGTGGGTGACGATGACGACCGTCGTACCCCACGCGGTGTTCGCCGTGCGGAGGGCTGCGAACACCTCCTGGGCCGTCGCAGTGTCCAGCTCGCCGGTGGGCTCGTCGGTCAGCAGGACCGCGGGCCGGTTGGCGAGCGCCACGCCGATCGCCACCCGCTGCTGTTCCCCTCCGGACATCTGCTGGGGCCGGAGCCCGGCGCAGTGGCCGACCCCGAAGGCGTCGAGCAGCTCGGCCGTACGCAGCTTCCGTTCGGCCCGGCGTACACCGGCGATGCTCAGGGGCAGGTCGACCATCTGGGCGGCCGTCAGGTAGGGGACGAGGTTGCGCGCGCTCTGCTGGCGGACGAACCCGACGACCTCCCTCCGGTAGTGCACGCGCTCCTGGCGGGTCATCGCCAGCAGGTCGTGCCCCGCCACCCTGGCCTTGCCGGCGGTCGCGGCGTCGACCCCCGCGAGCACCTGCAGCAGGGTCGACTTGCCCGAGCCGGACGCCCCGACGATCGCGACCATCTCGCCCTCGTGGACCAGCAGATCGAGACCTTGCAGCGCCTGCACCTCCACCATTTCCGTCTGGTAGATCCGCACGAGGTTGTCGCAGACGATGAGCGCGTCGTGCCCGAACTCCGTGACGCGCGAGCCTGTGGGAGCCTGCCTCGGCTCGACTCCTGACACTGGTCCCCCCGTCGCGACGACGCTGTCCACAGATGCGCGGCGAGCCGCTGCCAGAGCCTAGCCCCGCGGCGCCGGTCTTGGCCGCACCCGAGCAGGCGGCCCGCGACCTCGGAAGACCGAGGGTCACGTGCGAGCGCGACGTTTGAACAGCAATTCAGATGGGCACGGAGGGGGAGGCAGGCAGACCTGTCCAGCCCTCTACCTCAGGAGCCTCAATGCTGTGGACCATCCTCATCATCCTGGCGATCATCGCGCTGGCCATCTTCATCTTCTCCCGGGTCCGTGGCGGCCGAGGGGTCTAGGCAGCAACAGTCAGACCCAGGGCGCGGGTCCCCGTCCCAGCGCCCTGCCAGATGCCCGCCGGCGCCCCATGAGCCGGCGGGCATCGCCACTGAGGTGTGCGGTGCGCCAGCCCGGGGTACGGCCTGCATGCGTGCCCGTCGAGTCTTTCCTTCGGGTGAGACACGCTCGCACCCACGGGTATGAGCGCGGCGGGCACGCCCATGGGTCGATGCCGCTGTCGGAGACCACGACCAAGAAGACCAGCAACGCGCACGTCGCATCGAGGCGCGACTCCGCGAGCGCCGTGCGGGCGCGCCATGGCCGGCGGTATGGGCACCTCATCTCGGCGTGCATCTGATCTTGGGACACCGTCCGGGCCGGCAGCGGGCTGAGTGTGCGGCCGGTGTCAGTGCTGGGCGGGCACTCGTGAGGTGGGGCTCGGGGCGGAGCTGCGGGATGGTCTGGTCGTGGGGCTTCCGCACGGTCAAGGCTGCTGGCACGAGGCTCAGAGCCAGGACGGCGTAGCTGCCGGCGAGGAGGGGACGGGAGCCGGCGCTGAAGCCGGCGATGTTGGCGATGGCTCCGAGGGGCAGACATGCGGCGGCCCAGACAGGGAGTGCATGGGTGCGCCAGAGCAGGATTCCCAGCCCGAGAACGCCGGTCAGGGTGCACAGCCCGCCGATGGTGTAGATCAGGGACGCCCCGGAGGCGTTGTCGAAGGACTCGATGACCGAGACCATCGCGGAGGGGTCGTGTCCGTGGGCGGCCATCTGCCAGAACACCAGCTCCGAGGCGGCGTCTCCGATCGCCACGAGCATGCCGATCTGTGCGACCACGCCGATCACCAGCGCGGCCCACGGGCGCAGTGGTCGCACGAGGGCGAGCAGCGCGAAGACAGCCGGGACCAGCAGCATGGAGCTGAGCAGGATGCACAGCGCGTAGACGTAGAACGCGTTCGGTGAAGCGGCGACCGCGTGGACCTCGTCTGCTGGGCTGGTCGCCAGAGACGGGGTGGCGAGGGCTGCGACGAGACCGAACAGTGGAGCGGTGATACAGGACGCGGCCAAGAGCCCGCGGCGCGCAGAGTCGGGTGTCATCGGGTGGTACCTCCTGGGGTGGGGACGCCGTGTGCGTCCCGTCGCCCTGCAAGGTAGGAATCGGGCGGCATCGGGGTCTGCGGCTGTGTGGCTGATCCACGTCGCCGAAAGGATGAAGCCGCATCGCCGCAAGGCGGACTCGCAGTGGACGGCGGGTCGGTATCTTCGCCGCATGAGTCCGACTACGGGCCACCTTCGGGCACTCGATCGCTACGTCGACCTCGCCGTCGTTCTCGTCGCCGGCGCCCTGACTGCGACCGCGGTGTGGGCCTCGTCGAACCCGGTCGGCACGCAGGTCGCCGGCCCGGTGTGGCTGGTCTCGGCGCTCCCTTTCTTGTGGGCGGTGCCGTTGTGGTGGCGGCGTAGCCGGCCGCTGCTGGTCTGGACGGTGATCATGGCAGCGCTGATCGTGCAGTCGCTGGCCACCGGGAACTCTCCCGAGGGGTTCGAGCTGATCTTCGTGTTCTCCGTGGGGATGTACTCGGTGGGCGCGTACAGCCGGCGGTCGGTTGCGTGGGTCGGCCTTCTGATCGCAGCCCTGGGATACGGCGCCTATGGGCTGAGCAACCACGACATCCGAAGTGGCCGCGCGGGAGATCTCTGGGCCGGCGCCTTCTTCGCAGCGGAGCTCCTGGCCTGCTGGCTCGCCGGGATGGTGGTGCGCGAGCTGCGCGGGCGACGTGATGCGGCGATCCGCAGGCAGGACCGGGAGCTCGCCACCGCGCGGGCCGTTGGCGAGGAGCGTGCTCGGCTGGCTCGCGACCTGCACGACATCGTGTCCCACAACCTCAGCGTGGTCGTGGTCCAGGCCGCCGGCGCCCGCGCACAAGGTCACTCCGACGACGCGACACTGGCCAAGATCGAGGACAGCGGACGAGAGTCGCTGGTGGAGATGCGCAGGCTCCTCGGCGTGCTCCGCAGCCAGGACGACCCTCCGGTCGAGCCGCCCCGACCGAGGCTGGACGACGTGGCCGCCCTCGCCGAGAAGGCACGAGACGCAGGGATTGCGGTCGAGATCGACCGGGTCGGTGTGTCCGCGCCCCTGTCCCCTGCGGTGGAGCTGACCGCCTACCGGGTCGTCCAGGAAGCCCTGGCCAACGTGGTCCGCCACGCCGGGCCTGGCACACGCGTCCTGGTGACCTTGGACACGGGCGAGGAGTGGCTGGCGGTCCGGGTCGTCGACGACGGCCGGGGAGTCCCCGGCACCGCTGCTGACCTCGGTGGCCACGGTCTCCTCGGGATGCGCGAGCGCGTGAGCCTGATGGGCGGAGAGCTCCGCACCGGACCCACCGACGAGGGTGGGTTCGCGGTCTGTGCCGAGCTCCCCACAGGAGCGACCACGTGATCCGCGTCGTGCTGGCCGACGACCAGGAACTGGTCCGAGAGGGTCTCCGGATGATGCTGGACGCTCAAGACGACATCGAGGTGATCGGCGAGGCGTCCACCGGCCATGAGGTCCTCGGCCTTTGCCGGTCCACCGACCCGGACGTCGTCGTCATGGACATCCGGATGCCCGGCATGGACGGCATCGAGGCAACCCAGCGGCTCGTCACCAGCGGCTCCAGGGCCGCCGTCCTCGTTCTCACGACCTTCGACCTCGACGAGTACGTCTACCAGGCACTCCGCGCCGGCGCCTCCGGGTTTCTCCTCAAGGACGGCACCAGCCGACAACTGGCCACTGCAGTCCGGACCGTAGCCGGCGGCGACACCCTCCTCGCCCCCGCGATCACCCGCCGGCTGATCGCCGACTACTGCAGCCGGCCCCGACCACCAGACCGAGGTGGCCCACCCACCGAGCTCACCGACCGAGAGCTCGCCGTCGTCCGTCAGCTCGCCCAGGGGAAGTCCAACGCCGAGATCGCCGGCAGCCTCTTCCTCAGCGAAGCCACCGTCAAGAGCCACATCGCACACACCCTCGCCAAGCTCGACCTCCGCGACCGGGTCCAGATCGTCATCTACGCCTACGAGCACGGCCTCGTCCACCACACCGACACACGCCATTGATCGTCGTGATCGAGTCAGCGATCCGCAGCTGGACGTCGTCGAGCCTCTCCGCATCATGACTCTCAACCACCGGATGGTGAGGACGGACGGAGACCGATCGAGCAGATGGTGCCGTTCGGCGCGAACCGTCAACCCGTCTGGGGGAAAGGACCAGCCCGGCGCGCGGGTTGCCACAGCTCTAGGCCGGCGACATGACGCACACGTCCCGGCAACGGGTCGGGGAAAGTGGGCAGACAGGGGCTCACCAGGACCCGCGATCACCACCTGGTTCACATCATGTGGTGAGGCGGGCTGATCATCTCGGCTCCTAGGTTCCGGGCATCGCCCGACCTCATCGGGCCTGACCAGGAGCCCGACATGACTGTGACCGAGCAGAAGAACCGAGCTGACGTCGAGCGGAAGCCCACCAGCGAGAACCTCATCGACGGGGCAGGGCTGTGCGCCGTGATTGCGGGCGTCTGCTACGTGTTGGTGGGGATCCTCCATCCGGCCAACGTTCCCTCGTCGGTCACCACCACTCGCTGGGAGGTCGTCCATGTCCTCGCCTGCGCGATGTGCTTCTTCGGGGTGCTCGGGATGATGGGGCTGTATGCCAGACAGGCAGCGAAGGTGAGATGGCTCGGGCTCGCCGGGTTCCTGATGCTCGAGCTGTGGCTGGTGCTCATCATGGGCTTCAGCTTCGTCGAGGCCTTCGTCCTGCCGCACGTGGCGGCCACGTCACCTGGGTTGGTGCAGGCCTGGATGGGGATGTTCAACGGCCCGGCCGGCACGTTCGATCTCGGAGTGCTTCCCACCGTGTGGATGCTCACCGCACCGATCTACATCCTCGGAGGGGCCTGCTTCGGCGTGGCAACGTTCCGGGCCGGGATCCTGCCGCGCTGGGCCGGCGCTCTGATGGCGCTGTCGACCCTGCTGGCACCCGTCGCCGCGGTCCTCCCGAACGCAGCCCAGCCGAAGATGGCGATCCCGCTGGGGATCGCGCTGGCCTGGCTCGGCTATGCGCTGTGGACCGAGCAGCGCACGCAGCCGTTGGCGCCGGCCAGCCGCGAGCCTGCGACGGTGGCGTGACCACCGGCCACCGACTCCCTCAGCCGCGCTGACCCCCTCGGCAGGCGCCGAGGCGGGGAAGCGCGGTCGCCTAGCGCACTCCCTTGACCGGCCAGATGGCTGCGGCCCCGGCCAGTGCACACGCACCGGCGACGGCGTAGAGCACCAGATAGCTGCCGTTCCCCAGGGCCAGGATGAGGGGGGCGACGGCGGGTGCCAGCGCAAAGGGGAGGGCGCCGGCCACGTTGAGGACGCCGAGGTCCTTGGCTGAGCTGCCGGTGTGGGGCAGGACGTCGACGACCAGCGCGAGGTCGACGGCCATGTACATCCCGAACCCGAGGCCGCTGAGGGCCATGCCGACGAGGTAGCCGTTGAGGTCGTGAGCGGTGGCGATGGTGAGCAGCGCGGCCGCGTAGATCACCGCGGCCGAGGCGACGAAGGCCTTGCGGCGCCCGACGCGGTCCGAGAGTCTGCCGGCGACGGGCGAGACGGCGACCAGGACGGCGGACTGGGCGAGCGTGCCCAGGTAGATCTGGTGGGGAACGTCGTGTTCGGTGCTGCCGAGGTCGTGGAGCAGGTAGTAGGCCTGGTAGGTCACGAGAAAGGCGTAGGCCAGGACCACCATGAACCGGCTGGCGAACGCCCACGCGAAGTCGGGGTTGCGGCGCGGGTTGACGTAGAACGTCCCGGCGAGCTCGCGCAGTGACCACGGTGGCCGGTCGGCGGGGTCGAGGCGACGGTCGTTCAGACGTGCGGCGAACACGACCACGAACAGGCCGCCGACGACGCACGGTGCCAGGAACATGGCGAGCTCGAGGCCGTTGAACGCCTGCACGAGATAGGTCCCGGCCACGGCCGCCAGGGGCAGGCTCATGCCGAGGACCCCGGACACGACCCCCCGCTGGGGCACGGGGACCTGGTCGGGCAGGACAGCGACCTGGGCCGCGAGCAGGGCGTTGAAGAAGACCTGGGTGGTGCACCACCCGACGAGCACGACCGCGATGGTCGGTGCCACCGCCACGGTCAGGGTCCCCAGGGATCCGCCCACGAGACCGAGAAGCATCCAGGGGCGTCGCATCCCCAGCCGCGCCGTGGTGCGGTCGCTGAGCCGGCCGAACAACGGGTTGCTGACCATCGACAACAGCGACCCGACGCCGGTGACCAGCGCCAGGTTCTTGGCAGCCGCATCGGCGCCGACCAGGTCGTTCACCTTCAGGGCGAGTGTCACGAGCAAGGGGGCGATCAGCACCAAGGATCCGCCGGCGAACGACAGCGTGTAGAGCGACACGAAGACCCTGCCGACTCGTTCGCGCGGCAGGACCCGAGCCGCGCCGGTCGACGCAGCCGGCGAACGGACGGCGGACGGCTGCACAGGAGGCCCCACCCGCACGCGACCGGACCTGGAGAGGTGCATGCTCACCTACCGCCCGGCTGCGGGGCCAGCGCCGGGGAGAGCCGAAGACCCGAGAAGGCCCGCGATGGTCCCGGGTCACGCGGGTGGCGTCTCACAGGACGGCCCCCTCAGATGTCCACCGTCGCGTCGTCCGGTGGGCACGCTCCAGCATGGGGCACCAGCCCGGTGATGTCACCCGGCCAGGCGTCAACACCGCGGGTGACGCAGGCAGCTGCTGCAGCCACGACACCGCGGCCGAACCTTCTCGGCGGCGGTCAATCACCATCCGGGTCACATCACCTGGTGATGCCTGGTCACCACGTCGGCTCCTAGCGTCACCGACATCGCCGGAGACCACCACCACCGGGGAAGACCAAGGAGCCTGCCATGACCGTCACCACCCGCCACCTGACCCGCACCGCAGCCGTCTGCGCGGCGGCCGCCGGCGCCATCTTCATCTCCGTCCAGATCAACCACCCAGCCCCGGACACCTTCCTGACCGATACCCACGAGTGGGTGCTCCGCGGCACGGCCAAGGCCGTCATGGCGGTCCTCGCCCTGGTCGGCATCACCGGCATGTACCTGCGCCAAGTCCGACAGATGCGGCTCCTCGGGCTGGTCGGGTTCGTCCTCTTCGCCCTGGGCTACCTGTTCGTGTTCGCCACGGAGATCACCTCCGTGCTGGTGCTGCCGGCGCTCACCGAGAACGCCCCGGTCTTCGTCAACGACGTAGTGCTCCGCGCCAACGGCGCCCAGACGGCCGGCGACATCGGGAACGTGCAGATCCTGCTGGATCTGATGGGCCTGGGCTACGTCCTCGGAGGGCTGGTCTTCGGGATCGCCCTGTTCCGGGCCCGGGTCCTGGCCCGGTGGGCGGCTCTGCTCCTTGCTGCCAGCACCACGGCCACCGTCGCCCTCGCCGTCCTGCCGGAGTCGTTCAACCGGCCCATGGCCGTCCCCGAAGGCGTGGCCCTGGTCGCCCTCGGCATCTCTTTGTGGCGCGACCAGCGCAACCCCGCCGAGACGCCCGCCACCCAGACCTCCGCCGTCGTCGACCAGCTGTCAGTCCGATGAGCACCGACCAGGACACCCACCGGAACCGGCCCCGGGAACGGGCCCGTGGCCGGGCGCGTGGCTGGCCGGTCCCCGCCGCTCTGGTAGCGCTGTCGGCGGTCCCGTTGACGGCCGGCACGCTGCGGCTGGTCCAGCTCGCAGGCGGCCCAGCCCTGATCCCGGCCGACCACCGGTTCACAGGCTTCCCGCTGCCTCTGGTGGTCCACATCGTCGGCGCCACCGTGTTCGCCCTGGTCGGCGCGTTCCAGTTCGTGCGCCGATTCCGCCGCCGACACCTGGGCTGGCACCGCCGCGCGGGTCGGGTCCTGACCGTCGCCGGCCTGCTGGTGGCCGGGTCGGCGGTGTGGATGACCCTGTTCTACGTGCCGCAACCCGGGACCGGTCACCTGCTCTACGTGCTGAGGCTGGGCTTCGGGTCTGCCATGGCCGGCTGCCTGGTCCTCGGCTTCACCGCCATCCGCCGCCGTGACATCGCCGCCCACCAGGCCTGGATGATCCGTGGCTACGCCATCGCCCTGGCAGCCGGCACCCAGGCCTTCACCATCGGCATCGGCGGAGCCGTCCTCGGCCACGGGGTGACGCAGACCGACGTGGCCACCGGAGCCGGCTGGGTGATCAACCTCGCCGTCGCCGAATGGGTGATCCGCCGGTCGAACCGGGCCCGCCCCCCGCGTGTGCGCTCGACGCGAGCCGCCAGCGCGACCCCTCCTCCCGCGGTCGCGTCATCATGACCGTCCCCTCCCATCCCGCCCGGGCGGCGTCCGATCAGCCAGTCACCTACGAGCTCCGGCTCGCCGGCCACGTGGACGACCGATGGACCGAATGGCTCGACGCACGAGACCTCGTCCGCGACGGCCAGGGCTGCACCACCCTCACCGTCGGGATCGCCGACCAGGCCCAGCTCCACGGACTGCTCTCCCGCATCCGCGACATGGGAGTGACGTTGCTGTCACTCACCCAGACCGACGGCTGACCCGTTCCGCACCATCCCCAGGGGCGCTACCTCACCGCGTCCGCAGTCTGCCCACCGTCTCCACCACGTCGAACCGAGGAGGATCCATGTCAGCCCAGCCCTTCCGGCAGAGTGTTGCGCGTCCGATCACGCCGACACCCGGCGATAGGACTCAACTCATTGCGCGGGGTCCGAGGTCTTCCGGTTGGACGAGGCCAGCGGCGTGAGCTAAGGCGGCGGCCTCGGTGCGGGTGCTGGCGTCCAGCTTGGTCAGGATTCGTGACACGTGGACGCTGGCGGTCTTGGGCGAGATGAACAGCCGTGAGGCGATCCCTCGGTTGGTCGCTCCGCAGGCGAGGAGGCGCAGCACCTCGCGCTCGCGCTGTGTCAGGGTGCGCTGAACGCGCTGGACGCGAGGACCGCCCACCGGTGGGGTCGAAGCCTGCGGAAGTGAGGGGACCGGCTGCTCAGCGCACGATGAGATGTCCTCGCTCGAGTCAGCCGGGGTAGGCGGTGTCCGCACTACCCAGTCCTTGGCCAGTGCCTCCAGGAGCTGGCCGGCGACACCACCGAGCTGACTGCCTGACTCGCCCCCGTCGACAGTCGACCCCTGGGGCGGGATCACGACCACAAGGGCGACGCCGACGACACTGAAGGATGCACCTCGAGTCGTTCCGACGATGTCCATCTACTCTCCCGGCGAGCTGGTATCTATAAGCACTGTAACAGTGCTTATAGATACGTCAAGACCGCAGTGTTCACGGCGGGCGCTGGCAGCGGACCGAGCGGGAGCACTCAGGTATGCATAAGGACTGTTACAGTGCTGTCATGACCATGGATGTGACCACACAGAGCTTATGGCGATCCGTGCGGGAGTTGATGGAACGAGTCGACAACGACATCGCCCGAGTCTACGAATCGTCCCCCGACAGCGCCGGCGTCCGCACCTCCTGGGTCCTTGAGATCCTGCGACTCGACGCACGTGGCCCGATGACGATCCGCCAGCTGTCGGCATCCGTAGGTCGCACGCACTCGGCCTCCAGTCAGAAGGTCGCCGCCATGGCGAGGGCCGGACTCGTGGAAACAACCCTGGGAAGCGATGCACGCACACGTCGCGTGCAGCTCACCGACCGTGCTCGTCAGCTTGCGGGTCGGATGCGAGACGAGTGGGTGGCCACCGAGGAAGCACTGGCCGAACTGGAGGCGGAAACGCCGTATGCGCTGAGCAGGGCGGTCGCTGACCTGAATGCCGCCTTGGACCGCAAGAGCTTCTATGAGCGGCTGAACGGACACCTCCCGGCGAAGGACGCACCGAGTCAAGTAGTGCCGCTCTCGTGATCGCGGCCTCCGGTCGAACCCGGGAGTTCGACATGGCTCACTCGGGCCACGGTGGAGTGGTTCTTCCACGGCGAGTGGCTCACCAAGCCCCGTTGGCGGTCGTCTCCGGTCGCGTCACTGCTGCTGGCGCGCTCGCCCGCACCGACTCCCGCACCACCGAGGAAACCCCACTGACGCGCTGGGCGGACACGAATCCGTTCAGCACTTGGCGGGCTTGACCGCGACCACGTCACCGAGCCGGTGGACGGTGACATTGCCTCGCTTGTCCGTGACCAGCATGAAGCTCGGATCGGCGGCGCCGGTCGTCGTCACGCAGACCGCAGGCGGCCCTGTTCGGAACGTGACGTCGACCTTCTTGACAGGTTCGCTCTTCTGAGGCGCCCACCAGATCAGGGCCAGCGTGAGCAGGGCGACTACGAAGCCCACGAGGGCAAGGCCGGCCACTTCGCGCAGCCGGGCCGTGGCGGCGACTGCCTGCTGGAGCGGGTTGTCGGCGTACTCGGCAACGGCCCTCTCGCCTGCCGAGGACCTGACGACGGGCACACCTGTGGCACCCAGCTGGCCCCACAGCGCAGCGGCGGCCGAGAGCACGAGGACGGCCAGGACCCCGATCGTGATGATCACGGCTTGAGGATGGTTGATGGTGGCGAGAGCGTCGCGGCCGCCGACGGCCGCCGTCACGCCCACCAGGGCGAAGAGTCCGGTGAGTGCGGTCACCCACTTGCCTACGGCGTCACGCGCGTTCTGGGCGGCCCCGACGTTGACTGCCGCGATGGCGGCCAGGTCCTTCCAACTCCGGAGCTCTTCGGTGGCCGGGAGAGCAAAGTGGGCGCCGGCCGCATCGGTCTGTGCGTCGCCCGTGATGGCCTTGAGCATCCAGCTCGCACCGCAGCCGAAGACACCGGCGCTCGTGGGCGCGTCGTGGGAATGAGTGCACTGACAGGTGACCAGCACGGGATAGCCGAGTCGCTCCTGGAGCTCGGCGGGGGGTGCACCTTCCGCCACGCTCGCGGGCGCTAGGGCCATGTTCTGGGCTCTGACCGGCAGCCGAGGAGTGGCCTGGGGTCCACGTGACGCGATGCTCCTCCACGAGGAGTCGACCGTCAGGAAGGTCAGAGGGATGACCTGATCGGTCGGGTGCTTGCACGCCGGACATGGGCCGTCGTAGCGGACGGACGCGGTCGTCGTACCGGGGCGCAAGGGTTCACACGTGACACCGACCAGATCCGCCGCCTTCGCGAGCACCCGCTCGGCCAGGAACGTCGGCTTCGGGTTGTCCGGTGCGATCGTCTCGGGCTTGGCGACAGCCCACACCCGCCACTCGCCGGTGTCGACGCTTGCGGCGATGTAGGCGAGGAAGGCCTCGGGCACCTCGGCGTTGGTGGGCGAGCTCATGGCGCTCCCGTCCTGTGCGTGGGTTCGGGCTCAGAATGCCCCTCCGGCCACCCGGTTGCCAGGAAGCGCGGCCGACAGTCCCGGCGGTATTGCCGGGTGACCCTCGCCGGGGAGGCCGCGACCACCGAACAGGTCAGAGGAGTGCGAGGAGGAGGTCGCGGACCAGGTCTGGCCTGGAGAGGAAGGGCGAGTGTCCGGTCGGCCACTCCTCGCTCGTGGTGCAACGGCGGGCGAGGATGCGTTGGAGGTCTGGATGGATCGTCTGGTCCTGGACGCAGACGACGTACGTCGAGGGCTTGGTGTGCCACGCCACGGCTCTCGGCTCCTGGGCGAGGTTCAGCATCGGTTGCGGTCCCAGGCGAGCCATCGCCCACGTCACGTCTGCCGGGCCGCAGTCGTGGTACAGACAGGCTGCCGCGCCGGGGAGAAGGGTGGAGATGTTGTTCTCATGGAACTGCATGAAGTCTCCCAGGTCGGGCCGGCCTTCATGGGAGATGCCGGCTGACTCTGCGACCGCAGCCGACGAGCACGCTTCGCCATGGTCGAGAGCCAAAGCACCCAGGAAGACCAGGTGTCGCACGGCTGGGTGCGCGCCGGCCTCGGTGATCACCGCGCCGCCGTAGGAGTGGCCCAGGAGGACCACGTCTGACAGTTCGTCCAGGAGGGCCCTCACCCGGGCCGCGTCGCCGTGCAGGTCGGTGAATGGCCCAGGGTCGTCTCCGTGTCCGGGCAGATCGAGGGCGTACACGTCCACGCCTGACCCGATCAGGAGGGCCTGGACTCGGTCGAAGCACCAGCCCCCGTGCCAGGCTCCGTGCACCAACACTGCGGCAGCCATCCGTCCCCCTCCGTCCAAGACCAGTGTGGTCCCGGACGCCGTTCGGAGTCACCCGGCCGAGAGCGGTGACGGCTCCGGTCGCGAGCCTCCCCGCCAGTAGTGCGGCTCGAGACTCCGCGGAGCAAGACAGCTGAGATCCGCCGACACCCAGCGGAACGACGCACATCATCCGGCGTGGGTTCGCACGCGGTGCCGGTCCATAGGTCGATCCCGAGCGAGTGTGGACAAGTTCGGGACGAGCCGCACCTGGAACAGGGACCACGGTGGTCTGATGCTTCCGGACGGCAGATGGGCACCGGTCTGCGCGTCTTCGGTGTCCTGGCGCTTGCCCTACTGACGGTCGCAGCGTGCTCGTCCCTCTTACTTTCCCGACCCTCCCTCACCGCCGACGGATGCCATGCTGGTGGCTCCACGGCGCCTCCCTTGACGATACGTGGGTCCCGCGAGGACTCTGGTCGGAGGGCCCGTCGCGTCCAGGGGCCTTGCGGGGGTCGACTCGGTGATATTCGGTGATCGCAAATCCGGGCACCAGTGCCTGAAGACGGTGAAGCCGGCGCGGGCCTGACCATGCCGCTCTACGTGATCGACGGTTCGAGGTCATGGCTGGCCCGGTCGGACGACCTGCTGTTCCTCGAGGCCTTCGTCGACACAGACGCTCGGACGGCGACGGTGCGTCTGCAGACACAGTCGGTGGAGGAATGGCCGCTCGGAGCGGGGCTCGGCCACGACCCCGGCTTCGTGGGTGGCCAGATGCCGGTGCGCGCGGGAGACCGCGGCACGAGCGTCCTCACCGGACCTCTGCCTGCCGGAGATCTGTCCGGGCTGCTGGGGTCGTGGCACCTGCAGCCACTCCTCGGAGCGACCCTGGAGTTCCCCACCCTGCTCACCCTCGAGACGGTGCCGCCCCCGCGGTCTCGATGGGACCTCCACCCGATCCCGCGCACGAGCACGGCGGGGTGGACCGCGATATGGCAGGGCGAACTGCTCGAGTCCGGTGGTGGCCCGCGGGTGTGGCACGTGACGGCCGTGTCACCGCTCACCGAGGGAGCCACGGTCCTGCCGATCTCGGTGCTCCCGCAGCTCGCCGACGCGTTCTTCCAGACCCGGATGGCGGTCTCGACGCTCGGCGCCGACGGATGGATCGATGATCGGTTCTTCATCCAGGAGTCGGACCACCCCGGCGCTCCCACGCTGCGCCACGCGGCGAGGTCGGGGCGCGAAACCCACTCGACCCTGGTGATCCCGGGCACACTCTCCTCCGGCCACCGCGCCCGGCTCACGACGGACCGTCGGCGTGAGATCGCCCGCGGCACCTTCTCGGGCCTCAGCCGCGGCGGCGGGAGTCCGTCCGATCCCTACGTCGCCGGCCCGACTTACCTGGCTGCACCGATCGTCGAGACGTCGACCCTCACGGTCCTCGACACCGATGTGTCCATCACCGTGGACAGTCCCTTCCGCGTCCTGCGGTACGCCGGGCCACGCACCCTCCCGGTCCAAGCCGACGGCGACCCGGCCTTCCTGGTGCGCGCAGACGGTGCGCCGGTCCGGTTCGCGCTGGTCGGCGTCGACTGGGAGGGCAAGGAGACCGCGTTCACCGCACCGCTGGTCTTCAAGGCCGACAGCCAGCCGGCCTCGGCCATGATCGATGCGTTCGCGACGGCGCCCGACGAGGCCAAGACCATCGATCTGGGCGGCGCGCCGGTCGCGTTGGCGGACCGGTCGGGTCAGGCGAACATCACGGCCGAGGCGATCATCCTCCCGGTCCACCAGGTAGTGCTCGACCTGGCCACCGCCGGTCTCCCGTCCCCCGTGCTCGTCCCGCAGAAGGTCGAGGTCGCGCTCGAGGCCGTCCACCGGCTGACCGACCAACCGGGGCGCACCTTCTGCGACCTGCTCCACCGCCCGGATGCCACGGGCACGTTCCTCACCATCGCCGACGGCGGTCTCCCGGTGCACTTCCCCGCCCCCGCCGTCGGCGGCCTCTCCAGCCCAGACAGCGTGCTGGGCGGCGTGAGCGCCTTCAAGGGCGCGATCCCCACGATCGACCCCCGACAGGCCTTCGCCGGCGCCCGCCTTCTAGGCACCGACCTGGTTGACGTGCTCTCCGCCGAGATCGGTGACCTGCCCGAGATGACGTCACTGCGACTCCCCGATCGGGTGGAGACCACGTACGACTGGACACCCAACCTCGAGACCGGGGGCGAGGGCATCGTCCGCTTCGAGAGCGGGTCGGCGATGTCGTTGAAGGCCACCCTCACCCAGCCCCTGGACCCCGACCACCCCGCACCGCCGACGGTCGACGTGGTCGGCAGTCTGACCAAGGTCACCGTCTCGGTGCTGGACGTGATCGCAGTCCGGATGGAGAGCCTCACGTTCGTGACCCGCCCGCACTCGGCGCCGAAGGTATCGGCCACCGGCGTGACCGTCTCCTTCGCCGGTGACTTGTCGTTCATCCAGGACCTTGCCGAGCAGATCCAGGACTTCGCGGACGGGTGCCCGATCACCGTCGACAGCACCGGGGTCCAAGCCGGCTACGACATCGCACTGCCAGACTTCGGTTTCGGCGTGTTCAGCCTTTCCAACGTCGGCCTCGGCGCCCACGTTCGGGTCCCGTTCACCGACGCGCCCAGCTCCCTCCGGTTCGCGTTCGGAAGCAAGGTCAGTCCCTTCACCGTGGGAGTCGGCATCTTCGGCGGCGGAGGCTACGTCGCCCTCGAGGCCACCACGCAGAGGCTCGAGACGGTGGAGGCGTCCTTGGACTTCGGCGGCGAGTTCGCGATCGCCGTCGTCGTCGCTGAGGGCCAGGTGCACGCCCTGGGTGGGATCACCTTGGTGCTCGCAGACACCGTGCGCCTCGAGGGTTTCCTACGCTGCGGCGGAGTGTTGTCGATCCTCGACGTAGTGCAGCTCAGCGTCGAGTTCGAGGTCGCGCTCGGCTACGTCGACGAGGACGGCGGCTCGGTGTACGGCCGGGCCACGGTGACGGTGGGTGTCGACGTCCTGCTCTTCCACGAATCCGTCAGCTTCACCGTGGAGAAGTCCTTCGCCGTCGGACACGACCTCGCTCCTGCCGAATTGACCCTGGACCCACCAGCCTTCGACCAGTTCTGCGAAGCCTTCGCCTGAGGAGCGGCTCGTGCCTTCCACCGACCTCACCTGGATCTGCTGCCCGGCCGACGTCACCGCTGGGCGACTCAGGATCAGCGTGGTCGTCGTCCCCCGTCTCGTGCCCGACGGCGAGAGCGACACGGTGGCGTCCTTTGCCGCTCTCCGCGACTGGCCTGCCACGGTCGCCGGGCTCGACTGGGCGATCGACTTCGGCGGCGGAGCCACGGGTGTCGCGGCCACCAGGGTCGGAGACGAGCCGGACGTGGGGGTGTGGCGAGCTGTGGTCCGCGACGACGTACCGGTCAGACCGACCGCCGCCGCCGATCCCACCGCGCGGCCGGTCGTGAGCTACCCATCGGCGGCCACCCGCGACCGGGTCCTGGGGGAGTACGCCGAGGTCGCCGCGGCGGAAGTCACTGGAGGCGCTCCGACGCTCGCCGCTGGCACGAGCGTCTTCGACCTCGGCGGCCTGTCCGAGTTCCAGGGCCGGGTCGCCGCCGAGCTCCAGCGCACCCTGGTCGCGGGTGACCCGACGACCCGGGTTCTGGCCGGGGTCGATCTCGAGTCTGTGGGACAGGCGTACGCCTTCCAGCAGCCGGAGGTCCCGGTCGTCTCAGCGACCGCGGCCGCTGCCCCGACGCTGGACCTCCACCAGGTCCTCACGCTGCTCGGGGACCATCCGCTGCTGCTGCGGCGCCTCGGGCTGCTGGTGGACCTGGAAGTCCCCACCACGGCGCTCGACGCGAAGGTCACGACCCTTCGGCTGGCCGACTCCGTCGCCCTGCCCGCCACCATCACGCATCACCGTCCGCTGACCGCCGTCGTGGTCGGAGCAGGCGCCGACCAGGTCGGAGTCCGGACGCAGGCGGGTGGCGCGGATCCCGGGGTCTGGCCCCTCGACGGGGCGGACTTCCACCTGGAGGACCTCGATCTCGACGGCGCGGTACGGCGCGGGGTCGCGAGCGCAGGCGGGCTCGCCCCGATGTCGGACGGCAGCCTCCCCTCCCTGCGCAACGACGGGATCGCGCTCGTCCAGACCGGTCGCGCGGATGCCCTCGACCAACGCTTCGGCCGGACCCGGGCCCGGCGGTCCCAGGGGCTGGGCGACGACGACGTGCTCACCGCGGAGGACCTGCGACGAGGCTTCCGCGTGGACATCGGTGACGGGGACGCGCCATTCCGCTCACTCCACCAGCGCCGCATCCGCTACACCGTCGACGGTGGCGGCGCGCTCCCCGCGGCCGACCAGTTCCTCGAGGACGAGGGCTTTGCCCAGGAGGCGCTCACCGGCGACACGCACCGGTGGGTCCACGAGCGGGTGGCGACGTGGCGTGGGTGGAGCCTCTCGGCAGCGCGGCCGGGAGCCGGGCCGCCCACCGATCAGCGCGGCCAACCCAGCTCTCCGACCCTCGCCAGCCTGCACACCACGATCACCTGCGAGGTGCAGCCGGGAACCCTGCCGCGGCTCCGGTTCGGGCACGACTACCGGTTCCGGCTACGGACCGTGGACCTGGCCGGAAGAAGCCTCGGCCTGGCCGACGCGCCGACCACGGCGACAGCGCCTCTGACCTTCCGTCGCTACGAACCCGTGCTCCCTCCCATGGTCGTCTCCGGGGGACCTGCGGCGACCTACCCAGCCGGCGAGTCCGACCGTCGCCTGGTCATCCGGCACGCGCCGATGTCGGGCGGGTTCGTCCTGTTGGACCCTCCCCCACCGACGCCGTGCGAGCGAGTCCTGCTGCCACCTCGTGCGCCGGTGGCCCTCGCCGAGCAGCACGGCATATTCGACGACGCCCTGGGCAAGAACGGCCGTGGGGTCCGGGATGCCCGCAGCGCCCTCGTCCCCCGCAGCACGGCCACTCTGACCCTCCCGGTCGGGGACACCGTCCCCTACCTGGCGGACCCGCAGGCCGCGGGAGTCGTCCTGTCGGACCTTCCCGGCGCCGACGGGCCGATGACCCTTGCGTTCACCGGTGACGGCCCCGATGCCGTCGCTCCCCTCCGCCTGCGGCTGGAGACGTCGCAGAGTGACGACGGACCCGAGCGCGTTGCTCCGTCCTACGACGAGGCGAGCCGGACGCTCACCGTCTTCCTCGCTCCGGGAGAGCGGCGAACCATCCGCGCCACGAGCCTGCTGCGTGACCCGGATCTCATGGCGTTGGTCCACGAAGCCCCCGCCCGACGCCCCCCGTCCGAGCGCTCGGACGTCGAGGCGCGGATGCGCGGCTCGCAGCACTCGATGGTGACCCCGGAGGTCGAGATCGAGCTCGTGCACACCCAGGCCTGGGTGCCGGCACCGTCGTTCGTGACCCCGATCACGGCTTTCGCCCTCCTGGTGCGTCCACGGCCCGCCTGTCGGCGGCCCTGGCGGTGTCGCCCACGACGACGGACGCCGTGGAGATCCGGGCGAGCTGGCCCGAGGAGGTCGACCGCGGACCCGACGGCGTCCCGGTGACGGTGCAGAGGTCCGCTGTCGTGCTGTCCCACCGCCTCGCACCCGATGCCGTCGGCGCCCTGCCGGCCGTCTCCGACGTCGATGCGAGGCGGAGGGTCGACCTCGACACCGACGCGCTGGGGCTACCTGGGCACGAGCTCGGTACGACGGGACACCGGGTCGTGACCTACCGAGCAGTGGCGACCACGATCGACACGGACTGCTATCCGCCCGACGTGGTGTCGGTCTCCGAGGAGGGGCCGATGGTGGTCGACCTGCCCAGCACGGCGGCGCCGCCCGCGCCCGGGGTCAGCGACGTCGTACCCAGCCAATCCGTCCTGCCACAACGCAGCGAACATCTCGACCCTACGCAAGCGCAGCTGTTCCCCGACCCGGCCCCCCCGGACCTGATCACCCAGACCGACCAGGAGCCCATCGTCCAGGAGCGCAGCGGCGGGCTCCGCCTCTACCTGGAACAACCGTGGCACGTGAGCGGCAGCGGCGAGCTCCTCGCGGTGCTGGTCGCCGACCCCGCGACCGCCCCGACGACCGGCCCACCGACCAGTGCGGGCCAGTGGGTGGCCCTCGACGACCAAGACCTGCTGCGCGGCCGTGTCTCGCAGTGGGGACAGGACCCGAGTCGGCGCACGGTGGGCGTCAACGACTTCCGGCCCGAGCGCTTCGGTGGAGCCGTCGCCTCCGGCCCGTGGACGCTGCCCGCGACCCCAGACGGCGCGAAACCCGCGTTGCCAGTCATCCTCCTCGGCTACCAGCCCGAGTTCGAGCCCGGAAGCGGACGCTGGTTCGTCGATCTCCGCATCGACACCAGCCCGACGTAACTGCCGTTCCTGCGTCTGGCCGTCGCACGCTGGCAGCCCAGCTCCCTCGAAGACCTCTCGGTCTCGGCTGTCACCCTGGTCGACTTCGCCCAGCCGCTCCCGGATCGGCGGCTGAGCCTGGTCCGCCGCCCCGGAGCCCTGCCGTCCTCACCCTCCGAGGCGCGACCTACCTCGAGACCGATCCTCATCCGGAGCTCAACCAGCGGGTGTCCGTCACGCTGTTCACTGCCCCGTCGGCCTCGGCGGAGACGTGGACGGCCGACGCAGACCTCCTCGAGATCGACATGCCGCGGCCGCTGCGACCACAGCCCCTCGATGCGATCCAGATCCAGGGCATGCCCGCGGAGATCGAGGACTGGTGGACCACCACGCTGACCTGCCCGAGGCCCAAGCGGGCACCGTGCAACGGCTCGTGGTGGTCGAGCGGGAGATGTGGAGCACCAGCACCGGTGCCGATGCCTCGCGGGTCGTCCATGTCGGCACGCTCGACCTGTGAGCTCGCCGTCCGCGCCGTTCACGCCTTCGATCCGCAGCGACCAGCGAGCGAACTCGACCTACCAAGCGGTCTCCGCTGGATCCGCGGCTGCGACAACCCGCTCATAGCCATGATCCGCGCGAGTGGCCTCGCCTCGTCGACCTCGCGCCGACCGCGGTGCCCTCCGGTGGCGAGTCGGGCGGATTCGGAGGTCGGGGCACTCCCCCATCGAGCCTGCGTCCTCAGCGAGGGGCTCGCCGGTGTCGACCAAAGGCACAGTAGAGATGGACACCGGATCAGACTCCAGGCCATGCCACGTAGGCCCGCAGACCTACCCAGCTAGCCGCTCCAACGCACTCACATGCCGACGAGCGGTCGTGTCAGTGACGGGCCGGAGTGCGGTTTCGCTTGTCTCGCCGGCGCCCTCTCCGAGACTTCGATGCCTCGAATGTCAGGTGGTTCGGCCTGGTGAATGTCAGCGAGGCGCCGTGTTGACGTCCCTGCCAGCGACCAGCAACTTCGTCCATCCGACGGACCGTCCCGTGAAGCGCGTCGGCGTCGACGTCAATCGGGAACTCACGGGTCTGGTGCTTGATCCTGTCGATGCTGCGTTCCCCGGCGGAGACCGTGATCACCACGAGCTGCTCAGAGCGTGCCAGGTCGTCGCGTCCGATCGCGGCAATCCCCCTTGCGGAGATGGTTGTCTTGAACCAGCCCATCCGCTTCCGAGCGGACTCGTCTCAGGCTCCCGGTTGCCGCTGGTGTCGCCCAGGGGCAAGATGCGAAGCAGCCTCAGCCAACCGGCGGGCTTTCGATCACCAGGGGGGATCATGAAGACTCGGATGTCAATCGCTGCCGCGGCTACCGCCGGCCTGCTCGGCACCAGCGCATTTCTGCTTCCGGCGCTGGCGAGCCCGCAGAGTGCAACGACGCACACCTTGAAGTTCACGTCCGTGCAACTGAAGAGCATCGGCTTCTCGAAAACGCACTTCGGCCAATCGGATGTGGACTTCAACAAGGCGCACAAGAAGATCGGGTTCGACACCCTCAACGGGGTCTTCGACCCGAAGACCGGTTCGGTGAAGATCGACGTGTCGTTCGACACCAAGGGTGGCTTCATGTACTTCCATCTGCACTCCACTTCCGAGAGCACCTTTGCGGGCAAGATGACCGGTGGGACCGGCAAGTTCAAGCACGCACACGGAACCCTCGTTGCCTCGAACCTGAACAAGTCCGGCACTAGGACGGCAGTCACCATCACCTACCAGCTCTGAACACCCGTGACCCGGCGGTGAGCCTGAGCGGGCTCACCGCCTGGGGTAGGTCTGAACCGGACGCAACTGGGAGTATTCGGGACCTTGCCGGCCCCTACCCGTCAGACCAGAAACAAGCCGATTTACGCTCAACTGTGCGGGATCAGCCGCCTGACACTGCTGACTGTAACCCACTGGCACTCCCCCGGGCTGCCCCAATCTGGACAGTAGATGGACACCGGATCAAGACTCCAGGCCATGCCATGTAGGCCTGCAGACTCCTCAGCTAGCCACTTCCAACGCACTCACATGCCGATGAGCGGGCTCGTCTATTCGAGGGCGAACGGCACTCCGTTGACGAGGTCACGGCAGTAGCCGGTCGCGAACTTCTGCACGTTGGTGTGGAACAGCGGGGAGGTGCGCTGTGCGGGGATGGAGCACTGGAAGGCGAGGTTGCTGAGCGCGGCGGCGCAGACGAAGACTCCCAGGACGTGTGGTGGGATGGTGAGCCTGGGTCGAGTCTCCCGGTAGGCGCTCACCAGGGCTCGGCGGACCGAGGCGTCTTGGTATGAGTACTGGTAGAGGGCCACGCCGATGTCCCAGAGGTAGGGGGCGAGCGCGAGTTGCGCCAGGTCGATGAACCGCACGGACCCGTCGTCGCCCACGAGGATGTTGTCCGGATTCAGGTCCCCGTGGACCACGCGAACACGTCAGCGGAGGTCCCGATTGCAGTTCCACGTGGCTGCGGCCGATGGCGACTGCTTGCTCGATCGTGTCCCAGGATTCGTCGGTGATGGCACCGGTTGTGGCCAGGACGCGCAGGTCGTCCAGCGCGTGAGCGAGGTGCGGACTGTCGTAGTGCACGGCCTGATCGGCATCTATGGCATGTCTCTGTGAGAACTCATGCCACCGGCCCAGGAGGCTGCCGACCGCATGGGCTTGATCGGTGGAGAGCGCGTCGACCTGTTGTCCGTCGAGCCACCGCTGGACCGAACACGGGAGCGACAAGCCCTTGAAGGTCACGAACGGAAGGAGCGCCCCGCTGAGGTCCGGCAGGGGTGTCTGAACGGGAAGGTCCGCCCCTTCCGCCGTGGTGGCCCGCCACCGGAGTCCGCCGAGAATGGCGGGTGCAGGCAAGCCTTCGCTGTCTCCTTGGGGACTGTGGACCTTGAGCAGCAGGCGTCCCGCATCGGCACTCTCGACCCTGTAGGCCGCTCCTGAGTTGTGTCCGAGAAAGTGCACCTCGTCGGCAGTCGCATCGAAGGCCCGAAGGGCAACAGCCGCCAACTCGTCGTAGACCGCAGCACGCTCGACGTCGGGCTGTTCGTCCATGAGGTCGCTGAGCGCGCTCACGTCATCACACTCCTCGTTGGCGGTGCTCACCCTCCCACCCGGGGACTGTGTCGGCGTACTGCTTATCGCACTCACGTGCCGCTGTCGGCGGCGCGGCTCTGCCGAGATGATGTTCGCCCGCCTCAGGGCGGCCCGCCGGCGTCGTCTCGTGAGAGATGCCTTGGCGGGCCTGACCGCACTCGCCGACACCCTCCAAATCGACGCTGCGGCTTCGAGGCAACGTACCCGATCCGCACGTGCCTCATCCACCTAGCATTCGCTCTTGCCAATGGACGGGACGCTCCTCACAGCAGGGGCTGACGCGGTTCTAGCGCGAGTCACTGGCGTCCAAACACTTCGGCGGCCAGCCATTCCTCGACCACGATCCAGTCGCCACTTTCGCACGGGCCGGATGAGTCGGCCTTGCCAGCC
>CAWCPG010000036.1:0-54616 GCA_963797325.1 uncultured Actinomycetota bacterium
GGCTGACCGGCCCCGGCCTGCACGGGCCCGGCTTCTACGGCGGCGCCTGCCACCGCTGAGCGGCAGGCAACCTTTCGCCAACCGGCGAGCCCTAGCGTGACGTGCACCACAGATCCGCTGTGCGCGAAAGGCAGGGCCTTCGATGACCAAGATCAGTCTCACCGTCGACGGGGCGCAGGTCTCCGACGACGTCGAGCCCCGGATGCTGCTGGTGCAGTACCTCCGGGAGAAGCTCGGGAAGACCGGCACCGTGATCGGGTGTGACACCAGCAACTGCGGCGCGTGCACCGTCCATCTCGACGGCCGCAGCGTCAAGAGCTGCAACGTCCTCGCCGTCCAGGCCGACGGCCACGAGGTGACCACCATCGAGGGCCTGGCCCACGACGGCGAGCTGCACCCCGTGCAGGAGGCCTTCCGCGAGTGCCACGGCCTCCAGTGCGGCTTCTGCACGCCGGGGATGATCATGCAGTCCGTCGACCTGCTCAACGAGAACCCGCACCCGACCGAGGAAGAGGTCCGGGTCGGGCTCGAGGGCAACCTCTGCCGCTGCACCGGCTACCACAACATCGTCAGGAGCGTCCTGCACGCCGCGGAGCACTCCGCCGACACCCAGGCCGAGAAGGCGGGTGTCCAGTGACCGCCACCGCCGAAGCCCCGTCGCTCGAGATCGGCAAGGACCGCCGTCGCAAGGAGGACCAACGGCTGATCACCGGCCGCACCCGCTGGACCGACAACCTCACGCTGCCGGGCATGCTCCACCTGGCCATGGTCCGCAGCCCCTTCGCCCACGCGAACATCGTCAGCATCGACACCTCGGCCGCGAAGAGCGCGACCAACGTGGTCGGGGTGTTCACGGGCCAGGACGTCGCCGAGGACCAGGGCGTGCTCATCAACGCCTGGGCGATCACGCCCGACCAGGTGACGCCCACCCACACGCCGGTGGCCGTCGACCGCGTGGTGTTCGCCGGTGAGATCGTCGCGGTCGTCGTGGCCCGCACCGCCGCCGAGGCACGCGATGCGGCCGAGCTCGTCGACGTGGAGTACGACGAGCTGCCTGCCGCGCTCGACCTCAAGGAGTCGGCCGAGGACAAGGTCCTGGCCCACCCCGACCTCGGCACCAACAAGAGCGCCTTCTGGAAGTTCGACTCCGCCGAGGCCGGCACCGGCGGCAACGTCGACGAGGCGATCGCGAAGGCTCGCACCGACGGCATCGTGATCGAGCGGGAGTACCGCCAGCAGCGGCTGATCCCGGCCTTCATGGAGCCGCGCTCGGTGGTCGTGGACCCGACCGGAGAGCAGCTCACCGTCTGGTCGGCCACGCAGATCCCCCACATCCTCCGGTTCGCCCTGGCGGCGACGACCGGGATCTCCGAGTCGAAGATCCGCGTGATCGCCCCCGACGTGGGCGGCGGGTTCGGCGGCAAGCTGCAGACGACGCCCGAGGAGTGGATCGCGGTCGCGCTCGCCCGGCGGGTCGGCAAGCCGGTCAAGTACACCGAGACCCGGAGCGAGTCCCTGATGGTGGCCCACCACGGCCGTGACCAGTGGCAGAAGCTGACGCTGTCGGCCGAGAAGGACGGCACCGTCACCGGGTTCAAGGTCGAGCTCATCGCCGACCTCGGCTCCCACGTCGCCATCGTGGGCGGGGGCGTGCCGGTGCTCGGTGCGTTCATGTTCAACTCGATCTACAAGTTCCCGGCCTATCAGTTCAACTGCCAGACGGTGCTGACCAACAAGACCTGGACCGACGCCTACCGCGGCGCGGGGCGTCCGGAGGCGACGTACGCCATCGAGCGGATCATGGACGAGCTCGCCGTCGAGGTCGGGGTCGACCCCCTCGAGATCCGGGAGAAGAACTGGATCAAGCACGAGGAGTTCCCCTTCACCACGGTGGCGGGGCTGGAGTACGACTCGGGCAACTACGAGGCCGCCACCGCGCGGGCCAAGGAGATGTTCGGGTACGACGCGCTGCGCGCCGAGCAGAAGCAGCGCCGCGAGGCCGGTGACCGGGTCCAGCTCGGCCTGGGGATCTCGACGTTCACCGAGATGTGCGGCCTGGCCCCCAGCCGGGTCCTCGGCAGCCTCAACTACGGCGCCGGCGGCTGGGAGCACGCGAGCGTGCGGATGCTGGCCACCGGCAAGGTCGAGGTCGTCACCGGGGCCAGCGCCCACGGGCAGGGCCACGAGACGGCGTTCAGCCAGATCGTGGCCGACCGGCTCGGCGTCCCGTTCGAGGACGTCGAGGTGCTCCACGGCGACACCGCCATCTCGCACAAGGGGCTCGACACCTACGGCTCGCGCTCGCTGGTCGTGGGCGGGGAGGCCCTCGTCCGCGCCGTCGACAAGGTGATCGAGAAGGCGAAGCCGATCGCGGCCCACCTGCTCGAGGCCAGCGTCGACGACATCGAGTTCTCCGAGGGCCGGTTCTCCGTCAAGGGCACCGACCAGGGCCTGGCCATCGCCGAGATCGCGCTGGCGACGTTCGCTGCTCACAACTACCCCGAGGACATCGAGCCGAGCATCGACGCCGAGGCGACGTACGACCCGGTCAACTTCAACTTCCCGCACGGCACCCACCTGTGCGCGATGGAGGTCGACACCGAGACCGGTCAGGTGACGATGCGCAAGTACGTCTGCTGCGACGACATCGGCAACATCATCAACCCGCTGATCGTGAGCGGGCAGGTGCACGGCGGTCTGGTCCAGGGCATCGCGCAGGCGCTCTTCGAGGAGGCGGTGTACGACGACTCCGGGACGCTCGTGAGCGGCTCCTTCGTCGACTACCTGCTGCCGACCTCGGCCGACACGATCTCGTTCGAGATCGACCACACCACCAGTCCGTCGACCACCAACACGCTCGGCACCAAGGGGGTCGGCGAGGCCGGCACGATCGCCTCGACCCCGGCCGTCGTGAACGCGGTGGTCGACGCGATCCGGCACCTCGGGGTCAACGACATCACCATGCCGTGCACACCCGAGCGGGTGTGGAGGGCCATCAACTCGACGAGCACCTCCGCCACGGGCGGCGCGACGGAGGGTGCGGCGATGCCGCACTTCGACGCCGACGAACCCGGCACCAGCAGCACGGAAGGAGCGGGCCAGTGATTCCCGCCCAGTTCGACTACCTCGCTCCGACCAGCGTCGAGGACGCGCTCAGCGCCCTCGCCGAGCACGGCGACGACGCGAAGATCATGGCCGGCGGCCAGAGCCTCCTGCCCGTGCTCCGGATGCGGCTGAACGCGCCCGAGGTCGTCATCGACCTCGGCCGCATCGACAGCCTGCGCGGCATCCGCGACGACGGCGACGCGATCGTGATCGGCGCGCTGACGACGCACTCCGACGTGGTCACCGACGACCTGGTCAGCGAGCACGCCCTGCTCCTGTCGAAGGCCGCTGCGGAGGTGGCCGACAACCAGATCCGTCACCGCGGCACCTTCGGCGGCGCGCTGGCGCATGCCGACCCGGCCGGCGACATGGGCGCGGCGGCCCTCGCGCTGGGCGCGGAGTACGTCATCGCCGGCGCCGGGGGCACGCGGACCGTGGCGGCCGACGACTTCTTCGTCGACCTGTTCGAGACCGCCATCGGTGAGGACGAGATCCTGACCGAGATCCGGATCCCGAAGCACACCGGCTGGGGCGCCCACTACGAGAAGTTCGTCCGGGTCGCCCACCAGTGGCCGATCGTCGCGGTGGCCGCCACGGTGAGCGCTCGACGGGGGCACGATCGCCGAGGCGAAGGTCGGGCTGACCAACATGGGGTCGACGGCGCTCCGGGCGTCCGCGACCGAGGCGGCGCTCGCGGGCGCACCGGCCACCGAGGACGGCGTACGAGCGGCGGCCGACCAGGCCGCCGACGGCACCAACCCGCCGAGCGACCTGAACGGCGACTCCGACTACCGCAAGCACCTCGCGACCGTGCTCACCCGTCGTGCGGTGCTGAAGGCGGCGGGGGTCTAGCCACGCGCTCCGCTGCTCTCGAGCCGAGCCTCCGGACGCCCGCCCGGAGGTCGGTCTCACCCCGCCCACCACCCTGAGGAGAGCTCGCTCGTGGAGCTGACACACGAATTCACCGTCCCGGTTCCCGTCCAGGAGGCCTGGGACCACTTCCAGGACATCGCCTCGGTCGCGGAGTGCTTCCCCGGAGCGCAGGTCACCGACACCGAGGGCGACACCTTCCACGGCTCGGTGAAGGTCAAGCTCGGGCCGATCGCGCTGGTCTACAACGGCATGGGCACGTTCACCGAGAAGGACGAGGACGCCTACCGTTTCGTGGTCGACGCCAAGGGCAAGGACAAGCGCGGCAACGGTACGGCCGGGGCCGTGGTCACCCTGACCATGGATGGCTCGCCGGCGACTCCACCGACGTCAAGGTGCACACCGACCTCGCGATCACCGGCAAGCCCGCGCAGTTCGGACGCGGGGTCATGCAGGACGTGTCCGACAAGCTGCTGGGCCAGTTCGTGAGCTGTCTCGAGCAACGGATGGGGGAGGGCGACGGCACACCGGCCGAGGTCGCCGTACCGGCCGAGGAGGCGGCGGCGGCCGAGCCCGCGCCGCCGGCTGAGCAGGCCGCTCCGGTCACCCCG
Organism: uncultured Actinomycetota bacterium; assembly: GCA_963797325.1. Lineage (GTDB taxonomy): Bacteria > Actinomycetota > Actinomycetes > Propionibacteriales > Nocardioidaceae > Nocardioides. The sequence continues at coordinate 4,587 of CAWCPG010000036.1, forward strand.
GCGGCTGCTGCGGCCGCTGCGCCGACCCCCTCCGAACCGGTGGCGACACCCGCCGCCGCGCCACCGGCTGCCGCTCCCGCGGCGCGCAAGGCGACTGCGCCCGAGCGCGGCTCCGACGACGCGCTGGACCTGGGCAAGACCGTGCTGCCGATCCTGGCGAAGTCCTACTGGAAGCAGGCCGTGGCGGGGCTGGTCGTCGTCGGCGTGATCGTCTGGATCGTCACGCGCTGACCGGCTCGTCCGCGCGCTCCGACGCGATGCCGTTGGTGCCGTCGGGGAGGCGTCGCTCGAGGACGAGGGCGACCCAGATGACAGCCGCGCAGCCCGCGACGAGCATCGCGATGTAGGCCGACCCGAGGGCGTGGCCGATCAGCCAGCCGGCGATGGCGGGCGCCACGATCGCCGCCAGGGAGAACGCCCCGGAGCTGAGCGCGTTGTAGCGGCCCCGCAGGTGGTCGGGTGCGAGGTCGTTGACCAGGGCCGGGATGGTGGGCTGCATCAGGGTCTCGCCCAGGGCGAAGACGGAGGCGCTCGAGGCGACGAGCAGCGTGGCACCGACGGTGCCGGGGAGCAGCCCGGACAGGCCGAGGAGCACCCAGGCCACCGACCAGATCAGGGCCATCACGCAGATCACGCGGGTGCGTCGCCGGCCCTCGATCCTGCGCAGCACGACCAGCTGGAGCACGACGATCACCAGCGTGTTGCACGCGTAGGCGAAGCCGAGGCCCTGCGTGGAGATGTCGCCGACCTCGCGTGCGAACGCCTGCAGGCCGGCGTTGAGCTGGGAGTACCCGACGTACGACGAGACGAAGCTCAGCAGCATCATCCAGCCGACCGCCGGGCGCCGGAGCACCTCGAGGTAGGACTCCGCCGGCGGCGGCTCGTCGTCCGCGTGGACGGGTCGACCCGCGAGGTGGCGCAGCGGGACGAGCAGGAGGTAGAGGACCGGGAGGAAGGTCACCGCGTCGGCGAGGTAGATGACCTGGAAGGTGACCGGCCGCGCGACGTCGACGAACAGGCCCCCCACGATGCCGCCGATCCCGATGCCGAGGTTGAGGAGGGTGAAGTTGACCCCGAAGTAGCGCTGCCGCAGCTCGCTGGGGACTGCCGCGGCGATCAGGCTCTGGGACGCCGGCCAGGAGACGCCGAACGCCGCGCCCTGCAGCACGATCGCGAGCACGGCCACGCCGATCGTCTCGGCGAAGGCGAGCACCACGTCGGCCACGATCAGGAAGGCGAGCGAGCCCATCACGACGACGCGGGCGCCGTACTTGTCGATCACGGTGCCCCCGGGCCCGACCACGAGCAGCCCGATCAGCGGGCCCAGCCCGATCAGCAGGCCGACGTCGCTGAGCGCGAAACCACGGATCTCGTGGAGGTAGACCACGAGGAACGGGAGCACCAGCCCGGTGCCGAGGAACTGGAACCCCACGACGGACAGCAGCATCCGGCCCTCGCGGGGCAGGTCGTGCCAGAACGACGCGAGGGTGGCTGGGCGGTCGGCGGCTGTCTCGGACATCGCCTTCGACTCCATCACGGACCACCGACACCCGCACGTCGATTTCCGGGGCTCAGCCCGAGTCGCGGGCCCGATTCCGGTAGGTGCCCGCGGTCAGGCTGACGTAGGAGCGAGCGACGATCGCCTCGAGCACGTCCAGGTCGACCTGGGTGAGGTCCTTGAGGTAGAGGCAGCCCACCCCGGTCGTGTGCGGTCCCAGCCGCTCGAGCAGATCGGCATGCGCGCCGACCCCGTCGACGAGGTAGACCACGCTGGCGGCCCTGCGCGCCGCGAAGGCGGCGGCCGGGCCGTCTCCCTCGCGTCCGCTCGGATAGCGGTAGTGGTACGAACCGAAGCCGACCACGCTGCCCCACAGGCGTGGCTCCTGCCCGGTGGTCCGCTGCATGAGCGCGAGCAGCGACTCCGCGTCCCGTCGGCGGACGGCGGGCGTGATCGCCTCGAGGTGAGCCTCGACGTCCGGGGTCATCCGGGTCGCTGCCCGACATCGTCCGGAGCGCGGTCGCTCGGCGGTATGCCGACCGGGTGCCGGCGACGGACGAGCATGCGTCGGTGGAGGGCCGCCGTCTCGGGGTGGTCCACGGTGGTGTCGTTGCCGTCGGCTCCGACGAGCCAGATCAGACCTCGGCCGTGCTCGGGAGCGAGTCGCTCGCGTTCCGGGTCGTCGCGCACCAGGGCTACGGCGTACGTCTGTCGGCCACCGGCCCGACGTTGGGCCCAGTCGATGGCCTGGAGGACGTCGGCCCCGGTGATGTCGTAGGTGGCGGTCGCTCCGCCGGCCGAGTGCTCCGCGCTGTGCAGATAGACGCGGAAGCGAGGGCGATGGTCCTCCCACCCGCTGTCACGCTCGTCGACAAGGACCACCTCCATCGCCTGCTGCGATTCGGCCATGCCAGGACGCTAGCGACCTGCGACCACCGCGTCAGCCCCGCGTCGCTCGACCACCCGGCCGCCGATCCACGCGGTCGGACCCAGGTCCGCGTCTTCGTCGGTCGAGCGGGTCCGTTCGTCGGTCGAGCGGAGTCGAGACCCAGGTCGGCGTCGTCGAGCGGGTCCGTTCGTCGGTCGAGCGAAGTCGAGACTGCGTTCGTCGGTCGAGCGGGTCGTTCGTCGGTCGAGCGAAGTCGAGACCCAGGTCCGTTCGTTCGTCGGTCGGCGAGCGGGTGCGTTCGTCGGTCGAGCGGAGTCGAGACCCAGAGCCCGCGTTTCGTCGGTCGAGCGGGTCCGTTCGTCGGTCGAGCGGAGTCGAGACCCCTCTACCGCGGCGGCTACTCGTGTTCGCGTTCGTGTTTGTCGGTACGGCGGTTCTGCTGGTGGCGGCCGGTGACGAAGAACGACGGGTGTGGTGGCGGTGGTGGTGGGTTGCGGTGCCTCCGTCCGTCCGCTTCCGTCTCGCCGTTGCCTGGGGTGCTCGCTGGGGTGGCGGTCTTTTCCTCTTGTGGACGGTAAACGGGCTCTGAAAGTATTTTCTGTGGATTATCTCGAATATCGGGATAAACCCTGTGGATATCGCTTCCACTGTCGGTGGTGCCTGATTGCGCTATCCGTATGTCGATCTCGGAACCCGCCCCCACCGCCGGCGCGGCCCGGTGGTGGTGCTGGCCGACGTGGTCGCGGCGGTCCGGGACCTGGCCCAGACCCTGTGGTCGGCACGCTCCGACGACGAGCTGGTCGAGGTCGTCGGCCTGGTCCAGCAGGCCACCTCGGCCCTGGCCGCGGTCGAGGCGGGGGCGGTGGTCGAGGCCGACGCCCGGAACCTGGCCAAGGACACGCTGGGGTACGGGTCGACCGGGGACTGGGTCACCCACCTGGCCGGACTCCGCAAGGGCGAGGGCAAACGCCGGGTCAGGCACGCGCACGCGCTGTGCGGTCCGCTGACCCGCACCCGGCGAGGCCCTGGTGGCCGGGACGGTGCTCGCCGGCCCAGGCCGAGGTGATCGTCACCGCCGTCGAGGACCTGCCACCCCAGGAGTGGACCCGCCGGCGGGGGGAGAAGCTCATGCTCCACCACGCCCAGTGCCTGGATGCCACCGACCTGGCCCGGGCGGGTCGGCACCTGGTCGAGGTGGTCGACCCCGACGCCGCCGACCGCAGACTCGAAGCGGCCCTGGACCGCGAGGAACGCGCCGCACACCTGGACCGACACCTCTCGATCCACCCCGACCGGGCCGGCGGGATCCGGATCCGCGGCCGCGGCACCGCCGAGGACGGCGCCCTCCTCCACGCCGCCCTCCTCCCCCTCACCCGCCCCACACCACAGGCGGACGCCGACGTGGACGAGACGACCGGGGAAGCCCGTGACCCGTGCGAACGCCCGGGACCCGCGTGACCACGGCGCCCGGCTCTGGGACGCCCTGATCACCCTGGCCCAACACGGCCTCGACACCGACCTGCCGCCCCAGACCCACGGCACCCCCGCCCGACTCCTGGTCACCCTCGACCACCAGAGCCTCAAAGACGGACTCGAAGCCGTGCGGGCCACAGCGCGTCGGGACCACCGCCGACGGCACCGAGCTACCACCCGGGGTGCTGCGCCGGCTGGCCTGCGACGCCGAGATCATCCCCGCCGTCTACGGCAGCCACGGCGAGGTCCTCGACGTCGGCCGGCTCCGCCGCCCGGTCACCCCCGCGATCTGGACCGCCCTGATCCTCCGTGACCGACACTGCACCTTCCCCGCCTGCACCCGCCCCCCGGTCATGTGCCACGCCCACCACCTCACCCACTGGGCCGACGGCGGCCACACCACCCTCGACAACCTCGCGTTGCTGTGCGGCCACCACCACCGCCTCATCCACCATTCGCCCTGGGAGATCCGCCTCAACCCCACCGACCGACACCCCGAATACCAACCACCACCCAAACCCGGCACCACACCCCAATGGATCCGCTACCGACCACGAAGGGAGTAGGCCGGCCGCGCCGCCAGCGCCGGTCGGGCTCGATTCGCGCGTCCTGATGTGCCGGGTAGGCCCGCGCCCCTAGTCTCAGCGCCATGAAGCGCCTGGCCGTCACGCTCGCCGGGCTCGTCGTCCTGGCGATCGCGGTGCTCTGGCCGGCGCTCCAGTACAACTCCGGCGGCCCGGGGGCCACGGAGACCACGACCATCACCCGCTACGTCGCGGACTTCACCGTGGACGCGAACGGCGACCTCGCCGTGACCGAGACGCTCACCGTCCTCTTCCCCGAGGCCGGCAAGCACGGCATCTTCCGGTTCTTCGACCGCGCAGACCCGAGCGCGCCGCACGCCCGGCGCGATCCGCACGACATCTCGGTGGCGATGGACGGCGCGTCCGAGCCGTTCGAGCTCTCCACCCAGTCGGGCGGCCGCTACGTCGTGGCCCGGATCGGTGACCCAGACGTGACCTTGGCGCCTGGCCATCACACCTACACGATCAGCTACCGGGTCGACGGCGTCCTCGAGCCGGGCACCGAGGGCGCGCAGACGCAGTTCTACTGGAACCTGATCCCCGGCGGCTGGGACCAGCCGATCGCCAAGTCGGTCCTCACGGTGCGCCTGCCGGCGCCGGCGCAGGCGCCTCTGGAGTGCGCGGTCGGCGTAGGTGCCACCGACGGCTGTACGCCGCCCAGTGCCGGTGCGAGCACCTTCACGGTCACCACGTCCCAGCTCCCACCTCGCACGCCCGTGACCGTCAAGGTGGGGCTCGCGATCCCGACCCCGCCGGCCGGCACGACGCTGCCCTGGAGCGCGCGGTGGGACCCCGTCCTCGGCGACAGCGTCGCTGCCCTCGCCGTCGTCCTGCTGCTGGCAGCCGTCTCCGGAGCCATGGGTGCGCTCCTCGCGCACAGCGCGCACGAGCGGCAGCCGCCGTACCCGCTGCAGTACGCGCCGCCGGACGGGGTCGGCCCGGCCGAGGCGATGTACGTCGTCACCGAGACCGTCGACAACCAGGCCTTCGTCGCGTCCCTGCTGTGGGCCGCCCAGCAGGGCGCCATCGACCTGAAGCGCGACGGCGACACCTGGACCATCACCGACAAAGCAGGTGCGGAGGGCTGGGCCAAGGTGGATCCCGTCACGGCCGCCGTGGCACCGCTCCTGGGCGGTCCCGGTGGCACCTTCCGGGCCAGCCGCGGCGACGTGACCAGCGGGCAGGCGCTGCAGTCGCGGATCGCGCAGTTCGAGGCAGAGACGCGCGCGTGGGGCAGGCAGAACGGCTATCTCACGCGAGCGGGGCTCGGTGCCGGGGGAACGCTGCTCACCGTCGGGGCGATCCTCGGGGTCGTCGCCTTCGGCTTCTTCAACTGGCTCGGCATGAGCGTCACGGCGCTGATCCCGGGTCTCTTCGCCCTGGCCGCCCTGCCTCTGCTCCTCCCGACCTCGCGAACCAAGCGGACCGCCTCCGGACGCGATCTCTGGTCGAAGCTGGGCGGGTTCCGGCGTGTGCTCTCGACACCCTCCAGCAAGCAACGCTTCGACTTCGCCGGACGCCGGGAGCTCTACACCGCCTACATCCCGTGGGCCGTCGCCTTCGGTTGCGCCGACGAGTGGGCCAAGAAGTACCGCACGGAGACGGGGACCGAGCCGCCCATGCCGGCGTACTTCGCGGGCTACTACGCCGGCGACCACACCGGCAACTACGTCGACCAGATGGTCGGCGACTTCACCTCGACCGTGGCCAGCTCCATCTCGGCCTACCAGGCCACCCAGTCCCATTCCAGCGGCGGCGGGGGAGGCTTCTCCGGTGGCGGTGGCGGCGGGGGCGGTGGCGGGGGCTCCTGGTGACCGACACAATGTCCGCACACAGTCCGAGAGAGGCGTGAAGCAGTGATCTGGATCGTGCTCGTCATCGTCGTGGTGGTTCTCCTCGCGATCTTCGGGGTGGTCGGCTTCAACCGCCTCCGCACCGCGGACGTCGGGGCGCAGGAGGCCCTGGGCGGCATCGACGTGCAGCTCACGCGGCGCGCCGACCTGATTCCCAACCTGGTCGAGACCGTCAAGGGCTATGCCGCGCACGAGAAGGGCGTCTTCGAGGAGGTCACGCGGGCGCGCGCCGGCGTGCAGGCGGCGGCGGCCGGTGACGACGTACCGGCGAAGGCCAAGGCGGACGCCGCGCTCCAGGGCGCGCTGATCAACCTGAACGCCGTGGCCGAGAACTACCCCGACCTCAAGGCGAACCAGAACTTCCTCGACCTCCAGACCCAGCTGGCCGAGACCGAGAACCAGATCTCCTTCGCCCGCCAGTACTACAACGACGCCGTCGCGACGCTCAACAAGCTGGTCCGGACGATCCCCTGGATGTTCTTCAGCGGGATGGCCGGCGTCCACCAGCGGGAGTTCTACGACGCACCGGCCGGTCAGGAGCAGGCGCCCACCGTGCAGTTCTGAGCGGCCTGCTCAGAAGACCCCGCTCAGAAGACTCCGCTCAGAAGACTCCGCGAGGTCGGAACTGCACCGAGATCCGCGGCCCGGCGTGGGCCACCTTCGGTACGGCGTGCTCCCACGTGCGCTGGCACGAGCCGCCCATCACCACCAGGTCGCCGTGCCCCATCTCGAAGGACAGGGACTCGCCGCCGCCCCGCGGCCGCAGCGCCAGACGTCGTGGGTCGCCGAACGACACGATCGCCACCAGCGTGTCCTGCAGCCGGCCCCGGCCGATCGTGTCGCCGTGCCACGCGACGCTGTCGCGGCCGTCGCGGTAGTAGCAGCACCCCGCGGTCAGGAAGGGCTCGCCGAGCTCGGGTCGGTAGTGCGCGCTGAGCGCCGCGCGCGCCTCGGCGAGCAGAGGATGAGGGAGCGGCTCGTCCTCGCCGTAGGTGTGCACGAGGCGCGGGACGTCGACCACCCGGTCGTACATCTGGCGGCGCTCCGCCCGCCACGGGACGTCGGCGACCAGCCGCGCGAGCACCTCGTCGGCCCCGGTCACCCAGTCGCGGCGGACGTCGACCCAGGCGCCCCGGGTCAGCGGGTGGCGCACCGTCGCCGCCAGCTCTCGCAGCCCGGGGCTGTCGACGGCCGGCTCGAAGAGCGTGCCCTGGAAGTCCACGGCCCCACCCTACCAAATGATCGAACGTGTGTTCGATCTCCATCCAGGGTGCTTTTCCGGGGTCGTCCCGGGTGGACCCCGGTGTCATGCCCTTGGCGGCGCTTGGCAGGCTGGGCGCGTGAGCGAGCCCGCGGCCCGGATCCGCGACCTGGTCAAGACCTACGGGTCGGGCGATGCGCTGGTTCGCGCACTGGACGGCGTCAGCCTCGACCTCGAGGCCGGGCGCTTCACCGCGATCATGGGGCCCAGCGGCTCCGGCAAGTCGACGCTCATGCACTGTGCTGCCGCGCTCGACCGGGCCGACTCCGGGACCGTGCACATCGGCGACCAGGAGCTCTCCACGCTCGGCGACAAGGCGCTGACTCGCCTGCGTCGCGACCGGATCGGCTTCGTCTTCCAGGCCTACAACCTCGTGCCGACACTGTCGGCGGAGGAGAACATCCGACTCCCTCAGGCGATCGCTCGCCGCAAGCCGGACACCGCGTGGTACGACGAGGTCGTCGACACCGTGGGTCTGCGCGACCGGCTCACGCACCGGCCGAACGAGCTCTCCGGCGGCCAGCAGCAGCGGGTCGCGGTCGCACGGGCGCTCGTGGGCCGGCCCCAGATCGTCTTCGCCGACGAGCCGACCGGCAACCTCGACAGCCGGTCCGGCGCCGAGATCCTCGAGCTGCTGCGCCGCAGCGTGGACGACCACGCCCAGACCGTGGTGATGGTGACCCACGACCCGGTCGCGGCGGCCTACACCGACCGCGTCGTCTTCCTCTCCGACGGTCGCATCGTCGACGAGCTGCTCGACCCGGAGCGCGAGCAGATCATCTCCTGGATGGCTGCCGCCGAGCCGGTCGACTGACGTGCTCCGCGCGGTCTGGAAGAGCCTGCTGGCGCGCAAGGTGCGCCTGCTGATGAGCACGTTCGCGATCGCGCTCGGCGTCGCCTTCGTGGTCGGCTCCCTCGTCTTCTCCGCAGCTCTGAGCAACGGCTTCAACCGGCTGTTCGGAGCCTCCGTCGGCGATGTCGTGGTCCGTCCGGCCGGGAGCACGACTCTCAACGGCGACCCCTCGACGCGGACCGTCCCCGCCTCGCTCGTCACGCGGCTCGAGAGCGTGTCGGGAGCGGCGCGGGTCGACGGGAACGTGCAGGCCCTGGGCGTCTTCGTGGTCGGGACGAACCACAAGGTCGTCGGCGGTCTCGGAGCCCCGACGTACGGCATCAGCTACTCCGACGCGCCCGCGGGGCACGGCGTACCGGGCCTCACGCTGATCGCCGGTCGCGCGCCGCGCGGACCGCACGAGGTGGTGCTCGACGAGGCGACGGCCGAGAAGGCCGGCTACTTCCTGGGCGACCGGGTCCCCGTCGTCACCGCCACCCGCAAGGCCGTGCTGAACGAGCGGCTGGTCGGCATCGCCGGGTACGCCGACAACACGTCGCTGGCCGGCGCGACGCTCACCATCTTCGACGTACGGACCGCACAGAGGCTGTTCCTCCAGGGCAAGGACGCGTTCTCGACCATCTGGGTCACCGCCGACCCCGGGGTGTCGCAGTCGACGCTGCGCGACGCGGTTGCCCAGGCACTGCCACCGCACGTCCGCGCTCTCACCGGTGACGACGCGGCCGACGAGTCCGCGAGCCAGGTGCTCAAGGGCGTGAAGTTCCTCCAGACGTTCCTGCTCATCTTCGCCGCCGTGGCGCTGGTGGTCGGCGCCTACCTGATCGTCAACACCTTCTCGATCCTGGTGGCCCAGCGCAGCCGCGAGCTGGCACTCCTGCGCGCGCTCGGCGCCTCACGACGCCAGGTCTCGCGCAGCGTGCTGCTCGAGGCGCTGGTGCTCGGACTCCTCGGGTCGACGATCGGGCTGGTGCTCGGCATCGGACTGGCCTATGCGATCCGCTGGCTGATCGGGCTGATCGGTCTCGACCTGGGCAGCGAGTCCCTGTCGCTCACGCCGCGCGCCGTCCTCGCGGGCTACGCGACCGGCACCGTGGTCACGATGGCGGCCGCCTGGCTGCCGGCACGTCGTACCGGACGGATCATGCCCGTCCAGGCGCTCGGTGACGTCGTCGCGCTCCCCGAGTCGTCGATCCGGCGCCGGTTCGTCCTCGGCCTGCTGCTCGTGGTCGCCGGAGCGGCGGCGACGTTGGAGGGCCTGTTCGGCTCGTGGCCGCACTCGGGCTACTGGGTCGGCGGCGGGATCCTCGCGGTCCTGCTGGGTGTCACGGCCGCCGCTCCGCTGGTCTGTCGACCGCTGCTCGAGCTGGCGCGCTGGGCGTACGCCGGCGTGTTCCGCGCCGTGGGCAACCTGGCGGGCCAGAACGCCCTGCGCAACCCGAGGCGTACCACCGCGACCGCGTCGGCCCTGATGATCGGGCTCGCCCTGGCCTGCACGATGTCGATCATCGGAGCGTCCGCCAAGGCGAGCGTCGACCGCACGATCGAGGAGAACTTCATCGGCAGCTACGTCGTGGGCAGCGCCTTCGGCCAGCCCTTCTCCCCGGAGGTGGCAGACAAGATCGCCGGCGTCCCCGGCGTGACCGAGGTGGTGCGTCAGCGGTTCGCCTTCATCGAGGCCGACGGCCGCCGCTCGTCGGTCACCGGCGTCGTCCCGTCGCAGCTGGGCCGGCTGGGGCTGAAGCTCACGTCCGGCACGCCGGTCCTCGACGGACGGACGGTGCTGGTCAACGCGACGTACGCCGCCGACCACCACCTCGCCGTCGGGTCGCGGGTCACCTTCGGCAAGCTCCCGGTCGGTGACCGGGCCTTCCGGGTCGGCGGCGTCTACGCGAACACCCCGCTCGTCTTCGACTTCGTCACCTCGACCCGCAACCTGACCCGGGCCGGCTTCGCCGACAGCGACAACTTCCTGATCGTCTTCACCTCGCCGCACGCCGGTGACCTGCTGCGACCGCTGCAGCGGGAGGTCGCGAACCTCCCGGTGGTCACCGTGCAGGACGAGCAGCAGTTCGCCGACCAGCAGCGGGCTCCGATCGACCAGCTGGTGCTGATGGTCGACGCCCTGCTCGGGCTCGCGCTGGTGATCGCCGTGCTGGGGATCGTCAACACCCTGGCGCTGTCGATCATCGAGCGCACGCGTGAGATCGGGTTGCTGAGGGCGATCGGGCTCGGCCGCGGTCAGCTGCGCCTGATGGTGACCCTCGAGTCCGTGGTGATGGCCGTGCTGGGGGCGGTGCTCGGTGTCGCGCTCGGGGTCTGCTTCGGCATGGCGATGATGTACGCCGTACGGGACCAGGGGCTGAACGTGATCGCCATCCCCTGGACGCAGCTGGTCGTCTTCCTCGGCCTGGCCGTGGTCATCGGGGTCCTCGCGGCCGTGCTCCCGGCTCGCCGCGCGGCCCGACTCGACGTCCTGACCGCCATCTCCACCACCTGACGACGCCCGTGGTCCGGTCGGGCCACGAGCGTGGCACCCTTGGGATTCCGGGCCGTCGGGGGGCCTCGACGCCCTAGACTCCGGCCGTGGATGACGTGCTCGTGCCGATCGGTACGGCGCTCAAGCACGTCCAGGTGCGGGAGTACGTCCGCGGCCTGATCGCCGACCTACCCGAGGGTGCGCCGGCCCCCTCGGAGCGCGGTCTGATGCAGCACTTCGGGGTCGCGCGGATGACCGTACGCCAGGCGATCGACGCCCTCGTCGCGGAAGGGCTGCTCGAGCGCGCCCCCGCACGGGGCACGTTCGTGTGCAAGAACCCACGTCCGGTGACCCGGCCGCTGTCGTTCACCGAGGACGCCAAGGCGCGGGGCTGGACGACCACGACCGAGACCCTGGCGTCCGGGCTCGGGCAGGCCGGCCCCGGAGTCGCCAAGGCCCTCGGGATCACGCCCGGTGACGCGGTGGTCCACTGGCGTCGGCGGCGCCGGCTGGACGACGTACCCCTGTGCTACCAGGACGTCTACCTCAACGAGATCCTGCTGCCCGGCTTCCTGCAGACCGGGCTGCCCGACAGCCTCTACTCCCTGCTCGCCGCCCGCGGCCTGCGCCCGACGACGGCCGAGGACCAGCTCAGCGCCGACCTCGCCAACGAGGTCGATGCCGACCTGCTCGACCTCGAGGTGGGCGACGCGGTGCTGCGCCACTCGCGGCGCGGCCTGGTCGGCGACACGGTGATCGAGGTGTCGAGATCGGTCTACGCCGGCTCGCGCTTCACCTGGTGGGTGCCACTCACCGTGGACTCCTGACGGCCGATCCGTGACGGCCCGCCCCGAGCCTCACTCCGACAGCCGGCCGCCCGCCTCGGCGAGCCGGCCCAGCGGGGCCACGACGCGGCCCGACTCCTCGCAGACCCACTGCGGCGACGGGCCGCCGATGTCGGGCTCGATGTAGAGCGAGTGCTCGGGTTGCTCGGTGTCGCACGCCAGGCACAGGGGCCAGCGGCCGACGGTCTCGAACAGGGCGTCCTGCACGTCCTGGGCGACCAGCCCTGCGACGTACACCTCGCCCTCGGGCCACTGCTCGGCCCACCACCCCCGGTTGGCGCAGGCGTCCTCCAGGGCGTCCACGGCGTCGGGAGTGGCCCGGTGGCGCGCGTGGAGATCGGCGAGCACGAGGGCCCGAGCGGCCAGCAGCAGCGTGTCGTCCACCCTCTCGATTCTGCCCCGAGGCAGGTCACCGATGCACGGCCGGCGCCGATCAGCCCTGGAGGCGGGCGATCTCTGCGCGCGCGGCAGCGACCAGCTCGTCGTTCGTGTGGGCGTGGCCGGCCAGGCCCCAGCCGCCGGGGATCGCCTCGGTGAGGAGAACCCAGGTGCGGTCCCGGAGGCTCGGGTCCGCAGCCGCGTCACCGACGAGTGCCGTCAGTCGTTCGGTGACCTCCAGCTGCTTCTCCCGATCGAGCGCGCCGGCGTTCGTGAGCACCTGGACACGCACGTAGGACGCGTCACCGTCGACGTTGGCCAGGTGTGAGGAGGGGAGCTCGTGCACGAAGCCGGCGGTGTTGCGACGGAACATCGGGATGTCGGGCACCTGCTCGACGGCCATCACCGTGGCGGCAGCGTCCCGGGCAAGCCTCGCGGGGTCGGGGAAGGTTCCGGCAGCGGCGTAGATGTCGATCATGGGCATGGGGCGCTCCTGGCTAGTATGACGACTTACATAGTGACCGACAGCGAACACTATGATGATCGTCATAGTCAACCCCGGGGCGGAGTACCGATGCCGAGCGAGTCGCGACAGCGGATGGTGGTCGGGGCGGTGCGGCTGCTCGCCGAACGCGGGCTCCAGGCCACGTCGTTCAGCGAGGTGCTCGCCGCCACCGGGGCACCCCGGGGGTCCATCTACCACCACTTCCCCGAGGGCAAGGACCAGCTGGTGGCCGAGGCCGTCGACCTCGCGGCCGGACACGCCGTCGCGTTGCTCGACACGGTCGCCGGTCGCCCCGCGGACGAGGTGACCGCCTTCTTCCTGGGGATGTGGCGTGAGGTGCTGGTCCGCTCGGACCTCGAGGCGGGGTGCGCGGTGCTCGCGGTGACCGTGGCAGCCGACTCGCCGCCACTGCTCGAGCGCACCGCGTCCGCCTTCCGCACCTGGCGCGCCCGGCTGGCCGAGCTGCTCGAAGAGGGCGGCCTCCGGCCGACGGCCGCAGCACGGTTCGCGGCCACGCTGATCGCAGCCAGCGAGGGGGCCGTCGTCCTGGCGCGGGCCGAGCAGGACCTCGAGCCCTTCGATCTCGTGGCCTCCGAGATGTCGGCCCAGGTGGCGTCGTTGCTGACGACCTGAGGCCGACCTCAGGGTTTGCTTGGGTGGCGCTGGGGCGTCGGGCGGGGTCGGGCTAGCCTGCGCAGATGTACGACGTCGCCCTCACCGTCGCGGCCTGCGTCCGGGCCGGGACGCGGGTGGACGTGGCCTGGCTGGTCTCCCGTGAGGGCCCGCCGGTCGACCCGTCGGAGGCGCTCGCGCTGACCCCGGGCGGGGGCCGGAACGGCCACGTCTGGGGTGGTGCAGCCGACGACCAGGTCGTGGAGCGCGCAGCCACCGTGGGACGCGGCCGCCTCGTCCCGGTGGAGGTGGGGGAGTACGAAGCCGCCCTCGCCGGCCAGACCGCCACCGGCTCCGGCCGGTGCCTGCTCCTGCCGGCCTCGGAGCTGCCGGCCGCCCTCTGGGAACGGCTGGTCGACCGCGAGCCGGTCTGTCTCGTCACCGACCTCGACGGCGACGGTCTCGCGCTCTCCACCCGGCTGGTCGAGACCGCGCACGTGGAGGCCGAGGACGCGGACGTGGTCGCGGCGTGGTCGAGCGGGCGCAGCGCCACCCACGTCTCGCCCGGCCGGGTCGTCACCGTGCTCCGTCCGGTGCCGACCCTCGTGGCCGCGGGGCCCGGCCCGGTCGGCGATGCCGTGGCACGGATGGCCGGCGTCGTCGGCTGGCGGGTCCACCGCGCCCCCGACCCGGGCTCGGCGATCCCCCTCGTGGTCGGGCTGACCGTGCTCGACTCGGTGGTGGTCACCGGGCACGACGACGAGGTGGCGGGCCGCATCCTCGAGGCCGCCCTGTCCTCCCGGGTCGGCTACGTCGGCGTCGTCGCCCCGCGCGCCCGCCAGGAGGCCAGGCTGACCTGGCTCAACGACCGCAACGTGGCCGGCCTCGAGCGCATCCACGGGCCGGCCGGGCTCGACATCGGAGCCCGGACGCCCGGGGAGGTGGCGGCCGCCGTGCTCGCCGAGGCGATCGCCTGCCACCGGCTCGAGCCACAAGCGAATCCTTAGGAGCGCGTCGTGGCCGGGCGTGCGGCGACCTAGAGTGGAGGCAGCGGGCCCGTGACGGGCGCGCCTGCGGAGAGGAGAGCGCGATGGCCGACACGTCCGACGACGGCGTCCAGGTCCTGCGTGCGCTCTGGTCGGCCGACGACCGCGACCGGTCGGAGGTCGACGAGGAGTGCGGGACTGTCAAGCCGTGCCGCAACATGAAGGACGTCGGCTTCGACGGCTTCGGCGTACCGGGCTCCGACCTGAAGGACGCCTGGCGCCAGCGCCTCGCCCGGGAGGGCAAGCTCGGCTCCGGCAGCCTCCTGGACCTGGTCGACTCGTCTCGCGACGAGTGAGCAGGGCCGGATGACGCGGCCCGAGTCGGTGCCGGCCCTCACCGACGCGCTGCGCGACGTGGGCTACCTCGCCGATCGCGGGCTCGCGACGACGGTGCACGTGGCCCTGACCCTCGGCCGCCCGGTGCTGCTGGAGGGCGAGGTCGGGGTCGGCAAGACCGAGATCGCCAAGGCTCTCGCGCAGATCCTCGACCGGCGCCTGATCCGGCTGCAGTGCTACGAGGGCATCGACACCCACCAGGCCCTCTACGAGTGGGACTACGCCCGCCAGATGCTCGCCATCCGCGCGCTGTCCGAGCACCAGCTCGCCGAGGACGGGTCGGTCGATGCGCTCTTCGGGCCGCGGTTCCTGCTCGAGCGACCGCTGCTGGACGCCGTACGGACCGGTGCGGGCGCCGTACTCCTCGTCGACGAGGTCGACCGGGCCGACGACGAGTTCGAGGCGTTCCTGCTCGAGCTGCTCTCCGACTTCCAGATCACGATCCCCGAGATCGGCACGATCGTCGCCGAGCAGCCACCGCTCGTCGTGCTCACGAGCAACCGCACGCGCGAGCTCCACGACGCGCTGAAGCGCCGCTGCCTCTACCACTGGGTGGGGTTCCCGTCGGCCGAGCGCGAGCTGGAGATCGTGCAGGCGCGGGCACCCGGGGTCTCGCGCCGGCTGGCCGAGGCCGCGGTCGCTGCCGTGCAACGGCTGCGCGAGATGGACCTCGCCAAGCCACCCGGCGTGGCCGAGACCATCGACTGGGTGCAGACCCTCGAGGTGGTGGGGGCAGAGGAGCTCGACGCGGGCGTCGCCGACGACACCCTCGGTGCCGTGATCAAGGACCGCGACGACCTCGAGCAGGTGCGCGAGGACCTCGGCTGGGTCACCTCCGGTGCCTGAGCCACGACTTCACGCCGATGCTGGTCGGCTTCACCAGCGCCTTGCGCCGCGCCGGCATCAGCGTCGGGTCGGGGGACGTGCTGACCTACTGCGCCGCCGCCACGGTCGTCGACGTGACCGACCTCGTCGACCTCTACTGGGCCGGGCGCTGCACCCTGCTCACCCGGCGCGAGCAGGTGCCGGTGTACCACCGCACCTTCGTCGGCTACTACCTCGGTGAGCCCGACTCCTCGCCCGGCGGCACGCCGTTCTCCGCCGTCGCCCGCGCAGAGGCGCTGGCGACGCTCGAGATCGCCGAGACCGAGCGGCTGGGCGACGAGCAGCAGGAGCAGCAGGCCGAGCTGGGCTACGCCGCTGCGCGGGCCTCCACGGTCAAGACGAAGAGCTTCGCCGCCTGCACGCCGGAGGAGCTGGCCCTGCTGCGCACGATGATGCGGACCATGCGGCTCGCACCGCCCCGACGCCGTACCCGGCGCACGGTGCCGACGCGTCACGGCCGGCTGCCCGACCTCCGGCGCACCGTGCGCGAGTCGATGCGCCTGCACGGCGAGCCGGGGACCCTCCACCGTCGGCGCCGGCGGCTGCGCACCCGACGGCTCACGCTGCTGCTCGACGTGTCCGGCTCGATGGCCGACTACTCACGCAACCTCGTGCAGTTCGCCCACACCTCGACCAGGGCGTCCGCGCGCGTCGAGGTCTTCTGCTTCGGGACGCGGCTCACCCGCATCACGCGCGAGCTCGAGCACCGGCGTCCCGACCTCGCCCTCGACCGCGCGGCCGCTGCGGTGACCGACTGGGAGGGCGGGACCCGCATCGGCCACTGCCTCGACGAGTTCGTACGACGCTGGGCGCGGCGCGGGCTGACCCGCGGCGGCATCGTCGTGATCTGCTCCGACGGGCTCGACCGAGGCGACCCCGAGCTGCTCGAGTCGGCGATGGAGCGGCTGTCCCGGCTCTGCCACCGGATCGTCTGGCTCAACCCCCACCAGGGCGACCGAGCGGGCGTCACCCCCGACACCCTGGGCATGATGGTCGCGCAGCCGTTCATCGACGAGCTGCTGTCGGGCCACGACCTGGCGAGCCTGTCCGAGTTCGCCCGCGTCCTGCCCACGTTGCGGTGACCGGACCAGGAGAGGAGGCCGCCGTCGTGCAGTGGAGCGTGTCCGTCCAGGCCAGCGGTGACCGCGAGCTGCGCCGCGAGGAGATCGTGGAGCTCGCCGACGCGGTCGCGCCCCGCGCGGGGGTCGCCTCGGGCATCGGCCAGACGGCGTACGGCGCCCAGCTGCTCGTCGAGGCCGAGACCCGGGAGGCCGCCCTGGCCGAGGGAGAGGCGTTCTTCACCGCGGCGGCGGCGAGGGCCGGGCTGCCCGCGTGGCCCGTCACCGCGATCAGCGCGCTCGGCGAGGACGAGGACGACGAGCCGTGATCCGGCTGGGCTCGCTGGCGGGCTACCCGTTCGAGGGGCCGCGCGTGCTCGCCGGCTGGACGGTCCCTCCGGTGCCGGCCGTGTACGCCGTGATGTACAAGCCCGACGAGGACGCCGAGTCCTACGCCGTGATCTACGTCGGCCACACCGAGGACCTGCGCGAGGAGCGCCTGCCGTTCCGGCACCCGCGGTCGTCGTGCTGGGTCAAGCGGGCGGGCAGCAAGTGGCGGCTGCACGTGGCATGGTTCGAGGTGCCCGGTGGCCAGGCCGGACACCGCAAGCAGATCGCCGAGGAGCTGTGCGCCGTCTACGGCCCCGGCTGCAACGAGCAGCAGTTCGACCGCACCTGGAAGGACGAGTGGATCGCCCGTTGAGTTGGCCCTCCGGGCCTGTTCAGCTGTCCTTGCGGTGGTGTGAGTCGGCCCGGAGGGCCGACTCAACGAGCCTGGGGAACTAGCTCCTCGTCCGGGTGGTAGCCGACGCCCTCGCCGAGCCGGGAGCGCCGGGTGCCGGACGCGGGTCGTGCGGGCGGCCGTACGGCGGGCTCGGGCTCGCGCGGCGTCACGCTGGTGACGATCTGCTCGGCCATGCCGTAGAGCAGGGGCAGGGCGCCGGCCACGACGCCGCCGGTGCGGTTGATGTGCTGCACGTCCTGCACGATCGGCGCCGCGTTGCGGCCGATCGCGTGCACGATCTCTGCGCACTCCTCCAGGTTCGTGGCGACCCGGGTGAGCTGGCCGCCGACGATGAAGAGGTAGATCGCGAGACCCGCGATCAGCAGCACGATGTCGACGACCGACAGCACGACGAGGGTGGTCATGTCCGCACCTTTCCGAGCACCCGGCCGAGGAAGAGGTGGTGCTGCAGGCCCTCGGCGAGGACCGCCTCGACGCCGCCCGCGGTGACGCCGATCAGGGCGGCGTCCTGGGTGTTGTGCTCGGCCGCCTTCAGGGTCTCCTTGACGGCGGCCACGCGCCGGTCGATGGTGCGGACCTCGAGCACCAGGATCGTCAGCAGCGCCGCCACGGCGAGCACGACGACGAAGCCGCCGATCACCGCGCCCCACCAGAGGTTGCGGCTGGAGTCGCTCAGCAGCGGCACCACCGGATGCAGGGACAGGGATGTCATCTCAGCCTCCCAGCCGCTCGCGGCCGCGCTGGAGGCCGGCGATGATCTCGGTCGCGTGGTCGATGGTCGTGTTCAGCTGCGACAGGGCCGCCGTGTTGGTCACCGACCGGCCGAGCGAGGCGTCGATGGCGGCCGCCTGGCGGCCGATCCGGTGCGCCAGCACCAGGATCGGTACGACGAGCGCGACGACCACCAGGACGACCACGATCCCGATCACGTAGCCGACGGTCCAGCCGGTGGCTGCGAGCACGCTCATCAGATCGCCTCGCAGAAGTCGCGGACCGGCTTCAGGCTGGCGTTCACCGACGGCAGGACGTCGGGCACGGTGCTGGTCCGGTCGGCGATGACGCCGACGCCCCCGATGACGTCGTCGAGCGTGGCGGTCACCGCCCGGAGGTGGAAGATCACGCGCAGCAGCCCGAGCGCGGCGACGGCGATGATCACCGTGGCGATCACGATGGTCACCCAGGCGACGAGTGGCATGGGTCAGGCCTCCTTCGGGGGCAGCAGCTTGGCCACGGAACCGCCGTACCGCGCGGCGCCGGTGGCGACGGCCGCGACCGTGCGGTCCGTGGTCGCCAGGGCCTCGGGTACGCCGTCGAGCTCACCGGCGAGCCGGACGCCGCCGGCCAGGATGTCGTCGGAGGCCCCGCGGATCCGCTCCAGCGCGGCGAGCACCCGGTTGAGCAGGGCGACGAGCACCGGTGCGATCACCAGCAGGAGCACGATGTTGCCGATCCACCACAGGACCATGACGTCTCCTCAGCCTCGGGCCGGTTGGTAGGGGAGGAAGAACCGGCGGAAGACCCGCATCAGCGCCAGGCGCGTGGCCTGGAGGCCGATCGCCAGGCCGCTCGCGGACGCCGTGCGGACGCCCTCGAGCGACTCGCCACGCTCCAGGGCGCCGATCCGCTGCTGCATGTTGCCTGCGAACTGTCCCATCAGCACGGTGGTGACGTCCTGGATCATGCCGCGGCCGTACTGGGCGGCCGCGCCGGACAGCTGGAGGTCCTGCTCCAGGGCGACCCTGGTGCCGCCGGCCGCGGAGGCGAGCTGGGCGGTGATGGTCATCGCGGCCTGGCCGCGGCCCTTCTGCTCGGCGCCGGCGGCGTCGAGGACCATCCTCTTGGCGGCGTCGTCGCGCTCGAGGACCTTGGCCTTGCCGTCGAAGGCCAGCTTGACCGGTCCCATCCGGACGCCGACGGTGCCGGCGTAGGTGTCGTCACCGAGGTCGTCGGTGAGCTCGGCCCCGGGCAGGCACGCGGCCACCTGGGGGATGTTGCCGAAGAACTCCCACACCTTCTCCAGCGGCTGGGCCACCTCGAACTGGTTCTTGATCAGCACCGGTCAGGCCTCCGCTTCGGTGAGGTAGTGCGCCGGGTCCGCTGCGAACGACCGGGAGCAGCCCGCGCAGCAGAAGTAGTACGTCGTCCCGCCGTGCTCGACCGGGAAGTGGGCGTCGTCGGCCGTCACCGTCATGCCGCACACGGGATCGAGCACCTCGACGGTCGTGGGCTCGGCACGCGCGGGCTCGACCGGGGCGGGTGCGTCGGCGGCGAGCTCGCCGGCCGCCCGGAGCTGGACGAGCTCGGCGAGCACGGCGACCGCGATCTCCTGGTGGCTGGTGCGGCCGAGGTCGAGCCCGACCGGCGTACGGACCCGGTCGAGCAGGTGCTGGGGTACGCCGCGCTCGGCGAGGTAGGCCAGGACTGCCTGCCCGCGCTTGCGCGACGCGACCAGGCCGACGAACGCCGGGGCGGCGGAGACCGCGAGCCGGACGGCGTCCTCGTCCCCGTGACCCTGGGTGGCGACCACCACGATGGACCGCTCCGCGACGTCGGCGGCGGAGAACTCCGCCGGGTCGATCACCCGGCTCCTCCAGCCGAGGGCGCCGGCCAGCTCGGCCAGCGTGTGGGTCATCGGCGAGCCGCCCACGACGACCAGGTCGAGGGCGGGTACGACGGGTTCGACGTAGATCTGCATGGCGCCCTCGCTCTGGCACGACATCGGGATGTAGAGCATCCCCTCGGGCAGTCCGGCCTGAGGCACGTCGGCGGTCCCGAGGAACAGCAGCCGCGGCTCGCGGCTCTCGATCACCCGGACGGCCTCGCGCAGCACCACCGGCTCGGCGCAGGCGCCGCCGATGAACCCGTAGAGCTGGCCCTCGCGGGTGATGATGGCGCGCGCGCCGATCTGTCCCGACGACGGCGCCTGGCGCCAGACCACGGTGGCCAGTGCGAACTCCTCGCCGCGGCGCGCCAGCTCGGCGGCCTGCTCGACGATGTCCCAACCCTCGGTGTTCATCCGCCCGCCTCAGTCGTCCGTCTTCACCGGCGGCGCTCCGGACACGTCGTGCCGCTGCGTGAGTGCCTCGTGCACCCGGTCGGGAAGCAGGGGCATGTCGATGTTACGGACGCCCGCGCCCTCCGTCTGACCGACGGCGTCGATCACGGCGTTGACGAAGGCGGCCGGGCCGCCGACCGTGGCGCACTCGCCGACGCCCTTGGCGCCGATCGGGTGGTGCGGGCACGGCGTGACGACCTCGTGGAGCTCCCAGCCGGGCGTCTCCCAGGCCGTCGGCAGCAGGTAGTCCATGAAGTTCGAGCCGACGCAGTTGCCCTCGGCGTCGAAGGTGATGAACTGCATGCTGGCCATGGCGTACGCCTCGGTGAGGCCGCCCATGATCTGGCCCTCGACGATCATCGGGTTGATCCGGACGCCGCAGTCGTCGACCGCGACGAAGCGGAGCACGTCCCACACCCCGGTCATCGGGTCGACCTCGACGGTGGCGATGTAGCACGCGAACGGCCAGGTCAGGTTGGGCGGGTCGTAGTAGGCGTTGCCCTCCAGGCCGGGCTCCATGCCGTCGGGCATGTTGCTGTACGCCGCCATCGCGCACTCCTGGATGCTCACGCCCTGCGCAGGGTTGCTGCGGACGTAGAACCGCCCGAGCTCCCACTCGACGTCCTCCTCGGAGACCTCGAGCAGGTGGGCCGCCAGCTTGCGCGCCTTGGCCCGGACCTTGCGCGACACCATGGCGACGGCAGCGCCGGCGACCGGCGTGCTGCGGGAGGCGTAGGTGCCCATCCCGAACGGCGCGGTGTCGGTGTCGCCCTCCTCGACCAGGATGTCCTCGGCCGGGATGCCCAGCTCGTGGGCCACGATCTGGGCCCACGTCGTCTCGTGTCCCTGCCCCTGGGTCTTGGCCCCCGTGCGCAGGATGGCCTTGCCGGTCATGTGCACCCGCAGCTCGGCGGAGTCGAACATCTTGATCCCGAGGATGTCGTACTCACGGCTGTTGCCGGCGCCGAGCGGCTCGGTCATCGTCGAGATCCCGATCCCGAGCAGCCGGCCCCGCGAGCGGGCCTCGGCCTGCTGGGCCCGGAAGTCGGCGTACCCGATGGCGTCGAGGCCGACCTGCAGGCACTTCTCGTACTGCCCGGAGTCGGTCAGGAAGCCGAACGGCGTGCGGTGCGGGAAGTCGTCGTCCGCCACGAAGTTGACCCGGCGGAACTCCGCCTGGTCCATGCCGAGGTCGTCGGCCGCGGCCTGCACCATCCGCTCCTGGAAGAACATCGCCTCGGTCACCCGGAACGAGCACCGGTAGGCGACGCCGCCCGGTGCCTTGTTGGTGTAGACCCCGCGCGCGGTCAGGTGGGCCGTCGGGATGTCGTAGCAGGCGAACGCCGAGTGCATCAGGCCGATCTTGAACTTGCTCGGCTGGGCGTCGGCGAAGAAGGCGCCGTGGTCGGAGGTGGTGTGCATCCGGACGCCGAGGATCCGGCCGTCCTGGCGCAGCGCCAGCTCGCCGTCGAGGTAGACGTCGCGGGCGAAGCCGGTGGAGATCAGGTTGCCGGTGCGGTCCTCGATCCACTTCACCGGGCGCTCGGTGAGGATCGAGGCCAGGATCGACATCACGTAGCCCGGGTAGACCGGCACCTTGTTGCCGAAGCCGCCGCCGAGGTCAGGGGAGATGATCCGGATCTGGTGCTCGGGCAGCTCGGCGATGAGGGCGACGGCGGCGCGCACGATGTGGGGCGCCTGGGTCGTCATGTAGACGGTGAGCTTGCCCGTGGCCCGGTCGAAGTCGGCGATCGAGCCGCAGCACTCCAGGGGGGAGGGATGTGACCGGGGGTAGTGCAGCGAGATCTTCGAGACGACGTCGGCCTCGGCGAAGGCACGGTCGGTCCGCTCGCGGTCACCGACCTCCCAGTCGAAGGCGACGTTGTCGTGCTGGTTCTCCTTGTCGTCGCGGATCAGCGGTGCGCCGTCGGCCATCGCCTGCGTGGGGTTCACGATCGGCGGCAGGGGCTCGTAGTCGACCCTGATCGCCTCGCACGCGTCCTTGGCGATGTAGGGGTCGTCGGCGATGACGCAGGCGACCTCCTGCCCCTGGAAGCGGACCTTGTCGGTGGCCAGCACGGCCTGGGTGTCATAGCTGAGCGTCGGCATCCAGGCCAGGTTGCGGGTCGCCATCATCTCGCCGGTCAGCACCAGCCGGACCCCGGGGATCTCGTAGGCCCTGCTCGTGTCGATGGAGCGGATCCGGGCGTGGGCCAGCGGGCTGCGCAGGATCTCCATGTGCAGCATGCCGGGCAGCACGATGTCGTCGATGTAGTGGCCGCGGCCCCGGATGAAGCGGTTGTCCTCGACCCGCAGGCGGCTCGCGCCCATCCCACCGATCTTGACCTCGTCGAGCGCCCGGCTCTCGGTGA
Source organism: uncultured Actinomycetota bacterium (assembly GCA_963797325.1). Classification (GTDB taxonomy): domain Bacteria; phylum Actinomycetota; class Actinomycetes; order Propionibacteriales; family Nocardioidaceae; genus Nocardioides. Next base: position 27,311 of record CAWCPG010000036.1, read on the forward strand.
CCGTCATCTCAGGCCCCCTGGGTGGCGTCGACCGCAGCGTCGCGAGGGGCGCCGGCGGTGGGGTCGGGGGCGGCGTCCGTGCCCGTCTCGACGGGTGCCTCGCCGCGCTCCTTCGCGGCCGCCCACAGCACGGCCTTGACGATGTTCTGGTAGCCGGTGCAGCGACACAGGTTGCCGGAGAGGCCGAACCGGATCTCGTCCTCGGTCGGGTCGGGGTTCGCGTTCAGCAGCGCCCGCGAGGCCATCATCATCCCCGGCGTGCAGAACCCGCACTGGAGGCCGTGCTCCTGCTTGAAGCCCTCCTGCACCGGGTCGAGCTCGCTGGCGGTGCCGAGGCCCTCGACGGTCTGGACGTCGTGGCCGTCGGCCTGGACGGCGAGCATCGTGCAGCTCTTGACCGGCGTGCCGTCGAACAGCACCGTGCAGGCACCGCAGTTGGTCGTGTCGCACCCGGTGTGGGTGCCGGTCAGCTGGAGCCCCTGGCGGAGCAGGTGGGCCAGCAGCAGGCGCGGCTCGACGTCGAGGGTCCGCTGCCGGCCGTTGACGGTGATCGTCACCCGGCGTACCGGCGTGTCGTCGTCGCGCGTGCTGGTGATCTCCTCGAAGAGGCTGGTCATCGTCAGGCCGCCTTGGTCGTGGTGGTGGAGACCCTGGTCAGGATCCGGGTCACGAAGGTGTGGATCACGTGGCGCTTGTACTCGGCGCTGCCGCGGTGGTCGGACCGCGGCTCGGCGGCCGCGGCCGCCAGGTCGGCGGCGCGCGTGATCGCGGCCAGGTCGAGGACCTGGCCCGTCAGCGAGTCGCCCGCCTCGCGGGCGTCGATGGTCCGGCCGCCGACGCCGCTGAGCGCGATCCCGGCCCGCCGGACGCGGTCGCCGTCGAGCTCCACGGCCACGGCCGTGCCCGCGGTCGCGAAGTCACCGACCCGGCGCTCGAGCTTGAGGAAGCCGCCGACGAGCTCGCCCTGCGCCGCCGGGACGATCGCCTCGACCGCCACCTCGTCGTACGCCAGCGTGTTCTGGAACGGGCCGGTGACGAAGTCGGCCGACGGCGATCGTGCGGCGCCCGCCCGGGCCCTGCGCGACGACCTGGCCACCGAGGGCGGTCATCACGGCGGCCCAGTCGCCCTGCGGGTCGGCGTGGCACAGCGAGCCGACCAGGGTGCCGCGGGTGCGGACGATCGGGTCGGCGATCAGGGGGGCGGCGGCGGTCATGGTCGGCTGCCGACCGGGGAGGACGCGTGGAGTGCTCGAGGTCGGCGTGGCGGCAGAGGGCCCCGATGCGCAGGGCGCCCTGATCGTCGACCCGGTGGTAGGCGAGGTCGGGCAGGTTGTTGATGTCGACCAGCAGCTCGGGCGAGGCGAAGCGCAGCTTGAGCAGGGGCACCAGGCTCTGGCCGCCGGCCAGCACCTTGGCCTCACCGCCGCCGTCGTGGAGCAGCGCGACCGCCTCGGCGATGCTGCGGGGTGCCTCGTAGCGGAAGCGTGGCGGGAACACTCAGGTCTCCTGCGAGTCGAGGGGATGGGACGGCGACGGCTCCGGCGCGCGACGCGGCGCGGACAGGGGGTCGGGTACGGCGACGGGCCCCGAGTCGATCGCCGTGGGATCGGGGCGCGGCTCCTGGTGCGGCGGCCACGGGCCCTGCACCGGCTGACCGGCCACCTTCAGGTACTCGACGAGCTGCGGGAACGCCCAGACCGTGGGGCTCTTGCCGGTCTTCGGCGCGTTCTCGATGAGCTCGTACATGCGGGGGTTGCCCTCGTTGTGACCGTCGGACTCGACTGGCACCTGTTCCCCACCCCTCTCCACCGCTCGGGGTCGACAGGCCCCAAACGACCCCACTGTGACCGCCGTCACCCCCCTGGACAACCTGCGGTTAAGCGAAGCCTTAGGTCGTTGAGTTGGCCCTCCGGGCTCGTTGAGTTGGCCCTCCGGGCTCGTTGAGTTGGCCCTCCGGGCTCGTTGAGTTGGCCCTCCGGGCTCGTTGAGTTGGCCCTCCGGGCTCGTTGAGTGGCCTCCGGGCTCGTTCTCGCGCCACAAGGGCCAACTCAACGGACCACGAGGGCCAACTCAACGGACCACGAGGGCCAACTCAACGGCGACGGCTAGGACCAGAGGGTGACGTGGACCGCGGGCTTGAACCGTCCGTGCGCGACGGCGCGCCCCCGGAGCATCGCCTGGGTGGCCCGTGGGGTGGTGATGAACCGGGTCATCTCCTCGGCGGCCGGCGTCGCCTGACCGCCGCCGAGCGTCGAGATGTGCCACGAGCCCTGGGCGCTCAGGTTGCGTCCGCTCACCTGCACCAGCTGGCCCGAGGCGAGGTCCTGGGCGACCGCGAACGAGAGCGTCAGCGAGATCCCGCGGCCGCGCTTGGTCTCGTCGAGCGCGGCCGCGTGGCTCTGGAAGATCTGCTGACGGTCCTCGGGGATCCCGAGCCGGTGCAGCAGGGCCGTGGTGACGCCGGCGTCCTCGGCGGCGGACGGGCCGAGGAGCCAGGTCTGCTGACGGAGCATGCCGATGCTGGGCGCCGTCCTCGAGCAGCGGGTGCTCGGGACTGGTCACCGCGACCACCTGGTAGTTCAAGAAGAGCTTGCTGTGCACGGTGTTCTCCGGCCGCGCGATCCGGGGGCCGATCGTCGCGTCGACCGTGCGCGTCATCAGCAACGACTCGAAGAACGTGGTGCGGTGGGTGCTGAGCTCGACGTCGAGGTCCTTGGCCCGCTCGGCGAACAGTCCGATCAGACCGGGTGCGGCGTACTCGGCGAACAGGGTGGACGTGCCCAGCCGCAGCAGCCGGCGTCCCTCGCCGGCCGCGCGCACCTCGAGCACCGTGCGGTCCTGGAGGCCCAGCAGCTCGACGGCGCGGCTGGCGAGACGGAGCCCTCCCGGGGTGAAGGCCAGGCCGGCCGAGGTCCGGGTGAACAGCTGGTCGCCGAGCTCCTTGCGGAGCTGGCCGACGTGCAGCGAGACGGCGGCCTCGGTGACGAGGAGCTCGGCTGCGGCAGCCTTGACCGACCCGAGCCGGACGACGGCCGCGAACGCGCGCAGCTGGGTCGGGGTCATCGGGTCGGGGACCCTCCGTTCTGCATGGCCTCCCAGACCCGAGACGGAGTGAGCGGCATGTCCGCGTGGCGCACACCGTACGGCTCCAGCGCGTCGATGACGGCGTTCACCACCGCGGGCGGCGAGCCGACCGTGGCCGACTCGCCGACGCCCTTGGCGCCGATCGGGTGGTGCGGCGACGGCGTGACCGTGGTGCCGGTCTCCCAGTCGGGCACCTCGAGCGCCGTCGGGATCAGGTAGTCCATCAGTGAGGCGTTCAGGCAGTTGCCGTGCTCGTCGAAGCCGATCTGCTCCATCAGGGCCATCCCGACCCCGTCGGTGAGGCCGCGGTGGATCTGGCCCTCCACGATCATCTCGTTGATCCGCGTGCCGCAGTCGTCGACGGCGATGAAGCGACGCACCTTCACCACCGCGGTGCCGGGGTCGACGTCGACGACGCAGAGGTAGGCGCCGAACGGGTAGGTCAGGTTGTCGGGGCTGTAGACCACATGGTCCTCGAGCGCGCCGGCGAGGGCGTCGGGGAGGTCCGCGTCGCCGTACGCCGCCTCGGCGATCTGCCGCATCGTCACCGATGCGGACGGCACGCCGCGGACCGAGAACGTGCCCCGCTCCCAGTCGAGGTCGGCGGGCGAGACCTCGAGCAGGTGGGCCGCGATCTCGCGGCAGCGGTCGCGCAGCTTGCGCGCGACGAGCACCGCGGCCGCCCCCGAGACCGGCGTCGAGCGGCTGCCGTACGTCCCCAGCCCGTACGGCGTGCTGTCGGTGTCGCCGTGGACCACGTCGATGTCGTCGGGGTGGATGCCGATCTCCTCGGCGACGATCTGGGCGAACGTCGTCTCGTGACCCTGGCCCTGCGTCTGCACGGAGATCCGGACCACCGCGGTGCCCGTGGGGTTGATCGTCAGCTCACACCCGTCCGACATCGCGAGGCCGGCCAGGTCCATGTCCTGGCGGGGCCCGGCACCCACCGCCTCGGTGAAGAACGCGACCCCGATGCCCATCAGCTCGCCCCGCGACCGGCGCTCGGCCTGCTCGGCCCGCAGGTCGTCGTACCCGGCGATCCGGAGCGCCTCGGCCATCGCGGCCGGGTAGTTCCCGGAGTCGTAGACCCACCCGGTGCGGCTGACGTAGGGGAACTGCTCGGGCTGGATGAAGTTCGCGACCCGGAGCGCGACGGGGTCGATGGCCAGCTCGTCGGCCAGGATGTCGACCATCCGCTCGACGAGGTAGACGGCCTCGGCGATCCGGAACGAGCACGCATAGGCGACACCGCCCGGCGCCTTGTTGGTGTGGACTGCCGTCATCGAGCAGTAGGCCGCCTCGAGGTCGTAGCTGCCGGTGAACACCCCGAAGAAGCCACCGGGGAACTTCGACGGGGTCGCCGCGCCGTTGAAGGCGCCGTGGTCGGCGAGCACGTGGCTGCGGACCGCCAGGATGCGCCCGTCGCGGTCGGCGGCGATCTCGCCCTGCATCACGTAGTCGCGGGCGAAGCCGCTGGCGACGAGGTTCTCGGTCCGGTCCTCGGTCCACTTGACCGGCTTGCCGGTCACCATCGAGCCGACGATGGCGCAGACGTAGCCGGGGTAGATCGGGACCTTGTTGCCGAAACCACCGCCGACGTCCGGGGCGATGACGCGGATGCGGTGCTCCTCGATCCCGATGAAGCGGGACAGCAGTGTCCGGTGGGCGTGCGGCGCCTGGGTCGTGGACCACAGGGTGAGGCGGTCCTCGACCCGGTCGTAGTCGGCCACCGCGCCGCACGTCTCCAGGGGAGCCGGGTGCACGCGCGGGAAGACGATCTCCTGCGAGAGCGTGACGTCGGCCCGGGCGAAGACCGCCTCCGTGGCGGCGGCATCGCCGGTCGCCCACTCGAAGCAGAGGTTGTCGGTCTTGCCGGGGATGTCGTCGCGGATCAGGGCGCTGGTGGGGTCGAGCGCCCGCCGCGAGTCGACCACCGGTGGCAGCGCCTCGTACTCCACGTCGATCAGCTCGAGGGCGTCGCGCGCGGCGTAGCGGTCCTCGGCCACCACGAACGCGACCTCCTGCCCCTGGAAGCGCACCTTGTCGGTGGCCAGGACGGGCTGCCGGTCGCCGGGGAGCGTCGGCATCCAGGCCAGGCCGCGCGCCTCGAGCATCGCGCCGGTGACCACCGCGCGCACCTTGGGATGGGCTTCCGCGGCCAGGGTGTCGACCGACAGGATCCGGGCGTGGGCCAGCGGGGAACGCAGGATCGCCAGATGCAGCATCCCGGTCAGCTGGAGGTCGTCGGTGAACCGGCCGCGCCCACGGACCAGGCGTCGGTCCTCCTTGCGGAGCATCCGGCCGTGCCCGTACGGCGTGTCCTCGGCCGCGACCGGCACCACGTCGGTCCCGGTCACCGCACCTCCTCCTGGCCGACGCTCTCGCTGCGGTGGGCTTCGTGCTCCGCGGCCCACCGCACGGAGCGGACGATCGTGGCGTAGCCCGTGCACCGGCAGATCTGACCCGAGATGGCCTCGCGGATCGTCTCCTCGCTCGGGTCGGGGTCACGATCGAGCAACGCGCGCGCGGTCAGCAGCATCCCGGGCGTGCAGAAGCCGCACTGCAGCCCGTGGCACTCCATGAAACCTCGCTGGACCGGGTCGAGGACCCCGTCCACCTCCAGGTGCTCGACGGTCTCGACCCCGTGTCCGTCGGCCATCGGCGCGAGCACGGTGCACGACTTGACCGGCTCGCCGTCGTAGAGGACGACGCAGGCGCCGCAGTTGGTCGTGTCGCAGCCCCAGTGCGTCCCGGTGAGTCCGAGCTCGTCGCGGAGGAAGTGGACGAGGAGCATGCGCGCCTCGACGTCGCGGGTGACCAGCTCGCCGTTGACGGTCACCGACACCTCCACGCCCGCCCCCTAGTCCGTCCGCACGCCGGCCAGGGCGCGGTCGGCTGCTGTGCGCAGGGTACGTCGGGTCAGCTCGGAAGCCAGGTGCCGCTTGTAGGCCTCGGAGCCCCGGGCGTCGGTCACGGGCCGGCAGCTCGCGGCGGCGAGCCGGCCGGCCTCGGCGAACGCGTCGTCGTCGGGACGACGCCCGCGCAGCGCGGCGGAGACCTCCGGGATGCCGGTGGTGTTCGGCCCGACGGCTGCCAGGCCCACCCGCGCGTCGGCGATCAGCCCGTCGTCGAGCCACAGGGCGGCACCGGCCGCGACCACCGCCCAGTCGCCGGCCCGCCGGTCGACCTTGAGGTAGGCGCTGCTGCCGGGGCGCCGGACCGGGATCCGGACCTCGGTCAGCAGCTCGGCCTGACCGACCGCGGTCTGGTAGGGCCCCCGGTGGAACTCGTCCATGGTGACCTGGCGCGCCCCGGACGAGCCCTGGATGACGCAGACCGCGTCGAGCGTCGTACAGACCGAGGAGAGGTCCTCCGCGGGGTCGGCCTGGCACAGCGCGCCACCCAGCGTGCCCCGGTTGCGGACGGGCGGGTCGGCGATCACGCGCTCGGCGTCGCGGAAGATCGGGAACAGGTCCCACAGCAGCTCCGACTCGAGCAGCTCGCGGTGGCGCGTCATCGCGCCGATCCGTACGACGTCGCCGTCGGCCTCGATGAAGCTCAGGGAGTCGTGCAGGTCGTTGATGTCGACGAGGTACTCCGGGGTGGCCAGCCGGAGCTTCATCATCGGCAGCAGGCTGTGCCCCCCGGCGATCACCCGCGCCTCCTCGCCCAGCCGCTCGAGGAGCCCGACCGCGTCCTCGACGCTGGTGGCCCGGGCGTACTCGATCGGCGCGGGCACCTGCATGGCGTCATCGTAGGGCGCGGTCCGAAGGGGGGCGGGCGTCTGACCCCGCGCCCGGGCGCGGTCTCAGGCACAGGACGCGCGCGGAGTCCCTAGGCTGGCGCCATGCCGGGTGTCGTACTGGAGGTCGCGGTCTCCGACCCACGTGACGCACCGGGGGCGGCCGCGGGCGGGGCCGACCGGCTCCACGTCGTCGTCCCGGGACCGACCTGCGGGCTCTCGCCCGAGCCCCACCTGGTCAGCTCCATCGGGCGCGAGACGGAGCTCCCGATGTACGTGCTGCTGCGGCTCAACGACTCGTGGTCGACGACAGGTGGCGAGTTCGCCCGGCTGATCGGGCTGGCGGAGGACTACCTCGCGTGCGGCGCCACCGGCGTCGCGTTCGGGTTCCTCGACGCCGATCTCGAGATCGACACCGAGACCTGCTCGATGCTGCTGTCGAGGATCCCCGAGGTCCCGTGGACCTGTACCCGGGCCATCGACTCGTCGCTCGACCCGCGTCGCTCGTGGCGCCGGCTGCGCGACCTGCCGCGGCTGGTGGCGGTGCGCTCGGCGGGGTCGCCGCAGGGCATGAGCGTCGGGTACGACGACCTCCTGGCCTCGGTGACGCCGGAGATCGCGCCGCTGCTGATGCCGGGCGGCGGGCTCGCCGCCGAGCAGGTGCCCTGGTTGCTGAAGGCCGGGGTGCGTCAGATCCACCTCGGCAGCCAGGTCCGGCCCGGCGGCTCGGCCAAGGCCTACGTCGATGCCTCCTACGTCCGCTCCTGGCGGTCCCTGGTCGACGAGCTGGGCCGATGATCATGATCGACCCGCCCAACGCGCCCGGCCACGGCCGCCTGTGGTCCCACCTGGCCAGCGACTCGTCGTACGACGAGCTCCACGTCTTCGCCCGGGGGATCGGGATCCCGGAGCGCGGTTTCGACCGCGACCACTACGACGTACCGTCCGAGAGGTACGACGACGTGGTCGCGGCCGGCGCGGTGCCGGTCACCTCGCGCGAGCTGATCGTGCGGCTGCGGGAGGCGGGGCTGCGGCGGCGCAAGCACTCCCCGCGCGTGGAGGACTGATGCGAGGACGGCTCAACGGCCCCGGGCGGCGACCGGTGGCAGCGCAAGGACTGGTGGGGCGTCGTGCTCGAGGCGCCGGACCCGCGCGGCCTGCTGGCGTTCTGGTCCGAGATCCTGGGCGTGCCGATCCAGCAGGTCGACGACACCGGTGGGTCCCTCGACTTCGGTGAGGGCGTGGGCTACCTCGCGGTCCAGCTGGCCGAGCACTACGAGCCGCCGGTCTGGCCGCCCGAGCCCGGGAAGCCCGGCATGCAGCTGCACCTCGACGTCGAGGTCGACGACCTGGCGGCCGCGGTCGAGCACGCGCTCGAGCTCGGCGCGACGCTGGCGGGGTTCCAGCCGCAGGACGACGTACGGGTGCTGCTCGACCCCGCCGGCCATCCCTTCTGCCTCTACACCTGAGCGCGGGGTGTGGTCGGCGGGGTCGGCGCGACGAGCCCAGCCCGGCCAGCTCCCGAGCCAGGTTGGCGCGGGCGAGGGGCTCCCAGTGCTCCCGGGCGTACGCCGTGTGGAACAGCCGGGCCCGCCCGGACAGGTCGCGGAGCACGGCCGCGCGGCCGGCGTCGAAGTCGGCGTCGGAGAGGTGCGCGTAGTCGCGCCGCACCCCGTCGACGTAGGCGTCGTAGCGCTCCGGGGTCGCGGCCAGGATGGCCAGGTCGGCGTCGCAGAGCACCTGGCCGGGCAGGTCGTCGGCGGTGGGGTCGTGGTGCTCGGTCAGCCGCACCAGCCGGCCCGCCTCGCGCGGCGTGGTCGGTGTCGGCGAGGGCGTCCTCGGCCCAGACGGCGCTGCGGTCCTCGTCGCCGCGCTCCCCGTCGTACACGCCGTCGTGGAACCACGCCGCCAGCCGCACGGCCGGCCCGTCGCCGGCCAGCCGGGCAGCCGTGAGCTCGTCGATCCGGTCGAGCACCTCGGTGAGGTGGAGGGCGTCGTGGTAGCCGCGGGCCGGGTCGCCGTAGGCCGCGAGCAGTGCGTCGCGGACGTCGTGGTGGTCGGGCAGCGGCCAGCGCGCCGCGAGCTCGTCGCTCACGCGCCGGCGGCGCCGAGGCCCGGCGCCGACCTCCCGCGCTGTGCCTCCAGCCTGGCCACGACGGAGGGGTCGCTGGTCATCGCCCAGCGGACGGTACGGGTGGCCAGCGTGCCGAGCGGTCCGGCGACCCGGTCGTGGACGAGCGGCAGCCTCGGCAGGCCGAGCGGCCGGCGCGACCACGCCGGCATCAGGCCGATCGACGGCGGCCACGAGGACGCCGTACGGCAGGCGAGCGGCGAGCGGGAGGTCGGGGTGCCAGATCAGGTAGGAGACGGCCTCGCGGGCGTGGTCGGTGACGGTGAGCTCGGGCCGGAAGCGCCGCCAGCGCCGCCTCGAGCTCGGCCTCGGTGGTCGGCGGGTCGACGGCGCCGAGCTGGCGGGCGACGTACGCCGTCTGCGCGACGTACTCGTCGCGTCCGGCCTGGTCGAGCGGCCGGGCGCCGTACCGCTGGTGGGAGAGCAGGAAGCTGTGGATCTCCGCGATGTGCACCCACTCGAGGAGGTGCGGGTCGGTGGCGCGCGTACGGCGTGCCGTCGGGCATCGTGCCGACCACCCGCTCGTGGATCGCGCGGACCACGTCGACCGCCTGCTGGGCGTGCTCGGCGGTGCCGAACGTGGTCACCGCCAGGAACCGGCTGGTGCGCGCGAGCCGGCCCCAGATGTCGCCGCGGTAGCCGGAGTGCTCGGCGACCGCGGTCATCGCCTGCGGCTGGAGGGTCTGGAGCAGGACGGCGCGCAGACCTCCGACGTACATCGACGCGTCGCCGTGGACCCGCGTGATCGGGCTGCCGGGCGCGAACCAGCGCGGCCCAGGCGTGCCGTGGATGCGGTCGCGGTGCATCGTCCCCTGCGGGCCGGCGACGCGGGCGAAGATGGCGTCGTTGAGCCGGTCACGGATGCTCCCCACGTGGCCGAGCCTAGGTCGACCGCGCCCAGCGCCGCGTCGACATCGGTGAAGCAGGAACGGCTCGCCCAGGAACTCCTCGACGCCGGCCAGCGACCGGGCTCGTCCCTCGCTGTCGCGCGCGGCCAGCCACATCCGCAGGTGACGGTGTCCGATGTGGTGGAGCTGGGCGACGGTCAGCGCGAAGTCGGCGCGGCCGGTGATGCGGCCGGGTCCGCCGGCGGCGCGGTAGGCGTCGTACAGGCGGCGCTGGCGGACGGCGTCACCCCGACCGAACTCGAAGACCACCATGGCCAGCTCACGGTCGGGTCGCCCGGCCCGGCATTGTCGAAGTCGAAGACGCAGAGGTCACCGGACGGGGTGCCCCGCAGGTTGTCGGCCCAGAGGTCGAGGTGGCAGGTCTGCAGCGCGTCCATCGGCGTCAGGATCGACTCGACCTCGAGCAGAGCGGGGAGCAGCTCGGCGAGCCGATCGGCGTACGGCGCACCTGCCCCGCGCGACGCCTTGAGCACGGCCCGCCACTCGCGCTGCCCGACCGGCGCCTCGAACCACGCGTGGACGGGGCCCGCAGGTCCCTGCCGTACGCCGTGCATCGCGGCCACCAACGCCCCCACCGCCTCCGGGTCGAGGAGCGGGTCGGGATCCTCGAGGTCCACCCAGGTGTAGGCCCGGGCCTGCTCCCCGCCGATCTCGACGACGTAGCGTCCGTCCGCGTGCTGCGGCGCGGGCGTCGGGATGCCGGCCTCCCAGCACGCGGTGTGGAAGCGGCCGGACACCTGGGCCGCGGCCAGCTCGTCGTCGCCGAAGGGCGCCAGCGACTCCTTGACCGCCCAGGCTCCCTGGTCGGTGACCAGCCGTCGTACCTGTCCGAGCTCTCCTCGCGCCACCGGTTCGCTCAGTGACTCCGCACGCCCCAACCCGAACGCGTCGGCGACCGATTGGGCCTCCATGGGACCAGGGTGCCCGAGTCGGGGTGGTCTCGACAGGCTCGACCGACGGGGCAGCTCAGTCGTCGGCGTCGCGGATGGAGTAGGCGTAGCCCTGCTCGGCCAGGAACCGCTGGCGGTTGGCGGCGAACTCGGCGTCGACGGTGTCGCGGCTGACGATCGTGTAGAAGTGCGCCGTCTTGCCCTCCGACTTCGGGCGGAGCAGCCGGCCGAGGCGCTGGGCCTCCTCCTGGCGCGACCCGAACGAGCCGGACACCTGGATCGCCACCTCGGCCGTGGGCAGGTCGATCGAGAAGTTGGCGACCTTCGAGACCACCAGCAGGCCGACCTCTCCCGACCGGAACGCCTCGAACAGCCGTTGCCGCTCCCTGACCGCCGTCGCGCCCGTGATCAGCGGTGCGTCGAGCGCGGCCGCGAGCTCGTCGAGCTGCTCGAGGTACTGCCCGATCACCAGCGTCGGCTGGCCCGGGTGCTGCTCGACCAGCCGTCGTACGACGTCGACCTTGTGGTGGGTGCACGAGGCGAGGCGGTAGCGCTCCTCGGGCTCCGCGACGGCGTAGACCATCCGCTCGGCCGACGGCAGGGTGACGCGCACCTCGACGCAGTCGGCGGGGGCGATCCAGCCCTGGGACTCGATGTCCTTCCACGGCGCGTCGTAGCGCTTCGGCCCGATCAGCGAGAACACGTCGCCCTCACGGCCGTCCTCGCGCACCAGCGTCGCGGTCAGCCCGAGCCGCCGCCGGGCCTGCAGGTCGGCGGTCATCCGGAAGATCGGCGCCGGCAGCAGGTGCACCTCGTCGTAGACGATCAGGCCCCAGTCGCGGGCGTCGAGCAGCTCGAGGTGGCTGTAGACGCCCTTCCGGCGCGTGGTCATCACCTGGTACGTCGCGATGGTGACGGGTCGGACCTCCTTGACCGAGCCGCTGTACTCGCCGATCTCCTCGGCCGTCAGCGACGTACGGCGCAGCAGCTCGTCCTTCCACTGGCGTGCGCTGACGGTGTTGGTGACCAGGATCAACGTGGTGGCCTTGGCCTCGGCCATCGCAGCGGCGCCCACCATCGTCTTGCCCGCGCCGCAGGGGAGTACGACGACGCCCGAGCCGCCGTGCCAGAACGACTCGACGGCCTCCTTCTGGTAGGGCCGCATCGACCAGTCCGACTCGTCGAGCTCGATCGCGTGCGCCTCGCCGTCGACGTAGCCGGCGAAGTCCTCGGCGGGCCAGCCGATCTTGAGCAGCGCCTGCTTGAGGTTGCCGCGCTCGGAGGGGTGGACGGCCACGGTGTCGGCGTCGATGCGCGCGCCGATCATCCCGGCGACCTTCTTGGCCCGGAGCACCTCCTCGAGCACCGGCCGGTCGAGGGAGACCAGGACCAGGCCGTGCACGGGGTGCTTCTCCAGGCGGAGCCGGCCGTAGCGCGCCATGGTCTCCGCGACGTCGACGAGCAGAGCGTGGGGCACGGAGTAGCGGCTGTACTCCAGCAGCGTGTCGACCACCTGCTCCGCGTCGTGGCCGGCGGCACGGGCGTTCCAGAGACCGAGCGGGGTCAGCCGGTAGGTGTGGATGTGCTCGGGGGAGCGCTCGAGCTCGGCGAACGGCGCGATCGCCTTGCGGCAGTCGGTCGCCGCGGGGTGGTCGACCTCCAGCAGCAGCGTCTTGTCGCTCTGGACGATCAGGGGCCCGTCGGTCACCGGCCAAGCCTACGGACCCCCGTCTGTCGGGCCTGTCGAGACCACCGGACACGGCCACCGGGACACCGCCTGGTCTCGACGGGCTCGACCGACGCGGGGGCGATAGCGTGCCCGCGTGACCGCACCACTCACCGTGATGTTCATGCCGGAGTCGGCCTTCGGACCCACCAACCAGTGCATCGGTCTCGGCAAGGTCCTGCTCGACCGGGGGCATCGCGTCGTGTTCGCGGCCGAGGCGTCGTGGGCCGGACGTCTCGCACCGTTCGGCTTCGTGGAGGCGCTCGTCGACCTCGCCGAGCCCGACCCGGACGCCGCGGAGGGGGCGGCCGGGCAGTTCTGGATCGACTTCGTGAACGAGACCGCGCCGGAGTTCGCCAAGCCGACCCGCGACCAGCTCGCGGGCTTCGTCCGACCGACGTACGCCGCGCTGGTCGAGGGCGCGCGCTACGCCGAGCCGCGGCTGCGGGAGATCATCGCCGAGCACCGTCCCGACGTGATCGTCGAGGACAACGTCGTGAGCTTCCCGGCCCTGATGACCGCCGACGCGGCGTTCGTCCGGATCGTGTCCTGCAACCCGCTCGAGGTGCGTGGCGCCGACCTCCCGCCGGTGTTCTCGGGCTACCCGACGGCCGACCGCGCGGAGTGGTCGGACTTCCTCGAGGAGTTCGACCGCGTCCATGCCGACCTGTGGACGGCGTGGGACGTGTGGTGCCAGGAGCAGGGTGCGCCACCGCTCGCGCCGCGGGACTTCATGCACACCTCGCCGGACTGCAACCTCTACGTCTACCCGCGCGAGCTCGACTACACCGACGCACGGCCGCTCGACGCCACCTGGCACCGGATCGACTCCAGCGTCCGCGAGACCGACGACGACTACGAGCTGCCCGCCGCGCTGGCCGACCGACCGGAGGGCAGCGGTCTCGTCTACCTCTCCCTGGGCTCGCTCGGCGGAGCCGACGTCGGGCTGATGCAGCGGCTGATCGACGTGCTCGGCACGTCGCGCCACCGGGTGGTCGTGAGCATGGGACCGCGGGCCGACGAGCTGCGGCTGGCCGACAACATGACGGGCGCCGCGACCGTGCCGCAGACGAAGGTGATCCCGCAGGTCGACCTCGTGATCACCCACGGCGGCAACAACACCACCACCGAGGCGATGCACTTCGGCAAGCCGATGGTCGTGCTGCCGCTCTTCTGGGACCAGTACGACAACGCCCAGCGCGTCCACGAGCTCGGGTTCGGCGTCCGGCTCCCGACGTACGCGTTCACCGACGACGACCTCCTGGGCGCCGTCGACCGGCTGCTCGGCGACACCGACCTGCGGGCCGCGATGGCCGCGATCGGCGACGACATCCGCGCGCGCGACGGCCTGCGCCGGGGCGCCGAGCTCATCGAGCAGACCGCCCTGGAGCGCCGTGCCGGGAGCTGAGGTGCTGACTCTCGGTGAGGTCCACGCGATCCGCGTGGTCCCGGCCGTCGACGGCCCGCGCGCCGCGCCCTACGTGCTGCGCGACGGCGAGTGGCGACGCGCGACGGTCGGTGACGGCGCGGCGGTCGCCCTCGTCGAGAGGCTGTACGACGCCGACGTGGCGACGCCGGCCGGGTTCCGGGTCAGTGCCCCCGAGAAGCCGCCGGTGACCCTCGACGCGGAAGACGAGCGGGTGATGGGGGTCGACCAGACGCACGAGTCCTGGGTCGTGGGCGGCCAGGTGGTGGTGAAGTGGATGACCGAGCCGCTCGTGGGGCCGCATCCGGCCGCAGACCGGCTGCGCCGGCTCGCGAGCGCCGGGTTCACCGAGTCGCCGGCCCTGTGGGGGCTGGTCGAGTGGTGGGAGCCCGACACGGGTCACTGGGTGCCGGTGGCGGTCGTCCAGTCCTACCTCCCGCGTACGGAGGACGGCTGGACCTGGGCGGTCACCGAGGCGCGCCGGGCGCTGCGGGTGGAGCCTGGCCCGGCCCAGGACTTCGCGGCCGACCTCGGCGCGGTCATCGGGCGGATGCACGTGGCGCTCGCCGACGACCCGCCCGCGCGGCTCACGCCGGCCCAGGCGCGGCGGCACGCCGACGAGGCGCTCGACGCGCTCGACCAGGCCGTCCGGCTCACCGAGCCGCACGATCCTGAGTCCCACGCCCTGCTGGTCGAGCACCGCACGCGCATCGAGACCGTCCTGGCCGCGCTGGGCCACGCCGCCGGGGCAGCCGTCCTGCCGGTCCACGGCGACCTCCACGTCGGCCAGGTGCTGAAGGGCCCCGACGGGTACGCCGTGGTGGACTTCGACGGCAACCCGACCCGCTCGCCGGCGCTACGTGCCGAGGACGCTCCGGCGGCGATGGACGTCGCCGGGATGCTGGTCAGTCTCGAGAACGTCAGCCACGTCGCGCGCCATGCCGCGGCCACGGTCGACGACGCCGAGGCAGCCGCCCTCGACTGGACCGCCCTGGCGTGGACCGGCCACGCACAGGGGCTGTTCCTCAGTGGCTACCGGCGCGCACTCGCCGACCGCACAGACCTGTTCGACCCGGCCCTCGTGCCGGCGTACGCCTGGGAGCAGCTGTGCCGCGAGTTCGTCTACGCGGCGCAGCACCTGCCCGAGTGGCTCTACGTCCCGGCCGCGTCGCTGCGCCGGCGGGTGGAGCAGTCCTGATGGATCGCGGTCAGCCGGCGGCAGCTTTCCGTCGCGCGCGGTAGGCGGCGACGTTGGCGCGCGAGGAGCACCGGTCGGAGCAGTAGCGCCGCGACTGGTTGGGCGAGGTGTCGACGTAGACGTTCGTGCACGGGGAGGCGGCACAGATCCCGAGTCGGGTCGGGCCGAGGTCGCAGACCAGGTTGGCCAGGCCCAGCAACGCCTCGCCGATGAGCAGGTCCGCGACGCTCGCGGCCCGGTTGGCCACGTGGATGTGCAGGTTGGCGGGGTTGTGGTCGGCGATGCGCGGCGTGATCGGGTTCTTCTCCAGGAGCGTGTTGAGCCCGTCGACCACCCCCTTCGGGTCGTCGTGCGCCGACGCCTCGAAGACGGGCCGGAGGTCACGCTGGAAGCGGCGGAGGACGGCGACGTCGCGGTCGTTGACCTGAGGCTGGAGCCAGGCGCGGTGGTCCAGGAACGCGACGAGCGCGTCGAGGTCGGGCAGCTCCGCGTTGAGGAGCGCCGCCGACGACTCGGCGTACCGGACGAAATCCACGACTTCATCCTACGGAGCCGCGCCAGCCGATATCGGCCACGACCGACAGCCGACCCTCAGGCGGAGCCGTCCACGGGATGCACGGTCCGGATCCGGTGCACGGCGAACTGGCGCAGGTCGTCGGCGCGGTGGTCGCGGGCGGTCAGCCAGCCGCCGTCGACGCGGACCGGGTCGACCAGCCGTTCGGTGGCGGTGCCGTGGTTGTCGACGTACCCGATCAGCACGGTGCGCCCGGACTCGACCGCGTCGCGCAGCGCGGCCAGCGACCCGATCGGCGTCAGGGTCGTCGCCGCGCTCGCCGTGCCGCGGGTGGCGGCGACCTTGTCGCCGGCGCGGATGGCCGTCACGACCTGGGCGAGGCGGGCCTCGAGGCGCGCCTCGGCCGTGTGCCGCGCCGCCCGGGGCCGGGCCCGCCGCCGGTCGGGGCGGCTCACGTGCACGGTCCCGTCGATGCTCTCCACCAACGGTGAGACCCCGAGCTCGCGCAGCCGCGGGATCAGCACGTCGAGCGGCGTCGTGCTGACCAGCACGGTCGGCGCGAGGCGGCGCAGGCCCAGCGAGCCGGCCCGGGGGTGGTGCAGCAGCCCGGTGAGCGCGACCTCGTCGTCGGCCCGGAGGAACGCCTCGGCATGCCCGACCCGGACCGTGCCGAAGGTACGGGCGGCGTCGTCGACGAGGTAGGTGAGCGGCTGCGGCACCGGGGTCCGCGAGACCGCGGCCAGGAAGGCGTGGACCTCGTGCGCGGCCCAGCCCGCGTCGAAGGCGCGGCGTACGGACGCCGCCGTGAAGCGGTAGACGGTGGCCTGGCCGCGCGACTCCACGTCGGCGACCAGGTGGAGGTCGCGAGCCCGCTCGCGGGTGAGCGGCCCGGGGGCGACCGCGGTGAGGTCGGCCTGGATCAGGACGTGGTCGACCTCGGCGGGCAGCAGGGGCGTGAGCAGCCGGCCGGGGTCCCCGCCGGCGACCAGCTCACGGGCGTACGACGCGAGCCCGCCGAGGCCGGTGATGCCGAGGTGGCCCGCCTCGGCGAGGGCGGCCACGACCTGCTCGGCACGCGACGGCGGCCGCCGTGGCCGGAGCCACGACACGCGCGCCACCACGGAGGCTGGTCCGGTCCCGGTCGCGACCACGTGGCCCGCTGGGAGTGCGGCGAGCTCGGCGAGCGTCATCGCCCGCGCCTCGGGAGCCACTCGGCTGGTCAGCTCGGGGTCGAGCGCGTTGCGCGTGCGACCCGCGTCGTCGCGCGTCCCGACCAGGAACGGGAGCCGCTCCGTGGTGAGCCAGGCCCGGGCCAGGCGCGTCCAGCGCTCGGCCGCGTGCTCGTCGCACCAGGTGTCGAAGGCCTCGGTCGGTGTCCAGGCCGGGTTGCCGTCCGGGTCCGGCCAGGTGGCGAGCAACCCGGCCGCGGCGGCGACCTCGACGATCAGCGCGGTCGTCGGCTCGTCGAGCTGGGCGAACTCCGCCGCCGCCTTCAGGTCGCGTACGGCGAGCGCACCGCTGCGGAGCGCCACCGGCGGGTGCGTGCCCCAGTGGTCGACCACCAGCTCCACCCGTCGTACGGCCTCGAAGGCGGCGCCCGCCGCAGCACGGTCGACCTGCGCGGGATCGCGCTCGGACGTGGCGACCTCCGGAGCCACGTCGATCCGTTCGCGGGTGGTGTGCCCGCCCCGCA
Source organism: uncultured Actinomycetota bacterium (assembly GCA_963797325.1). Lineage (GTDB taxonomy): Bacteria > Actinomycetota > Actinomycetes > Propionibacteriales > Nocardioidaceae > Nocardioides. The sequence continues at coordinate 44,623 of CAWCPG010000036.1, forward strand.
ACGCGATCTGTACCTCGCCCGGCACCCGGACCAGCCGCGGCCGGCCCGGCACCAGCAGCCCCCGCGACAGCAGCTCCTCGGCGGGACTGGCGGCCTCGGCGGGCGAGATCGCCCGCCGAGCGGAGCCCGCGTCGGCCTCACCCGAGCCCGCCTCGACGTGCTCCAGCATGGCCCGAGCGGCCGGTGACAGCTCGGCCAGCGACGCCGCCACGTCCGCGGGCGAGCGGCCCGGCGTGATCGGGTGCAGCACCGAGAGGGACCCGAGGGCCTCGGGTACGCCGGTGAGCGGGCGCAGCCCGGCGTCGCTCTCCCAGACCAGGGCGAGGTCGGTCAGCCGGCGTACGGCGGTCTCGACAGGGGACGGCTCGGCGTCGAGGATGTGGGCCAGTCCCACGTCGGTCGTGTGGCCCGACGCCACGAGGGCATCAAGGACGGAGAGCTCGAGGCGCGTGAGCAGGTCGAGAGCACGGTTCAGCGACGACCGCGTCGCCGCCCGCGAGGCCAGCTGGGCGCAGTCGGCGGGCGCCGGCGTCGACAGGTCCGGGCGATCGCGGAGCAACCCGGTCAGCCGTGCGTCCGGCCAGCTCCGGAGCTGGTCGGCGAGCGAGCGGTGCCCCCTGCTCGTGCCGGGGTCCGCGGCGGACGAGGTGGCCATCGTTCCCACGCTAGCGGTCCTCGCCAGCGCAGGGTCCGGGTCCGGCCGATGAACGACCGGGGCGAGCTCCGCGTCGGCTCGGCGACGGACGTCGGGCTGGTGCGCGAGGTGAACGAGGACGCCTGTCTCGCCGATCCGCCGGTCTTCGTGGTCGCCGACGGGATGGGCGGCCACGACGGCGGCGACATCGCGAGCCGGATCGTCGTCGAGGAGTTCGCCCGGCTCAGCGGCACGGAGTACGACGTGCCCCGGGGTGCCGAGGCGGTGGCCGAGGCGCTGCGCCGGTGCCAGCGACGCCTCGAGGAGTACGGCGACACCCATCGCGGCAGCGACGGTGGCCGCTGGCGCGGCGGGACCACCGCCGTGGTCGCCCTGCTGGCCGACGGCCACTGGCTCCTGGCCAACCTCGGCGACTCGCGCATCTACGCCGTCGGCGCCGGTGGGCTGGTCCGGGTGAGCGTCGACCACAGCCTCGTGCAGGAGCTCGTCGACGCCGGGGAGATCACCGAGCAGGAGGCGGCCGTCCATCCCGAGCGGCACGTCGTGACGCGGGCGCTCGGCGGACCCGACGCCGTCGAGCCCGACTTCTTCGTCCTCCCGCTCGCGGACTTCCCGCGGGTCCTGCTCTGCTCCGACGGGATCACCGGGATGATCGGAGACGACGAGATCGCGGCGATCCTCGCCGGGAGCACCGAGCCGCACGACGCGGCCGACCGGCTCGTCGCCGCCGCCCTGGCCGCAGGCGGGGTCGACAACGCGACGGCGGTCGTCGTCGATGTGGTGGGATGGGCCGGCGACCGTACCGATGGCGCCCGGGCCGACCTGGAGCCCGAGCCCGAGACACCGGGAGCTCTGCCGTGACCGTGAGTCGCTCCGTCACCCCCGGTGAGTGGTACGCCGTCCTGGGCGACGAGGTGGTCGTGCTCCTGCCGCCGGCCGCCAAGGCGCGGGTGGCGGGCGTCTGGGAGCTGGTCGACGAGGGGGCCGGGTTCGACGAGGTGCTCGACGGGCTGATCAGCGGCGGCCTGCGCGAGCTGCCAGGGTTCGTCCTCGTCAGCGAGCGCGCGGGCGACGTCACGCTCGTGATCCGCGGCGCGGGCGTGGCCGACCTGATGACCACCGACGGTCCGCTCACCATCGCCGGCGACGCCGACTCCACCTGGGTCGAGCGCCACCTGACCGGCGTCACCGGGCTGTGCCTGCGGGTCGCCGACAGTGAGGGCACGCCGTACACCCTGGGCTCGGGGCTGGTCCGCGTCTCCTCGGTCCTGCAGGGCGCCGCCCCACCGGCCGTCGACACCGGCCCCCTCGCGACGTCCCCGGAGCCCGTGCCGGAGCCGGTCCCCGAGCCCGAGCGCGAGCCGGAGCCGATCCCCGAGCCCGTACCCGAGCCGCCGCAGATCCCGGAGCCCGAGCCGATCCCGATCCCCGAGCCGATCCCCGAGCCCGGGCACCGGGCCCCGGGCCCGGCCGTCGTGCCCGCGGCGGTGGCGCGCCTGGTGTTCTCCAGCGGCGAGGTCGTCGACGTCGACCGGGTGGTCGTGGTGGGCCGGGCGCCGCAGCCGCGCGGGCTCGACGACGAGCAGGCGCTGCTGGTGAGCGTGCCCAGCCCGAACCAGGAGATCTCCTCCACCCACCTCGAGATCCGTCCCGGCGTGGGCGCCGACCTCGGCAGCGCGGTGGTCACCGATCTCGGCTCCACCAACGGCACCCTCGTGGTCCAGCCCGGACGGCCGGCGGAGGACCTCCAGCCGGGGATCGGCGTCCGCCTCGCGCTCGAGGCCGTCGTGGACCTCGGCGAGGGAGTGACCATCCGGGTCACCGCGGTCTGACCCTCGCGCGGGACCCACCCCGGCGGTAGGTTCCGGCGCATGGAGTCCTACGCCCGGGGTGAGACCGAGCCCGCCCTGCTCGAGGAGACGGTCGGGGCCAACCTGGACCGCACGGTGGCCCGGGTCCCCGACCGCGAGGCGCTCGTGGAGTTCGCCACCGGGAGACGGTGGACGTGGCGCCAGTTCGACCACGACGTGGAGATCGTGGCGCGCGGCCTGATCGCGGCCGGCATCGAGAAGGGCGACCGGGTCGGCATCTGGGGTCCGAACAGCGCGCGCTGGACGATCACGCAGTACGCCGCGGCGAAGGTCGGGGCGATCCTGGTCAACGTCAACCCGGCCTACCGCACCCACGAGTTCTCCTACGCCGTCAACCAGTCGGGGATGCGACTGCTGGTCTCGGCGACCTCGTTCAAGACCAGCGACTACCGCGGGATGATCGAGGAGACCGCGCCGCTGAACGCCGCCCTGGAGCGCGTGGTCTACCTCGACACCGACGACTGGGACGCGCTGGTCGCACAGGGGGAGGCGCTCGACGCCGACGTGCTGAACGTCCGGAAGCGGACCCTCGAGCCGGGCGACCCGATCAACATCCAGTACACCTCGGGCACGACCGGCCGACCCAAGGGCGCCACGCTGTCCCACCGCAACATCCTCAACAACGGCTACCTCGTCACCGAGCTGATCGGCTTCACCGAGCAGGACCGGCTCTGCATCCCGGTGCCCTTCTACCACTGCTTCGGGATGGTGATGGCCAACCTCGGCTGCACCAGCCACGGCACCACGATGGTGATCCCGGCACCCGGCTTCGACCCCGAGGTGACCCTGCGTGCGGTCGCCGAGGAGCGCTGCACCGCGGTCTACGGCGTGCCCACGATGTTCATCGCGATGCAGCACCATCCGACCTTCGCCGACCACGACCTCACGTCGCTGCGGACCGGGATCATGGCCGGCTCGATCTGCCCCGTCGAGGTGATGAAGCGCTGCGTCACCGACATGCACATGGAGGCCGCGTCCATCGCCTACGGCATGACCGAGACGAGCCCGGTCTCGTGCCAGACCCGCGCCGACGACGACCTCGAGCGTCGTACGGCGTCCATCGGGCGGGTCCACCCCCACGTGGAGATCAAGATCGTCGACCCCGCCACCGGCGAGACCGTCGAGCGCGGGCAGCCGGGGGAGTTCTGCACGCGCGGCTACTCGGTGATGCTGGGCTACTGGGACGACCCCGAGAAGACCGCCGAGGCCATCGACGCCGACGGCTGGATGCACACCGGCGACCTCGCCGAGATGCGCGACGACGGCTACTGCAACATCGTCGGCCGGATCAAGGACATGGTCATTCGCGGCGGGGAGAACGTCTACCCGCGCGAGATCGAGGAGTTCCTCTACGCCCACCCCGACATCGAGGACGTGCAGGTGATCGGCGTCCCCGACGAGAAGTACGGCGAGGAGCTCTGTGCCTGGATCAAGCTCCGCGACGGCGCCGAACCCCTCGACGCCGACGGCGTCCGCGCCTACGCCACCGGCAGGCTCGCCCACTACAAGATCCCGCGCTACGTGCTGCTCGTCGACGAGTTCCCGATGACCGTCACCGGCAAGATCCGCAAGGTGCAGATGCGCGAGGAGACCACGGCCCGGCTCGGCCTCGCCGGCGCCGGCCACGGCCCGGCCGGCACGAGCTGACCGGAGGAATTGCCTGGGCCGGCTGTCACCGGCTCCGGCTAGGTTGGTCGCGACCCGACCCCGACGACCCGAAGGACGCGTGCGTTGAGCGACGAACTCCGACAGCTGGCCGACGACTACTGGCAGGCGATCCTCGACGAGGAGCCGACCGAGCGACACATGCTCGGCGACTACTCCGACGTGGGGAGCTATGAGGAGGCCTCACGCGAGGCGGCGGAGCGCTACGCCGCGACGCTGCGCGACTTCGCGCAGCGGGCCGGGGCGATCGAGACCGCGCAGCTGGACCCGCAGGAGGTGCTCACCCGCGGGGTGATCATCAGCTCCGCCACCGCTCACGCCGACCTGCTCGACACCCCGCTGGGGTGCCGCAACGCCGACTCCGTGCACGGGCTGCAGGGCACCCTGTCGCTGCTGCTGGGGCTGCTGGCCGTGCCCGACCAGGCGGTGGCCGACGCCATGCCGGCCAAGCTCGACGCCGTGGGCACCCACTTCCGCCAGCTCGCCGACCGCGTCCGCGAGGGCGTGCCGACCGGGTGGGTCTCTCCCGAGTTCGCGGTCGCCGCGACGATCGACCAGATCGACAAGGCCCTGGCCACCCCTGTCGCCGACGACCCCGTGGTCGCGGCCGTGCAGCTGCCCGACGGCGTCGACGCCGACGCGTGCCGTCGCGAGCTGCGGGCGGCCGTCGAGCGGTCGCTGCGACCGGGGCTCGAGGACTACCGCGACGCCCTGAAGGAAGCACTGCCCCACGCCCGCTCCGAGCAGGAGTGCGGCCTGTCGTGGCTGCCCGGCGGCTCCGACGTCTACGACGCGGCGCTGCGCTACTTCACGACCACCGAGAAGACAGCGCTGGAGATCCACGAGATCGGCCTGGCCCAGGTGGCCAAGCTGGCCGACGAGTACCGCGCGCTCGGTCCCGAGGTCCTCGGCACCGACGACCTCGCCGAGATCTTCGAGGCCATGCGCACCGACCCGTCGCTCCACTTCACGCACGGCGACGAGATGGTCGAGCAGTCCAAGGTCGCGCTCGCCCGGGCCGAGGCGGCGATGGGTGACTGGTTCGAGGTCGTCCCGCAGGCGCCGTGCGCCGTGCAGGGCACGGAGGTCGGTGCGAAGGCGTTCTACTTCCCGCCCGCCACCGACGGCTCGCGCGGGGGCACCTTCTTCATCAACACCGAGGACGCGTCCTCGTGGGGGCGCTTCGAGCTCGAGGCGATGGCGTTCCACGAGGGCGTGCCGGGCCACCACCTCCAGCTCGCGATCGCCTCGGAGCTGCCCGACACGATGCCGGCGTTCCGCAAGCACCTCCACAGCTCGGCCTACGCCGAGGGCTGGGGCCTCTACACCGAGCGGCTCTCCGACGAGATGGGCCTCTACTCCTCACCGGTCGACCGGATGGGGATGTACAGCGCCGACTCCCTGCGCGCCTGCCGCCTCGTCGTCGACACCGGCCTCCACGCCCTCGGCTGGAGCCGGCAGCAGGCGATCGACTACATGGTCGCGAACTCCCCGCTCACCGAGGGCGTGTGCCGGCCCGAGGTCGACCGCTACATCTGCACGCCCGGCCAGGCGACCTCCTACATGATCGGCCGGCTGGAGCTCCAGCGGATGCGGGCCGAGGCCGAGCAGCGCCAGGGCGAGCGCTTCGACGTCAAGAAGTTCCACTCCGCGGTCCTCGAGAGCGGCTCGCTGCCGCTCGACGTGCTCGACGAGGTGGTCGCGGCCCGGCTCGCCTGACCGCTGGCGACGGTCAGCGGTGCAGGAGGAAACGCCGACGACGCGGATCGGCCGCCGCCAGGCGCTCGGCGCGGAGCTCCTCGATCGGCCCGTCGTCGTACGCCGCCAGCGGACCGGCCGCGCGGGCGAGCAGCTCGTCGGCGAGCCACGGGTTCCGGACGAGTGCGGGGCCGTGGAGGTAGGTCGCCAGGACGGTGCCCTGCTGCGCTCCCTCCGTCTGCCCGTCGCCGTTGCCGACGCCGCTGACCACACGACCGAGCGGCCGGGCGGCAGGTCCCAGCCGAGCGCTGCCTCGGTGGTTCTCGTAGCCGGTCAGGGTCGTCGCACCCGGTAGTCCCACCGGCTCGGTGACCACCTCGCCGACGGCGCGACGCTCGAGCCGTCCGCACTCGACGTCGAGCAGGCCGAGGCCCGGAGTCGGCCGTCCGTCGCCGTCGAGGAACGAGCGGGCCAACAGCTGAAGGCCGGCACACACGGCGAACGTGGGCGCACCCACGAGCACGGCTGCCACGCGGTCGTCCGCGAGCAGGCAGCGTGCGGCCAGGAGCTGGGCGGCGTCCTCGCCGCCGCCGAGGACGTAGAGGTCAGCGGTCCGCGGAAGCGCCTCGTCGAGCCCCACGTCCACGACCCGTACGGCGAGCCCCCGGCCGCGAGCTCGGTGGACCAGCGCCAGGACGTTGCCCCGGTCGCCGTACGTGCCGAGAAGCTGCGGATAGACGTGGACGAGCGTCAGGGCCTCACCCACGGCGCAGCTCCGCGATCGCTTCCCGGAACGCCGTGTAGTTGCCGACGACGTCGACCCGTCCCGGTGGCAGACCGGCGAGCCCGTCGACCAACCGACCGCCCACGCGTCCGGCCGGCACGCCGTCCAGCTCGAGCCGGACCACGAGGTCCGCGGCCCGCCGGCCCTGGACGACGACCTCCCGGCCGCGCAGCGACTCGAACGAGACGTCGTACAGCCACGAGGGGTCGCGCCCGTCGACCCCGTCCGCGTTGAAGACGAGGACCACCGGATGCCGGTCGGGGGCCATCAGCTCGAGGAGCTCCAGCCAGCCCGCAGGGTTCTTCGCGAGCATCAGGCGGAGGTCGTGGTCGCGATGCCGCACGCGTGAGAAGCGCCCGGCCACCGAGCCCACCGACGTCACACGCCGCGCCCCTTCCATCACCGGCACGCCGCCGGTGGCCGCTGCGACCAGGGCCAGAGCCGCGTTCCCGAGGTTGAACCGGCCCGGCAGGTCGAGCTCCAGAGGGACCCGTTCGCTCACGCTGCACAGGTCGTGGCCCTCGAGCCACCAGTCCGGTGTCGGGCGCCGCAGGTCGCACGCGGCGCACGCCCAGTCGTCGTCGATCCGCAGGCACCGGTCGCCGCAGGCGGGGCAGACCAGGGAGTCGGCGGTCCACTGCACGCCTGCCGACACCCAGACCCGGGTCCGTGCCCCCGAGGCGGCCCACACCACCTCGGGGTCGTCGACGTTCGCGACGACCAGCGGCACCCCCTCGAGACACGTGTGCCAGGTCGTAGCGAGCGCGGACACCTCGTGGTGACGGGACAGCTGGTCACGGGTCAGGTTGGTCAGGACGACGCAGCGCGGGGCCGTCGTGACGACCGCCCACGGCAGCCACGACTCGTCGACCTCGAGCGCCAGGACCTGCGCCTGCGAGGTCGCCAGGGTCCCCGTCACGCCGGCCTGGGTGTTGGCGCCGCCCCGGTTGCTGCCGACCTGCGCGCCGCCCCCGAGGGCGGCTGCGAGCAGCGCGGTGGTCGTGGTCTTGCCGTTGGTCCCGCTGACCAGCAGGACATGACGACCTCGGCCGAGGACGGCTGCGCCCTCGGGGGCCACCGCGCTCAGGACCCGCCCGCCGATGACCAGGCCGGACCCTCCCCGCAGCCGTTGCGAAGTGCCCGCCGCCAGGCATGCGGCCCACCGCGCGAGACCGACCCGCCCGCCGACGCCCCGACGCCGCGGAGGGCGCGACGACCGCGCGTACGCCCGCTCGCTCACCGCCACCGGGGCACCCGCCTGGCGTCACTCACGGGCCCAGTACACGAGCGACTCCCTGCCAGGCGCCTGACCGCGGTCGGGTCTCCGTCCGCGCCGTCCGGGGCAATCGGTTGGAATCTCTCACGGGCACGCGCCTAGGCTTGCCCGGCGCCGGTCGTCACCGGCGCGACGAGACGCACCAGAAGAGGGATGAACGTGCCGACTGGCAAGGTGAAGTGGTACGACGCCGAGAAGGGCTTCGGGTTCCTGTCGCAGGACGACGGGCCCGATGTCTACGTGCGCAACGACGCCCTCCCGTCCGGACTGACGACGATCAAGCCCGGCACCCGCGTGGAGTTCGGCATCGCGCAGGGCCGCCGGGGTGACCAGGCGCTTCAGGTGCGGGTGCTCGACGCGCCCGCGTCCGTCGTACGCAACCAGTCCCACGCGCGGCGCAAGTCGCCCGAGGAGATGGCCCCGATCGTCGAGGACCTGATCCGCCTGCTCGACGGGGTGGGCGAGGCCTACCGGCACGGGCGGCACCCCGACTCCCGGCAGGCGAAGCCGACCGCGAAGCTGCTGCGCGCCCTCGCCGACGAGCTCGAGCTCTAGGGTTCCGCGGGCCTCTGAGCCGGCTCGGCCACCGCGACCGAGGGGCGCGGCCCGGGGCTGGCGAGCACGAAGACCGACCAGGCGAGCAGGACCACGGCCGCCACGATCAGGCCGAGCCGGGGCTGCAGCGGCATCGCGATGCCGACGAAGCCGCCGATCACCCACGCCAGCTGCAGGGTGGTGTCGCTACGAGCGAACGCCGAGGTCTGCACGCGCTCCGGCACGTCGCGCTGGATCGTCGAGTCGAGCGACAGCTTGGCCAGGCACTGCGCCAGACCGGCGGTGAAGCCCAGGACCACCAACGGCACCAACCCGTAGAACAGCGCGGCCACGGTCACCGCGGCGACGTCGGCCAGCAGCACGCCGACGACGGTGATCCGGGGATGCATCCGCTTGGCGAACGTGCCGATCGCGATGCCGGCGATGTTGCCCGCGCCGGCCCCGCCGATCACGACCGCGATCAGGAACTGCGCCGAGTAGCCGCCGATCGGGTGCTGGCGGAGCAGGAACGCCATGAACAGGGTCAGGAAGCCCGACAGCCAGCGCGGCCCGCAGTTGGCGCGGAGCGCGAAGGCCATGGACGCCGGGATCCGGACGCCCTTGCGCCCCGTCAGCGTCGCCTCGTCGCTGCGGGAGCCGCGGAGGAAGCCGATCGGCTCCTCGCCCTGGCTGGAGTCCACGCGCGCGGGGAGCCGGATCGCCAGGATCGTGGCCGCCACGAAGACGACGAAGGCGTAGCGCAGCGCCCACTCCGGCCCGATCATCGCCGCCCCGGCCGCCAGCGGTGCCGAGACCACCACGCCCACGACTCCGGCCATGGAGGTCCGGGCGTTCGCGGTGACGAGGGTCAGCCCCTCGGGCAGCAGCCGGGGTACGGCGGCCGCCCGGGTCACGTTGTAGGCCTTCGACGCGACGAGCACGCCCAGGGCGGCCGGGAACAGCCACGCCGACCCGTGGACCACCGAGCCTGCCATCACCCAGCACAGGAAGGCCCGCGCTGCCATGGTGGCACCGATCGACCAGCGACGGCCGTGGCCGAACCGGTCGAGCATCGGCCCGACGAGCGGCGCCACGATCGCGAACGGCAGCATGGTCAGCGCCAGGAACAGCGACACCTGGCCGCGGGCCTCGCCGGTCGGTACCTGGAAGAAGAGCGTCCCGGCCAGGGAGATCGCCACCGCGGCGTCCGCGGCCGCGTTGAGCGCCCCGAGCTCGATCAGCCGAGCCAGCCCACTGCTGTCCGCACCCTCGGCCGCGGCCGCGCGGCGCGCCGTACGGTACGCCGCGCCGCCGACCCGCCCGGCGCCGCGACCGACCGAGCGGAGCCCCCGTCCGGTGGTCTTGGCCCCCGAGCCGACGGGGCCCAGCCGCGAGCGGCGCTCCGACTGCCCCGGCGTGGTCATGCATCCATCCTGCACGAGCAGTGGGCCGCGAGGGGCGAGCGGCCCGCAGCGCCACGGGGAGCGCGCGTCGGGCGACCGGAACGGGGT
>CAWCPG010000037.1:0-44415 GCA_963797325.1 uncultured Actinomycetota bacterium
GTCGTTCTTCGACGCCTGGCTGGTCCAGCCGACCAGGCCGGCCGACACGGCCGCGAACGGCCTGTGACCTCAGCCGATCAGCGGTGAGACCAGCTTCGCGATCCGGCTCTCCCGGCCCGTGCGGCCCTCCTCCTGATCGGCCCACGTCATGGCGCGCAGGCCGGCGTTGATCCCCAGCCAGCGCAGGGGCTCCGGCTCCCAGGACCGAGAACGGTGCCCGACCCACGGCAGGCGGGTGAGCTCGGTGTCGTGCCCGAGCACGAGGTCGGCCAGCGTGCGCCCCGCCAGGTTGGTGGTGCTCACGCCGTCGCCGACGTAGCCGCCGGCCCAGCCGACGCCGGTCACCGGGTCGAGCCCGACCGACGCCGTCCAGTCGCGGGCGATGCCGAGAGCGCCGCCCCAGGCGTGGGTCACGGTGACGTCCTTCAGGACCGGGAACAGGTCGACCAGCGTGGCGTGGAGCGAGGCGAAGACGTGCTCGTTGCGGTCGTAGGCGGTCCGGATCCGCGACCCGAAGTGGTAGGGCGCCCCGCGGCCACCGAAGACCAGCCGGTCGTCGGCGGTGCGCTGGCCGTAGATGATCAGGTGGCGGTGGTCGCTGAAGGTCTCGCGCCGGCGCAGCCCGATCTGCTCCCAGACCGACTCGGGGAGCGGCTCGGTGGCGATGATCAGGGAGTAGACGGGCACCAGCCGGCGCCGCTCCCCGTCGAGGGTCCGGGTATAGCCCTCCGTCGCGCGGATCACGCGCTCCGCGCGCACGATCCCGTGCCGGGTCGTCACCCGGCCGGGAGCGATCGCCGTGGCCGGCGTCTGCTCGTAGAGGGCGACCCCGCGTCGTACGACGGCCTCGGCCAGGCCGCGGACCAGCCGCCCGGGGTGGATCGCCGCGCAGTCGGGGGTGTAGGTCGCGCCGCGGACGTGGGTGCCGGCGAGCACGGCCGTCGCCTCCGCGGCGTCGAGCAGCCGGAGCTCGTCCTCGCCGCGACCCCAGCGGCGGGCGTCACGCACCTCGGACTCTGCGCGCGCCCACTGGGGACGGGACCGGGCCAGGGAGATCGTGCCCCCCTTGGTCATCTGGGCGTCGATGCCCTCGGCCGCGGCCGCCAGCATCACCTCGTCGACGCTGTGCCGCATCGCGGCATGGAGCGCCAGGGCGTCGCTCCGCGAGGAGCGCGCGGCCAGCGACTCGAGCGAGGCCGGGAAGAGGGCGGAGCACCAGCCGCCGTTGCGACCGCTCGCGCCGAAGCCCGCCGTCTCCGCCTCGAGCACGGCGATCCGGAGCGACGGGTCGGCGCGGGCCAGGTAGAGCGCGGTCCAGAGGCCGGTGAACCCGGCACCCACGATGGCGACGTCGGCGTCGCGGGATCCGGGGAGGGGAGGGCGGGGCGTCCACGCGTCCGGCGTGGTCTCGTGCCACAGGGACAGCGTGCGGAGGTCCTGGGTCAGCGGACACCCCAGGAGTAGGTCTGCTTGCGCAGCTTGAGGTACATGAAGGTCTCGGTGCCGACCACGCCGTTGATCCGGCGGATCTTGGACGAGATCACCTCGAGGAGGTGCTCGTCGCTCTCGCACACCACCTCGACCAGCAGGTCGTAGGAGCCGGCGGTCACGACGACGTAGTCGACCTCCTCGAGGTCGACCAGGGCGTCGGCGACCGGCTCCATGGGCCCGTTCACCCGGACGCCGACCATCGCCTGCCGGGCGAACCCGAGCTCGAGGGGGTCGGTGACGGCGACGACCTGCATCACGCCGCCGTCGATGAGCCGTTGCACCCGCTGGCGGACGGCGGCCTCGGACAGGCCGACCACCTTGCCGATCGCGGCGTACGAACGGCGGCCGTCCTGCTGGAGCTGCTCGATGATGGCCTTGGAGACCTCATCGAGGGTTGCCCGAGGCTGCTTCTTCGTCATGGTTGCCTATGCTGACAGGCACCGGACCACCGGTCCAGCACCGGTGACCACTGGATTTCGTCGTGGGCGGGCATTTGTTACACGGAATCCCTTGTCCCATGCCCTCACGCATGACACGATCCGAACCAATTCGGCAGCAAGGGGGCATTGATGGCAGGCGGGCCCGGAGGCGTCTCACGTCGTACGGTCATGCGAGGCGTGGGCGGGGCGGCGTTCGTCGGGGCCAGCCTCGCGGCCCTGAAGCTCCCGTTCTTCTCCGTCTCCGGGGCGCAGCAGGACCCGGCCTCGTGCTTCGCGCCGGACGTGTCGGCGACCGACAAGCAGCTGATCATCTCGAACTGGCCGGCCTACATCGACCCGATCCACAAGAAGGGTTCCACGGTCTCGGTCTTCGAGCAGCAGACGGGCATCTCGGTGCACTACACCGACGACGTCAACGACAACGCCGAGTTCTACGCCAAGGTGAAGAACCAGCTGTCGTCGTGCCAGTCGATCAAGCGCGACATGATCGTGATGACCGACTGGATGGCCGCGCGGATGATCGGGCTGGGCTGGATCCAGCCGCTCGATCTGAGCAAGACGCCGAACTTCACCAAGAACCTCATCCCGCGGCTTCGTGACAAGCCCTGGGACCCGGGCCAGAAGCACCACGCCCCGTGGCAGAGCGGCCTGACCGGCATCGCCTACAACGCCGACAAGACCAAGGAGGTGAAGAGCTTCACCGAGCTCCTCACCCGCCCCGACCTCAAGGGCAAGGTCACGCTGCTCACCGAGATGCGCGACACGATGGGCTTCATGCTCCGCACCGTCGGGGCGAACCCCGAGAAGTTCAGCCAGAACGAGTGGGAGAACGCCGTGAGCTCGCTGCACGGCTACGTCTCGGACGGCAACGTCCGCTCGTTCAACGGCAACGACTACCTCAACGACCTCGCCTCCGGGAACACGCTGGCGTGCGAGGCCTGGTCGGGGGACGTGATCATCGCTCGGCAGGACAACCCGAACATCAAGTTCGTGGTGCCCGAGGAGGGCATGTCGCTGTGGGCCGACAACATGCTGATCCCCAACCTCGCGACCCACCAGTCCAACGCCGAGCAGTGGATCAACTACTACTACGACCCGAAGGTCGCCGCGCAGCTCGCGGACTGGAACTACTACATCTGTCCCGTCGTGGGAGCGCAGGAGGAGATGCTCAAGCTCGACAAGCCGGCCGCGAAGAGCCCGCTCATCTTCCCCACCGACGACATGCTCAAGAACACCTGGGGCTTCATGGCGCTCAACGACCAGCAAGAGATCCAATACGAAAGGGACTGGGCCGATGTCACATCTGGCTGAGCAGACCGAGGCCTCCCCGTCGGACGGAGCCGTTGCCGCCGGCCTCGAGCTCCGCGGCCTGACCAAGGACTTCGGGGCCTTCAAGGCCGTCGACGACCTGGACCTCGACGTACCGACCGGCTCCTTCTTCGCCCTGCTCGGACCCTCCGGATGCGGCAAGACGACCACCCTCCGGATGGTGGCCGGCCTCGAGACCCCGACCTCCGGCACGATCACCCTGGCCGGCAAGGACATCACCTTCGAGAAGCCCTATCGGCGCCCGGTCAACACCGTCTTCCAGAACTACGCGCTCTTCCCCCACCTCGACATCTTCGAGAACGTCGCGTTCGGTCCCCGCCGGCGCAAGGCTTCGGGCGTCGACGACGAGGTGCACCGGATGCTCGAGCTCGTCGAGCTGAGCAGCCAGACGCGGAAGAGGCCGGCGCAGCTCTCCGGCGGCCAGCAGCAGCGGGTGGCCCTCGCGCGGGCCCTGATCAACAAGCCCGAGGTGCTCCTCCTCGACGAGCCGCTCGGCGCCCTCGACCTCAAGCTGCGGCGTCAGATGCAGATCGAGCTCAAGCGGATCCAGACCGAGGTCGAGACGACCTTCATCCACGTCACCCACGACCAGGAGGAGGCCATGACCATGGCCGACACCATCGCGGTGATGAACGGTGGCGTGATCGAGCAGATGGGCGCCCCGAACGAGCTCTACGAGAACCCCCGCACCACTTTCGTGGCGAACTTCCTCGGTCAGTCCAACCTGATCGCCGGCCACATCCAGTCCCGCGACGCAGACATGACCAAGGTCGACATGCAGGGGATCGCCGTCTCGGTCCCGCGCGAGCGTACGCACGCCGAGAGCGACGAGGGCTGGGTCGGCATCCGGCCGGAGAAGGTGCTGATCGGCGACGAGGGCGAGTCCCTCGACGCCCCCGGCAACACGATCCCCGGCGGTGTGGTCACCGACGTCAGCTTCGTCGGTGTGAGCACGCAGTATCTGGTGCGGATGCCGTGGGGCCAGGAGCTCCAGGTCTTCGAGCAGAACACCGGCCGCCGGCGACTGTTCCGCTACGGCGACAAGGTCGAGCTGTCCTGGCGTCCCGAGTACGCCTTCCTGCTCGACCAGGCGCAGGACGCGTCAGCCGGCTCGCAGATCGAAGACGAGTGAGTCGCGGCCGATGAGCGAGACCGTTCGCAAGAAGGGCATCACCGGCTACTTCCTGCTCGGGCCGGGCATGCTGTGGCTGCTGCTGTTCTTCCTCATCCCGTTCTACTCCCTGCTGGCCGCGAGCCTGTTCAACTCCGGTGGCTCCGACTTCCGCGGCTACACGATGGTCTACGAGTGGAGCAACTACACCGAGGTGATCAAGGCCTACTGGCCGCAGATCGTGCGCTCGCTGGTCTACGGCGGCATCGCGACGCTCCAGTGCCTGCTCCTGGGCTACGTGCTCGCCTACGCGATCGCCTTCAAGGCCGGCCGCTGGAAGAACCTGATGCTGGTGCTGGTGATCGCACCGTTCTTCACCAGCTTCCTGGTCCGGACGCTCTCGTGGAAGCTGATCCTGGCCGACGACGGCGTCGTGGTGAACACCCTGCAGTTCCTCCACATCCTCGGCCCGAACGGGCACCTGCTCTACACGCCGTTCGCCGTCGTGATGGGCCTGACCTACAACTTCCTGCCCTTCATGGTGCTGCCGCTGTTCGCCAGCATCGACAAGATCGACTACCGGCTGATCGAGGCCTCCAACGACCTCTACGCCAACCCGGCCGTGGGCTTCTTCAAGGTCACGTTCCCGCTCTCGCTGCCCGGCGTCATCTCGGGCACGCTCCTGACGTTCATCCCCGCGGTCGGCGACTACATCAACGACCAGCTGCTCGGCTCGACCCAGACCCGGATGATCGGCAACACGATCCAGGCCCTGTTCACCGAGGCGAACGACTACCCGGCCGCCGCCGCGCTGTCGGTGATCTTGATGTCGATGATCGTGGTCCTGGTGTTCCTCTACGTGAAGTTCTCCGGGACGGAGGACCTGCTGTGAGGTGGTTGCGCAGTCACCTGGTGCTGTTCCTCGGCATCCTGGTCCTGATCTACACGTTCGTACCGATCTTCATCGTCGTGATGATGAGCTTCAACAAGCTCCCGAGCGAGCAGTCGAAGATCTACAAGTGGAACGCGTTCACCCTCGACAACTGGCTGCACCCGTGCGCCGACCCGAGCATGTGCAGCGCGCTCAAGACGAGCATCGAGATCGGGCTCCTGGCCACGCTGGGCGCCACCGTCCTCGGCACCCTGGCGGCGTTCGCCCTGGTCCGGCACCAGTTCGTGGGTCGCTCGGCCACCAACGTCCTGATCTTCCTGCCGATGGCCGCACCCGAGATCGTGATGGGCTCCTCGCTGCTCGCGCTGTTCGTCGCCGGAGGCTTCGCCGGGCAGCTGGGCTTCTACACGATCCTGATCGCCCACATCATGTTCTGCCTGTCGTTCGTGATCGTGACCGTGAGATCGCGGCTGGCCGGGACTCAGCGACACCCTCGAACAGGCGGCGGCGGACCTCTATGCCACGCCGCAGCAGGCCTTCCGGAAGGTCACCTTCCCGCTGGTCTTCCCCGGCATCCTGGGTGCGGCCCTGCTCGCGTTCTCGCTGTCGTTCGACGACTTCATCATCACCAACCTGAACGCCGGTACGACGACCACGTTCCCGATGTACGTCTGGGGCGTCTCGCGCCGGACCATCCCGATGCAGATCAACGTCGTCGGCACGATGATGCTGATCATCTCGGTGGTGATCGTGGTCGGCGGCGAGGTCCGCAACCGCCGCCGGATGCGGGCGCTGGCCCGTCCGGGTCGTCCCGAGCCGGTGCGCTCCGACTCCGTCGTGGCCGCCGCCGGGGCCCGCTCGACCGCCGGCCACCTCGACGCAGTCTGACGAGCAGCGGCGCGTGAGGCACGAGCGTGCCGCGTGGGCTCGGCCAGGTCGAGCGAGCCCACGGCTGAGTTGCGACGGCGTGCAAGGCGAGTCGAGACCCGGTGACTGTGCCTGCGACGGCGACCCGGGCTCGACAGGCTCGACCGACGGGCATGGCAACGCCCGGCCCGTGGCGGCCGCGGCGTCGATGCCCGAGTGGCTCGAGGGCCCGAGGCTCAGAGCAGGGTGCCGGCCTCGGTCAGCACGCTGCGCAGGATCTGCTCCATCTCGTCGAAGTGCTCCTGGTCGCAGATCAGCGGGGGAGCGAGCTGGACGACGGGGTCGCCCCGGTCGTCGGCGCGGCAGTAGAGGCCGGCGTCGTAGAGCGCCTTGGACAGGAACCCGCGCAGGAGCTTCTCGGACTCCTCGTCGTTGAAGGTCTCCTTGGTGGACTTGTCCTTGACCAGCTCGATGCCGAAGAAGTACCCGTCGCCGCGCACGTCGCCGACGATCGGCAGGTCCTTCAGCTTCTCCAGCGTCTCGCGGAACGCGGGCTCGTTCTCGCGGACGTGCTCGTTGATCTTCTCCTTCTCGAAGATGTCGAGGTTGGTCAGCGCCACGGCGGTCGAGACGGGGTGCCCGCCGAAGGTGTAGCCGTGGAGGAAGGTCTCGGTGCCGGACAGGAACGGCTCCATCAGCCGGTCGGTGGCGATCATCGCGCCCAGCGGCGAGTACCCGGAGGTGATGCCCTTGGCGCAGGTGATCATGTCGGGCTGGTAGCCGTAGCGCTCGGCGCCGAACATGTGGCCCAGTCGCCCGAAGGCGCAGATGACCTCGTCGCTGACCAGCAGCACGTCGTACTCGTCGCAGATCTCGCGGACCCGCTCGAAGTAGCCCGGCGGCGGCGGGAAGCAGCCGCCGGAGTTCTGGACCGGCTCCAGGAACACGGCCGCGACGGTCTCGGGACCCTCGTTCTCGATGGCGACGGCGATCTCGTTCGCGGCCCACAGGCCGAACTTCTTCTCGTCGTCCTCGAAGTACGGCGCGCGGTAGTAGTTGGTGTTCGGGACCCGGAACGTCGATGGCACCAGCGGCTCGAACGGCGCCTTCATCCCCGGCAGCCCGGTGATCGACAGCGCGCCCTGCGGGGTGCCGTGATAGGCGATGGCCCGGCTGATCACCTTGTGCTTGTAGGGCTTGCCGGTGATCTTGAAGTAGTTCTTGGCCAGCTTCCAGGCGGTCTCGACCGCCTCGCCGCCGCCGGTGGTGAAGAAGACCCGGTTCAGGTCGCCCGGGGCGTAGTCGGCCACCCGCTCGGCGAGCTCGATGGCGTTGGGGTGGGCGTAGGACCACAGCGGCATGAACGCCAGCTGCTGGGCCTGCTTGGCGGCGGCCTCGGCGAGCTCGGTCCGCCCGTGGCCCAGCTGGCTCACGAACAGGCCGGCCAGGCCGTCGAGGTAGCGCTTGCCGTTGCTGTCGTAGATGTAGGGGCCCTCGCCGCGCACGATGATCGGCACGTCGGCCTTGTCGTATCCCGAGTGCCGGGTGAAGTGCATCCAGAGGTGGTCGCGTGCGGCCTGCTGGAGGTGGGCGTTGTCGTAGACGCGATCGTCCTGACCGAGCATGTGTATCGATTCCTCGTCCATGAGTGTTTGTCCCTCCATGATGGAGGTGCATGGGCCTCGGGGCAAGCGGATCCGTCGTGTTCGGCAGCGAATGTGACGAAATCCGTAGGTCCCGTGGTCCGGCGTACTGATAGGACTACACCATGACCCGCTACGGACCGCAGTTCGGACCCGACGTCACCTTCCTCGGCGTCCCCGCCGTGGACGTGGACGACAGTGCGGCGCTCGCCGCCGCCGACGTCGTGGTCGTCGGGGCCCCGTTCGACGGCGGTACGTCGCACCGCCCGGGCACGCGGTTCGGTCCGTCGGCGATCCGGCAGACCTGCTACCTGCCACAGGACGGCTCCCGGCCCCATCTCGCGCTCCGGGTCGACGCCCTCCAGGACCTCGCCGTGGTCGACATGGGCGACGTCGAGATGCCGCCCGGCGAGATCGAGCGGGCGCTGCACGCCCTCGAGGACGCGGTGTACGCCGTCGCCGCGGCCGGCGCCGTACCGCTCGTGCTCGGGGGCGACCACTCGATCGCGCTGCCCGACGCCACCGGTGTCGCGCGCCACCTCGGCTTCGGCAAGGTCTCGATGATCCACTTCGACGCCCACGCCGACACCGGCGACATCGAGTTCGGCTCGCTCTACGGGCACGGGCAGCCGATGCGGCGGCTGATCGAGTCGGGCGCGCTGCGCGGCGACCGCTTCCTGCAGCTGGGGCTGCGCGGGTACTGGCCCGGCCCCGAGACGCTCGGCTGGATGGCGGAGCAGAACATGCGCTCCTACGAGATGACCGAGATCGGCAAGCGCGGCCTCGACACCTGCCTCGACGAGGCCTTCGAGATCGCCCTCGACGAGTGCGACGCGGTGTTCCTCTCCGTCGACATCGACGTCTGCGACCCCGGCCACGCGCCCGGCACCGGCACGCCGGAGCCCGGTGGGCTGTCGTCGCGGCAGCTGCTCGACGCCGTACGACGGATCTGCCGCGAGCTCCCCGTCGCCGGGATCGACGTGGTCGAGGTGTCGCCGCCCTACGACCACGCCGAGATCACGGCGTACCTCGCCAACCGCGTCTGCCTCGAGGCCCTGTCGGGGATGGCGGCCGCGAAGGTGGGGATCACCCACGATCCCGCCGGTCCCCTGCTCGAGGGGCGCTGATGGCGACGCTGTTCACCGGTGGCGCGGTCTTCGACGGCCACCGGCACCTGCCCGGCCACGCGCTCCTCATCGAGGACGGCAAGGTCGTCGAGGTGCTCGACCCGGCGTCAACGGTCGGGCACCTGGACGCCGACGTGGTCGACCTCGCCGGAGGCCTGGTCTCGCCCGGCTTCACCGACGCCCACTGCCACCCGATCCAGGGCGGACTGGAGCGCCTCCAGTGCGACCTGACCGAGGGGAGCACCCGCGAGGAGTACGTCGCGAGGGTGCGCGACTACGCCGCCGGGTTCGACGGCCCGTGGATCACCGGCGGCGGCTGGGCGATGGCGGCCTTCCCCGGCGGCACGCCGGGCGCGGCCGACCTCGACACCGTGGTGCCCGACCGGCCCGTGTTCCTGCCCAACCGCGACCACCACGGCGCCTGGGTCGAACTCCCGGGCGCTCGAGCTGGCGGGCATCACCGCGGACACCCCCGACCCGTCCGACGGACGGATCGAGCGACTCCCCGACGGTCGTCCGCAGGGCACGCTCCACGAGGGCGCCATGGACCTGGTCGCGCGGCTGATGCCCCTCCCCGAGCCGGAGGAGTACGCCGCCGGGCTGGTCGAGGGCCAGCGCTACCTGTTCTCGCTCGGGGTCACGGCCTGGCAGGACGCCATCGTCGGGGCCTATGCCGGCATGGCGGACACCGGTGCGACCTACGTCGACGCGGTCGCGAGCGGTGACCTGGTGGCCGACGTCGTCGGCGCGCTGTGGTGGGACCGCGAGCTCGGGCTCGCCCAGATCCCCGACCTGGTGGAGCGTCGTCGTACGCAGTCGGGCGGGAGGTTCCGGGCGACGAGCATCAAGATCATGCAGGACGGGGTGTGCGAGAACTTCACCGCCGCGATGCTCACGCCCTACCTCGACGAGCACGGGCACCCGACCGCGAACGCCGGGCACTCGTTCGTCGACGCCGAGGAGCTCAAGGAGGTCGCGGTCGCCCTCGCGGCCGAGGGCTTCCAGGTGCACGTGCACGCGATCGGCGACCGGGGTGCGCGCGAGGCTCTCGACGCCTTCGCCGCCGCGCGTGCGGCAGGCGGCGACCCGGGGCTGCGGCACCACATCGCGCACCTCCAGGTGGTCCACCCCGACGATGTCAGGCGGTTCGCCGAGCTCGGCGTGGCCGCCAACGCACAGGCGCTGTGGGCCGCCCACGAGCCGCAGATGGACGAGCTGACCATCCCCTTCCTCGGTGAGGAGCGGTCGACCTGGCAGTACCCCTTCGGCTCGCTGCACCGCGCCGGCGCCCGCCTGGTGATGGGCAGCGACTGGCCGGTCACGTCGCCGGACCCGCTGGCCGCCATCCACACCGCGGTGACCCGCACGACGTACGGCGAGGGGCCGGACGGTCACGAGCCGTTCCTGCCGGAGGAGGCGATCGACCTGGCGACCGCGTTCGCGGCGTACACCTCGGGCTCGGCCTGGGTGAACGGTCGCGACCGCACCGACGGCGCCGGCGTGCTCGCCCCGGGCCACGTGGCCGACCTGGTCGTGCTCGACCGCGACCCGTTCGTCGGGCCGGCCGACGAGATCGGCGCCACGACGGTGGTCTCCACGTGGGTGGACGGGCAGGCGGTCTTCAGCCGCTGACGGCGACCAGGTCTGCCAGGACCGAAGCGACGTAGGCGGGCTCGTGGCGTACGTCGTGCCAGAGGAACCGCACGACCCGCCACCCGCCCCGGACCATCGCCGTGTAGCGCCGGACGTCGCGGTCGAACGGCCTCCGGCCGCCGTGGTAGGTCCACGACTCCGCCTCGATGACGATGGCCAGGCGTACGTCCACCAGATCGGCCACCCCGATGAACTCGTGTCCGCCGATGTGGACCTGGGGCTCGACAGAGAGGCCCGGGACCTCCATCGCGATCGACCGCAGCAACGACTCGAAAGGGTTCGCCGCTCGCCGGTCGGCTGCTCGGGCGACTCGCACGGCGCGTGACCGACCCGTCCTCGGGGAGGCTGTCGCCGCGCCGACGAGCTCGTCGTGACCGACCGCTCCGGAGCGCAGGGCCGAGTCGGCGACGGCCAACGCCTCCCCGAAGGGAAGGACACGGGCGCAGTCCACGACGGTGTGAGGCGGAGTCGTCACACCTGCCGCCAGCTCGTCCTGGGTCGGCCGGCCCCAGAACACCCGCGTGCCTGCCGCTCGCCCGCCACGATGTCGGTCTCGGCGGATCGTGACCATCGGGCCAGGGGGCGGGCTCACCACCGCCCAGCCGAGGTGGAGAGCAGCGCTCAGGTGGGATCGCACTCCGCCCAGCTCGCTGACGGCCGTGGTGGTCTCGTCGAGGACGGGGAGCATGACGACGCCTCGTCGAGGGCGGAGGACCGCGCGGTCGGCGACGGCGCGCCTCAGGGCGCGGCGCGGCACCGCCTCGCGAAGGGCGGCGGTGCTCGCCGTACCCCCGAGCGCCGCGAGCGCATCGGTGACCCGCTGGTCTGCCATGCCCCGACCGTGGCACGTCGTGGCATGGTCGCGTGCGGCCTCTCCACAGGGAGGACGGCATGGTCGACATCGACGGCAGTCCGGCCCGGCGCAGGAGCCTCGGGCGCGCTCTGGCTGCGAACTGCCGTCGAAGCCGACCGGGACGGCCATCCGACGCCCTCTTGCCCCTTCGGATCGCGATTCGGTGACGAAATCCGTCGAATGGTGTGCCTGGGCCTACCGAATCCGTAGTCCAGACGGTTAGGGTGCGGCCCATGGCCGACCTCACCTTCCGCAACATCATCGGCGGGGAGTCCGTCGACAGCGTGTCCGGAGCGACCTACGACGTCCTCGACCCCACCACGGGCGAGGTCTACGCCCAGGCGCCGATGTCGGGCGCGGAGGACGTCGACCGGGCCTACGCCGCCGCCGACGCGGCGTTCGACGCCTGGGCCGACACCACCCCGAAGGATCGCGCGCACGCGCTGCTCCGGATCGCCGATGCCATCGAGGAACGGGTCGAGGAGATCAACGCGGTCGAGTGCCGCGACACCGGCAAGCCGCTCGGGCTGACCATGTCGGAGGAGATGCCCTACGCCTCCGACCACTTCCGGTTCTTCGCCGGCGCCTCACGGGTGCTCGAGGGGCGCTCGGCCGGTGAGTACCTGACCGACCACACCTCGTGGATCCGCCGCGAGCCGGTGGGTGTGGTCGGGCAGGTGACCCCGTGGAACTACCCGCTGATGATGATGATCTGGAAGATCGCCCCGGCGCTCGCCGGCGGCAACACCGTGGTCCTCAAGCCCAGCGACACGACGCCCGCGAGCTCCACGCTGCTCGGTGAGCTCTGCCAGGAGTTCCTGCCGCCCGGGGTCCTCAACGTCGTGTGCGGCGACCGCGACACCGGTCGCCGGCTCGTCGAGCACAAGACGCCCCAGATGGTCTCCATCACCGGGTCGGTGCGCGCGGGCATGGAGGTCGCCGGCGCTGCGGCGGCCGACCTCAAGCGCGTCCACCTCGAGCTCGGCGGCAAGGCGCCGGTCATCGTCTTCGACGACGCCGACCTCGAGAAGGCCGCCGAAGGCATCGCGACGGCCGGCTACTTCAACGCCGGCCAGGACTGTACGGCGGCCACGCGCGTCCTGGCCGGCCCCGGCGTGCACGACGACTTCGTCGCCGCCCTGACCGAGCAGGCCAAGGCCACGAAGACCGGCCTGCCCGACGACGAGGACGCCCTCTACGGCGCGCTCAACAACGAGAACCAGCTGAGCCGGGTCTCGGGCATGGTCGACCGGCTCCCCGACCACGCGACCGTCAACGCCGGCGGCCGGCGGCAGGGCGATCGCGGCTACTTCTACGAGCCGACGGTGCTGTCCGGCCTGAAGCAGGACGACGAGCAGATCCAGCAGGAGATCTTCGGTCCGGTCATCACCGTGCAGCGGTTCTCCGACGAGGCCGAGGCGCTGCGCTGGGCCAACGGGGTCGAGTACGGCCTCGCGTCCAGCGTCTGGACCAGGGACCACGCCCGTGCGATGCGGATGTCCAAGCGGCTCGACTTCGGCGTCGTGTGGATCAACACCCACATCCCGTTCGTCTCCGAGATGCCGCACGGCGGGTTCAAGCACTCGGGCTACGGCAAGGACCTCTCGATGTACGGCCTCGAGGACTACACGCGCATCAAGCACGTCATGAGCTACATCGGCGAGTGACCCCGCACACCCACACCCCGAGCAGAGCGAGCAGCATGGCCACCGTCGACGTCCTCGTCACCGGTCACGTCGAGCAGACGGACTCCGGCTCCTCCGTGCACCCCACGGTCAGCCTCGTCCGCGACGGCGACCTGGTGATCGTCGTCGACCCCGGGATCCTGTCCGATCCCGCCCTGCTCACCGACGCGCTGGCCGGGCACGGCCTGGCCGCGGCCGACGTCACCCACGTCTTCGTGACCCACCACCACATCGACCACACGCGCAACATCGGCATGTTCCCGACCGCCCAGGTGGTCGACGTCGACTCGGTGTACGACGGCTCGCTCTGGCTCGAGCACGACGGCGACGGCTACCACCTCAGCGACGACGTCCGGGTGATCGAGACCCCCGGCCACGCCGAGGAGTGCGCGGCCCTGCTGGTCGAGACCGCCGAGGGGACGGTCGCGCTGACCCACGCCTGGTGGTTCGCCGACATGACTCCCGTCGAGGACCCCCTCGCGTGGGACCAGGACGCACTGGAGCGGAGCCGCGCCCGCCTGCTCGGGCTCGCCGACGTGGTCGTCCCCGGACACGGCCCGGCCTTCCGGCCGGGCAGCATCACCGACTCTCGAGGAGACACCGCATGAGGATCCTGCTGGTCGGCACCGGCGGCGTGGGCGCTGCCTTCGCCGCCATCGCCGCACGTCGTACGTTCTACGACACGCTGGTGGTCGCCGACTACGACGCGGCCCGGGCCGAGACGGCGGCACAGGTCGACGACCGCTTCGTCGCGGCGCAGATCGACGCCTCCGACGCGGCCTCGGTGACCGCCCTGTGTCGCGAGCACGGCATCACCCACGTGATGAACGCGGTCGACCCGGTGTTCAACATGTCGATCTTCCAGGGCGCGTTCGACGCCGGCGCCGACTACGTCGACATGGCGATGTCGCTGTCGAGGCCCCACCCGGACGAGCCCTACCGCAGGACCGGCGTGAAGCTGGGCGACGAGCAGTTCGCGCTCGCCTCCCAGTGGGAGGGCGCCGGCCGTCTGGCCCTCGTCGGGATGGGGGTCGAGCCCGGCCTGTCCGACGTGTTCGCGCGCTACGCCGCCGACCACGACTTCGCCGAGATCGACGAGCTCGGCACCCGGGACGGTGCCAACCTCACCGTCACCGACGACGACGGCAACGAGATCTTCGCCCCGTCGTTCTCGATGTGGACCACGATCGAGGAGTGCCTCAACCCGCCGGTGATCTGGCAGGACGGCGACTGGCACACCACGCCGCCGTTCAGCGAGCCGGAGGTCTTCGACTTCCCCGAGGGCATCGGCCCGGTGGAGTGCGTCAACGTCGAGCACGAGGAGGTGCTCCTGATGCCGCGCTGGGTGGACTGCAAGCGCGCGACCTTCAAGTACGGCCTCGGCGACGAGTTCATCAACGTCCTCAAGGTGCTTCACCTGCTCGGGCTCGACCGCACCGAGAAGGTGCGGGTCAAGGGCGTCGAGGTCAGCCCGCGCGACGTGGTCGCCGCCGTGCTGCCCGACCCGGCCACGGTCGGGCCGCTGATGAGGGGGAAGACCTGCGCCGGCCTCTGGGTCACCGGCACCGGCAAGGACGGCGAGCCCCGGTCGACGTACTACTACCACGTGGTCGACAACGAGTGGACCATGCAGGAGTACGGCCACCAGTGCGTGGTCTGGCAGACCGCGATCAACCCCGTCGTCGCGCTGGAGCTGATCGCCAGAGGTACCTGGCAGGGAGCCGGCGTGCTCGGTCCCGAGGCCTTCGACGCGGTCCCCTTCCTCGACCTGCTCACCGAGTACGGGTCGCCGTGGGGCCGCCAGGAAGTGAGTGCCTGAGTGCCGCCAGCAGTGTCCGCGCGCGGACTGACCAAGCACTTCGACGACGTACGCGCCGTCGACGACCTCGATCTCGAGATCGCCGACGGGGAGTTCTTCTCGATGCTCGGGCCGTCCGGCTCCGGCAAGACGACCGTGCTGCGCCTGATCGCGGGCTTCGAGCAGCCGACGTCGGGCCAGGTCCTGCTCGGCGAGGACGACGTCACCGATCTCCCGCCCCACCGCCGCGACGTCAACACGGTCTTCCAGGACTACGCGATCTTCCCCCACATGGACGTGCTCACGAACGTCGAGTACGGCCTGCGCGTGAAGCGGGTCGAGCGCAAGGAGCGGCGTCGTCGGGCCGAGGAGGCGCTGGCGGCCGTCCGCCTCGAGGGGTACGGCGGGCGGCGGCCGCACCAGCTCTCCGGCGGGCAGCGGCAGCGTGTCGCCCTGGCCCGTGCGCTGGTGAACCGGCCGAAGGTGCTGCTGCTCGACGAGCCGCTCGGCGCCCTCGACCTCAAGCTGCGCCGCGAGATGCAGCTCGAGCTCAAGCAGATCCAGCGCGACGTCGGCATCACCTTCGTGTTCGTCACCCACGACCAGGAGGAGGCGCTCTCGATGAGCGACCGGGTCGCGGTGTTCAACGAGGGGAAGGTGGAGCAGGTCGCCACGCCGGTCGAGCTCTACGAGACCCCGGCCAGCCCGTTCGTCGCCGGCTTCGTCGGCACCTCCAACCGGATCGGGGGCGAGGTCGCGAGCCGGGTCCTCGGCGCCGAGGGTGAGTACGCCGTACGCCCCGAGAAGCTGCGCGTCGATGCTCCCGACGGCGAGGTCGGTCCCGACGAGGTCGCCGTCCCCGGTCGCGTCCGGGAGGTCGTCTACCTCGGCCCCAGCACGCACGCGATCGTCGAGCTGGACGCCGGGCCGCGGCTCACCGTGTCGCGGCCCAACAGCGGCGCCGCCGCCGGGCCCCCGCTCGAGGTCTCGGACCGTCCCGTCGTGGTGGTGTTCCACCGCGACTCACTGATCTCTCTCTCGGGACCATCTCACCCAACCCAGGAGAAGCCATGACCACGCGCATGCGACCCCTTGCCATGCTCCTCGGAGCAGCAGCCCTGGCCCTGGTGGCGGGCTGCGGCACCCAAGGAGCGTCCTCGAGCGGCGCCGCCCCCGCTGCCCAGGGCGGCTTCACGCCGCCCGACGTCCCGATGCAGAAGTCGATGGGCAAGACGGAGGGCTCGGTGAACATCCTGGCGTGGCCGGGCTACGCCGAGAACGGCTCGACCGACAAGAGCGTCGACTGGGTGACGCCGTTCGAGAAGCAGACCGGCTGCAAGGCGAACGTGAAGTACTTCCCCACCTCCGACGAGGCCGTCACCATGATGAAGACCGGTGACTACGACGTGGTCTCCGCGTCCGGCGACGCCTCGCTGCGCCTGATCGCGTCGGGTGACGTGGCGCCGGTGAACACCGACCTGATCAAGGACTACGGCCAGATCGAGCCGTTCCTCAAGGACCGGCCCTGGAACAGCGTCAACGGGCAGATGTACGGCGTGCCCCACGGCTGGGGTGCCAACCTGCTGATGTATCGCACCGACCA
This sequence comes from uncultured Actinomycetota bacterium, assembly GCA_963797325.1. GTDB lineage: Bacteria > Actinomycetota > Actinomycetes > Propionibacteriales > Nocardioidaceae > Nocardioides. The sequence continues at coordinate 16,493 of CAWCPG010000037.1, forward strand.
GGTGAAGCCGGCTCCGACCAGCTGGAGCGCCGTGTTCACCGACGCGTCGAAGTACAAGGGCAAGGTGACGGCGTACGACTCGCCGATCTACATCGCCGACGCCGCCCTCTTCCTGATGAGGACCCAGCCCGACCTGGGGATCACCAACCCCTACGCGCTCGACCAGAAGCAGCTCGCCGCGGCGGTCACGCTGCTCAAGGACCAGCGCGCGAACCTCTCGGAGTACTGGTCGGACTACCTCAAGGAGGCCACGGCCTTCGAGACCGGTGACTCGGTGATCGGCACGACCTGGAAGATCATCGAGCAGACCGCGGCCGGCGCGAAGGCCCCGGTGAAGGCGATCCTGCCCAGCGAGGGCGCGACCGGCTGGTCCGACACCTGGATGATCAGCTCCAAGGCCAAGCACCCGAACTGCGCCTACGCCTGGATGTCCTACATCACCGAGCCGAAGCCGCAGTCCGAGGTCGCACAGTACTTCGGTGAGGCTCCGGCCAACGGCCAGGCCTGCGCACTGACCGCGCCCGGGTTCTGCAAGGCCTACCACGTCACCGACAAGGCCTTCGCCGACAAGATCTACTACTGGACCACGCCGATCTCGCAGTGCCTGGACGGCCGCACCGACACCAAGTGCACCGACTACGGCGACTGGACCCAGGCCTGGACCGAGATCAAGGGCTGACCTTGGCGTTCTCCGTACGGCGATCCCCGGGGCTGCGGACCGGGCTGCTGCTCCTGCCACCGATGCTGTGGCTGGGCGTGGCCTACCTGCTGGCCCTGGGGGCGCTCTTCGTCACCTCGCTGTGGAGCCAGAACGACTTCACCGGCGAGATCGAGCGCGTCTGGTCCTTCGACAACTACCGCCAGATCTGGGACATCCCGGTCTACCGCACCATCGCGTTCCGCACGATCGGGATCGCCACCCTGGTCACGGTCGTGGACGCGGTGATCGCGTTCCCGATCGCGCTGTTCATGGCCAAGGTCGCCTCACCCCGCGGGCGCCGGCTGCTCGTGATCGCGGTGCTGATGCCGCTGTGGGCGTCGTACCTGGTCAAGGCCTATGCCTGGCGCGGGATGTTCTCCCAGGGCGGGCTGATCGACTGGGTCGGAGCGCCGTTCGGGATCCAGTCACCGGGCTACGGGCTGACCGCCACCGCGATCACCCTGGCCTATCTCTGGCTGCCCTACATGGTGCTGCCGATCTTCGCCGGGCTCGAGCGCGTGCCCGACTCGCTGCTCGAGGCCTCCGGTGACCTCGGGGCGAGCAGCGCCACGACCCTGCGCCGGGTCGTGCTGCCGATGGCGTTCCCCGCGATCGTGGCCGGGTCGATCTTCACGTTCTCGCTGTCGCTGGGCGACTACATCGCCGTCCAGATCGTCGGCGGCACCTCCCAGCTCCTCGGCAACGTCATCTACGTCAACGTCGGCTCGGCCAACAACCTGCCGTTCGCGGCGGCGCTGTCGACCATCCCGGTCGTGGTGATGTTCCTCTACCTCGCAGCCGCCAGACGCACCGGCGCCCTGGAGAACCTGTGAGCACGCCATGATCAGGTCACGGGGGCTGACGGCCCTGCTCCGGGTGTCCACGGCGCTGGCGCTCGTGTTCGTCTACGTGCCGCTCGGGCTGGTGCTGGTCAACTCCTTCAACGTCGACCGCACCTTCGCCTGGCCGCCGAGCGGCTTCACCCTGCACTGGTGGAAGCTGGCGGCCCAGAGCAAGGGTGCGCGCGACGCCCTGCTGGTGAGCATCGAGGTGGCGCTCCTGGCGACGGCGACCGCGCTCCTGCTCGGGACGCTGGCGGGGCTGGCGCTACGACGGACCAGGTTCTTCGGCCGCAACACCGTGTCGTTGCTGATCATCCTGCCGATCGCCCTGCCCGGCATCGTCACCGGCATCGCCCTCAACAACGCCTTCCGGACCATGCTCGGGATCGACCTCGGCTTCCTCACCATCGTCATCGCGCACGCGACCTTCTGCATCGTCACCGTCTTCAACAACGTGCAGGCGCGGCTGCAGCGGCTCGGCCCCTCCCTGGAGCAGGCGTCCGCGGACCTCGGGGCCGGACCGTTCCTGACCTTCGTCCGGGTCACCTTCCCGATGATGAGGTCGGCGCTGCTGGCGGGAGCCCTGCTCGCGTTCGGGCTCTCGTTCGACGAGATCGTGGTCACCACGTTCACCGCCGGCCCCCAGGACCAGACGCTGCCGCTGTGGATCTTCCAGAACCTGTTCCGGCCCAACGAGGCGCCGATCGTCAATGTCGTGGCGGCCGCGCTGGTGATCGTCTCCGCCGTGCCGATCTACTTCGCGCAGCGGTTGTCCGGCGACACGGTCTCGTCGGCCTCCGCGAGTCCCTGAGTCAGGCCAGGGCGGCGGCGAGAAGCCGCAGCGTGTCCTCGCGGGCCGGGGCCCGGCCGGCCGGCGTACCGGAGTGCGCGCCGGCGACCGGGTGCAGCATCACCTCATCCACGTCGTACGTCGCGGCGAGCTTGGCCACCTGCTCGGCGGCCTCGTCCGGGGTGCCCACGACCCAGCGCTCGAGCATCTGGTCGGCCAGTGGGCGGTGCTGCTCGGGGAGACCACGCGCCTCGGCCTCCTCCACGAGCGGCTGCGGCGTGAGCGTCCCGCCGGTCCGGAGGTTGACCATCGAGAGCAGGTTGGGCTGCGCGAGCCGGAGCGCCTCCTCGGCCGTCGGCGCCACCACGGCGTTGACGGTGAGGAAGGTCCGTGGCTCGGGGTGCTCCTCGGAGGGCCGGTACGACGAGCGGTAGAGGTCGAGCGCCTCCGCGGTGCCGCGCCCGGAGAAGTGGTGGGCGAAGACGTAGGGGAGGCCCTTGGCCGCGGCCAGCCGGGCCGAGTAGTCCGACGAGCCGAGCAGCCACACGGTCGCGCGCGACGTGGCGTGCGGCGTGGCGTTGAGCGGGTGCATCCGGCCGTTGACCTGGAGCCCGGCCCCGCCGGGGGACATCATCGTGACGATGTCGTCGACGTACGACGGGAACTGCTCGACCGCGTCGTCGGTGACGCCGCCGGCCCCGTGGCGGAGGGCATAGCTGGTGACCGGGTCGGTGCCGGGCGCCCGGCCGATGCCGAGGTCGATCCGGCCGGGGTACGCCGCCTCGAGCAGCGCGAACTGCTCCGCCACGACCAGAGGTGCGTGGTTGGGCAGCATCACGCCGCCCGACCCGACGCGGATCCGCTCGGTGGCGGCCGCGACCATGGCGATCAGGACCGGCGGGTTGGTGGCCGCGACCGCCGGCATGTTGTGGTGCTCGGCCAGCCAGTAGCGGGTGAAGCCCAGCTCGTCGGCGACCTTCGCGAGCCGCCGGGTCGCCGCGAGGGCGTCACCGGTGGTCTGGTCGCTGCGGACGGGGACGAGGTCGAGCACGGAGAGGGCGGGTGACGTCACCTCCGGGGAACGTCGTACGGCTCGCCCTCATTCCACCGACGTCAGCCGCGGCGGAGCACGTGACGCGACCGCCACTGCCCGGGCGAGGCGCCGTGGGCCCGCTTGAAGGCCCGGCTGAACGCCTCGTCCGCGTCGTACCCCACCCGCCGCGAGATCGCGGCCACGCCGAGGTCGGTCGAGGCGAGCAGGTCCTCGGCCAGGTGCATCCGCCACTCGGTGAGATAGCGGATCGGCGAGCGGCCGAGCACCTGCCGGAACCGCTCGTCGAGCCCGGACCTCGAGACCGCGGCGACGCGGGCCAGGTCGGTGACCGTCCACTTCCGCTCGGGTTCGGCGTGGAGCGCGGCGAGCGCCGGCCTGAGCACGGGATCGTGCAGGGCGGCCGACCAGCCGTGGTCGACGGCGGGAGCGGTCGCGAGGTGCTGTCGCAGGACCTCGACGAGCAGCATCTCCGGCAGTCGGGTGCTGACCGCGTCGGGGCCCAGGGGTGACGCGTCGGCCTGGGCGAGCGCGAAGTCGAGGTTGGCGCGCACCCACTCGGCGCCGGCCGTGCCCTGGGGGCGGACGACGAAGGCGGGCGGGAAGATGCGCAGGGCCGGGTCGAACAGGACGTCGTCGCAGTGGAGGTACCCGCACACGATGTCGGTCTGCGCCCCGTCGCGACCGTGCCGGATCAAGGGCATCCGCTGCCACGGCGGAGGCTGCAGGAACGACGACAACGGGACCAGCTCGCTCTCGCCGACCCCGCCCATCCGGTGCTGGTCGCCGTAGGGCAGGACGATCACGTCGCCGGCCGACGCCCAGTGTCGCTCCTGTCCCTCGACCTGTATCCAGCAGGTGCCGCTGGAGACGACGTGGAAGAGGATCACGCGGTCCGTGCCCGGTCTCAGGATGGCGGCGGTCGCGGGCCCGGACAGGGACTCGTAGGCCCACGGATCGCGGTACTCGGCCCGCAGGAAGATGGCGCCCTCGAGCCGCAGCCGCTCCAACGCGGCGTCGAACGGGTCCGGAAGAGACGCGCCGACGGGGGACTTGGCTGCCCGGTCAGTCGCCCCGGTCGCTCGGTCATGGCCGGCAGTCGAGCGCTGCACGAGGCTCATGGTGGCACAGCGAGAGTCGCGGTGCCTTCGAGAAAAGGAGCACACCATGGCACTGTTCATGGACGTCCACTCGTTGGGCGGGCCGGTCGGCCTGGCCGACGCCGAGCAGGCCCACGCGGCCGACCTGAAGACGCAGGAGCGCTACGGCGTGAACTACCTGCGCTACTGGGTCGACCAGGCCGAGGGGAAGATCTTCTGCCTCGTGGAAGCACCCGACGCCGAGGCCGCGGAGAGCGTCCACCGCGAGGCCCACGGCCTCCTCGCGGACGCGATCTTCCCCGTCGCGGAAGGGGCCTGAGCGGGTCTGTCGAGGATGCAACGGGCAGTCACCCGGCGACCCCCGTCGTACGCCGCACCGGGTGCCGAAGGAGCCGGGCACGACCTCTCGTCGTACCCGGCTCCGCAGCGTCCGGGGGGTCGCCCCGGTGTGCTCAGGCGGAGGGGCCCTTGGTCCGTACGTCGGCGACCTGGCTCATCGCCGCACGCAGCTCGGTGAGCCAGTCGTCCTCGTGCTGGGCGACCAGCCGGACGCACCACGCCAGCGCGTCGGCGCGCGACCGGGCGACACCCGCGTCCACCAGGGTGTCGAGCACCTGGCGCTGCGGCTGCCGCAGTCGCGTCATCGTCGGGGAGGCGAGGTGGGTGTAGAGCTCCTCGTGGTCCCCGATCCTCACGCCCCAGCTGACGGTGCGCTCGTAGCGCCGCTGCGCCTCGCGGGCGATCGCCATCCGCTGCTCGCGCGTCTCCTCGCGGAACGCGCTGGCCCGTCCGGCCCGCGCCTCCGCCGTCTCCGCCTCGCTCTCGCCGGCTGCGACGTCGGGGAGGTGGAGGGTCACCACGATCTCGTCGCGGTCGATGCTGATCCCGGCCGGCTCGGCCTGCCAGTCCTGCGGGAGGCGGCCGGAGAACCAGCCCCTCACGCGCTCGTGTGCCTCGTTCGTAATCATGTAATTGAGATTACAACGCGGGTCAAGACTTGGAGGTGCCTGGCACCGACTGACCGCGCCCGAGGGCTGCGGTTTGGTCCCCAACCGCAGCGATCCCGGCCGAATCCGTGCGGTTCGTGACCAATCGATGGGGGATGAGTCCGCCGAGATCGCCGGGCCCGGGTTGCATCGGGCTGGTGGGTCCTCGTCGGAGGCGCACCCCCACGAATGGTCACGAACCGCACGCCGGAGCCGGCTTTCTCTGCGGTTGGGGACCAAACCGCAACACTTCTGAGCCCCTGGAGGCGCGTGGCCCTCAGGACTCAGGCCGTGGCCGTGAAGGCCTCGGCGACGACGTCGAAGGCCTCCTCGAGCAGCTCGTCGGAGATCGAGAGCGGGGGGAGGAAGCGGAAGACGTTGCCCCAGGTGCCGCAGGTGAGGACGACGACGCCCTGGCGGTGGCAGTACGCCGCGACCGCGGCCGCGCGTGCGGCGTCGGGGGTCGTCGTACCGGGAGCGCACAGCTCGATCGCCATCATCGCGCCGCGCCCGCGGATGTCGCCGATCACCGGGTGGTCGGCGGCCAGGGTGTCGAGCCGGCGACGGATCAGCGACTCGACGGCGCGGGCGCGGGCGCGCAGGTCGTGCGAGCGCATCTCCTCGATGGCGCCGAGCGCGGCCGCGCAGGCGACCGGGTTGCCGCCGTACGTGCCGCCGAGGCCGCCGGCATGGACGGCGTCCATGACCTCGGCGCGCCCGGTCACGGCCGCGAGCGGCAGCCCGCCGGCGATTCCCTTGGCGGTGGTGATCAGGTCGGGGACGACGCCCTCGTGGTCGCAGGCGAACCACTCGCCGGTGCGGCAGAAGCCGCTCTGGATCTCGTCGGCGACGAACAGCACGCCGTTCGCGCGGCACCACGCGGCGATCGCGGGCAGGAAACCCTCGGCCGGTACGACGAACCCGCCCTCGCCGAGGATCGGCTCGATCACGACACAGGCGAGGTTCTCCGCACCGACCTGCTTCTCGAGCTGGTCGATCGCACGAGCGGCGGCGTCCTCGCCCTTGATGCCGGCGGTCTCGCGGAAGGGGTACGACATCGGGACCCGGTAGATCTCGCCGGCGAACGGGCCGAAGCCGTTCTTGTACGGCATGTTCTTCGCCGTCATCGCCATCGTCAGGTTGGTGCGCCCGTGGTAGGCGTGGTCGAAGACCGCGACGGCGTCCTTGCCGGTCGCCACGCGGGCGATCTTCACGGCGTTCTCGACGGCCTCGGCGCCGGAGTTGAAGAGCGCCGACTTCTTGGCGTGGTCACCTGGGGTGAGCTCGGCGAGCTGCTCGCACACGTCGACGTAGCCGTCGTACGGCGTGACCATGAAGCAGGTGTGCGTGAACGCAGCCACCTGCTCCTGCACGCGGCGCACCACCTCGGGGGCCGCGTTGCCGACCGTCGTCACCGCGATGCCGGAGCCGAGGTCGATGAGCTGGTTGCCGTCGGCGTCGAGCAGCACGCCGCCGCCGGCCGCCTCGATGAACACCGGCAGGGTCGTGCCCACCCCGTCGGCGACGTAGGTCTTCTTGCGCGCCAGCTTCTCGACCGAACGAGGTCCGGGGATCTCGGTGACGAGGGAGCGGCGCTGCGTCAGGGAGGCGCCTCCGACGGTGTGGGTGCTCATTCCGCCACTCTAGGGGTCCGCGTTCTGCGGAACCAGTCGAGGCCTGGCCCGTGAGCGACGGAATCAGGGGTCAGCGCACGAGCCGGTGCAGCGCCCACCGCGCCACCGGGAGATACGTCGCCACCAGGGGTGCGAAGCCGGTGGCCACGAGCGACGTGCTCGAGCCCGTGCCGTCGGGTTCCACGGTGTGGAGCAGCCTCATCTGGGCCAGGCGTACGCCGGACAGCAGCGACCCGTGGGGTCGAACTGTCCACGACCACATCCGCGCGTCCTCGTCCCAGAGATCCACCGTGAAGTCGACCGAGACGCCGAGGGGCCCGTGGACCCGGCCGGTCTCGCCTCCGGAGAGGCGCCGGCTCGCCACCTCGACCCGACGGATCTGCGGTGACCAGGTCCTCCACAGGTCGGGTCGGGCGTAGCGCTCCCACACCACGTCTGCCGCGGCCGGTCCGGAGACGGACACACCGAGCATCACCATGTCCCCAGCATCCGGCATCATGAAATGCATGCCTCTCGCGACCTACCAGGACCTCTGCATCGACGTGACCGACCCAGCGGGTGGAGGGGGAGTTCTGGGCCACGATGCTCGGGCTCCGGCTGGTGCTGCCCGCGGACGGCGTCGCCCACCTCGACGGCGAGAGTCCGCGCGACCGGGTCTGGCTCAACCGCGTGCCCGAGCCCCGGACGGTGAAGAACCGCATCCACCTCGACGTGAACGCCGAGTCCGTCGACCGGGCGCTCGACGCCGGGGCGCGGGTGCTCTCGGAGTGGGAGCGGTGGACGACGCTGGCCGATCCCGAGGGCCAGGAGCTCTGCGTCTTCGTGCGGCCCGAGCCGATCGCCAAGCGGCCCTACGAGCTCGGGTGGGACACCACCGAGGGGCCGGAGGCGAGCCGGGCGCAGGCGGAGTGGTGGGCCGCGGTCCTCGGGGGCTCGGCCGTGCACGACGAGGACCAGGGCTACTCCTGGCTCGAGCAGATCCCGGGCTGCCCGTGGGACTCCTTCGACTTCGTCGGTGTGCCCGAGGCCAAGACGGTGAAGAACCGCGTGCACATCGACGTGTCCACCGACGACCTCGACGCGCTGGTGGCCCACGGCGCGACCGTCCTCCGGGCCAAGGGCGACGACGGACTGCGGTGGACGATCCTGGCCGACCCCGAGGGCAACGAGTTCTGCGCGTTCACCGACTGAGCCGTCAGGGGGTGTGGCGCAGCCGCACCGACAGGCAGGTCACGCAGCCCTCGAGCTTCTCGTACTCCGTCAGGTCGACCGCGACCACTCGCAGCCCACGCTCCTCGAGCAGCGCGCGGCTCAGGGGGGCGCTGGTGCTCATCAGCACCACGTCGTCACCGAGCAGGACGACGTGCGAGCCCGGCTCCTCCGGCACCGGGAGGAACGACGGCCACACCTCCTGGTCGTCGACCAACGGCGGGAAGCCGATCACCGTGCCGTCGGGCAGCGCGGTCACGGCCGACTTCAGGTGCAGCACCTTGTGCACCGGTACGCCGACCACCTGCGCGCCGTACGGCTCGAGGTACGCCGCGAGCTGGTCGACACCGGCCTGGTTGGTACGACCCCCGAGTCCGACCCAGACCGTGCCCCCGTGCTTGAGCACGTCACCGCCGTCGAGCGTTCCCGGCGCCTCGATCTCGACCACGTCGTACCCGAGCCCGCGGAGGACGGCGGAGGTCCCGGCGGTCTCGGGCTTCCGCTCGTCGGCGCCGGGGCGGGTGATGACCGCGCGGTCGCCGTACATCACGACGGTGTCCTCGACGAAGACGCTGTCGGGGCAGTCGTCCGCGGGCGGCACCTCGATGGTGTCCCAGCCGGCGTCGCGGAGCGCGGCCACGTAGCCGTCCCACTGCGCCAGCGCGAGGTCGAGGTCGACCGGTTGCCGTTCGAGATGGGTCACCAGGCCGTCCGCGAGTCGCCGAGACGGACGACGGACGAGTGCGCGGCGGGCATCCATGGGCGGAGTCTAGGAGTGTGGAGCGTGGACAATGAGGTCATGACCACCCGTCGCGACGTCGCCGTGCTCGGCTCCACCGGCTCGATCGGCACCCAGGCGCTCGACCTCGTGCGCGCCAACCCCGACCGGTTCCGGGTCGTGGCGCTGACCGCGGGCGGGAGCAACCGCGCCCTGTTCGACGCGCAGGTGGCGGAGTTCGGTCCGTCGTTCAGCGGGCTGGGGGCCGAGGCGTCGGCGGAGGCGGCGGCGCGGCCGGCCGACGTCGTGCTCAACGGCATCACCGGTGCGGTCGGCCTCGGGGCCACGCTCGCGGCCCTCGACGCCGGCAACACGCTGGCCCTGGCCAACAAGGAGTCGCTGATCATGGGCGGCCCGCTGGTGCTCGAGCGGGCCAAGCCCGGCCAGATCGTGCCGGTCGACTCCGAGCACTCCGCGCTGGCCCAGTGCCTGCGCGGCGGCACCCCCGAGGAGGTACGCCGCCTCGTGCTGACGGCGTCGGGCGGCCCGTTCCGCGGTCGCACGCGGGAGCAGCTGCTCGAGGTGACCCTCGACGAGGCCCTCGCCCACCCGACGTGGGACATGGGCCCGGTCGTCACCCTCAACTCCGCCACCCTGGTCAACAAGGGCCTCGAGGTGATCGAGGCCCACCTCCTGTTCGCGATTCCCTACGACCGGATCGAGGTCGTGGTGCACCCGACCTCGGTGGTGCACTCGATGGTGGAGTTCGTGGACGGCTCGACGCTGGTCCAGGCGAGCCCGCCGACCATGCTGATCCCGATCGCGCTGGGCCTGGCCTGGCCCGACCGGGTGCCCGACACCGCCCCGCCCGTGGACTGGTCCCGGACCAACACCTGGGAGTTCCTTCCCCTCGACGACGAGGCCTTCCCGGCCGTGGGCCTGGCCCGCGAGGCGGGGGAGCGGGGCAGCACCGCCCCGGCGGTCTACAACGCCGCGAACGAGGTCGCGGTCGAGGCGTTCCGGCAGGGTCGTCTCCGTTTCGTCGAGATCGTCGACACGGTGGCCGGAGTTCTCGGGGTGCACGACGTACCCTCGGAGGAGACATTGACCGTCGACGACGTCCTGGCCGCCGATGCCTGGGCCCGCGACGAGGCGACCCGCCTGATCGAGAGGGCTCCATGACACCGCTGCTCTACCTGCTCGGGGTGGTGCTGTTCGTGCTCGCGATCCTGGCCTCCATCGGCCTCCACGAGCTCGGCCACATGATCCCGGCGAAGGCGTTCGGCGGGAAGGTCACGCAGTACTTCATCGGCTTCGGTCCCACCGTCTGGAGCCGGCGGCGCGGCGAGACCGAGTACGGCGCGAAGGCGATCCCGCTCGGCGGCTACGTCAAGATCGTCGGCATGCTCCCGCCCGACAAGGAGCACGCCGACAAGGTCGAGTACGACGCCGAGGGCAACCGGGTGCTGGTCGTGCGCAAGTCCAACACCGGCATGTTCGGCCAGCTCGTCTCCGACGCCCGGGCGGCCGAGTGGGAGACCATCACCGCCGCCGACGAGGACCGCCTGTTCTACAAGATGGCGTGGTGGAAGAAGGTCATCGTGATGGCCGGCGGCCCCACGGTGAACCTGATGATCGCGTTCCTCATCTTCGCCGGCCTGTTCGCCACCGTCGGCAACCCGGGCGACCAGAACGTCCAGACGAAGGTCGACGTCGTCTCGGCCTGCATCGTCCCGGCCTCCCAGGAGGGACGTGCGTGCACGGCGTCCGACCCGATCAGCCCGGCCGCCCAGGCGGGCCTGAAGCCGGGTGACCGGTTCGTGTCGTTCAACGGCACCCCGATCCGCAGCTGGGACCAGATGCAGACGCTGATCCGTGGCAACGCCGACGGCCGGGCGACGATCGTCGTCGACCGCGCCGGACAGACCCTCACCCTCCACACCGACACCCTGGTCGAGCCTCGCCCGACCGACCCCAACGACCCGAAGAAGCTGACCCCGGTCGGGTTCCTCGGCGTCGCCCCGGTCGTCACCTACGCCACCGGCGGGCGTCCTCTACACGGTCGAGCAGATGGGCGGCCTCGCCCGGCAGTCCGCCGTCGCGCTGGCCACGCTGCCGGTCAAGGTCTGGGGTGTCGGCCAGGCGATCGTCGGGGTCAAGGACCGCGCGGCGGACAGCCCCGTCAGCATCGTCGGCGGCGGTCGGATCGCCGGTGAGACGGCCTCCGCCCAGGGCTTCCCGCTCAAGGACAAGCTGATCGGCCTGCTCGGCCTCGTCGCCGGGTTCAACTTCTTCATCGGCCTGTTCAACTTCATCCCGCTCCTGCCGCTCGACGGCGGCCACATCGCGGGCGCCCTCTGGGAGGCCGCGCGTCGCGGCATCGCCCGGCTGCGCGGCCGACCCGATCCCGGGTACGTCGACGTCGCCAGGCTCCTGCCGGTCGCCTACGTCGTGGCCAGCTTCCTGCTGGTGATGGGCGTGGTGCTGATCGTGGGCGACCTCGTGGTCCCCGTGAACGTGACCTGACCCCGGCCTCCGGGAAGCGGCCGAACGTGCCTCGGCGAACTACGCTGAGCCCATGACCGCTGTCAGCCTGGGGATGCCGGAGGCACCCCCGCCCGTGCTCGCCCCGCGCCGCAGGACCCGCCAGATCCGGGTCGGCAAGGTCGGGGTCGGCAGCGACTCCCCGATCTCGGTCCAGTCGATGTGCACGACGCTCACCTCCGACGTCAACACCACGCTGCAGCAGATCGCCGAGCTGACCGCCTCCGGCTGCGACATCGTGCGCGTCGCCTGCCCGAGCCAGGACGACGCCGACGCGCTCCCCGAGATCGCCCAGCACAGCCAGATCCCGGTGATCGCCGACATCCACTTCCAGCCCAAGTACGTCTTCGCCGCGATCGAGGCGGGCTGCGCGGCCGTCCGGGTCAACCCCGGCAACATCCGCAAGTTCGACGACCAGGTCAAGGAGATCGCGAAGGCCGCGAAGGACCACGGCACCAGCATCCGGATCGGCGTGAACGCCGGCAGCCTCGACAAGCGGATCCTCGAGAAGTACGGCAAGGCCACGCCCGAGGCGCTCGTCGAGAGCGCGGTCTGGGAGGCGGGCCTGTTCGAGGAGCACGACTTCCACGACTTCAAGATCTCGGTCAAGCACAACGACCCCGTGGTGATGGTGCGCGCCTACGAGCTGCTCGCCGAGGCGGGCGACTGGCCGCTGCACCTCGGCGTGACCGAGGCGGGTCCGGCGTTCCAGGGCACCATCAAGTCCGGTGTCGCCTTCGGCGCGCTGCTCAGCCAGGGCATCGGCGACACCATCCGCGTCTCGCTCTCCGCGCCGCCGGTCGAGGAGGTCAAGGTCGGCATCCAGATCCTGGAGTCGCTCAACCTCAAGCCGCGCCGGCTCGAGATCGTGTCCTGCCCGTCCTGCGGCCGGGCGCAGGTCGACGTCTACACCCTGGCCGAGCAGGTGACCGCCGGGTCTCGACGGGCTCGAGGTGCCGCTGCGGGTCGCGGTCATGGGCTGCGTCGTGAACGGTCCGGGCGAGGCCCGCGAGGCCGACCTCGGCGTCGCCTCGGGCAACGGCAAGGGCCAGATCTTCGTCAAGGGCGAGGTCATCAAGACGGTGCCCGAGTCGCAGATCGTGGAGACCCTGATCGAAGAGGCCATGCGGATCGCCGAGGGCATGGAGCCCGTCGACGGTGCCGGGGCGAGTGTCAGCGTCAGCTGAGCGCCGCCGTCCTCGCTCGACGTCCCTGGCGGTCGTCGGCGCCGCGCTGGTGCTCCTGGGGCTCGTGCTCACCGCTCGTGGCTCCCCGACACGTCGCCGAGCCCGATCGTGCCGTGCACCGCGTCGTCGGGCCGCGCCGCCCGGCCCGCGGTGCGGCCACGTGTTCGTGATCAACATCGAGAACAAGGGCTTCCGCACCCTGTGGGGCGCGCACTCCGCGGCGCCGTACCTCGCGCGGACACTGCGCGCCAAGGGCGTGCTGCTGACGCCAGTACTACGGCACCGCCCACCACAGCCTGGGCAACTACCTCGCCCAGATCTCCGGACAGGGCCCGGACTACGCGACCCAGCACGACTGCCCGACGTACACCCGGTTCCGCGAGACCCGTCCGGTCGTCGCCCCCGGGCAGGTCGTCGGCAACGGCTGCGTCTACCCGAAGAAGGTCGGCACGCTGCCGCGCCAGCTGACGCCGGGCGGGCCTCGGGCTGGCGCGGCTACATGGAGGACATGCGGACCCCCTGTCAGCACCCCGCGCTCGGCGCGCGCGACCCGTGGCAGAAGGCGACGGCCCGGTCCCAGTACGCCACGCGGCACAACCCGTTCGTCTACTTCCGGTCGATCACCGCGAGCCCGGCGTACTGCAGGGCGCACGTCAGGGCGACTGTCGGCGCTGACCGCGGACCTGCAGCACGTGTCGACGACGCGGGCGCTCACCTACATCACGCCGGACCTGTGCCACGACGCCCACGACGCGCGCTGCGCCGACGGCGGGCCCGGCGGGCTCCGCGGCCGCCAACGCCTGGGCCGCGCGCTGGGTCCCGCGGATCCTCGCGTCGCCCGCCTTCCGTCGAGACGGCGTCCTGGTGGTCACCAGCGACGAGTCGGAGGGGGTGCGCGAGGACTCCCGTGCCTGCTGCGGGGAGGGCGTCGGGCCCAACGCCGGGCAGCCCGGGATCGAGGGCCCCGGGGGCGGCCGCGTCGGCGCCCTCGTCATCTCGCCGTTCACCACCCCGGGCACCACGAGCACCCGCACCTACAACCACTACTCCCTGCTCGGGACGATCGAGGACCTGTTCGGGCTGCCGCGCCTGGGCTACGCGCGCACGGTCGTCCACACCTTCGGGACGGACGTCCTCCACGCCCCCTGAGCCACCGTCGCGTGGCCGCTCGGTGAAGATCGGGTGTCGACGGGTGACTTATCCGCGCTCCCTGGCCGATAGTTCCTCCTGTGACGATTTCGCGCAGGGCCGTGCTGGGTGCCGCCGGGGCGGCCGGAGTGCTGACGGCAGCGGGTGGCTACCGCCTCCTCGAGGGTGGGCCCGCCGACGCCGCGGCCGCGCTTCCCGCACCCGGCAAGTCGGGCATCAAGCACATCGTGGTCGTGATGATGGAGAACCGCTCCTTCGACCACTTCCTGGGCTGGCTACCCCAGGTGAACCCACAGGCCGACGGCAAGCAGGCCGGGCTCACCTACCTCGACCGCTACCGCGTCCCCCACGACACCCACCACCTCGTCGGAGTTCGCCAGCTGCGGCTTCCAGGACCCCGACCACAGCTACGAGGGCGGGCGGATCCAGCTCAACGGCGGCGCCTGCAACGGCTGGCTGCGCTCCGGGCTGAACGACAGCCTGTCGATCGGCTACTTCGAGCAGGCCGACCTCCAGTTCCTGGGTCAGGCGGTGCCCGGCTGGACGACGTTCGACCGCTACTTCTCCGCGGTCATGGCCGAGACCTACCCCAACCGCTTCTACCTCCACTGCGCCCAGACCGACCGCCTCCACAACGGTGACGTGCCGTTGGGCGCCGGGTTCAAGCTCCCCACCATCTGGGACCGGCTCCGCGCCAAGCACGTGAGCGGGAAGTACTACTACTCCGACATCCCCTTCACCTTCCTCCTGAAGTCCCACGCGCCGACCAACGCCAGGATGGGTGACCCGGCTGCGCCCGTGCCCGGGACCTTCTTCGGCGACGCGGCGGCAGGCACGCTGCCCGCGGTCTCCTACGTCGACCCCCAGTTCCTCAACGAGGACGGTGGGCTCTCGAACGACGACCATCCCCACGCCGACATCCGGGCCGGCGAGGTGTTCATGAACCAGGTCTACGACGCCGTCCGCAACGGCCCGGGCTGGAAGAACACCGTCCTGGTGATCACCTACGACGAGTGGGGCGGCTTCTTCGACCACGTGCCTCCCGGCAAGGCGGCCGACGTCAGCCCCCGCACCAGCCTGCGCGGCTTCCGCGTGCCCACGGTGGTGATCTCGCCGTTCGCCCGCCGCGGCCACGTCTCCCACCAGACCTTCGACCACACCTCGATCCTCAAGATGATCGAGTGGCGCTGGGGCCTCAAGCCGCTGACGCCCGCGCGACCAGCACGCCCACAACCTCGCCACCGTGCTCGACTTCGCCCACCCCGACACCAGCACGCCCGCCTACACCGTCGACCCCTTCGTGCCCTCCGGGTGCGCGGCGGGCGACACCGAGACCTCCGGCTCGGAGTTCTACGAGTGGCCGGCCCTCAAGCAGGCCGCCCTCGCGGCCGGATGGGACCTTCCTCGATGAGAGCCCGTACGACGCCGCTGCTGGGCGGCCTCGCCGTCCTGCTCGCCCTCGGTGGCCTGCTGGCGCTGGCACCGGCCGAGGCATCGCGCGGCGCCCTCGCCGGCGCGCCCGCCCGCGCTGCCGTGACCCGCCCGCCGTACGTGCCACCGGTCGGGCACGTGTTCGTCATCAACATCGAGAACAAGGGCTACACCGAGACCTGGGGCCGCGACAGCGTCGCGCCGTACCTCGCCCGGACGCTGCGGGCCAAGGGCGTGCTGCTCAACCACTACTACGGGACGGCCCACAACTCGCTGCCGAACTACCTCGCCCAGATCTCCGGGCAGGCGCCCGACCTCGCCACCCAGTCGGACTGCCAGAACTTCTCCGCCTTCACCCCCACCGGACCCGACCAGGACGGCCAGGCGGTCGGCAGCGGGTGCGTCTACCCCGCCACCGTGGCGACCCTGCCCGCGGCAGCTGACCGATGCCGGGCTTCAGCTGGCGCGGCTACATGCAGAACATGAGCCGGACCTGCCAGCACCCGAGCATCGGGAAGCCCGATCCCACGCAGCACGCGAAGCGGCTTCACAACTACGCCGTGCGGCACAACCCCTTCATGTACTTCCGGTCGATCATCGACGACAAGCCCTACTGCAAGAGCCACGTGCGGTCGCTGCCGCAGCTGCCCGTCGACCTGAAGCACACGAGCACGACGCGCAACCTGAGCTACATCACCCCCGACCTGTGCCGCGACGGGCACGACGTCCCCTGCGCGAACGGCCGGCACGGCGGTCTGGTGGAGGTCGACCGCTTCCTGCGGAAGTGGGCCCCGCGGATCCTGGGCTCGCCCGCGTTCAAGAAGGACGGCATGCTGATCATCACCGCCGACGAGTCCGACGGTCCGGCCACCGACTCGGACGCCTGCTGCGGCGAGGTGCCCGGACCGAACGTCCTGCTCGGGACCGGCCCCGGCATCAACGGACCCGGGGGTGGACGGATCGGCGCGCTGGTGATCTCGCGCTGGAGCAAGCCGGGCAGCTGGAGCACGACGCCCTACAACCACTACTCGCTGCTGGCCTCGGTCGAGGAGATCTTCGGACTGCCGAAGCTCGGGATGGCGAACCAGAGCGGGCTCGACGTCTTCGGTCTCGACGTGTACAACGTCCCGTTCCCGGTCGGCTGACCGGTCCGCGCCGGTGTCGACGCGCGTAGGCTCACCCCTGTGACGTTGTCCCGGTTCCGCGCGCGCCAGGGAGTGAGCGTGCTCGGTCCCACCGACCTGCCGGACTTCCTCGCGCTCACCGCGCGCGACCCGGTGGTGAACGCGTTCGCCGAGTACCGCGCCCGCAGCACCAACCTCGAGACGCGGCTGCTCGCCGGCGAGATCTGGGGCCGGTACGACGACGGCCGGCTGGTGGCGGGCTGTCACGTCGGTGCCAACCTCGTGCCCGTGGAGTGCACACCCGACGACTCCCGCGCGTTCGCCGAACGGGCGCTGACCAGACCTCGGTCCGTGGTCACGATCGTCGGGCTGCAGGACGCCGTCTGGCCGCTGTGGGACGCCGTGTCCGACACCTGGGGCCCGGCCCGCGAGACCCGCTGGGACCAGCCGCACCTGGCACTCGACGGTCCGCCGAAGGTGGCGTGCGACCCGGGGGTGCGACGTACGACGCCCGACGACTTCGCCGCCCTCTACCCGGCCTGCGTCGCCATGTACAGCGAGGAGGTCGGGGTCGACCCCGAGTCCGACGGTGGGGCACCCGATCTACCGGTCGCGGGTGCGGCAGCTGATCGGGCTGGGCTGGTCGTTCGCCCGGATCGAGGACGGCCGGGTGGTGTTCAAGGCCGAGGTCGCGCATGCCACACCCCAGGCGGCCCAGATCCAGGGGGTCTGGGTCGCGCCCGACCGTCGGGGCGAGGGGCTCGCGGCCAGCGGTGTCGCGGCCGTCGCCGAGGCCTGCCGTCGCGACATCGCCCCGGTCGTCTCGCTCTACGCCAACATCTGGAACGAACCCGCCCGACGGGCCTACGCCCGCGTCGGGTTCGAGCAGACCGGCACGTTCGCCACCGTGATGTTCTGATCGCGCAGCCGTGCCCGAGGTACGAGGGCACGGCGTGGGCGCGATCAGGTCGAGCAAGCGACGCGACCGAGGGACGAGGGCGCGCGAGCGGGTCGAGACCCATCCGGGTGGGCGGTCGGACCGGCCCGGGGTGAACGGCCCGGGTGAACGGCCCGGGGTTTCGAGACGGTCGCAGAGCGACCTCTTCGACCACCGGAGCGTTGCTCGACCGACGGGCTCGACGGCCGCGACTAGGGTCGGCCGGGTGAAGCTCCCCAGGACACCGCCGCCCTCGCCGCGATCTTCGCCGTCAGCGGGGTGGTCCACCTGGTGAAGCCCGAGGTCTACGAGCCACTCATGCCGTCGTGGGTGCCGCGCCACCGGGCGGTGATCCTCGGCAGCGGCGTCGCGGAGCTCGCCTGCGCCGCCGGCCTCGCTGTCCCCGCGACCCGTCGTACGGCGGGCTGGGCGAGCGCCCTGCTGCTGGCCGCGGTCTTCCCCGGCAACGTGCACATGGCGGCCGACGCGCAGCGGATCACCAGCACCAGCCCGCGGGCGCGGAGGTTCAAGGCGGCGACGCTGCTGCGGCTGCCGGTGCAGTGGCCGCTGATCCGGGCCGCGCTCAAGGTCGCGCGCGGCCTGACAAACCCCGTCGCAGCGCGGCGAAGGCCGCCCGTAGTCTTGCCGCCATGAGCACCGTCCTGCGTATGTCCAGCCTCTTCGTCCGCACGCTGCGCGACGACCCGGCGGACGCCGAGGTGCCCAGCCACCGGCTGCTCGTCCGGGCCGGCTACATCCGGCGGAACGCGCCCGGCATCTACACCTGGCTGCCGCTCGGGCTGCGCGTCCTGCGCAGGATCGAGAACATCGTGCGCGACGAGATGGACGCGATCGGCGCCCAGGAGCTGCTCTTCCCCGCGCTGCTGCCCCGCGAGCCCTACGAGGCGACCGGCCGGTGGACCGAGTACGGCGACAGCATCTTCCGGCTCAAGGACCGCAAGGACGCCGACTACCTGCTCGGACCCACGCACGAGGAGATGTTCACCCTGGTGGTGAAGGACCTCTACTCGTCGTACAAGGACCTGCCGCTGTCGATCTACCAGATCCAGAACAAGTACCGCGACGAGGCGCGGCCGCGCGCCGGGCTGCTGCGCGGCCGGGAGTTCGTGATGAAGGACTCCTACTCCTTCGACGTGGACGACGCCGGGCTCGACGAGTCCTACCAGCGACACCGCGACGCCTACATCCGGATCTTCGACCGGCTCGGGTTCGACTACGTCATCGTCAAGGCGACCTCCGGCGCGATGGGTGGCTCGAAGTCCGAGGAGTTCCTCGCCCGGGCCGCGGTCGGCGAGGACACCTACGTGCGCTGCACGCACTGCGACTACGCCGCCAACGTCGAGGCGGTGGAGGTGCGCCCGCCCGCGGCCGTGCCCTACGACGACGCCCCCGCGGCTCACGCGGAGCAGACGCCCGACACCCCGACCATCGACACGCTGGTCGCCCACCTGAACGAGAAGTACCCCCGCGACGACCGCCCCTGGACGGCCGGCGACACCCTGAAGAACGTCCTCGTCGTCCTCAAGCACCCCGACGGCACGCGCGAGCCGCTGGCGATCGGGCTGCCCGGCGACCGCGAGGTGGACCAGAAGCGCCTCGAGGGTCAGCTCGAGCCGATCGAGGTCGAGGCGATGGACGAGACCGGGATGGCCCAGCACCCTGCGCTGGTCAAGGGCTACATCGGCCCCGGTGTGCTCGGGGAGAAGAACGCGTCCGGCATCCGCTACGTGGTCGACCCCCGCGTCGTCGAGGGGACCCGGTGGGTGACCGGGGCCGACGTCGCGGGCAGCCACGTGATCGACCTGGTCGCAGGGCGCGACTTCAACGCCGACGGCACCATCGAGGCCGCCGACGTCCGCGACGGCGACGCCTGCCCGAACTGCGACGAGGGGACGCTCGAGTCCGCGCGCGGGATCGAGATGGGTCACATCTTCCAGCTGGGCCGCAAGTACGCCGACGCGCTCGGGCTGCAGGTGCTCGACGAGAACGGCAAGCTCGTCACGGTGACCATGGGCTCCTACGGCATCGGGCCGTCGCGCGCGGTCGCCGCGATCGCCGAGGGCACGCTCGACGACCTGGGGCTGTCGTGGCCCCGCAACGTGGCCCCGGCCGATGTCCACCTGGTCGCGACCGGCAAGGACGAGGCGATCTTCGCGGCAGCCGACCGGATCGCCCGGGAGCTGTCCCAGCAGGGCGTCGACGTCCTCTACGACGACCGCCCCAAGGTCAGCCCCGGGGTGAAGTTCAAGGACGCCGAGCTGATCGGGCGTGCCGACGATCGTCGTGGTCGGTCGCAACCTCGCGGAGGGGACCGTCGAGGTCCGCGACCGCCGTACGGGCGAGCGCGCCGAGGTCGCCACCGACCACGTCGTCAACCACCTCGTCCACCTCGTGCGCGCCTGAGCGCCGACGCGGCAGAAGCTGACGGCGTACGACGCTGACCTGGCAGATGCTGACCGTCGAGGTCTGCTGCGAGTGCGTCGACGAGTGCCGGGTCAGCGCGCGAAGACCTGGAGGCGCTGGGTGGCGCCGGCGAGGCCGCTCACGACGTACGACGGCTGGTCGGTGTCGAGGCCGTAGGTGACCTCGTGCCACGGCCCGAGCAGGTGCCAGTCGACACCGCGGGCGAGCACCTCGGCGTCGGGGGAGTACGACGCCTCGAGCGCGGCCGCGAACGCCGGGCCCGCGCCGTACCTCGTCCACGCGAGGTCGAGCGCCGGGTCCCCGACCCCGCAGTCGCCCCAGTCGATGACGCCGGTGACCGTCTCGCCGACGACGCGGATGTGCTGCGGTCCGAGGTCGCCGTGCACGAGCCGCGGATCGGGCGGGGGCACCGCCATCCGCTCCAGGAGCGCCTCGCCCGCAGCCCGAACCTGCTCCGGCAGCAGCGGCAGCACGTCGACCGCCATCCGGTCGCGGACCTCCTGGGCCTCGGCGTACGACGCCGCGGCGTCGCGCGCCCCCGACCGGACGGCCAGCTCGGGATCGACCGAGTGCAGGGCCCGGAGGAACGCACCCACCGCTCGTCCGTGCGCTGCCGACGTACCGGGGCAGGCCTCGCCCGACGACCAGGGCGTGCCGCACCGTGAGCGGCTCCTCGGACACGATCCGGGGCACCGGGACCGCCAAGGGCAGCAGGGGCGCCAGCCAGGGCATCAGGGCGACCTCCCGACGGACCGCGGGCTCGACCTCGGCCCGTCGCGGCGTCCGGTCGACCCACCGCCCGTCGACGAGCGTCGCGCGCGTGTCCCAGCCGTTGTCGAAGTCGTCGACCGCCTCGTCGACGTCGTCCGAGCCGGTCACGATCGGCCATCCAACCCCGCTCGGGCCCACCGGCACAACCGAGTTGCGTGCCGAGCGGAGGCCGCTACGGTCGGCCCTGTGGACCTCGACGCGGTGATCTTCGACTGGGGCGGCACGCTCACCCGCTGGCACGACGTGGACTTCCATGGCGAGTCGGTGGCGCTGGCGGCGGCGGTGACCACGGTCGGGCACGACGCGGACGCCGCACGCGCCGCGCTGCACGAGGCCGGCCGGACCGTCTGGGGCCGCTCCCGCGACTCCCAGCAGAGCGCGACCGTGACCGACCTCTTCGACGAGGCGGGGCTCGACCACGATCCGGCCCTGCTGACGGCGTACCGCGACTTCTGGGAGCCCCACACCTATACCGACCCGGAGGTGCGACCGATGCTCGAGCGCCTGCGGGCCGACGGCCTGCGGATCGGGGTCCTCTCCAACACGATCTGGCCGCGCGCCTGGCACGTCGGGTTCTTCGAGCGGGACGGCGTCTACGACCTCATCGACGCCGACGTCTACACCAGCGAGATCCCCTGGACGAAGCCCTCACCACTGGCCTTCGTGGCGGCGATGGACGCCGTCGGCGTCACCGACCCGGCCCGGTGCGTCTACGTCGGCGACCGTCTCTACGACGACATCTGGGGCGCCCAGCAGGCCGGCCTGCGCGCGGTGCACATCCCGCTCAGCGACATCCCGGCCGAGCAGCGCGGCAGCGACGAGGGAGCGCCCGACGGCGTGATCCACACGCTGGCCGACCTGCCCGACCTCCTCGCCTCGTGGTGACTTCAACCTTTTGCATTGCACAAACATGAGGCACGAAGCGTCGGACACCCTCCGTCGACGGGTTGCATGATTGTGCAGAAGGCCCGCGAGGCACCCCCCCTTTCGCCCCGCGGACCAGACCGATTCCCCCTATCGGTCGCGTGTCGCCCACTGCTCCGGGGAATGTCTCGGGAGTTCCTCGGAGCAGTCGGCGCCCAGCCCCTGTTCCCCCCACGGGTCAGGGGCTGACACGATTTCCGGCCCTCATCCGCGGGCGAATCCCGCGGGAAGGCCCGGGAGAGGCAGCGGCGGCCCGCCGAAGGTCAGCTCGCTGAGGGCCCCGGCGCTCAGGGTCGCCACGGCCCAGGCCCGGTCCGCACCCGCGCTCGCCGCGACCAGCGCGGCGTAGGTGCTGACGCAGGCGCGCTCCACGCGCAGCGCCTCCGCCGTGATCTGGGCCGGCGTCGTGAGGTCGCGCGGCACGTCGTACGCCGGCTCGGCGGCGACCGGGTCGCCCCCGGCAGCCGTGACCATGAGCCGGAGCCGGTTGCGGCGGGCCAGGTGCGCGTCGTACGCCGTCGCGAGGGCGGGACGCAACGGGGACCTCCCGAGGACGGCCGCACGTCCGCCGAGCACGCCGAAGACGTACACGGCCGCGTGCTCGGCCGCCAGCGTGGCCTGGAGCGCCGGCAGCTCCGCCTGGTCGCTCATGACGCTCCTCGGAGCACCGGTTGCATCCGGATCCCGGCCGCGACGGACGCCAGGACCCGGGCCAGGTCGCCGTTCTCGGCGACCTGGGCCCAACGGGTGAACCGGCCGGCGGCCCGCCGCTCGCGGGCGACGATCCGGGCCCGGCTCAGCGGCCGGCCCGCAGCCGTGGTCGACGGGGGCTCGCCCTGCAGCGCCGCCAGCTGCACCTGGTGGACGGCGACCAGCGCGGCCGTGCCCGGGGTGGTCCCGAGCGAGGCGATGAGGCCGGACAGCTCGGCCCGCGCAGCGGTGACGATGGCCTGGTCCGGATCCGGCGACGGCTTCGCGGCGGGGCGCGACGACGAGGGGTCCAGGTCGCAGCCGGCCAGCCCGGCCGCCGTCACGGCACCGGCCGAGAGCAGCAGGCCGCGGCGCGAGAGGGGGGAGCCGGACACGCCCGCGACCCTATCGCCGCGGTCGCGAGCGGCCTCGGCGACAGGGGGCTGTCCGCCCCTGCGCCACCCGCTATCGTGTCAACGACAACAGCACAGGAGGTCGCGACGTGAGCCAGGTCAGTCCGGACAGCTCCCGGATCGCAGACGCGCTCCGCGACCGGTTGTCCGACCTGAGCCTCGATCTCGAGGCCGTCGAGCTCACCCCTGCCGGCAAGACGACGCGTGCTCCGCGTCGCCGTCGACAAGGACGGCGGCGTCACCCTCGACGACATCGCCGAGGCGACGCGCGCGGTGTCCGGCGTGCTCGACGACTCCGTGCTGATGGGCGAGGCGGCCTACACGCTCGAGGTCACCTCGCGCGGCGTCGACCGCCCGCTCACCGAGCCGCGTCACTGGCGTCGCAACCGCGACCGTCTCGTCCAGGTCTCGCTCCGCGACGGCACGCAGGTCGCCGGCCGCGTGACCGGCAGCGACGACACGGGCGCCACCCTCGACGTCGACGGGACGGTCCGCCACCTCACCTACGACGAGGTCGCCAAGGCGCTGGTCCAGATCGAGTTCAACCGCACGCGGACCAAGGAGGACTGATGGACATCGACCTGAGCGTCTTGCGCATGCTCGAGCGGGAGAAGGAGATCTCCTTCGACATCCTCGTCGAGGCCATCGAGCAGGCCCTGCTGACGGCGTACCACAAGACGCCCGGAGCCGTGGAGCAGGCGCGTGTCGTGCTCGACCGCAGCAGCGGCCACGTCACGGTGTATGCCGCGGAGCT
This sequence comes from uncultured Actinomycetota bacterium, assembly GCA_963797325.1. Taxonomy (GTDB): domain Bacteria; phylum Actinomycetota; class Actinomycetes; order Propionibacteriales; family Nocardioidaceae; genus Nocardioides. The sequence goes on from CAWCPG010000037.1 coordinate 39,892, forward strand.
CGACGACGAGGGCACCAAGATCGGGGAGTACGACGACACCCCCGACGGGTTCGGCCGGATCGCCGCGACCACGGCGAAGCAGATCATGCTGCAGCGGCTCCGCGACGCCGAGGACGACATCCGCTACGGCGAGTTCTCCGGCAAGGAGGGCGACCTGATCTCCGGGGTCATCCAGCAGGGCCGCAACCCCGACGACGTGATGGTCGACCTCGGCAAGCTCGAGGCGCTGCTCCCCCTGGGTGAGCGGGTCCCCGGTGAGACCTACACGCACGGCGAGCGGATCAAGTGCCTGGTGATCTCCGTCCGCAAGGGCATGCGTGGCCCGCAGATCACCCTGTCCCGCTCCCACCCCAACCTGGTCAAGAAGCTGTTCGCCCTCGAGGTGCCCGAGATCGCCGACGGGACCGTCGAGATCGCGGCGATCGCCCGCGAGGCCGGCCACCGCACCAAGATCGCGGTGACGACGAGCGCCCATGGCGTGAACGCCAAGGGCTCCTGCATCGGGCCGATGGGCCAGCGCGTGCGCAACGTGATGTCGGAGCTCCACGGCGAGAAGATCGACATCGTCGACTGGTCCGAGGATCCCGCCGAGCTGGTGGCTCACGCCCTGTCGCCGGCCCGGGTGAGCAGGGTCGAGGTCGTCGACGCCGAGACGCGGTCGGCGCGCGTGATCGTGCCCGACTTCCAGCTCTCGCTGGCGATCGGCAAGGAGGGCCAGAACGCCCGCCTGGCCGCCCGGCTCACCGGCTGGCGGATCGACATCCGCTCGGACGAGGATGAGCCGAGCAGTGAGCCGAGCAGCGATGCGTGAGGAACGAACGCATCGCGTGGGCTCGGCCAGGTCGAGCAAGCGACGCGACTGAGGAACGAAGTCGCGTGAGCGTGTCGAGACCCGGCGACAGGTCCGGGACCCGAGCCGCGTGGTCTCGGCTCCGCTCGACCACCGGGGTTGCGGGGTCTCGACTCCGCTCGACCACCGGGTTCGCGGGGGTCTCGACTTCGCTCGACCGACGAAGCGGTGGCATCCGATGAGGCTCCTCGGCGTGCTCGGCGGCATGAGCTGGACCAGCACCGAGACCTACTACCGGCTGCTCAACACCGGGGTCGCGGAGCGCCTCGGCGGCCTCCACTCGGCCCGGGTCGTGCTCCACAGCGTCGACTTCGACGAGATCGCCACGCGGCAGCACGCGGACGACTGGGCCGGTACGGCGGAGATCCTGGGTGCGGCCGCGTCCGGGCTCGCGGCGGCCGGCGCCGAGGGGCTGCTGCTGGCGACCAACACCATGCACAAGGTCGCCGACGCGGTCGAGCAGGCCTCGGGGTTGCGGGTGCTGCACATCGCCGATGCCACCGCCGCCGCGGTCCGGGCCCAGGGACTGTCGCGGGTCGGGCTGATCGCCACGGCGTTCACGATGGAGGACGCGTTCTACGTCGACCGCTTGGCGCGGCACGGCCTCGAGGTCGTCGTGCCCGAGGCGGAGTCCCGGGCCGAGGTCCACCGGATCATCTACGACGAGCTGGTGCGCGACGTCGTACGGCCGGAGTCGCGGGAGCGCTACCGCCGGGTGATGGGCGACCTGGTGGCCGCCGGCGCCGAGGGGATGATCCTCGGGTGCACGGAGGTCGGGCTGCTGGTCGGGCCCGATGACACCCAGGTCCCACCTTCGACACGTGCCGGCTGCACGCCGCTGCGGCGGTCGACTGGATGCTGGCGGAGCTCAGCTGAGGAACGCCGCGATCGTGGCCCAGTACGCCGGGTCGTCGACCAGGTCCGAGTGCCCGGCCTCGGGCAGGTCGAGCACCTCCGGATCGCCCGGGAGCGCAGCCAGGAGCCGATCGGTCCGCGCCGGACGGACCACGTCGTCCCGCCCCGCCCGGACCACCAGGGTGCGCGCCTCCAGGCGGTGGGCGACGGCCGCGGAGTCCCATCGGTCGGCCAGCAGGCGGTGCACGGGCAGCCTCGGCATGAGGTCCTGGGCGACGTCGGCCACGCTGTCGAACGGCGTGACCAGGACGAGCCGTGCGACGGGTCGTCGTACGGCTGCCTGTACCGCGACGCCACTGCCGAGACTGCGGCCCAGGACGTCGACAGCGGAGGCGGCGTGGCGGGCCAGGACATGGTCGTGGACGGCGACAGCGTCTCGGGTGAGCGCCTCCTGCGTGGGCCGGCCCTCGCTCCCGCCGTACCCGCGGTAGGCGATCAGGTACGTCGTGTGGTGCGGCAGGTGTCGGGCCAGGGCCTCGCGCTGGTCCTGGATGCTCTCGGCGTTGCCCCCGAAGTAGACCAGTGCCCGGTCCTGTCCGGGCCTGACCTCCCAGCCCCGCAGGGTGCCGCCGTCGGGCATCCGCAGGGACACCTCCGTGTCACCGACCGGGACCCGGGTCGATGACCGGGGGTAGACCGAACGGCGGGTCAGCGGTGCCAGGACACGGGCAAGGGGGCGCACGGCGCGCACGGTACCTGTGCCGGTGCGGTCAGGGACTCTCGCCGCCGATCCAGTCCACCTCGAGGGCGGGCACCGACGCGTCTCCGGGCCAGTCCGGGAAGTCGAAGACCGCGATCATGATCTGCAGCGGGTACGTCGGCGGGCGGGCGCAGGTGCGGACGTGCTCGCCGTCGACGGCGAACTCCGCGACCTGCTCGTCCCAGCGCACGGCGTACTCGTGCCACTGGCCCACGTCGATCGGCAGCCGTGGGGCCGCGAAGTCGTGCTCCAGGCGTGGGTCGTGCAGCTTCTTGATCCCCATCCCGACCTCGGCGGAGCGGCGTGGCACCCGGTCCTTGCCGAAGACCTCGACCAGGCAGAGCTCCCCGGAGTCGTCCGGAGACTCCTCGAAGCCGCTCAGCCACACCGCCGCCATGGACCGGTCCGACAGCTCCATGCGGCACACGACCGCCAGCGAGCCGCGGCTCGGCAGCCAGCCCTCGAAGCGAGGCTGCGCCTCGCGTACGCGCTGACCGTCGAGGAAGCGCTGTCCCGCCACGGTGCTCCCCACCGGACCGGAGTGGCCACCGGAGGCGATCCCCGAGACTCGCAGCGGAGTGGGGTGCTGGTCGGGGCACCACAGCGGCTGGTCGGGCGGGATCCACAGGCGGAGCCGGCTGCCCGAGACGCGGTGCCGCGCCGCGGTGGCGTCGCGTGAGCTCCACGCGGGGAGGTAGTGGGGGTCCCAGACGGTCCGGTCGAGCGCGTCGCCGTCGAAGTCGTCGCGGAACGCCGGCATAGCCAGGACCCTAGGGCCGCCGACCGGTGCCCGCCAGCGCCCGGTTCGGGGAATAGCGCGCGGGCGCGGTAGGGTTCCAGTCAGTGGTACGCGCATCGGTGTTCCCTGCCTCCACGGGTCCTTCGGGTCCCGTCCGGACATGCATCGGCTGCCGTGAGCGGGCCACGAGGAGCGAGTTGTTGCGGGTGACCGCGGGCTCGGACGCCGACGGCCGACCAGCCGTGGTGCCCGATCCGGCAGGCACCCGGCCCGGGCGGGGGGCGCATCTGCACCCCACGACCGTGTGTTACGACCTCGCCGTCCGCCGTCGAGCCTTCGGCAGGGCCCTCAGGGCCCCTACGGGGCTGGGCGGTGCGCCGGTGGCGACGTACCTCGCCTCGCTCGACCAGATGACCGACCGATGAGGACTGGAGCAGCGGCTCATGAGCACTCGATGAGTACCTCCCGATGAGTTTGCAACACCCACCAACGGTCTGAGATCCGCCCCGGCTTCCGGGAAGGGGTCTTGGGCCAGAAGGAGAACAGTGGCCAAGACCCGAGTACACGAGCTCGCCAAGACCTACGGCATCGAGAGCAAGGACGTTCTCGACAAGCTGAAGGAGATGGGCGAGTTCGTCAAGTCCGCTTCCTCGACGATCGAGCTACCCGTCGAGATGAAGTTCAAGAAGACGTACGGCGACGCACTGCTGGCCGCGAAGGCGACGGCAGCCCCCGCCGAAGCGCCCGCCGAGGCCGCAGCACCGAAGGACACCGTCGAGGCGTCCCCGGCGCCGGCCCCGGCCCCGGCAGAGTCCGGCGACGCGTCCGTCGTCGAGCCCGCCTCGACCGCGCCCAAGCCAGGTCCCCGGGCTGCGACGCCCGCGCCCGCCGAGCCGGAGGCACCCGCCGCCGAGCCCGAGGCTCCGGAGGAGCCCGCCGCCCAGGCGCCGACCCCGGCGCCGCGTCCGGCGGCCCGTCCCGGTGCCCCGCGTCCCGGCAACAACCCCTTCGCGTCCAGCCAGGGCATGGGCCGTCGCCCGGCCCCCGCGCCGCGCGAGAGCGACGACGACGAGAACCGTCCGCCGCGTCCGCCCGCCGCGGGTGCGCGTCCCGGCATGCCGCGCCCCAACCCGGCGATGATGAACCGCTCACCGGGTGCCTTCGGGACCGGTCCCGGCGGTCGTGGGCCCTCGGGTCCTGCCGGCGGTCCCGGCCGTGGCGCTCCGGCCCGCGGCGGTGCGCCTGCACGCGGCGGCGCCGGTGCTCCGGGCCGTGGCGGAGCCGGTGCTCCCGGGCGTGGTGCTCCGGCCGGTGCCGGTG
>CAWCPG010000038.1:0-111632 GCA_963797325.1 uncultured Actinomycetota bacterium
GCGGCACGGAACCCGTGGAATGGATCCCACACCTAGCGCCCAACGTTTACGGTGTGGACTACCAGGGTATCTAATCCTGTTCGCTCCCCACACTTTCGCTCCTCAGCGTCAGGACATGCCCAGAGAACCGCCTTCGCCACCGGTGTTCCTCCTGATATCTGCGCATTTCACCGCTACACCAGGAATTCCGTTCTCCCCTGCATACCTCCAGTCTGCCCGTATCGAAAGCAAGCCACCAGTTAAGCCAGTGGATTTCACTCCCGACGCGACAAACCGCCTACGAGCCCTTTACGCCCAATAATTCCGGACAACGCTCGCACCCTACGTATTACCGCGGCTGCTGGCACGTAGTTGGCCGGTGCTTCTTCTGCACATACCGTCACCACCTTCACAGGCGCTTCGTCTGTGCTGAAAGAGGTTTACAACCCGAAGGCCGTCATCCCTCACGCGGCGTTGCTGGATCAGGCTTCCGCCCATTGTCCAATATTCCCCACTGCTGCCTCCCGTAGGAGTCTGGGCCGTGTCTCAGTCCCAGTGTGGCCGGTCACCCTCTCAGGCCGGCTACCCGTCAAAGCCTTGGTAGGCCATTACCCCACCAACAAGCTGATAGGCCGCGAGCACATCCCCCACCGAAAAAACTTCCCACCCCACACCATGCGGTGCAAGGAGAATACCCGGTATTAGCCACCCTTTCAGGCAGTTATCCCAAAGTGAAGGGCAGATTACTCACGTGTTACTCACCCGTTCGCCGCTCGAGTACCCCCGAAGGAGCCTTTCCGCTCGACTTGCATGTGTTAAGCACGCCGCCAGCGTTCGTCCTGAGCCAGGATCAAACTCTCCATCGAAAACAGAAAAACCGTTTCAACAAGAAAACAACTCCAAGCCAAAAAACGAAAAACTAGCTATCGCCAGAATCATCGTTCGTCAACTCAAAAAGAAACCACCACCACAACCAAACAACCCACAAAGGGCCACCCAGCCATAGATGACGGGATCATACAAACCAATTCATCGACAAACACACTGTTGAGTTCTCAAAAATCAGACGCGCACCTGATCAACCTCTCGCGAGGCGTCTCGGGGGCAACCTGAGAAAACTTACCGGTCCTGCCACGTGGGCGTCAAATCGGATCGGGTCCTTCTCGGGGCCGCTCCGCCGGCCCTGCCGAAGACCGGCGGGCACCTGCGTGGAGCAACATCCCAAGACTACCTCGTCACCGGTCGCGACTGCACGCGGGGGTGGGTCACGAGACGGGTTCGGGGTCCGCCAGGCGGTAGCGGACGAACGACGGTGCCAGCGCCGTGGAGATCGCCAGCCCGACGAGCACCAGGAGACCGCCGATGCCGGCCGTCCACGCGGGGCCGATGACCGACGCGGCCGCGCCGTGGAGCACGTCGGCGATGCGCGGGCCGCCGGCGACGACGACGATGAACACCCCCTGCAGGCGCCCGCGCACGGCGTCCGAGGCGGCGCTCTGCAGCATGCTCGAGCGGAAGGCGGCCGAGGCCATGTCCGCGGCCCCTCCGACCACCAGCATCAGGACCGAGGCGACGAGCATCGCCTGCTGCGCCCGGGGCGCCAGCCCGACCGCGGCCCCGAAGCCGGTCATGGCCAGGCCCCAGACCGCGATCGCACCCACGACGGCCCGACCCTGACCGCGGACCCGCGACACCCACCCGGACAGGACACCGCCCAGGACGGCACCGACCGGGATGCCGGCGTAGAGCAGGGCGAAGGCGAGACCGCCGTCGACCGGTCCCCCGAAGCTCTCGTGGGCCACCTGCGGGAAGAGCGCGCGCGGCATCCCGAAGACCATCGCGATGATGTCGACGACGAAGCTCATCAGCAGGACGGGATGACCGCGCAGATAGCTGAACCCGTCGAGCACCGCTGCCAGCCCGGGCGTGCGGCCGCTCGAGCCCTCGATCGGCAGCTGCGGCAGTCGGATCACCGCCCACAGGGTCGCGAACAACGTGAGCGTGTCGACGAGGTAGAGCACCGAGAAGCCGAGCACCGGGATCAGCGCACCGCCCACCAGGGGGCCGGCGATCGCGCCGGCGCCCACCACCGTCATGTTGAGGGAGTTGGCGGCAGGGAGCTGGTCGGGGGGCAGCAGCCGGGGCAGCACGGCGCTGCGGGTCGGCTGGTTGATGGCGAAGAACGCCTGCTGCACCGAGAACAGGCCGAGGAGCAGCCAGACGTTGTCCGCGTGCAGCGCCGCCTGTGCCCAGAACGCGGCGCTGGTGAGGATCAGCCCGACGGTGGTGACCTGGAGGATGGTGCGCCGGTCCATCACGTCGGCCAGCGCGCCGCCCCACAGACCGAAGACCACCAGGGGCACCAGCCCGAACACGCCGGTCAGGCCGACGTAGGCCGAGGAGCCGGTGATCGTGTAGATCTGCGCCGGGACGGCCACGACGGTCAGCTGGGCGCCGACCACGGTGACGATGTTGGCCGACCAGAGCCGTCGGAACGCCGGGGTGGACAGCGGTCGCGTGTCCGCGAACATTCCCCGGAGATGCACGTGAGGACCCTACGGCCCGCGCCGACGCGTCACCGCAGCGCGGTAGGCGCTCACACTCGGCTCGTCGGGCAGCCAGAACCGCCACGGACGGTCGGCGGCCAGGCGGAGCCCCACCCGCGGACCCGTCCGGACGTCGGTGGCAGGCGCGTCGGCCGGCGTCAGGGTGAGCGGCGGCGTGGTGAGGTCGTGCCCGTTCTCGGCGGACCCGATGGCCAGGGCCGGCACAGGTTGGCCGGGCCCCGCGCGAGGTCGCGGTCTCTCCTGACCGGCGTACGACGGGAACGGGCGAGGTCGAGCCCGTCGACCACCTCGCCGGCCCGGAGGAGCACGGCACGGGGCGACCCCTCGGGCCCGCAGACCACGTTGCAGCAGTAGTGCATGCCGTAGGTGAAGTAGACGTAGAGGTGGGCCGGGGGTCCGAACATCACCGCGTTGCGGGCCGTCCGCCCACGGTAGGCGTGCGAGCCGGGGTCGTCCGCGCCGTCGTACGCCTCGACCTCGGTGATGCGGCACGCCACGTCGCCATGGCGGAGGACCGCTCCGAGGAGGCGCGGTGCGACGTCGAGCACCGCCCCGGTGAGCAGGTCGGACAGGTCAGCCGAGCGCGGCACGGAGCTCCTGGGTCCGGGCGACCGCCTCCGCGAGCTGCTCGCGCACCCGCACCGGCGCCGTACCGCCGCGCCCGGTGCGCGAGGCGACGGAGCCCTCGATCGTGAGCACGTCGCGCACCTGCGGGGTGAGCCGCGGCGAGATCTCGGCCAGCTGGTCGTCGGAGAGGTCGGGGAGGTCGCAGCCGAGCTCCTCGCAGCGGCGTACGCACGCACCGGCGACCTCGTGGGCCTCCCGGAACGGCACGCCCTCGCGGACCAGCCACTCCGCCACGTCGGTGGCGAGCGAGAAGCCCTGCGGGGCCAGCGCGGCCAGACGCGCGGTGTCGAAGGTGAGGGTGGCGACGAGGCCGGTCATCGCCGGCAGGACGACGAGCAGGGTGTCGACGGAGTCGAAGACCGGCTCCTTGTCCTCCTGCAGGTCACGGTTGTAGGCCAGCGGCAGGCCCTTGAGGGTCGCGAGGAGCCCGGTGAGGTTGCCGATGAGACGTCCGGACTTGCCGCGGGCCAGCTCGGCGATGTCGGGGTTCTTCTTCTGCGGCATGATGCTCGAGCCGGTCGACCACGCGTCGTCGAGCCGCACGAAGCCGAACTCCGCGGTCGACCAGAGCACGACCTCCTCGGCGAGCCGGCTCAGGTCGATGCCGGTCATCGCCGCGACGAAGGCGAACTCGGCCACGAAGTCGCGGGCCGCCGTCCCGTCGATGGAGTTGGGGCTCGAGTCGCTGAAGCCCAGCTCCACGGCCACGGCCCGCGGGTCGAGCCCCAGGCTGGAGCCGGCCAGGGCACCCGAGCCGTACGGCGAGTCCGGGGCCACGCGGGCGTCCCAGTCGCGCAGCCGGTCGACGTCGCGGAGCAGCGGCCAGGCATGGGCGAGCAGATGGTGGGACAGGAGCACCGGCTGCGCGTGCTGGAGGTGGGTCCGGCCGGGCATGACCACGTCGAGGTGGTCACGTGCCCGGGCGACGAGGACGTCGACGAGGTCGAGCGCACGCGCCGCCACGGCCCGTGCCTCGTCGCGCAGGTACGCCTTGAACAGGGTCGCGACCTGGTCGTTGCGCGAGCGGCCGGCACGGAGCCGGCCACCCACCTCGGGCCCGACCTCCCCGATCAGCAGTCGCTCGAGGGCACCGTGCACGTCCTCGTCGGACGGGTCGGGGCGCAGCGACCCCGCGTCGTACGACGCGGCGAGGGCGTCGAGCCCGCTCAGCAGCGCGCGGTGGTCGTCGTCGGTGAGCAGGCCGGCGCGGTGCAGGGCGTTGGCGTGGGCGCGGGACCCGGCCAGGTCGTAGGGCACGAGCCGCCAGTCGAAGTGGGTCGATCGCGAGAGGGCCTCGAGCTCGGGTGAGGGGCCGTCGGCGAAGCGGCCTCCCCACAGCGTGCCTTCGTTGGTCGACCCGGTCATGCGGGGTTCCGCACATGGTCGACGGCGGCGCGGACGAAGGCCGGGAGCTCGTCGTTGTTGACGGTCGCGTCGGACTCGAGGGCCTCGACCGACCACCAGCGGTAGTCGAGGATCTCCTCGAACACGTCGTGTGCTCGCAGCGCGTGGTGGTCGGCCTCGAGCCGCACCGCGAACCACGTCGAGTCGTTGACCAGCACCATGCCGTTGTAGGGAAAGGTCACCTCGCCGCGCTCGAACGGCTCGCCCAGGTCAGCCGCGTCGACGACGAGCCCGGTCTCCTCGTGCAGCTCGCGCGCTCCCGCCTCGGCGAGTGACTCGCCCTCCTCGACCGCGCCACCGAACGAGCACCAGTAGGTGACCTCGGGGTGCGCGGGGTCACGGCTGAGCATCAGCAGCGCCTCGCCCCGGGCGTTGACCGGGATGACGCGCGCCGTCGTACGACGGACGGTGGGTGCGGACACGGGGCCCTTCCTATCAGTCGCGTGCGCGGACGTTCCGACCCGGCTTGCCGGGGCGGAACGGTCGCAGCGAGGCGAGCCTGCTCGCGAGCCTCGTGCGTCCATCGTCGCAGTCAATCGGTCCCGCCCTCCATGGCGGCGTGGTCGAGGGCGGCGTCGCGGTCGTCGCCGACGGTGGCGGGGTTGCTGGCGATCCGGTCCGCGCCTCCGGACGGCAGGGCCCCGAGCAGGTGGCCGTGCTCGACGAGCACCTGGCCCTCGTCGAGCGGCTGCGTGGCGTAGAGCTCGAGCTTGCTCCGCGAGTCGGCGATGTCGAGGTTGCGCATCGTGAGCTGGCCGATCCGGTCGGTCGGGCCGAAGGCCGCCGACTCCACGCGCTCCATCGACAGCTTGTCGGGGTGGTAGGAGAACGCCGGACCGGCGGTCCGCAGGATGGAGTAGTCGTCTCCGCGCCGAAGTCGCAGGGTGACCTCACCGGTGACGAGCGAGGCGATCCACCGCTGGATCCCCTCGCGCAGCATGAGCGCCTGGGGGTCGAGCCAACGACCCTCGTAGAGCAGGCGGCCGAGGCGCCGGCCCTCGAAGTGGAACGTCTCGAGGGTGTCCTCGTTGTGGACGGCGTTCAGCAGGCGCTCGTAGGCGACCCAGAGCAGGGCCATGCCCGGTGCCTCGTAGACCCCGCGCGACTTGGCCTCGATGATGCGGTTCTCGATCTGGTCGGACATGCCGAGCCCGTGCCGCCCGCCGATCTCGTTGACCGCATGGACGAGCGCCACCGGGTCGTCGTACGACGTGCCGTTCACGGCCACCGGGCGGCCGCGGTCGAAGCGCACCGTGACGTCCTCGGGCGTGATCGCGACCGACGGGTCCCAGAACCTCACGCCCATGATCGGCTGGACCGTCTCCAGCGAGACGTCGAGGTGCTCCAGCGTCTTGGCCTCGTGGGTGGCGCCCCAGATGTTGGCGTCGGTGGAGTAGGCCCGCTCGGCGCTGTCGCGGTAGGGCAGGCCGTGCGCGGTCAGCCACTGGCTCATCTCGTGCCGGCCGCCGAGCTCGGAGACGAACGCGGCGTCGAGCCAGGGCTTGTAGATCAGGAGGTCGGGGTTGGCGAGCAGGCCGTAGCGGTAGAACCGTTCGATGTCGTTGCCCTTGAACGTGGAGCCGTCACCCCAGATGTCGACGTCGTCCTCGTGCATCGCGCGGACCAGCATGGTGCCGGTGACCGCGCGCCCGAGCGGGGTGGTGTTGAAGTACGCCCGGCCGGCCGAGCGGACGTGGAACGCGCCGCAGGCGAGCGCGGCGAGACCCTCCTCCACCAGCGGGCCCTTGCAGTCGACCGCCCGCGCGATCTCGGCGCCGTACTCCAGCGCGCGGCTCGGCACCGTGTCGATGTCGGGCTCGTCGTACTGCCCGAGGTCGGCGGTGTAGGTGCACGGGATCGCACCCTTGTCGCGCATCCAGGCGACCGCGACGGAGGTGTCGAGGCCTCCGGAGAAGGCGATGCCGACGCGCCGGCCGACGGGGAGGGCGGTGAGGACCTTGCTCACGAGAGGTGTTCCTTCGCGTAGGTGGGTTCGGTCTCGACTCCGCTCGACCGGCGAACCACGCCGCCGCGTGTCGGGCGCGGCCGACGGAGAAGGGGACGGGGTCAGGGCGCCGGCTGCTGGGCCAGCGCCAGGAGTCGTCGTGCGAGGGCGTCGCCCCCGGCGGCGTCGCGGCCGATCAGCAGGACCGTGTCGTCGCCCGCGATGGTGCCGAGGACCTCGGGGTACTCCACCTTGTCCAGGGCCGAGGCGAGGAACTGCGCGGCCCCGGGCGGGGTCCGGAGGACGACGAGGTTGGCGCTGGCGTCGGCGCTGACGAGGAGCTCGGCGAGCAGCCGGCCGAGCCGGTGCCCGGAGGCGGCGGTCTCCCCCGGCGCGGCCGGGCGCCGGTCACCGCCCTCGGCCGGTACGGCGTACACGAGGGCACCCGACGTCGACCGCACCCGGACGGCGTCGAGCTCCACGAGGTCGCGCGACAGCGTCGCCTGGGTGACCTGCATCCCCTGCTCGGCCAGCAGGTCGAGCAGCTCCGGCTGCGAGCGCACCTCGTGACCGCCCAGCAGGTCGACGATCAGCTGGTGGCGGGAGCTCTTCGTGGTGGGCCGCTTGGCGGTGCCGTTCACGTGCCCTCCTCGGCGCCGAGGTCGGCCGACTCCTGGAGCAGCCAGGTGATGATCGCCTTCTGGGCATGACGGCGGTTCTCGGCCTCGTCCCACACGACGCTCTGCGGTCCGTCGAGCACCTCGGCGTCGATCTCCTTGCCGCGGTAGGCGGGCAGGCAGTGCAGGACGATCGCGGACGGCGAGGCGAGGGACAGCAGGTCGGCGGTGACGGTGTAGCTCCCGAACGCCGCGAGTCGGGCGGCGGCCTCCTCCTCCTTGCCCATGGAGACCCAGGTGTCGGTGATCACGACGTCGGCTCCGGTGACGGCCTGCCGCGGGTCGACCAGCACCTCGGCCGATCCGCCGGTCTCCGCCGCGATCTCGCGAGCCCGCGCGACGTACTGCTCCTCGGGCTGGTGACCCTCGGGCGCCGCGACCCGCACGTGCAGCCCGGCGGTGGCTCCGGCGATCAGCCAGGAGTTGCCCATGTTGCAGGCGCCGTCGCCGACGAACGCGACGACGAGCCCGGCGAGCTCGCCCTTGTTCTCGCGGATGGTCAGCAGGTCGGCGAGCAGCTGGCAGGGGTGGAACTCGTCGGTCAGCGCGTTCACGACGGGGACGCCGGCGTAGGCCGCCATCTCCTCGAGCGCGGTCTGGGCATAGGTACGCCAGACGATGACCGACGCCTGGCGGCCGAGCACCCGCGCGACGTCGGCGACCGACTCGCGCTTGCCGATCCCGGCCAGCGACCCGTCGACCATCATCGGGTTGCCGCCCAGCTCGGCGATCCCGGCCGCGAACGACGCCTGCGTGCGGAGCGTGGGCTTGTCGTAGATGGTCGCGACCGTGCGCGGACCGGCCAGGCTCTGCGAGCCGTACGGCGCGCGCTTCAGCGTCGCTGCGAGAGCCAGCACCTCCTGCTGCTCGGCGGGGCTGAGGTCGTCGTCGCGGAGGAAGTGACGGGTCATGGTTGGGCTCCTGTCGTGGCGGCGTCGTCGAGGATCGCGGGCCACACGGCCGCGAACGCGTCGACATCATCGTCGCCGAGGACGAGAGGAGGGGCGAGACGCACCGTGTGAGGTCCGGTCGCGTTGACGATGAAGCCGTGCGCTCGCGCGGCGACCACCACCGAGGGTGCGTCGACCGTCACGTCGAGACCGATCAGCAGCCCACGGCCGCGCGCCCCCGTGACGCGCGGATCGCGGGAGAGCCCGCCTCGCAGCCGCTCCCCGAGCTCACGGGCGCGGGCGAGCAGGTCGTCGTGCTCGATCGTGTCGAGGACGGCCAGGGCGGCGGCGCACGCCACCGGGTTGCCGCCGAAGGTCGTGCCGTGGTGGCCGGGCTGCAGCAGGTCACCCGCGGCGCCGAGCCCGAGGCAGGCCCCGATCGGGATGCCGCCACCGAGCCCCTTGGCGAGGGTGACCACGTCGGGCTCGACGGCCGGGTCCGTCGCTGCCGCGAACCAGGCGCCGGTCCTCCCGATCCCGGTCTGTACCTCGTCGAGCCAGAGCAGGGCGCCGTGCTCACGGGTGATCCGGCGTGCGTCGGCCAGGTAGCCGCCGGGAGGTACGACGACACCGGCCTCGCCCTGGATCGGCTCGAGCACCACGGCCGCGGTCTCGTCGGTGACCGCCGCCGCCAGGGCCGCGGAGTCGCCGTACGGGACGAAGGTGACGTGGCCCGGGAGCGGCTCGAAGGGCTCGCGGTAGGCGGCCTTGGAGGTGAGCGCGAGCGACCCCATCGTGCGGCCGTGGAACGAGCCCTCGGCGGCGACCAGGTGGGTCCGACCGGTGAGCCGGGTCAGCTTCAGCGCGGCCTCGTTGGCCTCGGCCCCGGAGTTGGTGAAGAACACCTTGCCGGGTCTCGAGGCAGCTCGACCGCCGAGAGCGGCCTCCTCGACCTGCGGGGGGCCGGCCAGGTCGAGGAGGCGCTCGGCCAAGGAGATCTGGGGCTCGGTGGCGAAGAAGTTGGAGACGTGCCCGAGGGTGGAGAGCTGGCGCGTCACCGCCTCGAGGACGGCCGGATGGGCGTGGCCGAGGGCGTTGACCGCGATGCCGCCGAGGAGGTCGACGTACTCCCGCCCGTCCTCGTCCCACACGTGCGCGCCCTTGCCTCTCGTGAGGATCAGCTGCGGCGTGGCCGAAGGTGTTCATCAGGTTGGCTGCGTACCGCTCCTGCGAGGTGCTCATGAGCGCGCCTTCCGGGTCAAGGTGGCGACGCCGGGAAGCACCTGCGTGCCGACGCCCTCGTCGGTGAAGAGCTCGAGGAGGACGGCGTGGGGCTCGCGGCCGTCGACGACCGTGGCCCGGGGTACGCCGCCCTGCACCGCCTGGAGGCAGGCGCCCATCTTGGGCACCATCCCGGAGGCGAGCGACGGCATCAGCTCGGCGAGCGCCTCGGGGCTGATCTCGCCGATCACGTCGTCGCTGTCGGGCCAGTCGCGGTAGAGACCCTCGACATCGGTGAGGACGAGGAGCTTCTCGGCTCCGAGCGCGACGGCCAGGGCCGCGGCCGCGGTGTCGGCGTTCACGTTGTGGACCGTGCCCTCCTTGTCAGGGGCGACGCTGGAGATCACCGGGATGCGACCTGCCTCCACGAGGTCGAGCACCGCCTCGGGGCGGACGTGCGCGACCTCGCCGACCAGGCCGAGGTCCACCTCCTCGCCATCGACGATCGTGTTGGTGCGCTTGGCGGTGAAGAGCCCGGCGTCCTCGCCCGAGAGGCCGACCGCGAGGGGTCCGTGCTCGTTGACCAGCCCGACGAGCTCGCGCTGGACCTGGCCGACGAGCACCATCCGGACGACGTCCATCGCCGGGGGCGTGGTGACGCGCAGGCCCCCGCGGAACTCCGACTCGATGCCCAGCCGGTCGAGCATCGCCGAGATCTGCGGGCCGCCACCGTGCACGACGACCGGCTTGAAGCCGGCGAACCGGAGGAAGGCGATGTCCTCGGCGAAGGCCCGCTTGAGGGTGTCGTCGGTCATCGCGTTGCCGCCGTACTTCACCACCACGATCTTCCCGTGGTAGCGCTTCAGCCAGGGCAACGCGTCGGCGAGGATGGCGGCCTTGGCGGGGTCGGGGCGCTCATCTCGGTCCCGGAGGCGCGAGCTCTGCGAGCGGACGCGTGGGGTGCGGTCATGAGGAGTACGCCGAGTTCTCGTGGACGTAGGCGTGCGTGAGGTCGTTGGTCCACACGGTCGCCCGGGCGTCGCCGGCCTTGAGGTCGACGGTGACGGTGACCTCACGCGGCTTCAGGTCGACCGTGGCCGGGTCGGCGGCGGGCGTCGAGCGCCGGCACACCCAGACGCCGTTCATGGCGACGTCGAGGTCGGCCGGGTCGAAGGCGGCCTGCGTGGTGCCGATGCTTGCCAGGACGCGGCCCCAGTTGGGGTCGTTGCCGAAGACGGCGGCCTTGAAGAGGTTGCTCCGGGCGACGCTCCGGCCGACCTCGACCGCCTCGTCCTCGGTGGCCGCGTTCAGGACCGTGATCGCGATCTCGTGGTCGGCACCCTCCGCGTCGGCCAGCAGCTGCATGGCGAGGTCGGTGCAGGCACGGGTGAGGCCGTCGGTCAGGTCGGGCAGGCTCGGGCTGATCCCGCTGGCGCCGCTGGCGAGCACGGTCACCGTGTCGTTGGTCGACATGCAGCCGTCGGAGTCGAGCCGGTCGAAGCTGACCCGGGTCGCGGCCCGGAGCGCGGTGTCGAGGTCGGCGGCGCTCGCCAGGGCGTCGGTGGTGAGGACGACCAGCATGGTGGCCAGCTGGGGCGCGAGCATCCCGGCGCCCTTGGCCATGCCGCCGACCGACCAGCCGGCGCTCTCGACGACGACCTGCTTGGGAACGGAGTCGGTGGTCATGATCGCGCGGGCGGCGTCGTCGCCCCCGTCACCCCCGTCCGCCGCCCGTGCCGCCCGAGCCCAGCGCGTCGTACGCCGCGTCGACGCCGGCGAGCACCTGCTCGCGGTCGTTGGCGAGCCCGATCAGGCCCGTGGAGCAGACGACGACGTCGATGGCACCGATCCCGAGGTGCGTGCCGACGCGCTCGGCCACGGCGTGGGTGGTCTGGAAGCCGTCGGGGCCGGTGTAGCAGTTGGCGCCGCCGGAGTTGAGCACGACCGCGCGAACGTTGCCGTCCTTGACGACCTCCCTGCTCCAGAGCACCGGGTTGGCCAGACAGCGGTTCCTCGTGAACACGCCGGCCGCGGCGTACGACGGCCCGTCGTTCACGACCAGCGCGACGTCCTGGGCGCCGGTGCTCTTGAGTCCGGCCGCGACGCCGGCGGCCCGGAAGCCCCGGGGGGGTCACGCTCACGGCGCCACCCCCACAGTCGTCAGGCCGAGGGTCTCGTCGAGACCGAGGGCGAGGTTCATCGACTGGATCGCGCCGCCGGCGGTGCCCTTGGCGAGGTTGTCGATCGCCCCGACCACGACGACGCGGCCGGCCGCCTCGTCGACGGTCACCTGGAGATGGCAGGCGTTGCTGCCGTGGACGGCCTTGGTCTGCGGCCACTCCCCCTCCGGCAGGACGCGGACGAACGGCTCGGCGTCGTAGGCCTTGAGGTAGGCCTCGCGGACCTCGGTCGCGGTCGTGCCCGGAGAGAGCGGCGCCGAGCAGGTGGCGAGGATGCCGCGCGGCATCGGGACCAGCAGCGGCGTGAAGCTCACGCGCACCGGGCCGTCGGTCAGGGACGAGAGGTTCTGCACGATCTCGGGGGTGTGCCGGTGCGTCCCGCCCACGCCGTACGCCGACGCGTTGCCCATCACCTCGCTGCCCAGGAGGTGGGGCTTGGCCGCCTTGCCGGCCCCGCTGGTGCCGGAGGCGGCGACCACGACGACGTCGGGCGCCACCAGCCCCGCGGCGACCGCGGGCGCGAGGGCGAGCGTCGACACCGTCGGGTAGCACCCGGGGACAGCGATCCGCCGCGCGCCGCGGAGCACGTCGCGCTGGCCCGGCAGCTCGGGGAGACCGTAGGGCCAGGTGCCGGCGTGCACGCCGCCGTAGAACCGCTCCCACTGGTCCGGGTCGCGCAGCCGGAAGTCGGCGCCGCAGTCGACCACGACCGTGTCGTCGCCGAGCTCGGCAGCCAGGGCTCCCGACTGCCCGTGCGGCAGCGCCAGGAACACGACGTCATGACCGGCGAGCGTCGCCGCCGAGGTCTCGGTGAGCACCCGGTCCACCACCGGCCCAGGTGCGGCTGGAGCGCGCCGAGGGTCCCGCCCGCGTTCGACCCGGCGGTCAGCGTGCCGATCTCGACCGCGCGATGACCGAGCAGCAGCCGCAGCAGCTCGCCGCCGGCGTACCCGCTCGCTCCCGCGACCGCCACCCTCGTCGTCATGTGCATGATCATACATACAACCGCATGTTCACTCGGCATCGGGATCCGCACCGTGGACCGGATGCGGTTGTCGGCCGCGCTCGCTAGGTTCGCTGCATGAGCCGTCTCGACCCCACGACGTACCTCCAGCACATCCGCGACGAGTCGCAGCGGTTCCGCGACGTGCTCGCCGACTGCGACCCCGCCGCCGACGTGCCGACGTGTCCCGACTGGCGCGCCGACGACCTGCTCTGGCACCTCGGCGAGGTGCAGCACTGGTGGACCTGGATGGTCACCCACCGGCCCAAGGGGCCCGACGACTACCCCGAGCCGGAGCGCCCGAAGGACCATGCCGGCCTGCTGGCGTTCTTCGACGAGCACCACACCGCCCTCGTCGACGCCCTCGGCCGACGCCGAGCCCACCGACGAGGCCTGGACCTGGCACCCCGAGCACAAGAACGTCGCGTTCATCCTCCGGCGCCAGGCTCACGAGGCGCTGATCCACCGGCGCGACGCCGAGCTGGCCGCCCACGCGGTGTCGCCGTTCCCGGTCGACCTGGCCGCCGACGGCGTCGACGAGGTGCTCGACGTGATGTACGGCGGATGCCCGCCCTGGGGCGAGTTCGCGCCGCTCCCCCACTACATCCGGGTCGACATCACCGACACCGACGAGCACGTCTGGGTCCAGCTGGGCCGCTTCCACGGCACCGACCCCGACGGGATCGACCACGACGAGGACGACCTCCACGTGGTCGCCGACCCCGGTGTCGAGCCCGACGCGGTGATCAGCGGGCCGGCCGAGGTGCTCGACGTCCGCATCTGGCGCCGCGGCGACGGCGCCGACACCCACCTGGCCGGCGACCTGGGGATCATCGACCGCTTCCGTGCGGTCATCCACCAGCCGATCAACTAGGTCGACCCAGCGCGGGCGTCACCGGGTCTCGACACGCCGGTCGCGGCTCGCTCGACCACCAGATGGTCCGCTGCCGCGTCCCGCCTACTCCTCCAGCCAGGTCGCGAACGAGTCGAAGCCGAACGGCCGGCCGAGGAAGTCCTCCACCAGGTCGGCCGCGTCCTTGCGGCCGCCCTGGGCCAGGATCCGGTCGCGGTAGCGGCCGGCGATCTCGGCGTCGTACAGGTCGTCCCGGTCGAAGGCCGAGAAGAGGTCCTTGGCGATCACCAGCGACCACATGTAGGTGTAGTAGCCCGACGAGTACCCGTCGAGGTGCCCGAACGCCGCATGGAAGTGGGTGTCGGGCAGCGGGGCGACCATGGAGTACGCCGCCTGCAGGTCACGCGAGAGCGCGGTGATCGCCGCGCCGTCGGCGGGCGGCTCCTGGTGGATCCGGTAGGACAGCGCGGCGTAGAACATCTGGTTGCGGGCCTGCAGGCCCTTGCCGAAGTCCTCCGCCCGGCGCATCCGCGCGACCAGGTCGGCCGGGATCGGGGTCCCGTCCTCGTCGGTCGCGAAGCCCTCGAGCACGGTGGCGTCCCACGCCCACTCCTCGAGGAGCTGCGACGGCGCCTCGACGAAGTCCCACTCGGTGGCGACGCCGGCGAACCGCGACCAGTGCTGGTGGCCGGCGAGGACGTGGTGCACGAGGTGCCCGAACTCGTGGAAGAGAGTGACGACGTCGTCGTGCTCCATCAGGCCGCGCGGGAAGTTGCACACCAGCACGCCCTCGGGCAGCTGGCGCCCGCTCACCCCGTCGGTCAGCGTGAACTGGGCGGCGTGGCTGAACTTGTTGGCGCGTGGGTGCAGGTCGAGATGGATCCGGCCGATCCGCGCCCCGCCCAGCGAGACGTCGTACGACGCGACGTCGGCGTGCCAGGTCGGGACGTCGACGCGCTGGTAGTCGAGGCCGAACAGCCGGCCGGTGACCTCGAGCAGCCCCTGCCGGACCTTGTCGAAGGAGAAGTAGCGGCGCACCTCCTGGGCGTCGACGCTGTGCTGCTCGCGCTTGACGGTCTCGGTGTAGAAGCGGCTGTCCGCACCGTCGACCGTCTCGGCGTCGGGCCGGTCCTGGCGGATGCGCTCCAGCAGCACGTCGCGGTCGCGGAGCGCCGACGCCTCGGCCGCCTTGCTGATCTTGTCGACGAACGCCGCGATCGCGTCACCGGTCTCGATCATCTTGACCTCGGCGTCGTACGCCGGCCACCCGTCGTACCCGAGGAGCGTGGCGTGCTCCTGCCGGAGCGCCATCAGCTCGACCAGGACCTCGTCGTTGGCGGGCCACGCGCGGTTGTTGAACGCCGTACCGACGGCGACGCGCGCGTCCCGGTCGGTGGCGAAGGTCAGCATCGGGACGACGTCGGGGTACTCCAGGGTGAGCTCGACCAGGCCGTCGTCGCCGACCGGATGTGCGTCGACCCAGTCCTGCGGGAGCCCGGCGAGCTGGTCGGGACGCACCTTCACGGTCGTGTCGTCGTCGCGGATGTGGCGCTCGAAGGTCTGGCCGAGCTCGGTCTCGCGCTCGTTGATGGCCCGGACCCGGTCGCGGGTGGCCTCGTCGCGGTCGACGCCGGACCTCCGGAAGTCGCGCAGGGCGAAGTTGCGGACCCGCTCGGCCTCGTCGTCCAGACCGGAGGAGCGCTGGTCGGCGTCGTCGACGACCAGCAGGTCGTAGACCTCGCGATCCAGGGAGAGGTCGGTGAGCAGGCGATGGGCCTCCACCTCGGCGGCCTCGGCCTGCTCGCGCACCGCGGCGTCCGGGTGGACCTGCTGCGCGAGGCTTCCCGCCGCGAACGCGTTGCTGAGCGCGAGGCCGATGTCGTTCCAGCGCTCGAGGAGCACCGCCGCCTCGCGCGGCCGTTCGGCCTTGAGGGCGGCGATCAGCTCCCGAGCGGTGTCGAGCTGGGCCGTCGTACGGGTCGTGAGCCAGGCGGACCAGGCGTCGGTCCCGGCGTCGGCTGCGGGCAGGGTCAACGGGGCGAGATCTGTCACCTCGCCGACGCTACCGCCCCGACCCTCGCCGAGTCGTCACGAGCCGACTCGGCGTGATCCGGATGCCCCTTCGTGCCGACTCGGCGTCGACCTCTGCCGGGTCAGCGCTGGACGGCGCCGAGGGCGGTGCCGGCGGCGGCGACGGCGGCGTCGCGGGCGGCTGCCGTCTCGCTCTCGGTGAGGGTGCGGTCGGCGGCCCGGAAGCGCAGGGCGAAGGCCAGCGACTTGCGTCCCTCACCGACCTGCGGACCGGTGTAGACGTCGAAGAGGCGGACGGACTCCAGCAGCTCACCCGCGCCCGCCCGGAGCGCGGCCTCGACCTCGGCGGCGGGCACGCCGTCGTCGACGACGAGCGCGACGTCCTCCTTGGCCACCGGCTGGTTGGAGTAGGTCGGCGCCCGGGGTACGTCGATCGCGCGGCGCATCAGGGCGTCGAGGTCGATCTCGAGCGCGGCCGCGCCACGCGGCAGCCCGAAGCGGGTGCACACCCGCGGGTGGAGCTCGCCGGCGTGCCCGATCTCCTCGTCGTCGATCAGGATGCGCGCGCACCGACTCGGGTGCCACGGCATCCGCGCGGCGGCCTCGACCCGGATCTCCACCGCCAGCGCGGCGGCCACCTCGCGCACGAGCCCGACGGCGTCGGACCAGTCGGCCGAGCGTCCGGCTCCCCACCAGCCCGCGGGCTCGCGTTCGCCGCAGAGGACACCGGCGAGGAACAACGGTTGGAGAGGCAGCGCGTCGAACAGCTTGCCGAGCTCCGCCTCGGTGGGGCGCCAGTCCACGCCGTACACGGGCGCCGGGCCGCGGTCGACGGGGAACGCGACCGTGCCGGTCTCGAACAGGGCGACTCCCGGCGCACCGCGACCGAGGTTGCGCGCGGCGGCCTCGAGGACGCCGGGCAGGAGCGTGGTCGTGTAGAGCGGCCTCTCCGCCGACAGTGGGTTGGACAGGCGTACGGCGTGCCGCAGCACGTCGTCGGCGGCCAGCCCCAGGGCGTCCAAGGTGTCGTCGCCCACGAACGGGAAGCTCAGGACCTCGACGCAGCCGGCCCCGGCCAGCGTCCGGCCGATCCGGCGGCGGAGCCGCTGCTCGCGGGTGAGTCCGCGCCCCGCGGGCGGGGTCGGCAGGACCGAGGGCACCTGGTCGTACCCGACGAGCCGGACCACCTCCTCGACCAGGTCGTAGGGGTCGTGGAGGTCGGGGCGCCAGGGCGGGGGCGTCACCGACAACGGTGCGTCGCCGCTGACCTCGCACCCGATCGCGCGGAGGCTCTCGACCACGCGCTCGCGGTCGATCGGCAGCCCCGCGACCTGGCCCGGGAGTGCGGCGGCGAGCTCGATCGAGCAGGGCTCCGGCGGGGTGCCGACCACGGTGACGCCCGGGGCCACCGTGCCGCCGCCGTACGTCGTCAGGAGCTCGGCCACGCGGTCGGCGGCGACCTCGCAGATCGTCGGGTCGACGCCACGCTCGTTGCGCTTGCCCGCCTCGGAGGTGAGGCGCTGCCGCTTGCCCGTCCGGAACATCGAGACGGGGTCCCAGTGGGCCGCCTCGATCACGACCGTCGTCGTCGTGTCGGACATCTCGGTGGCCTCGCCACCCATCACGCCGCCGAGCCCGATCACGCCCGAGTCGTCGGTGACGACGAGGTCCTCGGTGGACAGCTCGCGGTCGACGCCGTCGAGGGTCGTCAGCCGCTCGCCCGCGCGGGCCCGGCGTACGACGAGCGGCCCCTGGAGGCGGTCGCCGTCGTAGCCGTGGATGGGTCGGCCGAGCTCGAGCATCACGTAGTTGGTCACGTCGACGGCCAACGAGATCGGCCGCATCCCGGCCAGCCGGACCCGGGTGGCCAGCCACTCGGGCGTCGGCGCCGAGGGGTCGAAACCGGTGACCGTGCGGGCCACGAAGACCGGACAGCCGTGGGGGTCGTCGACGCGCACCGGGTAGCCGTCGGCGTTCGCTGCCGGCACCGCTCGCAGTGCGGGGTCGGTGAAGTCGACGTCGAACCCCAGCGCCGCCTCGCGCGCGACGCCCCGCAGGGACAGCGCGTAGGCCCGGTCGGGGTTGATCTCGAACTCGATGACCTCCTCCTGGAGGCCCAGCGTCGGACGCGCGTCGTCACCCGGGCTGCCGGCGTCGGCGGGCAGCACGATGATGCCGTCGTGGTCGTCGCCGAGCCCGAGCTCCGCGGCGGAGCAGATCATCCCGGCCGAGACGTGGCCGTAGGTCTTGCGGGCCGAGATCTCGAACCCACCCGGCAGCACTCCCCCGGGCAGCACGACGACGACGAGGTCGCCGGCCGCGAAGTTGTGCGCGCCGCAGACGATGCCCTGAGGCTCGCCCGTGCCGTTGGCGTCCCCGACGTCGACGGTGCACCAGTTGACGGTCTTGCCGTTCTTCTGGGGCTCGGGGTCGACGGTGAGCACCCGGCCGACCACGAGCGGACCGGAGATGTCGGCACCGGGTCGTTCGAGGGCCTCGAGCTTGAGACCGAGCGCGGTCAGGCGCCGGGCGAGGTCCTCGCTCGACAGGTCGTCGGGCAGGGCGGCGTAGTCGCGGATCCAGGAGACGGGGGTCTTCACCTCACCACTCCGTCC
Organism: uncultured Actinomycetota bacterium; assembly: GCA_963797325.1. Taxonomy (GTDB): domain Bacteria; phylum Actinomycetota; class Actinomycetes; order Propionibacteriales; family Nocardioidaceae; genus Nocardioides. The sequence continues at coordinate 17,993 of CAWCPG010000038.1, forward strand.
CGAAGGCCGCGCTGAAGCGCACGTCTCCCTCGAACATCGCACGCATGTCCTCCGCGCCGGTCCGGAACATCAGGGAGCGGTCGATGCCCATCCCGAAGGCGAAGCCGCGGTAACGCTCGGAGTCGACGCCGCAGGCGGCCAGCACGCGCGGGTTGACCACGCCGCAGCCACCCCACTCGATCCAGCCCTCGCCCTTGCAGGTGCGGCACCGCTCGACCTGGCCGGGCACGCCGCGGCAGACGAAGCAGACGAGGTCGACCTCGGCCGACGGCTCGGTGAACGGGAAGTACGACGGGCGGAAGCGCGTCACGATCCCCTCGCCGAACATCTGCTGGGCGAAGTGGTCGAGGGTGCCCTTGAGGTGGGCCATCGTGATGCCCTCGTCGACGACGAGGCCCTCCACCTGGTGGAACATCGGCGAGTGGGTCGCGTCGTACTCGTCGGTGCGGAAGACCCGCCCCGGACAGATCACGTAGATCGGTGGGGTGCGGCTCAGCATGGTGCGGGCCTGCACCGGCGACGTGTGGGTGCGCAGGACCATGTGGTCGGAGGCCGGGTCGGTCCAGAAGGTGTCCTGCATGGTGCGCGCCGGGTGGTCGGGGCCGAGGTTGAGGGCGTCGAAGTTGAGCCACTCGGCCTCGAGCACGGGTCCCTCGGCGACCTCCCAGCCCATGGCCACGAAGAGGTCGGCGATGACGTCGGACATCAGGGTGATCGGGTGTCGCGCGCCAGGCGGGCGGCGATCGGTCGGCAGGGTGACGTCGACGGTCTCCTCGACGAGCATCCGCTCCTCGGCCTCGGCCTCCAGGACCGCGGTGCGCTCGGCCAACGCCTGGTTCACCGCGCCACGGGCCTGGCCGACGCGCTGGCCGGCCTCCTTCTTGGCCTGGGGCGGGAGCGCCCCGATCTCGCGGTTGGCCAGCGCGAGCGGGGACCGGTCACCGGCATGGTCGAGCCGGGCCTGCTTGAGCGCCTCGAGGTCGCCGGCGGCGGCGATCGCGGCCAGGGCCTCGTCGCGCATGGCCGCGACCTGCTCCGCCTGGAGCGGGGTGACCTCGACCGGGTCGTACTGGGTGTTCGGGCCCGACATGGGTGCCTTTCGCGATGCTGTCGCTGGGGCCGCGGCGGCGGCTGCGCCATACCAGTCTAGGAAGGCCCGTCCCGGCGCTGCGACGGGGTTTCGCCCGTGGACTCGCGGACCCCTCGTGCCCGCAAGTGGACAGCGGCGCTCCCTCGGTCCTTCCGCCCGGGCTCCGCCCCGTCGGAGGGACCTCAGTCGGGGTCCGTCCCGAACGCGGGCCAGGTCATCACGATCCGGGCGCCGCCACCGGGTGCGTCACCGAGGGTGACCGTGCCGCCGTGGGCCCGCACCAGCCCGTTGACGAGATAGAGGCCCAGGCCGGAGCCGCCGCGCTGGCCGGTGGTCCAGAACTTGGTGAACGCGCGCTGTCGGGCCTCGGGAGCGATGCCGTCGCCGGAGTCGTCGACCTGCACCGCGACCCGCTCTCCCTCGAGGCTCGCGGTCACCGTGACCGGGTCGGAGCCGTGCCGGATCGCGTTCTCCAGCACGTTGGTCATCACCTGGGTGAACTTGTCGGGGTCGGCCCAGATGCCCGGGAGGTCGTCGGGAGCGACGTACTCGATCCGGTGCGGGGCACCGGCACGGACGCTGTCGATCACCCGGTGGGTCAGCTGGGCGACATCACACGGGCGCTGGTGCATGGACAGCCGGCCGGTGTCGAGCCGGGCCACGTCGAGCAGCTCGGTGATCAGTCGGCTGAGCCGGTCGGAGTCGGCGTGGACCGTGGTGAGCATCAGCTTCTTCTGGTCGTCGCTGAGTCGGTCCCAGCGGTTGAGGAGGGCCTGGACGAAGCCCTTGACGCCCGTCAACGGCGACCGCAGCTCGTGGGCGACGGTGGCGACCAGGTCGGAGCGGTCGCGGTCGAGGCGAGCGCGCGCCCGGCCCGAGCGCAGGCTGACGGCGACCTCCGTGACCGGGCCACGGGCCGGCGACCGGTGGAACCGGGCCGCGACGAGCACCTCGTCGCCGGTGGGCAGCACCCACGACTGCTCGGGTACGCCGGTCCGGATGACCAGCCCGCCGTACGGCCGCACGCACGCGCACCAGTCGAGGCCCTCCTGGTTGGTCACCGCCAGGACCTCGTCGAGCCGTCTGCCGTCGGCGGCGGCGGGAGTGGTGCCGAGCATCTGGCCGGCCCGATGGTTGAGGAGCCGGACGAGCCCGTCGCCGTCGGCGATCACGACCCCGTCGGGCAGGAGGTCCACGGCGGCCTGCGCGCTCAGCGCTCCCTCGGGGACGTCCACGCGCGGCAGCCTAGCCAGGTGACACGTTGCTGGGGCGGCCCCTCCCCCCGGTGGGGCCGGCCCGCAACGTGTGGTGGACGGAGCCTCCCCCGTGGGACCCGCCCGTTGTTCGCCTCTCGGGAACGCGAACACGTAGTAAGATAGTGGCGCTATCCACCCTTGCACAACTGATTTCGCAGGCTTTTCGCAGATTTTGCCATGAATCGAGTGGAAACCATGTTGGTCTCCGAGCTGGCCGATCGTGCAGAAGTACCGCTGGCCACGGTGAAGTACTACCTTCGCGAGGGTCTCCTGCCGCCCGGGGAGACGGTGGGCCCGCGCCGCGCGGAGTACGGCGAGCCGCACCTGCGCCGCCTCCGCGTCCTCCGGGCGCTGCGCGAGGTCGGCGGTGCCCCGGTGTCGACCCTGCAGGTGATCGTCGACGCCATCGAGGACGACTCACGACCCTCCCACGAGGTGCTGTGCGAGATCTCCGACGCCCTCAGCCCGCCGTTGCCCGACGAGGAGGTGCGTCCCGACACCGAGCTGAGCGGATCGGTCGACGCCGCCCTCGAGGCAGTGGGCTGGAGCGGCATCCGTCCCGACGCCGCCGCCCGGAGCCGGCTGACCGCCGTGGTGCAGCTGGGCGGGGCCGAGCTGTTGACGGTCAACCCGGAGATCCTCGGCTACTACGCCCGCCTCGCCGACGAGCTGTGCCGTACCGAGCTCCTGCTCGTCGACCCGACCAAGGACCGCCAGGGCACGCTGGAGGACATGGTCGTCGGGGAGGCGGTCTTCGGCGAGATCCTCGCGCTCTTCCGGCGCCTGGGGCACGAGCACTACGACGCGCAACGGGCACGCGAGGGCGCCGGCTGAGTCGTCAGCGCCCGCGCGCGCTCTCGTGGAGGCAGATCGCGACGGCGGTGGCGAGGTTGAGGCTCTCGGCCCGCCCGCGGATCGGGATCCGGACCCGGTGGTCGGCCAGCGCTGCGAGCTCGCGCGGGAGTCCCCACGCCTCGTTGCCGAAGAGCCAGGCGGTCGGCCCGGCCAGGATCTCGGCGGCGTCGGCGAGCGCCACCTCGCCCGCTCCGTCGGCGGCCAGCACGACCAGCCCGGCCCCCTGCGCCGCGTCGACGGCCACCGCGGGGTCGGTCTCGACGGCGACCGGGAGGTGGAACAGGCTGCCGACGCTGGCGCGGACGCTCTTGGGGTTGTAGGGGTCGACCGAGTGTCCGGCCAGCACGACCGCGTCCGCCCCGAGGGCGTCGGCCGTGCGGATGATGGTCCCGGCGTTGCCGGGGTCACGCACGTCGGCGCAGATCGCGAGCAGCGACGAGCCGGCCCTGGTGGTGGCGAGCGCGGACTCCAGGTCGACGTCGAGGAACGAGCAGACCGCCACGATCCCGGCGGGGGTCACGCTGTCGCTGAGCGAGGCCAGTGCACGGTCGTCGACCAGCCAGACGCGCGGTGCGGCCGCGACCAGCACGTCGTACCGGCTGGACGGCGTCTGAGGTCGCGAAGACCTCGACGACGCAGCCGGCCTCGAGAGCCCCCTCGACGGCCTTCGGGCCGTCGGCGAGGAACAGCCGCCGTTCGGTGCGGACCGAACGGCGGCCGAGCCTGCGGGCGTCCTTGACCCGGCTGTTGCCGACGGCCAGAGGTGCCTGCTCGGGCACGCGGCCTCAGGAGGCCTTGGGTGCGTTGACGTCCTCGGGGAGGGCGGCCTTGGCGGTCTCGACGAGCGCGGCGAACGCGGGCGCGTCGTTGACGGCGAGGTCGGCCAGGATCTTGCGGTCGACCTCGACCCCGGCCAGGTGGAGGCCCTGGATGAAGCGGTTGTAGGTCATGCCGTCGGCGCGGGCGGCGGCGTTGATCCGCTGGATCCACAGGCGACGGAAGTCGCCCTTGCGCGCCTTGCGGTCACGGTAGCTGTAGACCAGCGAGTGGGTGACCTGCTCCTTGGCCTTGCGGTAGAGGCGCGAGCGCTGGCCGCGGTAGCCGCTGGCGCGCTCGAGGGTGGTACGACGCTTCTTGTGGGCGTTCACTGCCCGCTTGACGCGTGCCATGGTGGTACTCCTTCAGTGGTTCATGCCCGGTGGTCTCGACTCCGCTCGACCACCGACGACGGGGTGTCAGCGACCGAGCAGCTTCTTGATGCGCGGGGTGTCGTTCTTGGAGACGGCGGCATCGCCGGACAGACGACGGGTCACCTTGGAGGGCTTGAGCTCCAGGTGGTGACGCTTGCCTGCCTTCGCGCGCATCAGCTTGCCCGAGCCGGTCACCTTGAACCGCTTGCTCGCGCCGGAGTGCGTCTTGTTCTTCGGCATCGTTCTCTCTTCCTCATCTGGTACGTCGTGTGGCCGCACGGTGGGCGGCGCTCACGCTTGCTGGTGACTCAGGGCGCTGTGTGCTGCGCTGCCTGTGCCACCGAAACTCGGGGTGGACGTCTCGCTCGATCAGCTCGACATCGTCGATGTGTCGGGTTTCGCTCGATCGAGGCCTTCGCTTCGCTCAGGCCTCGATCTCGGGATCCAGGTTCTCCGAGCGTCCGTGGGCCTTCTTCTGGGCCACGGCCTGCCCGGCGTTGTGCGCGGTGCGCTCGGCACGCTCCTCGGCCTCCTCGGCGGCGCGGGCGGCCATGCGGTCGGCCTTCGCCGCCTCCATCTCCACCTTCGCCTCGGCCTTCTTCTTGTGCGGCCCGAGCACCATGATCATGTTGCGACCGTCCTGCTTCGGCGCGGACTCCACGAAGCCCAGCTCCGTGACGTCCTCGGCCAGCCGCTGCAGCAGCCGGAACCCCAGCTCGGGGCGGTGCTGCTCACGACCGCGGAACATGATGGTGATCTTGACCTTGTCGCCGGCCTTCAGGAACCGCACGACGTGACCCTTCTTGGTCTCGTAGTCGTGGGCGTCGATCTTGGGACGAAGCTTCATCTCCTTGATGATCACGTTCGTCTGGTTCCGGCGCGCTTCACGGGCCTTCTGGGCGTTCTCGTACTTGAACTTCCCGTAGTCCATGAGCTTGCAGACCGGGGGCTTGCCCATCGGGGCGATCTCGACGAGGTCGAGGTCGGCCTCCTGGGCGAGCTTGAGGGCCTCGCCCGTGGGGACGATGCCGACGGTCTCGCCGTTGGGTCCGACGAGCCGGACCTCGGGCACGCGGATCCGGTCGTTGATGCGTAGCTCGGTGCTGATGAGTCCTCCATGGGGTCGAACGGTGGGATGACCGCCGCGGACAGACCCTCGGATACGACGAGAGCCCCCGCGCGACGCGCGGAGGCTCGAGGTGCACCGGGGTAGGACGACATGCGTCACACCTTCGGTGCGGACCGGACCCGACGACCTGATGCTGCGACGGCCGGTGCGGGTGGGAGTGAGCCTCCACTTGTCGGACCGAGCCCGTCTCCCGGTGATGGCGGAGTGAGCCCGATCGGTCAGGAACAAGGGTATCAACGACCCAGGTCAGGTGGCTATTCCGCGCGGGGCGAGGCTCCTCGCTCGACCCAGAGGGGGCCCTCGGGGCCGAGGGCGAGGATCCGCCCACGTGCGAGACCGTCGAGCAGGCCCCCCTCCACGACGTACGTCGTCGGGCCGGCCACGTCGACCACGAGCGCCGCCGCACCCTCCTGCAGCGCCGACCGCGCCGCGAGCGGCGACGCGACGGGCACGGGCCTGGCGTCCGCTCGCCAGGCGGCCAGGGTCGCGAGGCTGGTGAACGCCAGCAGCGCTTGCCGCCCGTCCTGTCCGGTGAGCAGGGCCGTCGCCATGTCACTGGTCTTGTCGTGGGTCAGCCCGGCCTCGTCCACCTCGACCTCACCCAGCACGGCCACCACCGGGACCAGCAGGCGCGACCGCTGCAGCGCCATGAACACCTCGAGGTGACGCGTCGGGTCCGCGGCGTAGGCCGCCAGTGCGGCCGTGAGGCCGGCCGAGGCGGAGCCGTCGTCACCCGAGAAACCGGGGTCCGGGATCGTCCGGCCGCCGGCCGCCTGGTCGGGCTCGTGAGGCATGGCTCGGATCCTGTCACGCGGCCCAGGTGGGACCTTCCACGGTACGGCCTACCCTGGAGGGGTGAACGACGTGTCGTGGGGAGCGCTGGCCCTGTCCCTGTCAGTGGTGGGAGGCATCTACACCTGGTGGGCCCTCCGCCACCGCGGGATGGTGGCCGCCGTGCGGGCGGCCGGGATCACCCTGCTCCCGATCGCAGCCTGGATGACGGGACTGCTGTCGGTCTTCGGCGACGTCGTCGACACCTTCTCGAACTGGTTCGCGCACCTGATCTTCAGCCCGAAGGTCTGGCTCGGGATGATCATCTTCGTGGTCGCCTTCGTGCTGATCGGTGGCGCGAACGCGATCGCCCGTCGTGGCAAGCCCGACAAACCCGCGAAGACCTCGGGCACCAAGGCACCGAAGGCCGTCGGCCCGACCAGGACACCCGACTCGCTGATCGACGACGAGATGGCCGAGATCCAGGCGATCCTCAAGAAGCGTGGCATCTCCTGATGCGCAGCACGGCACCGGGCGACTCCCACGTCGCCCGTAACCGCCTGTGGTCGCGGCTGACCGGGGCCGTCGCGGCACTCGACGCTCCGCCGTCGACGCCGGTGATGGTCGTCGACCTCGACGCGTTCGACGCCAACGCCGCGGACCTCGCCCGCCGGGCCGGTGGCAAGCCGATCAGGGTCGCCTCGAAGTCGCTCCGGGTGCCCGCGCTGCTCGAGCGCGCCCTGGCCGCGCCCGGTTTCCAGGGCGTGCTCGGCTACACGCTGCGGGAGGCGCTCTGGCTGGAGCAGCAGGGCATCACCGACGACATCGTGATCGCCTATCCGACCGTCGACCGGGCCGCCCTGACCCAGCTCGTCGGCTCGCCCTCGGCGGCGAGCCGGATCACGTTGATGGTCGACGACGTGGCCCAGCTCGACGTGGTCGACTCGGTCCGGGCCTCGCACGCCGTCCGGGTCCGGGTGGCCCTCGACATCGACGCCGGGCTCCGGATGGGCAGCCAGCACGTCGGCCCGAAGCGTTCCCCGCTGCACGACACCGAGGACGTGCTGCGGCTGGCCCGCCACGTCACCGAACGGGCCGGGTTCAGGCTCGTCGGGGTGATGACCTACGAGGGGCAGGTGGCCGGCGTCCCCGACGACGTGCCGTCGCAGCGCGCCAAGTCGCTCGTCGTACGCCGGCTCAAGTCCGCGTCGATGGCCCAGCTCGCCGAACGACGCCGCGTGATCGCCGAGCGGCTGGCCGACCTCGTGGAGCTCGAGTTCTGGAACGGCGGAGGCTCCGGCTCGGTCGAGGCGACGGCGGCCGACGGGGCCGTCACCGAGATCGCGGCGGGCTCGGGACTGCTGGTGCCCGGGCTGTTCGACCACTACCAGTCCTTCGCCCCGAGGCCCGCGGCCTTCTACGGCCTGCCGGTGACCCGCCACCCGTCGGCCACGATGGCGACGGTGCACGGGGGCGGCCTGATCGCCTCGGGTCCGACCGGCGGTGACCGCGCCCCGGTGCCCTGGGCCCCGCCCGGGCTCCACCTGACCGGGCTCGAGGGCGCCGGGGAGGTGCAGACCCCGCTCACCGGCCACCCGGCCGCGATGCTGCGGATCGGCGACCTCGTGTGGTTCCGGCACGCGAAGTCGGGCGAGCTGTTCGAGCACACCAACACCGTGCGACTGCTCGCCGGCGACGCCTTCGTCGACGAGGTGCCGACCTACCGCGGCTGCGGGAACGCCTGGTGAGCAACGCCGCCGACGTGCTCGACCTGGCGCTGTCACGGCCGCCGACCCTGGGCGCCGGCCGGCTGATCTGCGTCGACGGGCCGGCGGGCTCCGGGAAGACGACCCTGGCCGAGGAGCTCTCGGCTGAGTCGTGGGGCGCCGGTGGTCCACCTCGACGACCTCTACGAGGGGTGGGACGGGCTGGCGTCGGTGGGCGACCAGCTCGACACGCTGCTGCCTCCCCTGGCCGCGGACCGGCCGGGCCGCTACCGGCGCTGGGACTGGCCGGGCGGTCGCTGGGCCGAGACCGTCGTCGTACCCCCCGCGCCGCTCCTGGTCCTCGAGGGCGTCGGCTCGGGCTCGCCGGCCCATGCCGGGCTGGTCACCGTGCTGGCGTGGGTGGAGGTGCCCGACGACCTGCGCACGGCCCGCGGCCTCGAGCGGGGTGGTGTCGGAGTCGCCGAGCACTGGCGGCAGTGGATGCTCGACGAGCAGGAGGTCTTCGCCCGCGAGCAGACCCGCGAGCGAGCCGACATCGTCATCGACGGCCGGGTCCGTCAGCCGGGCGGCTGAGGTGTCGGCGCGCTGTGCCACCGTGGAGCGATGGACCCACGCATCTCGTTCGTGACCCTCGCCGCTCACGACCTGGCGGCCACCCGGGCGTTCTACGTCGACGGCCTGGGGTGGACCCCCGAGCTCGACGTGCCGGGCGAGGTGGTGATGATCCGCGCCGGTGAGCGGCTGGTGCTGTCGCTGTGGGCCGAGGCGGGGTTCGAGCAGGAGGTCGGACCGATAGCCGCGGGGACGGCGTACCTCCCGTCGCGCTCGCCCACAACGTGGCGACCCGCGAGGAGGTCGACCGGGTGCTCGCCGAGGCACGGGCCGCCGGCGCCGCCGTGACCGGACCCCAGGAGCGCGAGTGGGGCGGCTACACCGGCTACTTCGCCGATCCCGACGGCGTGCACTGGGAGATCGCCTGGAACCCCGGCCCGATCGGACAGCTGGTGCTCCCCTGACGCGGAGTGGCTAGTCTCCGAGCATGGTGGCACCGACGGGAGACCAGTTCGAGCTCTCCGCCGCGGGATACCGCGCGGTGGTCACCGAGAGCGGGGCCACGCTCCGCGTGCTGGACTACGACGGACGTCCCCTGCTGCACGGCTTCGGTGAGGACGAGATGTCGACGGCCGGGCGCGGTCAGCTGCTGATGCCCTGGCCGAACCGGGTGCGCGACGGCGCCTACAGCTTCGACGGCCGGGACCTCCGCCTCGGGCTGAGCGAGCCCGACCTGGGCAACGCCATCCACGGACTCGTCCGGTGGGCCGCCTGGTCCCCCGAGGAGCACGGCGCCACGTCGGTGTCGCTGAGCTATCGGCTGATGGCACAGGGCGGCTACCCGTGGACGGTCGACCTGCACGTGCTCTACGACCTCTCGGCGGAAGGCCTGACGGTCACCCAGACCGCGACCAACCTCAGCGACCACCCGGCGCCGTACGCCTCCGGAGCCCACCCCTACCTGGCCGCCGGACCGGCGCCGGTCGACGGCTGGGAGCTCACGCTGCCCGCGTCGAGGCGGCTGCTGGCCGACGAGCAGCAGATCCCCGTGGGCGAGGAGGGGGTCGACGGCACGGCCTACGACTTCCGCGTCGCCAGGCCGCTGCGCGACACGCGGCTCGACGACGCGTTCGGAGACCTGGAGCGGGACGCGGCCGGGGTCGCCACCGTCGCGGTCCGCGACCCGGCGACCGGGCTGGGGGCAGCACTCTGGGTCGACCGGCACCACCCGTGGCTGATGGTGTTCAGCGCCGACGCCGGGTGGGACCCGCCGCGTCAGGCGCTGGCGGTGGAGCCGATGACGGCGCCTCCCGACGCCTTCCGCAGCGGACGCGACCTGATCACCCTGGCGCCGGCCGGCGAGCCGGGCGACGAGGTGTCAGTCTCCTGGGGGATCCGGACGCTCGAGTGACTCCGCGGCGGTGCGCACCAGGAGCGCCCGCAGCTGGCGTACCGCGACCGTGGCCCGGTCGCCGTCGGCCGACTGGATCGCCAGGGCCTGGCGGCTGGTCCCGTCGGCGAGGTCGAGGACCGCGAACGGCGCACCCCTCGGCAGGTGGACGGCCAGCACCTCGGCCCAGTCGTAGGCGTGGTGGCGGTAGCCGTTGACGATCTCCAGCCCGACGGTGGTGGCGGTGACCTTGCAGCGCATCAGTCCCCACGCGACGGCCCCCGCGAGCGCGGCGATCAGGAGCATGGTGAGCTGCTGGTACACGTTGACCCGCGCCCTGACGTCGGGGCCGACGGCGATCCACCCGGCGACGCAGACCACGACGAGCAGCCCGCCGAAGAAGCCGAACGCGAGCCGCACCCCCAGAGGACGCCAGGTGTGGGGCAGGGTCGGCTCAGAGACGGCAGGCATGGATGTCGGTCACCAGGATCCCGCGGGCGCCGATGGTCCAGAGCTCGTCCATCACCCGGTGCGCGCCCGCCCGCGGCACCATGGCCCGTACGGCGACCCAGCCCTCGCGGTGCAACGGCGAGACCGTGGGGCTCTCGATGCCCGGCGTGAGCGCGACGGCGCGGCCGACCTGCTCCTCGGGGATGTCGTAGTCCATCATCACGTAGCTGCGGGCGACCATCACGCCCTCGAGCCGGCGGCGGAACACGTCGAGACCGGCAGGAGCCTCGCTGCCGCGCGTGATCAGCACCGCCTCCGACTCGAGGATCGGCTCACCGAAGGTCTCGAGCCCGGCCTTGGCCAGCGTGGTGCCGGTCTCGACGACGTCGGCGATCACGTCGGCGACGCCGAGCTGGACGCTGGTCTCGACCGCGCCGTCGAGGCGGTTCACGGTGGCGTCGATCCCCCGCTCGGCGAGGAACTGCCGCACGATCCCGACGTACGACGTGGCGATCCGCGTGCCCTGGAGCTCCGACGGGTCGTGGTAGCGCCCGACCGGCCCGGCGAACCGGAACGTGCTGCGGCCGAAGCCGAGCCCGAGCACCTCCTCGGCCTTGGCGCCGGAGTCGAGCAGGAGGTCGCGGCCGGTGATGCCGACGTCGAGGGTGCCCTCCCCGACGTAGAGGGCGATGTCGCGCGGGCGCAGGTAGTAGAACTCCACGCCGTTGTCGGCGTCGACCAGGGTCAGCTCCTTGGTGTCCTGGCGCTGCCGGTAGCCGGACTCGCGCAGCATCTCGACGGCCGACAGCGACAGCGTGCCCTTGTTGGGGACGGCGATGCGCAGCAGGGCGTCGGCCGCGGGGTTCGGGGGGACCATCAGGACCTCACAGGTGGGCGTAGACGTCGTCGAGGGACAGGTCGCAGGCCAGCATCAGCACCTGCGCGTGGTAGAGCAGCTGGCTGATCTCCTCGGCGGCGCGCGCCGGAGACTCGTGCTCGGCGGCCATCCACGACTCGGCCGCCTCCTCCACGAGCTTCTTGCCGATCGCGTGCACGCCGGCGTCGAGCTCACGGACCGTGCCGGAGCCCCGGGGCGGCGCTCGGCCTTGTCGGCGAGCTCGGCCCACAGCTGCTCGAACGTCTTCACGCGAGAAGGGTAGTTCTCGGTTGACCCGCACTCGGCACCCCGTCCAAGGTGACGACATGGAGGAGCCCACGCCGTTCCAGCGGCTGACCTGGCCCGTCCGGACCGAGCGCCTGCTGCTGCGGCCCCTGGCGCCCGACGACGTCCCGGCCGTCTTCGAGATCCGCCGGCAGCCGGAGGTGGCGCGGTGGATGACCGCCCTGCCGACCGACTACGGCGAGTTCGCCCAGGCCTTCTCCGAGCCGTCGCGGACCGACACCACCCTCGTGATGCTCGTCGACGGAGTGCTGGCCGGCGACCTCTACCTCGCCGTGTCCGACGCGTGGGGCCAGCGCGAGGTCGCGGCCGGCACCAAGCGCACGCAGGCGGAGATCGGCTGGTGCGTCGACCCGTCGTACGGCGGGCAGGGCTTCGCCACCGAAGGCGCGGCCGAGCTGCTCCGGCTGTGCTTCGACGGGCTGGGGCTGCGGCGGGCGACGGCCGCGGCGTTCGCGGCGAACGCCGCGTCGATCCGGGTGATGGAGAAGATCGGGATGACGATCGAGGGACGCGGCCGTCAGGACTCGCTCCACCGCGACCTCGGCTGGGTCGACGGGGTCACCGCGGCGGTCCTGGCCGACGAGTGGCGGGCCGCCTCGCCGAGGAATCGCGTTGACCCCGGGGCCGCGGCGCCGCGAGGGTGACCGCGTGACCCTCGACGAGATCGCCTGGCCGGTGCGCACCGCCCGCCTCGGGATCCGGCCCGCGACCGCCTCCGACCTTCCCGCGATCTTCGCGATCCGCGCGCTGCCGGAGGTCGGGCGCTGGCTGCCGGAGCACCCGGCCTCGTACGACGAGTTCGTGCTCCGGTTCGGCCGCCTCGACATGGTGCCCAAGACGTTCGTCATCGACCTCGAGGGAGTCCTCATCGGCGACCTGTACCTCCACGTCCTGGACGCCTGGAGCCAGGTCGAGGTGGCCGACCGAGCCGGGCAGGAGGCGGAGATCGGCTGGTGCCTGTCTCCCGACCGACAGGGCCACGGCTACGCGACCGAGGCGGCCGGCGAGCTCCTGCGGCTCGCCTTCGCCGACCTCGGCGTACGGCGGGTGACGGCGGCTGCGTTCGCGGACAACCTGCCCTCGCTGCGGATCATGGAGCGGCTGGGGATGCGTCAGGAGTCCCATGGCGTCAAGGACTCCCTGCACCGGGATCTGGGCTGGATCGACGGAACGACGTACGCCATCCGGGTCGACGAGTGGGAGGCCCGGCCGACCGGCGGCTAGACGACGCGGCGACGCTCAGAACCGCACCATCGCGCCGCTCCGACGGTCGACGGGCCGTTCCGGCTGTCGTTCCGGCGCCATCGCGCCCGTTGGGCAGCCCGCGAGCACGCGCTCCGGTACGCCGGGTCAGGCGCTGTGACCGGCGCGGAGGCCGCGCACGGTGCGCGCGGTCAGCAGCGCCGCCGCGGTCGCCTCGTAGCCCTTGTCCTCCGCGGAGCCGGGGAGGCCGGCTCGGTCGAGGGCCTGGGCGTCGTCGTCACAGGTGAGCACGCCGAAGCCGACCGGGGTACCGCTGTCGAGGGCGACCCTGGTCAGGCCCTCGGTGGCGGCCGAGCAGACGTAGTCGAAGTGGGGAGTGCCGCCACGCACCACCACGCCCAGGGCCACCACCGCGTCGTGGGTGCGGGCCAGCTCGGCCGCCACCACGGGCAGCTCGAAGGTGCCCGGCACCCGCACCTCGGTCACGTCCGCCACGGCGTACGCCGCGAGGGCCCGGCGGGCGCCGTCGACCAGGCCGTCCATCACCTCGGTGTGCCACAGGGCCGCCACCACCCCGACCCGCAGGTCGCTGCAGTCGACGGGCTCGTCGGCCGGGGCGCCGTGGCCGCTCACCGGGGCTGCTCCGCCGGCAGCCCCGGGAGGCTGTGGCCCATCCGGTCCCGCTTGGTGCGCAGGTAGGCGAGGTTGTGCTTGTTGGGCCGCGGCGTGAGCGGCACCTGCGCGGCTACGTGGATCCCGAAGTCCTCGAGGCTCTCGGACTTGTCGGGGTTGTTGGTGAGGAGTCGGACCCGTGCGATCCCGAGGTCGCGGAGCACCTGGGACGCGGCGCCGTAGTGACGGGCGTCGGCCGGCAGCCCGAGGTCGAGGTTGGCGTCGACGGTGTCGCGTCCGGCGTCCTGCAGCGCATAGGCCTGGAGCTTGGCCACCAGCCCGATCCCACGCCCCTCGTGGCCCCGGAGGTAGACCACGACGCCGCGTCCCGCGGCGACGACCTGCTCGAGCGCCTCGTCGAGCTGCGGCCCGCAGTCGCACCGCTGCGAGCCGAACACGTCACCGGTCAGGCACTCGGAGTGCACCCGGGTCAGCACCGGCTCCTCGGTGGAGCCGCCTTCGTGGGTCGAGCCCGTCGGGACCACGTCGCCGTACACCAGCGCGAGGTGCTCCGAGCCGTCGATGGTGGAGCGGTAGCCGTAGGCGGTGAAGTCGCCGTGGCGCGTCGGCAGCCGGGTCTCGGCGACGCGCTCGACCAGGACCTCGGTGCGGTGCCGGTAGCGGACCAGGTCGTCGATCGAGATCATCGCCAGACCGTGCTCGTCCGCGAACTCGCGGAGCTCCGGGGAGCGTTTCATCGTGCCGTCGTCGTTGACCACCTCGACCAGCACGCCGGCGGGCGTGAGCCCGGCCAGCCGGGCCAGGTCGACCGCCGCCTCGGTGTGACCGCGTCGGACGAGCACGCCGCCCTGGCGGTAGCGCAGCGGGAACACGTGCCCCGGTCGGGTCAGCTCCCACGGCTCGGTGGCCGAGTCGGCCAGCACCCGCGCGGTGTGGGCGCGGTCGGCGGCGCTGATCCCGGTCGAGACGCCGTCGCGGGCGTCGACCGAGATCGTGTAGGCCGTCCGCATCCGGTCACGGTTGTGCGGGGTCATCAGCGGGATCTCCAGCCGGTCGAGCATCTCGGCCGGCATCGGGACGCAGATCACGCCGCTGCTGTGCCGGATGGTGAACCCCATCAGCTCCGGCGTGGCCTTGGCGGCCGCGAAGATCAGATCGCCCTCGTTCTCCCGCTCGAGGTCGTCGACGACCACGACCGCCTTGCCGGCCGCGATGTCGGCGATCGCGCGCTCGACGGTGTCCAGTCGGGTGCTCATACGGTCTCTCCGGCGATCTCGTGGTCCGCACGCAGCTCGAACGGCGACGGGGTCTCGGTCCGGCCGGCTCGCAGCCACACCACGAAGCCCCAGATCACCAGTCCGCCGTAGACGACGTAGAGGATCGCCGTCGGGTAGAGCCTGCTGTGCCAGAGCAGGGGCACCCCGACCACGTCGACGGCGATCCAGGCCAGCCAGAAGTCGGTCCAGCCGCGCGCCATCGCGAAGGTCGCGACGATGGAGCCGACGAAGATCCACGCGTCGCACCAGTAGTACCAACGCTCCACCGGGAACCCGGCGCCGATCACCGAGAACAGCCACTGGACGACCAGCAGCCCGGCGAGCCACACCAGCAGGTAGCCCGCACGCTCGCGCCCCGTCGCCCAGCGCGGGGTGATGGCGGGCGCCGACTCGGCGCGGTGCGACTTGATCGCGTGCCAGCGCCACCAGCCGTAGATGCTGGTGACGATGAAGAAGACCTGACGACCGGCCTGTCCGAACAGCGGCGCATGTGAGCCCGGCTGCAGCGTGACGGCGAGGAACACGCTCAGGAGCAGCACGTTGCCGACGATCCCCACCGGCCACGCCCACACGCGTCGGCGCAGGCCACCGACCGCCGAGGCGAAGCCGAAGCCGTTGCCGAGGATCTCGCGCCAGGTGATCGGGTGACCGGCGATGGTCACCTGGGCGTCGTAGAGCCATTGAAGGACGTTCACGAGGGGGTCCCTTCGGAGGGGGCGCGGTGGGCCAGGCGGGCGTCGAGCTGGCGGGCGACGTACTTTCCGATCACGTCGACCTCGAGGTTGACCGGGTCGCCCGGCTCCCGGAAGCCGAGGGTGGTGCGCTGCAGGGTCTCGGGGATCAGGCTGACGGTGAACACGTCGCTACCGGCCTTCACGACGGTCAGGCTGACGCCGTCGACGGTGATCGAGCCCTTGTCGACGAGGTACGGCGCGAGAGCGACGGGCAGTGAGACGGTGACGACGTCCCAGTGGTCGCCGGGGTCACGGCGTACGACGTGACCCACGGCGTCGACGTGGCCCTGCACGAGGTGGCCTCCGAGCCGGGTGCCGGCCGTGACTGCGCGCTCGAGGTTCACCCGGTCGCCGGGGACCAGTGAGCCCAGCCCGGTCTTGTCGAGGGTCTCGGCCATCACGTCGGCGGTCCAGGTGCTCTCCGTGCGCTCGGCCACGGTCAGG
Organism: uncultured Actinomycetota bacterium; assembly: GCA_963797325.1. Classification (GTDB taxonomy): domain Bacteria; phylum Actinomycetota; class Actinomycetes; order Propionibacteriales; family Nocardioidaceae; genus Nocardioides. The sequence goes on from CAWCPG010000038.1 coordinate 33,877, forward strand.
CAGCAGCCGTTGACGGAGATGGAGTCGCCCAGACCCGCGTCCTCGAGCACCGTGGCGGCGCGCACGGTGAGCCGGACGGCGTCCGACTGGCGCTCCAGCGCCTCGACGGTGCCGAGCTCCTCGACGATCCCGGTGAACATGCTCAGTCCTCTCCCATGGTCTCGACAGGCTCGACCAGCGACCGCGGCTCGACCAGCGACCGGCGGCGTCATGGTGATGCGTACGTCGGTGTCGTCGCCGGCGTTCAGCGGCGGCAGCACCGTGACGTCGGTGACCGACAGGTGCAGCGCCCGCGCGATCGTGGTGATTCCCAGGTCGCCCACGGCGCTCCGGCCCGCGCCGAGCAGGACCGGGGCGACGTAGGCCACCACCTCGTCGACCAGGCCAGCCTGCAGGAACGCCGCCGCGAGGGTCGGTCCGCCCTCGAGGAACACGTGCTGCCGGTCGCGCGCGAACAGGTCCTTCAGGGCCGCCTCGGGGTCGCGCGTGCGCAGGTGCACGGTCTCCGCGGCGTCGTCGAAGACCCGGCGCCCGGGGTCGAGGTCGCGCTCCCCCATCACCGCCCGCAGCGGCTGCCGCGACAGCGGCACCCCCTCAGCGTCGCGCACGGTCAGATGGGGGTCGTCGACGGCGACGGTGCGGGTCCCGACGAGCATGGTGTCGCACAGCGCTCGCAGCCGGTGGGTGTCGAGGCGGGCGGCCGCGCTCGAGACCCAGCGGCTCGTCCCGTCGGTCGCCGCGCTGCGCCCGTCGAGGGTCGTGGCGAACTTCCAGGTCACGAACGGCCGGCCGTGCTCCACGGCGAACGTCCAGACCAGGTTCAGGGCACGCGCCTCGTCGCCGAGGACCCCGGTCTCCACGTCGACGCCGGCCGCGCGGAGGGTCTCGGCACCCCCGGTCGCGACGGGGTTCAGGTCTGGCTGCGCGATGACCACCCGCCGTACGCCGGCCGCCAGGAGCGCCTGCGCGCACGGCCCGGTGCGGCCGGTGTGGTTGCAGGGCTCGAGGGTGACCACGGCGGTCGCGCCGGGCGCCCGTCCGCCGACCCGGGCGAGGGCGTCGACCTCGGCGTGCGGGGAGCCGGCACCGCGGTGGTGGCCTTCGGCGAGGATCCTGCCGTCGGCATCGAGCAGGACGCAGCCGACGCGCGGGTTGGGTCCCGGGGGTACGCCGTCGGTCGCCGCCAGCGCGAGGGCGCGACGCATCGCGTCCACCTCGGTCTGGCTGGCGGTCATCGAGGGCCTCCGGTCCGGTCGGGTCACGGACTCCGGGGCGTTCGAGTGGACGGTGGTCTCGACTTCGCTCGACCGACGAGGTGGGCGCTCGACCCGCCTCCGCCACCCTGCGTGCGCTTCCCATCCGGACTTTGACCGTCGGTCCAGGAGTTCCACCTGGTCAACCGGTCTCTGGCTGAGACCGGGTCGCGGACTTCCGGGCGAACATCCACCCAGTCACCGCCGGTGCGGATTTCCACCGCCCCCAGAGCACGCGAGCACTTGGCTCTTGCGGACCCGAGTCTACCGCGCGGCCCGGGGGCGTCTCACGGGGTGGCGCTCAGGCGCTCTCGTCGCGTGCGGCCGCGCGCAGCGCCTCGACCATCGCATCGGGGTCGGCGGCGTCGAAGACCGCGGAGCCGGCGACGAACACGTCGGCTCCGGCCTCGGCGCACCGGCCGATGGTCTCCAGGCTGACGCCGCCGTCGACCTGGAGCCAGGTCTCGACCCCGTGCTTGTCCATCAGCTCGCGCGCCCGGCGGATCTTGGGCAGGCACAGGTCGAGGAACCTCTGCCCCCCGAATCCCGGCTCGACGGTCATGATCAGGACCATGTCGAGCTCGGCGAGCAGGTCCTCGTAGGGGTCGATCGGCGTCGCCGGTCGCAGCGCCATGCTCGCCCGCGCACCCTGGTGACGGATCTCGCGCGCCAGCCGCACGGGCGCCGTGGCGGCCTCGACGTGGAAGGTCACGCTGGCGGCCCCGGCCTCGACATACGCAGCGGCGTTGCGGTCGGCGTCGCTGATCATGAGGTGGGCGTCGACCGGCTGCGACGTGGTGCGGACGAGGGCCTCGACCATGGTCGGGCCGAAGGTCAGGTTGGGCACGAAGTGGTTGTCCATCACGTCGACGTGCACCCAGTCGGCGCTGGGGATCCGCGCGATCTCGGCACCGAGGGCGGCGAAGTCGGCGGAGAGGATGCTCGGCGTGATCTGGATGCCCACGCGCCGATCCTAGGGTGTGGCGTCCGTCGTCCCGCGCAGCTTGTCGAGCCGCGCCCGCAGCGCCGCCTCACGGTGGGCGTTGCCGTGCAGCTCGACGTACGTCGTCCCGTACGTCGCGAGCAGCGCGTCGTCGAGCCGGCGTACGGCGCCCGGCGGGTAGCGATAGTCCATCCGCTCCCGGATGACCTGCTCGTCGGTGGCCCGCAGCACGTCGCCCAGCTCGTCGAGGGACGTGATGCCCAGCTCGAGCAGCAGCCCGGAGACCCAGTCGTAGTGGTCGGCCCGCGACCAGCCGGCGTCGGCGTACTGGCCGGCGAGGAAGGCGGCCAGCTCACGGGCGTCCAGTCGGGGGTCGTCGTCGGGCGCGACCGGCTCGGCCTGTCCGGCGCTGCTGACCTGCCCGCGCAGGCGGTCGCGGATGGTGGCGAACTCCTGGTCGGCCAGCTCGAGCAGCCCGGCGGCGAGGGTGAACCGCCGGTCGAAGTCGTGGGCGTGCTCCGGCGGGACCGTGCCCTTGTAGCGGATGTCGTGCTCGAACTCCGCCCACGCGTGCTGGAGGACGGTGCGGATCTGCACCTGGACGTTGCGACCGGCCAGGTGGGCGTACGCCGGCTGGCCGACCCGCGCGGCGTCGAGGGCGATCTGGAGGTGCCGACTCGCGTAGCCGAACCGTCCCTCGCTGGCGGTCTCGCGACCGAGGTCGCGGTCGTCGTTGACGACGACCTGGTCGGCCAGGAGGTCGGCGACGGCGTCGACGTCGTCACGGACGTAGGTGATCACGCGGACGCCGAGCTGGTCGCCGATCTCGCGCAGCGGGTCGGCGTAGAGGCGCGCGCCGTCGACCGACCGGACCGCCTTCTCGGCGAACGACGCGACGCTCTTGGTGCGGCCCGAGACCGTCAGGTAGTTGATGCCGGCCTCGTCGAGCAGGCTGGTGACCAGCTCCACGGCCTCGGCACCGGCCAGGACGAGGTCGTCGTGCCCGGCGGCGTAGACGGCGACGGCCGCCTGGGCGGGTCCTGGGTGTCCGGTCGGCGGCGGCCACTCATGCGTCGTCCTCGTCGGTCGGGTCGTCGTGGCCGGTGGTCGAGGTCAGACCGGCGGCCTCGTCGCGGTCGGCCCACTCGCGCAGCGGGTCGAGGTCGAAGACGTGGTCGTCGATGTCCTCGTGGAGATCGCCCAGCACGGCGTAGCGCTCCGGCACGGTGAAGATCGTGAAGTCGTGGGGGTCGAGTCGTCGACCTCGTCCCACCGGACCGGCGTCGAGACGCGGGCGTCGGGGAAGCCCCGTACGGAGTACGCCGCCGCGATGGTGTGGTCGCGGGCGTTCTGGTTGTAGTCGACGAAGAGGTGGTGGGGGTCGCGGTCCTTGCGCCACCACAGCGTCGTGACGTCGTCGGGCATCCGGCGCTCGACCTCGCGGGCGAACGCCAGGGCCGCACGTCGTACCTCCTTGTGGCCGTGGTCGGGCCGGATCCGGACGTAGACGTGGAGGCCCTTCCCGCCGCTGGTCTTGGGGTAGCCCACGGCGCCGAGCTCGTCGAGGATCTCGTGGGTCACGCCGGCGACGCGCTGCACCTGTGCGAAGTCGCTCAGCGGTCCGGGGTCGAGGTCGATCCGCCACTCGTCGGGCTTCTCGGGGTCCTCGCGGCGGCTGTTCCAGGGGTGGAACTCGACCGTCGACATCTGCACCGCCCAGATCACCGCGCCCAGCTCGGTGACACAGAGCTCGTCCGCCGTGCGGTTCCAGCGGGGGAAGTGGAGCCGAACGGTCTCGATCCAGTCGGGGGCGCCGGCGGGGAGCCGCTTCTGGTGGACCTTGTCGCCCGACAGCCCGGTCGGGAAGCGGTGGAGCATGCACGGCCGCTCGAACAGGGCGTTGACGATGCCCGGGCCGACGCTGAGGTAGTAGTCGACCAGGTCGAGCTTGGTCGCCCCGCTCTCGGGGAAGTAGACCCGGTCGGGGTTGGTCACCTTCACCACGCGGTTGTCGACCTCGATCTCGGTGAACGGGCTCGCCATGGGCGTCACGGTATCGGCCTCGGCCGGACGTGGCGGGTGGCACCCGGCCTGCCGTCGCGGTCGTGGCCGCGGCCTATCGTGCGGGCATGGACCTCGACCAGCCGCCCGTCGTCGAGGTCCGGGCCGACCCGGAGCGGCCGCTGCCGCTGGACGAGTGGCCGGTGACGATCCCGGCGGTGGCCCAGCTCCTACGGGACGGGCTGACCCTCCCCGCAGGAGTCACCTTTCTCGTCGGCGAGAACGGCTCCGGCAAGTCCACCATCGTCGAGGCGGTCGCGATGGCCTACGGGCTCGGACGGGAGGGCGGGTCCACGGGCAGCCAGCACGGCACCCGCGCGTCGGAGTCGCCGCTGTCGGGCAGCCTGCGCCTGCAGCGGGGGCTCGGGGCGGGTCGCTGGGGGTTCTTCCTGCGCGCGGAGACGATGCACGGCTTCTACACCTACCTCGAGCAGAACCCCGGCCCACCGGGGGACACGTTCCGCCGCGAGCCCCGGTTCCACGAGATGAGCCACGGCGAGTCGTTCCTCGAGGTCATCGGGCGACGCCTCGACTCACCCGGCTTCTACTGCCTCGACGAGCCCGAGGCCGCGCTGTCGTTCACCTCGACCCTGAGCCTGATGCACTCGCTGCTGTCCCTGGCCGCGGACGGCGGGCAGGTGCTGTGCGCCACCCACTCCCCCGTGCTCGCCGCGCTCCCGGGCGCCACCCTGCTCGAGGTGGGCGAGTGGGGCTTCCGCGAGACCAGCTGGGACGACCTGGACCTGGTCCGGCACTGGCAACGGTTCCTGGGCTCTCCCGACGCCTACGTGCGCCACCTCACCGACTGAGCCGTCCCGGCCCGACGGGCGGGGAGTGAGCCACCGTCCTCTGGCCTGGAGATGTCGCCAGGGGTCAGGAGCGGTGGAGGAGCGCCAGGAACATCGCGTCGGTGCCGTGCCGGTGGGGCCAGAGCTGGACCGTCCCCTGGAGCGGGCCGAGACAGTCGGGTACGTCGCTGCGCAGGCCCGCGGCGGAGGTCATCAGGGCGACGGCGTCGCCCAGCGTCACGTCGTCGCGCTTGACGAGCAGCGAGCCGACGACGTCGCGGGTCTCGGCGAGCACGGGTGAACAGGTCGCGTAGAGCACCACTCCACCGGGCCGCACGAGGTCGACCGCCGACGCCAGCAGGGCTCGCTGGAGCGGCACCAACGACGCGAGGTCCTCCGGCCGGCGCCGCCAGCGGGCCTCGGGCCGGCGGCGGAGGGCGCCCAGGCCGGTGCAGGGCGCATCGACGAGGACCCGGTCGAACGAGCCGCTCCCCCACGGCGGGTCCGTGCCGTCGGCGACGGTGACCCCCTCGACTCCGGGCGCGCCCGTCGGTCGAGCGCCCCCACCCGTCGGTCGAGCGCCTCCCACCCGTCGGTCGAGCGGAGTCGAGACCCAGCGAGCGGCGGACCAGCTCGGCACGGTGGGGCTGGAGCTCGTTGGCGACGACCAGGGCCCCGCGGTCGACGGCCAGCGCGGCGAGCAGGGCCGCCTTGCCGCCCGGGCCGGCGCACAGGTCGAGCCACCGGGCGTCGGCGCCCTCGATCGGAGCCGACGCCAGGGCGAGCGCCACCAGCTGGGATCCCTCGTCCTGCACCCCGGCCCGTCCCTCGGCGACGGCCGGCAGCGCGCCGGGATCGCCGCCGTCGGAGATGACGCCGTACGGCGAGTACGGCGCCGGCCGCCCGGGCAGCTCGCCGGGGCTCGAGCGACCCGGCCGCGCGACGAGGGTGACGGCCGGGGATGCGTTGTCGGCGGCGAGCAGCGCATCGATCTCGTCCGCTCCCCCCGTCTCGGCCAGGGCGGCGTCCAGCGCGTCCACGATCCACTGCGGGTGGGAGAACCGGGTCGCGCGGTCGGCGCCGAGCTCGGCGAGCCAGGTGTCGAGGTCATGCGCCGAGACCCGGCGCAGGACGGCGTTGACGAACCCGGCCGGGCCCGGGCCGACCTCGGAGCGGACCAGGTCGACGCTGGTGCTGATCGCCGCGTGTGGGGCGACCCGCATCCCGAGCAGCTGGTGGCAGCCGAGTCGGAGCACGTCGAGGACCTTGGCCGCGGTGTTGGCCAGCGGGCGGTCGGTGCAGGCGGCCAGGATGGCGTCGTAGGTCCCCTGCCGCCGGATCGTGCCGGCTGCCAGCTCGGTGGCGAAGGCCGCGTCGCGGCCGCTGAGGCGGTACTTGCCGAGGTGGTGGGGCAGGACGAGGTTGGTGTAGGCGTCCTTCGTCCGGACCGCCTTCAGCACCTCGAAGGCCGCCCGCCGGGCCGGGTCCGGGCCGTTCATGCATCCCCCGTGGGTCGAGCGGAGTCGAGACCCGCCAGGAACTCCTTGGCGAGCGACCGGGGCGCCACGGCGAGCCACGCGTCGGTCAGCACCTCGCGCAGCTCGTCGACCTCGAGCTCACCGAGCCGACTCTGCTGGACGAGGACGGCGTGGTAGTTGCGGAAGTGGTCGATGGTGAAGAACGGTCCGTCGGCCTCGACCAGGGCGGCCTTGTCCTCGGCGCTCGACGTGCGTACGACGAGCAGGTCCTGGTACTCCTCGCCGGTCGCGGGATCGATCGCGTCGTGCCGAGGCGCCCGCTGCAGCACGAAGCCGCGCGGCTTGGGCCTCTGCCGGACCAGGTAAGTCGGCCGGTCACCCCACGACGTACCGAGCTCCACCTCCGGCAGGGACCGGCAGATCGCATCCACGTCGGAGACCCTCGCCCGGCGGCTCACGCGAGCACCTCGCCCCCGGCGAGCCGCAGCCCGCGCGCCCAGTCGGCCGCCGGCATCGGACGCTTCCCGACCGCCTGGACGTCGCCGAGCCGCACGGCGCCCGCCCCGGTGCCGACGACGACCGCGCTCTTCCCGGCCATCAGCTCGCCCGGCGGCAGCGAGCCGTCGGCCGCGGTGAGCGGGCCGAGCTTGAGCCGCTCGCCGTCGTAGGTCGTCCAGGCACCGGGCGCGGGCGTGCAGGCGCGGACCTGGCGGTCGATGACGGCGGCCGGCTGCGACCAGTCGACCCGCGCGTCGTCGACGGAGATCTTGGGGGCGTAGGACACGTCCTCACCCGACTGCGGCCGCTCCTCCAGCGACCCGTCGGCCAGGCCGTCGAGCGTGGCCACCAGCAGCCCGGCACCGCCCTCGGCAAGCCGGCCGAGCAGGTCGCCGGCGGTGTCGTCGGGACGGATGGTCTCGGTCATCAGCCCGTACGTCGGACCCGCGTCGAGCTCGCGCACGATCCGGAACGTGGTGGCACCGGTGACGTCGTCGCCGGCCCAGATCGCGTGCTGGACCGGAGCCGCGCCCCGCCAGGCGGGGAGCAGGGAGAAGTGCAGGTTGATCCAGCCGCGGGGTGGGATGTCGAGCGCCGACTGCGGGAGCAGCGCGCCGTAGGCCACGACCGGGCAGGCGTCCGGGGCGAGCGCGCGGAGCGCGGCCTGGAACTCCGGCTCGCGCGGGTGCCCCGGCTTCAGGACCGGTACGCCGAGCGCGGCGGCCGCCTCGGCCACGGGTGACGGGCTCAGCAGGCGACCGCGTCCGGTCGGCGCGTCCGGGCGGGTGACGACCCCGACCAGCTCGTGGGCGGAGTCGGCCACCGCGGCCAGCGCCGGCAGGGCGACCTCGGGCGTGCCGGCGAAGACCACCCGCATCAGGACCGCCTCACAGACCGAGCCCGCCGGTCGGATGCGGCGACACCTTGATGGTCGGCGCCCCGGCCAGACCGAACCACTCGGACTCGCGGATCTCCTTCATCGCCTGCTTGCGGTGCGCGGGGTCGAGCCGGTCGAGGAACAGCACCCCGTCGAGGTGGTCCGTCTCGTGCTGGATCGCCCGCGCCAGCAGCTCGCTGCCTTCGACGGTGACCGGCTCGCCGTACTGGTCGAAGCCGTGGGCGACCACCGACAGCGCTCGCGAGCAGTCGATCGAGAGCCCGGGGATCGACAGGCAGCCCTCGGGGCCGACCTGCTGCTCGTCCGAGAGCCGGAGCACGGGGTTGACCAGGTGACCGACCTCACCCTCGACGTACCAGGTGAAGACGCGCAGCCCGACCCCGATCTGGGGCGCCGCCAGGCCGGCGCCCGGCGCCTCGAGCATGGTGTCGGTCAGGTCCTGGACCAGCCGCCGCAGCTCACGGTCGAAGTCGACGACCTCAACGGCGGGCTTGCGCAGGACCGGGTCGCCGAACAGGCGGATCGGCTGGATGGCCACGGAGCTCCTCTACCTCGGTGGTCGAGCCGGTCGAGACCCGACGACGCCCAGAGTCTAGGAGCCGGCCCCGACACGCGGCGCGGACGCCCGCACCGGTCACCCGAACTGCGCGAAGTAGGCCTGCTTGACGTGACCGCTGTTGAACGTCGTGAACTCACCGCCGGCGGCGAGCCGCCCGGTCGCCGGGTCGCCCGCCAGGGCCCAGGTGCCGTGCGCGGAGTTGGCCATCGGCGCCCAGCTCTGCAGGGTGCCGTTGGCGTCGACCGCGGCGAACTTCTTGCGCGAGACCTGGCCGTCGAGGCAGGCACCACCCTGGGCGGCGTTGCGTGCCGTCGTACAGATGTTGTCGAAGTGACCCCCGATGTAGATCGCGTCGCCGACCACCGCGACCGCTTGCACTCCGCCGTCGGCGGTCAGGGTCCAGCGGCTGGAGCCGTTCAGGTTGAGAGCCCGCAGGTGTCCGCCCGCGCCGTCGGCCGCGGCATAGATCAACGACGGGGTGACCACCATGTCGAAGACGGTGTAGGTCACCTGCGAGTTGTAGCCGGGCTGGAGAGCGCCGGTCGCAGGGTCGAGCGAGGCCAGGAAGCGGCCGTGCACGTCGCCGTTCAACGAGCTGAACTCGCCGCCGGCGTAGACCCAGCCGTTGGCGGCGCGCACGTCCCACACGTAGCCGTTCGCGACGGGCGCCCAGCCGGGGTCGAGGGCCCCGGTGGTGCTGCTGAAGGCAGCCAGGTAGCTGCGCGGCTGGCCACCCGCGGTGGTGAACGCGCCACCGGCGTAGACCCGAGAGGGGGTGACCGCCACGCTGCGGACGGTGCCACCGACCGACGGGTTCCAGGAGCTGTCGACCGCTCCGGTCGCGGCGCCGACGCGGGCGAGGCGGCGATGGGTCGCGCCGCCCACATGCGTGAACGCGCCGCCGAGGTAGACCGAGCCGCCGTCGACGACCACCGAGCGGACACTGCCGTCGGCGCCCGGGTTCCACGACGTGAGCTGGCCGGTGGCCTCGTTGATCGCCGCCACGTGGTTGCGTGCGACGGACTGGCCCCCCTGGACCGCGGCCGTGAAGTCGCCGCCGACGTAGACCACGCCGTTGCCGTAGGTGACGGTGTGGACGACGCCGTTGAACCCGACCGTCGCCCCGGGCGCGCTGGGCACCGTGGTCGCTGCCTGGGCGGCGCTCATGCCGCTGAGCTGGACCACGCCGACCGCCGCAGCGGAGGCGAGCGCGAACGTGAGCCGCACGCGTGTGCGGCTGTGAGCCTGGGTCATGTCACACCATCCTGGGTTCAAGGTAGGCGGCGAGCCAGGGCCCGGCAATCCCCACAATTGGTCACTCCGCCCGCACGCCCGCCGGGGCCCGGGCCTCACAGGGTGAGCGGGTCGACCTGGATCCGGACGGCGTCCAGCTTGCGGGCGGAGCGCACCCGCTGCACCTCGCCCAGCGCGCGCGACAGCGCCTGACCGTGGGTCCGGGGCACGCGGACGACGACCCGGGACAGCCCGTCGTCGACCTCGACCGGGCCGAGCACCTCGGTGCCGGGCGGCTGGTCGAGCAGGGTGACCGCGTCGTCGACGGCTCCCGGCTCGCCGGTGATGGTGGCGAGCCGGCTCGCCGGCGGGAGGTGCGCCTCGGCCCGTGCGGCCGACTCACGCCGGGCGAATCCGGCGGGATCCCACCGCACGAACGCCTGGATGACCGGCAGGGAGGGGTCGCCGACCACGACCACGGATCCCCCGGGGGAGACGAGACCGGCCGCGCCACACCAGCGGCGCAGCGCCTCCTCCTCGGTGCGCAGGTCGGGCCGGGCCAGCGCGAGCCAGGTGTCGAGGACCACCACGGCGGCGTAGCCGCCGTCGGCCACGGGCTCGGCGCCCGGGGTGGCCACGACGATCGCGGGACGGGCCGGCACGGAGGCGACGACGTGGTCGCCACCGGACGCCACGACCGGGGTGGCTGCGAACGCGCGGCCCAGCTCCTCGGCCGTGCGTCGCTCACCCACGACGGGTGCTCGCAGACCGCGGTGTCCGCACACCGGGCAGGCCCAGGCGTCGACGACGGTGCCGCACCACCGGCACGCCGGCGGAGCCGTCGGACCCGACACCCCGAGCGGGCCCGTGCACACCTCGCAGCGGGCCGGCGTACGGCAGCGCTCGCAGGCCAGGGACGCGGCATATCCACGGCGCGGGGTGTGGACCAGGACGGGCCCGTGCACGAGGCCCGACGACAGGGCGTGGGTGACCTGCTTGGGCATCCGGGCGGCACGGGCGAGCGGGTCACGCTCGAGCTGGAGGTCGGTCGCGCCGGTGACCGACACGGTGACCGCGGCGCGCAGCGCGTCGCGCGGGCGCGACGAGCTCGTGGGCCCAGCCGGTCGCCAGCAGCTGCTCGGCCTCGACGCTGCGGGCGAAGCCGCCGACCAGGGCCGCGGCGTCCTCGACCTGCGCCCGGGTCAGCAGCACCTCACGGGCGTGGGGGTAGGGCGCCCGGGGCTCGGCGTGCAGGTCGTCGCCGTCGTCCCAGATCGCCACCAGCCCGAGGCCACGGACCGGTGCGAACGCGGCGGCGCGTGTGCCGACCACGATCCGACGCGTGCCGCGGGAGACCGCCAGGAACTCGCGGTAGCGCCGGGCCGGCCCGGCCCCGGCGGTGAGGACGACGTGGTGCCCCGCGCCGAGCACCGCGGTCAGCGCAGCGTCGACCCGAGCCACGTCACGATGGTCGGGGACGCAGAGCACGCTCCCGCGTCCGCCCGCGAGGGTCGCCGCGGCCGCCTCGGCGAGCAGGCGCGGCCAGTCCTCCCCGGGAAGGGACGACCAGACGGCGCGAGGTGAGCCGCCACCCGCCAGATGCGCGAGGAACGCCTCCGCCGCCGGGTAGGCACGCCAGGCGTCGTCGGCCGTCGCCCGGTCGACGACGACCGGCTCCTCGGGCGGCGACGGCTTCTTCTCGGTGGTCGCATGACGAGGCGGGACGGCGAGCCGGACCACGTCGGCGCGGGTGCCGGCGTAGCGCTCGGCGAGGAGGCCCGCCAGCTCCGCGATCGCCGGGCTCAGCACCGGCTCGGGACTGACGACCCGCCGGAGCGGGGTGAGCGTGCCGGTGTGGTCGGTGTGGGTGGTGCGGTGGACGACGTAGCCGTCGAGGTCCTTGCCCGCGAAGCGCACCTTGACCCTCGCACCGGCGACGGCGGTGTCGGCCATCGAGGCGGGGACGGCGTAGTCGAACGGGCGGTCGAGGTGGGCCAGCGGCGTCTCGACGAGCACCCGCGCGACCGGGTCGACCTCGGCGAGGGGCTCACTGGCGACGGTCCGCCCGGGCCGAGCGGCGCGCACGGCCTCCCGCAGACCCGGCAGGGTCTCGGGAGGTATCTCGCGCGGGCGCTCCGGGCGGTCGGCCACGGCGGCTGTTCTACCAGCCGCCGTCGACGACCCGGCCGGTCACCCGCCGGTCACGGGTGCCGTGGCCGGCGAGAACGTCGACGCGTGCCGACCAGAGGCGGTGGCGAGCACCTTCACCGAGATCCGCTTCCCGAGGTCGCCGTCCCGCACGTCGTACGACGGTCCGGTCGCACCGGCGATCCGGTGGCCGTCCGCCCACCACTCGACCTCGAGCGTGGCGCCGGCCGGCGACCAGTGGCCGGTCGTGGCCGTGAGCCGGGACCCGACGGTGGCGGAGCCGGAGATCCGGGGCGTGCTCGTCGGCACCGGCGCGCGGCCGCAGGTGTAGACCCGGACGTCGTCGAGGTACCAGCCCACCTCGATGCTGTCGTTGTCGGTGTTCATCGTGAACTGCGGCGACACCGCGTGCCCGGCGTACCTGCTCAGCCGCATCCGGCTGGCGAGGTAGCCGTGGCTGTCGCGGCTGAAGCCCACCCGGCCCGCGGACGGGTTGCCGAACGCGCCGGTGATCACGTCGCGGGGCCCGTTCACCCAGGCCAGCCTCTCGGCAGGGGCGGCGGGCAGCCCACGCGTGGTGTCGGCCACCTCCACCGTGCCGGCGTCGTAGTTCACCTCGGTGCCGTCGAGGTCGGTGCCTGCCTCCAGGAGGCGCCACTGCTGGAACCAGAGGTAGGCCGGGCGGCCGGTCGGCAGGGCGACCGGATGCATCGTCAGCGAGCTGACCGTGGTGTCCTGCGGCTCGCTGGAGAACCACGACCTGTGCCCCGACGTGGCGTTGGCCGCCACCGGCGGGAACACCGTCTGGTTCGGAGCCCGCACCCAGGTGGTCCCCGCGTCGAACCTGCCGGCCGGGTGTCCCTTCTCCGAGTCGAACAGCACCCGGACCGGGCCGGCGCCGCGCGGGCAGGTCATCGCCGCGTCGGGCGGCTGGCTGGCGCGCGGCGGGGTGGTGCGCAGCCGCGTCGCCAGGGTGGCCCGGTGGACGTTCCTGCAGTCGCGCGAGGTCATGCCGACCGTGTGGTGGCGGGCCAACGCACGACAGCTGCGGTCGAGCACGGCGCCGAGATCGGCGTAGTCGCTGCCGGACACCAGGTGCTGGATCACGTCGAGGTAGAGGGTCGCCGACTTGCTCAGCGACCGCCCGTCGATGCCGTGCACGGTGTGCCCGGACTGTCTGCCGCCCTGCGAGATCAGGTAGAAGGTGCGGTTCCCGACGCCGCTGTCGGTGTGGACGCCGCCGTTGTCGTCCTCGCCACCGGCATAGCGCCGATCGGTCATGGTCTCGGGCTGGCCGAACCTCCGCGGGTCCTTCAGGCTGCGCACCGCGCCGATGGGCAGGTCCTCCCCGAGGGTCCAGCTGTGCGGGGAGTCGCCTCGCCCGTGGTGCCGGTGGTCGACGATCTCGCCCATCACGTCGGCCAGCGACTCGTTGATCGCGCCGGACTGGCCCCAGTAGAAGAGATCGGCGTTGTGCGCGATCACGCCGTGCGTCATCTCGTGGCCGACGACGTCGTCGGCGGACGCGAACCCCTGGCCGTAGAACATGCCGACGCCGTTCCAGAACGCGTTGGCCAGCGGGCAGAACTCCGGCCGGGCGAAGGGGTCGCAGTAGCGCACGGTCGAGGACAGGCTCCGGTGGTCGCCCTCGTCGACGCCGAGCAGCCTGGTCAGGTCCAGGTGGCCGATCGTCCGGTAGAACCTCGACACCACGCCGGCCAGGACGAACGCGTCGTTGACGTCCTTCACGTGGCTCGCAGGGCCGTGCTCGGTCCGCGCGAAGTCGTGCGTGCAGGGCAGGTCGAGCTGGGTCAGGTCGTTGTCGTTGTCGCAGACCACGCGGTCGACCTGCTCGACCAGGTCGAGGTCGGAGACGACGGCACCGGTGCGGTCGTCGACCAGCACGGCCCGGTGGAAGGCCGGGCCCGCATGCACCTCGACCCACCACACGCCGCGGGCGTGGGTCGTCGGGTCGGAGGTGCGCGGCACCCCCAGCACGGCCGGGTCGTAGAGCCGTCGTCGGGGTGGGTCCGCGGCCAGGCTCGCGGGCGCCGAGCCGAGTCGCTTCCCGGCGACGGACAGCGCCTCGCGCTGCGCCGCTGCTCGCGGGTAGGTCGCGCCGGGCACGCTCGCCCGAGACACCGACGCCGTCACCGAGGACAGCTGGCGGTCCGGCCGGAGGTCGACGGCCACCGCTCCCGCGATCACCGCCAGTCCGTCACGTCGCTGCCGGAGCCGGACGACGTCGTCGCCGGTCACGGTCCGCGAGACGGTGGCACCGACCCAGCTCGTGCCGCGGCCGCCGAGCAGGGCGGCGTACCGCTCGAGGTGGAGGCGGGCCGCCGTCCGCGGGTCGGTCGACCGGTCGACCGCCGGGTCGCGGGTGCCGCGCGACGCCGCGAGCGTGCGCACGGACCCGTCGGGGCCCCTGCCCACCCGGAGGGTGGTCTCCGCCGTCCCCGCCGCGCGAGCGTGCGCTGGGGGCGCGGGGCACCGGTGCGCTGCTCGCCGGGAGCTGGGTGAGGGCGGCTGCGGCCAGCGCCAGCGCGGCACCGAGCGCTGCGGCGTGAGATCTCACTGGCTCGCCCCCGTCTGGCCGCGTGGCCGTCCGTCTCCGGGCAATCTAGTCAGCCCGGAGACGTGCCGGGGACCCCTGCAGGGTCAAGAACGGGTCACGATCGGGCCGCGACCCCGGGATCAGCCCTCGAGGCCGGCGGCCTTGCGGAGCGCGTCGACCCGGTCGCGGCGCTCCCAGGTGAACTCGGGCAGCTCGCGCCCGAAGTGGCCGTAGGCGGCGGTCTTGGCGTAGATCGGCCGGAGCAGGTCGAGGTCCTCGATGATCGCGGCGGGGCGGAGGTCGAAGACCTCGAGCACGGACCGCTGGATCTCCTCGTCGGGGATCACCCCGGTACCGAAGGTCTCGATGAACACGCCCACCGGCTGGGCCTTGCCGATCGCGTAGGCGACCTGCGCCTCGCACCGACGGGCCAGGCCCGCGGCGACGACGTTCTTGGCCACCCAGCGCATCGCGTAGGCGGCCGAGCGGTCGACCTTCGACGGGTCCTTGCCGGAGAACGCGCCGCCACCGTGACGGGCCATGCCGCCGTAGGTGTCGACGATGATCTTGCGCCCGGTCAGGCCGGCGTCACCCATCGGGCCGCCGACCACGAAGCGGCCGGTGGGGTTCACCAGGAGGCGGTAGCCCTCGGAGGGGATGTCGAAGGTCTCGAGGACCGGGTCGATCACGTGCTTCTTGACGTCGCTCTCGAGCGTGCTGAGCTCGGTCTCGTCGGAGTGCTGCGTGGAGAGCACGACCGTGTCGACGCGGACCGGACGGTTGTCGGCGTCGTACTCGATGGTGACCTGGGTCTTGCCGTCGGGACGGAGGTAGGACAGCGTCCCGTCGTTGCGGACGGCGGTCAGTCGCTCGGCCAGCCG
The DNA here is from genome assembly GCA_963797325.1 of uncultured Actinomycetota bacterium. Taxonomy (GTDB): domain Bacteria; phylum Actinomycetota; class Actinomycetes; order Propionibacteriales; family Nocardioidaceae; genus Nocardioides. Next base: position 49,174 of record CAWCPG010000038.1, read on the forward strand.
CTGGGCCATCGTGATCGGCAGCGGCATCAGGACGTCGGTGTCGTCGCAGGCGTAGCCGAACATCAGGCCCTGGTCACCGGCCCCCTGCTTGTCCATCGCGTCGACCGAGCCGGTGCGCGACTCGTGACCCGAGTCGACGCCCTGGGCGATGTCGCCGGACTGGCCGCCGATCGCGACCATCACGCCGCAGGAGTGGCCGTCGAAGCCCTTCTCGGAGGAGTCGTAGCCGATGGTGAGGATCCGCTCACGGACGATCTGCTTGACGTCGACGTAGCCGGTGGTCGAGACCTCGCCCGCGACCACGACGAGACCCGTGGTGAGCAGCGTCTCGACGGCGACCCGGCTGTGCGCGTCCTGGCGCAGCATTTCGTCGAGGACCGAGTCGCTGATCTGGTCGGCGATCTTGTCGGGGTGTCCCTCGGTGACGGATTCGGAGGTGAAGAGGCGTCCGGTCACGGTGTCGATGCTCCTGTTTCGGCGTGGTGATGACTGAGCGGTTGGCAGCAGTCGGTGGTCAATCTTGCAGCCTGCGGGCCACTTCGTCCCAAATGACGTGAGCCAGCGTGGTCTTGGACCCGAACGGTACGTCGTGCCGGTCACCGTCGGCGGCCAGGATCACGGCCTGGTTGTCGGCGGAGCCGAAGACCGCTCCTCCGGCGACGTCGTTGACGACCAGCAGGTCGCATCCCTTGCGGGCGAGCTTGGCGAGGGCGTGGTCGAGCACCGAGCCGGTGTCGTCGCCGGTCTCGGCGGCGAACCCGACCACCACCTGCCCGGGCCGGGCGCGGTCGCGGGACAGCTCGGCGAGGATGTCGGGGGTCTGGGTCAGCTCGAGGGTCGGCGCGGAGTCGCCGGACTTCTTGATCTTGACCTCGCTGGTCGACACCGGGCGGAAGTCGGCGGGGGCGGCAGCCATCACCACGGCGTCGGCCGACACGGCGGCGGACACGACCGCGTCGCGCAGCTCCTCGGTGGTCTCCACGCGGACGACCTTGACGCCGGCCGGGTCGGGCAGTGACACGTTGGCCGCCACCAGCGTCACGTCGGCACCGCGGGCGGCAGCGGCGCGGGCCAGTGCCACGCCCTGCCTCCCGGAGGAGCGGTTGCCGAGGAAGCGCACCGGGTCGATCGGCTCACGGGTGCCACCGGCGGAGACCACCAGGGTGCGTCCGACGAGGTCGGGACGGACCACGCCCCGGGCGAGCACGTCCTGGCAGACCGCGAAGATCTCGTCGGGGTCGGGCAGGCGCCCCTTGCCCGTGTCGGCGCCGGTGAGACGGCCGACGGCCGGCTCCAGGACGAGGACCCCGCGGTCCCGGAGGGTGGCCACGTTGGCCTGCGTGGCGGCGTGTTCCCACATCTCGGTGTGCATGGCCGGGACGAGGACCACCGGGCATCGGGCGGTCAGCAGCACGTTGGTGAGCAGGTCGTCGGCGCGCCCGTGGGCCGCGCGCGCCAGCAGGTCGGCGGTGGCGGGCGCGACCACGACGAGGTCGGCCGACTGCCCGATCCGGACGTGGGGCACCTCGTGGGCGTCGTCCCAGACCTCGGTGCTGACCGGCTTGCCCGACAGGGCGCCCCAGGTGGCGGCACCGACGAACTCCAGCGCAGCGGCCGTCGGGACGACGGTGACGTCGTGACCGGTCTCGGTGAGCCGGCGTAGCAGCTCGCAGGCCTTGTAGGCGGCGATGCCGCCGGCGACGCCCAGGACGACGGAAGGCCGAGACCGCGCCCCCTTGAGGGCGTCGGTCCCGGCCAGGTGCGTCATGGTCGGAGCGGGATCAGCCGTCGGTCGAGAAGCCGGCCTCGAGGGCGGCGGCCTTCTTGGCCTCCTCCTCGGCGGCGAGCTCGGCCGGGTCGACGTCCTCGCAGGTCAGCAGGTCCTCGTTGATCTCGCGCAGCGCGATCGACAGCGGCTTCTCCTGCACGTGGGTGTCCACGAGGGGGCCGACGTACTCCAGGAGGCCCTCACCGAGCTGGGAGTAGTAGGCGTTGATCTGGCGCGCGCGCTTGGCGCTGTAGAGGACCAGCTTGTACTTGCTGTCGGTCTTGGTCAGCAGGTCGTCGATCGAGGGGTTGGTCACGCCCTCGGCGGCGGGGGTGGGTGCAGACACGCAGATGCCTCACAAGTCGTCGGAGGTGGGTGGGCCGAGAGGCCCGGTCATCAAGGTTACCAACTCCTCAGCGGCAGCGTGAATTTCGCGGTTCACGATGGTGGCGTCGAACTCCGGCTCGGCGGCCATCTCCAGCCGCGCGCTGGCGAGCCGTCGCTCGCGCTCCTCCTCGCTCTCGGTGCCGCGGCCGACGAGGCGGCGTACGAGCTCCTCCCACGAGGGCGGCGCCAGGAAGACGAAGAGCGCCTCGGGCATCCGTTCGCGCACCTGCCGGGCGCCCTGCAGGTCGATCTCGAGCAGGGCCGCCCGGCCCGATGCCAGCATCTTCTCGACCGGGGCGCGGGGAGTGCCGTAGCGGGCGGCGCCGTGCACGACGGCCCACTCCAGCAGCGCGTCCTGCTCGACCAGGGTGTCGAACTCCGCCTGGGAGAGGAACCAGTAGTGGACGCCGTGCACCTCGCCCGGCCGCGGGGCGCGGGTGGTGGCGGAGACCGAGATCCAGATCTCGGGATGGTGCGCGCGGATGTCGGCCGACACCGAACCCTTGCCGACAGCCGTCGGTCCGGCCAGGACCGTCAGCCGCGTGGGCCGGACGGCGGGCTGCTCGGGAACGGGAAGGCTCACTCGCCGGGGGCGAACTCGCGCTCGAGCGCAGCGACCTGCTTGGTGCCCAGACCGCGGACGCGCCGGCTCTCGGCGATCCCGATCCGCTCCATCAGCTGGCGGGCGCGGACCTTGCCGACGCCCGGCATCGAGCACAGCAGGTCGACCACCCGCATCTTGCCGATCACCTCGTTGCCCTGACCCTCGTGGAGCACGTCGGAGATGGAGGCACCGGAGTTCTTGAGGCGGTTCTTCACCTCGGCACGCTCGCGACGCGACGCCGCGGCCTTGTCGAGTGCGGCCTGGCGCTGCTCTGGCGTGAGCGGTGGGAGGGCCAAGGCACTTCCTTCGTGTTCTCGAGAGTCCGCGGGTCGGCCGCCAATCTAGTCAGCAACCGCGCAGAGCGGCAACGTGTCGGTGCGGGCTCGGATCCGTGTCACAGCTCCAGCGGGGTGTGACACACGTCGAGCACCTCCTGCTGGACCTTCGCCAGTGCCTGTTGGGTGTCGGACGCGGCGAGGTGTGCCGCGGCGGTCCGGATCAGGTCGCGGTCCTCGGCGCTGAGCCCCGCCGGCGGGTGCTCCGGGTCGTACGACGCGGGGTCGACGCCGGCATGCTCGAGCGCCGTCCGCAGGGCCGTGATCCGGGCCACCAGCAGCTTCCAGTCGGCGGTGACGTCGGCGGGCGCCTTGCCCGTGAGGTCCTCGAAGACCGGCAGCGCCTCGATCAGGGCAGCCCGGTCGCCGCTCTGCACGATCGAGCCCAGCTCCGACTGGTGGGCCTTGACCGCGTCGCAGTAGCTCTGGCCCCGTCCGCACGCCGCCAGCAGCGGCAGGAGCACGACCAGCGCGGCGACACCCAGCCGGGCTCGGCTCATCCGAGCAGCTCGCGGAGCTGGTCGTTGAGCCGGTCGGCGGCGTCGGCCAGACCGGCCGGCCCGGCGCCGAGGAGCTCGCGCGAGGTGCTGGGCAGGACGTGACGGGCGGCGGCGCCGAAGATGCGGTGCAGGTCGGTCAGCGTGCCGCCCTGGGCGCCGTAGCCCGGGGCGAGGATCGGGCCGTTGATGTCGAGCCGGTGGTCGCCGGCGTCGATGGTGGCGCCGACCACGGCCCCGAAGTCGCCGAGCGGGTCGGCGCCGTGGTTGAGCGCGCGCAGGTGGTCGAGCACGGCGTCGGCGACCGTGCCGTCGGCCGTGCGCGCCTCCTGCACCTCGGGTCCCTCCTTGTTGGAGGTGAGGGCGAGCACGAACACGCCGCGGCCGTGCCGGCGGGCGGTGTCGATCATCGGGGTCAGCGAGCCGAAGCCGAGATACGGGCTGGCGGTGATCGCATCGACGGCCAGCGGCGAGGACGGGTCGAGGTAGGCGTCGGCGTAGGCCTGGCTGGTCGACCCGATGTCGCCCCGCTTGACGTCGAGCAGGACGAGCGCGCCGCCGTCGCGACAGGCGGTCACGAGTCGCTCGAGCACGGCGATGCCCCGGCTGCCGAAGCGCTCGTAGAACGCGGACTGCGGCTTGACGACCGCCACGCGCGGGGCCAGCGCCTCGGCCGCGGTGAGGGCGAAGCGCTCGAGCCCGTCGACGTCGTCGGTGAGCCCCCAGTCGGCCAGCAGGGACGCGTGGGGGTCGATGCCGGCACAGAGGGGACCCCGCTCCTGCACGGCCGCGTGCAGCCGCGATCCGAAGGTCGTCATGGCCTGTCTCCTGGGGTGAGGGCGGCCGCGATCCGGCGCGGCCACCGGGGGCCGCCGTAGACGAACCCGGTGTAGGCCTGCACGAGGTCGGCGCCGGCACGGAGCCGCGCGCGGGCGTCGTCGACGCTGGTGATCCCGCCGACGGAGATGATCGCGACGCGGGGGTCGTGGGCGCGCAGGATCCTGAGCACCTCCGTCGAGCGCTTCCGCAGGACCGGGCCGGACAGGCCGCCGGCACCGAGGGCCTCGACCTCGGCGGGGTCGGTGCGCAACCCGTCGCGGGAGATCGTGGTGTTGGTGGCGATGATCCCGTCGAGGCCGTGGCTGCGGGCCAGGTCGGCGACCGCCACCACGTCTTCGTCGGTCAGGTCGGGGGCGATCTTGACGCAGAGCGGTACGTCGCGTCCCGCGCCCTCGTCGGCCACCCGTCGTACCTCGTCGAGGAGGGGTGCCAGCCGGTCGACGGCCTGCAGGCTGCGGAGTCCCGGGGTGTTGGGCGAGGAGACGTTGACCACGAGGTAGTCGGCGTACGGCGCGAGGAGGCGGGCGCTGAACGCGTAGTCGGCGAGCACGGCCTGCTCGTCGTCCTCGGGCACCACCTTGGTCTTGCCGATGTTGATCCCGAGCACCGGCCGCCGGCCCGGGCGCTGCCCGATCCGGCCGGCCAGGCGGCGGTCGCGGCGGTCGAACCTCGCCGCGCGGCGTGCGAGCCGCTTCGCGACGGCCTCGGCGCCGTCGTTGTTGAAGCCCATCCGGTTCACGATCGCCCGGTCCTCGGGCAGCCGGAAGAGCCGTGGCCGCTCGTTGCCCGGCTGCGCCCGGGCGGTGACGGTGCCGATCTCGACGAAGCCGAACCCGAGGGCCGCGACCGCGTCGATGCCGACGGCGTTCTTGTCGAAGCCGGCGGCGAGCCCGAGCCGGTTGGGGAACTCCAGACCCATCACGGTCACCGGCGAGCCCTGGCCGGGCGGGCGGGTCCGCAGCAGCGGGGCACCCAGGCGGATCGCGCGGAAGCCGAGCTGGTGGGCACGCTCGGGGTCGATCCGGGTGAGGACCCGGTCGAACAGGGCGTCGTAGGTCAACGCCGGGCCCAGTCCTGCAGCGAGCGGACGCCGATGTCGCCGCGGATCCGGGCCTCGATGCCCTGCACGGCGGCGCCGAGCCCCTGGACGGTGGTGATGCACGGGACGTTGGCGCGGACCGCGGCGGTGCGGATCTCGTAGCCGTCGACGCGGACCGATCCCCCGCTGCCCGACGAGCCGTGAGGGGTGTTGACCACCAGGGCGACGTCGCCGTCGGCGATCAGCTGCACGGTCGTGGGCTCGCCGTGCGGACCGGGGCCGTCGAAGTGCTTGCGTACGACGGTCGCCGGGACGCCGTTGCGGCGCAGCACGTCGGCCGTGCCCTGGGTGGCCAGGATCTCGAAGCCGAGGTCGGAGAGGACCTTGATCGGGAAGATCATGGTCCGCTTGTCGCGGTTGGCCATCGAGACGAACACCCGGCCCGACGTGGGCAGCGACCCGAACGCCGCGGCCTGCGCCTTGGCGAACGCGCGGCCGAAGTCGGCGTCGATGCCCATCACCTCGCCGGTCGACTTCATCTCCGGGCCGAGCACGGTGTCGACGTAGCGGCCGTCGGGCTGGCGGAACCGGTTGAACGGCATCACCGCCTCCTTGACCGCGATCGGGCAGTCGGCCGGGAGCGACCCGCCGTCCCCCGACGTCGGCAGCAGGCCCTCGGCGCGCAGCTGCTTGATCGAGTCGCCGAGCATCACCCGCGCCGCGGCCTTCGCCAGCGGCGTCGCGGTCGCCTTGGACACGAACGGCACCGTGCGACTGGCCCGCGGGTTGGCCTCGAGCACGTAGAGCACGTCGGAGCCGAGCGCGAACTGGATGTTGATCAGGCCGAGCACGCCCACGCCGCGGGCGATCGCCTCGGTCGCCTCGCGGATCCGGTCGATCTCGCGGTCACCGAGGGTGATCGGGGGCAGCGCGCAGGCCGAGTCGCCGGAGTGGATGCCGGCCTCCTCGATGTGCTCCATCACGCCGCCCAGGAACAGCTCGTCACCGTCGAAGATCGCGTCGACGTCGATCTCGACCGCGTCGTCGATGAACCGGTCGACCAGGACCGGGTGCTCGGGGCTGATCGCCGTGGCCCGGGCGATGTAGCCCTCGAGCGCGCCGTCGTCGTAGACGATCTCCATGCCGCGGCCGCCGAGCACGTACGACGGTCGGACCAGCACGGGGTAGCCGATCTCGGCCGCGATCGCCGCCGCCTCGTCGTACGACGACGCCATGCCGTGCAGCGGAGCGGTGAGGCCCGCCTCGTGGAGCACCCGGCCGAAGGCGCCGCGCTCCTCGGCGAGGTGGATCGCCTCGGGGGTGGTGCCGACGATCGGGACCCCGGCGTCCTCCAGCCCCTGCGCGAGCCCGAGCGGGGTCTGGCCGCCGAGCTGGCAGATCACGCCGGCAACCGGCCCGACCTTCTGCTCGGCATGGACGATCTCGAGCACGTCCTCGAGGGTCAGCGGCTCGAAGTAGAGCCGGTCGGAGGTGTCGTAGTCGGTGGAGACGGTCTCGGGGTTGCAGTTGACCATGATCGTCTCGAAGCCGGCGCCGCCCGGCCCCGAACCGAGCGCCAGCGACGCGTGCACGCAGGAGTAGTCGAACTCGATGCCCTGCCCGATCCGGTTCGGGCCCGAGCCGAGGATGATCACGGCCGGCTTGGTGCGGGGCGCGACCTCGGTCTCCTCGTCGTAGGAGGAGTAGTGGTAGGGCGTCGCGGCGGCGAACTCGGCGGCGCAGGTGTCGACGGTCTTGTAGACCGGCCGGATCCCGAGGGCATGGCGCACGCCGCGGACGACGTCGGCCGACATCCCGCGGATCTTGCCGATCTGCGCGTCGGAGAAGCCGTGCCGCTTGGCCAGCCGCAGCAGGTCGGGCGTCAGCTCGGGCGCGGCGGTGACCGCTGCGGCGACCTCGTTGATCAGGGCGAGCTGGTCGAGGAACCACGGGTCGATGGCGGTCGCCTCGAAGATCTCCTCGGGCGTCGCGCCGGCGCGGATCGCGTCCATCACGAGCTTGAGCCGGCCGTCGTGCGGCACCCTGATCTGCTCGAGCAGCGCGTCCTTGTCGAGCTCGACCCACTCCTGGTGCCAGTCGAAGACCGCGCTCGGGCTCTCCAACGAGCGCAGGGCCTTCTGGAGCGCCTCGGTGAAGTTGCGGCCGATCGCCATCGCCTCGCCGACCGACTTCATGTGGGTGGTGAGCGTGGGGTCGGCGCCGGGGAACTTCTCGAAGGCGAAGCGCGGCACCTTGACCACGACGTAGTCGAGGGTCGGCTCGAAGCTGGCCGGGGTGCTCTGCCCGTCGGGGCGGGTGGTGATGTCGTTGGGGATCTCGTCGAGGGTGTAGCCGATCGCGACCTTCGCCGCGATCTTCGCGATCGGGAAGCCGGTCGCCTTGGACGCCAGGGCGCTGGAGCGGGAGACCCGCGGGTTCATCTCGATCACGACGATGCGGCCGTCGACCGGGTCGACCGCGAACTGGATGTTGCAGCCGCCGGTGTCGACCCCGACCTCGCGGATCACGCCGATCGAGATGTCGCGCAGGCGCTGGTACTCGCGGTCGGTGAGCGTGAGGGCAGGCGCAACGGTGATCGAGTCGCCGGTGTGGACGCCCATCGGGTCGAGGTTCTCGATCGAGCAGACGATGACGACGTTGTCCTTGCGGTCGCGCATGACCTCGAGCTCGTACTCCTTCCAGCCGAGGATCGACTCCTCGAGGAGCACCTCGGTGGTGGGGCTGAGGGACAGGCCCAGACCGGCGATGCGGTGGAGGTCCTCCTCGTCGTAGGCCAGGCCGGAGCCGGCCCCGCCCATCGTGAAGCTCGGGCGGACGACGACCGGGTAGCCGAGCTCCTCGGCGGCCGCGACGCAGTCGTCCATGGTGTGACAGATCCGCGAGGCCGCGACCTCCGCGCCCCACTCCGGCGGCAGCGCCTCGACGATCCGCTTGAACGACTCGCGGTTCTCGCCCTTCTCGATCGCCTCGATGCTGGCGCCGATCAGCTCGACGCCGTACTTCTCGAGGACGCCGGCCGCGGCCAGGCTCATCGCGCAGTTGAGCGCGGTCTGGCCGCCGAGGGTGGCCAGCAGCGCGTCGGGGCGCTCCTCGGCGATCACCTGCTCGACGAACTCCGGGGTGATCGGCTCGACGTACGTCGCGTCGGCGAACTCGGGGTCGGTCATGATCGTGGCGGGGTTGGAGTTCACCAGGACGACCCGGATCCCCTCCTCCCGCAGCACGCGGCAGGCCTGGGTGCCGGAGTAGTCGAACTCGCACGCCTGCCCGATCACGATCGGCCCGGACCCGATGACGAGGACGCTGTGGATGTCATCTCGCTTGGGCATCAGCCACCCACTTTCCGCAACTCGCTCCGGGAGCCGTACAGGCTCGTTGAGTTGGCCCTCCGGGCTCGTTCACTTGGCCCGCGCGGTCCTGCAACCGGCCCGGAGGGCCAACTCAACCCCCGGCGCGCCTGTGAGTTCAGGTTGCCTTGTTCCTGCGCAGGGAGGGGTACGGCGCCGGTCCTCATGCGAGGTTCCCCTCCATCAGCTCGCAGAAGCGGTCGAAGAGGTACGCCGCGTCGTGGGGGCCGGCGGCGGCCTCGGGGTGGTACTGCACCGAGAAGGCCACGAGCCGCCCGCCGCGTCTGAGCTCGAGCCCCTCGACCACGTCGTCGTTGAGGCAGACGTGGGAGACGGTCGCCTCGCCGTACGGCGTCCGGGTCGTCGCGTCGAGCGGCGCCGCGACCGCGAAGCCGTGGTTGTGCGCGGTCACCTCGACCTTGCCGGTGGTGCGGTCCAGGACCGGCTGGTTGATCCCGCGGTGACCGTAGGCGAGCTTGTAGGTGTCGAAGCCGAGCGCGCGCCCGAAGAGCTGGTTGCCGAAGCAGATGCCGAAGTAGGGCAGTCCTCGCTCCAACGCGGAGCGGAGGAGCTCGATCTGCGAGGTGGTCGCCGCCGGGTCGCCCGGACCGTTGGAGAAGAACAGTCCGTCGGGCGACACGGCCAGCACGTCGTCGAGCGTGGCGGTCGCGGGCAGCACGTGGGTCTCGATGCCGCGATCGGCCATCATCCGCGGCGTGTTCGCCTTGATCCCGAGGTCGACGGCCGCCACGGTGAACCGCCTCGCGCCGGACGCGGGCACGACGTAGGGCTCGGCGGTGGAGACCTCGCCGGACAGGTTGGCTCCGGCCATCAGCCCGGAGCCGAGGACCCGCGACAGCAGCGCCTCGGGGTCGCTCTCGGTCGTGGAGATGCCGACGCGCATCGCCCCGCGCTCGCGCAGGTGACGGGTCAGGGCGCGGGTGTCGATGCCGGAGATGCCGACCACGCCCTGCTCGCGGAGTGCGGAGTCGAGCGAGCGCCGGGAGCGCCAGCTGGACGGGATCCGGGCGGGGTCGCGGACGACGTAGCCGGCGACCCAGATCCGCGAGGACTCGGGGTCCTCGTCGTTGAGACCGGTGTTGCCGATGTGGGGAGCGGTCATCACCACGACCTGGCGGTGGTACGACGGGTCGGTGAGGGTCTCCTGGTAGCCCGTCATCCCGGTGTTGAACACCGCTTCGCCGAAGGTCTCGCCCTCGGCGCCGTAGGCCTCCCCCCGGAAGGTCCGGCCGTCCTCGAGGACGAGCAACGCAGGCGCAGGCAGACTCACGCCGTACCTCCTTCTCCGCCTCACGGGACGGATCGTTAAAGGATGTCGAGCGTGGCCGACCCTAGCAGCCGGAGTCTCGGATCCCGGCGACGAACCCCGCGATCTCTCGCAGAGTGAGCGGATCGCGCTCGAGATGGGGCAGGTGGGCCACGCCGGGCAGCTCGACCAGGCGTGCCTCCGGGATCGTGGCGGCGAGGTGGACCGCCCCGCCCTGGGTGTGGTCGAGGTCGTACTCGCCGATCAGGACGAGGGTCGGTACCGCGACCGCCGACGCGCCCTGCCACGCATCGACGTCGTCCCGGCGGTCGCCGGGGTCGGGCGCGTCCAGCGCGATCCGGTTCATGTCGAGGAACAGGTCGCGCACCGACCCCGTCACCCGGCCGGGATGGAACGGGCCGTCGAGCCAGATCTCGGCCTCGAGCTCGTTGAGCACGGCGTGGTCGTCTGCCTCGTACGCCGCGTCGTACCGCTTCTCCAGGTCCTCCAGCCCGGGCTCGAGCTCGAGCTCCGGAGCCCCGCTGACGGCGGTGCCGATCAGGACCAGCGCGCTGACCCGGTCCGGATGGGTCAGGGTGAGATCGAGGGCGGCCCGACCACCCATCGAGCAGCCGATCACGACGGCCGAGCCCACGCCGTAGGCGTCGAGGACGGCCACGGCGTCGTCGACCGGCGACCACCCGTCCTGCCGCTGGTACGTCGTGCGGCCGTAGCCGCGCGCGTCGTAGGTGAGGCAGCGGTGGTCGGGCAGGACCTCGACGACGCTCGCCCAGCTGCGCTGGTCGGTGACGCCGGCGTGGATGAGCAGGACGTCGGGGCCGGTGCCCGCCGACTCGGCGGCCAGGACGGCGGAACCAGAGGTGATCTCCATGCCCGCGAGCCAACCGGTCGCCCGGCGGCGACACAACCGGTTTGTGCCTAGACGACGACGTTCAGCGCCAGCACGAGGACGAAGCCGACGACCGAGATCGCGGTCTCCATCACCGACCAGGACCGGATCGTCTGCCCGACGGTGAGCCCGAAGTACTCCTTCACCAGCCAGAAGCCGGCATCGTTGACGTGGCTGAAGAACAGCGAGCCGCAGCCGATGGCCAGCACGAGCAGGGACACCTCGGACGTCGGGAGGTCGGTCGCGATGCCCGCGACGATCCCACTCGCCGTGATGGTGGCCACCGTGGCCGAGCCGGTCGCCAGCCGGACACCGACCGCCACCAGCCAGCCGAGGACCAGAGGCGAGATCCCGGAGCCGTTCGCCCAGTCCCCGATCACCGAGCCCACACCGGCGTCGACCAGCATCTGCTTGAACCCGCCACCGGCGGCCACGATGAGCAGGATGCCCGCAATGGCGGGGAGGCCCGAGCCGACCGTCCGCTCCACCTGCGAACGGTTCATGCCGGAGCGGAAGCCCAGCACCCACATCGCGACGAGGACCCCGGCCAGCAGCGCGACCACGGGGTCGCCGATCACGTCGAAGACCTTCTGCTTGGCGTCGTCGGGGTTGTCGATGATGATGTCGGCGACGGCGCGCACGAGCATCAGCACCACAGGGAGCACGATGCAGACGATCGCCGCCCCGAACGTCGGCCGCCTCGTCACGCCCTCGGCCAGTCGCGTTCCCCCGTCCTCACCCTCGTCCTGGCTCGGCGCGGGGTCGTCCGGTGCGTGCTGGGCCCGCGCCGGGTCGTCCAGTCCCGGGATCACGCTCACGTGGACGGGCACCCACTGCTCGATCAGGCGCGCCAGGAGGGGCCCGCAGAGGACCAGGGTCGGGACGGCGATGATGAGGCCGAAGATCAGGGTCTGCCCCAGGTCGGCGTGCAGGTTGGAGATCGCGACCAGTGGTCCGGGGTGCGGTGGCACGAGCCCGTGCAGCACCGAGAGCCCGGCGAGGGCTGGGATGCCCACCCGCATGACCGGGGCGTCCGTACGTCGGGCCACGAGCAGCACGACCGGCACCAGCAGGACCACGCCGATCTCGAAGAACAGCGGGAGACCGAGGATGGCCGCGATCAGCGCCATCGCCCAGGGCAGCGTGCGCGGCCCCGCCTTGCCGACGATGGTCTCGACGATGGCAGCGCTGCCGCCGGTGTCGGCCAGGATCTTCCCGACCATGGCGCCGAGCGCGATCAGGATGCCGACGGTCCCCATCGTCCCGCCGAAGCCCGCCTCGAAGCTGGCGAGGATGCCCAGCGGTGCCACACCGGCCGCGGCTCCCATCACGCCCGTGCCGATCAGCAGTCCGAGGAACGGGTGGAACTTGGCCACCGTGATGAGGACTACGACGGTGGCGATGCCGAGCAGGGCCGCGATGATCAGCTGGGTGTTGCCGGCGTCGGTCAGGGGCGCGGCCAGGGGCAGCACAGTGGTCATGCCAGGTCTCCCTCGAGGTGGGTGGTCGGTCGGTCGGCGAGGCCCAGGGCTGCGATCGAGCGTCGTAGCACCTCCGGGGCGGAGCCTTCGACCGAGACGCTCACTCCCGGCTCGTCGTCCTGCAGAGGCTCCAGGGCGTCGTACTGGCTGTGCAGGAGGGAGGAGGGCATGTAATGGCCCTCGCGATGGCTCATCCGGTCGGCCACCAGGGCCTCTCCGGCCGCGAGGTGGAGGAACGTCACCTCCGGCCTCCGCTCGCGCAGCAGGTCGCGATAGGCCCGGCGCAGCGCCGAACAGGTGATCACGGACGGCTTGTGCGCAGCGATCTGCTCGTCCATCCAGGACCCGATGGCGCGCAGCCACGGCCAGCGGTCGTCGTCGGTGAGGGGATGACCGGAGGCCATCTTGGCGACGTTGGCGGCGGAGTGGAAAGCGTCGCCCTCGGCGTAGGTCCAGCCCAGGGACGCGGACAGGCCCTTGGCGACGGTGGACTTGCCCACACCGGAGACGCCCATCACGATCACCTGTGGTGCCGCGTCCCGAGCCGACATGGCTCGCGAGCCTACGGCGACCGACTGTCCGATCGTCCACCCCACGGGGTGACCCGCAGACGTGAACGTCGACCCCCGTCGGTGGCCTCGACTACCGTCACCGCCGTGCCCGAGGTCCACCGCCTGTCGCGCCGGGGCGCGCGTCGCCTCGCGCTCACGGCGCAGCTGCTCGCCGGCGAGCGGCCGACCGACCTGGTGGAGCTGGTCGACCGGCTGACGGCCCTCCCGGTCGACATGACGGCGGCGGTCGCCACCTCGCCCGACCTGGTGGCGTGGGCGCGGATGGGCGCGGCGTACGAGCCGTCCGACCTCGATGACGCGCTGGCGGGGCGAGACCTCTACGACGACGGCAACGCGATCCGCCCGATGGCCGATCTCCCGCTCCACCTCGCCGACATGGCGGCGTGGCCGCCCTGGGAGGGCACCCGCGACTGGCTCGAGGCCAACGAGCTGTTCCGCAACGAGGTGCTCGACATCCTCGACGCCGACGGTCCGCTGCTGTCCCGCGACATCCACGCTTCCGCCCAGGTGCCGTGGAGGTCGAGCGGGTGGAACGTCGACCGCAACGTGCGGATGATGCTCGAGTGCCTGCTCGGCCGTGGCGAGGTGGCGATCAACGGCCGCCACGGCAACCAGCGGCTCTGGGACCTCGCCGGACGCGTCTACCCCGCGGGGGTCGAGGCGGTGCCGCGCGAGGAGGCGAAGCGGATCCGCGACGAGCGTCGGCTCCGCGGCCTGGGCATCGCCCGTGCCAAGGGGACGGTCCTGCCCGGCGAGCCCATCCACGTCGGCGAGGCCGGCGAGCCTGCGGTGGTCGAGGGGGTCAGCGGCTAGTGGCGTGTCGACCCCGCCCTGTTGGGCGCGCCGTTCCAGGGCCGCACCGCGTTGTTGTCGCCGTTCGACGCCATCGTCCGCGACCGCAAGCGGATGGAGGAGCTCTTCGAGTTCGACTACGTCCTGGAGATGTACAAGCCCGCCGCCCAGCGCCGCTGGGGCTACTTCGCGCTGCCGGTGCTCCACGGCGACCGACTGGTCGGCAAGCTCGACGCCACCGCCGACCGCAAGGCGGGGCGGTTCTTCGTCGATGCGGTCCACGAGGACACGCCCTTCACGCGCGCCATGTCGACAGCGGTCGACGCCGAGATCGCCGCGCTGGCCGACCGCCTCGGCCTCACCCTCGCCCGCTGAGAAATGCTGCGGTTTGGTCCCCAACCGCAGAGATCACGGCCCCCGAGCTGCGGTTCGTGACCAATCGGTGGGGTGTGGTGTGGGTGACGCGGGCCGGTCCGCAGCCCCCCGCCGACCGGGTGCCAGGGGTGATGCCGATTGGTCACCAACCGCACGATCCGACCCCGAATGCTGCGGTTGGGGACCAAACCGCATGGATTTCAGCCGGCAGGGGTGGGAGGGAGGGGCAGCTCGGCGCCGTCCCAGCGTCGTCGGAGCCAGCGATCGTGGCTGGCGATCACCACGGTGCCGGGAGTCGTCCGGAGCGCCTCCTCGAGCTCACCGGCCAGCGCGAGCGAGAGGTGGTTGGTCGGCTCGTCGAGCAGGAGCAGGTCGGGGGCCGAGGCGACGGCGACGGCGAGCCCCAGCCGCCGCCGTTGCCCGACCGACAGCAGGCCGACCGGGGTGCCGAGCCGATCGGCGGGCAGCAGCCCGAGGGTGCGCAGCGGGGTGTGCGCCGCCCGCTCGGCGCCGACCAGCACGTCGTACGTCGTGCGGGCGCTCCGGGCGGGATCGTCGAACCGGACGTCCTGCCGGAGCTCGGCGACCCGTCGTGCCGCGACGGACACGGCCCCGGACGTCGGCTGCACCCGACCGGCGAGCACCCCCAGCAGGGTCGTCTTGCCGGAGCCGTTGGCGCCCGACACGAGCAGGTGCTCCCCCACCTCGACGTCGAGGCGGTCCACGCGCAGCCGGCCGGCGACGGAGAGGTCGCGCACCTGCACGAGCCGACCCGCCGTCCCGGCGGCGGTGAGGTCGGCCCGCAGCTCGAGCGGCGGCCGCGGCTTGCGCACCTGGCCCCGCTCGGCGATCGCGAGACGTCGCTCCGCGTCCCGCTTGCGACGGGCCAGGGTGCGGTCGACGTTCGCCCCCTTGAAGCCGTAGATGTGCTTGTCGTTGTCGCGCGGCGGCCGGTTGTGGGCGATGGCCGAGGTCCCGATCCGCGTCGCGGCCCGGAGCCGGTCCAGCTCCTCCTGCTGCGCGGCGTACGTCTCCTCCCAGCGCCGGCGCGTGGCCGCCCGCTGCTCCTCGTACGCCGTCCAGCCGCCGCCGAACCGCCGGCCGCCGCGTCCGTCCGTGCCGAGCTCCGACGGGTCCAGGTCGAACAGGTCGGTGCACACGTCGTCGAGCAGCACCCGGTCGTGGCTCGCCAGCACGACCACGCCCGGCAGGTCGCGCAGGAACGCCGTCAGCTGGTCGACCGCGTCGTCGTCGAGGTGGTTGGTCGGCTCGTCGAGCAGGAGGCACGCCGGCCGGGTGGTCATCAGCGTGGCCAGGGCGAGGCGGGTGCGCTCTCCACCCGACAGCGTCCCGACCTCCCGGGCCCGGTCGAGCGTGCCGAGCCCGAGCCGCTCCGCTGACTCCTCGGCCCGTCGGTCGGCGTCCCAGGCCTCGTGGGCGACCGCGAGGTCGAGGGCGTCGGCGTACGCCGCCTGCCCGTCCTCGTCGTCGAGGTCGGCCGCCAGCCGCTCGACGTCGGCGACCATCCGGCGCAGCGGCGCCAGCGCGCCCGCGAGGACGGCGCCGATCGTGACGCGGTCGCGGAACGGCGGCTCCTGGCCGAGCATCACCACGTCGGGCGGTACGTCGAGCGTGCCCGAGACCAACGCTCGCGACGGGAGCGTGCCCGACAGCGCACGCAGGAGGGTGGACTTGCCGGAGCCGTTCTCGCCCACCAGGCCCGTACGACGGCCGGGCGACACGGTCAGGTCGACGTCGTGCAGGACCTGGCGGGTGCCGAACCAGACGTCGAGACCGGAGACGTGGACGGAGGGGAGGTGGACGTCGGTGGAGGCAGGCATGCGTGAGCCCTTCGGTGGCGGAGGGAGGACTCGCCGGGCGGTGCCGCGGACGCGAGTCTGGTCAGCCGAGGATCCACATGATGCGGCCATCCTAGCGGCGCGGCAGCCATCCCCTCGACCCATTTCCCGCGCTCCTGGCGGGCGGGATACTCGACCCGTGACAGTGCGGCTGGCCCTGTGTGGCGACCTCACCGTGACCCGGGACGGCGAGGCGCTCACCGGGCCACGCCCGGGACGCGCAAGGCGAGGGTGCTCGTCGCCGCCCTGGCCGGGGCGCGGGGCGCGGCCCTGCCGACCGACCACCTCGTCGAGGCCCTCTGGCCCGTCCGTCCACCCCGCGACCCCCAGGCCAACCTGGCAACGCTCGCGAGCCGGCTGCGCAAGGTGGTGGGCGACGGGTTCGTGGAGCCCTGGGCGTCGTCGTACGCCCTCGGCCGTGGGGTCGAGCTCGACCTCGACGTGGCCGGCGAGCTGGTCGCCTCCGCCGCTGCCCGCCTGGCCCGCGGCGAGCCCACACTGGCCCTGTCGGCCGCCTCCCGGGCCCTCGACCTGCTCGGGGAGCGCGAGGAGCTGGCCGAGGAATGCGACGGCGCGTGGGCCGACGGACTGCGGCACCGGGCCACCGAGCTGCGTCGCGACGCGCGCCACGTGCGTGCCGCCGCGGCGACCACCACCGGTCAGACCGAGCTGGCCCACGCCAGCGCCGCGGCGGCCGTCGCGTCCGATCCGTACGACGAGCGCGCGCACCGGGACCTGATGACCGCGCTCACCCGCGACGGCCGGGCGACGGCCGCGCTGGAGCTCTACGCCACCCTGGCGGCCCGCCTGGCCGAGGAGCTCGGTACCGACCCCGACCCGGAGACCCGGCGCCTCCACCTCGCCGTGCTGCGCGGCGAGCCGACCGAGGCACCGCCCACCGGCGCTGCGGGCGCCAGCGCCGGGGCGCTCGTCGGCCGGCAGGAGGAGCTGACGCGTCTCGACCGGTCGTGGACCGAGGCTGCGACAGGACGGCCGTCGTTGGTCCTGCTCGCCGGGGTGCCCGGGATCGGCAAGACCCGTCTGCTGGCCGAGCTGGCCGGTCTCGCGACCGCCAGCGGAGGCCTGGTGCTCGCCGCGCGGTGCCGGCCCGGTGAGCGCTCGTTGTTCCTCCAGCCCTTCGTCGAGGTACTGCGCCCAGTCCTCCTCTCCTTGCCGGCCCCGACCCTGCGCACCCTGCTCGGCGAGCACCTCGCGGCCTGGACGCGGCTGCTCCCCGAGCTCGGGGAGCTGTTCGACCTCCGCCCCGAGCCCGAGGTGTCGCACGACCTGGCCCGACGCCGGTCCTTCGACGCGGTCGTCGCGGTCGTCGTCGGCCTGGCCGACCGCCAACCGGTCCTGGTCGCGATCGACGACGTGCAGTACGGCGCCGACGTCACCGCGGACCTGGTGGCCCACCTGGTGGCCCGCTTGGACCGGGCGCCGGTGCTCGTCGTGGCCGCCGCTCGGACCGACGGGCTGGCCCGGCTACCCCAGCTGACGAGCCACACCGCGCCTCTCCTCCTGGGTCCGCTCCCCCCTTCGGCCGTCGACGCCCTGGCCGGCGCCGCCGGGTTCGGCGGTCGGGCCGACGAGGTGCGGGCGCGCAGCCGCGGTCACCCGCTCAGCGTGGTGGCGAGCCTGCAGTCGCTCGCCTCCGGGACGGAGGGCGTACCTCACGACCTCGCCGGCGCCGTCGTCGGGCAGCTCGGACTCCTCGAGCCCGACCAGGCGCGGCTGGTGGCCGCCGCCTCCGTGCTCGGCACCCGGGTCGATCCCCTCCTGCTCGCCCGGCTCGTCGACCGGCCCGAGGTCGACGTCGTCCTCGCCTGTGAGCAGCTGGTCCGGTCGGGCCTGATGACCACGGCGGGCGCCGACTACGACTTCGCCAACGACCTCGTGCAGGAGGCCGTCCTGGCGACCGTGCCCGAGCCGCTGGCCGTCGCCTTCCACCGTCGCGCGGCCGACCTGATGACCGACCGGCCCGAGCGGATGGCGCAGCACGCCCACGAGGCCGGAGAGCTCGCCCGGGCGGCCGGCGGCTATCTCGAGGCGGGCCGGATGGCGCGGCGGGTGGCGGCCCTGGACGACGCGCTCGCGCTGCTCGCCCTCGCCCTCGCCGACGCCGGGAGCGCCGACGAGGCGTCGCTGGTGGCCACGGTGCTGCTCGAGCGGGCGCGGGCACACGAGGCGCGGACCGACTACGAGGCGGCCGAGGCCGACGTCCAGGCGGCCCGGTCGATGCTCGCCGGAGCCCGGGAGCCGCGCCTCGAGCTGCGGAGCCTGCTGCTCCTGGGAGGCGACATCCCGGTGGCGCGCAGGCGCCCCCTCACCGAGGTGCTCGCCCACAACGAGGCCGGGATCGGCCTCGCGGGCGAGCTCGGCGACGCCGTCGCCGAGGCGATGTTCCGGGCCCGGATCGTCGTCCTCGAGTGCACCCGGCTCCGGCTCGACACGGCACTCGACCTGGCGACCACCGGGGCGACACAGGCCCGCGCCACCGGGTCGCCCGAGGCGACCGCACGCTCCCTCGACGGCCTGAAGTCCGTGCACGCCTACAGCGGTGACACCGGGGCGCTCCGTGGCGTGCTCGACGAGCTGATGCCCCTGCTCGGTCGGCTCCGCCTCCCCTGGCTGATGCAGTGGGCGCTGCTCGAGTCCGCCCTGGTCCCGGCCGCCGAGGGCCACTGGCCGGAGGCGCGGCGCCGGGTCGACGAGGCGCTGGCGGTCAACCGCGCCACCGGGTACGACGCCTACGCCGGCTTCTTCCGGGCCCAGCGCGGCTGGCTGGCGAGACTGGCCGGCGACCTCGACGCGGCCAGTGACGACGGGCGGCGCTCGGTCGCGGACACCTCGCCCGCGGACCACCCCTGGTGGTACGCCACGGCGGTCGGCGCCTACGCCTCGACCCTGCTGGAGCTCGACCGCCGCGACGAGGCCGCCGAGCTGTGCGCCGCCGGGCTGGGTGCGCTCGGCACGGAGGCGGGAGCGGCCTACCGGCTGCGCTGTCTCGCCCCGCTGGCCGCGGCCACGGGTGAGGGTCTGGCCGAGGCCGACGCGCTGCTGGCCGGTGTCCGGGCCCCGGTCGGACGGGCCTGGGTCTCGGGCGCCGACGCCTACGTCGGAGTCGCCGAAGCCTGGCGGGCCGCCGGCGAGCCCGCACGGGCGAGCGCGACCCTCGCCCCGCTCGTCGCCGCGACGGGCCCGCGACACTGGGGCGGGCTCCACGCCCGCCTGCGTCAGAGCAGCTCCCCCAGCAGCTGAGCCGCCCGCGCCGCTCCGTCGTCGGGGACCGGCACGTAGGCGAGCTCGCGCGAGAGCTCCTCCACCAGGGCGTCCGCGATGGTGTCGGGGTCGGCGGTGGCATAGTCCATCGCGCGGCCGGCCCCGTGGCGCTCGAGCCGGTGGCGCACGTGGACCTGCTGCTCGAAGTGGTGGCGCAGCGGGAAGTAGAGGAACGGCCTGCCGTTCGCGGTGAGCTCCATCGTGGTGGACAGCCCGCCCTGCACGACCGCCACGTCACACACCGCGTGGTGCCCGTCGAGGTCGGGCAGGAAGCCGTGCACCTGTACGCCCGGTGGCGCCGGGAAGTCGGCGGGGTCGAGCCGCGGACCGGTGACCACGTGGAGACGAAGGGCCGGCACGCGGGCCGAGGCGGCGTCGTAGGCCTCGATGACCCGGCGCAGCAACGGCGCGCCGACGCCCGACCCGCCCACGCTGGCCACGCAGACCACCTCGTCGTCGGCATGGCCGAGCCGAGCGCGGAGCCGCTGCCGCTCGTCGGCATCGGGTCGGTCGCCCATGACGTAGCCGCTGAACGCGAAGTGCTCGAGCGTCCAGTCGCGGATCGACGGCAGCCCGGGGCCGAGCGGGTGGTCGACCAGGTCCTCGGGGTCGCCCACGAAGACCGACCGGTCGCGCAGTCGCGGGTAGCGCGCGATGTGCTCGACCATCTCGGCGTTGTAGTCGGAGGTCAGGAACGCCTCGTGCTCGCCGCCGTCGGCCATCGGCACCCAGCCGACGAAGTCGGTCATCCATGCGAACGGCGCGCGCTTGAGACCCGGGTTCTCGTGCAGGAAGTGGTCGAGGTCCCATGCCTCGTCACCGACCCAGAGGTCGTAGTCGCGCTCGCGGACCAGGTCGTCGAAGACCATGAAGTTCGCGACCAGGATCTCGTCCATCCGGCGGATCGCCTGGAAGGCGTGGAGGTCGTGCTCGCCGGCCTCGGACTCGATGTGACCGCTCTCGCTGGCCAGCCATGCGGAGGCCGGGTGGACGCGCTCCCCGGCCCGCTCCAGGAAGTCCGTGACCGGTGACTGCGAGAGCCACTCGATCTCCACGCCGGGATGCTGCTTGCGCAGCTCGTCGGCGATCGCGAGGTCGCGTCGTACGTGCCCCAGGCCGATCGGCGACGACAGGTAGAGCACACGCCTCGGCCGCCTCGCCGCCCGCTCCCGGTGCTCGCGCGGCCGCGGACCCGTCGCCGCCGTCAGGACGTCGTCCAGCACGTGGTTGAGCGCCACCGGCTCGCGGCCCTGAGGTGCGTGGCCGGTCCCGTCGAAGGTGACGAGCGTGCCGCCCGTCAGCTCCGCCAGCCGGGCCCCGTGCTCGTGGGGGATGATCCGGTCGTCGGTGCCGTGCACGACGACCACGGGGCAGCGCACGGCCGCACACTGGTCGGGCACCGACCGGGGACCGGGCTCGCGGCCGATCTCGGCGCGCGCCAGCGTCGGGCCGTCGGTGCCACGGCTCCAGCCGACGAGGTCCTCGATGAGCTTGGTGGAGTGGGCCTCCGGGACGAGCTGGTCGAAGAAGAAGTCGACGAACCCGGCATAGTCGCGCAGCCACGAGTACCGGTTGTAGCGGCCCCAGCCCTCGTCGTCGCCCGTGTCCTCGTCCCACCGGTCGAACGACTCCGCCCGGCCGGCCGGGAACGCGGCGATCCCGGGGAGGGCGGGCGCGATGGCCACCCAGGCCGCGACCCGCTCGGGATGGTCCGCGGCGAGGTCGAGGGCCTGGAGGTTGCTCCGCGAGAGCCCGACCACCACGGCCCGGTCGGTGGCGGTCGCGTCGAGCACGTCGAGCGCGTCCCTGGTCAGCTGCTCGCGGGTGTACGCCGCGACGTCGTCCGGCCTGTCCGACGCACCGTTGCCGCGTGGGTCGAAGGTGACCACCCGCGTCCGACGGGCCAGGTAGGGGACCTGGAGCTTCCAGACGTCCGCCGGCAGGAGGCACCACGTCGGCAGGAGGAGGACCGACGGGTCCCCGGGACGCTGCGGCTCGCCGTACACCTGCCAGGCGACGCGCACCCCGTCGCGTTCGACGTGACCCGAGGCGTCGGGCTCGCGTGCCTTCATGGGGCTCTCCTTCGTGGGGCTCGGAACGATCCGGACCGGGAGGGGTCCGTGGTGGCGGGCGGCCTCGCCCCGCGAGACCCGGTCGGTGAAGTCGGCGATGGCGTGGTTCACCGCCACCGGGTAACGCGCCTGGGGCAGATGTCCCGCTCCGCCCAGCACCACCAGCTCGGCGCCGGCCAGCCGTGCCACGTGCACGCCGCGGGCGAAGGGCTGACACAGGTCGTGGGTGCCCTGGACGACCAGCACCGGGCAGGTGACCGCGGCCAGGGTCTCCAGGACGGCCTCCCGGTCGTCTCCGACGAAGTCGGCCGACATCAGCGAGAGCATCACCTCGCCGGTCGTCTGGCACGCCCAGTCGACGACGTCCTCGTAGATCTTCGTGCTGTGCGGGTCGTTGCAGATCTGGCTGAAGAACCAGCGGGGGTACGACGGCCAGTCGCGCCGCCAGACGTCCTGGTTGTAGAGCTGCCACCCCTGGGGGTCGACGAGGTCGGCCGTCCAGTTCGCGGCGGTGTCGAGGCCACGGTCGAGCTTCGGCGTCCCGTCGGCGACGCTCGGCGCGATCGCGACGACACCGGCGATCCGGTCGGGACTGCGAGCGGCGGCGAGCAGGCCGTACCACGCGCTGTCGCACAGCCCGACCACCACGCCCCGGTCGAGGCCGACCGCGTCCATGACCGCGAGCAGGTCGCCCACCGCCAGCAGGTCGGTGTAGTGCTCGGAGCCGACCGGGCGGTCGCTGAGGCCGTTCCCGCGTGGGTCGATGACCACGACCCGGTGGTGCCGCGCCAGGTAGGCGACCTGGGCCTTCCACATCCGAGCGTCCACGATCGTGTCCGCCGGCGTGAACACGATCGGGTCCAGGCCGTCGCCGTACACCTCGTAGTGGACCCGGACGCCGTCGCGGTCGACGTACGCCGAGAGGTCGGGCTCCCGTGCCCTCATCGCGACCCCCTGACTGCTCGAGCCCAGCATCGTCGCGGGCGTTTGCAAGCAGGTTGCAAGGCTCTCGACCGATGCTGCTGCGCACCAAGCATCCACCTCTGAAAGGCATCACACCATGACGATCGACAACGACAAGCTGATGGAGTTCGTCGGCCAGTTCGCCGGCGACCTGGGCGCCACGGTGGCGGCCGGCAACGTCGTCCTCGGCGACCGGCTCGGCCTCTACCGGGCGCTCGCCGCCGAGCCCGCGACCGCCGGCGAGCTCGCCCAGCGCACGGGCCTCGACGCGCGCTACGTGACCGAGTGGGTCCGCGGCCAGGCGGCCGGAGGCTACGTCGAGTACGACGCGGCCGGCGACCGCTACTCGATGACCGAGGAGAAGGCGTTCGCCCTCACCGACCCCGACGGCCCGCTGTTCCTGCCCGGTGCCTTCGAGCTCGCCCTCGGCTCGCTGGCCGCGGTCCCCCGGATGGAGCAGGCCTACCGCACCGGCGCCGGCGTCGGCTGGCACGAGCACGACGAGCAGGTCTTCCACGGCTGCGAGCAGTTCTTCCGCCCGGGCTATCTCGCCCATCTGGTCGCGGAGTGGATCCCGGCGCTCGACGGCGCCCAGGCCAAGCTCGAGCAGGGCGCCCGGGTGGCCGACATCGGCTGCGGTCACGGCGCCAGCACGGTGCTGATGGCGGAGGCGTTCCCGACCTCGACCTTCGTCGGCTCCGACTACCACGACGGGTCGATCTCACAGGCGAGCAAGCGTGCCTCCGAGGCCGGCGTCGCCGACCGCGTGACCTTCGAGGTGGCCGGCGCGCAGCAGTTCTCGGGGAGTGGCTACGACCTGGTCACCAGCTTCGACTGCCTCCACGACATGGGTGACCCGCTGGGCGCCGCGAAGCACGTGCGCTCCACCCTGGCGCCCGACGGCGCGTGGCTGATCGTGGAGCCGGCCGCTGCCGACACGGTGGCGGAGAACCTGAACCCGGTGGGTCGCGTCTACTACAACTTCTCCGCCTTCCTCTGCGTGCCCAACGCGCTGTCGCAGCCCGGCGGCTACGCGCTCGGCGCGCAGGCCGGCGAGAAGGCGATCCACCAGGTGTGCACCGATGCCGGCTTCACCCGGTTCCGGCGGGTCGGCGAGACGCCGTTCAACCTGGTCTACGAGGCCCGCCTCTGAGGCGTCCACGGGGGACCCGGGTCCGGCGTGCCGACGCCGGGCCCGGGTGGGTCAGTTCCAGGTGTAGGAGTCGGCGTTCGCCAGGAAGTCGAGCGCGGGAGCGTGGGCGGGGTCCGAGCCCACCCCCCAGCGGACGACGCTGTCGGGGTCGGCGGCGGACTGGTCGGTCCGCTCCACGAGGAGCCGGCGGCCGTGGAAGTCCGGTATCGGATACCCGAACCGCGGAGCGGAGGACGTCGTCGCCCTGGGCCCGAGCCACAACCGACGTTGGTGCGTGCCGTCCGCGTCGCCGTACCAGATCGAGCCGCGGAAGCTGGCACGGTCGTAGCGCTCGGTCACGATGTGCTGCCCGTCCCCCGAGATCCGTACGGAGTACACACCGCCTCGCACCAGCACGCGCGAGCGCCCGTGGTGCGCGACCAGCAGGGCGCCACCCTCGCAGTAGAGGACGCCGCGGCGGGTCCACGCCAGGGCCTCGTTCGGGCCGGCGCCGTCCGGTCGCGGGTTCGGAAGGCGCACCACGCGCCTGAGGTCCCTGCCGTCGCGCGCGCACGGTCCACAATGCGTCGAAGAGGTGGTCGCGCCGGCGCGTGTAGCCCTCGAAGACCAGGCGGTCTCCCGACGGCGACCAGCCGATCCCGCCGACGGCGTAGAACCGCCGGTAGCGCGCGAGCGGATGCCGCGCCTGCCCGCCGTTCACGGGCACCACGACGATCCTGGGCAGGCGGTCCTTGCAGCACGGCGCGAAGGCGACGCGACGCCCGTGCCGGTCGAGGACCAGGTCGAGGGTGAAGCCGAGGTGCGAGGTGTAGATCGCGCGCGCGTGCGACCCGTCTCGGTCCGCCGACCAGAGGTGGACGCCGTTCGCACCGCGGACGTCCTGGTCCCAGACCACCCGGTGCAGCACCGGAGGTCGGGCGTCCCGCGCCGATGAGCCTGGCGAGGCGACGGCACCACCCGCGCCCACGGCTGCGAGGACGCCGCCGACCAGGGCCGCCGCCATCCCGGCCACGACCGCCGACCTGCCTCGTGATCTGCGCACACGCGCACCCTAGGGCTATCCGGCGTTGCCGGCGTCGAGTTCGTGGAGGAAGTCGAGGAGACCCTCGAAGTAGGTCTCCTGGTCGTCGACGATCGCCAGGTGGCTGCCGCGCGGCGAGTGGTGGTAGCGGCCGAGCGGCAGCTGGTCGGCCATCCACCGCAGGTGGGCGGGATCCATCGTGTCGTGCTCGGCGCCCATCACCAGGGTCGGGACCTCGATCCGATGGAGGTCGGCGGTGCGGTCCCAGTCGAGGAGGACGCCGCTGAGCCCGAGCTCGCTCGGCCCCTGCATGGGCACGTAGATGGCGGGGTTGATGTGCGCGAGAGCGCGCACGACCGGGTCTGGCCACTCCTCGATCGGCATCCGGCAGACGTGGTGCCGGTAGTGGTGCTCGAAGAGCAGGGCCTCGTACGAGGGGTCGTCGGTCTCCCCCGCGGCCTCCAGGCGCTTGATCTCGGCGAGGACGTCCGGGTCCATCGTCGGCATCAGCACCTCCTCGGCGTAGGCGTTGTACGCCGGGCCGCTGGCCATCATGTTGGAGATCACCAGGCCCTTGAGGTGCTCCTGGTGGGCCAGCGCGTACTCCATCGCGAGGACGCCGCCCCACGACTGGCCCATCAGGACGAAGCTGCTCGCGTCGAGCGCGAGCGCCTGCCGCACCTGCTCGACCTCGTCGACGAAGCGGTCGATGGTCCACAGCGACGGGTCGTCGGGCTGGTCGCTGTAGTGGGAGCCCAGCTGGTCGTAGTAGTAGTACTCGACACCGGCCGCCGGCAGGAACGAGTCGCACGGCTCGTAGTACTCGTGCGTGCAGCCCGGTCCGCCGTGCAGCAGGAGCACCTTGAGGGTCGGGTTGTTCCCGACCCGCTTGGTCCAGACCCGGAACTCCCCCGACGGCGTGGTGACCGGGATCATCTGCACGCCTCCGGAGAGACGGTCCGGACGTCCGGTGGTGTCGAGGTAGTCGTTCGTCGGTGCGGCCATCAGTACTGCGCCTCTCCCCGGAGCGGGCCGGGGCGTCCGTCGGGGTCGTGGACGACGTCGAGAGGGACCCTGGCGAGCATCCGCGCGGGTCTCGACAACGGCGGCAGCGGGATCGGGCGCAGCCGGCCCGGAGGACGCTCGCCGACCCGACCGCCCTCGTGCCACGCCTCGAGCCGCGCCGCGCTGGCGGCGTACGCGTCGTACAGGCCGGCCGGCTCGATGCAGTCCGCCATCACCTCGCCCAGACCGCGCCGCCCGACCTCGTCGAGACGGTCGAGGTGCTCGGCGGCCAGGGTCAGCCGCAGGTCGCGCGCGTACTCCTCGTCGAGCACCACCGCGGACAGCTCGGAGTCGTGGGTCCAGGAGCGCCGGTTGAAGTTGTCGGAGCCGGTGCTCGCCCAGGCGTCGTCGACCACGCAGACCTTGGCGTGCACGTAGACCGGCGTACCGGCGTGGTTCTCCAGGCCGTACGCCGCCACCCGCCCCGGAGCGATCCGCATCAGGGTGTCGAGGGCGCGCTCCCGCCCGAGGTACTGCGGGACGCGGTTCAGCCCCGCGATGTCGGGGACGAGCGGGATCACCACCACCAGGCGGAGCTCCGGGTGGTCGCGCAGGGTGGGAGCGAACACCCGTGCCACGTCGTGGCCCCAGAAGTACTGGTCCTCCACGTAGACCATCCGTTGCGCGCGCGCCAGCGCCTTGGAGTAGCCCCGGGCGACGCTCCGCTCGCCGCCCCGGGCGAACGGGTAGTCGCGGCCGTGCCGGAGGTCGGGATAGGTGCGCAGCAGCTGGACGACGTGGTGCCCGGCCTCGGGCGGGGCGGGCCGCTGCTCGGGCAGCGGATCGGGATGCGTGTCGAGTCGGCGGACCCGGTCGGCGAGGCGGCGCCAGGGAGCACGCGACAGTGGGGTCGGGTCCTCCCAGCGCTCCCGGAACACCGTCTCGACGTCGTGCACGGCCGGCCCCTGGATCGCGACCTGGACGTCGTGCCACGGCGGGTGGGCGCCGTACTCCTCGGTGAGCGGCTGCGGCTGCGGGTCTCCACCGTGGTGGGCGTCGTCGCGGCGGTTGTGCGCCAGGTCCATGCCCCCGACGAAGGCGACGTCGCGGGTCGGGTCGTCGCGGTAGCGGATCACGACGAACTTCTGGTGGTGGGACCCGCCGGTCCGCACCCGCATGTCGAGCAGCACCTCGGCGCCGCGTCTCTGCAGCTGCTCACCGAGGTGACGGTTCTCCGAGGCGAAGAACCCGGTCTGGTCGAGGTGGGAGCGCCAGACCAGGCCGCGCACGTCGACCCCACGCTCGTCGGCGCGGCCGAGCACCTCGACGACCTCGCTGCCGGGCTCCCCCGTCAGTCGCTCGTCGGCGTCGCCCTGCCAGTCGGTGAAGAGGACGAGGTCGCCGGCCCGGGCGGCCTCCACGGCGTCGTACAGCGCGCGGAAGTACGTCGAGCCGTGGATCAGCGGCCGCACCAGGTTGCCCGTCGACCAGGCGCGGCCACCCTCGTGACGGTCGTCGAGGCGGGTCGCCGGGTTGGCCCGTTCGGGCTTGGTCAGGAGCCAGTCCGAAGGGTCCATGCTCCGAGCATGCCCGTTCGGACCGAGCGGGCAAACCACGGGTCCGATCCCGGTCAGGTGACGGTCAGGAGGTGGCGGTCGCCGCGTCGACGCCGTCGTACGCCGCTCCCGCGCGTTCGAGGTAGCGCTCCGCGGCGCGGGCCGCGGGGTGGGCGACGACGGCCGCGAGCACGGCCAGCCCGGCGATCACGGCCCAGCCGGGCGCGCCCCACTGGAGCGCGAGGAAGGTGTAGAGGCCGGGGAAGATGATCGGTCCGGCCTGGTAGCCGAGCCCCCAGACACCCTGGTAGTCGCCGAGCCGGCGATGGTCGGACAGCTCGGACTGGAAGCCCCAGTCGGAGGCCGACTGCCACAGCTCCGCCCCCGTGATGGTCACGTGGCCCAGCCAGATCAGGGCGATCGAGACCCAGCCGACGGTCTCGTGGGTGGCGCTGATCACCAGGCACGACAGCACGAACGACCAGCCGCACAGCCGCACGGCCCTCAGCGCGCCCGGCACGGTCTCCGAGCCGCGCGACGCCCGCACCTGGAGGGCCACGGCCATCACGGTGTTGGTGCCGAACAGCCAGGCCAGCAGCGTGTGGGGCGCGTCGGTGCGCTCGACGAGCCACAGCGGCACCACGACGTTGAGCAGCACCTGGTTGGAGGTGAGGACCCCGTTGCACGCCGACAGCACCACGAAGCCGCGGTTGCGCCAGGCCGGCGGGGCCGGGCCGTTCTCCTCGTCGTGCCCGGTCGGCGTCACGGGCCGCTCGATCGAGGGGAGCATCGCGACCATGACGGCGTTGAGCAGCAGGAGCACGCCGGTCAGGATCGGCACCGCGATGATCGCCTCGCGCGTGCCGATCGCCAGGGCGATGCCCCCGGCGAGGGCACCCAGGGTGTAGCCGACGTTGCGCGCCGCCCGCATGTAGGCGAGCGCGCGCACCCGCACGTCGCGCGGGAAGACCGCGATCCGATAGACGTTGCGCCCGGTGTTGCCGGCGGCGGAGATCGCCGACAGCAGGGCGAGCAGCAGGATGAACGACGCCATCCCCCCGACCAGCGGCCAGGCGAAGTAGAGCACGGCCTCGACGAGCGCCCCGACCGCCCAGAGCGGCTTGGCTCCGACGTGGTCGGAGAGCCGGCCCAGCGGCAGCGACAACAGCAGGGTCACCACGCCTGCGACCGACATCCCGAGCCCCACCTGGGCGCCGGTCAGGCCGACGATCTGGGTGAAGAACACCGCTGTCCCGGTCAGGAACGAGCCGGTGGCGAAGGCCGAGAGCACGCACTGCAGGGCGAGGTCGCGCTCGAGCCTGGTGGGCGGCAGGATCCGAGAGATCACCGAGGCATCACGAGCGACATCCTCGCCCGCCGTACCGACCCCGCGCCAATCCGTTTCGGCGGAAAACGCGGAACGGATCCTCGACCCGCCCGAGTGGCGACCCGTCCGTTCCGCGTTTTCCGTCGCCGAGCGACGTCAGGCGAGCTTGCCGTCCAGCACCGTCGGCCTGCCGCGCAGGAACGTCGCGACCACCCGGCCGGGCAGCTCCATGCCGGCGTACGGCGTGTTGCGCGACAGCGAGACGGACTCCGCGGCGTCGACCACCCGTCGTACGGACGGGTCGTAGAGCGCGACGTTCGCCGGCGCACCCTCCTCCAGCGGCTGCCCGTGGTCTGCGACCCGGCCGATCCGGGCGGGTGCGTAGGACATCCGCTCGGCGACCTCGGCCCAGGTCAGCAGACCGGGGTCGACCATCGTCTCCTGGACGACCGACAGGGCGGTCTCGAGACCGAGCATCCCGAACGCGGCCGCCGCCCACTCGCAGTCCTTGTCCTCCAGCGGGTGGGGCGCGTGGTCGGTGGCGACGACGTCGATCGTGCCGTCGGCCAGCGCCGCCCGCAGCGCCTCGGTGTCGGCCGCCGTGCGCAACGGCGGGTTGACCTTGTAGATCGGGTCGTACGACGTCGCCAGCTCGTCGGTCAGCAGCAGGTGATGGGGGCAGACCTCGGCCGTGACGTTCCAGCCCGACGCCTTGGCCTGGCGGATGATCTCCACGGAGCCGGCCGTCGAGACGTGGCAGACGTGCAGCCGCGAACCGACGTGGGCCGCGAGCAGGCAGTCGCGCGCGATCACCGCCTCCTCCGCCACGGCCGGCCAGCCGGCCAGCCCGAGTCGGCCGGACAGCTCACCCTCGTTCATCTGGGCGCCCTCGGTGAGCCGCGGCTCCTGGGCGTGCTGCGCGACGACCCCGTCGAACGCCTTGACGTACTCCAGGGCGCGCCGCATCAGCACCGCGTCGTCGACGCAGTGACCGTCGTCGCTGAACACGCGGACCCGCGCCGCCGAGTCGGCCATCGCGCCGAGCTCGGCCAGCTGCCGGCCGGCCAGCCCGACGGTGACCGCCCCGACCGCGTAGACGTCGCAGTAGCCGCCCTCGCGGCCGAGCCGCCAGACCTGCTCGACGACGCCGGCCGTGTCGGCCACGGGATCGGTGTTGGCCATCGCGTGCACGGCGGTGAAGCCGCCCATGGCCGCGGCCTGGGTGCCGGTGAGCACGGTCTCGGCGTCCTCGCGCCCCGGCTCGCGCAGGTGCGTGTGGAGGTCGACCAGACCGGGCAGGGCGATCAGCCCGGTGGCGTCGATGGTCTCGACGTCGTCGTGGTCTCGACTCCGCTCGACCACCGAGGCATCCAAGACGACGCGGCCGTCCTGGAGCAGGAGGTCCGTGGGCTCGCCGCCGACGATCGAGGCACCCTTGATCAGGTAGCTGGTCATACGAGGGCCTCCGTGGTCTCGACGTTCTCGGACGCGCCCACGGCCGGTTCGCTGCCGCCGAGCAGCAGGTAGAGCACCGCCATCCGTACGGCGACGCCGTTGGTGACCTGCTCGACGATCACCGAGCGTGCCGAGTCGGCGACGTCGGCGGTGATCTCCATGCCGCGGACCATCGGGCCGGGGTGCATCACGATCGTGTGGTCCTGCAGGGTCGCCATCCGGCGCCCGTCGAGCCCGTAGCGACGGCTGTACTCACGCGGGGTCGGGAAGAACCCGCCGTTCATCCGCTCGCGCTGGACACGCAGCATCATCACCGCGTCGGCCTTCGGGAGCACCGCGTCGAGGTCGTACGACGTCTCCACCGGCCAGCTCTCGATCCCCACCGGCAGGAGGGTCGGCGGTGCGATGAGCGTGACCTCGGCGCCGAGCGTGTGGAGCAGGAGTGCGTTGGACCGGGCCACCCGCGAGTGGAGGACGTCGCCGACGATCGCGATCCGCTGGCCGTCGAGCGTGCCGCCGTTGCGAGGGCCGAGGTGTCGCCACATGGTGAACGCGTCGAGCAGGGCCTGGGTGGGGTGCTCGTGGGTCCCGTCGCCGGCGTTGACCACCGAGGCCCGCACCCAGCCGGAGTTGGCCAGCCGGTGCGGGGCGCCGCTGGCGCCGTGGCGGCAGACGACCGCGTCGCAGCCCATCGCCTCGAGCGTCAGCGCGGTGTCCTTGAGCGACTCGCCCTTGGACAGCGACGAGCCCTTCGCGGAGAAGTTGATGACGTCGGCCGAGAGCCGCTTGGCGGCGGCCTCGAACGAGATCCGGGTCCGCGTGGAGTCCTCGAAGAACAGGTTGACCACCGTCCGTCCGCGCAGGGCCGGCAGCTTCTTGATCGGGCGGTCGGCCAGCGAGCGCATCTCGTCGGCGGTCGCCAGCACCAGCTCGGCGTCCTCGCGGGTCAGGTCGGCAGCGGACAGCAGGTGCTTCTTCATGCGCCGGCTCCCTCGATGATCACGGCGTTCTCGTCGTCGACGCCGGTCAGGTGGACCCGGACCCGCTGGACCAGCGAGGTCGGGAGGTTCTTGCCGACGAAGTCGGCGCGGATCGGCAGCTCGCGGTGGCCCCGGTCGACCAGGACGGCGAGCTGGACGGCGCGCGGCCGGCCCACGTCGTTGAGCGCGTCGAGGGCGGCGCGGATCGTCCGTCCGGAGAACAGCACGTCGTCGACCAGCACGACGACCTTGTCGTCGATGCCGCCGTCGGGGATCTGGGTCGGCAGCAGCGTGCGGGCCGGTTTCAGGCGCAGGTCGTCGCGATACATGGTCACGTCGAGCGAGCCGCTCGGCACGGCGCGGCCCTCGACTGCGGCGATCCGCTCGGCGATCCGCTCCGCGAGCGGGACCCCGCGCGAGGGGATGCCGAGCAGGACGAGGTCGTCGGCGCCCTTGTTGCGTTCGAGGATCTCGTGGGAGATGCGGCTGAGGGCCCGGGCGATGTCACCGGAGTCGAGCACGGTCCGGCCGGTGTCGGGACCGGGCTCGGGGGTTGCGGCAGGCGCAGGCATTCGGGTGCCAGACCTCCTTCTCCGCCTCACGGGACGGCTCGTTAAAGGATGTCGATCGCGGCGACACTATCAGGCGCTCGGGCGTCCGCGGGCCCGGCCCGGACGCGCGTCACCGAGGAGGCGCGAGCTCCTTGAGCACGCTCTCGATGGCCCGGTGGTAGGTCGGGTAGGCGAAGTGCATGTGGAGGAGCGTCGGGATCGGCACCTCGGCATGGACGGCGAGCGCCAGCATCGACATGATCTCGCCGCCCGCCGGTCCGACCACGGTCGCGCCGACCAGGACGTCGCGCGAGGCGTCGGCGACCAGCTTGATCAGGCCCTCCTCCTGGGCCATCCATCCCCGTGCGCCGAGGTCTCCGATGGCGACGGCGACGTCGAGGCCGGCGGCGCGGGCCGCCTTCTCCCCCAGGCCGACCGACGCGACCTCGGGGGCGGTGAACGTGACCCGCGCGACGGCGCGATAGTCGGCCCACGGACCGTCGCGGCCGAGCAGGTCGCTGACCACGACCGCGCCCTGGTACATCGACACGTGCGTGAAGGCGCCCTTGCCCGTGATGTCGCCGATGGCCCAGACCCCGTCGGCGACGCGCATCCGCTCGTCGGGGTCCAGCACCTTCGCCTCGGGGTCCAGACCGACGTTCTCCAGACCCAGCCCGGCCAGGTTCGTACGACGGCCCGCGGCCACCAGGAGCTTCTCGGCCGTCACCTGCTGGTCGCCGAGGTCGAGGGTGAACTGCCCGTCCGCGTAGGCCACGGAGCCGAGGGACGCTCCGGTCAGGACCTGGATCCCCGACTCGGCGAACGCCTTCTCCAGCGCCTCGCTCGCCTCGGGCTCCTCCGGCGCGACCAGCCGGTCGGCCACCTCGACGACGGTCACCCGCACCCCGAACAGGGCCATCACCTGCGCGAGCTCGCACCCGATGGCACCACCGCCGATCACCGCGAGCGACGACGGCAGCTCGCGCAGCCGCACGGCGTCGCGGTTGGTCCAGTACGGGGTGTCCGCGAGCCCGTCGACCGGCGGCGCTGCCGGGGCCGTGCCGGTGTTGATCACGATCCCCTTCGTCGCGGTGTACGTCGTGTCGCCGACGCGCACGCGACCGTCACCGGCGAGCACTCCACGGCCGCGGACGAAGGTGGCGCCGCTGTCCTCGAGACGCTTCACCGCGACCGCGTCGTCCCAGTCGTCGGTGGCCTCGTCGCGGATGCGGTCGGCCACCGGCGTCCAGTCGGGGGTGACGGTCGACGAGCCGGCCATCGTGGAGACGCGACCGGCCTCACGCAGGGTGTGGGCGGCGGCGATCATCATCTTCGAGGGCACGCAGCCGAAGTAGGGGCACTCCCCACCCACCAGCCGCTCCTCGATCCCGAGCACGCGCAGCCCGGCCTCGCCCAGCTTGATGGCCACGTGCTCGCCACCGGGGCCGAGGCCCACCACGATCACGTCGTACTGGTCACCGGTCATGCCCCCACCCTTCCATCGCCACGCTGACGCGTCACGAGGCGTCGACGTCGCGGAACCACGACTCGGTCACGTAGTCGGTGACCCACCCCATCGCCACGTAGATCTCGTCGGCCCGCGTCGGCGAGTCCGCGTCGACCTCGAGCGACACCCGGTCGCGGCCGCGCTCGGCCGCGTCCCCCAGCACGGTGTAGAGCAGACCCTTCGCCACACCGCGTCCGCGCGCAGCACGGTTCACCCCGATGTAGTCGACGTACGTGCCCTCCGCGCCGGTCCGGTCCGGCGCCAGGACCGAGCAGACGATCGCGCCGGCCGGCACGTCCTCGCCACCCTCCGACGAGACGAACGCGAGCCACCAGTGGTCCCACCGGTGGCCGGGGTCCTCGCGGAGCCGCTGCACGAACTCGGGGAAGCTCTCGCGGTAGGAGTTGAAGTGGTCCTGGAACGACTCCTCCAGCATCAGATGCACGATCTGCAGGTCGGAGGCGAGAGGTACGCCGTTCTCGTGCCGCGCCACACGGCGTACGGTCACGCCCTCACGCAGGGGCGGGTGCAGCTCGGTCGGGTCCACCGGGCGGCTCATGTGCAGCCACCGGCGGCTCCGCGCATAGCCGGCCGCCTCGAGCCAGCCGCGCTGCACGTGGTCGGAGGCGAAGGGCGAGGCGTCCATGCGGGTGCGCTCGAGGCCGCGCAGCCGGGCGATCGCCCGCCCCTCCGCATCCGCCCAGGCGTAGAGGCTCACCGCGACCGCCTGCGCCTCGGCCACGTCGCGGTCGAGCCACAGCGCGACGACGGTGCGGCCGGCGGCGCGGTCCTGCACCGAGATCCAGCCGCGGAGGCGTCCGTCCGGATCGAGGACGACGAGCTGGCGACGCGTCCACGACGCGTAGCCCACGACCTCGGACTCCACCGCGGCCTCGTCGACCGCCCGCTCGTCGGTCCACGGAGCCCGGTCGGCGAGCCGGAGCGCGACGAGCGCCGGGACGTCGGACTGGTCGGGCAGGCGCGCACTCCACCCGACGGGCAGGGTCGGCTCGGTCATCGGGACAGGTGACGGGCACGGGCGAAGCAGAAGAGGCCGTAGCAGGCGATGCCGGCCGCGACGAGGATCAGGAGCACCTGGCCGAACGGGTAGTCGAGCAGGGAGTGGAGGGCCTGGTCGAGGTTGCCCGACTTCTTCGCGTGGTGGGTCACCGCCGCCGTGACGAACAGGCCACCGATCAGGATGAACGCGATGCCCTTGGCGATGTAGCCGATCTTGCCGATCATCCGGTAGGCCTTGCCGACGTCTCCCGCCGAGCCGCGAGCGTCGAGGTTCTCCATGAACTTCTCGGTCCAGCCCCGCCGGATCTGGGCCACGCCGTACGCCGCGATGGCCACGCCCACCAGCCCCACCAGGAAGCGCCCGAAGGGCTGGTCCATCAGCTTGGCGGTCGTGGAGTCGGTGCTCCCCGAGGAGCCCGCGCCGATCGCGTAGCGGAAGGCGAGGTAGGCGACGTAGCCGTAGATGACCGCCTTGCCGGCCGACATCAGGCGCTTGCGGGTGCGCTTGCCACCGTCGTACTCCCGGTGCCCGATGAGCGCCTCGAGCGCGCGCCAGACGACGAGGACGGTCAGACCGATCGCGATCAGCCAGAGCAGCACCGGACCGAAGGACTGCTTGGCCAGCAGCTGCAGCGCCCCCTTGTTGGAAGCGTTCGTCTTGTGGTGGCCCAGCGCCAGCTGGACGGCGAGCCAGGCGATGAGCAGGTAGACGACCCCGTAGCAGATCATCCCGAACCGGACGCCACGGTCCATCCACGGGCTGGTGTCGGCCCGGCGGCCCAGCTCTTCGGCCCGGTCACCCACGTCTGCCATGCCCCGGACCCTAGTGCCGCTCACGGGTGGGCTGTGACCACCCTAGGGGGTGAGCGAGTCCCGATCGCGGAGCAGGCTGCCGAGCACGCCGTTGACGAAGCCCGGGGAGTCGTCGGTCGACAGGTTGCGCACCAGCGCCACCGCCTCGGTGACGGCGACCGCCGGCGGCACGTCGTCGGCGTAGAGCAGCTCGTAGACGCCGATCCGCAGCGCGGTCCGGTCGACGGCCGGCATCCGGTCGAGCGTCCAGCCCTGGGAGTACGTCGACAGCAGCTCGTCGATGCGGCCACGGTGCTCGGTGACGCCGCGGACGAGGGTCTCGGTGTAGGGGTTGGTCGGGCCCTCGCCCTCGGCGATCGCCGCGTCGAGCGCGCCGACAGGGTCCTGGCCGCGCATCTCGGAGGCGTAGAGGATGTCGAGCGCGCGCTTGCGTGACTTCGTGCGGGCGGCCATCAGGGAGCGCCGACGGGCTTCAGGACTTCACGCGGCCGAGGTACGACGAGTCGCGGGTGTCGACCTTGACCTTCTCGCCCTGGGTGATGAAGAGCGGCACCTGGATCTCGTGCCCGGTCTCGAGGGTCGCCGGCTTGGTGCGTCCGGTGGCGCTGTCGCCGACCACACCGGGCTCGGTGTAGGTGATCTCCAGCTCGACCGACGCGGGGAGCTCGACGTAGAGCACGCGACCCTCGTTGGTGGCCACGATGGCGTCCTGGTTCTCGAGCAGGAAGTTCTTGGCGTCCCCGAGGATGTCGGGCCCGATCTCGAGCTGGTCGTAGGTGCCGGTGTCCATGAACACGTAGGACGTGCCGTCGTTGTAGAGGTACTGCATCGTGCGCTTGTCGACGCTGGCCACGTCGACCTTCACGTCGGCGTTGAACGTGCGGTCCACGGTCTTGCCGGACTCGACGTTGCGCAGCTTCGACCGGACGACGGCCCCGCCCTTGCCGGGCTTGTGGTGCTGGAACCAGATGACCTGCCAGAGCTGGCCGTCGAGGTTCAGGACCATGCCGTTCTTCAGGTCGTTCGTGGTGGCCATGACGCAGCTGCCTCTATCTGTCGCGGGAGTGGGCCCACCTGCGTTGCACGGTCCGGGCGGGCGACCTCGGATTCTAGTACGGCGGCCGTCCCGGCCCGGAATCGCCAGATCCGGCCGTCCGACCCGCCTGCGGGCTCGCGACGGCGGTTCAGCCCGTCGGGTCGGCCAGCGCGGCGAGGGCCTGGCGGTAGCCGTCGATGCCCTGACCGGCGATGACGACCTTCGCGTACGGCGTCACCACCGACGTGTGCCGGAACTCCTCCGGTCGTGAGGCGGGGTCGCTGATGTGGATCTCCACGAGCGGGGCGCCCAGCTGGGCGCAGGCGTCGGCGAGGGCGTAGGAGTAGTGGGTCCAGGCGGCCGCGTTGAGCACGACCGGGGTCTGCTCGTCGGCGGCGGTGTTGAGCCAGTCGAGCAGGTCGCCCTCGTGGTTGGTCTGGCGCACCTCGACCTGGAGGCCGAGCTCGCGTCCCCACCCGGCGCACAGGGTGACCAGCTCGTCGTACGTCGTGTGGCCGTAGATCTCGGGCTGCCGGCGACCGAGCCGGCCGAGGTTGGGGCCGTTGAGCACCAGCACCCGCCGACCTGAGTCTGTCGAGGCGCTCATCGCGCGGCTCCCGTCATCACGTCGTAGGCGGCCCGCAGGTCGTCCTCGCGCGGGCCGGCGAGGATCCGTGGTCGGGCGAGGTCGGTCAGGACGACGAACCGCAGCTCGGACCCGCGCGCCTTCTTGTCGACGGCCATCCGCCCGCGCAGGTCGTCGTACGACGCACCGGCCCAGCCGGTGGGCAGTCCGACCCTGGCCAGCACGGTCCGGTGCCGGTCGGCGACCGCGTCACCGAGGATGCCGGCGGCCCGGGCCAGCTCGGCGGCGTAGACGCAGCCGATGGCGACGGCCTCGCCGTGGCGCAGGGAGTAGCCGCTCGCCAGCTCGACGGCGTGACCCATGGTGTGACCGTAGTTGAGCACCGCGCGTCCGGGATGCTCCTCGCTGCCGCCGCTCTCGGTGAGGTCGCCGGCGACGACCGCCGCCTTGACCCGGACCGCCCGCTCCACGAGCTCGCGCAGCACCGCGCCGCCGGCGACGTCGTCGTGGTCCTCGACCAGCCGCAGGATCCCGGGGTCGGCGATGAAGCCGCACTTCACGACCTCTCCCAGCCCCGAGCGCAGCTCCTCGACCGGGAGGGTGCTCAGCAGGGTCAGGTCGCAGAGCACGCCGGCCGGCTCGTGGAAGGCGCCGACGAGGTTCTTGCCGGCGGTCGTGTTGATCCCGGTCTTGCCGCCGACGGCGGCGTCGACCATGCCCAGCAGGGTGGTGGGCACGTGCACCACCCGGACGCCCCGCAGCCAGGTCGCCGCGACGAACCCGCCCAGGTCGGTCGTCGCTCCCCCGCCGACGGTCACCACCGCGTCGCTCCGGGTGAACCCGGCGCGGCCCAGCGCCTCCCAGCAGCGGTCGGCCACGGCCGTGGTCTTGGCCGCCTCCCCGGGCGGCAGGGGCAGGTCGAGCACGTCGTAGGTCTCGGCCAGCAGGTCGCGGACCCTCGCCGGGAGGTCGGGGAGGTCCTCGGGGTACGCCAGGGCGACGCGCTGCACGCGCTCGCCCAGCAGCGCGGGCAGGCGACCGACGAGCCCGTCGCCGACGAGCACGTCGTACGGCGAGCCGGTGGCGACGTGGATCACGGTCGGGTCGTGGGGCTGCGTTCAGCCATGCAGCACCTCCTCGACCCGGTCGGCGACCTCGTCGGGGGTCAGCCCGTCGGTGTCGACCGAGCCGGTCGAGACCGACTCGTAGACCGGGGCGCGCTCGTCGAGCAGTGCCTTCATGGTGCCGCGCACGTTGCCCAGCAGGAGCGGCCGCGAGGTGCCCAGCCCCACGCGCGCCGCGGCGTCGCTCAGCCCGACCCGGAGGAAGACGACGGCATGTCCCGACAACGAGGCGCGGGTCTGCTCGGAGGTCACCGCGCCGCCACCGAGCGCGAGCACGCCCGGGTGCTCGGCGAGCGCGCGGGTCACCGCCTCCCGCTCGAGCGCCCGGAAGTGCTCCTCGCCGGAGTCGACGAAGATGTCGGAGACGGTGCGACCCTCGGCGCGCTCGACCACGTCGTCGGTGTCGACGAACGGCACGCCCCAGCGCTCGGCGAGGAGCCGGCCCACCGTCGTCTTGCCCGCGCCCATCGGGCCGACGAGCACCACCCGCGGTGCGGTCATCGCACCTTCAGGTGGTCGGGCAGGTGCTCCAGATAGCTCTCGACGTTGCGCCGGGTCTCCGCGACGGCGTCGCCACCGAACTTCTCCAGCACCGCGTCGGCCACCACCAGCGCGACCATCGCCTCCGCGACCACCCCCGCCGCGGGCACGGCACAGACGTCGGAGCGCTGGTGGTGGGCCACGGCCGGCTCGCCGGTGGCGACGTCGACCGTGCGCAACGCACGCGGCACCGTCGCGATCGGCTTCATCGCCGCCCGGACCCGCAGCACCTCGCCGGTCGACATGCCGCCCTCGGTGCCCCCCGAGCGACCGCTCGACCGTCGTACGCCGTCACCGGAGGGCTCGATCTCGTCGTGCGCCAGGCTGCCGCGCGTCGCGGCGAGCTCGAAGCCGTCGCCGATCTCGACACCCTTGATCGCCTGGATCCCCATCAGGGCGCCGGCCAGGCGGGAGTCGAGGCGCCGGTCCCAGTGGACGTGGGAGCCCAGCCCCGGCGGTAGCCCGTGCACGACCACCTCGACCACACCGCCGAGGGTGTCGCCGTCGCGATGTGCGTCGTCGATCGCGGCCACCATCGCCGCGCTCGCGTCGGGGTCGAGACAGCGCACCTCGTCGGCATCGAGACGCGCCACGTCGTCCGGTCCGGGGATGATCCCGGCCGGCGCGCGCACCCCGCCCAGCTCGATCACGTGGGTGACCAGCCGCGCGCCGGTCGTCTGCTCGAGGAAGGCACCTGCCACGCACCCGAGGGCCACTCGCGCCGCCGTCTCGCGCGCCGACGCCCGCTCCAGGACCGGACGCGCCTCGTCGAAGCCGTACTTCTGCATGCCCACCAGGTCGGCGTGACCCGGCCGCGGCCGGGTGAGGGGGGCGTTGCGGGCGAGGTCGGCGAGCACGTCGGCGTCGACCGGGTCGGCCGCCATCACCTGCTCCCACTTGGGCCACTCGCTGTTGGCGATCTCGATCGCGACCGGGCCGCCCTGCGTCTCGCCGTGCCGCACCCCGCCGAGGATCGTCACGCGGTCCTGCTCGAACTTCATCCGGGCGCCCCGGCCGCGCCCGAGCCGCCGCCGGGCCAGCGCCTCGGAGACGTCGTCAGTGGTGATCGCGACGTGCGCGGGCAACCCCTCGAGGACGGCGACCAGGGCGGGGCCGTGGGACTCCCCAGCAGTGAGCCAGCGCAGCATGGGCGTCAGTCTCCCATGTCGAGTGAGGACGCTCCGCCCGGGCAGCGCCGGGGCGGAGGGGCCGGAGCGAGCGGCGAGGCGACCTTGCTCGCGAGCCTGACGGCGGCCTCCCTAGCCCGAGACGAGAGAGGACCACAGCGGCTCGCCCCACAGCAGACCGATCAACGCACCCAGCAGCATGAACGGTCCGAACGGAACGCCCTTGCGCTCCACGATCTTCAGCAGCGCCAGGAGCCCGCCGATGACCCCGCCGAGGAGGAAGCCGGCGTAGACGCCGACCAGCAGGGTCCCCCAGCCGACCCAGCCCAGGCCGATCCCGAGCAGCCCGGCCAGGCGGACGTCGCCGTAGCCGAGGCCGCGGGGGTAGATGAACCAGAGGATGGCGAACAGGCCACCGGCCACCAGCCAGCCGAGGGCCGCGCGGACGACGGCGTCGGAGTCGCCGGTGACCGCCCAACCGACGAGCACCAGCACGACCAGCACG
Source organism: uncultured Actinomycetota bacterium (assembly GCA_963797325.1). Taxonomy (GTDB): domain Bacteria; phylum Actinomycetota; class Actinomycetes; order Propionibacteriales; family Nocardioidaceae; genus Nocardioides. The sequence goes on from CAWCPG010000038.1 coordinate 88,891, forward strand.
CCGTACGACGGGCGGATCACGGCGGTGGGCAGCAGACGGGTGCGCCAGTCGACGACGGCGAGCGCGACCGAGACCGGGACCAGGGGCACCCACAGCACGAGTGCCCAGGTCCAGTCGAGGGCCAGGCCGACGAGGGCGCCGGCGACGGCCGCGGCGACCGCGCTCTTCCAGCCGAGACCCGGCAGGCGCGCGATGTCGGCGTAGGGCTCCGGCGGCTCCGGGGCGACCACCTCGGGGGCGGCGTCGACGGTGCCGTCGACCTCGGACCCCGCCGGGGTCGGCTCCTCGGGCGTCTCGACGGGCACGTGTGGCGGGATCCGGCCGATCAGGGCCGGGACGAAGAACCCGCCCACCCCGGCCAGCACGGTCGCCACGACGACGGCCAGCACGGTCGAGTCCACGCGCTGCACCCTAGCCGGACGTCGCAGCGGGTCGAGCGAAGACGCCGAGCGAGTCGACCGGTGTGTCGAGACCTGGCCGTCGGCCCTCAGCGCCGGCGCTCGGCGAGTCCCGCCTCGCCCGCGGCGCGCATCGCCGCCACCGGCACGTCGAAGCGTCCGGTCATCGCACGCACCTGGTCGACCGCCTGCCACAGCAGGAGGTCGAGGCCACCGACGACGACCCGGCCGTCGGCGCGTGCGGCAGCGGCCAGCGGGGTGGGCCAGGGGTCGTAGACGGACGTCGAAGACGACGGGCGCGTCGGCCACGGCCGCCACCACGGCCGCCGACTGCGCCTCGGCGGGCACGGTCGAGACCACCACGTCCGCACCCAGGGGCTCGAGCGCGTCGAGCAGCACGGTCTCGAGCCGCGGCGGGTGGGCATGCCGACGCACCGCCTCGAGGGTCTCGGTGGCGCGCGCGGCGTCCCGTACGGCGAGCACGGCCGAGCCGCAGCCGAGCTCGGCCAGGGCGAGGAGCATCGACGTGGCCGTGGCACCACCACCGAGCACGACCGCGTGCTCGACGGACGCCGTGGTCGCCTCGCGCAGCGCCGCGATCGCGCCCGGCACGTCGGTGTTGAGCCCGTGCACGCCGTCCCGGTCGAGCAGCAGCGTGTTGGCGGCTCCGGCCAGCCCGGCCCAGGTGTCGCGCGAGCTGAGCAACGCCATGGCCTCTCGCTTGAGCGGCATGGTCAGCGAGAGGCCGCGCCAGGTGTCGTCCAGACCCGCGAGGAAGCCGGCCAGGCCGCCGCTCGGCACCCGCACCGCGTCGTAGGTCCAGTCCAGCCCGAGCGCGGCGTAGGCCGCCCGGTGCAGGGCTGGCGACAGCGAGTGCTCGATCGGGTCACCGAGGACGGCGCAGCGCACGGCCCGGCCTCAGCAGGCGTCGGAGGTCTGGCAGTACTGGGCGAACTCCTGCTTGAACTGCAAGAACTCCTGGTAGGTCGTCCCGAACTTGGTCTCACCGGTGCGCAGGTTCACGGTCACGTAGTAGTACCAGGGGCCGTCCGCCGGATGCAGCGCCGCCTTCATCGCGGCGTCGCCAGGCGAGTTGATCGGGCCGGGCGGCAGCCCGGGATGGAGATAGGTGTTGTACGGGGACTGCGTGTTCTTGGTCTCGTCGGTGGTCACGGCCACGACGCCCTTGCGGTCGAGCGCGAAGTTGACCGTGGCATCGATCTGGAGCAGGCCGTTGGTGCCGCCGCGGTCACCGGGACCGTCGAGCCGGTTGTAGATCACGCGGCTGACCTTGGCCATGTCGCTGCCCCGGCCCTCGGCCTGGATCAGGCTCGCGATCGTCATGATCTCGGCCGGCGTCTTGCCCTGCGCCTGCGCTCCGGCCTCGAGGCCGTTGTCGTCGGCCGCCTGCTTCCACCGGTCGACCATGTCCTTGAGCATGTCGGCCGGCTTCTCCTTCGGCCCGAACCCGTAGGTCGACGGGAACAGATAGCCCTCGGGGTCGCCCTTGGCGTACGACGGCAGCCCGAGCGCCGCGGTGTCCTGGAGCGCCGCGTCGAACTGCTTGGTCGAGTACTTCGTCCTGGCCGCGAGGATCGCGACCGTGTCGGCGACCCGGAGCCCCTCCGGGACGGTGACCTTCGTGGTGAGGATGTGACCGGGGTCGATCAGCACGGCGAAGGCGTCGTGGGCCGCCATCCTCTTCTTCAGCTGGTAGTAGCCCACCTGGATGCCGGTCTTGCCGTGCGAGGCGTTCATGAACGCCTCGACCGACGCCACGACACCCTTCTGCTTCAGCTCGCGGCCGATCTCCGAGACGGTGTCGCCCGACCTCACCTGGAACAGCACCTGACCGTGGCCCGGGCCCGGGTAGTCCTCCGCCGACGACAGGTGGTCCTTGAGGTAGTGGTAGCCCTTGTTGCCCACGAAGTAGGCGCCGCCGAGGATCACCGCCAGCGCCACGATCACCGCGAAGCAGCCGGAGAACCCGCGCTTCTTCTTCCGTGAGCCACCGAGGTACTGCGGCTCGTAGTGGTCGGCTGCGGGCTCTGCCGTCGCGTCCTCGGTCGCCGGACCGGTGCCGGGCGCGGCGTCGTACTGCTCCTCGTGGGCGTCGCTCATGAGTCTCCTGTGACGATCTCTCCTGGTGGACGACCGGTCTCCCGCTCGGTGTCCAGGGCGTGTTGCAGGATGAGCACCGCCGCGGCCTGGTCGACCACGGCCCTCCGTGAGGCACCCTTCTTCCCCCGGTCGCGCAGCATAGCCTCCGCCGCCACCGTGGTCAGACGCTCGTCCTGCAGTCGCACCGGGATCGGCGTCACGCGCGCGGCCAGCGCGCCGGCGAAGTCGCGCACCCGCGCGGCCGCCGGCCCCTCCGCTCCCGAGAGCGAGCGCGGCAGCCCGACCACGATCTCGACAGCCTCGGCCTCCCGGGCCAGGCGCGCGAGGCGGGCGAGGTCGCCGCGGCCACGGCGTACGGTCTCCACCGGCGTCGCCAGGAACCCGGTGGGGTCGCTCCGGGCGACCCCGATCCGGGCGTCACCCGGGTCGATGCCGATCCGTACCCCGGGTCGCAACGCCTCAGCCTCCGGTGGCGCTCGCGACGGCGGCGCTCGCTGCGGCCAGCGCCTCGTCGACCCGGCCGGCGTCGGAGCCACCACCCTGGGCGACGTCGTCCTTGCCGCCGCCACGGCCGCCGACGAAGGGCATCACCACGGCCAGCAGGTCGTTGGCCTTGACACCTCGTTCGCGGGCCCGGTCGTTGGTCGCGGCCACGACCGCGACCTTGCCGTCCTTGACCCCGATCAGCACGGCGGCGCCGGGCTGCTCCTGGCTGAGCCGGCTCCGGAGGTTGAGCGCCATCGTCCGCACGTCGCCGGCATCCGCGCCGTCGATGCGCAGGCTGATCAGCCGGACACCGTTGACGTCGACGGCGTCCGCCGCGAGCTGCGCGCCCTCCGAGAGCAGCTGCGCGATCCGCGTCTGCTCGAGGGCCTTCTCGGCCGTCCGCAGCCGCTCGACGAGGTCGTTGACCCGCTCGGGGAGCTCCTCCGGACGCGCCTTGAGCGCCTCGGAGAGCTGGGCGACCAGCACGTGCTCGCGGGCCAGGAAGCGGTAGGCGTCGGTGCCCACGAGCGCCTCCACCCGGCGCACGCCCGACCCGATCGACGACTCCCCCAGCAGCTTGATCACGCCGAGCTGCCCGGACCGGCCCGCGTGGGTGCCCCCGCAGAGCTCCCGCGCCCAGTCGCCGACGGAGACCACCCGCACCCGGTCGCCGTACTTCTCGCCGAAGAGCGCCATCGCCCCCGACCGCACGGCCTCGTCCTGGCTCATGATCTCCGCGTGCACGCCGAGGTCGGCGAGCACCAGGTCGTTGACCCGCGCCTCCACGTCCTGCATCACCGACACGGGGACGGCGCCGGTCGCGGAGAAGTCGAAGCGGAAGCGGCCGGGCGCGTTCTCCGAGCCCGCCTGCGTGGCGGTGTCGCCCAACGCCTCGCGGAACGCCTTGTGCACCATGTGGGTCGCCGTGTGGGCGCGCGAGATCGCCTTGCGCCGCTCGATGTCGACCTCGCTGTGGGCACCGAGCCCGGGGGTGACCTCGCCGCTCAGCACCTTGACCGTGTGCACGACCAGCCCGGTGACCGGCGTCTGCACGTCGCGCACCTCGAGGCGCGCGCCGTTGTCGAGCTCGATCACGCCCTGGTCGGCCAGCTGGCCGCCGCCCTCGGCATAGAACGGCGTGCGGTCGAGCACCAGCTCGACCTCCTCGCCCTCGCGCGCGGAGTCGACCACGCCGCCCGCGGCCACCAGCCCGCGGACCGCGCCCTCCGAGACCACCTCGCGGTAGCCGGTGAACTCCACCGGCTCGCCGAGTCGAGTCCGCCACCTGCCGGTAGGCCGTCGCGTCGACGTGACGGCCCTTCTTGGCGCGCGCGTCGGCCTTGGCGCGGTCGCGCTGCTGCCCCATCAGCTCGCGGAAGCCCACCTCGTCGACCAGGAGCCCCTGCTCCTGGGCCATCTCGAGGGTCAGGTCGATCGGGAAGCCGTAGGTGTCGTGCAGCGCGAACGCGCGCTCGCCGCTGAGCACGGTGTCGCCCGCACGTCGTACGTCGGCGGCCGCCTGGTCGAAGATCGTGGTGCCGGCGCGGAGCGTCTGCCGGAAGGCGTCCTCCTCGGCGTAGGCGACCTGCGAGATCCGCTCCCAGTCGCGGTGCAGCTCGCCGTACGTCTCGCCCATCTTGTCGCGGCTCACCGGCAGGAGCTCGGGGAGCACGCGGTCCTCGGTGCCGAGGAGACGCATCGAGCGCACCGCGCGGCGGAGCAGCCGGCGCAGGACGTAGCCGCGACCCTCGTTGCCCGGGGTCACTCCGTCGCCGATCAGCATCATCGAGCTGCGGACGTGGTCGGCGACCACCCGGAACCGGACGTCGTCGTCGTGGTCGGCCCCGTAGCTGCGCGAGGTCAGCTCCTCGGCGCGCTCGATGACCGGGTACATCACGTCGATCTCGTACATGTTGTCGACGCCTTGCAGGAGGTAGGCGACGCGCTCGAGGCCCATGCCCGTGTCGATGTTCTTGCGCGGCAGCGAGCCGACGATGTCGAAGTCCTCCTTCGACCGCACCGCGCTCAGCTCGTCCTGCATGAACACGAGGTTCCAGAACTCCAGGTAGCGGTCCTCGAGCTTGGCCGGCATCTCGATCCGGTCGGTGGTCTCGAACTCCGCGTCGGGGCCGTGCTCGGCTCCGCGGTCGTAGAGGATCTCCGAGGCAGGGCCGCCCGGACCGGGCACGCCCATCGACCAGTAGTTCTCCTTCGGACCGAGCTTGACGATCCGCTCGGTCGGCAGGCCGGTCACCTTCATCCACAGGTGCAGCGCCTCGTCGTCGCCGTGCAGGATCGAGGGCCACAGCCGGCTCTCCTCGAGTCCCAGGCCGCCGTCGGCCTGGGACTTGGTGACGAAGTCCCAGGCGAGCTCGATCGCACCCTCCTTGAAGTAGTCACCGAAGGAGAAGTTGCCGCACATCTCGAAGAAGGTGCCGTGCCGCGTCGTCTTCCCGACGTCCTCGATGTCGGGCGTGCGGACACACTTCTGGATGCTCACGGCACGGGAGTACGGCGGCGCCTCCTGGCCCAGGAAGTACGGCTTGAACGGCACCATGCCGGCGTTGACGAACAGCAGGTTCGGGTCGTCGAGGAGCAGGGACGCCGAGGGCACGGCGGTGTGCGCGGCTCGCTCGAAGTGAGCCACGAACCGTCGGCGGATCTCCGCGGTGTCCATCAGTCGTCGCCTTCCTGTCCTCGCTCGTCGGGCGAGCTCGTCGAGACCACCGTGCTGGTCGAGGCGACCAGCTCGGGGGGTCCATGAGGCACGAGCCCGAAGCGCTCGCGCAACTGCGTTTCGGCCTCCGCCTGGCCCTGGGCGACCTCGTCGCGGAACATCCGTGCCCCGAGGGTGAGCGCCTCCCACCGGTCGTGGAGCCCCTCGGCGGTGAACGCCTGGGCCACGCGGCGTCCACGCACCATCGCGTAGACCCCGGCGCTCGCCCCGGCCATGAACCAGAAACCCCGCCTCACGTGGCCTCCGTCTCCTCCGCGAGCAGGGCCCGCTGTCGTGCGTGCAGGTCGCGCTGGGCCCGCTTGAGGTCGGCACGGCGCTGCCGGCGGGCACGGCGTACCTCCTGCTTCATCTCGAAGCGGATCCGGTTCCGGGTGGCGGGCGCCAGGCCCCGTCGTACGCCGTGAGCCAGCGAGGCGGCCTTGACCACCGTCTCGCGCAGCACCGTGTCGGCGAAGGTGGCGCCGTCGATCGCAGCCGCGGGCGCGGGAGGCGGCACGGGCCCGGGCTGCTCGCTGCCGAGCCCGGTGATCACGAACTCCGCCTCCGTCGCCGGGACCGGCGTCGGACCGTCGTGCTCGAGCTCCTCGAGACGGGCGCGCAGGTCGGCGACCTCGGCCCGGACGGCGTCGCGCTCGCGGGCCCACGACCGGCGTACGCCGGCCACCGCCAGCAGCACGATCAGGCAGAGCACGGCGAGCCCGCCGACGGCGAGCCACACGGCCTGGTCCCTGGTCACAGCCACCGACCCTATCGCCCGCGGATGAGCCGCCGGACGCGCTCCCAGCGCTCCTTGACCGCGGCCTCGGCGCCCAGCGAGGTGGGCTGGTAGTACTCCGCGTCAGCGATCACGTCGGGGGCGTACTGCTGCTCGGCGATGCCGAAGGGCTCGTCGTGGCTGTAGGTGTAGGACGTGCCGTGACCGAGGCTCTTCGACCCCTGGTAGTGGGCGTCGCGGAGGTGCGGCGGCACCTGGCCGATCTTCCCGGCGCGGACGTCGGCGCTGGCGGCCTCGATCGCCTTGATCACCGCGTTCGACTTCGGCGCGACCGCCAGCGCGATGGTCGCCTGGGCGAGGTTGAGCCGAGCCTCGGGCATGCCGATCAGCTGTACGGCCTGGGCCGCCGCGACCGCCGTCGTCAGGGCGGTCGGGTCGGCGAGACCGATGTCCTCGCTGGCCAGGATCACCAGGCGCCGCGCGATGAACCGCGGATCCTCCCCCGCCTCGAACATCCGGGCCAGGTAGTGCAGGGCGGCATCCGCGTCCGAGCCGCGGAGCGACTTGATGAAGGCCGAGATCACGTCGTAGTGCTGGTCGCCCTGGCGGTCGTAGCGGACGGCGGCGCGGTCGACGGCGGTCTCGGCCGTGGCCAGGTCGATGGTGTCGAGACCCTGGCTGCCGGCAGCGCCGGCAGCGGCCTCGAGGTAGGTGAGCGAACGCCGCGCATCGCCACCGGCGAGGCGGACCAGGTGCTCGCGGGCGTCGTCGGCCAGGGTGAACTCCCCGGCCAGCCCGCGCTCGTCCACCAGGGCGCGATCCATCACCTCGGCGACGTCGTCGTCGGTCAAGGCTGTCCAGCTGGAGCAGCAGGCTGCGCGAGAGCAGGGGCGAGATGACCGAGAAGAACGGGTTCTCGGTCGTCGCCGCCACCAGCGTCACCCAGCGGTTCTCCACGCCGGGCAGCAGGGCGTCCTGCTGGGCCTTGCTGAACCGATGGACCTCGTCGACGAACAGCACGGTCTCGCGCCCGCGGTGGGTCAGGTCGCTCCGGGCGCGGTCGATGGCGGCCCGGACCTCCTTGACCCCGGCCGACACGGCGGACACCTCCACGAACGACCGGTCGGTCTGACCGCTGACGATCGCCGCGATCGTCGTCTTGCCGGTACCGGGCGGCCCCCACAGCAGCAGCGAGAGGGCCTTGCCACCCTCGATCAGCTGGCGCAGCGGCGAGCCCTCGGCCCGCAGCTGGGGCTGGCCGACGAGCTCGTCGAGGGTCCGCGGTCGCATCCGGACGGCCAGGGGCGCCGAGGCGTGGGTGTTGGCCTGGAGGGAGCCGGACCCGGGGGTCACCGGAGCAGCCGGCCGCAGCGACTCCGTCTCGAACAGCTCGTCGTCGCTGATCGACGTCCCTGGAGCATCGCCTTGATCGTTCACGACACAGAGCCTAGAAGCAGGGCCGCCGACGTCGTCGCGCGGTCGGACGTCAGCCCGACCGCGCGACAGGTCGCGACCTACGTGCCCAGCGGGGAGGGCTCCTCAGCCCACTGGATCCACTCGATCCGACATGCGTTCGACGCGAAGGTGCACTTGTCCATCATCGTCCACTGCTCACTGAACGTCTTGCCCGAGGGGTCGCACGCACTCGCGGGCTGGCACAGGTAGCTCTCGAAGAGGATCTTGGTCGTGGCCCGCCCCGCGAAGGGCCGCCCCGGCCGAGACGATGGGTTGTCGGGGGGCGTCGGGTTGGGGTCACCGCTCATCAGCGAGCCGTCGTTGATCCGGTACTCGTACCTCTTGTCGTTCCCCGTGCCGCACGCCTTCGTCAGGGGCGACACCTGCTCGAGGCTGCCGTTGATCCACTCGGCCATCACGCTGCCGGCGCACTGACCGTCGGCCTTGGTGTCGAAGACGTCGCCGTACACGTCGCCGTGGCCGCCCCACTTCTTGTCGACCTTGTCGTAGGTGTAGTACCACGCAGAGTTCCCGGTCATCTTGGCGTCGTTGGACGGCATGAAGAACTTGTAGACGCAGTACTTCATGTCTTGATGGGTGGTCTGGCTGATGCGATTGGTGCTGCAGTTGTAGACGTCGTTGATCGCAGCGTCGGCGGTGGCCGCCGGGGTCGTGGCGACCAGGAACCCGACGATCAGTCCGGTTGCCGCCAGGAATCTGAGCAGTGCTTTCAATGTCCCTCCCAAGGACGGGTCGATGAGTGGATCTCACCGTAGGGAGGGGTCGGGAACGACCACAAGTAAAGTCTTCGCGACCAGCCCCGGGGGTAGCGGGGCCGACGACGTCAGCTCCGGGTGACCGACTGGGTGCTCAGGTCGAACCAGGTGTCGGCGAAGCCGGGCGCGTCGTGGTGGTCCTGATCGGCAGGGGCGCTGCCGTCGGGGTTGCCCTGGTCGTCGACCCCGAGCAGGCCGGCGGTCACGGGACGTTCGGGCTGCTGGCCGAACTCGCCGGCGAAGTGGCAGGCGACCTTGTGCTTCCTGCCGATCTGCATCAGCGGCGGCTCCTGCTTGGCGCAGATCTCCTGCGCCATCCAGCACCGGGTCCGGAAGCGGCATCCGCTGGGCGGGTTGATCGGCGACGGGACGTCGCCCTCCAGCCGGATCCGCTCGCGACGTCCGCCCACCGCGGCCTGCTTCACGTCGGGCGCCGCGGACAGCAGGGCCTGGGTGTAGGGGTGGTGCGGGTGCTCGTAGATCGTCTCGCGGTCACCGATCTCGACGATCTTGCCGAGGTACATCACCGCGACGTCGGGGCAGAAGTGACGCACGACCGCGAGGTCGTGGGCGATGAACAGGAAGGCGATCCCGAACTCCTCCTGCACGTCCTTCAGCAGGTTGACGACCTGGGCCTGGATCGACACGTCGAGCGCCGAGACGGGCTCGTCCGCCACCAGGAGCTTGGGCTGCAGCGCCAGGGCCCGGGCGATGCCGATGCGCTGTCGCTGACCGCCGGAGAACTCACTGGGGTAGCGGTTGTAGTGCTCGGGGTTGAGGCCGACCACCTCGAGCAGCTCCTGGACCCGGGGCAGGACCTTCTTCTCCGGCACCATGTTGTGCACGCGCAGAGGGGTCCCGACGATCGTGCCGACCGTGTGACGCGGGTTCAGCGAGGAGTAGGGGTCCTGGAAGATCATCTGGATCTCGCTGCGGATCGGCATCATCTGCCGTCGCGACAGACCCGAGATGTCGGTGCCCTCGAAGTTGATCGCACCGGAGGTGGGGTCGTAGAGCCGGGTGATCAAGCGACCGGTCGTGGTCTTGCCGCAGCCCGACTCACCCACCAGGCCGAGCGACTCGCCCTTGCGCAACGAGAACGACACCCCGTCGACGGCCTGGACGTGGGCGACGGTACGACGGACCACGCCGCCGGACTTCACCGGGAAGTACTTGGTCAGGTCACGGACCTCGAGCAGGGGCTCACCCGACGGTGCCCCGGAGTGTTCCGGGGCACGCTCGACGTCTGCGTTGGTCACGGTGCTCATCCTGCCCTCAAATGTCGTCGGGGTCGACTGCGGCCAGTTCGGCGATCATCTCCCCGGTCGCTTGGTCGATCAGATCCGGCGCGATCTCCGGCAGGATCTCCTCGGTGTAGATCTCGCCCGGGTTGGCCAGGTGGCAGCGCTTGACGTGGTTCTCGCCGCGCTCGCCCGGCACCAGCTCGGGGAGCGTGGTCCGGCACAGGTCGCCGGGCACCTTGTCCACGTGGGGGCACCGGGGATGGAACGCACAGCCGGTGGGCGGGTGGAGCAGGCTCGGGGGTGTCCCCGGGATGGGGATCAGTCGGGCGTTGGCGTCGCCACCGACCTCCGGGATGCTGGCCAGGAGTCCCCACGAGTAGGGCATCTCGGGGTGGGTCAGGATCTCGCGGGTCGCGCCGTACTCCACGGCGCGACCGCCGTACATCACCATCGTCTGGTCGGCCATCTCGGCGACCACGCCCAGGTCGTGGGTGATGATGATGACCGCGGAGTTGAACTCGCGCTGCAGGTCCTGGAGCAGGTCGAGGATCTGTGCCTGCACGGTGACGTCGAGGGCGGTGGTCGGCTCGTCGGCGATCAGCAGCTGCGGGTCGTTGACGAGCGCCATGGCGATCATCGCGCGCTGCCGCATGCCGCCCGAGAACTGGTGGGGATAGTCGTCCACGCGGCGGTTGGCCTGCGGGATCCCGACCCGGTCGAGCATCTCGATCGCGCGCTTCTTCGCCTCGGCCTTGGAGACCTTGTGGTGGATCCGGTAGCCCTCGGAGATCTGGTCGCCGATCGAGTAGAACGGGTGCAGCGCAGTGAGGGCGTCCTGGAAGATCATCGCGACACTGTTGCCGCGGATCTTGCGCATCCGGTCCTCGGCGGCGCCGATCACCTCGAAGCCGTCGACCCGGATCGAACCGGACAGGCGGGTGTGCTTGGGGTCGTGGAGTCCGAGCACCGCCATCGAGGAGACGGACTTGCCCGATCCGGACTCCCCCACGATGCCGAGCGTCTTGCCGCGCTCGACGGTGTAGGAGAGGTCGCTGACCGCCTGCACCAGCCCGTCGTGGGTCGGGAACTTGACCGTGAGGTCCTGCACGATGAGGAAGGGGTCGTCAGGGTGGGCGGGCGCCGCCATGTCGTCGGGGCGCTCGCTGATGTCGGCGGTCATCTCTGGGGGCCCCTGTTCGAAGCGGAGCGGAGCGAGCTCTGGAATCGGGTGCTCATCCGACGCTCACCCGCGGGTCGAGGAAGCTGTAGAGGATGTCGACGAGCAGGTTCGCGACGACGATCAGCACCGCGGCGACCAGCACCGTGGCGCTGATGACGTTGATGTCGATCGGGGTCGACAGCGCCTGCAGGCCCCAGTGGCCGATGCCGTCGATGCTGAAGATGACCTCGGTGAAGATCGTGCCGCCCAGGAGCGTGGCGAAGTCGAGGCCGAAGATCGTGATCACGGGGACGATGGCCGCCCGCAGCGCGTGCTTGAAGAGGACGTTGTTGGTCTTCACGCCCTTGGACGCTGCGGTCCGGATGTAGTCCTCGCTGAGGGTCTCCACCATCTGGCCACGCGTGAACCGGGCGTACGACGTGCAGTTGGTCAGCCCGATCACCAGCCACGGCAGCATCATGTAGGAGACGGTCTTGGCTGGGTTCTCGGTGATCGGGTAGTACCCGGTGTTCGGGAAGATCTGGAGCTGCAGGGAGAGATAGATCCACGCCAGCAGCGCGACCACGTAGAACGGGATCGACGAGACGACCAGCGTCCCGCCCACCATCAACCGGTCGGCCGAGGTTCCTCGCCATCGGGCGGCCATGGCGCCGAGGAAGACCCCCAGCGTGAGGTAGATGGTGGCGCCGCCCACGGCGAGCACGAGGGTCGCCGGATACTTCTGCTTCAGGTCGGTCCACACGGGCTGGCTGGTGGTGATCGAGATGCCGAGGCACGGCGCGGGACAGTCGTAGAGCTTGCCGTCAGAGTAGACGTTCTTGCGGCCGACGAAGATCCCCTTCGCCCACTGGCGGTAGTTGTAGACGAGGGGCTTGTCGAAGCCCATCTGGTGCTCGATCGAGGCGAGCCTCTCGGGGCTGCACTTGCCGGCGCCGCCCTTCTCGCAGAAGTTACGGGCGGGACTGTCGCCGAGTCCCTTGAAGAACAGGACGAACACGAACATCGAGGTCAAGATGACCACGAGCAGCGAGCTGAGCAGTCGGCGAACGATGAATCCCGTCATCTCTGCTTCCTAGCGGTTGTGGGCCATGTGGTGGGTGGTGGGGTACGGCGTGAGCCGTACCCCACCACCCGGTGGTCAACAGCCCGAGCTGTCGACCGGGTGCATCACTGGGAGATCCAGATGTTCTTCCAGGTCGGCATACCGATGGTGGTGTCGTCGAACATGCCCTGGATCTTGGATCCGTGGGCCTGCGCGATACCGCCGTAGTAGGTCGGGAACAGCGGGAAGAACTTCTGGGCGATCTCCTTGTCCAGGCTGTTCCACGCCGCTGCCTGCTGGTCCAGCGGGAGCCGCTGGATCGAGTCCATCTTGGAGTCCATGGACTTGTTGCAGAAGGCCGCGAAGTTGGCGCCGAGCGAACCGGTCTTGTTCGGGTTGGTGCACCCGTAGTTCGTCGGCATCCAGGTCGCACCCGAGGGCCAGTCGGACAGCCAGCCCGCGGAGCGGACGTTGATGTCTTCCTTGGTGTTGTCACGCGCCGCCGGGTAGTTCGCGGTCGTGGTCGGCACCGGGGTGGCCTTGAAGCCGGACTCGGTCAGCGACTTCACGATCGCGTCCTTGACCTTGACACTGATCGGGTCGTCGGTACGGAACAGGAACTTGATCTCGTAGCCCAGGGCGTTGGCCGACTTCAGCAGCTCCTTGGCCTTGGCCGGGTCGGTCTGGAAGTCCTTGTGACCGGTGGTGTTGAAGGGCGTGCGACCCGGGATGCCGGGAGGCATCAGGTTGGTCGCCGGGAGCGCGTTGACCCCGGGGATCAGGCCGGCCGCGAGGATCGCGTTCTTGTAGGGGTAGGCGAACTGCAGCGCCTGACGCACCTTGATGTTGGTGATCTTGCGGTTGTCAGGTGCCCAGTAGGACGTGAGCGGCGCGCTACCCAGGACCAGACGCTCGGGCGACTGCTTCTTCATCTGGTTGTAGTCGGGAGCCAGCAGGTCGTCGTAGGTCAGCGTGGTCTGCCCGGTACCGGAGTCGGCGAGCAGGATCTGGTCGATCTTCTCCGACGGCTGCTGCAGCTTGAAGTCCCACCCGTCGGGGTACTGCGTACGCGCCGGGTCGGTCTTGGGGTCCCAGTACGGGTTCTTGACCAGCACCAGCTCCTTGGACGGGCTGAAGCTCTTGATCATGTAGGGACCGGTCGACCACGGGTGGTTCTTGTAGGTCTTCGGGTCCGAGACCTTGCCCTGGGGGATCGGGCCGTTGGCCGGGAACGTGCCCCAGTACGGCATGTCCGGGAAGGGCTTGGTCATCGCGATGGTGATCTTGTCACCGTTGACCGTGATGCCCTTGAACGTCGAGCCCGGAGCGGTGTACATGCCCTTGTAGGCCGCACCGCCCTTGAAGTACTGGTTCGAGTAGTACTGGCAGGGACCGGTCGGGAAGGTCTTGGCGTCCATGCACCGCGTCATCCCGAAGGCGACGTCCTTGGCCGTGATCTCCTTGCCGTTCTCGCCCCACTTCACACCCGGACGGATCGTGAACGTCCACTTGGTGAAGTTGTCGTTGTGGGAACCCAGATCGGTGGCCAGATCGGGGACCAGGACCATCTGCTTCGACGACGGGTCGTACTTGTACTGCGTCAGCGACCGGGTGATCAGACCACTGAGCATCGAGGAGGTGTCCTGGTAGTAGGACTCACTCGGGTCGATCGTGGTCAGCAGACCGGTCAAGGTCATCACCGTGACGGTGCCGCCCTTGGTAGCACCCGAGATCGTGGCCGGACCCTGTGCCTTCGGGTCCTGACCGTTCCCGGTGTTGCCCGCGTTTGCGTTGTCGTTGTTGCCGTTGTCGGCTGCGCCGCTCGATGACCCTGAGCCGCCACAGGCGCTCAGAGCCAACATGCCGACAGCGGAGATGGCAATCAACGGTGATTTGAACCGCATAGCCCACCCTTTCCGTGGATGTTGCATTTCTCCCGGCGAAACGGTCACCGGCGAGTCTTGGGGTCGAAGGCGTCCCGGATGGAGTCACCGAGCAGGTTCAGAGTCACGACCAGGATCGAGATCGTGAGCACTGGTGCCCAGAGGTACAACGGATACTGGTCCCAGTACTGCTGGGCGTCGGCGATGGTCTGGCCGAGCGATGGATAGCCGTTGATACCGATGCCGAGGAAGGACAGGCCCGCCTCGGCGGTGATCAGGCCCGGGAGGGCCAGCGACGTGGCGACCACGATGGGGGCCACCAGGTTGGGAAGAAGCTCCTTGAACAGGATCCGACGTGTCGGGACACCCATCACGAGGGCTGCCTGGACGAACTCACGCTCGCGCAGCGACAGCACCTGCCCGCGGATCAGACGGGTCATGCCCATCCAGCCGAAGATCGTGAGGATCGCGACCAGGGCGATGAACTGCACCTTGTAGAGCCGGGCGAGGTCGTTCCCCTTGCCGAAGCGCTCGACGATGATCGGCGCCATGGCCAGCGCACCGAGCAGGAACGGGAAGGAGAGGAACAGGTCGGTGATGAACATGATGATCCGGTCGGGCCAGCCGTGGGAGTAGCCGGCGACGAGGCCGAGGATGACGCCGATGCCGATGCTCAGCACGGTGGCGATCGTGGCGATCAGGAGGTCGGTGCGCAGGCCGTAGAGGAGCCGCGCGAGGTTGTCCACGCCGGTCGTCGGTGCGAGACCGAGCGGGTGGGCCGCCCAGAAGCCGTGGTTCGGCGGTCCGTTGATCGGCATGCCGTTGTTGGGGCCGCCGAACTCGAGCACGTCACTCGACTGGTAGGGCATCGACTGGACGGTCGGATAGATGCCGAGGGCCTTGCAGATCCACGGCGCGAGCACGGCCGCGAGCACCTGGAGCCCCACGATCACCGTGCAGATGACCGCCATCTTGTCCTTCTTCAGGCGATCGAAGGCGATCTGTGTCGGCGACCGGCCGGCAAGCTTCTTACCCTCGGGTTCTTCTCCGGTGGAGAGGGGAGATTCGGAGATCTCAGCTGCCGCCAGCATCGTCATGTGGTCGACCCTTTCCTTCGCCTAGAAGATCATTCGTTGCGGCTGTCACCCGCGCGTGTCGCGACGCTGCCGGGTAAGGCAGGTCACGGGACCCGGGCCGAAAGGGACTCTAGATGACGGTCAAGTGATTTCAACGCGGGCCGAGGTAACGATTCTGTCTCAGGGAGTGGTCGCCTCCGGAGGGGAGTCGACGCCGGCCTCACGCCGTTGCGCAATCGTGATCGGAGCTGGGGCACCGGTCAGCGGGTCGTAGCCGCCGCCCGACTTCGGGAACGCGATCACGTCGCGGATGGAGTCCGCTCCCGAGAGCAGGGCGACGATGCGGTCCCAGCCGAAGGCGATGCCGCCGTGCGGCGGCGCGCCGTACTGGAAGGCGTCGAGCAGGAAGCCGAACTTCTCCTGCGCCTCGGCCTCCTCGAGCCCCATCACCGCGAAGACCCGGCGCTGGACGTCGGCCCGATGGATACGGATGGATCCGCCGCCGATCTCGTTGCCGTTGCAGACGATGTCGTAGGCCCACGCGAGAGCGCTCCCAGGGTCCTCGTCGAAGGTCTCGAGGTCCTGCGGGGAGGTGAAGGCGTGGTGCACGGCCGTCCACTGGCCGCTGCCGACCGCCACGTCGCCTGCCGCGGTCGCCTCGTCGGCGGGCTCGAACAAGGGGGCGTCGACGACCCACAGGAAGCTCCAGGCGCCCTCGTCGATCAGGCCTCCGCGCCGCCCGATCTCGAGGCGCGCGGCGCCGAGCAGGGCGCGACTCTGCTTGACCGGACCCGCGGCGAAGAACACGCAGTCGCCCGGGCTCGCGCCGACGTGCCCGGCCAGGCCCGCCCGCTCCTCCTCGCTGAGGTTCTTCGCCACCGGGCCGCCGAGCTCACCGTCGGACCCGAGCGTGACGTAGGCGAGACCGCGGGCGCCGCGCTGCTTGGCCCACTCCTGCCACGCGTCGAACTGACGACGTGGCTGATCGCCGCCGCCCGGCATCACCACGGCACCGACGTAGGGCGCCTGGAAGACCCGGAACCCGGTGTCGGAGAAGTACGCCGTGCAGTCGACGAGCTCCTGGCCCATCCGCAGGTCGGGCTTGTCGGACCCGAAGCGGGCCATGGCCTCGGCGTAGGTCATCCGCGGCAGCGGCGTGGGCACGTCGTACCCGATCAGCCGCCAGAGGGAGACGAGCACGTCCTCGGCGACGGCGATCACGTCGTCCTGGTCGACGAAGCTCATCTCGATGTCGAGCTGGGTGAACTCCGGCTGACGGTCGGCCCGGAAGTCCTCGTCGCGGTAGCACCGCGCGATCTGGTAGTAGCGCTCCATCCCGGCGACCATCAGGAGCTGCTTGAAGAGCTGCGGGCTCTGCGGCAGGGCGTACCAGCTCCCGGGCTGGAGCCGGGCCGGCACCAGGAAGTCACGGGCGCCCTCGGGCGTGGACCGGGTCAGGGTCGGGGTCTCGATCTCGACGAAGTCGTGCTGGTCGAGGATGTCGCGCGCGGCCCTGTTCACCTTGCTGCGCAGGCGGATCGCGGCGGCGGGCCCGCTCCGGCGCAGGTCGAGGTAGCGGTGCTTGAGCCGCGCCTCCTCCCCGACGTCGCCGCCCTTGTGGGAGCCGGCGTCGTCGATCGGGAACGGGAGCACGGCACTCGGGTTGAGCACCTCGACCTCGGCGGCGATCACCTCGATCTCGCCGGACGGCAGCGCCGGGTTGGCGTTGCCCTCGGGGCGCCGGGCTACCTCGCCGGTGACCCGGAGGCAGTACTCACTGCGCAGGCTGTGGGCGACGGCCTCGTCGCGGATCACGACCTGCGCGACGCCGCTGGCCTCGCGGAGGTCGATGAAGGCCACCCCGCCGTGGTCGCGCCGGCGGGCCACCCAGCCCGCGAGCGTGACCGTCTCCCCCACGTTCGCAGCGGTGAGCGTGCCGGCGTCGTGCGTGCGGATCACGAGGAGGTCTCCTGGGTGTCGTGGGTCGAGCAGGATCGTGGGGCGGAGGTCGGTGTCGGGGGGCGACCACGAGGCGGGGTCGGCGTCGACCTGGTCGCCCGAGCGGATGTCCTTGACCTGGTCGGAGGCGCCGGAGGCGCGTCCGAGGCGGGGAACCAGACGAACGGGATGCCCCGCCGCTCGGCGGCGCGGATCTGGCGTCCGTACTTCTGCGGGGCAGCCGCCACCTCGCAGGGGATCCCGCGTCGCCGCAGCGCGTCGGCGATCCGCTCGCTGACGGGGCGACTCTCCTCGTCGGCGAGGGCGACCAGGACAGCGCTCGGCACGGCCCGACTCCCGGAGAGCACGCCCTCGGCGATGAGGGGCAGCAGGGCCCGCGAGACGCCGAACGAGATGCCGACCCCCGGGTACGTCGTGCGGCCGTCGTCGGCGAGCGCGTCGTAGCGTCCGCCGCCGCCGACCGACTTCAGCCGCTCGTAGCCGGCCATGAAGATCTCGACGACCGTGCCGGTGTAGTAGTCGAGGCCGCGGGCGATCCTGAGGTTGGCCTCGACCGTGACATGGCCGTCGACGACGTCGGAGCAGCCCTCGAGCACCGCCGACAGCTCGGCCAGCCCTCGGTCGAGCAGCTCATCGGCGACCCCGAGGGCCTTGACGCGCTCGACGACCGAGCCGTCGGCGACCCGGATGGTCGCCAGGTCGAGGCACCGCTGCGCCTGGTCGGGCGTCGCGCCGGCGTCGTCGACGAGGAGTCCGGCGACGGTGTCGGCGGGCAGCTTGTCGAGCTTGTCGATGGTGCGGATGGCGGCGGTGACGTCGGGGATGCCGAGCCCGCGGTAGAAGCCCTGGATGAGCTTGCGGTTGTTGACCTGGAACGACAGGGCGGGCAGGGGCAGGGCACCGAGGGCCTGCACCATCACCCGCATCACCTCGACGTCGTGGTGGAACGGCAGGTCGTCGCGTCCGACGATGTCGATGTCGGCCTGCGTGAACTGGCGGTAGCGGCCCTCCTGGGGGCGCTCGCCGCGCCAGGCCGGCTGGATCTGGAACCGCCGGAACGGGAACTCGAGGTGCCCGGCGTTCTCCAGCACGTAGCGGGCGAACGGCACCGTGAGGTCGAAGTGCATGCCGAGTCCGGTGTCGTCGGCGGAGTCGGTGGACTGCAGCCGACGCAGGACGTAGATCTCCTTGTCGATCTCACCGCCCTTGGCCAGCCGGTCGAGCGGCTCGACCGCCCGGGTCTCGATGTTGGCGAACCCGTGGAGCTCGAAGGTGCGCGAGAGCGAGGCGATCACCTCACGCTCGACGACGCGGGTCGAGGGCAGCAGCTCGGGGAAGCCGCTGAGCGGCGTGGGCTTGCTCATGCGTCAGAGTCCTCGGGTGACCTGGCCGGCGTCGTCGTGGTCGACGAGGTCGAGCAGGAAAGGGTTGGTGGCGCGCTCGCGGCCGATGGAGGTCTGCTCGCCGTGACCGGGCAGCACCACGACGTCGTCGGGCAGCGTGAGGACCTTGTGGCGCAGGGTCTCGAGCATGGTGGCGTGGCTGCCACCCGGCAGGTCGGTGCGACCGATCGACCCGGCGAACAGCAGGTCGCCCGAGAACATCACGTCGGAGACGTCGGCGTCGGCGGTGTACGGCGTACGGAAGGTCACCGAGCCCTCGGTGTGGCCCGGCGTGTGGTCGACCGTGACGGCGAGCCCCGCGAGCTCCAGCCGCTGCCCGTCGGCCAGCTCGGCGACGTCGTCGGGCTCGAGGAACTCGTAGCGGCCGCCGAGGAGCATCGCAGCGGTCTCGCTGGAGATCCCGGCCATCGGGTCGGCGAGCAGGTGGCGGTCGGCCGGGTGGATCCAGGCGGTGGCGTCGTAGGTGCCGGCCACGGGCGTGACCGACCACATGTGGTCGATATGGCCGTGGGTGAGCAGCACGGCGACCGGCTTGAGCCGGTGCTCGCGGACGATCTCGGCCACCCCCGCGGCGGCGTCCTGGCCGGGGTCGACGACCACGCACTCCGCGCCGGGGCCGGTGGCCACGACGTAGCAGTTGGCGGCCCACGAACCCGCGGGGAACCCGGCGATCAGCACCCCGGCAGACTATCGACCGTCCGATGCCTGGCTAGCATGGGGCGTTGCCGACGGGAGTGAAGAGGAACACTGTGACGACGAGCGAGTGGGGACGCGTCGCCGAGGACGGAACCGTCTACGTCAGGACGGCAGACGGGGAGCGGTCGGTGGGGCAGTACCCCGAGGGGACCCCCGAGGAGGCGCTGGCCTTCTTCGCCAAGAGGTACGACGAGCTGGCCGGCAGCGTGCACCTGCTCGAGCAGCGGGTGCAGGCGGGCGTCGTCTCGCCCGACGAGGCGACGGAGTCCGTCCGCAACCTCCGCTCCCAGGTGGTCGAGGCCCACGCCGTGGGTGACCTGACCGCCCTCGTGGGCAGGCTCGACGCCCTCGGGCCGGTCATCTCGCAGCAGCGGCAGGCACGGCGGGCCGAGCGCGCCGAGAAGACCGCCGCGGCGAAGACGGAGAAGGAGCGACTGGTCGTCGAGGCCGAGAAGCTCGGGAGCGGCAACGACTGGCGCAACGGCGCGAACAAGCTGCGGCAGCTGCTCGACGAGTGGAAGGCCCTCCCCCGGATCGATCGCGCCTCCGACGACGCGCTGTGGAAGCGCTTCTCGGGCGCTCGCACGTCCTACACGAGACGCCGCAAGGCGCACTTCGCGGAGCAGAACGAGAAGCGCGAGAGCGCGAAGGTGGTCAAGCAGCGGCTGGTCAAGGAGGCCGAGGCGGTCGCCGGCTCCCGGGAGTGGGGGCCGACCTCGGCGACCTACCGCGACCTGATGCGGCAGTGGAAGGCCGCCGGCCCGGCGCCGCGCGACGTCGAGGAGGACCTGTGGACGCGGTTCCGCGCCGCGCAGGACACCTTCTTCGGGGCCCGTGACGAGGCGATGGCGGCGCAGGACTCCGAGTTCGCGGCCAACGCCGAGGCCAAGGAGAAGCTCCTCGTCGAGGCCGAGGCGCTGCTGCCGGTCACCGACGTGGCGGCCGCCAAGCGCTCGATCCGCGACCTCTCCGAGCGGTGGGACGCCATCGGCAAGGTGCCGCGCGACAAGATCCGGACGCTCGAGGACCGGATGCGCGCCGTCGAGCAGGCGATCCGCGGCCTCGAGGAGGAGCAGTGGCGCAAGTCGGACCCCGAGAAGTCCGCGCGCGCCGACGACATGGTCGCCAAGCTCCAGCAGGCGATCGGCCGGGTCGAGGCCGACCTGGAGCGTGCCCGCGCCGCGGGTGACCAGAAGAAGGTGGGCGACCTCGAGGAGAACCTCGCCTCCCGCCGGTCGTTCCTCGAGATGGCCCAGCGCGCGTCCGCTGACTTCTCCGGCTGAAGCGAGCAGGAGCGGGCGAGGAACGAGCGTGCTCCGTGGGCGAGCGCAGGTCGAGCAAGCGACGCGACTGAGGAACGAAGTCGCACGAGCGTGTCGAAACCCAGTGACCTCACGGGCTCACCAGTCTTCATCACGTGAAGGTGTTGAACCGTCGCTTCCCACGGTGAATCCAGCACGTGAAGCGGAGGTTCGCCTACATCACATGATGAAACCGAGGATGCGCGCGACTACTGCGTGACGCGGTAGGCGTCGAAGACCCCGGGGACGCCGCGGACGGCGCGGAGGACCGTGTCGAGGTGCTTGGCCTCGGCCATCTCGAAGGTGAAGCGGCTCTTGGCGACGCGGTCGCGGCCGGTGGAGAGGGTCGCGCTGAGGATGTTCACGTGGGCGTCCGAGAGGACCATCGTGATGTCGGAGAGCAGGCGGGCCCGGTCGATGGCCTCGACCTGGATGTTGACCAGGAACGTCGACCGCGCGGTGGGCGCCCACTCGACGTCGAGCAGCCGCTCGGGCTGGCGCTGGAGCTCGGCGGCGTTGGTGCAGTCGCGACGGTGCACCGACACCCCGCCGCCCTTGGTCACGAAGCCGAGGATCGCGTCGGGCGGCACGGGGGTGCAGCACTTGGCCAGCTTCACCCAGACCTCCGGCGCACCCTTGACGACGACGCCGGAGTCGCCCGGCGCCGAGCCTGCTTGGAGCGCGGGCGCGAGGTGGTGATGCTGACGCCCTCGGACAGGTCCTCCGCGGCCCCGTCCTCGCCGCCGTGCAGCTCGATCACCCGGCGTACGACGGCCTGGGCGCTGAGGTTGCCCTCCCCCACGGCCGCATAGAGCGCCGAGACGTCGGCCAGCCGGAAGTGGAGGGCAGCCTCGGTCAGCGACTCGTGCGGAGAGCACCCGCTTGAGCGGCTGACCCTCCTTGCGCATGAGCTTGGCGATCTGCTCCTTGCCGCGCTCGATCGCCTCCTCGCGGCGCTCCTTGGTGAACCACTGCTTGATCTTGCTGCGCGCGCGCTGCGACTTCACGAAGCCCGAGCCAGTCGCGCGAGGGGGCCGCCGTCGGCGCCTTGGAGGTGAAGATCTCGACCACGTCGGAGTTGTCGAGCGTCGACTCCAGGGGCACGAGCCGGCCGTTGACGCGGGCGCCGATCGTGCGGTGCCCGACCTCGGTGTGGACGGCGTAGGCGAAGTCGACCGGCGTCGCGCCGACCGGCAGCGCGATCACGTCGCCGCGCGGGGTGAAGACGAAGACCTCGGCCCGGTTGATCTCGAAGCGCAGGGACTCCAGGAACTCCCCCGGGTCCTCGACCTCGCTCTGCCAGTCGAGGAGCTGGCGCACCCAGTTCATGTCGTCGAGGTCGCCGAGCCGCTCGGTGTCGACGCCACCGCGGCCGTTCTCCTTGTACTTCCAGTGCGCGGCCACGCCGTACTCCGCGCGCCGGTGCATGGCCTTGGTCCGGATCTGCATCTCGACCGGCTTGCCCTGCGGGCCGATCACGGTCGTGTGCAGCGACTGGTACATGTTGAACTTCGGCATCGCGACGTAGTCCTTGAAGCGGCCGAGCACCGGGTTCCAGCGCGCGTGGATGACGCCGAGCGCGGAGTAGCAGTCGCGGTCCTCCTCGACCAGGATCCGCAGGCCCACCAGGTCGTAGATGTCGGTGAAGTCGCGGCCGCCGACGATCATCTTCTGGTAGATCGAGTAGTAGTGCTTGGGCCGTCCGCGCACCACCGCCTTGACCTTGGCCTCCTTGAGGTCCTCCTCGACCTGCTCGATCACCTGGGTGAGGAACTGGTCGCGCGACGGCGCCCGCTCGGCCACCATCCGCACGATCTCGTCGTAGATCTTGGGGTGGAGGGTGGCGAAGGCGAGGTCCTCCAGCTCCCACTTGATGGTGTTCATGCCCAGGCGGTGGGCCAACGGGGCGTAGACGTCGAGGGACTCGGTGGCCTGCCGCTCCTGCGTCGACTGCTTGACGTAGCGGACGGTGCGCATGTTGTGGAGCCGGTCGGCGAGCTTGATCACCAGCACCCGGATGTCGCGCGACATCGCCACGATCATCTTGCGGATCGTCTCGGCCTGCGCGGAGTCGCCGTACTGCACCTTCTCGAGCTTGGTCACCCCGTCGACCAGCACCGCGACCTCCTCACCGAAGTCGGTGCGGAGCTGGTCGAGGGTGTACGCCGTGTCCTCGACCGTGTCGTGCAGCAGCGCCGCCACGAGCGTCGGCTCGGTCATGCCGATGTCGGCCAGGATCGTCGCCACCGCGAGCGGGTGGGTGATGTAGG
>CAWCPG010000039.1:0-74320 GCA_963797325.1 uncultured Actinomycetota bacterium
CGAGTTCGACCAGTTCGTTTCCCAAGTGTTGAACGCTCTGTGGCCGAACGCGAGGCCTCCAGCGTTTCCTCGTCGGAAACGGAGCTGTTGCTCCGGATCAATCGGGGCCTGCCCGAAGAGTTAAGCCAGCGTTATGAGGTGCTGCTCGAGAAGCGTTCGGACCATACTCCGACCCCGGAGGAAGAGGCCGAAATCCGGGAGTCCACGGATCAGGTGGAACAACGACAGGCTGATCGTGTCCAGGCCATGGTCGACCTGGCTCATCTCCGCGGGCGGCACTCTGACGCCAGCTCATGGCGGACCTGGGTATCACCGCTCTCAACGATGGCTGATCCGCACATTCCGCCTGGTTTACGTCAGCAGGTTAGCGAGCGTGCTCGAGGCTGCTGCGAGTATTGTCGCAGCCAGGCGAGGTTCGCGATGCAGCCCTTCGCGATCGAGCATATCGAGCCACGAAGCCGGGAAGGAGAGACGACGCTCGAGAATCTGGCATTCTGCTGCCAGGGATGTAACAATCACAAGTATACAAAGACTCATGGGAAAAGATCCCGCTTCCGGAATCCTCTGTCCCTCTTTTCCATCCCCGAAAGCAGCGGTGGGGTGAACACTTCGCCTGGAACGACAACGCCACGCTCGTGATCGGCATTACGCCCACCGGCAGGGCGACGGTCGAAGTTCTCCGCTTGAATCGAGAGGGTCTGGTCAACCTACGTCGGATCCTATTTTCAAGTCGGCGAGCACCCCCCCGGAGATCCTGCTCAAGATTATTGAATTCCTCGTGTAGGGTGCAAGGCATGGCGATCACTTTTATCGTTGACAGTAGCGGTAACCATAGTGGTCTGGCGAGCCGAGCCCGCACTCAAGAACAGCTAGCCTACCCTTTGCCCGACAAGCCTTATGGCGTGGGATTGGGGCTCCGAAACGGTTCGCGGGCTGATTACCGGGTGCCGAAAAATCACACCCCAACGTACCCTGAGCTCCTGGACTCGTATTCTCTGGTCGGTTCCAATGGATGTCTGGACGACCGGGAAACGCCGCTGTCGGCATCCGTCCGGCAGCCCCAACTTCCTGGCTCAGGATCGGGGAGCATCTGAATGGACCGCTGGCTCGATGCAGAAGACCGCGCAAGAAGCCAGCCAAGGATTGATCGACGAGGTCAGGGACTACATCGACAACCGCCTGAGGGGCCCGTATTTCGAGGGCTCGGCGCAGTGGGTGGATGCGGCCCATGCAATCTCGTAGGCGGTGGTTCAACGCCAGCATCGGCCTGGACTTTGATGGAGAGCAGGAGACCCTCTTCTTGACCGACGTGAAAGGCGCCAATCTCGTCGGCCGCTGCGGATCTATCGTGACATCCACACATTGGTTGGGGAGCCTGTTCGCCGAGTTGCGAGAGTCGGTTCTGAAAAGGGACTACCCAAGCGAACTCGCCTACGGGCCACCAACCCGTGACGGGCGACCTCCGGACCGGCTTCGCCCTGTGGGGCCGCTCGGGCTCTACCAGATCGAGAACGGACGAATCAAGACCCTGAGCTTTCACGCGACGGGAGCCTTGGGCGGAACGATGGGGGCGGAGGCCCCGGACCAAGTCGTCGAAGAGCCGGCTCTTGCTGTCGCGGCACTGCGCCCCATCTGGTTCTCGATCGACCCGGTCCAGGACCGGAACTTCCGGTGGCCATTCCATGGCGAATACGTCCTCACCGGCGGTCCGGGAACCGGGAAGACGAGCGTGGCCCTCCTGAGAATCCGGTTCCTGCTCGAGCAGCAACGCGAACCGGCCATGGCCGCGCTCCTCCCCCCCGGTGTCGAATCTCTGAGCGAGGACTTCTTCACCGAGCCAGACATGCTGATCGTGGTGTGGGAGCGGCACCTCGAGCCCTATCTGCAGGAGAGCTTGCGGGCCCTGCATTGCGGGGATGTACCGGTCCAGCACTACGACCGATGGCTGAACGACCTGTTGCGTCGCATGGTTCCTTTGGGCCCGCAGTACAAGCTGAGAAAAGACAGCGATCCGAGGGCAGAATTCAAGGCTCGCCTAACGGAGATCGAGCTCGACGAATGGATCGCATCCTGGGGGAAGGATGACGAGAGCTTCGCCCATCCCTTGATAAGGGAGGCATATCGCCAGTTGACGAACTGGATTGAGACGGTTCGTCGTGAGTACGGGCTGGCCGGCGGCCCAAGCGACACATCTGAATCCTGGGAGGTTTTCCGATTCCCCCTGGATCGGACCGACTTCCGCTACAACGAGCAGGGTCTCCAGGAAGCGCTGCAGCATTTTCGGTATGAGCTTGTTGCTCTCCAACAACGATGCGGTCCTGCGCAGAGCGATGAAGTATCGAGCCCTGGGGGTCGGAAAAGAGCGAGAATCAGGGAGGCGATCCCCGGCCTGATCAAGGACATCGAAAGACTATTTGTCGAGATCGGAGATGGGCTGCCACACAGGTATCCCCGGCTCCTCACGGACTTCTATCTGTGGGAATCCGAGCGTCAGTTGCGATACGGCCGGCTCTCTCCCTCCGACCAAGAAGGGTTTTCGAGCTACGCCCGCAAACGACTGAGTCAGAGATTGCTGTCTCGGACAGATCGCGACCTGCTCCTCTGGCTCGCTTGCCTCATCTCCGAACGCGCCGACCGAGTCGATGCTTGGAGCGAGGGGTTTCCGAGTTACTGTCATCTTATGGTGGACGAGGCGCAGCAGTACGATCCCTTGATCCTGCGACTGTTCCGCAGGTTGGCTCGTGCGCCGTTTCACAGCATCACGCTCGTCGGCGACCTCCGCCAGCGGCTGCGCGAGGACGGCGGGATCGTCGTCTGGGACGACTTAGGGGTCCCCATCCCACCGGAACGCCGGTGCCAGCTATTCGTGAACTATCGCTGGGCGAAGGCGACCTTCGACGCCCTCCAGGCACTCGCCTCTGCCCTCGGCCTCAATGACGTCGAGTTGAAGCCTCCACTCCGCTGGTATTCCGGCGAGGGCATCCCGGCCGGATTCCTCCAGATGGGGGAGCCCGAATCCGAGCTCGATGCTGTCGTTGACCGGATCAGCGAGCTGAGGTTGCTGCCGAGGGGGGACCAGTGGTCGATAGCTATCATCCTGCCCGAGACGTACCGGGTAATGCATCTTCAGCACGTCCTCGATGTGCTAGACAGCGCCGCGATCAACGCCCGTTGGGCGGCTGGAGGAGACATCCGGGCTGGCAGGGAAGGAGTAACGATAACGAACCCGGAGAGCGTCGTCGGTTTGGAATTCGATGCCGTGTTCATCGCTGGTGCACAGCACTTCCTACCCGATTCACCGACCGAGGTGCAGCGGCAGAGCTTCTGGGTAATGGCAACACGTGCACGTATGCACATATCTGTAAGCGCTTCCGAGGAGGTCCCGCTACTCGAGGGCTGGCACATTGTACGCTCTCATACCCGCCCCTGATTGTCCTTCGCCCAGCCTTCGGGTCAGATAGCGGGATGGCAACCCTATCCACCGCCGTTGTCCGGCCGGCCGACGCTCATGAGCAACTCGTATTCAGGGGCGAGCTTGTCCGCCGGCTTTCTCATCACACGGGCCTTGTTGCCTCGGAGCAGTGGCGGTCAGTCGAGATGGTGATGCTCATCAACGAAAGGGCCGCTGAACCAGGTTTCCCTGGCTGTTAACCATCGTCGAGAAAGGAGTGGTCAACGTCTAGCTCATCCCGACGGGCACCGACCGCTGGCAGGGGCCCTTGCCCGCCGAGGGCATCTGCCTGGAGTTGAAGCTCATCAGCCCGGAATACTGGACGGATAACCGGGCTGGCGTCCGGTCGGACCTCGCCGGTCGGACAAGCCCCGTGCCGATTTCTCTGTCTACTTCCTGCTCGACCATCTGATCCCGCCCCTCAGCAAGCGTCAGCCGAGGCTCCAGGAGACCTACAAGGCGTATCAGGCGGCGATCCCTCACGGCCCAGCGGAGTTCGAGCCGATCGCTCAGGAGCCGAAGCTAGACAAGCGTACGGATACTGTTGAACATTTCCAGGATGAGCCAGGACGCGCCGATTCCCCATCCCACTCGATCGATCCAGCCCCGATCCGGCCTCCAAAGGCCCGAGAGCAGCAGGACGAACCACGCCTGGGCCACCGAATCGAGGGGACGGCCCACGAGGCGATCAAGGCTCCATTTGCTCAGGATCTCTTAGGGAACTTCTCCGCGTCGCATCGCCAGAAGGCCTGACCCATTCCCATGCGTCGGGCGTAGGGTCGCCTTCGTCCTGAGTAGTGCAGAGACGAGTCGCCCTCGCGTCGTTCACCGGATTGGTGCCGAGAACAGCAAATTCAGCCCCTCGGCCATCGTCGGATGGGCGAAGATCCCGTCGCGCAAGGCGGTGTAAGTCAGCCGCGAGAGGATGGCGACCTGGACCGCCGCCACGACCTCGCCGGCCTCGGCCCCGAGCATCGTGAAGCCGAGGATTCGGTCGGTGCCCGGCTCGATCACCGCCTTCATGAAACCGTGCGTCTCGTTGCAGGGTCTTGGTGGGGATGCAGGCCACGTTGATGCAGGAGCCGCCGATCATCCCGCGCTCGATCAGGGCGGTCTTTCGTCCGGACCGCGCCAGATCCATCGCCAGGGTCTTGCCGGCCTTACCGCCGCCCAGGATCAAGTCGTCGTACGCCTCGTGATCCGCCATCGTTTCCTCCTCGTCGCCGGGGTGTCGGGGAAATGCGCCGATTCTCGCCGGCATCTCAATCCTTGGGCGGGAGGGGCCTTATCGTCCCAAGATCGACGGCGTCCCGGCCCTTGGCGTTCTGGGGCGACGTGACTTCCAGACGGTGCACGGCGAAGCCGGCGAGCTTGTCGGCCGTGCCTCCGGCCGTCCCCTTCCGGCGGATCCGTACCTGCACGACGTACTCCCCGGGCGGCAGGCCCTCGACGCGGAACCGGCCATCGGCACCGACGGGGACGTGATCGCGGGAGCATTTTCTGCCATGCCTGGAATTCAGGAAGGCCCTGTACTGGCGGAACAATTCGTCAACGACCGGGGCCGCGCCGCTGACCGACGGCGGTCGGGGAAAGATCGTGATGTCGGTCCCGGGCGGGTCCTCGGCCGCGGCAGCGACCTCGGGGGGCAGCATGACCCGGCCGACGACGGGGAGGCCTCGATCGCCGAGCGACACGCGGACGGTCGCGTCGGGGCCGACCGTGACCTGCTCCCAGGCGGCGAGGAAGCCCTCGACGAACGCGCTCACCTGGGCGGGGTCGCGGGCGGGGGCGACGCGATCGAACAGGAAGCGGCCCCGCGGGTCGGTGGTGGCCTCCAGGTGGTAGTTGAGGAAAGGTCGCTCGTTCGGCCAGAGCGACGAGAGCGAGATCGGCTCATCGGCCGCGGGCTCGTCGCCCCAGCGCAGCGTCCCCTCGATCCGTCCCCAGGGTTTTGCAGCCGCGCGGGCAGTCGTCGCCCTCGCAGGGACGTCCACCTCGACGAAACCGCGCGGGTGGATGGCGACCAGGATCCTCGGCCGCTCGGCGCCGGGAATTGGACCGTCCCGTCCGGCCCCGTCCGGCGGATTTCCAGGCCCTCCGTCGGATCGAACCGGTTGTCCCGGATGTAGACCTGGTGCGACGGATCGGCCAGGACGACCGCCGCGTTGGCCAGGGCCTTGCCGTCGGGCCTGCTTAGCGAAGCCCGGAGCATGCCGGGCCGATCCTGGCTCGTGCCCGATCCCGACTTGCACGCGCCTTGATACGCCAGGGTGACGGGTGTCACCCGGGCCGCCAGGGCCAAGGCCAGCACACACACGCGTCGCCCCATGGCCCATCCGATCCCGGATCGCATGCGATCCTCCGGTCGATGATGTCGCAGTCCCAGCATTTTCCGCTTCAGGCCCTCCACGCTATCCTGAAGCCGCGGGTAGCCCCGCCACAGGGCCTTCCGCCCTGGCTCGCCACGGTCCCTGTCATCCTTCCGCCCGCCGATCGCATCCTTCAAGGGGGTCGGCCGAATCGCGGCAACGGATCTGACACCGGACACCGGTGCTACGAACCAAGCCTGACCCTTCGCATGACCCTGAGCATTACACGAGCGAAGAGGGTAAGAAGCGGTCGGATGGCTTCGCCGACTTCCGCTTGAGGAAGGAATTCGGAGCGGTTAGCCTGAAGGCGTTCGACAAACGTCGAAGGTGCGATGGATCAACCCCAGGAGGCGAACCATGACGCTGACGTTGCTCTCGACGGTCCTGGCGGGCGGCGCCCTGGCCTTCGGCGGCCCCGCGGAGTTCCAGCCGCCGGTGCGGCTGAAGGCGGACGGCGTGCCGGTCCGGGTCGAAGAGCCCGGGCTGGGCCTGCCCCTGCTGGGCCGACATCGACGGCGACGGCAAGAAGGACCTGCTCGTCGGCCAGTTCAACGGCGGGAAGATCCGCGTCTACAAGAACCTCGGCGACGGCAAGCTCGCCGCGGGCGAGTGGCTGAAGGCCGACGGGCGCGGTGGCCGAGATCCCGGGCGTGTGGTGATGCACCAGCTCGACTCCACAGTTCGTGGACCTCGACGGCGACGGCCGGCGCGACATCCTCTCCGGCTCCTACTCCCGCATGGACCAACGACATGGCGGGCCTGTTCCAGGTCCTGTACGGCAAGGCGGACGGGACGTTCCGCAAGGCGGAAGTCCTCAAGGGCACCGACGGCGAGCCGCTCATCATCCCCGTCCGGAGCAAGCCCGGCAAGGGCGACGACTGGGTCAACAATATCTGCACCCGCCCCTTCGCGGTCGACTGGGACGGCGACGGCCACCTCGACCTGGTCGTCGGCACCTTCCCCGGCACGTTCTACCTCTTCAAGGGGCAGGGGAGCGGCAAGTTCCTGCCGAAGCCGGAGGAGATGAAGGCCGGCGATCGGCCGCTGAAGATCGAGGGCCATCACGGCGACCCGTTCGTGATCGACTGGGACGGCGACGGCGACCTCGACATCCTGAGCGGATCGAGCGAGGGCGGCGTGCAATGGGCCGAGAATCGCGCCGGGCCGGGGAAGCCGCCCCGCCTGGAGCCGTTCCGGACGCTGATCGAGCACGGCCCCAGATCGAGTACGGCTCAGATCCTCCGCGACGCGGACCTCAAGGGGCCGCTGAGCGACACGCGGATCTGGGTCGATGACGTCAATTCCGACGGCAAGCTCGACATCCTGGTCGGCGACATGGCGCCGCTGATCTCCCCCGCCGACGGCGCTCAGCGAGGAGGAGTTCAAGAAGAGGTTCGCCGAGTGGACGAAGGCGCGTCAGCGAGGCGGCCGAGAAGATGCAAGCGGCGACGAACGACGAGAAGGAGCGGCACGAAGGCGCAGCAGCGTATCCAGGAGCTCTACCAGCAGCGGACGAAGTTCATGAAGGAGGAGCGGACCGGCTTCGTCTGGCTGTACCTGCGGAAGTGAGCGGCTGACGATTCGGCGTTCGTGGGGATTCCTGGGCCGCTCGAGTCCCGCCGCCACGAACCGCCGATACGCCTCCGGTGCCGTGACGACGTCGCCGCCGAACTCCCCGGCCCACCCCCGCCAGAGCCGGTCATGGGCCTGTTCTGGCGGCCATTGCCCCGCGACATCGCGTGGTCGATGGCCCCCTCGAACTGCACCCGCAGCCTCCCGGTCATGACGCCGCCAGCCTCCCGGGGGGACGCCCCTGCGGGCCCCCATCCCCCCGGATCGGCCTGCCCCCGATCACGCTCCATGGCGTGGCGATCGAGGAGGGGTCGTCCGAGGAATGTCTGCCGCCGGATCGAACGTGGGACCGGCTCCGAAGTGATGAGTTGCACGCAATTTCACGGGATTGACCCAAGCATGAAGTTGACCATCCAATGACGTCACAACGACTATGCAATCAGGCATCAATTCAATAAAATTGGCATGTTGATTCAATTCACCGCTTAATTTGATCATCCTGTCGTGGAGTGGAGTAGACCCATCTCTAGCCCGAGCGGCCCTCGAGCACGATTGCACCGGGGGTTGGATTCGCGGCCTGCGACTCAGCCCTGAGGAGAAATATGCGTGTATGCCACCTTTCAATAATGATTGAACTATCTAGGCATCTGAAAATTTGGACAAAAATCTGTCCTCAAGTATCCAATAGCTTCTTGACATCACCTTATAGCTTGAAGATACTCGATCGCCTTCAGTTAAGAATTCACCTGCCGCATCCCGGTTTCCGCCCCCGACTCAATATGGATCGTCGTCTTGCATTCCAGACGGGCTATCACCTCGGGGACGAAGCGCGTCAGATGAACCCGACGACAGCTCCTTGATCGACGACTGAAAGATCGACATCCCATCGAAGTTGAGTACCGGGAGAGGCTCTCCGGGGCGATCGTCGTACGCGCCCCGTGATCCCTGAACGCGCCGGTCCGGTGGGCGTCTCACCATCATCCCGAGCGAGGCCACCCATGCACCCGCAACTGCGACGTCGCCCCTCCACGCCCATCGGCAACCGTGCGAGGAAGTCCTTCCGGAGCCGACCCGGCGTCGAGCCGCTGGAGGGCCGTGCCCTCCTGTCGGTGACCCCCATCGACTTCCCCGCCACCATCACCACCGCCCCGGTCGCCATGAACGGCGTCCTCTACTTCGCCGCCTCGGATAACACCTCCGGCGAAGAGCTGTGGAGGAGCGACGGCACGTCCGCCGGCACCTACCTCCTGAAGGACATCCGCCCGGGGATCGCCAAATCCGCCCCGCGCAACTTCACGGTGGTGGGCAACAGCCTGTTCTTCTCGGCCAACGACGGCCCCCACGGGTTCGAGCTCTGGAAGACCGACGGCACGGCCGCCGGCACCGTCATGGTCAAGGACGCCAGCCCCGGGCCCCTGGGCTCGTACCCGCAGAACTTCGCCGCGGTCAACGGGACGCTCTTCTACCAGGGGTTCGACCTCAGCGGCGGTTACGAGCTGTTCAAGAGCGACGGCACGGCGGCCGGCACGGGCATGGTCAAGGACATCAACCCCGGCTCCACCGGCTCGTACCCCGCCAACCTCACGGCGGTGGGCGGCACCTGCTTCTTCACCGCCAACGACGGGACCCACGGCGTGGAGCTGTGGGAGAGCGACGGCACGGCCGCCGGCACCGTCCTGGTCAAGGACATCAACCCCGGCTCCGCCAACTCCGCGCCGTCGGTCCTGACCAACGTGAACGGGACGCTCTTCTTCATGGCCTTCGACCCGTCCCACGGCATGGAGCTGTGGAAGAGCGACGGCACGGCCGGCGGCACGGCCCTGGTCAAGGACATCGCCCCGGGGGCGGCCAGCTCCATCCCGTCGTTCCTGACCAACGTGAACGGGACGCTCTTCTTCGCGGCCAGCGACGGGGCCAGCGGCAACGAGCTGTGGGAGAGCGACGGCACGGCCGGCGGCACGGCCCTGGTCAAGGACATCGATCCCGGCGGGACCGGCTCCAACCCCGCATCCTTGACGGCCGTGGGGTCCACGCTCTTCTTCACGGCCGATGATGGGGTCCACGGCATGGAGCTGTGGAAGAGCGACGGCACGGCCGGCGGCACGGCCCTGGTCAAGGACATCTATCCCGGCGCCGGTGGTTCCAGTGCGGCGAACCTGATCGACGTCAACGGGACCCTCTACTTCACGGCTTTCACCACGGACTACGGGACGGAGCTGTGGCAGAGCGATGGGACGGATGCGGGGACCTTCATGGTGCAGGATATCAATCCCGGGCCTGCCAGCTCCAATCCCACCCACCTGACGGCATCGGGCTCGACCCTCTCCTTCACGGCCACGGATGCGACGTATCCGTCGCGGTTGTGGCAGTGCACCGGGTCCGTGACACCGCCGCCCAGCTTCTCGGTCGGCGATCCGGGTTTCGAGCAGGTGCAGGTGGGGGCCGGCCAGTTCCAGTATGATCCGGCCGGCTCGGCGTGGACCTTCTCCGGCGGCGCCGGCATCTCGGCCAACGGCAGCGGCTTCACCTGGGCCAACCCGCCGGCCCCCGAGGGCTCACAGGTCGCCTTCCTCCAGGTGACCGGCTCGTTCAGCCAGTCCGTCGCCGGCTGGGCCGCGGGCACCTACACGCTGAGCTTCGAGGCGGCGCAGCGGGCCTACCAGGTGTCGCAACAGGACTTCGAGGTCCTGGTCGATGGGGTGGTCATCAGTACCTTCACCCCCTCGGGGACCTCCTACCAGAACTACACCGCCGCCGCGTTCACCGTCTCCGCCGGGTCGCACACGATCACCTTCCAGGGCCTGGACAGCGCCGGGGGGGACAATACCGCCTTCGTCGACCAAGTCGCCGTGGCACCGGCCAGCTCCTCGATCGGTGACCCCGGGTTTCGAGCAGGTGCAGGTGGGGGCCGGCCAGTTCCAGTATGATCCGGCCGGCTCGGCGTGGACCTTCTCCGACAGCGCCGGCATCTCGGCCAACGGCAGCGGCTTCACCTGGGCCAACCCGCCGGCCCCCGAGGGCTCACAGGTCGCCTTCCTCCAAGTGACCGGCTCGTTCAGCCAGTCCGTCGCCGGCTGGGCCGCGGGCACCTACACGCTGAGCTTCGAGGCGGCGCAGCGGGCCTACCAGGTGTCGCAACAGGACTTCGAGGTCCTGGTCGATGGGGTGGTCATCAGTACCTTCACCCCCTCGGGGACCTCCTACCGGAACTACACCACCGCCGCGTTCACCGTCTCCGCCGGGTCGCACACGATCACCTTCCAGGGCCTGGACAGCGCCGGGGGAGACAATACCGCCTTCGTCGACGAGATCGCCGTCGCCATCTCATAGCGGCGCGCCATGCAGTCGTGGACAGGAAAGGTGCGGCTCAGGGGTACCGGCAGGCGACTCCTGGCCGCACTCTGGAAAGTTCCGGGGACCAGAAAGCAGAAAGTTCCGGGGACACCATACTCAACTCGCCGAGAGAAAGTTCCGGGGACACCATACTCAACTCGCCGAGATAGATAGAAAGTTCCGGGGACACCATACTCAACTCGCCGAGATAGATATGGTGCCCCGGAATCCGACCGGGCTCTGGCCGAGCCCCGAGAGTCGTCCAGCATTTGGGGACGGTGTTCCAGATGGGCGAGGAGTTCGGGTCTTCTTCTCAACCCTGCGCGTCCCGGCTTCGTCAGAACGGGGTTCCAGGTTCGTCGTCGCATTCCTCGCACAAACTCGACCGTGCCCCTCCGCCGCCGTACGGGTGTGATCGCTCGTGCCTCCATCGCCGGAGCACGGAGCGACTCTCCGCGCCGGGTCGCCGGCCAGGGTGCCCGCCGTGATCCCGGGGCTTTCCCCACGGGTAGAATACTGCGAAGGGAGGCCCGCTCATGGCGAACCCCAGGAAACGGGTGCCGGAGAACGTACCCGGCGACTTCTTCGTGGACTCGACGTGCATCGACTGCGATGCCTGCCGCCAGATCGCCCCCTCGGTGTTCGGGGAGGCCACCCACACGTCGTTCGTGAAGGCCCAACCGGCCTCCGGCGACGGGAGGCGGCAGGCGTTGCAGGCTCTTCTCGCCTGCCCCACCGGGTCGATCGGCTGCCTCGGCGACGACGAACCCAAGGCGGTCGTGGCCGACTTCCCGCTGCTCATCGAGCAGCCGGTCTCTTACTGCGGCTTCAACTCCCCGAAGAGGACTATTGCTGGTACTCGTGGCCGCAGCAGGCCGACTCGATGGCACGGCTGGCGGCGTACCGGTTCGAGTGGGTCTTGCCGGGCCACGGCCAGCGGGTTCGCCTGCCCGCCGATGAGATGCGCCAGCAGATTGAGCGTCTCGCGAAGACGATGCGGAACGGCGACGGCGAATGATCGTCAGTCCCTCGCCACCGACTCACTGGCCGGTCCGATCCAGCGACCCTGGCGGCGTGGCCCTCGTACCACGATTGAAGGACGAATGGCCCGCCTCACACGCTTTGCTTTCGTTCACGAGAGATGATCTACTGGTCGATCGGCCGAACATTTGCGTCCCCGTCGGGTCACGGGAATGACGCCGGGTCATTAACAGGAAGCGCAACCCACCGACCGTGCCACGGCATCCTTGATCGCCCGATTCGACGGAGTATCCTCCATGCCCTCCGCCTCAACTCGCCGAGCCTGTCGCTCACACCGCCGTTCCGCCCGGCCTCGCATCGAATCTCTCGAACCGAGGCTGGTGATGAACGCGACGGCGACCTCGGCCGTAGCGATGCGGAACCCGAGTGCCGTGGCCCACGCCGCGATCCTCGGAGAGACGCTGGTGGTCGAGGGCACTCCCGGCCCCGATCGGATCCGGATCATGGCCACGAATCGCATCGGGGTCGTTCGCGTGATTTCCGGCACAAAACTGCTGGGGAGCTACGGACCGGTCGCCCAGATCGAGGTCGACGCCGGCGCCGGCAGCGATACCGCCGTGGTGGATCGGCGCATCACCCTGCCCGCTCGACTCGACGGCGGCACGGGGAACGACCGTCTCCGGGGCGGGTCCGGGCCGAATACGCTGATCGGCGGGCCCGGGAATGACGTGCTGATCGCGACGCCAGGCCGCGACACGGTCAACGGCGGCCCGGGACGGACGAGCGCGGTCAACCTGAAGAGCCTGGGGGTGATTCAGGTTGGCGCCGCGGCCTCGGGCGCGGGGCTCCGTCG
Organism: uncultured Actinomycetota bacterium; assembly: GCA_963797325.1. GTDB lineage: Bacteria > Actinomycetota > Actinomycetes > Propionibacteriales > Nocardioidaceae > Nocardioides. Next base: position 12,560 of record CAWCPG010000039.1, read on the forward strand.
CCTGGCGGCGTCCTACGTGCTCCAGCCGCTGCAGGTGGCGGGCCCGGCGGTCGTGGGCACGGCCGACCTGCGCAGTGCCGGCACGGTCGCCCTGCTCAAGAGCAGCTATGACGGCGGCCAGACGGTGGGGCCAGGCTTCGTGTCGTCTTCTCAGGCCTCGGTGATCTCGGCCGTCTCGGTGTAGGACACCTGGACCGACCGGATCCGCATGAGCACGCGCTGCCTCAGGTCGTCCGGAGCGTGCTCGGCGCAGGAGCGCGCGACCAGCGCCTTCACCGCCCGCTCGAGCGCGTAGACGTCCACGCACGGGGCGCAGTCGTCGAGGTGCTGCTGGATCGTCGCGTTGTCGGCGTCCGCGAGCTCGTTGTCGATGAAGAACACCATGCGCGCCAGCGCCTCGGCGCAGTTCGTGTCGTGAGGGTCGCCGCAGCTCATCGCACCGCTCCCGTCTCCACCTGCATGCCCCGCTCGCGTGCGTAGTCGCCGAGCATGCCGCGCAGCTGACGCCGACCCCGGTGCAAGCGCGACATGACCGTGCCGATCGGTGTCTCCATGATCTCCGCGATCTCCTTGTACGGGAACCCCTCGACGTCGGCGAGGTAGACCGCGAGCCGGAAGTCCTCCGGGAGCTTGGAGAGCGCTTCCTTCACGTCACTGTCCGGCAGGTGCTCGAGCGCCTCCATCTCGGCGGACTTCAGGCCGCTCGAGGTGTGCGACTCGGCGCGAGCGAGCTGCCAGTCCTCGACGTCCTCCGCCATCGACGGCTGCGGCTCGCGCTGCTTCTTGCGGTAGGTGTTGATGAAGGTGTTGGTCAGGATCCGGTAGAGCCAGGCCTTGAGGTTGGTGCCCGGCTTGAACTGGTGGAACGCGGCGTACGCCTTGGCGAACGTCTCCTGGACCAGGTCCTCGGCGTCCGCGGGGTTGCGGGTCATCCGCATCGCGGCGGAGTAGAGCTGGTCGAGGTAGGGCAGCGCGTCCCGCTCGAAGCGGATCGTGCGCTCGGTCTCGGTCTCGGTCTCGACCGAGACCGGCGTGGGGGGTGTCAGTGGGGTCACTCATCACCCTCCAATCTACCGGGAGGGGGTGCGTCCCAATCCTGTCCAGAGTGATCGTCACGTCACAGGAACGCTCATGGCCCCCGGTCGATTCCCGACCACCTCGCGCACGATGAACTCCAAGGTGGCCTCGACGACGAGACCGAGCGCGTCCGACTGGTCCAGCGCCGCACGCTTCGGCACGGCGAGACCGTGGTCCGCGTCGGGCACGACGACGAGCTGGGTGTGGGCGGGGAACTCCTCGGGCCGCCCGAAGGGGTCCTTCTCCCCCTGCACGACCAGCGTCGGCACCGTGACCTGCTCGAGCTCGTCGAGGCGGCTCGACCCCGGCTTGCCCGGTGGGTGCAGCGGGAACGAGAGCGCGAGCACCCCGGAGGCGCCCAGGTGGTGCGCGGTCCGGCAGGCGCAGCGGGCTCCGGCGCTCCGGCCACCGAGGACCAGCGGCGTGCGGGGACGGAGCTGGTCGGCGACGGCCACCGAGGCACTCGTCGAGGATCTTCGGCGCCGAGGCCACCTTCTTGCCGGCCACCCGCCACGGCTGCTCGAGCCGGATGACGGTGATCCCCTCCCGCGGCAGCTCCGACGCGAGCGCCACCAGGTCCTTCGCGTCGACGCCGCCCCCGGCACCGTGCCCGACGAGCAAGGTGGCGACCGGGCGGCGCGAGCGGTCGGTGTGCAGGCGCGCCTCGCCGTGCGGGGTCTCGAGCGACCGCGACGGCGCTCATCCGGGGCCCTCCCCGACCGCTGCCAGGGGTACGACGAGGTCGGGGCCGTTGTTGCGCACGTTGTTGACCTCGGTGGAGACCGGGAACGCCTCGAGCAGGCCGGGCGCGGCGGGCACCAGCAGGCCGCGGAGCCCGGCGGGGTCGTTGCTGGTGGGGTCGAGCCAGGCGGCGCGACGCTCGGGCTCGACCAGCAAGGGCATCCGGTCGTGGATCTGGCCGGCGACGTCCTCGGCGGTGGTGGTGAGGACCGTGCAGGTCCACAGGAACCGCTTCGGGTCGTCGTCGTCGCGGGTGGGGTCCTTCCAGATCTCGTAGAGCCCTGCCATCGCCATCACCGACCCGTCGGCGGGGTGGATGTAGAACGGCTGCTTGAGCGGCTTGCCGTTCTTGCCCTTCTGCTCGGTGGGGTACCACTCGTAGTACCCGTCGGCCGGAAGCAGGCAGCGCCGCTTCGCGAAGGCCTGCCGGAAGGCCGGCTTCTCGTCGACCGTCTCCATCCGGGCGTTGATCATGCGGTTGCCGATCTTCGGGTCCTTCGCCCAGAAGGGCACCAGCCCCCACCGCAGCGTGCGGAGCTGGCGCCGGGCGGCCTCGTCCTCACCGCCCGACCGCCACCGCCACCGGGACGCTCGACGACGGCGTAGACCTCCTTGGTCGGCGCCACGTTGAAGTCGGGCTGCAGGGGCTCGGCGACGGTCTCCTTGACCGAGGCCTCGTCGATCTCGAACTCCTCGGCGAGGTCCTCGGGCTTCCGGCTGGAGGCGTAGCGACCGCACATACCGCCACCTTAGGGAATGCGGGGGACGTCCTGCGCGCCTGCCACGACGGTGCCGATCAGCCAGGCGATGTCGTCGGCGGTCTCCCCCCGCGGTCGGGACGGCTGGGTGACGTGGCTGAGCACCAGCCGGACCACGGTCTCCAGCGCCACCGTCAGCCGCTCCCCCTCCAGGGGCAGCTCGGGGAAGCGGACGACGACGAGCTCGTGCAGGAAGTCGGTGGCCCGGTCGATGAGCCCCTGGCTCTGGAAGATGTAGGGCAGCAGCTCGGTGTCGCCGGTGTGCCCGCTCTCCAGGACCGACCGGAGCAGCGCGTTGTCCTCGGCGAGCCCGAGGGCACCGTCGACAGCCGCGCGCACCCCCGCGGTGAAGTCGTCCTCCTCGGTGATGCGCTGGCGGACCACGTCGAGGAACACGTCGAGCTCACGCATCACGAGCTGCTCCGCCAGGGACTGCTTGGACCCGAACTCGTTGTAGACCGTCTGCCGGCTCACCCCCGCCCGGTCGGCGATGGTGGCCATCGTGAGCCGGCGCCAGCCCTCCTTGCTGAAGGCGTACGCCGCGGCGTCGAGCAGACGGTCGCGCAGCATCGACCGCACGGTCGCCCGGAAGGGCTCCGGCTGCGGCGAGGACGAGGACGCGGACGTCGGGGAGGAGGGGCTCACGGATCCATCCTCACCCCTCGACGGTCACGAAGTCCTGCGCCTCCCTCACACCGCAGTCGGGGCAGGCCCAGTCGGGGTCGACGTCCTCGAGCCTCGTGCCCGCCGGCCAGCCCTCGTGCGGGTCACCGGCGTCCTCGTCGTACACGTAGTCGCAGCCGGGGCAGCGGAACCTCGCCATCGACGCCGCCTCAGGCCGCCGCGCTGCCGGCGTCGGTCGGGAGGGGGTACGCCGCGCGGTAGCGCTCCTCCTTGCCCGGGAGGATGTTGGCCCGGGAGACGTCGCCACCGAAGTGCGCGACGACGCGCTTGTCCATGACGCGACGCCACAGGGCGGGCACCCAGGTGAGGACGATCATCCCGGCGTAGCCCGTCGGCAGCACCGGCGCCTCGGGGAAGTCGCGCAGGGCCTGGTAGCGCCGCGTCGGGTTGGCGTGGTGGTCGCTGTGCCGCTGCAGGTGGTAGAGCAGCACGTTGGTCCCGATGTTGTTGCTGTTCCAGCTGTGGCTCGGGTTCACACGCTCGTAGCGACCGCTGTCGGTCCGCTGCCGGCGCATGCCGTAGTGCTCGAGGTAGTTCACCGACTCCAGCAGCCAGATGCCGACCGCGGCCTGGAGCAGGAGGTAGGGCAGCACGCTGACGCCGAAGGCGACCACGAGCCCGCCCCACAGCACCGCCGACATCGCCCAGGCGTTGAGGACGTCGTTGTGCAGGCTCCACGGGGTGAGGCCGCGGCGCTGCATCCGGCGCTTCTCCAGCCCCCAGGCGCTGCGCAGGGAGCCGATGACGGTGCGCGGCAGGAAGACCCAGATGGTCTCGCCGAGCTTCGAGCTGGCCGGATCCTCCGGGGTCGCGACGCGGACGTGGTGGCCGCGGTTGTGCTCGATGAAGAAGTGGCCGTAGAACGTGTGGGCCAGCGCCACCCGGGACAGCCAGCGCTCGTGCTTCTCCTTCTTGTGGCCGAGCTCGTGGGCGGTGTTGATGGCGATCCCGGCCACCATGCCGGCGCTGACCGCCATGCCGATCCGGTCGCCGACGGCGTACTGCGGGCGGGTCACCATCCAGGCGGTCCACACGATGCAGAGGTACTGCAGCGGGAGGAAGGCGTAGGTGATCCAGCGGTAGTACTTGTCGTTCTCCAGGTGCTCGATCACGTCGTCGGGCGGGTTGTTCGGGTCGAGCCCGGCGACCAGGTCGAGCAGCGGGATGACCACGAAGACGAAGACCGGGCCGAAGTACCAGAACACGTCGAGCCCGGTCCACTCGACGAGGCCCCAGGCAAGGAACGGGATGAGGGGGATGACCGCCCCCAGCAGCCAGGCGTAGCGCTTGGTGTCACGCCACTCCAGGGTCGGGGTCTCGATCGGGATGCTCGCGGCCATGGTCTGCTCCTGTCCGTTGCCGGGCTTTACACAAAAGTAGAACTTGTAAAGCAAATCGGCAAGACCTTGGCTCATGTCAAAAGGCAGAGGGCCCGGACCGAGTCGGTCCGGGCCCTCCCACAGCGCGGGGAAACAACGCTGCGTCTCTGGGTGCGAAATCGGTGAGTGTGCGTCAGCGGGCGAGCTCCCCCAGCAGCCGGACGCCGGCGTCAGGGTGGCCGGGCAGGCCCTCGATCCACATCCGGGTGTCGGCGGACAGGTCCAGGTCGTCGAGCATCGTGCGCAGCAGCGCGACCGTCTCCCCCAGGTCGGGCGTGCGACGCACCAGGGCGGTGACCCGGTCGACCCCGAGGCGCGCGATGGTCTCCTCCCCGGAGAACACCGTGCGCACCGTGTCGGCGACCCCGGCGAGCCGCAGCGCCCGCGTGAACGGGTCGGCGTCGCCGGACCTGCTGCGCGACGCGTCCCGGGCCTCCCACCCGGGCCGCGTCGCACTCCCCTCCGCTGTGACCCCCGCTCCCGGACGGCCCGCCTTGGTCTCGATGACGACCAGGGCGTGCCCGTCCCGCACCGACGTCCCGCTCCGCTCTGCCTCCCGATAGAGCTCAGCGAGCCGGGTGCGCAAGTGGGCCATGCTGGCCAGACCCGTCAGCGGGTCGTCGCACGAGACGTCGTGGAGGAACTCCAACGTCGCCTCGCTCCACGCCACGCTCAAGGCCTCGACGGCCGTGAAGTCCGGCATCGCGCCTCCCAGCGCGGTGTAGGTCTCCTTCAGCCCGGACAGTGCCTCTCCCAGGGAGGCGCCGTCACCGGCCAGCACACGCCCAGCGACCGCACAGGCGGCCAACGGACTGCTCCCAGACACCAGGGCCTCGGCCACCGCGTCGAATCCCAGAGGCAGAAGCTGCCTTTCCGACGGGGTGAGCTCTCTCCCTGATGACTGGGAGTCGACCGCGCGTCGACGAGCGAAGGACGTCAGGCTGCCTCGCATTGCGTCCTCCTCCCCTCCGTGGCCGCCCTCCCAGGCTCGGCCGATGTCGACTGCTGTCGGGGATGAGACGCGCGTCCCTGAGGGTCATGACGCGGGTTCCGGAGGTTTTCCGGAAGATTTCTTCCGGCCCTCCGCCGGGCCCCTCGGCCGGGCCACCCGGGTCGCCTCATCAGGCGTCACAGGAGCGAACTTTGGCTCCTTTCTCCACAGGAGCGCCCGAAAGAGGTATTTTGCGAGGCAACGCACCCCCACACGGCGTCATGAACGGACGGACCCCCGTCACATGAGCACCAGATGACCGAGCTCCTGCACCCCGTCGATGCTCCGAGCGACGCGGAGCTGATCTCGCGCGTCCGCGGGGGGGACCTCGACGCCTACGGACTGCTCTACGAGCGCCACGTCGAGGCCGCGCGCCGGCTGTCGCGCCAGCTCGTCCGGGGCCCCGACTCCGAGGACCTGGTGTCCGAGGCCTTCGCCAAGGTGATGACCGTGCTCCAGGGTGGGGGCGGCCCCGACATCGCCTTCCGCGCGTACCTCCTCACCGCCGTGCGCCGGCTGCACGTCGACCGGGTGCGGGCCCAGTCCCGCCTCACCACCTCCGACGACATGACGCCGTTCGACCCGGGCGTCCCCTTCCAGGACACGGCGGTCGAGCAGTTCGAGAGCGGCGCGGCGGCCAAGGCGTTCGCGTCGCTGCCCGAGCGCTGGCAGCTGGTGCTGTGGCACCTCGAGGTCGAGGGCCAGAAGCCGGCCGAGATCGCGGCGATCCTCGGCATGAGCCCCAACTCGGTCTCGGCTCTGGCGTACCGCGCGAGGGAGGGCCTCCGCCAGGCCTTCCTCTCCGCCCACCTCGCGGACACCGCCGAGTCCAACTGCCGGTGGGTGACCGAGCACCTCGGCGCCTACGTCCGTCACGGTCTGGCCAAGCGCGACGCCGCGAAGGTGGAGGACCACCTCAAGGACTGCCGTGGCTGCACGGCGATGTTCCTCGAGCTCACCGAGGTCAACTCCAACCTGGCCGGCGATCATCGCCCCGCTGCTGCTGGGCTCGCTCGCCGCCGGGTACATCGCCTCGGCCGGCGGGTCGGCCCTCGCGGCCGGTGGTGCGCTCGCCGTGGTCGGACGGGTCCGCGACTTCGTCGTGAGCAACGCCGTCCCGGTGGCCGCCGGCACGGCCGCCGCGACCGTCGCGGTCGCCACCGCCGTCGCGGTCACGATCAGCGGCGGCGGGGAGAGCCCGGTCGCGGGTCCCGGCGTCGTGCCTCCGTCGTCGAGCAGCTCGGTCGAGTCCTCGGCCCCGGCCACCTCCACCGAGAGGCCGAAAGCGCGCAAGTCCGTGGTGCCCGCACAGCGGTCGGCCCGGCCCTTCGAGACGTCCACGGCAGTCCCGGTCCTGGCCTCCACCACGCCCACGGTCCTGCCGTCGGAGAGCCTGCTGGCCAGCACCACCGGCAGCCCCACCGACGGACCGACTGACGGGCCCACCGACGGACCGACCGACGGGCCCACCGACGGGCCCACCGACGGGCCCACCGACGGGCCGACCGATCCGCCCGGTGAGCCGGAGGCCGACGTCACCTTGACCTCGGCGAGCATCTCGGACAACTCCCTGGTCGTCGACGTCCAGAACCTCCCGCCCGACGCCCAGAGCGTCTCGGTGGACCTCGAGTCCGACCGGTCCGGCGTGCAGTTCACGGTCCAGGACGACACCTGCACCGTGAAGGCAGCCAACCCGACCCACGCCACCTGCATCACCACCGTGGCGGCCGCGCGGATGGCGGTGCTGGCGGCGCCAGCCGGCGACTTCCAGGCCGTGATCCCGATCGAGTTCCCCTCCGACCTCGACGAGGCCCAGCTCAGCGTCACCGTGGGCGTCGACGGCTACCGGGACAGCAACGACACCGACAACAAGACCACCTTCACCTACAAGCCGGACCACGCCACCTCGACGGCCACCGCCACCGACACCGCCACTCCCACCGACACCGCCACCCCGACCGACACCGCCACCCCGACCGACACCGCCACCCCGACCGACACCGCCACCCCGACCGACACCGCCACCCACCGACACCGCCACCCCCACGGACACCGCCACCCCCACGGACACCGCCACCCCCACGGACACCGCCACCCCGACCGACACCGCCACCCCGACCGAGCCGCCCGGAACGACGTACGACCTGGGCGTCAACCTGGCGCGCAACGGGATCGGGCACGGCATCGGCAGGTTCCGGGTGCAGGTCACGGGACTGCCGACGGGGGGCACCCGTCCGAGCGTCCACCTCGCGATGTCGTTCGACGACGCGGACGTGGACCTCGAGGGCATCCCGGGCGACTGCTCGTTCACCGACGGCGGGCACCGCGACGTGAGCTGCACGACCACGGGCGCGAGCTGGAACGGCATCTTCGACGCTGACCTGCGCGGCACCGACCTCGACGTCCGCGCGACGGTGCGGGTGTCGATGGCGGGCAACAACGACCCCGACGGCAGCAACGACGTCCGTTGGATCGAGCTGGGCCAGGACTGAGCAGGGACGACCTCGATCCGTTCCTCGCTAGGCTCGCGTCGATGACCACGCCTCGTCCTGCGCCCACGTCCGCGGGCTCGTCGGCGCCCTCATCCGGTGCCGGCGCGCCACCCTGGCCCGCGCCCACGGCCTCAGGACCCGTCCGCGCCGAGGTGGTCCTGCCCGGGTCGAAGTCGTTCACCAACCGTGCCCTCGTCCTGGCCGCCCTCTCCGACGGGCCCTCGGTCGTCCGCCGCGCGCTGCGCTCGCGCGACACCCTGCTGATGGCCGCGGCGCTGACGTCGCTCGGCGTCGCACGTCGACACCGACGGCGACGACTGGGCGGTCACCCCCGGCACGTCTGACCGGACCCGCCGACGTCGACTGCGGCCTGGCCGGCACGGTGATGCGCTTCGTGCCGCCGGTCGCGGCCCTCGCCGACGGGACCGTCGCCTTCGACGGCGACCCGCACGCCCGCACCCGGCCGATGGGCGAGATCCTCGTCGGCCTGCGCGGGCTGGGCATCGAGGTCGACGACGACGGCCGCGGCACGCTGCCCTTCCGGATCCACGGGCACGGGACGGTCCGCGGCGGCCAGGTCGTCATCGACGCCTCGGCCTCGCCAGTTCATCTCGGCGCTGCTGCTCGCGGGGGCGCGGTACGACGAGGGGGTCGACGTCCTGCACGACGGCAAGCCCGTGCCGTCGCTCCCCCACATCGACGATGACCGTCGCTGCGCTGCGCGAGCACGGCGTCGAGGTCGACGACAGCGAGCCGGACCGCTGGCGGGTGCTGCCGGGGCCGGTCGCGCGCCGTCGACGTCGGCGATCGAGCCGGACCTCTCCAACGCCGCGCCGTTCCTGGCGGCGGCCGCTCGTCACCGGCGGCACGCGTGACCGTCGCGCGACTGGCCGACCGCGACGACGCAGGCCGGCGACGGCTGCGCGAGATCCTCGGCCGCATGGGGGCGGAGCGTGTCGCTGGACGACGCGCGGCCTGACCGTCACCGGGACCGGCGACGGCTCCGCGGGGTCGACCTCGACCTGCACGACGTCGGCGAGCTCACCCCGGCCGTCGCCGCGCTGTGCGCGCTGGCCGACGGCCCGTCGGCACCTGCGCGGCGTCGCGCACATCCGCGGCCACGAGACCGACCGGCTGGCCGCCCTCGCGACCGAGCTCACGCGCCTCGGCTGCGACGTCACCGAGACGCGCCGACGGCCTCGAGATCCGGCCCGGCGGCGCTGCACGGCGGCGTCTTCCGCGACCTACGCCGACCACCGGATGGCGCACGCCGGCGGTCATCCTCGGCCTCGGCGTCCCCGGGGTCGCGGTCGAGGACGTCGCGACCACCGCCAAGACGTTCCCCGACTTCGCCGGCCGTCTGGACGGATGCCGTGCGGCGGCTAGGCATGAGCGGGCCGCTACGACGACATCGACGCAGGAGACTTCGACCGGCCCGCGCCGGCGCACCCGCCCGCGCACGAAGGAGCGCCCGACGTACGACGACGCCGTCGAGGGCCGCGTCGTCACCGTCGACCGGGGCCGCTACACCGTGCCGCTGGTCGACGGCCGACACGCCGGTGCATGTGACGCGATGAAGTCACGCCCGCTCGGCCGCAAGGGCGTGGTGGTCGGCGACCGGGTGCGGATCGTCGGCGACGTGACCGGCGCCGACGGGCATCGCTGGCCCGCATCGTCGAGGTGCGACGAGCGCACGACCGTGCTGCGCCGCACCGCCGACGACGACGACCCGGTCGAGCGGGTCATCGTGGCCAACGCCGACCAGCTCGTCGTCGTGGTCGCCGCTCGCCGACCCGGAGCCGCGGCCCGGCCTGATCGACCGCGCCCTCGTCGCGGCGTACGACGCCGGCATCGACCCGCTGCTCTGCCTCACCAAGGCCGACCTCGCCGACGCCGGACGCGCTGGTGCGACGCTACGGGCCGCTGGACGTGCGCTACGTCGTCACCCGGCGCGGCGCCGACGTCGAGCCGGTCCGGGCGCACCTGCGCGACCGCGACCAGCGTGCTGGTCGGGCACAGCGGCGTGGGCAAGTCGACCCTGGTCAACGCCCTGGTGCCCGGCGCCGACCGGGCCGTCGGCGTGGTCAACGACGTGACCGGCCGCGGCCGGCACACGTCGACGTCAGCGCTCATGCTGCGCGCTGCCGGGCGGCGGCTGGATCGTGGACACCCCGGGCATCCGCTCGTTCGGGCTGGCGCACGTCGACCCGACGCACCTGATCCGGGCGTTCCCCGACCTCGCAGGAGGCCAGCGAGGACTGCCCGCGCGGCTGCACCCACGCGGCCACCGAGCCGGAGTGCGCCCTCGACGACGCCGTCGACGGAGGGCCGCGTCGACCGCGGCCCGCGTCACGTCGTACCGCCGGCTGCTCGAGCCGCGACGACGCCAACGACTGAGCCGCCGCTCAGCTTGTAGACCGCCCTAGCGCCGGCGTCGCCGGTCAGGCCGCGAGCGACCAGCTCGACGATGCACGCACCGACGCACCGGGAGCACCAGGCGACCACGCGAGCCGCGACGCCAGGCAGCACGGTAGGCCGCGTCGCGGCCCGAGGCGCTGCCGGCTGGTCGAGGCGTCGGCCGCGGTCCGGGGAGCAGGACGAACGCGACGACGACCACGAGCCGCGAACACCAGAGGAGACCCACCAGAGCAGGTTGGCGTACGTTCTCGTGGCGATGACGTGCTGGCGCGCCGGGTTGCTCGCCTGGAGCAGGAACGGCTTGCCCTCGAGGAAGCTGGCCGCTCTCGCGGGCGACGAAGACCGCCGCCACCGCCGCCACCGCGCAGGCGAGGGTCAGCCAACGGGTGAGCCAGCGCCAGGTCGGCAGCGAAGGCGAACGCGAGGCCGAGGAGCACCGGCGAGCGGCAGCAGCACGACGACCGCGTGCACGACGAGCGGGTGGACGGGCAGTGCCGTTGATCTCCATGGCGTCCGACGCGTAGGCCCGACCGACGGCGATGCCGGCATGACCACTACGACGCGTCGGGCATCAACCTGTGCCCCATGGCCTCAGCCTTCACCGACGACCTGCGCCTGGCGCACGTGCTCGCGGACGACGCCGACTCGTTGACCACGGCGCGGTTCAAGGCGCTCGACCTGCAGGTGATGACCAAGCCCGACCTGACGCCGGTCACCGACGCCGACAACGCCGTCGAGGACGGCATCCGGCGCACGCTGTCGCGGGCCCGGCCGCGCGACGCGGTGCTCGGCGAGGAGACCGGGCACCAGCGGGGCCACGCCGCGGCGGTGGATCGATCGACCCGATCGACGGCACCAAGAACTTCGTCCGCGGCGTCCCCGTGTGGGCCACGCTGATCGCGCTGATGGTCGAGGACGAGGTCGTCGTCGGCGTCGTCTCCGCGCCCGCGCTCGGCCGCCGCTGGTGGGCGTCGAAGGGCGGCGGCGCCTGGACCGGCAAGTCGCTGCTTCGAGCGACACCGCGTGCCGGGTCTCCGACGTCGACCGGCTCGAGGACGCGTCGCTGTCCTACTCCTCGCTGGGCGGCTGGGACGAGCCGGCCGCCTCGACGACTTCCTCGCGCTGGCCAGGCGCTGCTGGCGCACCCGCGCTACGGCGACTTCTGGTCCTACATGCTGGTCGCCGAGGGGGCGGTCGACGTCGCCGCCGAGCCGGAGCTGCGAGCTGCTACGACATGGCCGCGCTCGACGTCATCGTCCGCGAGGCGGGTGGCCGGTTCACCTCGCCTCGACGGGCAGCCGCGGCCCGAACGGCGGCAACGCGCTCGCCACCAACGGCCGCCTGCACGACCAGGTCGCTCTGGCGTATCGCCCGCGAGCACGCAAGCCGGCCGACGACGACCGCGAGCGGCACCGCGTCGGCTCGGGCTCGGCGTGCACGACCTCAGCAGCCGGCGTCGCCGGACGGCCGCAGGAGCCGGCCTCCGGCGACGACGAGCCCGCGACCCGGCCCGCCGACGCAGCAGTGCCGGGGCGACGCAGCAGCGCGGCGAGGTCGAACCAGCCGTAGCCGCCGGCCGCGCCCGGTCGGCGGGTTGCCGATCGACACCAGCCCGGTCGGGTCGTGCGGCTGCCAGGTCCAGGTGCCGAGGTGGGTGCCGACCAGCTCGAGCCAGGTCACGACCACGGCGGCACCGACGTAGACCGGCCCGCGACGGCCCCCAGCGCAGGAACCCGCCAGGCAGAGGAACCAGAAGGCGCCGAGCACGTCCGGCCGGCCGGGCGGCGAGCAGCACGCCGTACGCCGCCCAGGCGCCGACGCGGCCGCGGCCACGACGAGCGACGGCCCGGCGCTGGTGGCGCGCACGGACGGCCAGTGGCCCGAGCGCCAGGCCGACGAGGTAGACCAGGCCGTGGCCGGGCGGGACGTACGCCGGCACGTTGTCGAAGCGGTAGATGTAGACGCCGAGCAGCGGGCTGAAGACGTGAACTCCACCACGGTCGCGAAGGCCACCACGACGCAGCGTCTGGGCGCGCACCAGCGGCGTCGCCCGGGCGCAGCGCGACCAGCAGCACCAGCCAGGTGGCCACGCCCGAGGACGCCGCTGCGTCAGAGGGCGCTGCCCGTCGCGCGGTCGAGCCAGCAGCACGACGCGTGAGCCAGCCCATCATCGCACGGCACCCAGGACGTGCGTTCGGCCGCATGGCCCATCCAGCGCCGTCGTGTGCCGGCCTGCAGTCGCTCCGTCACGCGGCCGGTCCGGACTAGCGTCGGCCCATGCGGATCAACGACATCCTTGCCAGGCCAAGGCGCAGCACGAGTCGTCACCATCCCGCCCGACGCGACCGTGCGCGACCTCGTCGACCTGCTCGCCGAGCACAACGTCGGCGCGCTGGTCGTCAGCACCGACGGCCGGCCGTCGAGGGCATCGTCTCCGAGCGCGACGTCGTCCGCCGGCTGCAGCGCGACGCCGAGCGTCCTCGACCGCCCGGTCAGCGAGATCATGACCGCAGCGGTGCACACGGCGCGATGCGCGACGACAAGCGTCGACGACCTGATGACGCTGATGACCGAGCAGCCGGATCCGCCACGTGCCGGTCGTCGAGCGACGGCGCGCTGACCGGCATCGTCAGCATCGGCGACGTCGTCAAGTCGCGGATCGAGGAGCTCGAGTTCGAGCGCGACCAGCTCGACTCCTACGTCACCAGAGCTGACGTCCCACCGCTCGACACCCTCGCACCCGACCCTAGGAGCCCTGCGCCGTCATGGACAAGCCCGAGATCGACTTCCCCGACGGCCCGCCGCCGACCGAGCTGGAGATCACCGACGTCACCGTCGGCGACGGCGCCGAGGCCGCCGCGGGCGCGCACGGTCAGCGTCCACTACGTCGGCGTCGCCCACTCCACCGGCGAGGAGTTCGACGCGTCGTACAACCGCGGCGAGCCGCTCGCGTTCCGCCTCGGCGTCGGCCAGGTCATCGCCGGCTGGGACCAGGGCATCGCGGGCATGAAGGTCGGCGGCCGCCGCCAGCTCGTGATCCCGCCGCACCTGGCGTACGGCGACCGTGGTGCCGGCGGCGGTCATCGCGCCCGGCGAGACGCTGATCTTCGTCGTCGACCTGGTCGACGTCCGCTGAGCAGCCGGCGCCGGACCCGGACGGGTCCGACGCCCTGCACCGACACCACGTCGCCGTCGCGGAGCTGTCGTCCGCGCCGGGTGTCGACCTCGCCGTTGACCTCGACGAGCCCGTCGGCGAGGAGCGGCTTGGCGTCCGCGCCGGTGTCGACGAGGTCGGCGAGCTTGAGGAACTGGCCGAGCCGGATCATCTCGTCGCGGATCCCGACGTCGCGGACGCGACGTCGCGGGCGCCTCGGTACGCCGCGGCGACCGCCTGCCGATGCGCCTCACGCGAGCGTCACCGACACGGCATGGATGACCACGCCGACGAGGCCGCCGACGATCGTGCCGTTGATGCGGATGAACTGCAGGTCCTTGCCGACGTGCAGCTCGATGCGCCGCGAGGCCTCCTGGCCGTCCCACTGGTCGATGGTCGGGTGATGACCGAGGTGAGCTCGCTGCCGTAGCGCTCCACGAGGAAGACCGCGAGCCCGGCGGCCCGCTCGTCGACCTTGGCGCGCAGCGCCTCGTCGCTCTGAGCCGCTCGCCGAACGCGACGACCTCGGCGACCCCGCGGCGCAGCAGCTCCCCGTCGCGGTCCTCGAGCGAGGCGATGAAGGCGCGGCGCAGGGCGTTCCACAGCGAGATGAACGTCGCCGAGACCTGCGGGTGGCCGAGGAAGCGCTCCTTGACGCGCTCCATCCGCGCCTTGGTGTCGGGTCGTGGAGCAGGTCGTCCGCGAGCTCGCGCAGCAGCCGGTCGAGCGCGAGGCGGGAGCGGTGGTAGGGGTCGTCGCGGATGTCCTCGATCCAGGCGAGCAGCTCGGTGTGCAGCCGGTGGATCACGCGCTCGTTGAGGGCGTCCGGGGCCCACCAGGGGGCGCGCTCGGCCACCACGTCGAAGAAGGTGGCCTCGTTCGTGCCGAGCCAGCGGTGCGCCTCCTCGAGCACCAGGTCGACCAGGCCGTGGTGCGCGCCGTCCTCGATGACCTCCTTGAGCAGGCTGCCCGCGAGGGGGCTGATCGGCTCGTCGAGGAAGCGCGGGATGAGGACGAGGTTCATGAAGTCGGCGACGTCCTCGTCGCGGATCCGCTCGAGAGCGAGGCGGACCAGCTCGGCTCCCTCGAGGACGACGCGACGGCGTGCTCCTCCTGCGCGAGCCAGTCGCCGACCTGCGCGCCGGCTCGGCGGTACGCACGCGCGAGTCGATGATCTCGGCGCGCAGGAAGTTCTCCGCCACGAACTCCTCCAGGCTGCGGCCGAGCATCTCCTTGCGCTTCGGGATCAGCGCGGTGTGCGGCATGGGCACCCGAGGGGGTGCTTGAACAGCGCGACGACGGCGAACCAGTCGGCGATGGCGCCCACCATCGAAGCCTCGCCCCGGCGTTGACGTAGCCGAGGAAGCCGTCCTGGTCCATGGTGAGCAGGTAGACGGTGGCGGCGAACAGGAGCAGGCCGACCGCGACGCTGCGCATCCGGCGCAGGGCGGACCGCCGCTCCTCGTCGAGGAGCGGGTCCGCGGCAAGGTTGAGGGCCATCGCGGGAGAACCTACCCGGTGGGCAGGTGGCAACCCGAGCCGGCCGAGGTCAGTTCAGCAGCTTGGAGGCCAGCACCGCGGCCTGGGTGCGGCGCTCGAGACCGAGCTTGGTGAGGATGCTGGTGACGTAGTTCTTGACCGTCTTCTCCGCGAGGAACAGCTGCTCGCCGATCTGGCGGTTGGTGAGGCCCTCCGCGACGAGCTCGAGGATGCGTGCGCTCCTGCGGGGTCAGCGACCGGGAGCTCGGCGGGCTCGGAGGCGCCGCCGTCACGCAGCCGGTCCAGGACGCGCTGGGTCACGGCCGGGTCCAGCGGGACTGCCCGTCGGCGACCTTGCGGACCACGTCGAGGAGGTCGTTGCCGACGATCTGCTTGAGCACGTAGCCCGCGGCGCCGGCCATGATCGCGGCGAACAGCGCCTCGTCGTCGTCGTAGGAGGTGAAGATGATGGCCCGGATCGAGGGGTCCACGGAGCGGATCGAGCGGCACACGTCGACCCCGCTGCCGTCGGGAAGGCGCCCGTCGAGGACGGCGACGTCGGGACGAAGGGCCGGGATGCGTGCCTCGGCGTCCTTGGCGGACCCCGACTCGCCCACGACCTCGAAACCCTCCTCGGAGTCGAAGAGATCCTTCAGACCTCGACGGACGACCTCGTGGTCGTCGAGGAGGAACACGCGAACGACGCTCATGCCAACCCTGACTGCTCGTTGTTACCCGGTGGTTTCGACACTCTAGCCGTGTCCATGCTAGTGGTCGCGGGCGATTTCACCGGAAAAGCGAGCGCAAACCGGGCCGTACCTCCGCAGGGTGGGGGCCCGAAAAAGACTTCGGGCCGGCCCAACCCCTGGACCGGCCCGTCAAGTCTCGACGTGCGCTGGGAGAGACGCTCGTCCTGAGACGCTGCCCGAAGGCTGTCACCGAACCGTGGGAGGTCGGTCCTGGCGACACCACCATGATGACGGGTTTCCAGAAAATCGTGCCCCCTGTCGTTCCGCCCCACCTCACGGGACCTAGGTCCTAGGGGGTCGGCCGAACGGTCTGGTCACGCCGGGGCACCGGCATGCCGGCGATCACGCGGACCACGTCGGAGAGCACGTGGACGTCGAGCTGCGGGTCCAGCGACCTCTGCAGGCCGAGCCCGACACCGAGCGAGTACAACGCGTTCGCGGCACCGTCGTACGACAGCGGGATGCGCAGACCGTGCTCCTCGCAGGTGGTGCGCAGCGCCTCGGCGATGAGGCCGCGGATCCGGTCGTTGCGGGCCTGCAGGGCCTGCTTGAGGTGCGGGTCGCGGCGGCTGCGGGCGGCGAACTCCGCCTCCAGCGCGGACCAGTCGGGGTCGCCGATGCGGGCGTCCGCCCACCGGTCGAAGGTGTCGAGCGCCTCCTCGAGCGAGTCGGTCCCCGACAATGACCCCAGCACCGCCTCGGCGACCTCCTCGTGGATGGTGTCGAGGACCGCGAGGCACAGGTCGTCCTTGCCACCGAAGTTGGAGTAGACGGCACCCTTCGAGAAGCCCGCCTCCTCGGCGACCTTCTCGAGCGAGGTGGCGGCGTACCCGTCGCGCAGGAACATCGTGCGCGCGGTCTCGACGAGCCGTTGCCGGGTCAGGGCCTGGCTCTCCGATCGGGTCAGTCGCGTCACGGCGCCAGCCTAGGCGAGCGGCTGCCGTGGGTATCCGGATACCGCGGCCGACCGCACGACCGGACCAGCACGACCGGGACCCGGTGGTCGAAGGTCCCGCGTCCAGGCGTTCCGCGGCGGGCCGGCACGACACCGCCTAGGTTCGAGGACATGGCGCTCGCGGACAGGTTCGTGCGGCGCGGGCGCGACTCCGCTCCCGCGGCGACCGGGCCACGCCCGGAGCAGGCGGCCACGGGCCGACCCTGGCTCCGCCGGAGGTGCCCACGGCCGTCGTCCCGCGCCAGGCGGTGCGCGACCAGCTCCAGGACCTGCTCGAGCGGGCCGGCACGCAGGACGCCCAGGCCGCCCTCGAGGAGTGGCTCGCGAAGGCCGTCGCCCTGCTCGTTCCCGACGAGGCCAGGATCCTCCGGCTGCTCGCGGCGCACCACGAGGAGGACCCGGGGACCGCCCTGGTGCACATCCACTGCCTGACCGGCACCGGGATCGCCGGCGAGGCGGTCCTCGAGAACGCGACCCTGGTCGGGCAGGACGGCCGGCGTGGCCGTGCCGGACCTGACGCCGTGGTACCTCACCCGGCTGCTCCAGCTCGACCTCGTCGAGGTCGGCCCGGAGGACCCTCGGCTCGACGAGGACTACCGGGTGCTCCTCGCCGACCCCGCGGTCCTGAGCGCGGTCGGCCGGGCTCGCGTCGACGGCTTCACCCCGCGGGTGCTGCGCCACGCACTCCGCCTGGCTCCCCTCGGCCGCGCCCTCTGGTCCACCCTCACCGGCTGACACCTTCGCCGAGCCGGGAGAAGAGCAGCGCCTTTCTCCCGGGGCAGCGATCAGTGGAGAGGATGACGGAGGAGCCGTGGCCGAACAGGCCCTGGTTGGCGGTGATGCCGACGCGGGCGCCCTCGACCTGGCGGCCGCCGGCCTGGCCCCGCAGCTGCCAGGTGAGCTCGCACACCTGCGCGATCGCCTGCGCGGGCACCGCCTCGCCGAAGCAGGCGAGGCCGCCGCTCGGGTTGACCGGGATGCGGCCGCCGAGCGTGGTGTCGCCGTCGCGGAGCAGCTGCTCGGCCTCGCCGGGCTTGCACAGCCCGATGTCCTCGTACCAGTCGAGCTCGAGCGCGGTCGACAGGTCGTAGACCTCGGCGAGGTCGAGGTCGTCGGGCCCGATGCCCGGCCTCCTCGTAGGCCGCCGTGCGCGATCGAGTCCTTGAACGGTCGCTCCGGCGCCGCGCACCGCGGCGCCGGAGTCGGTGGCGAAGTTCGGCATCTCGATCACGGTCTGCGGGAAGGTCGGCGTGACCGTCGAGATCGCCCGCGACCCGGACCGGTGAGGCGATGCCGTGGCGCTGCGCGTAGTCCATGCTCGTCAGCACGACCGCCGCGCCGCCGTCGGAGGTCGCGCAGATGTCGAGCAGGCGCAGCGGGTCGGCGACGATCGGCGAGGCGAGCACGTCCTCGACGGTGACCTCCTTGCGGTAGCGGGCGTTCGGGTTGGCCGAGGCCGTGCGCGCGGCGTTCTTCACCTTGACCTGCGGCGAAGTCCTCCGGTCGTCGCGCCGTAGAGGTCCATGCGGCGGCGGGCGTAGAGCGCGAAGTACGTCGGGTTGGTCGCGCCGAGCAGCCGGAAGCGCAGCCAGTCGGGGTCGTCGCCGCGCTCGCCCGCGTTGGGCGCGAGGAAGCCCTTCGGCGTGGTGTCGGCGCCGACGACGAGGGCGACGTCGCAGAGGCCGGCCAGGATCTGGGCGCGCGCGGCGTCGAGCGCCGGTGCGCCGGAGGCGCAGGCGGCGTAGGACGGTGGCGACGCGCGCGCCGTTCCAGCCGAGCGCCTGGGCGAACGTCGCGCCGGCGACGTAGCCGCGGGTAGCCGTTGCGGACCGTCTCGCCGCCCGACCACGAACTGGACGTCGGTCCAGGCCACGCCGGCGTCGGCGAGGGCGGCGCGGGCGGCGACCACGCCGTACTCGACGAAGTTGCGGCCCCACTTGCCCCACGGGTGCATGCCGACGCCGAGGACGGCGACGTCGTTGCTCACTGGTCCGCCTCCTCGCCGCAGCTCGACCGACGGGCTTCCAGCTGCCACGATGAGTGCGCTCGCCCTCGTCGTCGGTGTAGAGCGTCTCGACGACCAGCTCGACCTCGGCGCCGACGTGCAGGTCGGCGACGGCGTACCCCTGCGCGACCTGGCCGAGCACGACCAGGCCCTCGGCCAGCTCGACCGCGGCGAGCGCGAACGGCACGTAGGGATCGGTGACCGGGACGTACGGCGGCGGCGGCTGGTAGCGCGCGTCGGTGTAGGACCACACGGCCCCCCGCCGGGAGAGCGGGAGCTCCTCCGACTCCGTCGAGCCGCACGCCGGGTTGCGGCAGGACCCGGCGAGCCGGGAAGAAGACGGTGCCGCACCCCGTGCAGCGCGAGCCCAGGAGCGTCGGCGCCTCGCCCGAGGTGAACCAGCCCTCGATCGCCGGGACCGTGGCTCATGGGGCTCCTCCGACGTCGAAGAACTAGAACGTGTTCCATCGTCCCACCCGGGCGCTCCCCGTGTCATCTGCGGGTTGCGAGCAAGGTGCCGGGAACAAACAGTTGACATTTCAAGTTGGAGCTGCACAATAGTTGATAGTTCAAGTTTCCTGAGGAGGACACCCCATGAGCACCACCACCGCCCCCCAGCTCGCGACCGGCACCTACACCGTCGACGCGGCCCACTCCACCATCGGCTTCGTCGCCCGTCACGCCATGGTCACCAAGGTCCGCGGCCAGTTCGACGAGTTCGACGCCCGCGCCGAGGTCGACGGCGACGACCTCGAGCCAGTCCAAGATCCACGTCACGATCAAGACCGACAGCATCAACACCCGCAACGAGCAGCGCGACGGCCACCTGCGCAGCAACGACTTCCTGGACATCGAGAACAACCCCGAGATCACCTTCGTCTCCACCGAGGTCACCCCGGTCGACGACGAGACCCTCCGGGTCACCGGCGACCTGACGATCAAGGGCACCACCAAGCCCGTCGTCATCGACTTCGACCTACGAGGGCGCCGCGACCGACCCCTTCGGCAACCAGCGCGTGGGCTTCTCCGGCTCCGTCGTGATCAACCGCAAGGACTGGGGCGTGAGCTGGAACGCCGCCCTCGAGGCCGGCGGTGTGCTGGTCAGCGAGAAGGTCACCCTCGAGTTCGACATCTCGGCGATCCGCGAGGCGGCCTGACGCCGGTCCGCGTACGCGCGGACGCACGCACGACGAGACACCACAGGCGAGGGCCCGGCCACCACGGTCGGGCCCTCGCCTGCTGTCCTGGCCCGGATCGGGAGGTGTATTGTCCGAGTTGCCCGGATTGTCCCACGATCCTGCGGCGATGCACGCCCGAACGGGAAACAGGGGTCACAGCGGCACCAAGGTCGGGACCTAGGGCCTGAGAGGTCCGATCTGGTCTGTTCCAGCGGGTTTGGTGACGGACACTGTTTGTATCGCACCAGCATCATCAGGAGGGGCTCCCATGCCCAAGTCGCATGACCTCGAGCCGCAGGAGTGTGAACGCCTGCTCCGCAGCGGCGTGGTCGGACGCGTAGCCCTGTCCACCCCGGACGGTCCGCACATCATCCCGGTCAACTACTCGGTCTTCGACGACACGATCGTGATCAGGACCTCGTCGTACAGCCTGCTCGGCACCTACGGACGCAACACCATGCTCGCCTTCGAGGTCGACCACGTCGACCACGACCGGCACGTGGGATGGAGCGTGGTCGCACGCGGCCGGGCCTGGGCCGAGTCCGACCCCGCGGAGATCGCGGCGATGCGTGCGGCCTGGGCCCCGCACCCGTGGGCGACGGGCAGCCGCAACGTCTACCTCCGGATGCGCTGGCAGAGCCTCACCGGGCGCGCCCTCGGGACCGACTGGACACGCGAGGGCGAGTCACCTGTCCATCGCGCCGTGAGCGTCGTCTGACTGACAGGATGGCGCGATGATGTCCCCGGCCGATGACGTGCGGTCGGAGGCGCTGGACCCTGAGTTCGCCGGCACCGTCTCCGGCCTGCTCGACGCGGTCACCTCGCTGTCCTCCGACCTGGACACGCGCAGCGTGCTCCACCGCATCGTCATCGCCGCGTGCGGACTCACCGGGGCCCGCTACGGCGCACTCGGGGTCATCGGCCCGGACGGGGGGCTGTCCGACTTCGTCACGCACGGCGTCTCCGCCGACGAGATCGATCTCATCGGCCATCTCCCGGTCGGCCGCGGACTTCTCGACGTCACCCTGGCCGAGGCAGGCCCGCTGCGACTGCCGGACCTGCACGATCACCCGGCGTCGGTCGGCTTCCCCGAGCACCACCCCGAGATGCGCACCCTGCTCATCGTGCCGATCCGGGTGCGTGGCACTCCCTTCGGCAACCTCTACCTCACCGAGAAGGGCGGCGGCGAGACGTTCACCCGCCACGACGAGAGCCAGATCATGGCGCTCGGCACGGTGGCCGGCTTCGTCATCGAGAACGCCCACGCCTTCCGGGTCAGCGAGCGCCGGCGTCGGTGGCTGGAGATGTTCGGCGACCTCAACGAGCTCATCCAGCCGCCGATCGGCCTGGAGGAGGCGCTCGAACGGGTGGCCTCGGTGATCCGCAACGCCGCGGAGGCGCGCACGGCGGCGGTCTTCCAGGTGCCGACCTCGGGCACGCCGTACGTCGCTGCGGTCTCCGGGGAGGCGCTCGCCGCCGCCGACCGGCGGGCTCTCGAGGACCCGGTCCAGGCGACCGCCGTCAGCGGCGACATCAGCCGGGTGCAGCTGTCCGAGGACCGGATCGTCCTGCTGGCCCCGCTCAACGCGCACCTGGCGACGCCCGGCGTCGTCGCGGTCATCCACCCCCCGCACAGCGGCCGCGACTTCGTCGACGAGATCGAGCTGATGGCGTCCTTCGCCGACCAGGTCGGCCTCGCCCTCGACCGGACCCAGGCGCTCGAGGACCGCGAGCAGATGGCCGTCATCGCGGACCGCGACCGGATCGCCCGCGACCTCCACGACGTCGTCATCCAGCGACTGTTCGCCCTCGGGCTGCACATGCAGTCCATCCGCTCCGCGGCCACGGACAACCCGGCGCTCCAGGAGCGGATCGACAACAGCGCCCGCGAGCTCGACCAGACGATCCGCGACATCCGCAACACCATCTTCGGCCTGCAGAGCACCCCGCAGAACTCCTTGAGGTCGGAGATCCGCGACCTCGTCCGGGAGTACATCCCGATGCTCGGCTTCGCCCCGTCGGTCCAGCTGCACGGCCGCGTCGACTTCCCGATCGACCCGCAGGTGCAGCAGGTGCTCGGCGCGGTCCTCCGCGAGGCCCTCACCAACGTCGCCCAGCACGCCCACGCCGGCAGCGCCTCGGTCGAGCTCCGGGTCACCGAGACCGACCTGCAGCTCACCGTCGCCGACAACGGTCGCGGCCTGCCCGACGACCGCCACGAGAACGGCCTGCGCACGTCCCGCCGCCGCGCCGTCGTGCTCGGCGGGTCGCTGGACCTCGCCCCGAACGAGCCCTCCGGCACCGTCTTCGTGTGGTCGGTCCCGCTCGAGCCCAACTGACGCTGCGGCTCGCCCCGGGCGGCTGCCCGGGCCCCGGCCACCGGTGCCGACTCCCGGCTCGTTCGCGCCAGATAGTAGGACGTCCTACTATTTGCTCATGAGCGATCTCCACGTCCCGACGCACCCGGTCCGGCTCGTGACCGCCTCGAGCCTGTTCGACGGGCACGACGCGTCGATCAACATCATGCGGCGGATCCTGCAGTCGCAGGGTGCCGAGGTCGTCCACCTCGGCCACAACCGGTCCGTCGCAGGAGGTCGTCGACGCGGCCCTCGAGGAGGACGCGCAGGGCATCGCGGTCTCGTCGTACCAGGGCGGGCACGTCGAGTACTTCGAGTACCTCGTCGCAGTCCCTCGCCGAGCGCGGCGCCGGCCACATCAAGGTCGTACGGCGGTGGCGGCGGCGTCATCGTCCGCGACGAGATCGAGCGGCTGCGCAGCAGCGGCGGTGACGATCTTCTCCCCCGAGGACGGCCAGCGGCTCGGCCTGGCCGGCATGGTCAACCGGATCGTCGCCGAGTGCGACCTCGACGTCTGGGAGCTCGGGGCCGCCGACCCCGAGGCCGTCGTGGCGGGCGACCGGCTCGCCGTCGCCCGCGCGATCAGCGGCGCGGAGTCCGGCCGCCTGGAGGGCGACCTCCTCGAGCGGCTCCGTGCCGTGGCCGCGCGACCGGACGCGTCCCCGTGCTCGGCATCACCGGCACCGGCGGGTCCGGCAAGTCGTCGCTCACCGACGAGCTGGTCCGCCGGCTGCGCGTCGACCAGGAGGACAAGCTCCGGGTGGCGGTCATCGCGGTCGACCCGACCCGGCGCAAGGGCGGCGGCGCCCTGCTCGGCGACCGGATCCGGATGAACAGCCTCGACGGCGACCGCGTGTTCTTCCGCTCGCTGGCGACCCGGGGCGCCCACGAGATCCCGCCGTACCTGACCGACGTCATCACGGTGCTCAAGGCCGCCGGCTTCGACCTCGTCGTGATCGAGACCCCCGGCATCGGCCAGGGCGACGCGGCGATCGTGCCGTTCGTCGACACCTCGCTGTACGTGATGACGCCGGAGTTCGGCGCCGCGTCGCAGCTGGAGAAGATCGACATGCTCGACTTCGCCGACGCGGTGGCGATCAACAAGTTCGAGCGCCGCGGCGCCGAGGACGCCCTGCGCGACGTGGGCCGGCAGCTGGTCCGCAACCGCGAGGCGTTCGGCAAGCAGCCCTCGGACATGCCGGTCTTCGGCACCTCGGCGGCGACCTTCAACGACGACGGCGTCACCGCGCTCTACCAGCACCTGCGCGGACTCCTCGCCGAGCACGGCCTGCCGGTCGGCGTCGGGCACGCTCGCCCCGGTCGACGTGCGCCACTCGACGGCACCGCGCAGATCGTGCCGCCGGAGCGGGTCCGCTACCTCTCCGAGATCGCCGAGACCGTCCGGGGCTACCACGCGGACGACCGAGCGCGCTCGCCCAGCAGGCGGCCCGGGTGCAGCGGCTGCAGCTGGTGCTCGACGAGCTGGCCGACGAGCTCGGCCAGCGGCGGACCGAGGCGCTCTGCACGCGCTGCTCGACGACGCGCGCGAGGACCTCCCCGCCGAGGTCGCGCGAGCAGCTCGAGGAGTGGCCGACGGTCGTGGAGGCCTACTCCGGCGACGAGCTGGTCGTCGTGGTCCGCGACAAGGAGATCCACACGCGTTGGTCCGCGAGTCGCTGTCCGGCAACAAGATCCCCCGGGTCGCGCTGCCGCGGTTCACCGACCACGGCGAGCTGGTGCGCTTCTTGCGTCGCGAAGAACCTGCCGGGCGTCTTCCCGTTCACCGCCGGGGTGTTCCCGTTCAAGCGCGACGGCGAGGACCCGGCCCGGATGTTCGCCGGCGAGGGCGACCCGTTCCGTACCAACCGCCGCTTCAAGCTGCTCTCGCGAGGGCAACCCGGCGACCCGGCTGTCGACGGCGTTCGACTCGGTCACCCTCTACGGCCGCGACCCCGACCCGCGTCCCGACATCTACGGCAAGGTCGGCACCTCCGGCGTCTCGGTCGCGACGCTCGACGACATGAAGGCGCTCTACGACGGCTTCGACCTCGTCTCCCCGACCACGTCGGTGTCGATGACGATCAACGGCCCGGCGCCGACGATCCTCGCGTTCTTCCTCAACACCGCGATCGACCAGCAGGTCGACCGCTTCCGCACCGAGCGCAGGGCCGCGAGCCCGACGAGTCGGAGCGCGAGGAGCTCGCGGCGTACGCCCTCGCGAACGTCCGCGGCACCGTGCAGGCCGACATCCTCAAGGAGGACCAGGGCCAGAACACCTGCCTCTTCTCCACCGAGTTCAGCCTGCGGATGATGGCCGACATCCAGGAGTGGTTCATCGAGCACAAGGTGCGCAACTTCTACTCGGTCTCGATCTCCGGCTACCACATCGCCGAGGCCGGGGCGAACCCCATCAGCCAGCTCGCGTTCACCCTCGCCAACGGCTTCACCTACGTCGAGGCCTACCTCGCCCGCGGCATGGACATCGACGACTTCGCGCCGAACCTGTCGTTCTTCTTCTCCAACGGCATGGACCCCGAGTACTCCGTGCTCGGCCGCGTCGCCCGCCGCATCTGGGCGGTCGCGATGCGCGACAAGTACGGCGCCAACGAGCGCTCGCAGAAGCTGAAGTACCACGTGCAGACGTCGGGCCGTTCGCTGCACGCGCAGGAGATGGACTTCAACGACATCCGCACCACGCTGCAGGCGCTGATCGCGATCTACGACAACGCGAACTCCCTGCACACCAACGCCTACGACGAGGCCGTCACCACGCCGACCGAGGAGTCGGTGCGCCGCGCGCTGGCGATCCAGCTGATCATCAACCGCGAGTGGGGCCTGGCGATGAACGAGAACCCGCTGCAGGGCTCGTTCATCATCGACGAGCTCACCGACCTGGTCGAGGAGGCGGTGCTCGCCGAGTTCGACCGCGATCACCGAGCGCGGCGGCGTGCTCGGCGCGATGGAGACCGGCTACCAGCGCGGCCGGATCCAGGACGAGTCGATGCTCTACGAGCACCGCAAGCACGACGGCTCGCTGCCGATCGTCGGCGTCAACACGTTCCTGCAGACCCGAGCGCCGACGACGCGACGCCGGCGCACGTCGAGCTGGCCCGGGCACCGAGGACGGAGAAGCAGTCGCAGCTGACGCGGGTCCGCGACTTCCAGGACGACGCACCGCGACGAGGCGGCGGCGGCGCTCGAGCGGCTGAAGGAGCGCGGCCACGTCCGGCGAGAACGTCTTCGCCGTGCTGATGGACGCGGCCCGGGTCTGCTCGCTCGGCCAGATCACCGAGGCGTTCTTCGAGGTCGGCGGGCAGTACCGGCGCAACGTCTGAGGCCTGCGTCGAGGACAGCACCTGTCCTCGACGGCTTCTAGCGGCGACTCGTGCGCCCCGGACACGGACCCGGTCAGCGGAGCACGTCGACGTCCACCGGGACGAACGACGCGTCGGCCGACCCGTGGCCGAGCTGGCCGTAGACACCCTCGCCCCACGCCCACTGCGAGCCGTTGGCCCTGGTGCCGGACGACCCGAGGTAACCGGCACCGAGGTCGCGCCACGTCCCCGGCAGGTGGTGGTACTTCGGCTGGCTCGGGGGGTACGACGTCTCGTCCGTGCCGTCGCCCAGCTGGCCCTGGTTGTTCCAGCCCCAGCACCACCCCTGGCCGTCGGTGGTGACGCCGCAGGTGTGCTGGAGACCCACGTCGAGCGACGTCCAGGTGTCCGCCACCGCGACCCGGCTCGGCACGTCGCGATCCGCAAAGCCGCCGTCGCCGAGGCGACCTTCGGTGTTGGTCCCCCAGCACCAGGCGTGACCATCGGTGTCGATCCCGCACGTGTGCGCCGTGCCGACGGTGAGCGATGCCCACGCGTGCTCGCCGGCGACCGCCACCGGCGTTGCCGACGAGCTGCTCGCGTCGTTGCCGAGCTGGCCGCTCGTGCCATCGCCCCAGCACCAGGCCGACCGGTCCGTCTTGATGCCGCACGTCGTCGGGCTGTCGGAGTCGTCGCTCGCGACGATCTGCAGCCAGCTCCCGGGCACCTGCACGTCCGTGCCGGAGGACACGGGGTCACCCGTCCCGAGCTGGCCCTGGTCCCAGCCACGGCACCACCCGGTGCCGTCGGTGTGAACCCCGCACGCGTAGAACCATCCGGCCGACAGCTGGGACCACGCACCGGGAAGCTGGGTGGGCGCGTTGTAGGACCCGCCGCCGCTGAACATGTACGACGCCCCGTCGCCCCAGCACCAGGCGGTGTCGTCGGCCTTCAGCCCGCACGTGCTCGCCCCGGCGGCGCTGATGTCGGTCCAGCGCTTCCCGAGGACCTGGACCGGGTCGGAGACCTGCGTGCCCGCGCCCGAAGCGCCGGTGCCGTCGCCGAGCTCGCCGTACTGGTTGCTGCCCCAGCACCAGGCCCTGCCGTTGCTGCCGAGCGCGCAGTTGTGACGCCAGCCGCTGGCCACGGCCGTCATCGTGGCCACGGTGACCGAGCGGGTCGGGGTGATGACGGCGCGGTGCCGCGTCCCGCCGATGGTGGTCGCCGGCGCGAGCACCCGGTAGTCGCGGGTGCTCGGCTTGGACGCGGCGGTCGTGACGAAACGGAACACCCCGCGGCGCGAGGACCGCTTCGTGTCCAGGACGCTCCAGTCGTCGCCGCGTCGGACCTGGAGCTTCACGGTTCGGGCGTGGCGTGGCGGCAGGGTCCCGGACAAGGTCACCGGCGCACCCGGGTCCACGGTGTCCGCCGACACGTCCAGCGACCCGGCCACCTGGGCCACCCGGCCCGCAGTGGCTCCGCTCGGCGGTGCTGGGAGCAGCACGCTCCCGACGACCGTCAGCAGGGAGACCAGAGCGACGCCGTGCGGCCTCCCGAGCTGCCTCATGACCCCTGCCCTTCGTCGTCGAGTCGGCTGGATCGCATTGAAGCACTCCACGAGGGTGGACGTGGTCCCTTCGCGAGATCAGCCGACCGCGCGACACGCGGCTCAGTCGCGGGCCCCGACGACCTCCTGGTCCCAGTCGATGACGGAACCTGTGACGACGCCGCTGCGCTCGGAGAGCAGCAGCACGACCAGGCGGGCGATGTCGTCGACCTGGCCGAGCTTGCCCATCGGCAGCGCTCCGCGGCGCTCTCGAGCCAGTCGTCGCCGGCCCCGTGGAAGCCGCGCTGGATCGCGTCCTCGCCGGCGGTCTCGGTCCAGCCGATGTTGACCCCGTTGATGCGGATCCGGTCCCACCGGTGCGCGTGGGCGGCGTTCTTGGTCAGCCCCACCAGCCCGGCCTTCGCCGCGGCGTACGGCGCCAGGTAGGGCTGCCCGCCGTGCGCGGACATGGTGATGACGTTGACGATCGTGCCCGGCTCGCCGCGGCGCAGCATGTCCTGCGACGGCCGCCTGCATCAGGAAGAACGGCGACCCGAGGTTGACCGCGACGTGCGCGTCGAACAGCTCCGGCGTCGTGTCCAGCAGCGACCCGCGGCTGGTCGAGCCCGGCCGCGTTGACGAGGCAGTCGATCCGGCCGTACTCGCTCGACCGTGGCGGCACCGTGGCCCGCGCCTGCGTCGACGTCGGCGAGGTCGGTCTGCGACGAAAGCGTCTCGGCGTCGCCCGAGCTCGCGCAGCTCCTCGGCGGGCGCCTCGCCGACGTCGGCGCGGCGACCGGTGACCACCACCGTCGGGCACCCTCGCCGACGGCGGCCCGGCGATCGCCGCGCCGACGCCCTGGGTGCCACCGACTGACCAGGACGACCTTGTCGTCAGCAGCGGCTCAGCGGTCAACGGATCTCGCTCGTCGGTGCGCGGCGGTCGTAGCGCGTCGAGCGCCTCGCCAGCGCCTCCGGCTCCCGTCCGTCGGCGAGGGCCTGCGGACGATGTCGGCCTGCGCGAGCGGGGTGAGGCCGCCGATCGGCTGGTCGAGGTCGAGGTTCGTGGGGAACGGGTAGCCCTCGGCCGACGCGGCCACGGCGTTCGCGACCGCGGCCTGGTCGGCGCCGGCCGCGCGGCGGGCCCGGAGCACCGGGTAGACGGCCGTGACGACCTTGGCCCGGTCGACGGTCTCCATCGCCCGCCCGAACGCGGAGGAGACCTGGAGCAGGTTGGCCATGCGCTGGACGTCGGCGGAGACGTTGGTGCCGCGCCGTGGAACAGCGCCGGGTTGAAGAACGCGGCGTCGCCCTTGCGCGAGCGGCAGCTGCACGTAGCGCTCGCGCGAAGTAGCTCGCGGAACTCCGGCAGCCGCCAGGCGAGGTAGCCGGGCGCGTACTGGTGGGAGTACGGCAGGTACATCGTCGGGCCGCTCTCGACCGGCATGTCGCGAGTGCGCGACGGCGCCCTGCAGGGTGAGCACCGGCGAGAGCAGGTGCACGTGCGCCGGGTACCGCGCCGCGACCTCGTTCGACAGGAAGCCCAGGTGGTAGTCGCGGTGCGGGTCCTGCGCCTGGCCGCCGGGCCGGACGACGTTGACCTGCGAGGTGACCTGGTACGCCGGGCCCGAGCCAGGCCGGCGAGACCAGCGCGAGGATGTCGTTGGCGTAGTAGTCGACGAACGCCTCCGGGTCGCGGACGGCGAGCTTCTCCAGCGCGTTCCAGACCCGGTCGTTGGCGCCGGGCTTGGCGAAGTGGTCGCCTGCCGGCCGCCGCTGCGGCGCGCTCCGTCGGCGATGATCGCCTCGAACGCCGCCGGTGGCCCGGTCGACGACGGTCGGTGTCGGTGAAGGCGCCCTCGAAGACGCGACGACGCCCGGGCCCGTCGGTGAGCGCCCGGACCAGCTCGGCCTGCGACGTCGCTCGCGCCGTCGGCGGCGACGGTGCTCGCGCAGCGCGCTCGGCGTCGTAGACCAGCACGTTGTCGACGACGTCGGCGGCGTGCGGGTAGCCGCCGAGCGTCGGTGCGCTGGTCGACGAGGGCGCGAAGTCGTCGAGGTCGCAGTCGGCCTCGGTGAGGCGGGCCGGGAGTGCCGGGGGTGAGCGGTGACGTCATGGTCGTCTCCTCGCTGCGGGCTGGTCGGCGCGAGCTAGGCCGGACGAGGCATGCAGCCTCGGAAATCCCTCAAAAACACCTCAGGAGCACGTCGTGCGCCACCCGTACCGGATCCGCGAGATCGCCCAGCAGGCCGGCCTGAGCGTGGCGACGGTCGACCGCGTGCTGCACGAGCCGGCCGGGCGTCCGGCCGAGCACGGTCGCCGAGGTGCAGCAGGCGATCGTCGACCTCGACCGGCAGCGCGTCCCAGGTCCGGCTCGGCGGGCCGCACGTTCCTGGTCGACCTGGTGATGCAGGCGCCGGCGCGGTTCAGCACCGCGGTGCGCGGCGCGCTGGAGGCCGAGCTGCCCGGGCTGCGCCGGCCGTGGTCCGCGCACGCTTCCACCTCAGCGAGGAGAGCGAGCCGGCCTCGGTGGCTCGCGACGCTGACGGCCATCGGCGCGGAAGGGATCGCACGGCGTGCTGCTCAAGGCGCCCGACGCACCCGAGGTCGTCGAGGCGGTCGACGCGCTCGTCGAGCGCGGCATCCCGGTGGTCACCCTCGTCACCGACGTGCCGACTCAGCCGCCGGGTCGCCTACGTCGGCATCGACAACCGCGCGGCCGGGGCGACCGCGGCGTACCTGCTGACGCGGCTGGAGCCGGCCGGGAGGCACCGTGCTGGTCACGCTGAGCAGCTCGGCGTTCCGGGGCGAGGAGGAGCGCGAGGTCGGGCTTCCGCGTCCGCGCTGGCGCGAGCTGGCGCCGGGTCGCCCGGTGCGTGAGGTGACCGAGACCGACGGGCTGGACGACGCGATGGCGCGCCGCGGTGTCGCGGTCCTGGCGGACGATCCCGACGATCGACGCGGTCTACTCGATCGGCGGCGGCAACAACGCCACCCTGCGGGCGTTCGAGGAGCGCGGGCGCGGGTGCCGACGGCGTTCATCGCCCACGACCTCGACGGCGACAACCTCGCCCTGCTGCGCGCAGCGCCGCATCTCCGCGGTGCTGCACCACGACCTGCGCGCCGACCTGAGGCGTGCCTGCCGCGCCGTCATGCAGGCCCACGGAGCCCTCCCCGGCGCCCCCTCGTCCCGCCCCTCCCACGTCCAGGTGATCACCCCCTACAACGAACCCGCCACCCTCGCCGAGTCGGGAGACATGCAAGCGCCCTGAGTCGAGTCGGGAGACATGCAAAACTCCCTGAGCTCGAGTCGGGAGACATGCAAGCGTCCTGGTCGAGTCCGAACATGCAAGCGTCCTGACTCGGCGTTCAGGGCTGGCGGTGGATCAGCAGCGGGAGGACGAGGGAGGCACCGGCGCGACGAAGGGCGGCAGCACCGACGGTGACCGGCCACAGCGTCGCGGAGGCACCGACGACGAGCAGCACCGAGCGGCCGGCGACGGCGTCGGCTGCCGCCGCGACATCGATCGCGTCACGCCACCAGGCCGCCTCCTCGCCCGACCCACGGTCGCGTAGGTCGTCCGGGGGGCGCTTGACGGTCGGGGAGGCCCGGTCGAGCCGGCCGACGGAGGCGAGGTGGTCGGCGACGGAGGCGGTGAAGCGCGGCGGTCCGGACCCGGCGAGGTCGACGACGACCTCCGGGCGGGCCCGCCACGAGCGTGCGCCACTCGGCGAGAACGCGGACACAGGCCTCGAGCACCTCGTCGGGCGCCTCGCCGTCGTGGAGCCGCATCGAGGAGGCGACCTCGCGCCACTCCGGCGCGTCGGCCCAGATGAGGGTCCGCCCCTCCTCCGCTGCCTGGTCGGGGCTGATCCGGCCGCGGGTGCCGAAGGCGCCGCCCGGCCACATCTTGCGCGGCTCGAGGACGTGCACCTCGCCGCGCAGCGTCGCGGGCGACGGCCGCGACGGTCTCGTGCCTGCGGCGTCGCCGCCAGCGGCGTCTGGCAGCCCGCCCCGGCAGACCGAGCAGCGACCGCACGGCTCGGCGTGCGGGTCGTCCAGCGACTCCTGGAGCAGCTGCATGAGGCAGCGCTGCGCCGCGGGTGTAGGCCGCGCATGATGTCGGCCTCGCGGCGGCGGGTGGCGAGACGCCGTCGTAGTGCTCGGCGTCGTAGTGCCAGTCGGCTTGCCGGTGCGCGATCCAGCCGCCGTCGACCCGCTCGGCACGCTCCGTCGACGGCGAGCTGCTTGAGCATCAGCTCGAGCCGGCCCGCGGCGCAGCCCGACTGCGGCCTCCAGCGCGACGGCACCGACTCGCGGCTCCTCGGTCGAGAGCTCGCCCAGCACGCGGTGCACCTGCTCGCGGGTCGGGGATGGTCGCCGTCGCGAAGTAGTCCCACACGCCCGCGTCCGCGTCGGACGGGCAGCAGCGACGCACGTGCGGCGTGGTCGATGGCGCGGCCGGCACGTCCGACCTGCTGGTAGTAGGACACCGGCGACGGCGGCGACCCGACGTGGACGACGAAGCCGAGGTCGGGCTTGTCGTAGCCCATGCCCAGCGCCGAGGTCGCGACGAGCGCCTTGACCTCGTTGGCGCGCAGGGCGTCCTCGAGCCGCTCGCGCTCGTCCGGGTCGAGCTGCCCGGTGTACGCCGCGACGGGGACCGCGGGTCCGTGCACCGCCTGGATCGCCGCGGCCAGCCGTTCGGCGTCGGCGACCGTCAGGGCGTAGACGATGCCCGAGCCCGGGCAGGTCCGGCAGGTGGTCGACCACCCAGGCGTAGCGCTCCAGCGGGCGTCAGCGCGGGCACGACGGCGAGCTGCAGGCTGGCCCGGGCGAGCGGGCCGCGCAGCACCAGCGTCGACTCGCCCAGCTGCGCCGCCACGTCGTCGGTCACCCGCGCGTTGGCGGTCGCGGTGGTGGCGAGCACCGGGGTGTCCGGGTTGAGCCGCTGCAGCACGTCGGACGACCCGGCGGTAGTCGGGCCGGAAGTCGTGGCCCCAGTCGGAGACGGCGTGCGCCTCGTCGATGACCAGCAGGCCGAGCCGCCCGGCCAGCGCGTCGAGCACCCGCCGACCGAAGCCGGGGTTGGCCAGCCGCTCGGGCGAGACCAGCAGCACGTCGATCTCGCCGCGCGGCAGCGCGCTGCTCGATCGCGCGACCACTCGTCGACGTTGGAGGAGTTGAGGGTGGCGGCGCGCAGCCCCGCCCGCGCGGCCGCGGCCACCTGGTCGCGCATGAGCGACAGCAGCGGCGAGACGACCAGCGTCGGGCCCGCGCCCTCCGCGCGGCGGATCGCCGTGGCCGCCCAGTAGACCGCCGACTTGCCCCAGCCGGTGGCCTGGACGACGAGCACCCGGGCGGCGGGCTCGCACAGCGCCGCGACCGCGGCGGACTGGTCCGTCCCGCAGCGTCGCACCGGCGCCGGCCATCGCCGCGATCACCTGGTCGGCGGTGGCCGCGCGGGACCCGGTCAGCTCCGGTGACGTCGTGCTCATCCCGCCACCGTAGGCGCCCACCCCGACAGGCCCCATCCATGACAGGGTTGTGGACGGTTCGCGGGGGTCATAGGCCTTCCTGAGCGTCCATAACCCCGCGTTACATGCGGCGGGCGGCCACCTAGGATCGAGGGATGCCTGCGACCCGTGTGATGCCGACCGAGGAGGCCGGCGACCTGCTGCAGCTGACCCGCGACCTCGCGACGAAGGAGCTCGCGCCGAGGGTGGCCTCCGCCGAGGCGGACGAGCAGTTCCCGCGCGGAGGTGTTCCGCATCCTCGGCCGGGCGGGGCTGCTGTCGCTGCCCTACCCCGAGGAGTACGGCGGTGGGGGGCAGCCGTACGAGGTCTACCTCCAGGTCCTCGAGGAGATCGCCTCGGTCTGGCCTCGGTCGGCGTCGGGGTCAGCGTGCACTGCGCTGTCGTGCTTCGGCCTCTACACGCGGGGCACCGAGGAGCAGAAGAAGCGCTGGCTGCCGGACATGCTGAGCGGGGAGCTGCTCGGTGCCTACTGCGCTGTCCGAGCCGCAGGCCGGGTCCGACCCGGCCGCGATGACGACGAAGGCCGTGCGCGACGGCGACGAGTACGTCCTCTCCGGCACGAAGGCCTGGATCACCCACGGCGGCCACGCCGACTTCTACAAGGTGATGGCGCGAGGTCCGACGACGGCGACCGCGGGCATCTCCTGCTTCCTCGTGCCGGCGGACGCCGAGGGGCTCTCGACCGACCCGCCGGAGAAGAAGATGGGGCTGACCGGCGCCGCCACGCCCACGCTGCTGCCTCGACAAGGTGCGGGTGTCCGCGGACCGGCTCCTCGGCGACGAGGGCGACGGGCTGAAGATCGCGCTGTCCGGCCTCGACTCCGGACGCCTCGGCATCGCTTCGGTCGCGACCGGCCTGGCTCAAGGTGCGCTCGACCACGCCGTCGGCCTACGCCAAGGAGCGCGAGACCTTCGGCAAGCGGATCATCGACCACCAGGGCCTGGCGTTCGTGCTCGCCGACATGGAGGCGGCCGTGGAGTCGGCACGGGCCACGACGCTCGCGGCGGCCCGCCTGCGCGACCAGGGCCTGCCGTTCTCCGCGCGAGGCCTCGGTCGCCAAGCTGGTCGCCACCGACAACGCCATGAAGGTGACGACCGACGCGGTGCAGGTGCTGGGCGGCTACGGCTACACCCGCGACTTCCCGGTCGAGCGCTACATGCGCGAGGCCAAGGTCATGCAGATCTTCGAGGGCACCAACCAGATCCAGCGCATGGTGATCTCTCGTCACCTCGACAAGAAGACGGGCGGGGACATCACCGTCGCTTCCTGAGCCGGTCCTCCCACCACGGCAGCACGATGTCCGCCTCGACCTCGTACGCCGCGCACATCAGCGCACCCGCGTCGCGCAGCAGGGCCGGCCTCGCTCCGGCATCGGCCTGGGCCCGACGTACGACGGACGCAGCCGCCGTCCAGGGCTCCTCGACGGTCGGGAGCGGGATCGCGGCGACCTGGGTGGCGCTGAGCTTGACCGCGTGCATCGACAGGGCCGTCCCGGCGTAGCGGGCGACCGCGTGCGCCGTCACGGGCGGGCGCGAGGAGCACCGCGAGCACCCGCCACAGGTCGCCGACGGCGGGCATGACGCTGATGACCGGGACCGACGGCAGCCAGGCGCCGTCCTCGTCGACGACCGCCTCGACGACCTTGCCCTGGGTGCCGACGAGCAGCTTGGGCACCAGGCGGGTGCCGGCCCAGCGTCGCAGCGCCGGAGGTAGTGAGGCGACATCGACCACCGGCGCTTCCCAACGCTGCTTGAGGAAACGCGTCGTGTCTTCACCCCAGCGGCACTCGGCCGGGTCGATCAGTCCCGACGTCACCAGCGGCGACCCACCGGCGGGCAGGGCGCTCGCTTCGTGCACGTGACCGTCGAGCCCGTAGTACTGGTCGCGGAAGTCGGCGGTGCACAGCGCCAGGTCCCCGATCGTCCGCGGCGAGGACAGGGTGACCTCGGGCACCCCGAGCGCCTCGACGAGGAGGAAGGACCACTCGCCGGCGAGGTCCGCCTCGGTCACCGGCCGCGGCAGGACAGGAGCGAACTCCGGTCCGTGCGTGCGTCGCACCGGCCCCTGCTCGGCGCCTCGGCGCAGCACCGGGGCGCACGTGAGGACACCCGCGTCGAAGACCGGCACGTCGCTGGCCCACAGCGACTCGAGCGCGCACGTGCTCGACACGGAGGCCCGGACCCTGCCGCTGTCGCGTGCCGCGAGCAGTGACTGCGGCTGCACGAGTCCGACCCGGCCACCCTCGCGGACCCAGTCGACGGAGCGGGCGAGGAAGAGCGCGCTGACGTCGGTGTACGCGCGGCCCGCGGCACCTCGGTCCGCACGCCGGACCGTCAGGGCCTCGAGCTGGTTGAGGAACGGCGGGTTGCCGACGACGACGTCGTGCTCGTCGAGGTCGAGCGACAGCGCGTCGCCCTGGGTCAGCAGCAGGTCGGGCATCGCGAGCGGTGCACCCGGTCGGGCCGTCTCGAGCCACAGGCAGGTGCGAGCGAGCTCGAGGACCGCCGGGTCCAGGTCGACCCCGTGCACCTGGGTGATCGCGGCGTCGACGTCGCCGTTGCGCGCGGCGATCCGCCGCGCAGCCGCGACGAGGAAGGCGCCGGCGCCGCAGGCCGGGTCGAGGACCGAGAGCTCGGCTCCGTCGGCCGCGTCGAGCGCCGGTTCGAGGACCTCGTCGAGCAGGTGGTCCACGAGCGCCTGCGGGGTGAACCACGCACCCGCGGACTTGCGGCCGGTGCCGTGCGGCTCGAGCTGGAGCATCCCCTGGGCCCAGCGCGGCTCGTGCGCGAGCAGCTGCTCGTGCAGGACCCCCAGGGACGCCATGTCGTCGTCGCCCTCGAACGACGGGGCGGAGATGCCGGCGAGGTCCTGCGGGGTGAGCACCTCGAGGACCAGACCGCCCATCGCTCGCGACGGCGTGACCGTCGCACCGCGGCGGGCGGCGAGGGGCACGAGGAGCAGCCGGTAGGTCACCCGGGCGAGGTCGCCGAGGAGCAGTGCCGGCCGGGACCGCGCCGCTGTCCAGGGAGGCGCGGAGCCGCCAGCCGGTGGGCCCGTCGAGGACCGCGTCCGCGAGGTCGGTGACCAGGCGACCCACCGGGCTCGCCACGGGTGCCGACATCAGCCCACGCGGCGGGCGCCGTCGGACGGCTCGGCGACGAAGGTCGCGGGCTCGTCCCAGCCCTCCCTGGCGTAGGCGGCCTCCACGGCCCTGCTCACCTCGTCGACGGCGTCGGCCTCGACGAGGGCGAGGCAGCAGCCCCCGAAACCGCCGCCCGTCATCCGCGAGCCGAGCGCGCCGGCGGCGAGCGCGGCCTCGACGGTCGCGTCGACCCGCGGCACGGTGATCTCGAAGTCGTCGCGCATGGAGGCGTGCGACGCGGTCAGCTGCTCGCCGATGGCGCGCGGGTCGCCACCGCCGCGCAGCGTGGCGACGACGTCGAGCACCCGGGCGTCCTCGGTGACGACGTGCTTGACCCGCTTCGCGACGGTCGGGTCGTCGATCCGGCCGAGCGCGTCGTCGAGGTCGTCGAGCGTGACGTCGCGCAGGGCGGGCACGCCGAGGACACGTGCCCCCTCCTCGCACGAGCGGCGCCGCTCGGCGTACTCACCGTCGACGAGCTTGTGCGGTGCCTTGGTGTCGATGACGAGGAGCGCCAGGTCGTGGGACGCGAGGTCGAACGGCACGGGCTGCACCTCGAGGGAGCGGGTGTCGAGGAAGAGCACGTGACCGGCGCGACCGTGGAGCGAGGCCATCTGGTCCATGATCCCGGTGGGGGCGCCGACGAAGTCGTTCTCGGCGGTGCGGACGATCTTCGCGAGCTCGTCGGGTCCAGGTCGATCCCCGAGAGGCCCAGCAGTGCGGTCCCGGTGGCGCACTCCAGGGCGTGCGACGACGACAGCCCGGCACCTTGGGGCACGTCGGAGTCGAGGACCAGCTCGGCGCCCCCGATCTCCTGCCCTGCGTGACGAAGCGCCCACGCGACACCCGCGACATAGGCGCCCCACCCGTCGACAGAGCCCGGCTCGAGCCCGTCGAGGGCGACCTCGAGCGGCTCCTCGACCTGGAGGCTGCGAGCGCGGATCACCCCGTCCTCCCGGCGGCTCCCGGCGACGCCGACGCCGTGCGGCAGGGCGAGGGGAAGGACGAACCCCTCGTTGTAGTCGGTGTGCTCCCCGACGAGGTTGACCCGCCCGGGGGCGAACCAGACACCCTCCGGGTCACCGTCGAAGGCGTCGCGGGCGCGCTGTGCAGGACCAGGAGTCATGTGACCGTCCAGACGTGGTGGGTGCCGGCGAGGCCCTTGAGCTCGCACTCGCCGTGGTGCTCGACCTGGTGCCGTTGGAGCGCTCCGCGGCCTCGTCGCTGACCAGGATCTCGCCACCGTCGGCCAGGGCGGTCGAGCCGGGCGGTCTTCGCGACGTTGCGGCCGAAGTAGTCGCCGTCCCGGGAGATCGCGGTGCCGGTGTGGATGCCGATCCGGACCTCGACCGGCGTACGCCGGAGCCGGCGACCCGCGGAGCCCATGCTCTCCTGGATGCCGACCGCGGCGGCCACCGCCGCGTCGGCGGACGGGAAGACGATCATGAACCCGTCGCCCTGCGACTTCACCACGTGACCGTGGCGGCGGGCGACCTGCTGGCGGACCACGCGGTCGTGCCCGTCGAGCACCTTGACCCACGCCTCGTCGCCGAGGGTCTCGTTGAGGCTCGTGGAGTTCTCGATGTCGGAGAAGAGGAAGGTGACCCGGCCCTCGGCATCGGCCACGGAGGCGATCGCGGCCCGGTCCTCCGTCGCCCAGCGGGTGAGGTCCTCGAGCGGTGCCATGAGCAGTCCGCCGACCAGGCCGCGCTGGCGCACGCGGGTCGCTGTGTCGACCACCTGCCGGACCGCCCACCCGGCGGCGTTCTGGGCGCGCACCGGGACGCTCGCCAGCTCGGCCCGCAGACCACGGATCTCCTCGTCACGCTCCCGGGTGCGCCTCATCGTGACGACCAGGGCCAGCACCGTGACGGCCTCGAGCAGCGCGAGGACGACGATCAGCACGTCCTTCGGCACGCCCAGCACGCGTCCAGGATCCCAGACGTCCACGTCAGCTGCGGTAGGTGTCGACGTAGGCGTCCCAGTCCCAGCGGCCGAGGAAGTCCTCCGCCGCGGCCCGGCCGGCCGCGAGCAGCTCCTCCTTCTGCGCGGCGTCGACCCCGAAGTCGACCGGACCCACGGCCCCGGTGTCGACCTGCATGGTCCGGACGTGGACCCACGGCAGGTCGAGGTAGGCCTGGTCGCGCCCCACGATCGTGGTCATCACGAGGTCGCTCAGCAGCCGGAGCGGGACCGTGGGCGAGCAACCCGAGCCCCGGCAGGAGCTGGTCGGCGTCGACGGGCAGGCGGGGCAGCAGCTTGACGCCGAAGGTGGGCCAGCGCGGCCGCTCCCCGTCGGTGCGGTCGAGGAGGTCGATCGGGAAGTTCGCCAGCACGCCGCCGTCGACGAGCGTCGAGGTGGTGCCGTCTGCGGCAGTGAGGGCGCGGGCTCGAAGAAGAAGGGGATCGAGGACGACGCCCGCACGGCGTCGGCCACGGACTGCTCGTCGGGGTCGAGGCCGTAGACCCGCCGGTAGTCCCACGGGAACCGCACCAGCTCGCCGCGGGTGAGGTCGGCGGCGGTCACGACCAGGCGGTAGCGGCGCTCGACAGGCAGCCACGCGTCCCCCGGGTCGTCGCGGCGCAGGTCGCCGAAGGTCTCGACGCCGAGCTCCGCGAGCCGCGCTGCGACCCAGTCCCGGACCTCGTCCCCCTCGTAGACGCCGTTCTCGAACGCGATCGAGGCCAGCGGACCGGCGATCGGGATCCGGTCGACGAGGGACCTGTCGGTGAACCGGCGGAAGTCGAGGTCGCGGATCAGCTCGGTCATCCCCGCGACCGGCATCCCCGCGGCCACCAGGGCTCCGACGAGCGCACCGACCGACGTGCCGGCCACCCGCTGGAAGGCGTAGCCGGCAGCGTCGAGCGCGCCCAGGGCTCCGACGTGGGCGATCCCGAGCACCCCACCGCCCTCGAGGACGAGGTCGGCGCTGTGCTCTGCTGCAGGGCCTGTCGCGGTCCGGGTCATGCCGGGCGACGCTAGCGCGCCGCGGCGACGAGGGGACGCCGGCGTGGCCGACCTCTCAGATACCACCGGTAGCCGGGCGGGCATGATGGAGCCATGCAGCCGGTCCACGCCTTCACCGACGACGCCCTCGCCGACCACGACGCCACCGCGCTCGCCGAGCGGGTCCTCGCCAAGGAGGTCAGCGCCCGTGACCTCACCGAGGCCGCGATCGCCCGCGCGGAGAAGGTGCAGGGCGAGCTCAACGGCGTCCACGTCGCCGACTACGAGCGCGCGCTCGCCTCGGCGGACGCCTTGCCCACCGGGCCGTTCACCGGCGTACCGACCTTCGTCAAGGACAACATCGACGTCGCCGGCCTGCCGACCAACCACGGCACCCGCGCGTTCGCCGCGCGCCCGCGCCCGCAAGGACAGCCCGCTCGTCACCGGCTTCCGCGAGCTCGGGCTGAACATCCTCGGCAAGAGCCGGTTGCCGGAGTTCGGGTTCAGCGCCTCCACGGAGTACGTCGACGCGGACCCGGTCCGCAACCCGTGGGACCCGGAGTACTCCGCGGGCGCCTCGTCCGGCGGAGCGGCGTCG
Source organism: uncultured Actinomycetota bacterium (assembly GCA_963797325.1). Lineage (GTDB taxonomy): Bacteria > Actinomycetota > Actinomycetes > Propionibacteriales > Nocardioidaceae > Nocardioides. The sequence goes on from CAWCPG010000039.1 coordinate 52,066, forward strand.
CTGGTGGCCGCCGGCGTCGTCCCGCTCGCCCACGCCAACGACGGCGGCGGGTCGATCCGCATCCCGGCCGCCGTCAACGGGCTGGTCGGCCTCAAGCCGACCCGCGGCCGGTTCGTCACCGACCCGCACGACGCGCAGCTGCCGGTCGACATCGTCGGTCAGGGCATCGTCAGCCGCAGCGTGCGCGACACCGCCCGCTTCTTCGCCGGGATGGAGGCGCAGTGGCGCAACGACGAAGCTGCCGCCTGTGCGCCACGTCACCGGCCCGAGCGCGACGCGCCTGCGGATCGGCCTCGTCCTCGAGTCACCGTCCGGGGCGCCGACCGACCCCGAGACCCGCGCCGCGGTCGAGGACGTCGCGAGGCTCCTCGAGGAGCTCGGCCACCAGGTCGAGCCGATGGACCCGCCGGTCCCCGACACGTTCGCCCACGACTTCTCCCACTACTGGGCGCTGCTCGGCTTCCTGGCCAACCTCACCGGCAAGCTGACCTACGACCGCTCGCTACGACGCCTCACGGACCGAGCCGCTGACCCGGGGGCTCGCGCGGATGTTCCGCAAGGACTGGAAGGACACTCCTGGCATGCTCTGGCGGCTGCGCCGGAGCCAGGCGGCCTACCGTGCCGCCTTCTCCGACGTCGACCTCTACCTCAGCCCGGTGCTGAGCCACACCACCCCGGTCCTCGGCCACCTGGCCGCGGACCAGCCGGGCGAGGAGCTCTTCGACCGGCTCCAGCGGTACGTCGGCTTCACCCCGCTCAACAACGCCACCGGGGCCGGCGATGTCACTGCCGCTGGCCGCACGAGCGGCGGCCTGCCTCTCGGCGTGCACTTCTCGGCCGACGTCGGTGACGAGCGGACCCTGCTGGAGCTCGCCTACGAGCTCGAGGAGGCGCGGCCGTTCGCCCGCATCCAGGACGCCACGACGGTCAGGACCACCACAGCCGGCCGCGCGTGACGCCCTGGAGGGGCGTGGCTAGGCAGGTTGACGTAGCCGTTCCGGGACTTCCACAGGAAGTACTTCTCGAACGCGAGCTTCATCGCGTGCGACTGCGGTCCCGGGATCATGACCCCGTGCTTGCGCGGCGGCAGCATCTTGTCGGCCAGGATCAGCACGCCGTTGTTGCCGGCGTCCATCACGCACACCGCCGGGATGTCGCCGAACGACTTCTCCTCGGTCGGCTGCTCGCCCCGCACCTGCGCAGCGATGTTGCGGGCGGCGACGTGGGCCTGCTGCTCGGTCGGGAAGCCGGTCTTCGGGATGCCCACGGGCACCGGCGTCGTCCACGGAGCCACGACGGCCGCCGCGGCCCCGACGGCGTAGATGTCGTCGTACTTCTCGCTCTGGTAGGTGTCCCCGCACCGGCACGAAGCCCTTCTCGTCGGACAGTCCGGCGGTCCGTGCGACCACCTCCTGGCCGAGGAACGGCGGCACCACCATCGCCCAGCGGAACGGCACGTCGGTCCCGTCCTCGAGGTGCACCGTGTGCTCGTCGACCTCGCGCATCGCGGCATTGGTGATCGTGCGGATCCCGGCCTTCTTCGGTGAACATGCCGAGCAGCTGCTCGCCGTGCGGCAGGCCGCCGATGCCGAAGTGGCCGAGGAACGGCTCGGCGGTGACGTACGTCAGCCGCACGTCCTTCTCCAGCCCCGCCTTCTTGAGCTGGTGGGCGGTGTTGAAGAGGAACTCGTACGCCGCACCGAAGCACCCGGCTCCGGGAGCGGCCCCGATGACGATGTCTCCCGGGTCGTCGAGGAAGCGCGTCCACTCGACGCCCGCGCTCGACGCCTCGGGGGCCGTGGTGATCGTGAGGCGTTCTGCCCCATGCCGATCCCCGGCACGCGGTCGAGGTCGTTGCGGTAGCCGGTCGCGATCACGAGGTAGTCGTAGGACCGGGTCGCGCCGTCCGCGAGCGTGACCCGCTTGCCGTCCGGGTCGATCCTCGTCGCGGCCTGGTGCACGAAGTGCACGCCGTGCTGGTCGAGGGTCTCGTCGACCGGGAAGCTGATCTTCTTGATGGTGCGCTTGCCGAACGGCACCCAGATCAGTGACGGCGTGAACAGGAAGCGCCTCGACGTCGACGCCACCGTCACGTCGACCGCCTCCCCCAGCTCGTGCTTCAGCGCGAGCGCCGCCGTGAGCCCTGCGAAGTTGCTGCCCAGGACCAGGACCGATGTCGTCATCGTCATCACCTCTCACCTCCAGGCTCGGTCGACACCGCGCCGCGCCCTAGGGCAGGGTGACCACGATCGTGTGACCAAGGTGAGGTCCGAGAAGGATCCAGATGACCTACGACGTGACGTCGTGGAGCTGTCCGAGCAGCACACCGCCGTACGCCGGGGCCACGTCAGCCACCTCGGGATCGCGGACTTCCTCGGCGGCGCGTTCGCCGGCGTCGGCGACGCTCTCGGCGCGGCCGGCATCGACGCGGCGGGACCGCCGTTCGCGAAGTACGCCGTCGCCCCGGACGGCGGCTGGGTCATCGAGGCCGGCTTCCCCGTCCTCGACCCCGTCGTGGGTGACGGCGACGTCGTCCCGGGCCTGCTCCCCGGCGGCACCGTCGCCCAAACCGTGCACACCGGTCCCTACGCCGAGCTGCGCGTGGCGTACGACGCGATCGAGGCCTTCGTCGCGGCCTCCGGGATGAGGGTGGGCGAGGACGCGTGGGAGAGCTACCTCGACGACCCGATGACCAGCCCGTCCCCCTCCACGCTGGTCGTCATGTCGGTGGTCAGCTGACCAGCCCGCTGCGGTAGGCCGAGCACGACGAGCTGAGCGCGGTCGCGCACCTCGAGCTTGGACAGCAGGTGGCTGACGTGGGTCTTCACCGTGGAGTAGCTGACGTGCAGGTGCTCGGAGATCTCCACGTTGGAGAGCCCGCGCGCGACGGCGACGAGACGTCGCGCTCGCGCTCGGTGAGCTCGGGCAGCACGGCGACGTCCACCCCTGCCTCAGGCACCGCGTCGACGAACCGTGCGATCAGACGTCGGGTCACGGACGGAGCCAGCAGTGAGTCGCCGCCGGCGACGACCTGGACGGCCTTGACGAGGTCGTCGGGGGTGGTGTCCTTGAGGAGGAAGCCGCTCGCCCCTGCACGCAGGGCGTCGTAGACGTACTCGTCGCACGTCGAAGTCGTGAGCACCAGCACCTTCACGCGCGCGGTCTGCGGGTTGCCGGTCAGGTGGCGGGTGGCCTCGATGCCGTCGATGCCCGGCATCCGGATGTCCATCAGCACGACGTCGGGCGATGCGTCGCGCACGGCGTTCACGCGCCTCGGCCCGTCGCCCGCCTCGGCGACGACGTCGATGTCCGGCTCGGAGTCGAGGATCATCGCGCAAGCCCGAGCGGACCAGGGCCTGGTCGTCGGCGATCACCACGCGGATCACGTCGCCGACCCGTCCGGCTGACGCGCCGGCATGGTACCGGGTGACGGGCAGCGCGGCGTGGACGCCGAAGCCTCGCTCGCGCGGACCGGCCTCGAGGGTGCCGCCGTAGCAGCCGACCCGTTCCCGCATCCCGGTGATGCCGTGCCCGCGGCTGGACCGCCGGGGTCGCGGGCCGCCCGTCGTCGACGACCTCGACCACGACCTCGTCGTCGCGTAGGCCGAGCGTAACAGTGGCCCGACGTCCGGTCGAGTGCTTGAGCGAAGTTCGTCAACGCCTCCTGGACGATCCTGTATGACGGAAGCTGCATGCCGGCGGGCAGCGGCTCAAGTCGCCGGAAGTCTCGACCCCGACGTCGTAGCCCGCGTCGCGCACCTCGGCGACGAGGCAAGCCGAGTCCTCGACGGCCGGCGCCGGGTGGCGCGGGCGCACCAGGGTCGGGTCGCCCTGGCGCAACGCGCTCGAGCAGCCGGCGCATGTCCGCGAGGGAGTCCCGACCGGTCGACCGATCCTCCGACAGCAGGCGCGCCGGGTCGGGGCGTCGCTCGAGCATGCGCTCGGCGACGCCGGCCTGGACGACCATGACGCTGAGCGCGTGCCCGATCACGTCGTGCAGCTCGCGGGTGAGCCGGAGCCGCTCCTCGACCGCGATCGCGTCGGCGCGGCGCCGCTCCTGCTCGGCCAGACGGCGTTCCAGGTCCGCCCGGTGCTCGGCCGCGGCGACGTCCGCGTCGTGCCGCTCGCGGCGCTCGCGCACGCCGAAACCGAGGGTGCCCGCGAAGCCCAGGCAGATGAGGTTGACCAGGGCGCCCTCGCTGCTCAGGTCGACGGGCCTGATCACCACGGCCAGGACCACCACGCCCACCGCGACCGCGACCGCTGCTCGACCACGGCGTCGGTCGGTGTAGGCGATCGCGCTGTAGAACGCGACCAGCGGCCCGATCGTGGCGAGTCCGACCGTCGCCTTCGTGAGAGCCATGAGCACGATGGCGCCCGAGGAGACCACGAGCACGGTCAGCGGCCACCGGCGGCGTACCGCCAGCGGCACGGTCGCGAACAGGGTGAGGGCGACCGACAGGACGTCGACGGACCGGTTGGCGGGCGCCGCCTCCGAACCGCCCAGCTGCACCACGACCGCCGCGGACGCGAGGGCCGCGGCGAAGACCACGTCGCTCAGGGTCCGTGTCCACGACGGGCCGGCCGGTGCATCCATCTGCTCACTGTAGGAACGCCGGGCTCGCGAGGCATCGGTCTGCAGAACGAGATGGTGGCGCGGTCTCCACCTCCGGTACCGCCCAGATCTGGCCTGCAGCCCGACGCGACGACGGGCCCGGCGCCAGCAGGGTCGACGCATGAACATCGATCAGACAAGGAACCTCGCCATGTCCCCCGTCACCGCCGTCGTCCGTCGCTACCCGCTGGTCGTCTTCACTGCGCTCGCCTGCCTGTTCGGGTGGAGCATCTTCATCGCCGCAGGACTCGGCGCCGACACCGAGGCCGACAACATGCCGCTCGGTCCGATCGCGGCAGCCGCCATCGTCAGCGCGCTCCTCGGCCGCACCGCGTTCCGAGGGTGGGCTCGACGGTTGCGCAGGTGGGACGCTCCCGCGCGGTGGTACGCCGTCGCCGTGCTCGCGCCGCTCGCGATCAACGCCCTGATCGTGCTGGTCAACCACCTCTTCGGGGCGCCGCTGCCCACCGGTGCACAGCTCTCCGCGTGGCCGAACGTGCTGTCCAGCTTCGTGGTCATGCTGATCATGGTCGGGATCGGCGAGGAGGCGGGATGGTCCGCCTTCGCCGCCCCGATGCTCGGGCACCGGCGGTTCCTCACCCGGTGGGCCGTGCTGTCGGTCATCCGCATCGGGTGGCACCTGCCGCTCATGGTCAGCGGCATGCTGCCGTGGAACATCGGTCTGATCGGCAACGCCGCGTGGCAGCTGATCGTGCTCTGCATCCTCGAGAGCACCGACGGCCGCTGGAGCCTGGCAGCCGTCTGGCACACGACGCTCAACGTGACCGGTGGCCAGTTCGTCTTCCAGATGGTCCACGGCGCCGACCGCGACCGTCTCGGGCTGCTGCGTCCCTGGGGTACGTCGTGGCAGCGGCCGTCATGTTCGCCGCGACGCGTCCGGCCCTAGGCTCGGGGAATGGCCGACCGGACGCCCGACCGGGACACCGTGCTGGGCAAGGCGGCAGCGGTGCTGTTCTCGTTCAGCGCTGAGGACACCCACCTCACGCTCATCGAGCCGACGCAGCGCACCGGGTTGGCGAGGTCGACGGTCCACCGTCTGGCCTCCGACCTGGTCGCGCTGCGTCTCCTCGAGCGCGACGAGGCCGGCTACCGCCTCGGCGGGCAGCTGTTCGAGCTCGGCATGCGGGCGTCGGTCGAGCGGGGCCTGCTCGAGGTCGCGACCCCGTTCCTCGAGGACGTCTACGAGCGGACCCACGAGACCGTCCACCTCGGGGTGCTCGAGGGCACGGAGGTGGTCTACGTCGCGAAGATCGGCGGGCACCGGCAGGCTTCCGCCCCTTCCCGCATCGGGGGCCGGATGCCGTTGCACTGCACGGCTCTGGGCAAGGCACTGCTGGCGTGGTCGCCGCCCTCACTGCTCCAGGAGGTGGTCGCCGGGGGGCTGGAGAAGCGGGCGCGGCGGACCATCACCGCTCCCGGCACGCTGCGCTCGCAGCTGCACCAGGTGGTCGAGCGTGGCGTGGCCTACGAGTTCGAGGAGTCCGCCCCCGGGCTCGCCTGCGTCGCGGCTCCGGTGCTGGACCCCGAGGACCGGCCGGTCGCCGCGGTGAGCGCGACCGGGCCGATCACCCGGTTCAAGCCGGAGGCCCACGCCGCCCAGGTGCGCGCGGCCGCCGCAGGCATCGCGGCCACCCTCGCGCGGCGCGACCAGCTGCTGCTCTGACGTCCCACTGAGTGGGACGCAGGCCTGGCCGCGGTGACGGTCGGACCGGCAGGGTCGGGCCATGGACTCCACCCCCTCCGTCGCCACCCGGGCGGCCGAGCGCCTCCTCGAGGCCGCTCGCACGCGTGTCCCCTGCGCCCCGGTCCGGGACCTCATCGGGCTCGCCGACATCGACCTCGCCTACGAGGTCCAGAACAAGCTGACCGCCGCCCGCCTCGCCGACGGCGCCGAGGTCGTCGGGCGCAAGATCGGCGCGACGAGCAAGGCGGTGCAGGACCAGCTCGGCGTCGACCAGCCCGACTTCGGCGTGCTCTTCGACGACATGGACGTGTCGGCGACGACGATCGGTCCCGGTCGGGCGGCTGCATCCAGCCGAAGGCCGAGGCCGAGGTCGCGTTCGTGCTCGAGCGAGGACCTCGATGGACGGTCCGCTCGACGTGGCCGACGTCCGCGAGGCCGTCGCCTACGCCGTCGCCGCGATCGAGATCGTCGACAGCCGCATCGCCGACTGGGACATCACGATCACCGACACCGTCGCCGACAACGCCTCCAGCGGCCTGTTCGTCCTCGGCGACACCGAGCGTGCCGCTCGACGAGCTTCGAGCCCCGTCGACGTGGCGATGGCGCATGATCGGTCGACGGCGAGCGAGGTGTCCACCGGCACCGGCGCCGCCTGCCTCGGCGACCCGCTCAAGGCGCTGTCGCTGGCTGGCCCGCACCGCGCGCGACTTCGGCGAGCCGCTGCGCGCCGGCGAGGTCGTGCTCTCCGGCGCGCTCGGCCCGATGGTCACCGGTCGCGCCGGGCGACGCGTCACGCGCCGACGATCACCGACGCTCGGCTCCGTCACCGTCCGCTTCGCCGAAGGAGGAATCGCATGATGCACAAGACCAAGGTCGCCGATCATCGGCTCCGGCAACATCGGCACCGACCTGATGATCAAGGTGCTGCGGCTGTCCGAGACACCTCGAGATGGCGCGCGATGGTCGGCATCGACCCCGAGTCCGACGGCCTCGCCCGCGCCGCGCGGCTCGGCGTGCCGACGACCGCACGACGGCGTCGACGGGCTGATCGCGATGCCCGAGCTTCGACGAGATCGAGATCGTCTTCGACGCCACGTCGGCGAAGGCGCACATGGCCAACGCGGCCGCGCTCGCGCCGTACGGCAAGCGGCTCGATCGACCTGACCCCGGCCGCGATCGGCCCGTTCGTCGTGCCCGCCGGTCAACCTCGAGGAGCACCTCGACGCGCCGAACGTCAACATGGTCACCTGCGGCGGCCAGGCCACGATCCCGATCGTCGCCGCGGTCTCGCGGGTCGACGCCGGTGCCCTACGCCGAGATCGTCGCCTCGATCGCCTCGAAGTCGGCCGGCCCGGGCACCCGCGCCAACATCGACGAGTTCACCGAGACCACCTCGCACGCGATCGAGGCCGTCGGCGGCGCCGCGGCGCGGCAAGGCGATCATCATCCTCAACCCGGCCGAGCCGCCGCTGATCATGCGCGACACGGTCTTCTGCCTCGATCGGCGACGCCGACGCACGACGGCGATCGCGCGCGTCGGTCGAGGAGATGGTCGCGCGAGGTCGCGGCGCTACGTCCCGGGCTACCGGCTCAAGCAGGAGGTGCAGTTCACCCCGATCGCCGACGGACGAGCCGGTGCACACGCTCGCTGCCGGCCGGCGCGCCCGGTCGACGCACCAAGGTCGTCGGTGTTCCTCGAGGTCGAGGGCGCCGCGCACTACCTGCCGGCCTACGCCGGCAACCTCGACATCATGACCTCGGCGGCGCTGCGGGTCGCCGAGCGGCATCGCCGCACGCGGACGCCCGATGGAGCGCCACGATGACCGCGACCGACCAGCTCTACATCCAGGACGTCACGCTGCGCGACGGCATGCACGCCATCCGGCACCGGATCAGCACCGACGACGTCGCGACGATCGTCGCCGCCCTCGACGCGGCCGGCGTCGACGCGATCGAGGTCGCGCACGGCGACGGCCTCGCCGGCGGCTCGGCTCAACTACGGGCCGGGCAGCCACACCGACTGGGAGTGGATCGAGGCCGCGGCCGAGGACGTCGACGAACGCCGTCCTCACCACGCTGCTGCTGCCCGGCATCGGCACGCATCGCACGAGCTCAAGCGCGCCTACGACCTCGGCGTCCGCTCGGTCCGCGTCGCCACGCACTGCACCGAGGCCGACGTCTCCGCGCAGCACATCGCGCACGGCGCGCGAGCTCGGCATGGACGTCTCCGGCTTCCTGATGATGAGCCACATGGCGCCCGCCGCCGAGCTCGCCCAGCAGGCCAAGCTGATGGAGTCCTACGGCGCGCACTGCGTCTACGTCACCGACTCCGGCGGCCGGCTGACGATGGACGGCGTGCGCGAGCGGTTCCGCGCCTACCGCGACGTGCTCGACCCCGACGACCCAGCTCGGCATCCACGCCCACGAGAACCTCTCGCTCGTCGGTCGCCAACTCGGTCGTCGCCGTCGAGGAGGGCGTCTACCGCGTCGACGCCTCGCTCGCCGGCCACGGCGCCGGCGCCGGCAACTGCCCGATCGAGCCGTTCATCGCGGTCGCCAACCTCAACGGCTGGGAGCACGGCTGCGACCTGTTCGCCCTGCAGGACGCCGCCGACGACCTCGTCCGGCCGCTGCAGGACCGGCCGGTGCGCGTCGACCGCGAGACCCTCACCCTCGGCTACGCCGGCGTCTACTCGCGCTTCCTGCGCCACGCCGAGGCCGCCGTCGGCGCAGTACGGCGTCGACGTCCGCGACGATCCTGCTCGAGGTCGGCCGGCGCGGCCTGGTCGGCGGCCAGGAGGACATGATCGTCGACATCGCGCTCGACCTCCGGGCGAGCGCCGAGCAGGCCGAGGCGGCGGCGCAGGCGGCCACCGAGCGGGTCTGAGCCGACTTGACCCGGCACGAAGCTGGTGCCGGTTTCCAGCCCCGCCGCACGCGGTGATAGGCACGGACCATGCTCGACGACTTCACCACCCACGACCTCACCGTCGACGGCGTGCGCATCCGGACACGGGTCGCGGGTGACGGACCTCCGCTGCTGATGCTGCACGGCTACCCCGAGACCCACGTGATGTGGCACCGGGTCGCGCCGGCGCTGGCCGCGACGCACACGGTCGTGCTCACCGACCTCCGCGGGTACGGCGACTCCGACCGGCCGGCCTCGACGCCCGACCACGCGTCGTACTCGAAGCGGGCCATGGCCGCCGACCAGGTCGCGCGTCATGCGCGAGCTCGGGCACGAGCGGTTCGCCATGGTCGGGCACGACCGCGGCGCACGGGTCGCGCACCGGCTGACCCTCGACCACCCGGAGGCGGTCGAGAGGGTCGCGTTCCTCGACATCGTCCCGACCCGGCACGTCTTCACCCACGTCGACCGCGCGCTGGCCACGGCCTACTACCACTGGTTCTTCCTCGCGCAGGAGCCCGACCTCCCCGAGCGCCTGATCGGCGGCGACCCCGGGTGGTTCCTGCGCCGCAAGCTCGCACCAGTGGTCGGCCGGTGACGGCATCGACGCGTTCGCCCCCGAGGCCGTCGAGGAGTACGTCCGCTGCTTCAGCGACCCTGACGTGGTCCGCGCCAGCTGCGAGGACTACCGCGCCGGCGCCTCGATCGACCTCGAGCACGACGAGGTCGATGCCGCAGCGGGGCGTCGCGTCACCTGCCCGGCCTCGTCCTGTGGGGCGACCAGGGCTTCGTCGGCCAGGCGTACGACGCGCTGGCGGTCTGGCGGGACTACGCCGACGACGTGAGGGGGCACGCGGTGCCCGGCGGGCACTTCAACGCCGAGGAGGCACCCGAGGAGACCCTCGGCGCGCTGCAGGCGTTCCTGCGCGAGCCCGGTGCGTGATTCGGGCGTACGACACGGCCCGACTGGGGCGGACGAAAGTCACTTCCCGGACAGGCCGGAGGGTCGGCACCCTGCGTGAGGGGTAAGGTGCGGATTCAGGGCCATTTCAGTCGGGTTCGGGGGGATTTCACATGCTTCGCCTACGTGTGCTCGCGTCTCTCGTCGTCGGCGTCCTGCTGAGCGGGCTGACGAGCGTCGTGCTGTCGTCGCCGGCATCAGCGACGTTCCCGGGCAGCAACGGACTCGTCGCGTTCATCCGGGCCGGCGACCTCTACACCGTCGCACCGTCGTCGGGGCAGGTCGAGCGGCTCACCACGAGCGGCGGGATCAGTGCCCCGACGTGGTCCCCCCAGGGCACGGCGATCGCCTACAAGAAGCGCGCCAACCTGGTGGTCCGCACCGTGGCCACGGGCCAGGTGACGCGGGTGGCGACCGGGGTCGCCAGCGGGCCCGCCTGGTCCCCCGACGGCGGCGAGATCGCCTTCGTGGCGCCGTTGCCCGAGGCGGAGTGCGGCGAGCAGGCCGTCTACGCCGTGCCGGCGACCGGCGGGGCGGAGCCGCGCCTGGTCTTCAACCCGTTCTCCGACAACTGCCCGCACGGCACCGACGTCTTCGGCCTGGGCACCTACGCCTCCGGTGGGCAGGGCCTGCTGCTCACCACCTGCTACCGCTACCGCGACGACCTGTGCGGCATCAACGAGGTGAGCACCGACCCCGCGAACCGCACCGTGCGCCACGTGGAGAGCATCTCCTGCAACGAGGAGGACACCCCGCTCGACTACCAGCATCCGGGGACCTGCGACTTCGGCCTGCACCTGTCCGCGGCCAAGGTCGGGCCCGGGGGCAACGGCGTCCTCTTCTCGGGCAAGGGCGGCAACCCGCCGCTGCCGGGGACCTCGTCCTTCCCGAACGGGACCCTCGAGAAGGTCTACGTGATCGACAAGTCCGGGATCGGGCCTGCACCGCGTCAGCACGGCCTCCAACGGGCACGACCCCACGTGGTCGCCCAACGGCACGTTCGTGCTGTTCACCCAGAAGTCCGGCGGGCTCGAGCAACATCATGCGGGTGAAGGGCACCTCCGCCTCGGCCGTCGCGACGGTCCTCGTCGCCAACGCCTCGCAGCCCGACTGGCAGCCCGTCCCCTAGGCTTGCGCCGGCCGTAGCGTAGCGACGCCGCGAGCTGACGCCCGGATTCCCGCGCTCCAGCGTTTCAAACGGGGTCGCACGTCCCTGGTTTCGCCACCTTCCGGCACCCGCGCGCGGCACCTTCGCCCGTGATCCGACGACCGCGCCTCTTCGTACGGTGGGTCTGCTCGGTGACCCACGACCAGGAGGAGGCACGGATGGCGCACGTCGCGCTGACGATCCGCGGCCGCTACCTGCGCGTCCTCGAGGAGGACGGCCACACCGTCGTCCGCGTGGACTCCCCCACCATCGAGCCGGGCGGTCTGCTGACCCGGGTGCGCCTGGGCCATGGTCGCATCGCGCTGCGCACTGTCGACGGTCACTTCCTCGCGGTCCGGCCCGAAGGACGAATGTCGTTCGCCCTGACCGTGGTCCCCGAGCTCACCGCGGACGCCGCCTTCGAGGAGGTGCTCTGGCCCAGCGGCCAGGTCTCCCTGCGGTCCTCCCAGCTCACCTACGTCACCGGCCACCTCGACGGCAGCACCGCCGCCAACCGGACGCTGACCGGCGCCGGTGAGCGCTTCGCGTTCGTCGCCGTCCCCGCGGCGATGGTGCCGGCCCAGGTCCGCCGCCGTGTCACCGAGCCTGCGAAGGTCCTACCCTCGGTCAGGTGAAGCCGTTCCTGCTCCTGGCGTCCCGCGCGGAGGACCGCGCCGCCGACGAGGAGTACGCCGCGTTCCTGCGCTTCGGCGGGCTGACGCCCGACCGGCTGCACCGGCACCGTCTCGAGGCGGAGCCGATGCCGGACGTCGACTTCGACGCCTACGCCGGGATCATCCTCGGCGGCAGCCCGTTCACGACCTCGGTGCCGCAGGAGTCGAAGTCCGAGACGCAGGTACGCGTCGAGTCCGAGCTGGGCCAGCTCATGAAGGAGGTCGTGGCGCGCGACTTCCCGTTCCTCGGTGCCTGCTACGGGATCGGGGTCCTGGGGCTCGCCGTCGGCGCCGTGGTCGACGGCGACCTACCCCGAGCCCGTGGGGCCGGCCTGGATCACCCTCACCGACGAGGGCAGACGCGACCCGCTGCTCGGCGCGCTGCCGGCGAGGTGCGAGGTGTTCCTCGGTCACAAGGAGGCCATCACGACGCTGCCGGACCACGCCGTCCTGCTCGCGTCGTCGGAGGCGTGCCCGGTGCAGGCCTTCCGGGTCGGGCGCCACGTCTACGCCACCCAGTTCCACCCCGAGCTCGACGTGCCGGGGATCCAGACGCGCATCGACATCTACAAGGACGAGGGCTACTTCCTCCCCGAGACCGCCGAGGAGCTCAAGGCAGGCGCAGCCCGGAGCGACGTCACGCACCCGCCGCTGCTCGTGCAGCGCTTCGTCGCCCTCCACGGATAGTCGCCGAGCTGTGACAGCCGGGTCCTCGACACGGGGACCTCCCCGGGCAACAATGAGGGCGTTGGCTGAACGGTCAGTTAGCACCTCGCTCGAGGCGTGTGGGGCGTCCCGGGCCTGACGAGGAGGGGTCCCTGCATGGCCTTCGACCCGGAAGATCCGGCCCATCGCAGGCGGCGGCCACGGCCGCAGCTCGCCCGGCGCGACGTGCTGCGAGGCGGACTCTGGCTGGGCGTGGGCCTCGGCGCCGCTCCCCTGCTGGCCGCGTGCAACGGCGGGGACGGCGCGGCGGGCCAGGCGGTGAACGGCAAGACGCCCTACAAGCTCGCCCGCCCGGACGACCCGGTGACCCTGCCCCTCAAGGACAGCAACCCGATGATCGAGGACGGGCTCCAGCCGGAGACCGGGGGGGTCTTCCAGATCCTCAACTACGACTCCTACATGGCGCCCGGCGTCATGAAGGAGTTCAGCCAGAAGTACGGCGTCGACGTGCAGGTGACGCCGTACAACAACTACGACGAGATGCTGTCGAAGATCCGGACGCCGGGCGAGTCGTTCGACCTCGTCTTCCCCGGGCCGAGCCAGATGAGCAAGATGGTCTACACCGACCTCATCCAGCCACTGAACCACGCCTACCTGCCGAACCTGAAGAACGTGTGGCCGGAGTACCAGGACCCCTGGTACGACAAGGGCGCGCAGTACACCGTGCCGTACACGATCTACACGACCGGTGTCGTCTACCGGGCCGACCAGGTCTCCACCGTCCCCGACAACGGCTACGACCTGATGTGGGACACGAAGTACGCCGGGAAGATCTACGTCCTCGACGACATGTTCGAGGCCATCGGCATGTCGATGCTGCGCAACGGGATCACCACCGACATCAACACCAGCGACGCCACGCTCGTGCAGAAGGCCACCGACTCGCTCATCGAGCTCATCAGCTCGGTCAACATCAAGGTCAACATCAACGCCTACTCCGAGGTCCCCGAGGGCACGGCGACGATCCACCAGGGCTGGTCGGGCGACGTGATCGCGGGGCAGTACTACCTGCCGAAGGGCGAGACCCCGGACGTCCTGGGCTACTGGGTGCCCGAGGAGTCCTCGAAGCGGGTCATCGGCAGCGACTGCATCGCGATCCCGAAGAGCGCCAAGAAGCCGGTCCTGGCCCACGCGATCCTCAACGACCTGCTCGACAACGACATCGCCTCAAGAACTTCGGCTTCAACGGCTACCAGCCACCGCTCAACAAGCTCTCCGCCGACTACCTCGTCAACGAGGGCTACATCCCGAAGAACCTGATGAGCTCGGTCGTGGTGCCGGACGACTTCAAGACCGGCCTCACGTTCTACGAGATCGCGCCGAGCACCGAGGCCATCTGGCGCACAGTCCTGGTCGAAGTTCAAGGCCGGTGGCTGACCGTCGACGCGACCACGACCGCGCGACACGGCGGTTGTGGCCGGCCCTCGCCCTGCCGGGGACGTTCTGGCTGATCGCGCTGTTCCTGGTCCCGTTCTACGCCGTGATGGCGGTCGCGTTCAGCGGCTACATCAACGTCTTCGGGGAGCCGATCCCCGCGTGGAACCCGCTCGACTGGCAGTTCGCCACGTTCCAGCAGGTGCTGACGGAGTCCGTCAGCGGGGAGTACCAGACGGTGTGGATCCGGACCGGCATCTACACGGTGCTCGCGCTCGGCGATCTGCGTCGTGGTGGGCTACCCGGTCGCCTACTACACGGCACGGCTGGCCGGGAAGCGCCGTGGCCTGGTGCTGGCGCTGATCCTCGCGCCGTGGTGGATCAACTACATCACCCGGATGCTCGCCTGGGTGAACCTGCTGCAGGACGACGGCTACGTCAACAAGACGATGGGGATCTTCGGCGTCGCGCCGGTCTCGTGGCTGCTCGGGCAACGCGTTCACCGTGGTGATCGCGCTGGCCTACGGCTACCTGCCGTACTTCATCATCCCGCTGTTCGCCTCGCTCGACCGGATCGACCAGCGCCTGCTCGAGGCCTCCCGTGACCTCGGCGTCGGCATGGTCCGGACGTTCCTCCACGTGACGTTGCCGCTGTCGAAGATGGGCCTGGTCACCGCGATGGTGATCACCGCGCTGCCCCTGGCCGGCGACTACTACACGAACACCATCGTCTCGGGCTCGCCCAACACCACGATGGTCGGCAACCAGATCGAGCTCTTCCTCCTGCAGGGACCGCAGAAGAACCTCGGCGCCTCCCTCGTGCTCCTGCTCTCGCTCGTCCTGCTGTTCTTCATGGCCTACTACCTGATCCTGACCCAGCGCGCCGCCCGGGACGCCACCCGATGACGCGCCACGCTCGGCCACCGTGGCGGAACCCCTGGCGCCGCCCGTACGTCCTCGCCGGCATCACGTGGGCTCTACATCGTGTGGTCCCTCGTGCCGGTGCTGGTGGCCGTGCAGTTCTCCTTCAACGACGGTCGCTCGCGCAGCACCTGGCAGGGCTTCTCGATGCAGTGGTACTGCTGCGCCGACGGCTCCGTCGGCGAGGACCCGAGCCTGCTGCGTGCGCTGAACAACAGCCTGATCCTCGGCGCCGCGACCGTCCTCATCGCGACGCCGATGGGGGTGATGCTCGCCATGGGGCTGACCCGGTGGCGCTCGCGCGCCAGCCGGGTCTCCAACGGCATCGCGCTGGTCCCGCTCGTCACACCCGGAGATCGTGGTCGGGTCGGCGCTCTACCTCGTGATGGTGAACCTCTACCAGTTCGTGCCGCTCGGCCGACCGGCGATGCTGCTGGGCCACGTCACGTTCTCGGTCTCCTACGTGCTCGTCGTCGTGCGGTCGCGGTTGCAGAGCATCGGACCGGACTACGAGGAGGCGGCGCGCGACCTGGGAGCCGGCCCCGTCCAGGCGATCCGGACGATCCTCATCCCGATGCTGATGCCGTCGATCTTCGCCTCGGCGATGCTCGTCTTCGCGACGTCGCTCGACGACTTCGTGGTCAGCCAGTTCCTCTTCGGCGACGCCTCGAACGCCACGGTCCCGATCAAGCTCTACAACGCCGTCCGCAACTCCCCGACGCCCGCGCTCAACGCCCTGGCCACATTGCTGCTGGTGGCGTCGTTCCTGGCGCTGATCCTGGCCTACGTCGGCCTGCGGCAGCAGCCGACGGCGCGGCGGGAAGTCAGGCCCTGGAGGACCTGGCCGACCTCGGCTGATCCTGCGGGGTCAGACCTGGGCGGGCACGTCGGTCGGTGTGCCGGCCGCCGGAGCGCGTGTGCGAGGACGAGAGGACGCGGAGCGCCTCGACCGGCAGGTGGACCGACACGGCCTGGCCGCTCTCGAGCCCACCGGGCGCCGAGGTGTTGGTCACCAGGGACTGCACGACGGCACCGTGCGGGAGCCGCACCCGCACCTGGGTGGTGGAGCCGAGGAAGACCGCGCGGTCGACCATGCCGGGCACCCGGTTGGCGCCGTCGAGGCCGGGCTCCCCGACCTCGACGCACTCGGGACGGATGACGGCGCGACCCGGTCCGGGTCCGCAGTCGTCGGGCGCCTGGGCCTCCAGCGTGAAGTCCCCGAACTGCACGGTGCGCGTCCCGCCGCTCCCGGAGAGGCACTCGACGTCCATGAGGTTCGCGACGCCGAGGAAGTCCGCGACGAACTCGCTGCGCGGCTCCCGGTAGACCTCCTGCGGCGTGCCGAGCTGGGCGATCCGGCCCCCGTCCATGACCGCGAGGCGGTCCGACATCTCGAGCGCCTCCTCCTGGTCGTGGGTGACGAAGACGAAGGTGATGCCGACCTCCTGCTGCAGCGAGGTCAGCTCGGCGCGCAGGGAGTGGCGGAGCTTGGCGTCGAGGGCACCGAGGGGCTCGTCGAGCAGCAGCACCGACGGCTCGAGCACGAGCGCCCGGGCCAGGGCCACCCGCTGCTGCTGGCCGCCGGACATCTGGTGCGGCCGGCGCTCGGCGTACTCATTGAGGCGGACCAGCTCGAGCGCCCGCGCGACCCGCGCGGCGCGTGACTTGCTGTCACGTCCTTGCGCCAGCGCAGGCCGTACTCGACGTTCTTGCGCACGTCGAGGTGGGGGAACAGCGCGTAGGACTGGAAGACGGTGTTGACCGGTCGCTTGTGCGCGGGGGTCTGGGCGACGTCGGTGCCGTCGATGAGGATCTGGCCGGCCGTCGGCTGCTCGAACCCGCCGAGCATCCGCAGCGTCGTCGTCTTGCCGCACCCGGACGGGCCGAGCAGGCGTGAAGAACTCCCCTGCCTGGATCTCGAGGTCGATCCCGTCGACCGCGGTGACCCCCTCGAACTCCTTGCGGAGCCCGACGATCGAGATCGCTCCGCCGCCCTTCCTGGACGCGGTTCCGGCTGGCATGCGGTGAGTCTAGACCGCAATGACTGAACCGTCAGTCAGGACTCTCGCCGCGGGTGACGACGACTACGTGGCCTAGTCGGGGTGAGTAGACCGAGCCTTGACGCGCCCGGGGGCGCACGGGACTGTCACAGGAGTCCCGCCCGCCTCACGAGCGGTCGGCACGAGGAGGGGTCTCGATGGGTGAGCCGAGCGCTGTCGACCGCATGCCCGACCAGCTGGACGTGTTCTGGACCGGGGACGACGGGCGGGTCAACACCTCCTGGTGGAACCCGCAGTTCGACTGGGGCGGTCCGGCGGGCATCGGCGGGTTCTTCCCCGCCAACGCGCCGGTCACCTCGGTGGCACGGGCGGCGGACAACCTCGACCTGTTCATCGTCGGCAACGACGGCCGCGTCTACACCTCCTGGTGGTTCACCGGCGGCTACTGGTCGGGGGCGGACGACAACTGGCGCTCCATCGGCGGGTTCTTCCCGCCCGGCGCCCGCTCGGCGCCGTCGCCCGCAACCCGACCAACCTCGACCTGTTCGTCGTCGGCAACGACGGCCGCGTCTACACCTCCTGGTGGTATCCGGGCGCCGAGTGGTCCGGCATCAACGACAACTGGCGCTCGATCGGCGGGTTCTTCCCGGCCGGGGCGCCGGTGACCGTCGTCTCCCGCATGCCCGAGCACCTGGACCTGTTCGTCATGCGGCAACGACGGCCGCGTCTACACCTCCTGGTGGCACCAGGGCGACGACTGGTCCGGCATCAACGACAACTGGCGGCCGATCGGCGGGCATCTTCCCGCCCGGTGCCCGCGTCGCGCCGGTCGCGCGGACGCGGGACAACCTGGACCTGTTCGTCACCGGCAACGACGGCCGCGTCTACACCTCCTGGTGGTCGCCGGGCGCCGACTGGTCCGGCATCAACGACAGCTGGCGCTCCATCGGCGGGTTCTTCCCGGTCGGCGCCCCGGCTCGGGGCGGTCGCGCACGGACCGGCCAGAACCTCGACGTCTTCGTCGTGCGGCAACGACGGCCGGGTCTACACCTCCTGGTGGTTCCAGGGGGCCGACTGGTCCGGGGTCAACGACAACTGGCGACCGATCGGGGGGGTCTTCCACCCGGTGCCGGCGTGGCGGCGCTGGCAGCGGCACCCCGACCACCTCGACCTGTTCATGCGCGGCAACGACAACCAGGTCTGGTCGTCGTGGTGGCAGGCCGGCGCCGACTGGAGCGGCGTGGCGGACAACTGGTTCCAGGTGCCGCCCGCGATCCGGCTCAACTTCACCATGGAGATGCAGACGCAGAGCAACTGGTGCTGGGCTGCCACGAGCAAGAGCGTGGCGGCGTACTACGACCCGGCCACGACCTGGACGCAGTGCACGATCGCGAACGCCGAGAAGGGCCAGACCACGTGCTGCACGAGCCCGGGCAGCACCGCGTGCAACGCCTACGGCACGTTGGACACCTCGCTCACCACGGTCGGCCACTTCGACCACATCGTGGGTGGACAGGTGGCGTTCTCGGACGTCATCGGCCAGATGCGGAGCGGTCGGCCGGTGGGCGCCCGTACCGCCTGGTCCGGCGGTGGCGCGCACTTCGTCGCCTTGATCGGCACGCTCCCGGGCGGCATGTACGCCGTCGACGACCCGATCTCCGGGAAGTCCGACGTGACCGAGGCGGCGTTCAAGAGCTCCTACCTCGGGAGCGGAACCTGGACCCACACCTACTTCACGAGGTGACGAACCATGCCCTTGCAGCCCGCGGTGCCCAGCCCGATGCACGAGGCCCAGGTGCGTCAGCACCTCCGGACCCTCGCCCGGGGGTCGGACGACCAGCAGAACGCCCTCGCCGGCTCATCTCCAGACGCACTCGACCTCGAGGCGCCCCACCCGGTCTACGTCCTCGGGCTCGACCAGGTGCTCGCCGGGGCGGAGCTCGCGAAGGCCGTGCCGGTCGGGTGGCGCTACCTCCTGCGCCAAGGTGACGGCGAGGTCGTCGCCGCCGCCCAGACCATGACCGACGCGGGCGGCCAGGCGGCGTTCGCGAGCTTCAACAGCGGGCCGTACGTCGCCTCGACGAGCGCGGCGCTCGACACGGCCACGGAGTACGCCGACGGTGGTGCCGGCGGCGGGGAGGCATGGGAGCCGCGGGTGCTGCACGTCCCGGCCCTGCACGCCATGGGCCTGTGGCTGCACACCGAGGCCGAGACCACCGACGTGGTCCTCCCCCTGCCACCGGTCCCGCCCGGCATCGACGCGGACCGTCGCTACACAGTCCCGGACTACCTCGAGGCGCTGCAGGGCCTCGCCGGCACCGTGGAGCCGACCTCGGCGTCCGACACCACCGGCGGCTGACCCGGGCACGCCATGAACCTGGTCGTCCGCGACTTCGCGGAGCGAGCCCTGTGGACGGGAGGCCAGCAGTTCGTCGCGGTCCTGCTCACCACCAGCACGACGTCCGGGGTCATCGACCTCCCTTGGCGGATCTCGCTGGCGACGGCGGCCGGGGCCATGGTCGTGTCCGTCCTGACCACTGCCGTGCAGTACCTCCCGGCGCTGCGTCAGAGCGTCGGCAAGAGCTTCGCCCTGGACCTCGTGCTGCGGCTCGCGAAGACGTTCCTGGCCTCGTTCCTCGGCACCATCGGCGCGATGAGCTTCGACGTCCTCACCTTCAACTGGTCGAACGCCCTCGACCTGGCGGTCGTGGCGACCGTCGGGGCGCTGGCCAAGGGCTTCCTGGCCGCAGGCCCCGGCGCCGCGAACAACCCGTCGACGATGCAGGGCCGCGAGTACACCCAGGTCTACGCCCCGCCTGCTCTCGGAGGAACCACGATCAGCTGACCCCTGCTGGCTCCTTGACCGGCCCGGGAAGCGCCTCCGGTGGCGCGGCGCGGGCCAGGGGCGACGGCTCGACGAACAGCACGCGGGCGAGCCAGACCGGCAGCCACCAGTTCCACCGGCCGAAGAGGCTGACCAGCGCCGGGACGAGCAGGGCGCGGACGATCGTGGCGTCGATGAGGATGCCGACCCCCAGCGCGGTGCCGAGGACCTTGCGTCGGTCCCCGGCGAGGTCGCGAGCGCCGAGAAGGCGAAGAACAGGATCAGCGCCGCGGACGTGACCAGACGGCCGGTCCGCCCGATGCCGGTGATCACCGCCATCGAGGTGTCGCCGGTCCGGTCGTACTCCTCGCGCATCCTGGCCAGGATGAACACCTCGTAGTCCATGGACAGCCCGAACAGGAACGCGAAGATCACCACGGGCAGCCAGAAGTTGATGGCCCCGGTCGGCGCGACGTCGAAGATCGCGTCGGACCCGTGGCCGAGCTGCCAGAAGAACACGATGGAGCCGAAGACGGCCGCCATGCGAGATCAGGTTGAGCAGCACGGCCTTGAGCGGCAGGAGCACCGACCGGAAGGTGCGGACCAGCAGCACGATAGGTGATCAGGGCGATCAGGCCGAGCACGTAGGGGAACTTGTCGTAGACGGCGCTGAAGTAGTCCTCGATGGCCGGCGCCGAGACCGGTGATCGCCGACCTGTCGCCGGTGACGACGGGATCGACTGCCGTCCGGACGTCGTCGACGACGGTCGCAGCTGTCGCTGTCCACCGTCGCGGCGGTCGGCAGCACGTCGACGACCGCGCGTGTCGCCGTGGTCGGTGCCGACGACGGCGAGCTGGACGCCGTCGACGCCGCCGCGGCCTTCGGCGGCCGCATCGGCGTCTGCCGCAGGCACCAGGACCTCGATGGGTGTGATGACGCCGTTGCCGATCCCGCCGTCAGTCAGCGTGTGGAGGGCGTCGTATCGCGGGCCGCTGCTGGCCGAGCGACTCGATGCTGGACCCTGGCCGATCTTGAGGCTGAACACCGGGGCGATCAGCAGGCCGAGCATGATCACGGCGGCGGCACGGTGGCGATGACGCGGTGACGGACGACGAGCCGCGCCCAGGCAGACCAGCCGCGGGAGGCCGTGCCCTCCTTGCGGATGCGCGGGTAGTCGACGCGCGGCCCGATGCTCGACAGCAGCGCCGGGAGCAGGGTCAGCACCACGGCGACGCTGACGAGCGGGATCAGCATGCCCGCGAGGCCCATGCTGCGCAGGGCAGGGACCGGGACGACGAGGAGCGCGAGCAGGCTGATCGCGACGGTGACGCCGGAGGCCACCACGGCGCGGCCGGCCGTCTTCATCGCGACGACGACCGCGTCCTCGTTGCTGCGGCCGTGTGCGCGCTCCTCGCGCCACGGGACACCAGGATCAGCGAGTAGTCGATCGCGACGCCGAGCCCGATCAGCGCGATCAGGAACTGCACGATGATGCTGACGTCGGTGAAGGTCGTCAGCGCCGAGGACGAGCATGAAGGTGGTCAGGATCGACACCCCGGCAATGAGCAGCGGGAGCAGCGCGAGGAACGACGCGAAGACGAACAGCAGCACCAGCAGGGCGCCCGCCGCCGCCGAGCAGCATCTCGACGAGGACGCTCGAGCTCCCGCTGTCTCCGCCGGCCGCGAGCAGGCCGTACGACGTCAGGCCGGCCTCGAAGCCCTGGGCTGCGGCCGCTTGTCGAGGGCAGGGTCGAGCTGCGTCTCGACATACGGCCCGAACTTCACGGGAAGCGGCGCCTGGATCAGGGCGAACGTCGTGCGTCCGTCCTCGGTGATGAAGCCGGGGTCGCCCGTGCTCGCGAAGTCGACGACGCGGAGCTTCACGTCGGGCACCGCCGCGACCGCGTCGCGACCACGCCTGGCGACCGCGGCCTTGGACTCGCTGACGGTCTGTCCCTTCGGCACGGTGACGACGGCGATGTAGGTGTCGAAGGTGCTGACGCCGTAGGTCGTCGATGAGCTGCTGCTCGGCCTTGTCGCCGGGCTGGCCGGGCAGCGAGAAGTCAAGCGTCCACCGGTCGCCCAGGGCGCTGACGGAGAACAGGCCGCCGACGAACAGAGCCAGCCAGACGCCGCTGACGATCCGACGGTGGTGCATGACAAGTCGGGCGAGACGTTCCATGGTGACTCCAAGGGAGAGCGAAGCTGCCGAGCTGAGTGGCTCGGGAATGCAGGAGTCGAGATGAGGCATCGCGGGGACTGGGCGCTGCGCGTGCGGGGCGACGCGACTCCCGCTGCGCTGCACGAGTCGTTGAGGTACTAGCCGGGTGCTCTTTCGAACGTACACGGATTCGAGCCCTGCAACGGATCGGGTCCCCCTGGGCCATCCGCGACTAGCC
>CAWCPG010000040.1:0-233306 GCA_963797325.1 uncultured Actinomycetota bacterium
AGCGGCCGATGAAGGGGGCGTCGGCCGTGTGGGCGCTTCCCGAGGCGAGGTCACGCACGGTGATCGTGCGGGGCCGTGACCGAGCGCCTTGGTGTAGACGAGGGAGCCGGCGCCGACCCCGAACGCCCCGACGGTGCCGACCGCGTGCCAGCCCGCGCCCCCGTCGAGCGGGACCCGCCACAGCGGGCCGTGGGGCGGTGTCCTCGCGCGACGTAGAGCATCCCGTCGCTGACCACCTGGCGACTGCAGGCTGCCACCCCACTCGAAGTCGAGCGTACGGTTGGCCGGCAGCGAGTGCCAGACGCGGTTCGTGAGGTCGTAGACCTGTAGGGGATGTCGGGTGCGGTGTAGGGGTTCGCGTTGCCCCGGTAGGGCGTGCCGTAGACGAGCAGACCGCCGTCGCGACCCAGGTAGGGGCCGACGCGGCGGCTCGGGAACCACGTCACCGAGCCGGTCGACGGGGTCGAGCACGCCGTCCCCCGTGTCGCGATCGTGCCGCCCGACCAGCCGCGACACGACGAGGCGCCCGTCCGGCAGAGTCCCCTGCGCCCCGAGGTGTCCTGGCCCCTGGTTGAGCATCCGGTTCGTCGAGGCTGCTGAGCGTGGTCAGTCACGGCCGGCCACACCGGGCACGGCCCGGTCGAGCTGGATCACCTTGCCGGTAGGAGCGGGCGGCTCGGGGCCGGACGCCGCGTGGATCGCGAACGGCGCCACCACGACCGCCACCACGGCGGCGGCGATCAGCCCCACCGTCATACGTCGCCGTCGCACGCGGCCACGGCCCAGGGCCGTCAACGTCGCGGGGTCGGTGAAGCCGTCCTCCGGCTGGTGGTCGGCGACGGCGCGCATCAGCTCGGCGAGCGTGCTCATGGGAGGACTCCTAGATCGGCGCTGGGCTCCTCGTCGAAGACGAGGGTCCGGCGCAGGGAGTGGAGGCCACGGGCGGTCTGGCTCTTCACGGTGCCTTCCGAGCAGGAGAGGAGCCGCGCTGTCTCCGCCACGGACTGGTCCTCGAAGTAGCGCAGGACGACGCACGCCCGCTGGCGAGGGGCGAGCAGTCGCAGCGCCGCGAGCAACGACTCCCGGTCGGCGACGCGGGTGCCGGGATCCGGTCGTGGGTCCTCGTGCTCGAGGGCCCGTTCCACCTCGGGGACCTCGGTGCTGGATCGCTTCCGTGCTCTGTCGATCGCGACGTTCACCACGGCGCGACGCGCGTAGGCGTGCGCGCCGCCCGGCCGGGACTCGAGACGCGGCCACGCGGCGTACACCCGGATCAGCGCCTCCTGGACGATGTCCGAGGCGAGCGCCCAGTCGCCGCACATGAGGTAGGCCGTACCGCGCAGCCGGCGCTGGGAGCCCGTGACGAAGGAGGCGAACTCCTCGCCGTCCCTGCCCCTCATCCGCGTTCCTCCTGTCACCCGTGACACGAGGTGAGCCGGCACCAGGTTGCATCATCGTCCTGTTTCACCCTCCAGGCGCCGCTGACGCCGGGAGATGACGCCACCCACGCGGCGCCGATGAGCGAGGCGGGTGCTCTCCACCGGTAGGATGTGGGAGTGGAGCCACCTCAGGAACTGCCCGAGAAGTTCGCCCCGATGGGCCTCACCTACGACGACGTGCTGCTGCTCCCCGGCTACTCCGAGATCACGCCGTCCGACATCGACACCTCGACCCGGCTGACGCGCGAGATCACGCTGCGGGCCCCGCTGGTGAGCGCGGCGATGGACACCGTCACCGAGAGCCGGATGGCGATCGCGATGGCCCGCCAGGGCGGCATCGGCGTGCTCCACCGCAACCTCTCGATCGAGGACCAGGCCTACCAGGTCGACCTCGTCAAGCGGACCCAGACCGGGATCATCTCCAACCCCGTCACCATCGGCCCCGACGCGACGCTGGAGGACCTCGACCGCCTCTGCGGCGAGTACCGCGTCTCCGGCCTCCCGGTCGTCGACCTCGACCAGCAGCTGCTCGGCATCATCACCAACCGAGACCTCCGCTTCACGCCGGTCGCGGAGTGGGCGACCACCAAGGTCGACGAGATCATGACGCCGATGCCGCTGATCACCGGCCGGCTCGGCATCTCCCGCGACGAGGCGACGCTGCTGCTGCGCAAGCACAAGCGCGAGCGGCTCCCGCTCGTCGACGACGAGGGGCGCCTCGGCGGCCTGATCACGGTCAAGGACTTCGTCAAGGGCGAACAGTTCCCCGACGCGTCCTACGACGGCGACGGCCGCCTGCTCGTCGGCGCGGCGATCGGCTACTTCGGCGATGCCTGGCAGCGTGCCACCACCCTGATCGAGGCCGGCGTCGACGTGCTCGTGGCCGACACCGCCCACGGCCACGTCCGACTCCTGCTCGAGATGGTCGAGCGCCTCAAGACCGACCCCCGGACCAAGCACGTGCAGGTGATCGGCGGCAACGTCGCCACCGCTGCCGGGGCGCAGGCGTTCATCGACGCCGGCGCCGACGCCGTCAAGGTCGGGGTCGGCCCGGGCTCCATCTGCACGACGCGCGTGGTCACCGGGCGTCGGCGTACCCCAGGTCACCGCTGTGCACGAGGCGTCGCTGGCGGCCAAGCCGGCCGGCGTCCCCGTCATCGCCGACGGTGGCCTGAAGCACTCGGGCGAGATCGCGAAGGCGATCGTCGCCGGCGCAGACGCGGTGATGGTCGGCTCGCTGCTGGCCGGTTGCGAGGAGTCACCCGGCGACCTCGTCTTCGTCAACGGCAAGCAGTACAAGGCCTACCGCGGCATGGGCTCCCTCGCAGCGATGTCGAGCCGGGGCAAGAAGTCCTACTCCAAGGACCGCTACTTCCAGGCCGAGGTGACCAGCGACGACAAGATCGTGCCCGAGGGGATCGAGGGTCAGGTCGCCTACCGTGGTCCGCTCGCCGCGGTCGCGCACCAGCTGCTCGGCGGGCTCAACCAGTCGATGTTCTACGTCGGCGCGCGCACCGTCCCCGAGCTGCAGGAGAAGGGCCGCTTCGTCCGGATCACCCAGGCCTCACTGGCCGAGAGCCACCCGCACGACGTCCAGATGACCGTCGAGGCACCGAACTACACCGGCCGCTAGCGAGTCGACTCGAGCAGGGCCAGCACGGCCCGGGCGTACGCCGCCTCGACGTCGACGTCGACGAACCGCTGCTCGGTGTCCCCGACCAGCAGGCTGACCGCGAAGCCCGAGGTCGCACCCGGGATCAGCTCCAGCGACATGAAGGCCTCGCCGAGCGCGTCACGCAGCTGGTCCTCCCGCGGCAGCCAGATCGCCTCCGAGGCCTCGAGGCTGTCGAGTGCCCACTCCGTCGTTCCGTTGAACGCGAGCACCTGGGTGCCGCGCGGGAGCCGCAGGGTCTCGATGACCATGTCGCTGATCACGAACACCTGGTCGTCGAGGTCGCGGTCGGGCACCACGAACCGGTCGCCGTTCGCGGGTTCCCACGACAGGCCGGCCTGCCGGAGGGCCTCGGCGAGCGCGCGCGTGATCACCCGTCCAGCCTGGCACATCGTGCGCGACGGGGCCCCGGCTCCTGTGCCACGCTGGGCCGATGAGGGGGAGCCGCCCGGTGGGCTGATCGAGCGGTCCGAGCAGCTCGACGTCATCCAGGGGCTGCTCGCCGGGGTCGTCGGCCAGCGCGAGGGCGCGCTGGTGTTCGTCGGCGGTGAGGCGGGCGCCGGCAAGACCTCGCTGGTGCACGAGCTCGCGGCGCGCTCCCGCGCCCGGGTCGTCATCGGCGGGTCCGAGCCCCTCCGTACGCCGCGTGCGCACGGTCCGCTCCTCGACCTCGCCGCGGAGCTGGGAGGCGGCCTCTCGGCCCTCGTGGAGCGGGGAGCCAGTCCCGGCGAGCTCCTCGATGCCATGGCGCTGTCGGTCACCGAGCCGACCGTGCTGGTCTTCGAGGACCTGCACTGGGCCGACGAGGCCACGCTCGACCTGCTCCGCCACCTGGCCCGCCGGTTGCACCGACTGCCCGCGCTCGTCCTGGCGACGTACCGCGACGACGAGCTGTCCCGGACCCACCCGCTGCGCGTCCTGCTGGGGGAGCTGGCGACCGAGCGTCGGGTGCACCGGGTCAGCCTTCCGCTCCTCTCGGCGGACGGCGTCGCCCTCCTCGCCGGCGATCGGGCGATCGACGTGGACGACCTCTACCGACTCACGGGCGGCAACCCGTTCTTCGTCACCGAGGTCCTGGCCGCCGGCTCGGACGGCGCTCCCGACACCGTCCGTGACGCCGTCCTGGCGCGAGCCGCGCGGCTGCCTCCATTGACCCGTCGCCTCCTCGAGGCGGTCGCCGTGGTGCCGTCGCGCGCCGAGCTGTGGCTGCTCGACGAGATCGCGCCGCTGTCGCTCTCCGGGCTCGAGGAGTGCCTCGCCTCGGGGATGCTGCTGGCCGACCGCGAGACCGTGCAGTTCCGGCACGAGATCGCGCGCGCCAGCATCGAGGAGTCCCTGCCTCCCGACGTCGCCCTGTCGCTGCACCGCCGGGCCCTCGCGGCCCTGGTCGGCAGCGGCGACGCGATCGACCCCGCGCGGGTCGCCCACCATGCAGGCGTCGTCGGCGACAGCCGCAGCGTCCTGGCCTACGCTCCGGTCGCCGCGGAGCGTGCCGCCCGGCTGCGCGCGCACCGCGAGGCCGCAGCACACCTCGCCTCGGCCCTGCGCTACGTCGACCAGCTCCCCCGCAGTGGGCGGGTGGACCTGCTCGAGCGGCATGCCTACGAGTGCTACCTGATCAGCCAGCCGCAGCTGGCGGGCGAGTCGCAGCGCCGGGCCCTCGCCGAGCACGAGGCCGCGGGCGACCGCCTCCGCCAGGGGGACGCCCACCGGTGGCTGTCACGGCTGGCGTGGTTCTCCGGCGACGGCCCGACCGCCGAGTCCGAGGCGCGTCTCGCGATCGAGCTGCTCGAACCCCTCGGACCGACCAGCGAGCTGGCGATGGCCTACAGCAACCGGAGCCAGCTGTGCATGCTCGCCGACGACGTGGCGGGAGCGCGGGCGTGGGGTGGTCGTGCCATCCAGCTCGCTGAGCTGCTCGACGCCCCGGAGATCCTGGCCCACGCGCTCAACAACGTCGGCTCGGCCGAGGCGAACGCCGGGGTGCGGGAGGGCATCGTGACCCTGGAGCGAAGCCTCCGCATCGCCGAGGCCCACGGCCTCGAGGAGCACGTCGCGCGGGCGCTCACCAACCTCGCCAGCACGTCCGTGGCCGTGCACGACCTCGACGCGGGGCTGCGCTGGTGCGACGCGGCGATCGCCTACTGCACCGACCACGATCTCGACTCCTGGCGCCTCTACACGACCGGTTGGCGGGCCCGGGCGCACCTGGAGCGGGGGAGCTGGGACCTGGCCCTGCGCGACGCGGCGACCTCCCTCGAGACGCCGTCGCTGGCGCCGACCGTGGTCAACACGCTGGTCGTGCTCGGCAGGATCCGGGCCCGTCGGGGCGACGGCGACCCCTGGTCGGTGCTCGACGAGGCGCTGTCCGTGGCGACGAGGACCGACGAGCTCCAACGCCTCCTCCCCGTCGCCGCCGCCCGCGCGGAGGTGAGGCTGCTCGAGGGCCGGCCCGACCTGGTGGCGGCCGAGACCGACCGGGCCCTCGCCCCTGCCCTCGCCCACGGGCCGGTGCCGTCGATGGGCGAGGTGCTCGTCCTCCGTCGCCGAGCCGGGGTCACCGACCCGCCCTGCGAGGGGCTGCCGGAGCCCTGGGCGCTCGAGCTGGCCGGACGGCACCAGGAGGCTGCCGAGGCCTGGGCCGTGCTCGGGTTCCCCTACGAGCGGGGCTGGGCGATGGTGGAGAGCGGCGACGACGACGTCGCCCGGGCGGGGCTCGTGGTCCTCCAGGATCTCGGCGCCACGGCCGCGGCGGCCGCCGTCGCACGCCGGCTCCGCGAGCGCGGCGTCCAGGGCCTGGCCCGGGGGCCGCGCACCGCGACCGCCCGTACGCCGTACGGGCTCACGCCACGCCAGCGCGAGGTGCTCGGCCTGCTCGCGGCCGGACTGCGCAACTCCGAGATCGCCGACTCGATGGTGCTCTCCGAGCGCACCGTCGACCACCACGTCTCGGCGGTGCTGGCCAAGCTCGGCGTGCGGACCCGCGCCCAGGCCGTGCGGCTCGCCGTCCGCGACGGGATCGTGGCCGAGGGCGGTGACCCGGTGCGGGCCGACTAGCGTGTCGACCGTGCCAGTCGTCGTCCACGAGATCCGCCGCTACCCGGTGAAGTCGATGGCCGGCGAGTCGCTGACCGCCGTCGAGATCGACGCACGGGGACTCGTCGGCGACCGTTGGTACGCCGTCGTCGACGGAGAGGGCAAGCTCTCCTCCGGCAAGCACAGCACCCGCTTCCGTCGCCGCGACGCGGTCTTCGACTTCGCCGCCCGTACGACGGACGCGGGCGTCCGCGTGACCGGTGCGGAGGGCGAGTGGCAGGCCGGTGACCCCGCCCTCGACCGCGCTCTGACCGACGTCATGGGCGACCCCGTGCAGGTCCTGGCGGAGGACTCCACGCCCCACCAGGACGCCGGTCAGGTGTCCCTGGTCGGTACCGCGTCGCTCGACTGGTGCCGCGAGCATCTCGGCGTCGACGCCGACCGGCGACGCATCCGACCCAACCTGGTGGTCGACACCAGCGAGCCGTTCGTCGAGGAGACCTGGTCGGGCGGTCTGACCATCGGTGGCGCAAGGCTGACCGTCCTCCGTCGGATCGAGCGCTGCCGGATGGTCGACATCGCGCAGGAGGGGCTGCCCCGCGAGGGTGGGTGGCTCAAGGCGCTGACCGAGACCCGCGAGATGAGCCTGGGGATCTACCTCGACGTGGCCCGGCCGGGCTCGCTCCGGGTCGGTGACGAGGTGCTGCCGACGGGTTGACGCCCCCGCTCAGGAATGGATCGCCAGCACCAGGGGGCTCTGGTACGCACCGGCCCGTGGGCCGAGGCCGGCGGGTGCCAGCGGGACCGCGTGTCCGGTGCTGCGCCAGACCGGCCGACCGTCGGCAGCCGTGACCCCGACCCTGGCACCGCCTCGCGCGGGTGTGACCAGCGACGTGCTCGAGGTGACGGGCAGCTGGGGCCCGAGGGCACGCGGCGACCGCCACTGTCCGGAGCCGGGGCTGGTGGAGTCGACGACCACGCTGCCGTCGGTCCGCACCGCGGCGAGCCAGAGGCGGCCCGAGACGTCGACCGTGGTCGCCGGCGAGGAGTAGGGCGACCACTGGCCGGCGGCCTGCACACCGTGGCCCCAGCGCGTCGTCCCGGCGCCCGTGTGCCGCGAGACGAGCTGACCTCGTGCGGTGACCGAGGTCAGCCAGAGCCGCCCGTCGCCGGCGAGGGTGAGCGCCGGGCTCGACGTCTCCGACCACGTCCGACGGTCCACGGCGTGGAAGCGGGCCCAGGGGCGACCGTGGTCCCGGGTGTGCACGGCCTCGAGGGTGCCGTGCCGTGTCACGGCCGCGACCCACAGGTTGCCGCGGGCGTCGGTGGTGGCGGCAGGTGCGGCCTGGGTCGACCACGACCCGGGTGCGCCCAGCCGGTCGCGGCGACCCCAGCGGTCGCTGCCGAGGGGCGTGTGCCGGCTGACCAGGTCGCCCGTGGACGAGACGGTCAGCAGCTGCATCCGGCCGCGGCCGTCCAGGGCCAGGGTCGGCGTCGACGTGGTCGACCAGGGTCCGCCCTGGACGGGGCGCAGGCGGGTCCATCGGTCCGTGTCGCCACGGGTGTGGGCGGTGAGCACGCGCCCGTCCGCCGCCACGGCGGCCACCCAGGTCTGACCGAGGGTGTCGGCGGCGATCGAGGGCGCGGCGTCCGCCGACCACGCGACGTGCGTGCCGAGGTGGACGGGGCGCGCCGACGTCGTGGTCACGGTGAGGTCACCCTGACCGCCGATCCGTGCCGTCCACGTGCCGCCGCCCGGTGCGGCGGTCGTGGCGGCCGCTCGGGTCGAGCCCAGGCTCGGGTCGGGGGCCACGTCGGCGAGGTGGAGATAGCGGAAGTCGGAGGCGGGCACCGTGCGGACGTCGTACCCGCCGGCGACGAGGTAGTTGTACTCCTCGACCGTGACGGTCCCGTCGCCGACGGCGGAGACCCAGGCGACGTGGCCGACCCGGCCGTCGTCGGTCTGTGCCACGGCACCGACCGCGGGCACGTCGTCGACGAGATAGCCGAGTGCCTCGGCGTCGTCGTCCCAGTTCCCGGCGTTGCCGAACCGGCCGCCGCCCAGGTCGGTGGTGAAGTCGCTGAGCCCGTTGGTCTCCCGCAGCCGCCAGGCGACGAAGCTGGTGCAGTTGCGCAGGGCGAAGCCCCACGGGTCGCCGTAGGTGCCGTTGTAGTACCAGATGTGCTTGGCGCACTCGCGCGGTGGCGGGGGCTTCGTCGGGGTGTCCGGCTTGCCGTGGGTGCCGTGGCCGGGCTTGGTGTGGCCAGGCTTGTGACCGGGCTTGGTGTGGCCGGCGGGCTTGCCCGGCTTGTGGCTGCCCGGGGGCAGCGGGACCAGAGGGCACTGTCCGAGACCGCGGTAGGGGTAGTCGTCGTCCGCGTGCGAAGGTCCGGCTGCGACGACCGGGCTGGCCGCGACGAGCACGCCGAGCATCCCGCCGATGAGCCGGTGCGCACGCCGACTCTCTCGGTGGAAGGGCATGACGTCTCCGTTCGGCGGGTGGCACAAGAACGGTCGCAGCCAGACCGTGCGCTCGCTCGAGAACGCCGCATCCTTTACTTCCTGGGCGGTGTGAGTCCGGCGACACCGGCCGACGTCGATACGCTGCGCGGGTGAGCGAGACCGAGATCGGCCGTGCCAAGCGTGGGCGCCGCGCCTACTCCTTCGACGACATCGCGATCGTCCCCAGCCGACGGACGCGCGACCCCGAGGAGGTCGGCATCGCCTGGCAGATCGACGCCTACCGGTTCGAGCTCCCGATCGTCGCGGCCCCGATGGACTCCGTGATGTCGCCGGACACCGCGATCGCCCTGGGTCGCTACGGCGGCCTCGGCGTGCTCAACCTCGAGGGCCTCTGGACCCGCTACGACGACCCGTCCGACCTGCTGGCGGAGATCGCCGAGCTCGACGGACCGACCGCCGTACGCCGGATGCAGGAGATGTACGCCGAGCCGGTCAAGGCCGAGCTGATCTCCGTGCGGCTCAAGCAGATGCGCGACGCAGGGGTGACCGTGGCCGGTGCGCTGAGCCCCCAGCGCACCAAGGAGTTCGCCAAGACCGTCGTCGACGCCGGGGTCGACATGTTCGTCATCCGGGGCACCACGGTGAGCGCCGAGCACGTCAGCGCCCAGGCGGAGCCGCTCAACCTCAAGGAGTTCATCTACGAGCTCGACGTGCCCGTGATCGTCGGCGGCTGCGCGACGTACCAGGCCGCGCTCCACCTGATGCGCACCGGAGCCGCCGGCGTGCTGGTCGGCTTCGGCGGTGGTGCCGCCCACACCACCCGCACCGTGCTCGGGGTCAGCGTGCCGATGGCGAGTGCCGTCGCCGACGTCGCCGGTGCCCGCCGCGACTACATGGACGAGTCGGGCGGCCGCTACGTGCACGTGATCGCCGACGGCTCGATCGGCCGCAGTGGTGACATCGCCAAGGCGATCGCGTGCGGTGCCGACGCGGTGATGATCGGCTCGCCCTTCGCCCGCGCCAGCGATGCACCCGGGCAGGGCTTCCACTGGGGTGCCGAGGCCCACCACGCCGAGCTCCCGCGGGGCGAACGGGTCGAGATCGGCACCGTCGGCACGCTCGAGGAGATCCTCTTCGGGCCCTCCCGGGTCGCCGACGGGACGATGAACCTCGTCGGTGCTCTCCGCCGGGCGATGGCGACCACCGGCTACACCGAGCTCAAGGAGTTCCAGCGCGTCGAGATCGTCCTCTCCTGACGTCGCCGGCGAAAAAAGTGGTTCCTCGGCGTCCGTGGACACGAATACCCTCCTCTTGGGTATTGCGACATGCGGCCATCGACGCGCATGTTGCCTAGGTGCGCCGGACTCGGGCACGTCGCACAGACCTGGGTGGCTGCAACAGGGGGGAACCGAAACGCATGACCATCACGACGGCATGGCCCTTGTCCTCTCCGGACCCGTGGGCCGATCGCACCTCACTCACGCTCGAGCTCGACGACCACGCGGTGCGGGGGCTGCTCACCGCCCTGGGCCGTTCCGACGCACCGCGGGCGCTGCCCGACGAGCTGGCTCGGCTCACCGACCGCGAGCTCACCGTGCTCCGGGCGATCGCCACCGGAGCCAGCAACGCGGAGATCGCCGAGGAGCTCTTCGTCTCGATCGCCACCGTCAAGACTCACGTGGCGCGGATCCTCGCCAAGCTGGGCGTCCGCGACCGGGTCCAGGCGGTGGTCTTCGCCTACGAGTCGCGGCTGGTGGTTCCGCACTGACGTCGTGCGCGCCGGCCCGCCTCAGGTGGTGAGCCGGGTCGCGATGCCGGCGAGCCCGGCCTCGACGAACGCCTGGTCGCCGCCCGCCGGGCCCCAGAGGACGTCGTACCACGGGGCGAGGCGCCACCAGTCGTAGGCGCGGGCGAGCTCCTCGTCCTCGACGCCGTACGCCGTCGCGACGGCCGCGGCGAACGGCTCGGGCGTCTCGAACAGCGCCCACGCGAGGTCGATCGCGGGATCGCCGACCCGGGCGTCGGACCAGTCGATGATGCCGACGACACGGTCGTCGCGGATCACCACATGGTGGGGACCGAGGTCGCCGTGGATCAGCGTGGTCGGCGTCTTCAGGGCGACGCGACGCAGGAGCTCGCTGCCCGGGCCGTGGAGCTCCTCGGGTGTCAGGGGCAGGACCCGGTGGAGGAGACGCTCCAGCGTCGCGAGCAGCTCCGCCCGGGCGGCCACGCGGTCGGGGATGCCGGACTCGATGTAGAGCGTCGGCGGCATGTCGTGCAGGGCCCGGAGGAACTGGCCCGTCCGGAGCCCGTCGTCCGCGGTCAGTGTCCGGTCGGTCGCCAGGTCGCCCACGACGAGCGGGTGCCGTACGCGGAGAGGCTCCTCCTCGAGCACCACCGGCACCGGCACCTCGAGCGGCAGCAGGGGAGCCACCCGCGGCATCAGCCGGGTCTCGTTGGTCAGCTGGGTGGCGGCGTCGGGGTAGTGCGGGATGCGATCGATCCACCGGCCCTCGACGACGGTCGCCACCGAGTCCCAGCCCTGGAGCGGCTGCGCCCGCTCGGCGGCCCGTTCCCGCAGCCAGTCCGAGAACAGGGCCACGGAGTCGGGCATGAACGCGATCTCGGGGTCCGCGATCCGCTCGAGCAGCCGCTCGATGCTCAGCCACGCGCCGTACGCGACCTCCGAGGGCTGCGGGGTGATCGGCCCGTCCCACGTGGTCACGAAGCGATAGGCGTGGTACCTCGTCTGGCTGTCGGCGTAGTCGGCCTCGCCGAGCGGCTCGAGCTCGCTGGTGACGCCGAGCTCCTCCGCCAGCTCGCGACGTGCGGCCTCGAGCGGGTCCTCGCCGGCGAGGACGACCCCGCCGGCCGTGAAGTCCCAGTGGGCCGGATAGACGTCCTTGGTCGGCGTCCGGCGGTGCACGTAGACGCGACCCCAGGGGTCGCGGACGATCACCCCGGTGGCGGCGTGCCGGAGGTTCTGGGCGCGCATCACCGAGCGAGGGGCGATCCCTGCCGGACGTCCCCCGTCGTCGTAGAGCGCCACGACCTCTTCGTCCACGGGCCCATCAAACCGGGAAAACCGCCTCCGCGCGCGCGTAGTCCGTGGTCGTGTCGTGCAGGATCGTGCCGTGGCCTCGTCACACGCCCTCGATCCCGCCTCCCGTACCCGCGCGCTGGGGGCGATGGCCGCGACCTCGCGCGACGCGGCCCCGCTCGACCTCCTGGTCGTCGGCGGCGGTGTGGTCGGCACCGGCGCGGCGCTCGACGCCGTCTCGCGTGGGCTGTCCGTCGGACTGCTCGAGCAGCGAGACCTGGCGAGCGGAACGTCGTCGCGGTCGAGCAAGCTGATCCACGGTGGACTGCGCTATCTGGAGATGTTCGACTTCGCGCTGGTCCGTGAGGCCCTCGAGGAGCGCGGGTTGCTGCTGACCCGGCTGGCGCCCCACCTGGTGCGGCCGGTGCCGTTCCTCTACCCGCTGCACCGCACCCTCGAGCGCCCCTACGTCGGTGCCGGCCTGGCCCTCTACGACGGGCTGGCCATGGCCGGCCGCTACGACGTGGGGCTCCCCAAGCACAAGCACCTGTTCCGGCGGCAGCTCGCCCGTCTGGCTCCGGACCTGAGGACCGACGAGCTCACCGGCGCGATCCGCTACTACGACTGCCAGGTCGACGACGCGCGGCTGGTGGTGACGCTCGCGCGCACCGCCGCCCATCACGGCGCGGTCATCGCGACGCGGACCCGGGTCACCGGCTTCGTCCGCGACGGCGACCGGGTCGTCGGGGTGCGTGCGACCGACCTCGAGACCGGCGAAGAGCTCGAGGTGCGGAGCCGGGTCGTGGTGAACGCGGCCGGTGTGTGGACCGACGAGGTGCAGCGGCTGCTGGGGGGCGACCTGGTCCTCGACGTCGAGGCCAGCAAGGGCATCCACCTCGTCGTGCCGCGCGACCGGATCCGCTCCGAGTGCGGCTTCATCACCAAGACCGAGAAGTCGGTGCTCTTCGTCATCCCGTGGGGGCGGCACTGGATCATCGGCACCACCGACACCGCCTGGGACCTCGACCTGGCGCACCCCGCCGCCTCCCGGGCCGACATCGACTACCTGCTCCACCATGTGAACCGGCTGCTGCGGGTCCCGCTCGACCACGACGACGTCGAGGGCGTGTACGCCGGGCTGCGGCCGCTGCTGACCGGGAAGGCCGGCCGCGGGGTCGGGTCCGCGGGGGAGGGCGAGGCGCGGTCGGCCACCACCAAGGTCTCCCGCGAGCACACCGTGGCCGGCCCCGTGCCGGGCCTGGTCCTGATCGCCGGCGGCAAGCTCACGACGTACCGGATCATGGCGCGCGACGCGGTCGACCTCGCGGTCCGCGGCTGGCCCGACGTCGCGCCGTCCCACACCGAGCGGGTCCCACTGGTCGGTGCCGACACGTTCTGGACCCGGACCAACCAGCGCGTGGCGCTGGCACGTCGTTCGGGGCTCGAGGTGGGCCGCATCGACCACCTGCTCGGTCGCTACGGCGGCCTCGTCGACGAGGTGCTCGACCTGATGCAGGCGCGGCCCGAGCTCGCGACGCCGCTGCCGGGCACCGAGGACTACCTGGCCGCCGAGATCGTCTACGCCGTCACCCACGAGGGCGCGCGCCACCTCGACGACGTGCTGGCCCGGCGTACCCGGATCTCGATCGAGACCTTCGACCGGGGCACCGTCGCCGTCGGCGCCGCGGCCGACCTGATGGCCGCCGAGCTCGGCTGGGACCCCGCGCGTCGAGACGACGAGGTCGACCACTACCTGCGCCGCGTCGAGGCCGAGCGCCAGTCGCAGCAGAAGCCCACCGACCAGGAGGCCGACGAGGCCCGGGTGAGCGCCCCCGAGATCGTGTGAGCCGCGGTGCCGCCACTCCCGTGGTGTCTCGCGCCGCGCTCGTTCGGCGTGTTGCCGCGGCTCAGGTCCCCCGGCTTCACCATGTGAACATGGTGAAGCACCGCTTCTCGTGGTGAATTCACCATGAGAAGCGTCGGCTCGTCTACATCACGTGATGAAGCTGAGGCCGATGAGCAGTTCGTCAGCCCGTACGACGGGCCAGCCGCTCGAAGCGATCCTTGATCAGGCGGGGGCGTTGGAAGTCGCTCCAGATCAGACGGAGCATGCCGTACCCACTGAGCTCGCGAATCTCGTCCTCGCGACGCTTCTCGGCGAAGACCACGGCGCCCGCATCCTGACCTGGCCGGAGCAGGCGTCCGTACTTGACCTCGCCGTCGAACTCACCGAGGAGCCGCGCCTTCGGCCACCCCCAGTCGCAGGTGCCGCGCACCGTCCCGTCTGGGTCGCATACCTCGAACTGCGTCACAGGACGGGGGATCCCCACGGTCCAGAAGGTCCACATGCCTCTGGACTCCCCGACGCTCTCCGCACCGCAATCGGCCAGCCGCACCGGAACGTGAAGGCGCCGAGTGCCCGGCCACGAGCCCATGGCGCGGAACTGACGGTAGAGCTCGTCAGCGTCGGCGAGACCCTTGTAGAGCAAGGAGTTCAGTACGACGAGCGCGGACTCCGAGGTGGTCATCGACCCGCACTCGATCGCGCATCGAAGCGGGGAGAGGGTGCGAAACCCGTTCACGTCGACGATGTCCTCGTCGGTGCAGGTGCCGACGTGGTGAACGACGTCGCCCTCGGTGCGACCGGCGCCGCCGTCGA
The DNA here is from genome assembly GCA_963797325.1 of uncultured Actinomycetota bacterium. GTDB lineage: Bacteria > Actinomycetota > Actinomycetes > Propionibacteriales > Nocardioidaceae > Nocardioides. Next base: position 14,311 of record CAWCPG010000040.1, read on the forward strand.
GCCTGGTGACGTGCACCCGGGTCAGGTCGATGCCCCAGGTGTCGATGCCGTGCGCCACCACTCCGGAGACATGGCTCAAGGCCGCCACCTCACCGAGGGAGTGCAGGACCGCGCGGCACCGGACCTGGTGCCGCTCGATCTGGTCGAGCACGGCCCAGATGTCAGTGAAGGAGTAGTAGCCACGCCTGAACCTGTGCCACACCCGCCGCCGCACCATGAGGCTGATGGCCCGGTCGTCGTATCCCACCTCGCGGGCCATCGCTCGCGTGAAGAAGCCGTCCTGCTCACAGAAGTACCGAAGAGGATCCATCCCTCTGTTGTGACATCTCGGACGGATCCCGACGCGGGATCGCCGGCGAGCTGTGGATGACGCACGCCGCGAGGGCGGCGGTGGACGATGTCCGGTGCGGCGCTTCACCATGTGAACATGGTGAAGCGCGACTTCTCATGGCGAATTCGCCATGAGAAGCGCGGGCTCGCCCACTTCACATGATGAAGCTGTGACCAGTGGGACCGCAGGGGAGGGCGCAGAGGGCCCCGGCGGTGTCCAGGTTGTTACTCAGGGGTAGCCGCGGTGTGGCGGGCGACATACCCTCGGTACATGAGCGCCCAGCATCCCTCCTCCGGGCCGGTCGTCGAGGGTCCCCACGACCCCGAGCACGACCCCACCGCGTCGTACGCCCTCGACCGCAGCTACGTCGCGGCCCTGACCACGAGGCTCGTCGCCTCCTCCGACCGCACCGCGGAGGTGCGGTCCCCGCTGGGCGACCGGCCGCTCGCCCACATCCCCCAGTCCACCGCGGCCGACGTCGACGAGGCCTTCCGGCGGGCGCGCAAGGCGCAGGAGCAGTGGGCCCGTACGCCGATCGACGACCGGGCGGCCGCCCTCCTGCGGCTGCACGACCTCGTCCTCGACCGGCAGGCGGAGATCATCGACCTGATCTGCTGGGAGTCGGGCAAGGCCCGCAAGCACGCCTTCGACGAGCCCCTGCACATCGCGCTGACCGCCCGCTACTACGGCCGTACGGCGCACCAGCACCTCGACCCCCGCCGCGTCCGCGGTGTCTTCCCGGTGCTCACCCGGGTCGAGCTGAACCGGGTCCCGAAGGGTGTCGTCGGCATCATCTCGCCGTGGAACTACCCGTTCACGATGGCGCTGTGCGACGGGCTGCCGGCGCTGCTCGCCGGCAACGCGGTGGTGGCCAAGCCGGACGCCCAGACCATGCTCTCGGCGCTGCTGGCCGCCCAGCTCCTCGAGGAGGCCGGCTTCCCCCGTGACCTCTGGCAGGTCGTTGCCGGACCCGGTGCCGAGATCGGCCCCGAGCTGGTCGCGCGCGCCGACTACATCTGCTTCACCGGATCCACCGCCACCGGCAGGCTCGTCGCCCGCGGCTGCGCCGACCGGCTGATCGGCTGCTCGCTCGAGCTCGGCGGCAAGAACCCGATCCTGGTGCTCCACGACGCGGATCTCGAGAAGGCCGCGGAGGGAGCCGTCCGCGCCGCCTTCTCCAACGCCGGCCAGCTCTGCGTGTCGATGGAGCGGCTGTTCGTCGCCGACCAGGTCTACGACCGGTTCCTCGAGCGGTTCGTCGCGCGCACCGAGGCGATGACCCTCGGCGCCACCCTCGAGTGGGGCAACGACATGGGCTCGCTGATCAGCCAGGCCCAGCTCGACACCGTCGTCGCCCACGTGGACGACGCCGTCGCCAAGGGGGCCCGGGTCCTGGCCGGAGGACGCGCCAGGCCCGACCTCGGGCCGTTCTTCTACGAGCCGACCATCCTCGAGGGGGTCACCCCCGAGATGACCTGCTTCGGGCACGAGACCTTCGGCCCGGTCATCGCGGCCTACCGCTTCCACGACGAGGCCGAGGCCGTGTCACGCGCCAACGACGGCGAGTACGGCCTGAACGCCTCGATCTACAGCCAGGACGGGCCGCGCGCTCGCGAGCTCGCCGGCCGGATCCGATGCGGCACCGTCAACGTCAACGAGGCGTTCGCCGCCACCTTCGGCAGCCTCGAGGCGCCGATGGGCGGCATGCGCGAGTCGGGGCTCGGCCGTCGCCAGGGCAGCGAGGGCATCCTCCGCTACACCGAGGTCCAGTCGGTCGCGACCCAGCGGGTGATGCGGATCGCGCCGGCGTTCGGGCTGTCCGACGAGACCTACGCCAAGGTGATGACCACCAACCTCCGGATCCTGAAGAGGCTGGGGCGCGCATGAGCGACCTCGACTACGACGTCCTCGTCGTCGGCTCCGGCTTCGGCGGGTCCGTGACAGCGCTCCGGCTGACCGAGAAGGGCTACCGGGTCGGCGTGCTCGAGGCCGGCGCGCGCTTCGAGGACGACGACTTCGCCGCGACCTCGTTCGACACCAAGCGCTACCTGTTCCGCCCCGAGATCGGCTGCTACGGCATCCAGCGGATCGACGCCCTCAAGGACTGCCTGATCCTCTCCGGCGCCGGGGTCGGTGGGGGCTCGCTGGTCTACGCCAACACCCTCTACGAGCCGCTCGAGCAGTTCTACGACGACCCGTCGTGGAAGGACATCACCGACTGGCGCGCCGAGCTGGCGCCGTACTTCGACCAGGCGAAGCGGATGCTCGGCGTCACCGACAACCCCCGGATGACGCCGTCCGACGAGGTGATGAAGCAGGTCGCCGACGAGCTCGGCGTCGGTGACACCTTCCGGCTGACACCGGTCGGGGTGTTCTTCGGAGGCCCCGGTCAGGAGCCCGCCGACACCGTGGCCGACCCCTTCTTCGGCGGCGCCGGCCCCGACCGCAACCCGTGCAGCCACTGTGGTGAGTGCATGACCGGCTGCCGCCACAACGCCAAGAACACGCTGGTCAAGAACTACCTCTACCTCGCCGAGCAGAACGGCGCGCGGGTGCTGCCGATGACGACCGTCACCCGGATCTGGCCGCGCGACGACGGCGGCTACGACGTCGAGGTGCGCCACACCAAGGCCAAGCTCAACCGCCCCGGCTCGAAGCGGGTCTTGACCGCCGACCAGGTCGTGCTGTCCGCGTCGGCGCTCGGCACGCAGCGACTGCTCCACCGGATGAAGGACGAGGGCTACCTGCCCCACCTGTCCGACCGCCTGGGTCACCTGTCGCGCACCAACTCCGAGTCGATCCTCGGCGCCATCGCCCCCGACACGTCGGTCGACTACAGCCAGGGCGTCGCCATCACCTCGTCGTTCCACCCCGACGAGCACACCCACATCGAGCCGGTGCACTACGGCAAGGGCAGCAACGCGATGTCGCTGCTCCAGACGGTGCTCACCGACGGCGACCTCGGTCCGCGCTGGCGCACGTGGGTCGCCGAGATGTGGCGGCAGAAGAGCCACATCCGCGACCTCTACGACATGAAGCACTGGTCCGAGCGGGCCGTGATCGCGCTGGTCATGCAGAGCCGTGACAACTCCATCCAGGTCTTCTCCAAGGCCGGCCGGTTCGGTCGCCGTGTCCTGTCCTCGCGACAGGGCCACGGCGAGCCCAACCCGACCTGGATCCCGATCGCCAACCAGGCCGTACGCCGGATGGCCGAGATCATGGGCGGCTTCCCCGGGGGCTCGATCGGCGAGCCCTTCAACATGCCGCTGACCGCCCACTTCATCGGCGGCTGCACGATCGGCGACACCCCGGAGTCCGGTGTGATCGATGCCTACCAGCGCGTCTACGGCCACCCCGGCCTGCACATCGCCGACGGGTCGACGATCTCGGCGAACCTGGGCGTGAACCCGTCGCTGACGATCACGGCCCAGGCGGAGCGGGCGATGTCGTTCTGGCCCAACAAGGGCGACGCCGACGCGCGCCCCGAGCTCGGCGCGTCCTACCGGCGGATCTCGCCGGTCGCACCGAAGAACCCCGTGGTGCCCGAGGCCGCCCCCGGCGCGCTCCGGCTACCCATCGTCGCGGTCTCCTGATCCGGCCCGTAACCCGCGCCGCGACGGGTCGTTGAGGGGTCGGGTCACGCCGTCGATCTCCCTCCCTTGGCGTGACCCCGCTCCGGTCGCCGCTCCGGTGGTGCCGGACCGGGGCCCGGCCGTGCTCCCCGACCGGCCGGGCCCCGAGGCGCGTCCGGGGTCGGAGCCACCGGCCGGCGCGGATAGGCTGCGGTCATGTCGCGAGCAACCGGCGAAGCGGAGCACGACCTGGTCCTCGTCGTCGACTTCGGGGCCCAGTACGCCCAGCTCATCGCGCGCCGGGTGCGCGAGGCCCACGTCTACTCCGAGATCGTGCCCCACACCATGCCGGTGGCCGAGATGCTCGCCCGCGAGCCGGCTGCGCTGATCCTCTCCGGCGGTCCGTCGTCGGTCTACGCCGCGGGCGCGCCGGCCGTCGACCCGTCGATCTTCTCCTCCGACGTGCCGGTGTTCGGCATGTGCTACGGCTTCCAGCTGATGGCGCAGGGCCTCGGCGGGGCCGTGTCGCCGACCGGCGCCCGGGAGTACGGCCGCACGCCCGTCACGGTCGAGCGCGGCGGCACCCTGCTCGCCGAGCTCCCGGCCGAGCACTCGGTCTGGATGTCCCACGGCGACTCCGTGATCGCGGCCCCACCGGGCTTCGACGTGCTCGCGTCGACCCGCGTCACGCCGGTCGCGGCGTTCGAGGACACCGACCGGCGGCTGGCCGGGGTGCAGTGGCACCCCGAAGTGCTGCACACCGAGCACGGGCAGCAGGTCCTCGAGCACTTCCTCCGCGACATCGCCGGCTGCCGGCCGACCTGGACGATGGTCAACATCGTCGACGAGCAGGTGGACCGGATCCGCGAGCAGATCGGCGACTCCCGGGCGATCTGCGCGCTCTCCGGGGGCGTCGACTCCGCGGTGGCCGCGGCGATCGTGCAGCGCGCGATCGGCGACCGGCTCACCTGCGTCTACGTCGACCACGGGATGATGCGACAGGGCGAGACCGAGCAGGTACGACGCGACTTCGAGGCCGTGTTCGACGCCCTCGACGTCGTCGACGCCTCCGACCAGTTCCTCGGTGCCCTGGAGGGGATCGTCGACCCGGAGGAGAAGCGCAAGATCATCGGCCGGGAGTTCATCCGGGTCTTCGAGGCGGCCGAGGCGCGCGTCTTCGGTGACGCGGCGTCCGGTAGCACGGCGTACCTGGTGCAAGGGACGCTCTACCCCGATGTCGTGGAGTCGGGCGGGGGAGCGGGCACCTCCAACATCAAGTCCCACCACAACGTCGGCGGTCTGCCCGACGACCTGGACTTCGCGCTCGTCGAGCCGCTGCGCACCCTGTTCAAGGACGAGGTCCGGATGGTCGGCGAGCAGCTCGGCCTGCCGCCGACGATGGTGTGGCGGCAGCCGTTCCCCGGCCCGGGCCTGGGCATCCGGATCATCGGCGAGGTCACCCGCGAGCGCCTCGACATCCTGCGCCACGCCGACGCGATCGCCCGCGAGGAGCTCACCGCCGCCGGCCTCGACCGCGACATCTGGCAGTTCCCGGTCGTGCTCCTCGCCGACGTCCGCTCGGTCGGGGTGCAGGGCGACGGCCGGACCTACGGCCATCCGGTCGTCCTCCGTCCGGTCACGTCCGAGGACGCGATGACCGCCGACTGGGCACGGCTGCCCTACGACCTGCTGGAGAGGGTGTCCACGCGGATCACCAACGAGGTCGCAGAGGTCAACCGGGTCACCCTCGACATCACCAGCAAGCCACCCGGCACCATCGAGTGGGAGTAAGGGTCAGCCCGCCGTCCCGGCGGCCAGGGCGACCCCAGGCCGGATAGTCCGATCGGGCCATTTGTGGCAGATCCCAGGCGCAACACGGGGTTTCGCGTCCGACACGCGTGCTCCCGACTTGACCAACGGGCCGTCTTGACCCCTAAATACGACTAAGTCAGTAGAGATACTGATGTTCTCGGGTCACTCGACCACCACGGCCTCGGCCGTACTCGCTCGAAAGAGGTGCTCATGCGCACACGCCTGCGCGTTCTGGGTGTCGCCACCGCCGCGGCCGTCGCGGCCGTCGCCGTCCCGCTGGTGACGTCGTCGGAGGCTCACGCCGCTCGCTTCACCGGCGGCGACGTCGTCGTCTACCGGGTCGGCACGGGAGCCTCGGCGCTCTCGAACGCCGCGGCCCCGGTGTTCCTCGACGAGTACGGCCCGACCGGCACCAAGATCCAGTCGATCGCGCTCCCGACCGCCGCCGCGGAGGGGAACCACCGGTTGACCGCGACCGGACAGTCGCGCTCGGAGGGGCTGATCGACCGGTCCTCGGACGGTCGCTTCATCGCCGTCACCGGGTACGACGCGGCCCCGAGCGACACCGCCCCCGGCGGGCTGTCCCTGGCCGCTTCCGACCCGACCGCGACCCCCCGGGTCCTCGGCCTGGTGGACGCCAACGGCACCGTGGACACCACCACCGAGCTCGCAGCCTCGAGCACGGCCAAGATCATCCGCTCGGCCACCACGACCAACGGTGAGCGCCTCTGGGCCACCGGCGGCAACGGCGGCATCGTCACCGCCACGCGCGGCTCGGCGGCCGGCAGCACCGTGGCCGGCAACGCCGCCAGCAACCTGAGCGCGCTCACCATCCAGGGCAACCAGCTCTTCAGCTCCGGCATCCTGACCAACCGCCTGGCCGCCGTGGGCACCGGCACTCCCACCTCCGGCGCGCTCGCCGACCTGACCGGGCTGCCGGACAACCTGCTCACCTACGGCTACGCGTTCGCCGACCTGACGCCCGCCGGCTTCGGGAGCACGGGACTCGACACCCTCTACATCGCCGACGGCTCCTCGCGCGGCGGCACCATCGACAAGTACCGCTGGAACGGCACCACCTGGGCCTCCGCGGGTGACGTCGACGTCCCCGGCGCCTTCGGCGTCGTGGCGAACGTCTCCGGCAACTCGGTCAGCCTCGCGGTGACCACCCCGACCCAGCTGGTCACGCTCACCGACCCGAACGGCTCGGCGACCTCGTTCGCGCCGACCGGGCCGACCACGCTGGCCACCGCCACGGCGAACACCGAGTTCCGCGGTGTCGCGCTCGCCCCGACCTCGGCGGCCGGCCCCTCGGCGTTCATCCGGACGCCGGGTGTGGGATCGACCATCACGCTCGGCACCACGGTCCCGGTCACGGCGTACGCCGCCTCCGCCGGGGACGTGGACCACGTCACGCAGGTCCAGGCCAAGCTCGGCTCCGGTGACTACGTCACGGCCACCAAGTCCGGCCACGTCTGGACCGCCCAGGTCCCGACCACCGGTCTCGCGGCCGGCGCCAGCACGCTGACCGTCCAGGCCACCGACCCCACCGGCACCACCACGGTGACCAGGGCGGCCACCCTGACCGGCAAGACCGTCGTCCCGAAGGGCAACCTCGCCGCCGGCACCTACCCGTGGACGGCCAAGGGGGTGACGGTCAAGGGGACCTGGAAGTCCTACAAGACCACGCACTCACCGTCCGGCAAGGGCCGCACCTCGGTGAAGAAGAAGTCCAGCGCGACCGCCAAGGTCTTCGGCCACGGCCTGACGCTGACCTTCGACCGCTCCGCCAAGGCGGGCAAGGTCAAGGTCACCGTCGACGGGAAGTCGACGACCGTCGACCTCTACAACAAGGCCGGCAGGTCGCTCGCCAAGAGCTGGACCTTCAAGGGTGCGCTCAAGAGCCACACGGTGGTCGTCACGGTGCTCGGCACCAAGAACGCCCACAGCAAGGGCGTCGCAGCATTCCTCGCCGCGCTGAAGGTGAAGGCCTGATGACCAGCCGCGACCACGAGACCAGGAGAACAGGAAACCCCATGTCCCGACGTACTCTGCGCGCCGGCCTGGCCGGCGGCTTCGCCGCGGCCCTCACCCTGCTCGGCGTGGCAGCCCACGCGGACCCGAACGGTCCCACCGATCCGGGCACCCCGCTCACGCCTCCGCCGGGCGGCACTCTGTACGCCGGAGTGGGTGCCGACGCCTTCGCCGAGCTCTCGAACAACGTGGTCACGCAGTACAACGCCACCTCTCCCACGGACCTGCTCGAGTCCTTCGACGCCGTCAACCCGGTGACCGGGACCAGCACCACCCCGGCCGACAACATCACGACCAAGACCGGGTGCAGCAACCTGCCGCGACCGAACGGCGCGAACGCGGGCGTCACCGCCTTGCTCAACGACCCCGTCCACAACGACGGGACGTACTGCATCGACTGGGTGCGCTCGAGCCGGGCCAGGGGAACGGCGGCAGGTGAGGCCAACCTCCTCTTCTACGCCCAGAGCCGCGACGCCGTCTCGTACGCGACCATCGGCAACGCCTATGCGCCGACCGCGCCGCTGACGACTGCCCAGCTCAAGGACATCTTCGAGTGCACCGACACCGACTGGAGCCAGGTCGGGGGCCAGCCGGGAGCCATCCACGTGTACGTGCCGCCCACCACGGCGGCCACCTACACGTTCTTCCTGCAGGCGATCGGCAGCACCGTCGGCAACGTCACCACGGGCTGTGGCAACACCACGATCCTGCAGCAGCAGAACGACGGACGCACGCTGAACGGCGACCCGCAGGGCATCGCGCCGTACGCCGTCACCAAGTGGGCGGCCCAGCAGAACGGCGCACCCGGCATCGCCGACAACCGAGGCGGTGCGCAGGTGGGGTTGGTCAACACGACGACCTCTCCGACCGTGGACACCACGTTCAACAACGTGCACTACCAGGTGCTGAACCCGGCGTTCGCCACGGGGGCGAGCGCCTCGTTCGGCCGGATCTTCTACAACGTGGTCCGCAACGACGCACCACAGGACCTCAAGGACGTGTTCAAGGCCGGGGGCTACCTCTGCCAGCACCAGAACGCGTTCCTCATCCCCTTCGGGAACACCCCGCTGGGGGACGACCAGAACCAGTCCCGATTCTGCGGCCAGCTCGGCTGACCGCCCCAAGCCGTGGTGGCGGGCCCAGGGTGAGCCCGCCACCACGTTCACCCTGAGCCTCACCCTCTGGAGCCACCATGCAGACACGACGCCTGCGACGACGCGCCGCCGCGGCCACCCTCGCGGTGCTCGCCCTGGGGGCGCTCGCCGTGGCGACCCCGGCGTCGGCGTCCTCCGCCCGCGCCGGGCGCACGCCGGGCGCGGTCACGGTGCCGGCCCCGGGCGCCGGGGACGGCGCCACGGTGACCGTCAGCCGCACCGCCGACCTCGTGAACCAGACGGTCGAGGTGTCCTGGACGGGCTTCCGGCCCAGCTCGGCGACCCGGCTCCAGAACAGCGGCGACTCGCTCGACATCAACACCGAGAACCCGGTGCGCGTCTACGAGTGCCGAGGGAAGGACCCGGCGAGCTCCAGCGACTGCTACGGCTCGCCGGGCTTCCACGGCCTCGACGCGACCCCCAGCTCCCCCGCCTACCCGGCCGTGCCCCCGTTCACCTACCCCGGCCAGACCAATCCCTTCGACTCGACACCGGACGGGCCCGCCAACTGGCAGGACAACGTGACCCGCGCCGACGGCGCCGGTGAGGTGACGATCCAGGTCTTCACCAAGCGCGAGTCGGCCGGACTCGGCTGCGACGCCGACTCGCCGTGCTCGATCGTCGTGGTGCCCAACTACGGCCGCAACCAGGCGAACGTCGGCGACACCGAGGACCTGATGGACGCGCCCTGGGCGTGGGCGCGCCGTACGGTCGTGCCGCTGTCGTTCCAGTCCGTCGACGACTCCTGCTCGCTGAACGGATCGAGCCTGCGCGTCGAGGGCAGCCCGATGGCCGGCGGACTGCTCGCGTCGTGGCGGGCATCCACGTGCACCCTGACGAGCAAGGCCGTGAACCTCGACTACACCGCGATCGGCGAGCCCCAGACCCGTTTCGACGTGGCGTCGGGGACGACCGACACGGGGCTGGTGATCGACCCGCTCGCCGCCAAGGACGAGAAGGCCGCCGGCGTCGTCTACAGCCCGGTCAGCATCACGGGCCTGGTCGTGGCCTTCCAGGTCGACGATGCCAACGGTCGCCCGGTGACCTCGATGCGCCTCAACGCCCGCCTGGTCGCGAAGCTGATCACCGCGTCGTACCGCTCCGGTGGCGACGCGGCGGTGACGAACAACCCGGTCAACCTCTTCCGCGACCCCGAGTTCCTCAAGCTGAACCCCGGCGTCGCCTGGCCGGGCGGTGCCCCCGGCAACCACCCGCTGCTGCTCGGCGACCTGTCCGACACCACCGAGGCGCTGACCCGGTGGATCTGGCACGACCCGCAGGCCCGCGCCTTCATCAAGGGCACACCCGACCCGTGGGGCATGAAGGTCAACGCCAACTACAAGAACATCGCCATGCCGTTCTCGAACTACCCGCTGCTCGACCAGGTCATCACCAGCAGCTTCCAGCCCATCTCGGGCATGGACGCCCTGGCCCGGCAGCTGTCGATCGCCCAGTTCCCGGGCGCGGTCGTCACGGTGGAGAACGGGGTGAACGTCACCACCAAGCCGCCGCGGCAGAACCCCGGCGCCCGTGAGGTGATCGGGATCCTGGACGCCGCCGACGCAGCGCGGTTCCTGCTCCCGACCGCCTCCCTGCAGAACACCGGTGGCGCCTTCGTGAAGCCGACCGACGCGTCGCTCACGGCCGGGGTGACGCATGCCGACGTCAACGCCGACGGGGTCACCCGCAGCGTGGACCTGGCCTCGAAGGACAAGGGCATCTACCCGCTGTCCGTGCTGGTGTCCGCGGCCCTCTCGACCAAGGCCGACAAGGCGACCCGTGGCCAGATGGCCGACTTCCTCGACTACGTCGCGGGGCCGGGGCAGGTGCCCGGCGACGAGGTCGGCAAGCTGCCGGGCGGGCACGCGCCGCTGACCCCGGCGTTGCGGGCCCAGGTCCGGTCCGCGCGCGCCGCCGTGGTCGCCGGCTACACCAAGCCGACGGACCAACCGACCGACCAGCCCAGCGACGACCCGTCGACCCAGCCGAGCTCGGAGCCCGGGCTGAACCAGCCGGGTCTGGGTCCCGACGGTGCTGCCGACCGACCCGCAGGCGGCGCCGAGCGACGGAGCGAAACCCGCAGGCTCGCCCACCGACACCAGCACCGAACCAGGCAGACGCCGCACCGCAGATGATGGAGGTGTCGTCGCAGTCCGCCGGCAAGCGCCTGCTGACGCTGCCCGGGCTGCTGCTCCTGGCCCTGATCGGCCTGCTCGTCGGGCCGCTCCTGCTGTGGCTCGAGCGCACCGGACGGGGGCCGCAGTGGCTGCGACGCTGAACCCCGTCACGCCCGACTCCGACGACGACTCGCCCGCACGTCGTACGTCGATGCGCGTGCTGCGCCTGGTGGGTGGCCGCCGCACTGAGCCGGCCGCCGCCCCGACCCCGGTCTCGCCGCCCCGCGAGCCCCGACACGTCACCACCGCCCAGGTCGTGGCGGCCGGGCTGCTGCTGGTGACCGCTCTGCTGGTCGCCTTCGCGGGCTACCTCGTGGTGGGTTCCAGCCTCGCCGCCAACCGCGCCCAGGACGTGCTCTACCGCGACCTGCGGACCGATCTCGCGGCGGCGACGGTCCCGGTCGCGGGCCCGATCGCCCCGGGCACCCCGCTCGGCGTGGTGAGCATCCCCGCGATCGGCCTCGACCAGGTCTTCGTCGAGGGCAGCTCCTCGGACCAGACGAAGTTCGGCCCCGGTCTGAAGACCGACTCGGTGCTCCCGGGCCAGACCGGCATCTCGGTGCTGATCGGGCACCGGTCCACCTCAGGTGCGGCGTTCGCCCACCTCGACCAGCTCCAGCCCGGTGACCGGATCGCGGTCGCCACCGGGCAGGGGAAGTTCAGCTACGTCGTCGACCTGGTCCGCACCAGCGACGCGCCCGCGACCAAGGTCCGCGTGGTGCCCTCCCGGCTGACGCTGGTCACCTCCGACCCCGCCTACACCCCCGACCGCACGCTGATGGTCTCGGCGCGGCTCGTGGGCAAGGCCCTCCCCGCCAGCACCGGCACCACGGCGCCGCCGTCCGACCAGCCCGGACACGGCACCGCGTCCCACCTGGTCGCGCTGCTGCTCTGGTCGCAGCTCCTGCTGCTCACCACGATCCTCGTGACCTGGACCGCCCTGCGGACCGCACAGCGGCGCTGGCTGTGGATCGGCGCCACCCCGGTCCTGCTGGCCGTCCTGTGGATGGTCTTCGAGAACCTCGCCCTGCTGCTCCCCAACACCCTGTGAAGGCCGCCATGACCCTGCTCGACGACTCCCAGGACCAGACCCTGACCCTCCCCGTCACCCACGGCGGCCCGGTCGGGGGCACGCCCGCGACGCTGGTCGCCGACCGCGTCAGTGCCTGGTTCGGCGACCACCACGTGCTCAACGAGGTCTCCCTGACCATGCCCGCGAGCAAGGTCACGGCCCTGATCGGCCCCTCCGGCTGTGGGAAGTCCACCTTCCTGCGGATCCTCAACCGGATGCACGAGCTGGTCCCGTCGGCGAGTCTGGCCGGCGAGGTCCGCCTCGACGGGGAGGACATCTACGACCCCGCGCGGCGGCCCATCGAGAGCCGTCGGCGGATCGGCATGGTCTTCCAGAAGGCCAACCCGTTCCCGACCATGTCCATCCACGACAACGTGATGTCGGGGATGTCCCTGACCGGACGCAAGGTGCGTGCCCGCGAGGCCGACGCGCTCGTCGAGCGCAGCCTCCGCAGCGCCGGGCTCTGGGACGAAGTGCGGACCCGGCTCGACGCCCCCGGTGCCTCCCTCTCGGGCGGCCAGCAGCAGCGGCTCTGCATCGCTCGCGCCCTCGCCGTACGCCCGGACGTCCTGCTGATGGACGAGCCGTGTTCGGCCCTCGACCCCACCTCGACGCGACGCGTCGAGGAGACCATCCGGGCGATCGCCCACGAGGTCACGGTGGTGATCGTGACCCACAACATGCAGCAGGCCCAGCGGGTCTCCGACCGGTGCGCCTTCTTCCTGGCGGCCGAGGGTCAGCCGGGCTACATCGTGGAGCAGGGCGACACCACCGAGATCTTCGAGCGCCCCCAGGACAGCCGCACCTCCGACTACGTGAACGGCCACTTCGGATGACGGCGCTCATCGAGGCGCCGACGCCGATCGCGCGCCGTACGCTCACCCGGCGGCCGACGGCCCAGGACCGTACGTTCGTGGCGGCCGCGCGCTCGGCCGCGGTGTCGACCCTGATCATCATGGGCCTGATCGGCATCTTCCTGCTGATCGGTGCCTGGCCGGCGCTCCACAGCCAGGGCTTCCACTTCCTGACCCGCACCGACTGGCTGCCCGAGACCGGCAGCTTCGGCATCGCCTCCCTGCTGTGGGGCACGATCCTGGTCGGTCTGATCGCGCTCGCCGTCGCGGTGCCGGTCGGCTTCGGAGCGGCCCTGTTCATCAGCGAGTACGCCCCGCGCTCGCTGAGGGCCTTCCTGGTCTCGCTGGTCGACCTGATGGCCGCGGTCCCCTCGATCGTCTACGCGATGTGGGCGCTGTTCTTCCTCCAGGCCCACCTCCTCACCATCAGCCAGTGGCTCTCGGTGCACCTGGGCGGGTTCCTCCCGTTCTTCCGGGTCAACACGCCCGAGTCGCCCTCGTCCTTCACGTCGTCCGCGTTCATCGCCGGCATCGCGGTCGGTGTCGTGGTGCTGCCCACCATCACCTCGATCATGCGCGAGGTCTTCGCCCAGGCCCCGATCGGCGAGCGCGAGGGCGCGATCGCGCTCGGAGCCACGCAGTGGGGGATGATCCGGGCGGTGGTGATCCCCTTCGGCCGGGCCGGAATGATCGGCGCCGTGATGCTCGGCCTGGGTCGAGCGCTGGGCGAGACGATCGTCGTATACGCGATCATCTCGCCGGCCTTCAACCTGACCACCCATCCGTTGCAGAGCGGCACCAACACGATCGCCGCGCACATCGCCAACCGCTACTCCGAGTCGGACGGCATGGCGCTCTCGGGCCTGCTGGCGGCAGGCTTCGTGCTCTTCATCTTCACCTTGGCCATCAACACGCTGGCCGCCGTCGTGGTGAGCCGATCGCGCTCCGGCGCAGCCACGGAGATCTGATGACCACCCTCCTGGCCCCCGACACCTCGTCCGCGGGCGACCGGCAGGACACACGCCGTACGCCGCCGCGCAAGGTGCGCCTCGGCGGAGCCGACCCCGAGCTGGTGATGCACGCGGTCAGCGCCGCCGCCGGAGCGCTGGCCCTCACCTGGCTGGTCTTCGAGCGGCTGCTCCCGATGACCGGTGTGATCGGCTTCTGGCTCTGCTGGTACGTCGCGTTCCTCGCCCTCTTCGCCAGCATCAGCGCGACCTCGCTCGACCGGGTCGGTGTCGTCGACCGGTTGGTCGGCGCCCTCGTCGCGACGGCCGGCCTGATCATGATCGCCTGCCTGGTCGGGATCATCGTGTTCACCTTCGTCCGGGGGAAGCAGGCGCTGGTCCACCTGAACTTCTACACCCAGACGATGGCCTTCGCCGGCTCCGAGGCCCCGCTCGACCAGGGCGGCATCCTCGCGGCGATGGTCGGCACGCTCGAGATGGTCGCCATCTCGGTGTTCCTCAGCGTCCCGCTGGGTATCGCGACCGCGGTCTACCTCAGCGAGGTGAGCGGCGCCCTGGCCCGGTTCATCCGCTCCGTGGTCGACGCGATGAGCGCCGTCCCGACGATCGTGGCCGGCCTGTTCATCTACTCGATGCTGATCTTGAAGTTCGGTCAGGAGCGGTCCGGCTTCGCGGCCTCCCTCGCCTTGTGCATCAGCATGATCCCGGTCGTGTGCCGCACCTCGGAGCTCGTGCTGCGGCTGGTGCCCAACGGCCTGCGCGAGGCCTCGTTGGCCCTCGGCACGACCGACTGGCAGACCGTGCGCCGCGTGGTCCTGCCGACAGCCCGGCCCGGCCTGGTCACCGCCGTGCTGCTCGGTGTCGCTCGGGTGATCGGTGAGACCGCGCCGGTCCTCCTCGTCGCCGGGTCGACCAGCGAGATGAACACCGACCCGATGCACGGCCCGATGCTCTCGCTGCCCCTGTTCGCCTTCACCTCGATGAAGGCTCCCCTCAACACGGCCATCGCCCGCGGCTTCGGCGCGTGTGTCGTGCTCCTGGTGACCGTTGGCGTCCTGTTCGGCCTGGCCCGCATCCTCGGTGGCCGCCCGCCGGGTCACATCTCCCAGCGCAAGCAACGCCGCCTGGCGGCCGCCCGCGCCCGTCGTACCGAAAGTGAGACCGTCCGATGAAGCTGTCCCGCCCGATCCGCCTGACGCTCGCCTTCCTGGCCGCGTCCGTGGTCGGTCTCGTCCTGGTGCCCCTGCCCGCGGCGCAGGCGGCCAGCTACGTCCCGATCTCCGGTGCCGGCTCGACCTGGAGCCAGGTCGCGATCGACGCCTGGCGCGCCGACGTCCGGGCCAGCGGCGTCGTGGTCAACTACGCCGGCACCGGCTCGACCGACGGTCGCTCGCAGTACATCCAGGGGACCGTGGACTTCGCCGACAGCGAGATCCCGTTCCAGAACCCGCCCGAGCCGGGCCAGCAGGCCGAGGTCCCGAGCCGTCCCTACGCCTACCTGCCGATCGTGGCCGGTGGCACGTCGTTCATGTACAACCTGACCGTGGGCGGCGTGCGGGTCACCGACCTCCGGCTGTCGGGTCCGACGCTCGCCAAGATCTTCACCGGCCAGATCACGAACTGGGACGACCCGGCGATCACCCAGGACTACGGCAAGAAGCTGCCCAGCCTCCCGATCATCCCCGTGGTGCGCTCCGACGGCGCGGGCGCGTCGGCGCAGTTCACGCTCTACATGCAGAACCAGGCGCCGGCGATCTACTGCCCCTTCATCAGGAGCAAGCTGCACCTCGGTGGCAACGCGTGCCCGAGCGTGTCCTTCTACCCGTCGTTCGGCAACTCGAAGGCCCAGAACGGCTCGAACGGCGTCGCCAACTACGTCGCGGCCTCCTACGGCGCGGGCGCCATCGGGTACGACGAGTACGCCTACGCCAAGCGGCTCAACTTCCCGGTGGTCAGCCTCCTCAACAAGGGTGGCTACTTCAGCCAGCCGACGGCCGGCAACGTGGCGGTCGCCCTGACGAAGGCCCGGATCAACTCGAACCTGACGCAGAACCTCACGGAGGTCTACAACAACAGGGATCCGCGGGCCTACCCGATGTCGAGCTACAGCTACATGGTGGTGCCGACCACCACGGCCGCGCCCTTCAACGCCGCCAAGGGCCGGACGCTCTCGACGTTCGTCAACTACTTCCTGTGCACGGGCCAGCAGAAGGCCGACATCCTCGGCTACTCACCGCTGCCGAAGAACCTGGTCGAGGCCGGCTTCCAACAGGTGGCCCGGATCCCGGGGGCCGTCTCGTCGCCGTCGATCAGCAAGTGCAACAACCCGGCCCTCGACATCCTGCACTCGGCCCCGATGCCCAACAAGTGCATGAAGCTCGGCTCGTCCTGCACCGTGTCGACCACGACCGGTCAGACGACCAGCACCTCCAGCGGGACCAGCCCCTCGTCCGGCACCAACCCCAACGGCACGACCGGCTCCGGCACGCCAGGCAAGAGCAGCGGGTCACCGGGCTCCGGGTCGTCGCCGGCAGCGGTCGATCCGCTCACGGGCGCCCCGGCCGGCAACTCGGTGACCACCGCGGGAGGTAGTCTCTCGACGGCCGCGGCCGGGACGCCGGTCTCGCTGACCGCCGCACGGACCGGCCAGGCCAAGGCGGTCGGATGGGTGGTGGCGATGATGCTGATCGGGACCGTGCTCATCCCGCCGTTCCTGATCTCCCGACATGCGCGGCGGTCACGCTGACCGCGCAAGCCCGTCTGCTGGCCGGCGTCGCCGTCGTCACCCTCGGCCTGGGGGTGACCGCGGCCGTCACCTACACCACCTCGCGCCCCGATCCGATGCTCCGCGTCCGGTCCGCGGGGCTGCTGGTGGCAGCGCCGACCGGCAGCAGCCGCCCGGCGGCCGCGCCGGCCCGTGGCGCCGGGGGGACGAGTGCCACGTCGGTGAGCAGCGCCTGGGTGACCCGCACGGCCCGGGCGGCCGGCATCCCCTCCCCGGCGGTTCGCGCCTACGGCGTGGCGACCCTGCGTGAGCTGACGGCGGACCCGGCCTGCCACCTGGCCTGGACCACCCTGGCGGGGGTCGGCTGGGTGGAGTCACAGCACGGCACGCTCGGCGGCCTCCGCCTGGGGGCCGACGGCCGCCCGAGCGGTCGGATCGACGGGCCGGTCCTGGACGGGACCGGCGAGGTCGCCGCCGTTCCCGGTGGCGCGGGGTCCTGGCAGCGGGCCACCGGGCCGCTCCAGTTCATCCCCTCCACGTGGACGCGTTGGGGCTCCGACGGCGACGGCGACGGCGTCGCCGACCCGCAGGACATCGACGACGCGGCGTACGCCGCCGCGCGCTACCTCTGCGCCTCCGGGGCCGACCTGGCCACCGGCCCGGGCTGGTCGGCGGCGATCTTCTCCTACAACCACTCCGACACCTACGTCCGCTCCGTGTACGACGCCGCGCAGGCCTACGCCGACCGCACCGCGGGCTGAGCGAGAGGTTCGTCCTCCACCATTGCCCTTGCGCACGATCTTCGGGAGACTCGTAGCGCTTCGCAGCGACGCCCGGTGCCCCGGGCGACGGGGGAGGGAGGCGATGGGCGGAACACCTCGCCCGGAGCGAGTCTCAGTCACTGCCGAGGAGCACGAGCGGCTCCGACGGGATCACGACGCCCTCAGGGAGCAGTTCGAGGCCGCCGACGAGGTGCTCACGGCCCTGGGCCGCTCCGGCGCCGATCCCGAGACCGTCCTCACGACCGTCGTGAAGAGCGCGCGCCGGCTCTGCCGGTCGGACGCGGCGTACCTCTGCCTCCTCGAGTACGGCGTCTACGAGCTGATCAAGTCGACCGGGCTCACCGACGAGTCGATCGCCTACATCGCCGAGCACCCGATGCCGCTCGACCGCGACACGCTGATCGGCCGGGTGGGCCTGGATCGCGAGACGCAGCAGATCGCCGACGTGCTCGCCGACCCGGAGTACGGGCGTCTCGACCTCCAGCGGGTCGCCGGCTACCGGACCACGATGGGCGCACCCATGCTGGTCGACGACGACGTGGTCGGGGCGCTCGTCCTCTGGCGCAACGAGGTCCGGCCGTTCGACGAGCGCGAGATGGCCATCGTCAGCGCGTTCGCGGGGCAGGCAGCGATGGCCGTGAACGGCGTCGCGCTCGTGCAGGAGCTCGAGTCCCGCAGCGCGGAGCTCGCCAAGAACGTCGAGCGGCTGGAAGCGCTGCGCGAGGTCGGCGAGGCCGTGAGCTCGAGCCTCGACGTCGACCACGTGCTCTCGACGATCGCCATGCACGCCGTGGCCCTCTCCGAGACCGACGGCGGCTCGATCATGGAGTACTCCGAGCGCGACCACTGCTTCATGGTCCGCAGCGTCCACAACACCGGCTCTGCCGTGATCGAGCGGCTGCGCTCGATCCGGATCGATCTCGAGGAGACCCTCGTCGGCCGTGCTGCGCGTGAGCGCCGTCCGATCGCGGTCGCCGACCTCGACCAGGTTCCCCTCGACCCCCACCTCCAGATCCTCCACGACGACGGGTGGCGGTCCCTGGCCGCGGTGCCGATGCTGCGCGAGGACCAGATCGTGGGCTGCCTGGTCGTGCGTCGCAAACGGACGGGCGGCTTCACGGTGGAGACGCTCGAGCTGCTCGAGACCTTCGCGAGCCAGTCCGCGCTGGCTCTGCTGAACGCCCGGCTGTTCCGCGAGCTCGAGGAGCAGAGCGTCGAGCTGGAGCTGGCCAGCACCCACAAGTCCGAGTTCCTGGCGAGCATGTCCCACGAGCTCCGGACCCCGCTCAACGCCGTCCTGGGCTTCTCCGAGGTGCTCCTCGAGCGGATGTTCGGCGACATCAACGAGCGCCAGGAGGAGTACCTCCGCGACATCCACGGCTCCGGTCAGCACCTGCTGGAGCTGCTCAACGAGATCCTCGACCTCTCGAAGGTCGAGGCCGGCCGGATGGAGCTGGAGTACTCCTCGTTCGAGCTGCGCTCCCTGCTCGAGCTGGCGGCGTCCATGCTGCGGGAGCGGGCGGCCCTCCACGGCATCGACCTGCGGATCGAGACGGAGGCGGACCTGGGATCGGTGTACTCCGACGAGCTCCGCCTCAAGCAGGTCCTGCTCAACCTGGTCACCAACGCGGTCAAGTTCACCGGCGACGGTGGCTCCGTCGTGGTGCGCGCCGAGCGCGAGGGCCCCGAGATCCTGATCTCGGTGACCGATACGGGAATCGGGGTGCCGGAGGCAGACCGGGAGCGGATCTTCGAGTCGTTCCAGCAGGGCGGCCGCGGGAGCTCCCGCGAGGAGGGCACCGGCCTGGGCCTCACGCTGTCGCGCCGCCTCGTGGAGCTGCTCGGGGGCCGGATGTGGCTCGACAGCGAGGTGGGCCGCGGCAGCACCTTCGGCTTCTCGCTGCCCGCGGGTGACCGCGAAGGGACCGGGCGGCCGGTCGACGGGGGCCCGTCGACGACGTGTGGGGAGGTCGTCGTCATCGAGGACGACCGGCCGTCTCTCGATCTCTTCAGTGCCTACCTGTCGGGCGCGGCCCTCGAGGTCACCACTGCGCGCGACGGGCCGTCCGGGCTGGCGGCCGTACGACGCACGCTGCCCGACGCCGTACTCCTCGACATCCGGCTGCCCGGGATCGACGGCTGGGCCGTGCTCAAGGAGCTGAAGGCCGAGGCGGCCACCCGCGACATCCCGGTGATCGTGGTGTCCATCGTCGACGAGCGGGCGCGCGGCGTCGCCATGGGCGCCGCGGCGTACCTCGTCAAGCCGATCGGACGCGAGGACCTGCTGACCGCCCTCAGCGCCGTCGGCGCGCCGGTCGAGGTGCCGGCGCCGGACCGCGACGGCGAGGCGGGCGCATGAGCGAGGGTCGCATCCTGGTGGTCGAGGACAACCCGAGGAACCTCAAGCTGGTGCGTGACGTGCTGACCTACGCCGGCTACGAGGTGATCGAGGCGACCTCGGGGGAGGACGGCGTCCGGCTCGCGGCAGAGGAGGATCCCGACCTGATCCTGATGGACCTGCAGCTCCCGGGGATCGACGGGGCCGAGGCCCTCCGGCAGATCCGGTCGGCCGAGCGACAGGTGCCGGTGGTCGCCGTGACGGCGTTCGCCATGAACAACGACCGCGCCCGCGCCTTCGACGCCGGCTTCGACGGCTACGTCGAGAAGCCGATCAGCGTGCGCGCCCTTCCCCAGCAGGTCAGCGACTTCCTCAAGCTCGGAGGCACCACGTGAACGACACCTCTCCGGTCAAGGCCCGCGTCCTGGTGGTCGACGACCAGCCCCCCAACGTGCGGCTGCTCGAGGCGATCCTGGCGCCGCGCGGCTACGACGTCCGTACGGCGTCGTCGGGCGAGGAGGCGCTGGCTGCGCTGGACGCCGACGACATGGACCTCGTCCTCCTCGACATCGTGATGCCGGGCAAGGACGGCTACGAGGTGTGCCGCGAGATCCGCGAGCGCCCCGGGACGGCGTACCTGCCCGTCGTGATGGTCACCGCGAGCGGCGACGAGCAGAAGATCAAGGCTCTCGAGGCCGGCGCCGACGACTTCCTGACCAAGCCGATCAACAAGAACGAGCTGCTGGCCCGGGTGGCGTCGCTCGCCCGGATCAAGCGCTACCAGGACACCATCAAGCGCCAGTCCGACGAGCTCGCCGCGTGGAACCACGAGCTGGAGGACCGCGTCTCGGACCAGGTGACGCAGATCGAGCGGATGCGCCGGCTCAAGCGCTTCCTGTCGCCGCAGCTGGCCGAGCTGATCGTCGACTCCGGCGACGAGTCGTTCCTGGAGAGCCACCGGCGCGAGATCGTCGTCGTGTTCTGCGACCTGCGCGGGTTCACGGCGTTCGCGGAGGCGAGCGAGCCCGAGGAGGTGATGGGCGTCCTCGGGGAGTACCACGCGGCGCTGGGGGACCTCATCTTCCGCTTCGAGGGCACGCTCGAGCGCTTCGCGGGCGACGGCCTGATGGTCTTCTTCAACGACCCGGTGCGCTGTGACGACGGCCCGGCGCGAGCCATCCGGATGAGCGTCGCCATGCGGACCCGGGTCCGCGGGCTGGCCGAGTCGTGGGCACGCCAGGGCCACGACCTGTCGCTGGGGATCGGCATCGCCCAGGGCTACGCCACCCTGGGCCGGATCGGCTTCGAGGGCCGACACGACTACGCCGCGATCGGGAGCGTGACCAACCTCGCCTCCCGGTTGTGCGACAACGCCGCGCCGTGGCAGATCCTCGTCTCCGAGCGTGTCTTCTCGGCCGCTGGACCGGAGGTCGTGGGGGTGGACGCCGGCACCCGCGAGCTGAAGGGCTTCAGCCGGACGGTCCATGCCTTCGACGTCACCGGCCTCGACACCGCGCGGAGCGCGCCGTGACCGGCGACGTGGCCGCCCGCCCGGCGTCGTCGGCGCCCGTCCTGTCGAGCCTCGACGAGGACGAGCGGTACCGCCGCTTCGACGATCTGCAGGCCCGGATGGGCGACGTGTGGGGGGCGATGCGGCTCAACCACGACGACGAGTCGGTGGTCGTCGTCCCCTCGATCACGCTCGACCGCGCCGTGGCCTCGAGCGGGAGCATCACCCAGGCCTACGAGGAGCGGTTCCTCTTCATGCTCATGCTCCTGCGGCAGCCGCGGCTCCGGATGGTCTACGTCACCTCCCTCCCGGTCGCCCCGGAGATCATCGAGTACTACCTCGCCCTGCTGCCCGGCGTGATCCCCAGCCATGCGCGGTCGCGGCTGTCCATGGTCGCGGTCCACGACGCCTCCCCGCGCTCGCTGAGCGAGAAGCTCCTGGAGCGGCCGCACCTGCTGGCCCGGATCGCCGCGCTCATCCCCAACCGCTCGCGCTCGCACCTGATGCCCTACAACACCACCGAGCTCGAGCGCGACGTCGCGCTCTGCCTCGGGATCCCCATGTACGGCGCCGATCCGCGGCTCGCGCCCCTCGGCTCCAAGACGGGCTGCCGCAGGATGTTCGCCGAGGCCGGGATCCCGCATCCGCTGGGAGTCGAGAACCTGCGCACCGTCGACGACATGGTCGAGGCGGTGGTCGGGATGCGCGCTCGGCGGCCCACCATGGACAGCGTCATCGTCAAGCTGAACGACGGCGTCTCGGGTGAGGGCAACGCCCTCGTCCGGCTGGGCGGCCTGCCGTCCCCCGGCTCGGCCGACGAGCCGGGCGCGGTCCGCGAGCGGCTCCTCGGCATGGAGCTGGAGTCACTGACGACACCCCGCGAGGTCTACCTGGCCAAGTTCCAGGAGGGTGCCGGGATCATCGAGGAGCGGATCGTCGGGCAGGAGGTCCGCAGCCCGAGCGTCCAGCTGCGCGTGCTGCCGGGGGGCGTCGTGGAGCTGCTGTCGACCCACGACCAGCTGCTCGGAGGTGCCAGCGGGCAGAGCTATCTGGGCTGCACGTTCCCCGCGGCGCCGGAGTACGCCCGGGCGATCACCGAGCATGCCGAGACGATCGGACGGCTGCTGGCCGACCAGGGGGCGCTGGGCCGCTTCGCGATCGACTTCGTCGTGGTGCGCGGCGCCGACGGCACGTGGACGCCGTACGCCATCGAGCTCAACCTCCGCAAGGGCGGGACGACCCACCCGTTCCTCACGCTGCAGTTCCTCACCGACGGGCACTACGACCCGACGTCCTCGCTGTTCTTGACCCCCCGTGGTCAGGAGAAGCACCTGGTCGCCACCGACCATCTCGAGTCCGGGCTGCTGCGTGGGCTCTCGCCGGTCGACCTGTTCGACATCGTGGCCCGACACGGGCTCCACTTCGACCAGTCGCGCCAGGCGGGGATCGTGTTCCACATGATCAGCTGCCTCACCGAGCACGGCCGGATCGGGCTCACCGCGGTCGGGGACACCGCGGCCGAGGCCGAGCAGCGCTACCACGACGCCGAGACCGTGCTGCTGCGCGAGGCCCGGCTGGCGCTCGAGGAGAGCCCGCTGCCGGGCTGAGACGGTGACGCAGCGGATCTGGTACGTCGCCTACGGGTCCAACCTGGCCACGGCGCGGTTCCGCTGCTACCTCTCCGGTGGGCGCCCGGAGGGCGGGTCGCGCGACTACGTCGGCTGCCGCGACCCGGGCGACCCCACCCGGATCGAGGGCGTCGAGGTGCCCGGGGGGCTCGTCTTCGCCGGGGCATCGCGGGTCTGGCACGGTGGAATGACCTTCTACGACCGCACCGCGACGGGCACGGTGGCCGGCTGCGCCTACCTGGTCACCAAAGACCAGCTCGCCGACGTGGCGGCCCAGGAGCTCCGCCGGGCTCCGGGCGGCGAGTTCGCCCGCGACCTGAGCGGGCTCCTGCCCGACGTGGCGTCCGTGGTCACCACCGGACCCGGGCTCTACGAGACGGTGGTCCGGCTCGGTGAGCTGGACGGTGCACCGATGTTCACGATCACCCATCACGACGTCGGCAGCCTGACTCTCGCGGCGCCGACGGCGGCCTACCTGCGGTGGATCATCGTCGGTCTGCGCGAGGCCCACGCCTACGACGACCGCCGGATCGCCCGCTACCTGGCCGCGGCTCCGGGCGTGCGCGGGGCCTGGACCGAGGCCGAGATCGAGGCCCTGGCGGCGGCCGGGCACCCGCGGCACTGAGGAGCCCGGTCCACGCAGATCCGTCCGCTGGCCGTGCCGCTCACCACATCCGGGGGTGTGCCCCGTACCCTTTCCTCGTGCCGCTGTTGGAAGCCGTCAAGGGAGCCGTGCGCCGAAGGCTCGTGGCGCGAGCCGGCGGCATCGACCTCACCCAGCTCGACCGCGTCCCCGACCGGCTCACCTGGCCGCTCGACCGGGTCGTCGCCGACCCCGTCCCGCGGGTGGCGCAGCTGCGCGAGCAGGACCCCGTCGCCAAGCTGATCACCTTCCTGGGCATGGACATCTGGCTGGTGACCGGCGCCGCCGAGGCGCGCGAGGTGCTGGGCGACCTGTCGTCGTACTCCACCGACATCCGGCCCTACTACGGGAAGTCCGGTGCGGCCGACGGCAACATCGGTGGTCTCGGCTTCACCGACCCGCCCGAGCACACCCGGCTGCGCAAGCTGCTGACCCCGGAGTTCACGATGCGTCGGCTGGCGCGCCTCAAGCCGGCCATCGACCGGATCATCGAGCAGCAGCTCGACGAGACCGAGCAGGTCGCGGCGGCCCAGGACGGCGTCGCCGACCTCGCCCAGACCTTCGCGTTCCCGATCCCGTTCCTGGTGATCTGCGAGCTGCTCGGCCTGCGTCCGGAGGACCGCGAGACCTTCCGCGGCCTCGCCACGGCCCGGTTCGACGTCACCACCGGTGGCGGCGCGATCATGGGCGCGGTCGGCGAGTCCCGCGAGTTCCTCTTCGCCGAGTGCGCGCGGCAGCGGACCGACCCCGGCCCCGGGCTGATCGGGCAGATCATCCGCGAGCACGGCGACGAGATCAGCGACTTCGACCTCGGCGGCCTCGCCGACGGTGCGTTCACCGGCGGCCTCGAGACCTCGGCCTCGATGCTCGCCCTCGGCACGGTGGTGCTGCTGGGCCGCCCCGAGCTGTACGCCGGGCTGGTCACCGACCCCGAGTCGGTCACCCCGGTCGTCGAGGAGCTCCTGCGCCACCTCTCGGTCGTCCAGGTCGCCTTCCCGCGCTTCACCAAGGCCGAGACGCACGTGGCCGGGCATCGGATCCGCAAGGGCTCCTGCGTCCTGGTGCACCTGCCGGCCGTCGACCGCGACCCGCGCGCCTTCCCGGTCGGGGACGTGCTCGACCCGGCCCGCGCCTCGGGCTCCCACCTGGCCTTCGGCTACGGCTTCCACCGCTGCGTGGGCGCCGAGCTGGCCAAGATGGAGCTCCGCGCGGCCTACCCCGCCCTGGCCCGGCGGTTCCCCGGCCTGAGCCTGGCGGTCCCGGCCGAGGACCTGCCCTACCACGCCAAGTCGATCGTCTACGGCGTCGAGTCGGTGCCGGTGCGGCTCCACCGCTGACCCGGAGCCGCCGTCCCCCCGTGGGACGGCGGCCCTGCCACGACCGCACGGTCAGACGTCGAGCGCCTCGACCTCGTGGGCGGCCTCGGCGGGGTCGGCTCGTCGCGGCTGTCGATCCTGCTCGGCCACCAGATCCGGCCGCCGACGTCGAGGTTGATCGCGGTCACGAGCACCGAGCGCACCACCAGGGTGTCGAGCAGCACGCCGAGCGCCACCGCCATCCCGATCTCGGCGAACGCCACCAGGGGCAGCGTCGCCAGGACCGCGAACGTGGCGGCCAGCACCAGGCCGGCCGACGTGATCACCCCGCCCGTGGCACCGAGCGCGATCAGCGAGGCACGACGGGTGCCGTGCTCCGGCGTCTCCTCGCGGACGCGGGTCATCAAGAAGATGTTGTAGTCGATGCCGAGGGCGACCAGGAACACGAACACGAAGAGCGGGAGCGAGGCATCGGCCCCGGCGAAGCCGAGCACGTGCCGGAACACCAGGGCACTGATCCCCAGGGAGGCGCCGAACGACAGCACGACCGTCGCGATCAGGATCAGCGGCGAGAGGACCGCCCGCAGCAGGACCATCAGCACCAGCATCACCACGACCAGCACGAGCGGGATGATCAGCCGGTTGTCGCGCGCCGAGGCGTGCTCGATGTCGGCGTTGATCGCGGACGCGCCGCCGACCAGGGCGTCGGCTCCCGCCACCTGGTGCACCGCGGTGCGGACGTCGGCGACCGTGGAGAAGGCGGCCTTGGACGTGGGGTCGGACTCGAGGGGGGCCGAGACCAGCGCCACGTCACCCTTCACGATCGGCGGTGACGGGTCGCCGATGCCCTTGACGCCCTGCATCGCGGACCGCACGGCCGCGGCCTGGTCGGCGTGGGCGACGACCATCACCGGGCTCGCGGTGTCGGCGAGCCCGTGGTCGGTGAGCACCTGCTGGCCGACGACCGAGTCGAAGTCCTTGGTGTAGGCGTCCTGCGTGGACAGGCCGTGGGCGTTGAGCTGGAGGATGCCGAGGCTGCACACCGCCAGCACGATCGCCGTACCGACCCAGACGAAGCGCGGACGCGGTGCGATACGGGTGCCGACCTTGGCCCAGAAGCCCGTGGACGTCGGCTCGTGGCTGTCGAAGGAGGGGCGCTGCGGCCAGAAGATCCAGCGGCCGGTGATCACCAGCAGGGCGGGCAGCAGCGTGATCATCACCAGCAGCCCGACGCCGATCCCGATCGCGGCGACCGGTCCGAGCCCGGCGGTGGAGTTCATCTCCGCGAACGTCAGGCAGAGCATGCCGAGGATGACCGTCAGTGCGCTGGCGACGATCGCCGGCGCCGCCCGGTGGAGCGCGACCGCCATCGCCTCGTGCCGGTCCTCGTGACGACGGAGCTCTTCTCGATAGCGCGCCACCAGGAGGAGGGCGTAGTCGGTCCCGGCGCCGAACACGAGCACCGTCAAGATGCCCTGGCTCTGCCCGTTCACGGTCAGGCCGGCGTTCTTGGCGAGCAGGTAGATCACGCCCTGGGCCGTCACCAGCGCGACCCCCGCCGAGAGCACGGGCAGGATCCACAGGATGGGGCTGCGGTAGGTCAGCAGCAGGATCACGACCACCACGATGACCGTGGAGTAGAGCAGCTTGCCGTCGATGCCGGAGAACACCTCGGCCGAGTCGGCGGCCTGGCCGCCCGGGCCGGCGACGTAGACCTTCGCGCCCGGGAGCTGGGCGATGCCCTGGATCTGGTCCTTGACGTCGGGCAGCTTGTTCCAGCCGTCCTTGCCGAAGTTGAAGGTGACCTGGCCCTGAGCGACCTTCTGGTCCTGCGAGACCTGGACGAGCGCGCTCGGCGGCACGGTGGAGCCGTCGGGCGCCTTGGCCGGCACCGCGCCGTCGATCTGCTGGATCCGGTCGAGCTGCGTGCCGATCGTCGCCAGGTCGGCCTTGGTCAGGCCGGAGCTCTTCTCGTAGACCAGCACGGTGGGGATGTCGTTCTGGTTCTGGAAGGGGGCGAGCTTGTCGAGCGCCTGCGTCGACTCGGCGCTCGCCGGCAGCCACGAGGACGCCTGGTTGTCCTGGACGCCGGTGAGCTTGCCGGCCAACGGGCCGGCCATCGCCACCACGAGGACCCAGAAGAACAGGACGAGCCATTTGGTGACCCGGCCGGTGAGCCGGCCGGCGATCTGTCGATGCATGCGCCCTAGTCCAGCAGAGGTCGCCGACAGGTGTCATCGGGGATTACCCCGACTCCGGCCGGCTTTGCACAATCGTGACCTGGTGTGAGGTACCTCAGGTGAGCTCGGTCTCGGTGCCGGCCTTCGCGCCGGGCACCGTCGGCAGGTCGTCGCGAGCCGGCGCGGGCGAGGTGCCCTGCTTGCGCAGCGTCGCGACCGAGACGTGGGGCCAGCGCAGCCCGTTGAAGTCGAGCATGACCACCTGGGAGTACTGCAGCTGCAGGAAGTGCCCGGTCGTGTGCGGCTTCTTGACCTTCTCGATCCAGAAGGTCGCCACCACGCGGTTGGCCGAGGCGTTCTCGGTCAGGAAGAACGTGTTCGCCGTACCGATGCTCTGGGGCTTGCCGTTGGTGGCGTTCACGTGGAGCACGGTCGTGCGCACGATGTCCTGGCCGTGGATCGCCTTGGTCAGCACCAGGTGAGGGTTCTTCACCATGGCCTGCGTGATGCCGGGCTGCGTGGCGGCGTCCGACGGCTGCCGGAACTTCGTCTTCCTCGACAGCTTCAGCTCCGGGAACGACTGCTCCGCGTCGGCGAACGAGCCCTTGGTGGACGGATCGCGGCGAAGAACGGAATGATGTCGATGGGCTTGATGACCGGTGGCCCGGCGATGGTGGACGCCCCGCCCTGCGCGACGATGGCCGTGCCGTGCGGGATCGAGGCCATCCGCACCACGGTCGGCGGCTCCTTCGGTGCGGTGGTCCTCGGCACGGTGGCCCAGATGCCGGGCTCGAGGTGGATCCCGGCGGACAGGGTGCTGTCCTCGATCTTCTGCAGGTAGTGGACGCCGAACATCTCGATGTCCTTCATGTCGAGCCCGCGGTTGGGGATCGCGCCCGGGATCTCCTCGAAGACGAGCGTCTCGGAGGTCAGGTTGAGCTCGAGGAAGCGGTCCTGCCGGCCCGACGGGAAGTGGGGGCGCCAGATGGTGTTGAAGCCGGTGCCGGTCCAGGTGCCGGGGAGGGCCGCGAGCGGACCCAGCGGGTCGGCGATGCTGGTGAAGGGATGGGGCTGCGGGTCCGCGACAGCGGGCACCGGCTCGAAGGCGAAGGGGGCGAAGCTCATGAGGTTCTCCTCGGGGAGGGACGCCGGTGGGGCGCCTCCGGTAGGAGGGGCGACGGAGATACGGCCTCGGTCAGCCGTAGAGGCGGTCGATGACGTCGGCGTACTTGGTGTGTACGACGCGTCGCTTGAGCTTGAGCGTGGGGGTGAGCTCCTCCGACTCGGCCGTCCACTCGACCGGGAGCAGCTCGAACGCCTTCACCTGCTCGGGGCGCGAGAGCCGGGCGTTGGCCCGGTCGACGGCCTCCTGGGCCATCGCCTGGATCTCGGGCTTGGCCGCGAGGTCGGCGAGGTCGGTGAACTCGACGCCGGCCATCCGGGCGACGACCGGGGCGACCTCGCCGTCGAGGGTGAGGACCGCCACGACGTACGGCCTGCTGTCGCCGAACGCCAGCGCATGGCCGACGATCGGTGACTCCTTGAGGAGGCTCTCGATGTTGGACGGGGCGATGTTCTTGCCCGCGGAGGTGATGATCAGCTCCTTCTTGCGGTCGACGATCGAGACGAACCCGTCGTCGTCGATCGAGGCGATGTCGCCGGTGTGGAGCCAGCCCTCGGCGTCGATCAGGTCGGCGGTGGCCTCGGGTCGCCGGTGGTAGCCGACCGTCATGATCGGCCCACGCGCCAGGAGCTCGCCGTCGTCGGCGATCCGGAGCTCGATGCCGGGGTAGGGGCGGCCCACGGTGCCGAGCTTGAAGGCGCCCGGCCCGCACGCCGTCGCGCCCCCGCAGGTCTCGGTCATGCCCCAGATGTCGTAGATCGGCATCCCCAGCCCGGCGAAGAAGCGCGCCACCTCCAGCGGCATCGGCGCCGACGCCGAGCCCGCCCAGACCACCTGGTCGAGGCCGAGCATCGCCTTGATCGGGCCGAGCACCGCGGCGTCGGCCGCGTCGAACCGGGCCTGGAGCTCCGGCGACGTGGTGTGGCCGACCTGGAGCGACTCGACGTACGCCACCCCGACCTGCATGGCGCCCTCGACGGCGGCCTTCTTGGCGGCGTCGGGCTCCATCGCGAGCAGCCCGGAGAGGCCCGACTGGATCTTCTCCCAGACCCGTGGCACGCCGAAGAACTGGGCCGGCCGCACCTCCCCCAGGGCGCCGACCAGGAGCGTCGGGTCGGCGATCAGGTACACGTGGACGTCGCCGTAGTGCTGGGGGATGTAGAGGGTGAGGATCCGCTCGGCGATGTGGGCGTAGGGGAGGTAGGACACGGTGAGGTTGGTGCCCTCGAGCCCCGTCATCCGCAGGCCACCCTCGCAGTCGTAGAGCACGTTCCGGTGGCTGAGCTCGACGCCCTTGGGATCGCCGGTGGTGCCCGAGGTGTAGAGGATCGTCACGGGGTCGTCGGCCTTCAGCGCGGCGGTCCGGGCGTCGACCTCGTCGTGGTCGGCCGCGGCGCCCCGGGACAGCAGGGCGTCCCACGACGTGAAGCGGTCGTCGTCGAGCACGGCGTCGGCGATGCCGACGACGCCGAGGATGCCGTCCTGCGAGGTCAGCGTGGTGCGCCAGCGCTCGAGGTGGTCGGCGGTCTCGACGAAGACCGCGGCGGGTCGCGACTGCCCCGCGATGAACGCGATCTGGTCGGGCGACAGCGTGTTGTAGATCGACATCGGCACCGCACCGGCGAGCACGGAGCCCATGTCGGCCACCAGGTGCTCGATCCGGTTCGTGGCCATGATCGCGACGGTCCGTCCCGGCTCGACCCCGAGGTCGACGAGGGCCGCCGCGACGTCGCGGGCCGCCTCCTACATCTGCTGCCAGGTGAGGGTGCGCCACTCGCGCGCGGCCGTCGGCCTTGTCGCTGTACGCCGGGTGGTCGCCGTACTGCTCGACGGTCGCGGCGAGCGCGGCGGCCACGGTGCGCCCCCCGATGATGGCCTCGATCTCGGTCCGGGCGTCGGCTGGTGTCGGTCGTCACGCTCATGCGGGTCATCGTGGCACCCGGCCCGCTCTCGGACCAGGGGTCGTGGCGGCCCGGCGTCAGAGCTTCAGGATCGCTGCCGAGATCAGGTAGACGCGGGACACGCCGTCGGGGTCGTGCAGGTCTCCCGGATCGTCCAGCGTCGCCCGTGACCGAGCGCGCACCGCCGTACCCGGATCCTCGGTCACCAGGTCCACACACAGGCCGGCGACCACGGCGCGCGCATCGTGCTCGTCGAGACCGTCGAGGGCGAGGCCGTCGTAGAGCAGGGTCGCCACCTCGAGGAACACCTCACGCGCCAGCTCGAGGTCGACCTCGGGCCTCTCCTGCGCGACGGCCTCGGCGGTGGCCAGGAACTGGTCGTACGGCGGTTCCACCGGGCTGTGCGGCATGCCGCCGAGACTCCCAGGACGGTCGGGCCTCGGCAATCGGATATGGCGGAACGCCCCCACCACGTTCTCGGGGGACCGTGGCAGGGGCGCCCATCAGAGGATCCGCGACGAGGCTGGACGGACGCTGAGAGGATCCATACCGGAGCCCGAGAATGGCGCGCGGATCGTGTGGCGTGCGTCACCTCGTCGTCTAGAGACCCAGCGAGCGACCGATGATCTCCTTCTGGATCTCGGTGGTGCCGCCGTAGATCGTCTGCACGCGGGAGTTCACGTAGGCGCGGGCGACGGCGTACTCCGCCATGTAGCCGTAGCCGCCGTGGAGCTGGACGGCCTGGTCGACGACCTTCTTCTGCAGCTCGGTCAGCCACCACTTGGCCATCGAGGCGGTCTTCGTGTCGAGCTCGCCGCGGACGTGACGTGCGACGCAGTCGTCGAGGAAGACCCGTGCGATGTGGGCGTCGGTGGCCATCTCGGCCAGCACGAAGCGGTTGTGCTGGAACGTCCCGATCGGCCGGCCGAACGCCGAGCGGTCCTTCACGTAGGCCAGCGTCTCGTCGAGGATCACCTCGCAGGCGGTCGCCGCACTCGCTGCGATCGACAGGCGCTCCTGCGCGAGGTTGGTCATCAGGTGGACGAACCCCGACCCCTCCGCGCCGAGGAGGTTGGCCTTCGGGACGTGGACGTCGTCGAAGAACAGCTCGGCGGTGTCCTGGGCGTGCTGGCCGATCTTGTCGAGGTTGCGGCCGCGCTCGAAGCCCTCCATGCCGCGCTCGACCACCAGGAGGCTGATGCCCTGGTGGCCGGCCTCGGGGTCGGTACGCGCCACGACGATCACGAGGTCGGCCAGGATGCCGTTGGAGATGAACGTCTTCTGGCCGTTGAGCACGTAGTGGTCGCCGGCGTCGACGGCGCTGGTGCGGATGCCCTGGAGGTCGGAGCCGGCGCCGGGCTCGGTCATCGCGATCGCGGCGATCGTCGTACCGGCGCAGAGGCCGGGGTACCACCGGGCCTGCTGCTCGTCGTTCGCGCTCGAGACGAGGTAGGGCACGATCATGTCGTTGAAGAGTGGGAACGCGCAGCCGTAGATCCCGCGCCTGGTCATCTCCTCGTTGACCACGAGGTTGTAGCGGAAGTCGGGCGTGCCGCCGCCGCCGTACGCCTCGGGCAGCTGGAGTGCCAGGAGGCCCTGGGCGCCGGCCTTGGCCCAGACCTCGCGGTCGACGATGCCGTCCTTCTCCCACTGCTCGTGGAAGGGCACGGCCTCCTTGTCGAGGAAGGTCCCGACCGTCTCGCGGAACGCCTCGTGCTCGGGCTCGAAGATCGCGCGAGTCATGCCACCAACTGTGACAGTGGAATGTCACGATGCAACGCCCGCACGGGCCTCGCCCTGTGACGTGCGGTCGTCGAGGTCGTCGAGCATCGACAGCGGGCCGATGTCGGCGAGCGTGTAGCCGTGGGGATAGGTCGTCGGGCGGTGGTGGTACGCCGTCCGGCGCGGAGGCGCGAAGCGCAGAGCGAGGGCGCGGGCGCGCAGCCCGCGGCGTACGGCGGTGACGAACCACGCCGGCTGCTCGGGCATCCCGAGCGCCACCCGTAGCGGCTCGTCCATCAGGGCGATGGTGACCCGCCGGGCGAAGGGGCGCAGCGGCGGCGGGGCGACCTCGGCGGCGACCCGCAGCGTCGCCTCGGTCACCCGGCGGTTGGCGTCGGTGAACGCGAAGCGGCGCGCCTCGTAGTCGCGGAGCAGCGTCAGGTAGCCGTCGTACGTCGTCGGGAGGCCGGTGATCCCCATCAGCTCGCCGAACCGGGTGGTCAGGTTGGCCAGCGCCTGCAGCTCGACGGGGTCGAGGTCGCGCCAGCCGTAGGCGCGGATCCACTCGACCGGGCCGACGATCGTGGTCGCGAGCACGAACTGGAACTCGTCGTTCGGGATGTCGTAGTGCCCGTGGATGCGGTTGAGCCGGCGCAGCGTCGCGCGGCCGCGCGGGGTGTCGATCCCCTCGATGCTGGCCTCCTCGGCGACCAGCAGCGTGTCGTCGTAGCGCTTGACGCCGTGGTGCTCGAACTCGCCGGTCCGGTCGAGGAGCGCGGAGATGCTGGGGATGCCGTAGTCGCGGAGGAAGGCGATCCCGGTGCCCTGGGTGTAGTCCCACGGGAACTCGTGGCGGCTCACCAGCCACGCGATCTCGTCGCGATCGCGCTCGGGGTCGAGGGTCCGGATGTGGCGGAGGATGTCGTAGCGGCGCGGGTGCGCCGGCCGGATCGCCATCCGCCCACGGTGGCAGCGTGACCGGCGCACGGCAAGACCGGTTGACCGGCGGGTGGACCCAGGAGAATACTTCACCACATGGTGAAGTATTCGCTCGACCGCGTCGCCCACGCGATCGCCTCGGAGCCCCGGCGCGCGATCCTCGACCACCTGGCCGCGGGTGAGGCATCGATGTCGCACCTGGCGGCCCGGCTCGACGCCTCGCTGCCCGCGGTCGACAAGCACGTCCGGGTGCTGGTGGCCGCGGGCGTCGTCACCAAGACCAAGTCCGGCCGCACCACCAGCGTGCGGCTCGTGCCGGGCAGCCTCGACGACCTCGCCGTGTGGGCGATGCGCACCCACCTGATGTGGAGCAACGCCCTCGACCGGTTGGAGGACCACCTCGCATGAGCACGATCACCCTCACCCGCCGCGTGGCCGCCTCCCCGGAGCGCGCGTTCGCCGCATGGACGGACGTCGAGCAGCTCGCCGCCTGGTGGTGGCCGCAGCTGGCCGGCACGACGTACGACGTGGACGCCCGGCCGGGCGGCCGGTACCGCATCGACAGCCCGGCGATCGGAGCCACGGTCACCGGCGTCTACACCGAGGTCGACCCACCGCGGCGGCTGGCGTTCACCTGGGTCTGGCAGGACGCCGGCGAGCCGGTGTCCGTCGAGGACACGGTGGTCGTGACCTTCGAGCCGGACGACGAGGGCACACGCGTGACCGTGGCGCACACGTCGTCCGAGCACCTACCCGGCGGCGGCGCCGAGCAGGGGTGGAGCGACGTGTTGGACCGGCTCGTCCGGGTGTGCGCCGAGGAGGACGGTCAGTCCACCAGCTCGCGGAGCTGACGGATCGTCGCCGGCGGGTCGTCGGAGGCGGGCATCACCTGGAGGTTGGTGACCCCGGCCTCGGCGAAGGCCGCGATCCGCTCCTTGACGTACGACGCGGGGCCGACGAGGTTGCCGAGCTCGAGGAGCTCCAGGGGGACCTTCGCCTCGGCGTCGCGCTTGTTGCCGCCGAGGTAGAGGTCCTGGATCTCCCGGGCCTCCTGCTCGTAGCCGTACTTCACGGCCAGGTCGTGGTAGAAGTTCTTCCCGCGCGCGCCCATGCCGCCGACGTAGAGCGCGACGAGCGGGCGCGCGAAGTCGAGCAGGGCCTTGGTCTCGGGTCCCTCGCCGATCGCGACCATGCCGCCCGCGCAGATCTCGAGGGGCGCCAGCCCCTCCTCTCGTTCGGCTGTGCCCGCGGCCAGGGCGTCGCCCCAGACCTGGGCCGCCTTCTCCGGGACGAACAGGAACGGCAGCCAGCCGTCGGCGTACGCCGCCGCCCCCTCGACGCTCTTCGGGCCGAGGGCCGCGATGTAGAGCGGGATGCTCGACCGCTCGGGCTTGGTGAGGAGCTTCAGCGGCTTGCCGAGGCCGGTGCCGCGACCCTCGGGGAGCGGCAGCGTGAAGATCCCGTCGTGCACGAGCGTCTCGCGGCGCAGGCCGGCGCGGATCAGCTCGATGATCTCCTTGGTGCGGCCCAGCGGCTTGTCGTAGGGCAACGCCGTGGAAGCCCTCGATCACCTGCGGACCGCTCGCACCCAGGCCGATGATCGCCCGACCCTGGCTGACGTTGTCGAGCCCCGCGGCGGTCTGGAGCAGGGCGCTCGGCGTGCGGGAGTAGACGTTGAGGATCGCGCTGCCGATCTCGATCCGCTCGGTCTTGGCGGCGAGATAGCCCATCAGCGTGGGGGAGTCGAAGCCGTAGGCCTCGGGCACCCAGACGGTGTCGAGGCCGGCGTCCTCCAGGGCCCTCACCTGGTCGGCCGCCTCGCGCGGGTTGCCGGCGTACATCAGCTGGGTCGAGAGCTTCACGCCCCGACTGTGACAGAACCACTGTCACGGTCGCAAGGGTCGGGTGGCCCGGCCCGGCGCAGGGCCCCGAGTCCCCCACGCCGCCGAGAGCGAGCCGCCACCGGGGGGCTGGGGGCCTCGCTCGGACCGAGCATTCGGGACCATTCCCGCCCCAGCATCCTCCTAAACACCCAGATCAGCGACCCCCGTGACGATCAGCGACCCAGGCCGGCCAGGACCTCCGCGCCCGGGAGCTCGCCGAGCAGCCGCCCGGGCACCAGGAGCTTGGAGCGGCGTACGCCGGAACCGATCACGGTCGCCTCGACGTCGAGACAGGCCGCGTCGACCAGGATCCGCCAGCCGTCGGGGAGGCCGACCGGCGTGATGCCGCCGTACTCCATGCCCGACTCCTCGACCGCGCGCTCCATCGACAGGAACGACGCCTTGCGCACGTCGAGGGTCCGCTTGACCAGGTTGTTGACGTCGGCGCGGGTGTCGGCGCGGACGACGCAGGCGGCGATCCGCTCCTCTCCGTCGCGGCGGCCCATCACGACCACGCAGTTCGCGCCCGACCGCATCGGTACGTCGTACCGCTCGCTCATCGCGGCCGTGTCGGCGTAGGCCGGGTCGATCTCGACGACGGCGACCTGCTCGGCCTGGGGCCAGTCCGCCAGGGCGGACCGGACCGACGGGCCGAGCAGCTCGGGGTGGGCGAGGACGGGCAGGGACTCCAGCGAGCCCAGGCGCGGCAGCTGCATGGGCTCACTCTGGCACGCAGCTGTCCCGCGTCAGTCGCGCGAAGCCCGCAGCCGGGGTGCGGTCGCGACGAGTCCCACGGCTCCGGCGGCCACCCACGGCACCGGCAGCATCCAGCGCAGGTCGGAGGCGGACGCGGTGCCGGACTCGATCAGCGCCCAGATCACCGCCAGGCCGAGCAGCGCGACGCCCATCACCAGGTGGCCGATGTTGACCGGGTGGACGCCGGCCGCCCAGCCACGTCGTGGGGGCGTGGGGAGGATCTCGGTGGTCTCGTCGCTCATCGCAGGCTCCTTCGGGTGATGGTCTCGGCATGCACGTCGATGCCTCCGACGTGGAGGTCGACGTCGAGGGTGAGCCGGGGTGCGCCCGGTCCACCCGAGTGGAGGGCGGTCAGCCGGGTGTCGACGCCGCCGCCGTCGCGGCCGAACGCGTTGATGCCGCCTACCCCGGTGACGTGGGTGTCGGCCATGACCGTGACGTCGGCGGGTACCACGACCTCGAGGTGGCCGACGTTGCCGCTGACGGTGATCTCCCGGCCGTCGAGAGCCTTCGGGTCGCGCACGCCGGACAGGTCCACGACGAGCTCACCGACGTCCATCGAGTAGCTGCTCTGCACCTGGGTGGCCCCGGTGGGCACCACGGTCGTGGTGTGCGGGTCCCACCGGTCGCCGATGGTGGCGCCGACGGTGGTGCCGGCCGCCAGGAGGCCGACCAGGATGAGGCCGCCGGCCCGACCCCAGAACGCGCCGAGCAGCAGGAAGACCCCGCTCAGCGCCAGCACGAGCGCCGGGTAGGCGGAGGGGGCGACGGACGCACCGGCCAGGTCCACGACGCCGAGCACGCCCAGGGCGACGGCCATCACGGCGAGCGCGAACCAGAACAGGATCGGGCCCTTCTTGCGTGGGTTCACCGGACGCGGCTGCTCGACGCGGACGGGCGGGACGGCGTACGTCTGCGTCTGTCCGTCCGGTGGCACCGCTCCGGGGTCGGTGAGGCCCTGGGAGCGCGCGCCCTTGTCGCGCCGCGGGAAGGCGGTGGCGACGAGCGCGACGAGGCCGGCGACGATCAGCACGCCCCAGGGATAGCCGCTGCCCCACCAGGTGTGGCCGAGCAGGATGACGACGACCAGGGCGCCGACGAGGACGAGCGCGACGGTGCGGCTACGGCGGTCGAGCGCGACGCGGGCCCAGTCACTGCCCTCCTCGGGCACCAGCAGCCAGCAGGCGATGTAGAGCAGGAGCCCGGCCCCGCCGAAGAACGTGAGGACCACGAAGGCGACCCGCACGATGAGGGGGTCGATGTCGAGGTGGCGCGCCAGGCCCCCGGCGACGCCGGCGACGCGGCGGCGGTCGCCGACCGTACGACGGATGCCGGCCAGGTCGCGGATCTCGTCCCATCCCACGCGGGGACCGGAGTCGGGTCCCGGGGTCGGGGGTGGCTGGGTCTCGGGCGGCGTCGTGCTCATGGTGACAACGGTGCTCCCCCGACGCGTCGCGCACCATCGGGGACACCCCTGATCCCCGCTGGTTCACGGGGGGTCGGAGTCAGGGGTCGGCCGGGGTTCCTCCTCGTGGTCGGTGGCGGGCCGCTCTGCGACGATGGAGACACCATGACCGCCTCCCTGCCTGCGCACGACGTGCCTCGCGAGCTGCAGCGCGACGTCCGCAGAGCCGTCCGCGACACGCAGCACCCGATCATCGGCGGCGTCGCCGGCGGGCTCGCGCGTCACCTCGCGGTGCCCGTCGTCTGGGTCCGGGCGGCCTTCCTCGTCGGTGCCGTGCTCGGCGGCATCGGGATCGCCTTCTACGCCGGCCTCTGGCTGGTCCTCCCGGCCGAGCCGCCCTTCGAGGCCGCGGCTCCCGGCCTCGAGAGCGCGGCCCGTCAGGGGCGGCGGCCCGGGCGGATCCGGCGGCTCGCCGACTCCGGCCCGGCCATCGCGCTGGTGGCGCTCGGCCTCGGCCTGGTGCTCACCGCCGAGGCGATCTTCGGCAACGGGGTCGTGATCTGGGCCCTGGTTCTCGCGGTGGTCGGCTTCGGGCTGCTGTGGCGTCAGGCCGACGAGGCGCAGCGGGCCCGCTGGCTCGACCAGTCCGAGCGGCTGAACCCGGTCCGCGCCGTGTTCGGCGCCGGCGGCTGGGCGGCGTACGTCCGCGTCGCCGCCGGAGTGGTGCTGGTGGCCGGTGCCGTGACGCTCTTCGCCGTCCGCAACGGCAACGTGGGCGACGTCTACACCGTGCTCGTCGCCGCCGCGCTCGGTGGGATCGGGCTGGCGATCACCCTCGGACCGTGGGTCTGGCGGCTGACCAGCGACCTGGCGACCGAGCGCGCCGAGCGGGTCCGCACGCAGGAGCGGGCCGACCTGGCCGCCCACCTCCACGACTCGGTCCTGCAGACCCTCGCGCTGATCCAGAAGAACGCCGGGGACGCCCCGACCGTGGCTCGCCTGGCCCGGTCGCAGGAGCGTGACCTGCGTTCCTGGCTGTTCGACGCGACCCCGGTCGGTGACGGCACCCTGGCCGGTGCGCTGCGCGAGGTGGTGCGCGAGATCGAGGACACCTACGGCGTCGACGTCGAGCTGGTGACCGTCGGGGAGGCGACCGTGGGGGAGTCGCTGGCGCCGATCGTGGCCGCGACCCGCGAGGCGGCGACCAACGCGGCCAAGCACGCCGGCACCCGCGTGGTGGACATCTACGCCGAGGTGTGCGACACACAGGTCGAGGTCTTCGTCCGCGACCGCGGCGCCGGCTTCGACCCCCAGGCCATCCCTGCCGACCGGCAGGGAGTGCGCAACAGCATCCTCGACCGGATGACGCGGCACGGCGGCACCGCCGAGGTGCGCTCGAGCCCGGGCTCCGGCACCGAGGTCCGGCTGAAGCTTCCGCGAGAGGAAGAGACCTCATGACCACCGTCCTGATCGTCGACGACCACGCCATGTTCCGGGCCGGCGTCCGCGCCGAGCTCGGCACGTCGGTCGACGTCGTGGCCGAGGCCGCCGACGTCGACGAGGCGATCGCGGCCGTCCTGGCGCACCGGCCCGACGTCGTACTGCTCGACGTGCACCTGCCCGGCGGTGGTGGGGCGGAGGTGATGCGGAGGCTGTCCACCGCGATGCCGTCGGCCGAGGCGCCGCGCTTCCTCGCGCTGTGCGTCTCGGACGCCGCCGAGGACGTGATCGGCACGATCCGCGCCGGGGCCCGCGGCTACGTCACCAAGACCATCACCGGGCCCGAGCTGGTCGACGCGATCCGCCGCGTCTCCGACGGCGACGCGGTGTTCTCCCCGCGCCTGGCGGGCTTCGTCCTCGACGCCTTCGCCGGGACGATCGAGATCTCCGCCGTCGACGAGGACCTCGACCGTCTCACCGAGCGCGAGCGCGAGGTGATGCGCCTGATCGCCCGTGGCTACGCCTACAAGGAGGTGGCCAAGGAGCTGTTCATCTCCATCAAGACCGTCGAGACCCACATGTCGAGCGTGCTGCGCAAGCTCCAGCTGTCGTCGCGCCACGAGCTCACCCGCTGGGCCTCCGACCGCCGCCTGCTCTGACGACGGTCGGAGGCGACGTCCTACGGCCGAACGACGATCCGACCACCTCCGAGCTGTGTGGGCGCGGCCGCGGTCCCGACGCTGTGGAAGGTCCGTCCGTCGGGCGTGTAGACGGCCAGTGCGTAGCCGTCCGGCGTGCGTCGCCCGCCCGCGTCGACGGCGTCGACCCGGAACCGTGCGTCGTCGACCACCCGCACGACACGGCCCCGGTGGTCGATGACGCTGACCACGCCCGTGCCGGCCAGTGTGGCGCGACGACCGGAGATGGCGAGGCCGCCGCCCTGCCAGGTCGTGGACCGGACGACGA
Source organism: uncultured Actinomycetota bacterium (assembly GCA_963797325.1). Lineage (GTDB taxonomy): Bacteria > Actinomycetota > Actinomycetes > Propionibacteriales > Nocardioidaceae > Nocardioides. The sequence continues at coordinate 53,542 of CAWCPG010000040.1, forward strand.
TCTCGCCACCCTCCGGGCCGCGGAAGGCGTACCACGACCGACCGCTGGGCCTCCCGTCGGAGCGGGTGCGGGCCGCCAGCGCGAAGGTGCCTCGGGCACCCTCGTCCGGCACCCAGCCGGTGCCGGTGACGGCCCCACCCGGGTCGGGTGCATACACGGTCACCGGCATCGGGTCCAGTGGCGGCGCCACGAAGGCACCCCTCGCGGAGTCCGTGCGGGCGACGACGGTCCAGGTCCCCGTCGGCAGGGCAGCGACCCGGACGGCCGCGTCGCCGGCGGCGTCCGCAGTGGCGCTGTAGGTGGCGTCCGGCGGTCCGGCGGCATGGCCCGGCGAGTAGAGGTCGAACACCACCTCGGCCCGCGTCAGGTCGCCCGGTGTCCCGTCGTCCGCCTGGGCGACGTGCGCGCGGAGGTCGACGTCGGCCGTGGTGTCCGACTGCGACCCGGTCGAGGACAGGAGATCGCCGGTGTAGCCCAGGGTGGCGTCCTCCTGCTCGACGGTGATCCGCAGCATCGTCCGTGCGTCCAGGCTCCCGTCCGAGACAGTGACCACGGCGTCGTACACGCCCGGCGGGCCGTCGGCGAGGCCGCCGATGCGGTACGACCCGGCCTGGTCGCGCGAGACCGCGAGTCCTGCCGGCAGCCCTGTGGCGTCCACCGTCACCTCGTCGCCGTCAGGGTCGGAGGTCGTGACGTCGATGGGCGTCAGCGGGTCGCTGTAGGTGACCTCGCTGTCCTGCCGGGAGAGGGCGATGGTCGGTCTCGAGTCGCCGACCACGACGTGGTTCGTCGCGACCGTGGTGTCGATGCCGTCGTACGCCGACACCCGGACCGTGATCGTGTCTCCGTGATCACCGTGACCCGGCGCCGAGAGATCGAGCGTCGGCCCGGTCTCGTCGAGGAGGGTGTCGCCGACCCACCACGTATAGGTGGTCTTCACCCGCTCCTCGCGCGCGTTGGTCGGGTCGTGGTCGGCGTCGCTCACGTCGGCCGTGACGGTCACCGTGTCGTCGGTCCGCGGCTGGTCGGGCGTCAGGGAGACGTGAGTGACCTCCGGTGGCTGGTTCGGGTTCCCGGTCAGATGGTTGAGCATCAGCGCGTCGTCGCGGGGGTGGTCGAAGTCGAACATGGAGAGCAGCGACCCGGCCTCCGCGTCGAACGAGCCCTGTCCGAGCCGGGGGAGGCCCCAGTTGTCCTCGATGAAGCGCAGGACCGAGGTCTGGTCGAGGAGGGTGTGGTCGACGTAGTCGTCCTTCGCGAACGGCGAGACCACGAGCAGCGGCAGACGCTCGCCGTACCCGCAGCGCACGGGGAAGACCTTCTCGACGGGCGGAGCGGGCTGACCCGGCGGGGCCATGCACATCAGGGCCTGGGGACTGTCGGCCTTGCCGACTCCGTACAGCGTGTCCAGGGCGACGTTGCCCGAGAAGTGCACGTTGGGCGGGAACTGGTGGTCGTACTGACCGTCGGAGTCGTCCCAGAGCAGCACGACCGCGGTGTGACTCCACTCGGGGAGGCGCTGGAGCCCGTTCAGGGTGTCGACGAGGAAGTCCTGCTCGTCGAGCGGGTTGGAGTTCGGCCACCCGGGGTGACCGTCCTGGTAGCCCGGCGCCTTGAGGAAGCTGACGGCCGGCAGACCGCCGTTCTCGGCGGCCGTCCAGAAGTCCGCGAGGTCGTACTGGTGCTGGGCCCGGTCGTCGTGCCCGATCGCCGCCACCGAGGTCGGCGGCAGGTGGTGGGGGTTGGCCGTCGAGGCGAAGTACTGGAACGGGTCGTGGTGCGCCTCGTAGTCGGGCGTCCGGTCCGACTCGGACGCGGGAGCGGGATGGCCGAGGTTGGCGTGGCTCGCGCCGCACTCGGCGACCCCTTGGTCCGACTCACCCGTGGGCCGGAAACCGCCCTGGAACCAGCCCCACGAGACACCGGCCCGGCTGAGCAGGTCACCGACGTTCGTCCCGGTGAGGGACGCCCTCTTGGCGCCCTCGGCGCAGTCGTCGCTCATCGGGTCCGGGTCGCCGAAGACGGTGCCCTGGGTGACGACGCTGTTGTCGTCGGGCTCCGAGGTCGCGCCCGAGGTGCGGCCCGCGACCAGGTTGAGCGCTCCCGGCGTCGACGGTCCGTAGGTGGTGCCGAAGGCGTTGTCGTCCAGCGCGTAGTGCTGCGCGTAGTTCCACAGCGCGGTCACCGTGTTGCCGTCGAAGTAGCCCATCACCTGCGGCGACGGGACGGGGCGCGGCAGGAGACAGCCCGAGTTGTCCGTCGCCTGGACGAACCGGTCCATGCGCCCGAGGTCGGCGGCGCGCTCCTCGGGTCGGTACGAGTGTGACTGGCTGCAGGTGATGAACTGCGAGCGGTCGAGCCGGAACGGCGTGGCGCTGTTGGGGTTGGTGACCCGGAGATCGCGGTTCCCGTTGAGATCCGAGGGAAGCAGGTTGTTCACGGTCGGGGTGTCGGGCCGAGGTGTGAACGGTGGGTCGCCGGGTGGGTTGGCGGCCTGCGGATACGTGCCGAAGTAGTGGTCGAACGATGCGTTCTCCTGGAAGACGACCACCAGGTGCTCGATCGGGGTCGTGGTGTCGGGGGTGCCGTCGGGCGCCGACGTCGGGTCGGCGTGAGCGACGGCGACGGGGACGAGGCCCGAGGTGCAGAGGGCCAGGGCGGCGGCGGTCACGAGCGTGCGCATGGAGTACCTCCCTTGTCGGGGCCGCGGGGGGTGCAACCCCTCTAGCAGTGCGACGCGGGCCGGCTCGGATCTGTTCGCCCGTGGGGCCCGGGCCTTCCGGCCCGGGCGCGTACGACGCAGGACCCTCGTGCCGGAGCGCGCTCGGGCGCACCGTGGGAGCAGGACGAGGAAGGGAGGAGCCATGGTGCTCGCAGTCACGTTGCTGGTCCTGACGGTGCTGGTCGTCCCCCTGCTGCTGATCGTCGCGATGCGTCGCTTCGGGATGGAGCAGACCGCGACCGAGCAGGCACTGCTCTCACCCGCGGCCCACACCGTGTCGTGGGTCGTCCCCGACGGCGAGGACCCGGCCCTCGTCCGGACCCGTCTCGCCCACGCCGGCTTCACGTCCGTGCTCGACCACAGCGGGGACCAGCGGCTGGTCGTCCGGTGCGGGCCGGCGGACCGCGAGCGCGTGCGGGAGATCATCGCCCGCACCGAGCACGCCACCTTCGACGGCCAGGGACTCCGGCCCCACCAGCTGCGGTTCGACGACGACCCCTAGGCTGCAGCCCATGAAGGTCGTGCAGGTCGTCCTGCTCGTGCTGCACCTGCTCGGCGTGCTCGCACTCCTCGTCGGCCTGCTCGTCCAGGTCCGCAACCCCGAGAAGCGCGTCACCGGCCCGATGCGCGACGGCATCGGGACCACCTTCCTGGCCGGTCTGCTCCTGGTCGGCGTGCTCGAGGCCCGCGACCAGGACTTCGACCACGCCACGGTGGCGGTGATGTTCGCGATCGGGCTGGTGATCCTGGTGCTGGTGATGGCCAACCTCCGCAAGCCCTCCATCCCGGCCTGGCTCTACTGGCTGATCCTCGTGCTCACGGTGGCCAACATCGGCGTGGCCTACGGCTGACCGCCGTACGTCGTCCCCGCTGGGGGCGGCGGCACGTAGGGTGGACGGGAGATGAGCGACACCCTCCCGATCATCGGCCAGAGCCTCGGCCGGAGTGCCGACCCCGAGGCCCGCGCCGATCGCCCCCACCAGCCGTCGGCCGACGACCTCCTGGCGGGGCTGAACGAGCCGCAGCGCGCCGCCGTCGTCCACGAGGGGACGCCGCTGCTCGTCGTGGCCGGGGCCGGCTCGGGCAAGACCCGGGTGCTGACCCGCCGCATCGCCTGGCTCGTCTCCCAGCGCGGCGCCCACCCCGGCTCGATCCTCGCGATCACCTTCACCAACAAGGCCGCGGCCGAGATGAAGGAGCGCGTGGAGGCGCTCGTCGGTCCGCGCGCACGGCTGATGTGGGTCTCGACCTTCCACTCCGCCTGCGTCCGCATCCTGCGCAAGGAGATCGACAAGCTCGGCTTCCGGTCGAGCTTCACCATCTACGACGCCGCCGACTCCAAGCGCCTGATGACCATGGTGCTCAAGGACCTCGACCTCGACCCCCGCCGCTACCAGCCCGGCGCCGTCCTCCACTGGGTCTCGTCGCACAAGAACGAGCTGCGCGGCCCCGAGGAGGTCGCGGCCGACACCCACAACAAGTTCGAGGAGGCGTACGCCGCCGCCTATACCCGCTACCAGCAGCGGCTCCGCGACGCCAACGCCCTCGACTTCGACGACATCCTGACCTTCACCGTCGACCTGTTCGCGACCTTCCCCGAGGTGCGCGAGACCTACCGGCGACGGTTCCGCCACGTGCTGGTCGACGAGTACCAGGACACCAACCACGCGCAGTACGCCCTGATCCACCAGCTCTGCGCCGACGCCTTGGAAGACCCCCTCTCGACGCTCGAGCCGGTGGAGACCGCGGCCGCCGAGCGGGTGCCGCCCGCGGAGCTGATGGTCGTCGGTGACGCCGACCAGTCGATCTACGCCTTCCGCGGCGCCAACATCCGCAACATCCTCGACTTCGAGCAGGACTTCCCGAACGCCACGTCGATCCTGCTCGAGCAGAACTACCGCTCGACGCAGAACATCCTCAACGCCGCCAACGCGGTCATCTCCCGCAACCAGGGTCGCAAGCCGAAGAACCTCTGGTCCGACGCCGGCGCGGGCGCCAAGATCATCGGCTACGTCGCGGACGACGAGCGCGACGAGGCCCGCTTCGTCTCCGGTGAGATCGACACCCTCACCGACGCCGGGTCGCGACCCGGCGACGTCGCCGTCTTCTACCGCACCAACGCCCAGTCGCGGGTCTTCGAGGAGGTGTTCATCCGTCTCGGCATGCCCTATCGCGTGGTGGGCGGCGTGCGCTTCTACGAGCGGCGCGAGGTGCGCGACGCCCTGGCCTACCTGCGGATGCTGGTCAACCCCGACGACGAGGTGTCGCTCCGCCGCGTCCTCAACACCCCCAAGCGCGGCATCGGTGACCGCGCGGTCGAGTGCGTCACGTCCTACGCCCAGCGCGAGCGGACCACCTTCTGGGAGGGGCTACGTCGTGCCGACGAGGCGCCGGGACTGGTCACCCGCTCGCTGGTGGCGATCCAGGGCTTCGTGGCTCTCGTCGAGGAGCTCCAGTCGATGGTCGAGGCCGGGGAGCGGGCCGACGTCGTCCTCGAGTCGGTGCTGGCCCGGTCGGGCTACCTCGACGAGCTCGAGGCCTCCGACGACCCCCAGGACGGCACCCGCCTGGAGAACCTCGCCGAGCTCGTCGCCGTCGCCCGCGAGTTCTCCGACGACCCCGTGGCCGGCCCGTCGGCCGACCCGTCCGACGTCGACGCCGGCACGGTCACGCCGGGTCTCTCCGACTTCCTCGAGCGGGTCGCGCTCGTCGCCGACACCGACCAGATCCCCGACGCGCCCCACGACGACGACGGCGGCATGGTCACGCTGATGACGCTTCACACCGCGAAGGGCCTGGAGTTCCCGACCGTCTTCCTGACCGGGCTGGAGGACGGCGTCTTCCCGCACTCGCGCAGCCTCGACGACGGGCGCGAGCTCGAGGAGGAGCGCCGCCTCGCCTACGTCGGCGTGACCCGGGCCCGCGAGCGTCTCTACGTCTCGCGCGCGCTGGTCCGGTCGGCGTGGGGAGCGCCGGCCCACAACCCCGCCTCGCGCTTCCTCGGCGAGGTGCCCGACGAGCTGGTCGACTGGCGTCGTACGGAGGCCGACCAGGTCCACTGGCAACGCCCGGATCTCAGCCGTACGACGGGGTCCACCGCCGGACTGGGCGCTCCGACCGCCGCCGGCCGGCGCAACTTCACCGCCGCGGCCGCCCGCGCCGACGCCGCAGCGAAGTCCAAACCGGCGCGCGCCGTGCCGTCGCTGTCACCCGGCGACCGGGTCGTCCACGACTCGTTCGGGATGGGCACCGTGGTGGCCCTCGACGGGGTCGGCGACAAGTCGGTCGCGTCGATCGACTTCGGCTCCGAGGGCGTCAAGCGCCTGCTGCTCCGCTATGCCCCGGTGGAGAAGCTCTAGTTCGGAGGTCCGGGGTTGAGGCCGTGGGCCACGAGCGCGGCGTAGGGGTCGACCGGGTCGCCGCCGCCGGGGTGCACCTCGAGGTGGAGGTGGGGGCCGGTGACGTTGCCGGTCGAGCCGACGTAGCCGATGACCTCGCCGGGTCGCACCGTGGCGCCGACCGTGGTGCCGAACTCGTTCTGGTGGCAGTACCACAGCTCGGTGCCGTCGGGCAGCGTCTCGATCGTGCGGTTGCCGTAGGCGCCCGAGAAGCCGGTCTCGGTGATGGTGCCCCCGGCGACCGCCATGATCGGCGTACCGGTGGGGGAGGCGAAGTCGAGGCCGGTGTGGAAGTTGGACCACAGCGAGCTGTAGTCACCGAAGCGCGCGGTCAGGTGGTAGACACCCGCGGCGACCGGCAGCACCCAGGCATGGAGCTGGATCTTCGCCGACTGCTTCTGCGCCTTGGAGGCATATCCGGAGAGGGTCTCGGTGCGTTGCTTGGCCTGGGCGTCGGCGGCGGCCTGGAGCCGGTCGGAGCTGCGGCTGACCGAGGGTGCGCGGTCGCCGAGGAGGCTGGCGCTGGCGACGGCGCTGGTGCCCGACAGGGCGCTCGCCGGCGCGAGGTGGTGGGCGTCGGCGGCGGCCGCGTCGTAGTGCATCGCCTGCAGGGCGCCCCCGGCCGAGACGGCCAGGATCGCCACGCCCATCAGCAACGGAGCGCCCGGGAGGGGGAGGGGTGAGCGGCGGCTGGCCACCCGGTGGCCGGGCGAGGAGCGCTTGGCGACGCGGGTCCGGACCGGCGCCGCCGTCACCACCGGCTCGACCACCAAGACCGGCGCCGGGACGGCCTGCTTCGGCGCGGCCAGCACCGGCTCGATCACCAGGGCCGGCGCCGGGACGGCCTGCTTCGGTGCGGCCAGCACCGGCTCGATCACCAGGACCGGTGCCGGGACGGCCTGCTCGGGTGCGGCCGGCACCGGCTCGATCACCCATGCCCGGGGCGCGGCCTCGACCGTCGGGCGGGCTCCGGCGGCGCCACCGCAGCAGGGCTCAGCGCGAAGGGGACGACGTCGGCGCGCAGCGCTCGGCGGCCGACGGCGGGCGCCTCGGCGAAGAACGACGGCGGCACCGACGGCACCGCGGTGGGCTCGGCCCGGCGACGCCCGGGCTGCGGGGCCACCCGGCGGCCGACGTAGGGCTGGTCGGTGACCTGCTCCGCGGAATGGCGGGCGACCCGCTTCCCGGTCGGCTGGGAGACCGTGGAGCCGCCCGTGCCGGCGCGGAGGTCACCCATGTAGAAGCTCCCGGGGGGTCGAAGAAGGAGGTCAGCGAGCCTCGACAGTAACGGATAGGTCACGGGGGGTGAAATCCCCCACCGACACGCGGTGAATGGCCGGTGGCGAACGGGTACGCGAGTGGCTGGAGTCACCCACAGCGGCTCGAGAACGCTCGTCCACGGTCGTCGGTTAGTCTGCGCCCATGGCTGCTTCCCCGTCGTCGCGGATCCGCATCGTGGTGGCCAAGCCCGGCCTCGACGGCCACGACCGGGGCGCCAAGATCGTCGCGCGGGCCCTGCGCGACGCCGGGCACGAGGTCATCTACACCGGCCTGCACCAGACTCCGGAGCAGATCGTGGAGACCGCGATCCAGGAGGACGCCGACCTGATCGGGCTGTCGGTCCTGTCGGGCGCCCACATGACCCTCTTCCGTCGGCTGCTCGAGCTCCTCGCCGAGCGCGACGCGTCCGACATCCGGGTGTTCGGCGGTGGGATCATCCCCGACGAGGACATCCCGATCCTCGAGGAGATGGGCGTGGCCAAGGTGTTCACCCCCGGCGCCACCACCGGTGAGATCACCGGCTGGGTCGCGGCCGCCTTCGCCGACCAGTCCTGACCCGCCCGGTCAGTCCGGCTGCCGGCCGCGGCGCGCGACGTCGAGGACGATCCGGACCCGCTGACCCGACTGCCGGGCCTCGCGGAAGCGGAGCCGGCTCGAGGTGATCCGGCGGGGGAGGAGGGGCCGCCCGGCACCGAGCGTGACCGGGGTCAGCCCCAGGTGCACCTCGTCGAGCAGGCCGGCGTCGTCGAACTGGCCGACCAGGTCTCCGCCCCCGAGCACCCAGATGTCGGCGCCGCCCGCGGCCGCGACCAGCTCGTCGTAGACCGCACCGACGTCGCCGGAGACGAAGCGCACGTCGACGCCGGGGATGCCCGGCAGGTCCTGGTGGGTGAACACCCACAGCGGGCGCTCGTCGTAGAAGTCGCGCCACTGCTCGGGGTGCTCGGTGAAGTGGCGGTCGAGCATCCAGCGGTACGTCGTGGTGCCGGTCACCAGGGGGCCGACGCGGCCGATGAACGCGTCCCAGCTGCCGTCGTCGTCGCCGTGGGGCACCTCGAAGAGCCAGTCGAGGGAGTCGTGCTCGTCGGCGATGAAGCCGTCGAGGGTGCAGGCGGTGAAGTAGACGACTCTGGTCACCCCGACACCGTAGGTCGTACCGGGGACCTGCGCTTGACCCCCGTTGCGGCGCCGTGTGCCCCAGGTCACGCGGACCCGGCTTGGCTCGGTCGCGCGGCGCGGGACTAGGGTGCCAAGCGTCTCGATGGCCCTCGTCAGGAGGGCGTCACGTGCACGTCGGCCCCGCACCGGGCGCCGCGGAGGTGGTGGATCGTGGATCTGATGGAGTACCAGGCGAAGGAGCTCTTCGCCAAGCACGGCGTCCCGGTCACGGTCGGGACCGTGATCACCACTCCCGAGGACGCGGAGGCAGCAGCCGAGGCCGAGGGCGGCCGCGTCGTGGTCAAGGCGCAGGTCAAGACCGGCGGGCGCGGCAAGGCCGGCGGCGTGAAGCTCGCCTTGGACCCGCAGGACGCCGTCGCCAAGGCGCGCGAGATCCTCGGGATGGACATCAAGGGCCACACCGTGCACCGTGCGCTGGTCGCGCCGGCCGCCGACATCGCCGAGGAGTACTACTTCTCGTTCCTCGTCGACCGGGCCAACCGTGACTACCTCTGCATCGCCTCCACCGAGGGTGGCGTCGAGATCGAGGTCACCGCCCACGAGAACCCCGACGCCATCGCGCGGGTGTCGATCGACCCGCAGGTCGGCGTCGATGACGCCAAGGCCGCCGAGATCGTGGCGGCCACGGGCTTCGACGCCGCCATCGCCGAGCAGGCGGCGGAGGCGATCAAGAAGCTCTGGACGGTCTTCGTCGAGGAGGACGCCACCCTGGTCGAGGTCAACCCGCTGGTGAAGCTCGGCGACGGCTCGCTCGAGGCGCTCGACGGCAAGGTGTCGCTCGACGACAACGCCGGCTTCCGCCACGAGGACCACGCTCGCTTCGAGGTCACCGAGGACGAGGACCCGCTCGAGCTCGCGGCCAAGGAGAAGGGCCTGAACTACGTCAAGCTCGACGGTGCGGTGGGCATCATCGGCAACGGCGCCGGGCTGGTCATGTCGACCCTCGACGTCGTCGCGTACGCCGGTGAGAAGCACGGCGGCGTGAAGCCGGCGAACTTCCTCGACATCGGTGGCGGCGCGTCCGCCGAGGTGATGGCCAACGGCCTCGACATCATCCTGGGCGACGCCCAGGTGAAGTCCGTCTTCGTCAACGTCTTCGGTGGCATCACGGCCTGCGACGAGGTCGCCAACGGGATCGTCGGTGCCCTCCAGCGGCTCGGCGACGAGGCCAACAAGCCGCTCGTCGTACGCCTCGACGGCAACAACGTCGAGGAGGGCCGGCGGATCCTCGACGACGCCAACCACCCGCTCGTCACGTTGGTGGACACCATGGACGGCGCGGCCGACCGGGCCGCCGAGCTCGCGCACGCTGGAAACTGACCGGGAACAGAGAAGGACGAGGACTGACGAGATGGCGATCTGGCTGACCGAGACCTCCAAGGTCATCGTCCAGGGCATGACCGGCTCCGAGGGCATGAAGCACACCCAGCGGATGCTCGACTCCGGCACCGACATCGTGGGCGGCGTCAACCCGCGCAAGGCAGGCGAGGCCGCGGCGTTCGCCGACGGCTCCGTCCCGGTCTTCGGCACCGTGGCCGAGGCGATGGACAAGACCGGTGCCGACGTGTCCGTGGTGTTCGTGCCGCCGGCGTACACCTTGGCCGCGGCGATCGAGGCGATCGACGCCGGCATCGGCCTGCTGGTCGTGATCACCGAGGGCGTGCCGGTGCACGACACCGCGGAGTTCCGCGCGTACGCCGAGGCGAAGGGCGCGACGCGGATCATCGGGCCCAACTGTCCGGGCCTGATCAGCCCCGGCAAGTCCAACGCCGGCATCATCCCCGCCGACATCACCCAGGCCGGGCGGGTCGGCCTGGTCTCCAAGTCGGGCACGCTGACCTACCAGATGATGTACGAGCTGCGCGACTACGGCTTCTCGTCCTGCATCGGCATCGGCGGCGACCCGATCATCGGCACCACCCACATCGACGCCCTCGCGGCCTTCGAGGCCGACGACGAGACCGACGCGATCGTGATGATCGGCGAGATCGGCGGCGACGCCGAGGAGCGCGCGGCGGCCTACATCCAGGACCACGTGACCAAGCCGGTCGTCGGCTACGTCGCCGGCTTCACCGCCCCCGAGGGCAAGACCATGGGACACGCCGGCGCGATCGTCTCCGGCTCGTCCGGCACCGCCGCGGCGAAGAAGGAGGCCCTCGAGGCCGTCGGCGTCAAGGTCGGCAAGACGCCGTCCGAGACCGCCGAGCTGATGCGGCAGGTGCTCGCGGGCTGACCGTCGGGTCCACCGTGCGAGCAGGCTCGCTGCGGTCGGCTGATTGTCAGGCCACCGTGCGAGCAGGCTCGCTGCGGTCGGCTCACTGTCAGGCCACCTTGCGAGCAAGCTCGCTGCGGTCTCGCTCGCACGTTCCCGGCCCGGCTTCGCCGTGCCGGGAACGTGCTCACTCGGGCATCGCGTCGAGACGCTCGGAGGCCCGGCGGACCAGGGCCACGAACTGTGCGGTGGTCATCGTGTGCGCCCGGTCGGGGACGAAGCCGACCTGGGCCACCGCTCCGCCGTTGCGGACCACGCCCATGTAGTAGGTCACCGTCGTCTTGTCCGAGACCTGGGTCCGCACCCGCCACGCGGCCAGGTCCCGTCCCCCGGTCAACCTCTGCACCTTGGTGGCCATCTGCCGGTCGCTGCACGACGCGAGCTTGGACCGGACGCCGGCGACGAACCTGCGCGCCCGGGCCTCGGGCAGCCGACCGACCGTCTCGGTGAGCCCGAACGCCATGGCCAGGTGCGCCCCGGGGATCAGGAACGACCGCGTCGCGTCGTGCCGCCATCCGTGGCCCTCGAAGCCGCTCTGGTCGCAGGTGGTCGCGGCGACGTTCTGCACGGCGCGGCGCGGGGTGGTGCCGGCCCAGGGCCGTTCGATGCCCGCCACGGGCGGGAGGTCGAACTCGCTGAGCATCATCGGCAGCCGGCCGGCCCGCGGCGCAGGCATCGCCACCGCCCTGGGCAGCGAGGAGCACCGGCCTCCGACGGACGTGGGGCAGACGTCGTCGACCGCCGAGACGAGGAGCCGCAGGTTGGCCGCCAGGTCGGGCCGCGCCCGAGCGGAGGTGCGGGTCAGGGCCACGGTGGTCACGCGGCCCGTCCGGGCCACCCCGAGCACGAACGTCATCGCCGGGCGGTGCCACGCGCGCAGCACGTACTGCTGGGCCTCGTCGCCGAGCCGGGCCACCTTCCGGACGCCCACGAGCTGGGCCTGGGGCATCGTGCACCCGGCGAACCAGCCCGTGGTGGTGTCGAAGGCACGGGTCGCGGCCGCGGCGTCGCGCGAGAACTCCATGGTCTGGACGGCCGCGAGCGGCGGCCGGCCCTTCTCGTTCCGGCTGGTGAAGTTGCGGACGAGCGCCGTGGTGACCTTCGGGGTCGGCGTAGTCGCGTCGCTGGCACGGCAGCGTGCTGTGCTGAGCGGGGTCGGTGCCGGTCACCCGCCAGGACCGGCCGGGCAGGGCCCGCGCGACCTGGGCCCGGGTGAGCAGGGCGTCCTCCGTGACCGCGGTCGCGGAGGGAGACGGGCTGGTCGGCTGCTGGTCGTGCACGCTGGTGATCCGGTCCCGGGCGGACTCCAGCGTGGGACGGACACCGTGGGCGTCGGCCACCACGAAGCCGCTGATGACCAGGGTCGCCGTGACCAGGGCGGCGCCCCCGAGCGCATGCGTACGACGCCGCGCGGTGCCGGCGCGGCGGATGATCGTGGCCCGCGGCCAGCGCTGGTCGGAGCAGTGCTCGGCGAGCCGTCGGAGCGTCGGCCGGATCTCGGCTGCCGCGATCTCGCGCTGGTCGACGAACTGCACCCGTGCGTCGAGCAGGCGGCGCTCGGCCTCCTCCTGGGGGAGTCCGAGCTCGCGCGCCCGCTCCTGCGGTGTGGCCGACGAGAGGTCGGCCAGGACGAGTGACTTGCGCGACACCGGCGACAGGGTGTGGAGGGCGTCGAGAGTCGCCCGCAGCTCGGGGTCGAGCAGGCGGTCGCGGTGGAAGATCCGGGCCGTGTGCCGCCGCTGCGCGTGGGTGAGGACGTGGGGCCGGAGCCACGACTCGGGGTCGTCGAGCCGCTTCAGCTTCGGCCAGCGGTGCCAGGCAGCGATGAACGAGTCGCGGACCGCGCCGCGGGAGGCGGGCAGGTCACCGGTCAGCGCGAAGGCCTGGACGAGGAGCCGGTCACGGGCCTCGGCGTAGAAGACGTCGAACTGCTCGGGATCGGACATGGCCCCCTTACGGTACGTCTCCGGACCACACAGTGAGGAATGCCCGGCGGCCCTCCGGTGCCCGGCGTGGCACCACGGATCGCCCCCGACCGCCGGGTCATGATGGGCGGACCATGACCTCGCTGCTGCCGGCCCCGCGTCGTACCCGTGCCGCGGGCGGCGCCGGCGCGGACGCCGCGCACCGCCGGCCGCTGGTGCTCCTGGCCCTGCTGGCCGGGGTGGTCGCCGCGGCGTCCACGCTCCTGGTCTGCCTGGCCGGTGGTGTCGTCGGCTGGTTCCTGACCGACGCGGGGGCCCACGGTGCCCCGCGTGACGGGCTGCGCGTCGGCGCGCTGGGCTGGCTGACGGCCCATGGCTCGGGCATCCGGGTCGCCGGCACCCACGTGACCGCCGTGCCGCTCGGGCTGACCCTGCTCGCAGCCCTGGTGGTCTGGCGACTCGGCCTGAGGCTGGGCGACTCCGTGTCGGGGCACGGCCCCGACGCCGATGCGATCGCCGACGGCGTCCGCGACTGGACCGTCGCCTCCGCCACCGCCCTGTTCACGGTCGGCTACGTCGCCGTGGCCGTCGTCACCCACCACCTGGCGGCGACGCCCGCGACGGCGCCCTCGCTGCTGCGCCTGCTGCTGTGCACCGTGCCGCTGTGCGGCCTCGTCGGCGGTACGGCGGTCGCGATCGGCTCCGGGCGGGCGGCGATCTGGACGTCGTTCCTGCCGCTCTCGCTGCGCGCTGCTGCTGCCGCTGCCTGGCGCACGCTGGTGTGGTTCGTCTGCCTGTCGGTGGTCGTCCTCCTGGTGTCGCTGGTGGTGCACTGGGACAGCGCGGCCAACGTGATGTCCCAGCTCCACACCAGCCCCGGTGCCGCGACCCTCCTGGTCGGCCTCTCCGCGCTCCTGCTGCCCAACGCCGCGCTGTTCTCAGGGTCCTACCTGCTCGGCCCGGGCTTCGCCGTCGGCGCGCACACCCTGGTCAGCCCCACGGCCGTCGTGCTCGGACCGATCCCGTTGTTCCCGCTGCTCGCGGCGCTGCCCGGCACCGGGCCCACCTCGGCCTGGACCGCGGCCCTGCTCGCGCTGCCTCCGCTGCTCGCTGCGGTCGCCGTGCACCTCACCTTGATGCGCTACCCGACGGCGCGCTGGGACGACGCCGCACTCCGCGGAGTCGGGGCGGGCCTCGGCTGCGCGCTGGCGTTCGCCTTTCTGGCCAGCCTCGCCGGCGGCGCGGTCGGACCCGGCAGGATGGGCGAGGTGGGGCCCTTCGCCTTCCAGGTCCTGCTCCACGGCATCGCGACGTTCGGCCTGGGCGGGCTGCTCGGCTCGATGTCCGCCACCTGGCGCGTGCGTCGGAGCCAGCCCCTCAGCGCGGCGAGCTGACCATCACCGGGAGGTAGGACACCGACAGGGTGGACTGCCGGGTGGCCACCCGCGAGGTGACACCCCGCGCGCTCTCCCGCAGGGCGGCGCCGCGAGGCATCGGCACCAGCACCCGGTGCCGTGGGTTCCACAGGATGGTGCGGACGCCTCCCGCGTGCTTCACGACGCAGGTGAACGTGCCCTTCGCGTCCTGGTGGCACGGCCGCTGACCGTGCCGTCCGACCAGCCGCCCCTTCATCCAGCGCTCCGCGGTCAGCACCGCGTCGCCCGCCGGGGTGACCTCGCCGTAGGAGCCCGGGGTGGCGAGCAGGGTGTTGCCGAGCGTGCCTCCGGGCACCAGGCCCCAGTCGTAGCGGTACCAGAACAGGCGCCGGAGGCCCTGCGCGGCGCCGAGCAGGTAGGTGCGGATCACGTTGGCGACCTGCCGCCGGTCCGAGACGGGCGTGGCCGCCGACGCGTTGCTGGTGACGCCGTAGTTGACCTCCGTGCCCCAGATCGGCTGGGCCACCGGTGCTCCGGCGGTGGCGAGCTGCCGCCGGGCCTTCGCCAGGAGCGCCATCGCGTCCTCGGGGTCGCCGATCCGATGACCGTAGGTCGCCTTGGGGTAGAGGCTCAGCCCCGCGGCGTCGTAGTAGCGCCACACCGGCCGCCCGTCCACGCGCTGCGCGGTGTAGTCGTGGAGCCACCGGCGCTGGCCCACGAGCCGCACCGCGAACGACGGGCCCACGACGGTGGCGCCGGGGTCGACCGCCCGACGGGTCTGCCACACGATGCGGGTCAGCCGGGCGAGCTGAGCCGGCGTACCGGTCCAGAACGTGCGGACGTTGCCCTCGTTCCAGACCTCGTACGCCGCGATGCCGCGGGCGCCGTTGAAGTCGCGGTAGCGCGTCATCACCGCACGCACGTAGGCGGCGTACGCCGTCAGGTCGGTGGGCGGCAGGGTGGACGCCGGCCCGTAGAAGGGCGGGGTCATCGCCAGCACCAGGGTCACCTCGACCCCGTGCTGCTGGGCGGCGGTCACCAAGGCGTCGAGGCGGCTCCAGTCGTAGACCCCCGGTGAGGTCTCGACGTCGGTCCAGGTGACGCCGGCGTCCCACAGGCGCAGCGAGCCGTAGCTGAGGGTGTCGTAGGCGCGCATGGAGCCGTCGTGCAGCCCGAAGAACGCGCGCGGCGCACGGACGGTGTCGGCCCGGGCGGCGGGGGCCTGGACGACGAGCACTGCGAACGCGCACGCCACCACCAGTCCGGCCACGAGGCGGTGGAGGACATCTGACGTTGTCGCGCGGATCCCGAGAGGGGCGAGCATGTGGAACGCACCTTCCTGTGCTTCCCCCAGGCCTGGTGTGTCGTCAGTCAAACACTCCTCGAGGGGGCCCGCCAGTGATGGCTCGAGGACGCCTGAAAGTCGAGTGCGCCGGCCCGGGGACGCACGGATCCGCACCCGAACCGGGGCCGGACGCAGGTGATCGGTTGGTCCCCTGTCCCACCAGCACCGGGCAGCCCTAGACTTCCCGCCGTGCCCGAGACCCCGTTGCGCGTGGTCGTGCTGGTGTCCGGGTCGGGCACCAACCTCCAGGCCCTGCTCGACGCCGCGGCCGACCCGGCCTACGGCGCGACCGTGGTCGCCGTCGGTGCCGACCGCGACGCGGTCGAGGGCCTGGCGCGGGCCGAGCGGGCGGGGGTGCCGACCTTCGTGCACAGGGTCAAGGACTTCGACAGCCGCGCCGACTGGGACACCGCGCTGACCGCCTCGGTCGCGTCCTACGACGCCGACCTGGTGGTCCTGGCCGGCTTCATGAAGCTGGTCGGCGCGTCGTTCCTGGCGGCGTACGGCGGACGGGTCCTCAACACGCACCCGGCCCTGTCGCCGTCGTTCCCCGGCATGCACGGCCCCGCCGAGGCCCTGGCCTACGGCGTCAAGGTGACCGGCTGCACGCTGTTCGTCGTCGACGACGGCGTCGACACCGGCCCGATCGTGGCCCAGTCCGCGGTGCCCGTGGTCGAGGGCGACACCGTCGAGTCGCTCCACGAGCGGATCAAGGCCCACGAACGGTCGATGCTGGTCGACGCGGTCGGCCGGATCGCGCGCGAGGGTTTCACCGTCGACGGCCGGGTGGTGCGTTTCGGTCGGTGACCTCAGCGGTTATCGTGGTCCCACACGACTGGCGCAGGTGGGCAACCACCAGGGAGTGACCCGGGTTCAGGGTGACATCAGAGCATCGAACGCCTGGGTGCTCCGGACGACAGGAGTGACCTCATGAGCGACCGCATCGCCATCCGGCGCGCGCTGGTCTCCGTCTACGACAAGACCGGCCTCGACGACCTCGTCCGTGGCCTGGCCGACGCCGGCGTCGAGCTGGTCTCGACCGGCGGCTCGGCCGCGCGGATCGAGTCCCTCGGCCTCCCGGTGACCAAGGTCGAGGACCTCACCGGCTTCCCCGAGTGCCTCGACGGCCGGGTGAAGACCCTCCACCCGAAGGTGCACGCAGGGATCCTCGCCGACCGCCGGCTCGAGTCCCACGTCAGGCAGCTCGCCGACCTCGGCATCGAGCCGTTCGACCTGGTGGTCTCGAACCTCTACCCGTTCGTGCAGACCGTCACCTCGGGCGCCTCGCCCGACGAGTGCGTCGAGCAGATCGACATCGGGGGGCCGTCGATGGTGCGGGCCGCGGCGAAGAACCACCCCTCGGTGGCGATCGTCACCTCACCCGACGCCTACCCCGAGACGCTGGCCGCCGTGGCTGCCGGGGGATTCACCCTCGCGCAGCGCGCGCGCCTGGCCGCGGAGGCGTTCGCCCACACCGCGTCGTACGACGTGCAGGTCGCCTCCTGGATGGGCAGTGTGCTGACCGACACCAGCGACGGCACCGGCTTCCCCGCCTGGACCGGCGCCACCTGGACCCGCTCGGCCGTGCTCCGCTACGGCGAGAACCCGCACCAGCCGGCCGCGCTCTACGCGCACTGGCGGGGCGGGCTCGCCGGCGCCGAACAGCTCCACGGCAAGGAGATGTCCTACAACAACTACGTCGACACCGATGCCGCCCGCAAGGCCGCCAACGACTTCGCCGGGCCGACGGTGGCGATCATCAAGCACGCCAACCCGTGCGGGATCGCCACCGGGTCGGATGTCGCAGACGCCCACCGCAAGGCCCACGCGTGCGACCCGGTGTCGGCCTTCGGCGGCGTGATCGCGGTCAACCGGAGCGTCTCGACGGAGATGGCCAGGCAGGTCGCCGACGTGTTCACGGAGGTGATCGTCGCGCCGGACTACGACGACGGCGCGGTCGAGATCCTGCAGGGCAGGAAGAACCTCCGGATCCTGCGGTGCGCCGTCGACGAGCATCCCGACCCCGTCGAGTTCCGCGGCATCTCCGGCGGCATGCTGATGCAGCGGGTCGACCACGTCGACGCCCCCGGCGACGACCCCTCGACCTGGACCCTCGCCACCGGTCAGGCGGCACCCGACGACGTCCTGGCCGACCTCGTCTTCGCCTGGCAGGCCTGCCGCTCGGTGAAGTCCAACGCCATCCTCCTCGCGCACGACGGTGCGGCGGTCGGCATCGGGATGGGCCAGGTCAACCGGGTCGACTCCTGCCAGCTCGCCGTCTCGCGCGCGGGCGACCGCGCCGCCGGCTCCGTGGCCGCCTCGGACGCGTTCTTCCCCTTCGAGGACGGGCCCCAGGTCCTCATCGACGCCGGCGTGCGTGCGATCGTCCAGCCGGGCGGCTCGATGAGAGACGAGCTGACCGTCAAGGCCTGCGAGGCCGCCGGCGTGACCATGTACTTCACCGGCACCCGCCACTTTGCGCACTGATCGCGGCGGCGAAGCCGCCCGCGATCAGGAGTGCGCAGGTCGAGCAAGCGCCGCGACCGAGGCACGAGGTCGCGACGCGCGGGTCGAGACCCGGTGACCCGTCCACCGACCGCAACCCACTACCCGACGCTCCCAGACCGACAGCAGACAGGATGACCCCATGACCGCACGGATCCTGGACGGCACCGCGACCCTCCGCACGATCAAGGCCGAGCTCGCCGAACGCGTCGCTGCGCTCCGGGAGCGCGGCCTCACCCCGGGCCTCGGCACGGTGCTCGTCGGCGACGACCCGGGCTCCCACTGGTACGTCGGCGCCAAGCACCAGGACTGCGCCTCCATCGGGATCACCTCCATCCGGCGCGACCTGCCGGCGACCGCCACGCAGGCCGAGGTCGAGGCCGTGATCGACGAGCTGAACGCCGACCCCGCCTGCACCGGCTTCCTCGTCCAGCAGCCGACCGGGCTCGACGAGTTCGCGCTGCTGTCGCGCGTCGACCCCGACAAGGACGTCGACGGTCTGCACCCGATGAACCTCGGCAAGCTCGTGCTCGGCAAGCACGGCCCGCTGCCGTGCACCCCGGTGGGGGTGATCGAGCTGCTCCGGCGCCACGGCGTCGAGATCGCCGGCGCCGAGGTGGTCGTGATCGGCCGCGGGCTGACGGTCGGACGACCGCTCGGGCTCCTGCTCACCCGTCGTACGGAGAACGCGACGGTGACCCTGTGCCACACCGGCACCCGTGACCTGGCCGCCCACGTCCGCAACGCCGACATCGTCGTGGCGGCGGCCGGCGTGCCCGACATCATCACCGCCGCCATGGTCAAGCCGGGCGCCGCCGTGCTCGACGTCGGCGTCTCGCGGGTGGACGGCAAGATCGCCGGTGACGTGGCGGCCGACGTCGCGGAGGTGGCCGGCTGGGTCTCGCCCAATCCGGGTGGGGTCGGCCCGATGACGCGGGCGATGTTGCTGTCCAACGTCGTCAGCATCGCCGAGGAGGCGGCACACTGACGCCCGTGGACCACCGCGAGCCGGAGCCTCCTGCCGACGTGACGGCGGACAGCGCCGAGCCGGCGGCCCGGCGCTACCCGTCGACGATCGGCGGTGGCTGCTACCTCGCCGTGCTCGTCGCGTCGGCCGTCGGTCTGTGGATCACGGCCCGCGGGGACTGGCGGCTCGGCGTGCGCTGGATCGCGGCCTCCCTGGTCGCCGCGGCCGCGCTGCGCCTGTTCCTGCCCGACCGCGAGGCCGGCATGCTCGCCGTACGCCGCCGCTCGCTCGACGTCGGTCTGCTCGCGGTGGTCGGGATCGCGTTGTTCGTGCTCTCGGTGACGATCCCCAACCAGCCGCCGCTGTGACCCCGCGGCGGCCGCGGGGCCGTCAGATCAGGCCGAGCTCGGTGACCGCGTCGCGCTCCTCGGCCAGCTCGGCCACGGAGGCGTCGATCCGCGCCCGTGAGAAGTCGTCGATCTCGAGGCCCTGGACGATGGTCCAGTCGCCACCGGAGGTGGTGACCGGGAACGACGAGATCAGTCCCTCCTGCACGCCGTAGGACCCGTCGGAGGCGACCGCCATCGACACCCAGTCGCCGTCGGCCGACCCGTGCAGCCAGTCGCGGGCGGCGTCGACGGTCGCGGACGCGGCGGAGGCGGCCGACGAGGAGCCGCGGGCTGCGATGATCGCCGCTCCGCGCTTGGCGACGGTGGGGATGAAGGTGTTCTCGAGCCAGTCCTGGTCGCCGACGACCTCGGCCGCGTTGCGGCCGCCGACCTCGGCGTGGAAGAGGTCGGGGTACTGCGTCGCGGAGTGGTTGCCCCAGATCGTCATCTTCGTGATGTCGGTGACCGCCGCGCCGGTCTTGGCGGCGAGCTGCGAGATGGCGCGGTTGTGGTCGAGCCGGGTCAGCGCGGAGAACCGCTCGCGCGGGATGTCGGGGGCGTTGCGCATCGCGATCAGGGCGTTGGTGTTCGCAGGGTTTCCGGTGACCCCGATCCGTACGTCGTCCGCGGCCACGCTGTTGAGGGCCTTCCCCTGGGCGGTGAAGATCGCGCCGTTCGCCTCGAGCAGGTCGCTGCGCTCCATGCCCGGGCCGCGCGGACGCGCGCCGACGAGCAGGGCGAGGTTGACCCCGTCGAAGATCTGCTCCGGGTCGGCACCGATCTCGACGCCGGCGAGCGTCGGGAAGGCGCAGTCGTCGAGCTCCATCACCACGCCCTCGAGGGCCTTCAGAGCGGGCTCGATCTCGAGCAGCTGGAGCTGGATCGGTCGGTCCGGCCCGAGGAGCGAGCCGCTGGCGAGGCGGAAGAGAAGGCTGTAGCCGATCTGACCGGCGGCGCCGGTGACGGCGACCTTGAGGGGACTCGAGCTCACTGGACACTCCTGCCAGGTGACGGGTCGCGACGGTCTCGACTGCGCTCGACCACCGAACGGGGACGCTCACGACGCTAGCAGCGGGGGCCCCGGCGATGTCGGGCGGGCTGGCATGCTGCACCCCATGGGTCGGCGGAGGGCGCAGGCAGCTCACGTCCTCGCCCTGGTGATGGGCTCCGGGGTCCTCGCGGCCTGCGGTGCCTCGCCCGCACCGCAGCCCCCGACCGGGATCGACGGGCTGACGATCCCCACGCCCAGCCCGGCGCCCGCCGACTTCGTCCAGGGGGTCGACAACCCGTGGTTCCCGCTCGCACCCGGTACGCGGTGGACCTACGACCGCTCCGCGACGACCGGCACCCAGACCCTCACGGCCACCGTGCTGCCCCTGTCGCGCACGGTCGACGGGGTCGCCACCACCGCAGTGCGCTGGGAGCTGCGTCGCCGCGGCAGGGGCCCGGCGCCGCTCGCCGTCCGCTGGTACGCCGAGGACACCGCCGGGAACGTCTGGTGGTTCGGCCAGCGCGTGACGCGCACCCGACCCCTCGTGGACCTGCTGGCCACCCGGTCCTGGGCCGCGGGCCGGCACGGCGCCGAGCCCGGTCTGGTGGTCTCGGCCGCGCCCCGGGTCGGGGACGGCTACCGCAACGGCTCCCGACCCGGGGTGGTCGAGAGCCGCTCGACCGTGGTGTCGGTCGACGCCACCGTCGCGCTCCCGTCGCGCACCTACCGCGGGACGGTGGCCACCAGGGATCTCAGCTCGCTCCAGCCCACGCGGCAGGTGCAGTCGTTCTACGCCCGCGGCATCGGGCTGGTGGCCCAGCAGACGACGGAGGTGGTCAGCGTGCAGCTGTCGCTCCTCCGCGTGAGCCGGCACTAGGGAGGCGCGCCCCGGCCACCGACCCCGGTTTGCCCGAGCCGCGCGGGCCCAACTAGCGTCCGAGAGGTGACCGACGCCGCGCAGCCCTCCCCGATCATCTACACCCACACCGACGAGGCGCCGCTGCTGGCGACCTACTCCTTCCTCCCGATCGTCCAGGCCTACGCCGGCCAGGCGGGCGTCGCGGTCGAGACGCGCGACATCTCCCTGGCGGGCCGGATCATCGCCCTCTTCCCCGAACGGCTGACCGACGAGCAGCACCTCGACGACGCCCTCGCCGAGCTCGGGGCGCTCGCGAAGCGGCCCGAGGCCAACATCATCAAGCTGCCCAACGTGTCGGCGTCGATCCCGCAGCTCAAGGCCGCGATCGCCGAGCTGCAGAGCCAGGGCTACGACCTCCCCGACTACCCCGACTCCCCGTCGAGCGACGACGAGAAGGAGGCCCGCGCCCGCTACGACAAGGTCAAGGGGAGCGCGGTCAACCCGGTGCTCCGCGAGGGCAACTCCGACCGACGCGCGGCCGACTCGGTCAAGCAGTACGCCCGTCAGCATCCCCATGCGATGGGCGCCTGGAGCGCCGACTCGAGGACCAACGTCGCGACCATGGGCGAGCACGACTTCAAGTCCAACGAGAAGTCCGTGGTGCTGGACAGCGACGACACGCTCCGGATCGAGCACGAGGCGGCCGACGGCACGGTCACCGTGCTCAAGGAGTCGCTCCCGGTGCTGGCGGGCGAGATCGTCGACGCCACCGTGATGCAGGTCGCCCACCTCCACGCCTTCGTCGCCAACGCCATCGCCCGGGCCAAGGCCGACGGCGTGCTGTTCTCGGTCCACCTCAAGGCGACGATGATGAAGGTCTCCGACCCGATCATCTTCGGCCACGTCGTCACCGCCTTCTTCCCCGAGGTCTTCGAGCAGTACGGCGAGCAGCTCGCGGCCGCGGGGCTCAGCCCCACCAACGGCCTGGGCGGGATCCTGGCCGGTCTCGACGGGCTGGCCGACGGCGCCGCGATCAGGGCGGCCTTCGACGAGGCGATCGCGGCCGGGCCGGCGCTGGCGATGGTCGACTCCGACCGGGGCATCACCAACCTCCACGTCCCGTCGGACGTGATCGTCGACGCCTCGATGCCGGCGATGATCCGCACCAGTGGCCACATGTGGGGTCCCGACGGCGCAGGAGGCCGACACGCTCGCGGTGATCCCCGACTCGTCGTACGCGGGGATCTACCAGGTCACCATCGACGACTGCCGTGCCCACGGCGCCTTCGACCCGACCACGATGGGCTCGGTCTCCAACGTCGGACTGATGGCGCAGGCCGCCGAGGAGTACGGCTCCCACGACAAGACGTTCGAGATCGCCACGGCCGGCACCGTGCGCGTGGTCGACGCGGCCGGCACGACGCTCCTCGAGCACGACGTCGAGGCCGGTGACATCTGGCGGGCCTGCCAGACCAAGGACGTCCCGGTCCGCGACTGGGTCAAGCTCGCCGTGACGCGGGCCCGGGCGACCGGCGCGCCCGCGGTCTTCTGGCTCGACGAGAGTCGCCCCCATGACGCGCAGCTGATCGCCAAGGTGCGGGCCTACCTCCCCGAGCACGACACGGACGGCCTGGAGATCCAGGTCCTCGCCCCCGAGCTGGCCATCGCGTTCTCGCTCGAGCGCGCCCGCAGGGGCGACGACACCATCTCGGTGACCGGCAACGTCCTGCGTGACTACCTCACCGACCTGTTCCCGATCCTCGAGCTCGGCACGAGCGCCAAGATGCTGTCGATCGTCCCGCTCATCAACGGCGGTGGCCTGTTCGAGACCGGTGCCGGCGGCTCCGCTCCCAAGCACGTGCAGCAGCTGGTCAAGGAGAACTACCTGCGCTGGGACAGCCTCGGCGAGTTCCTGGCGCTGGCCGAGTCGTTCGCGAAGTACGCCGCCGTCCACGACAACCCCCACGCGAAGATCCTCGGCGAGACGCTCGACCGGGCGACCGGGACGTTCCTCAACGAGAACAAGAACCCGGCCCGACGGGTCGGCTCGATCGACAACCGGGGCTCCCACTACTACCTGGCGCTCTACTGGGCCCAGGAGCTGGCGAAGCAGGACGACGACCCCCAGCTGGCCTCGGCGTTCGCCGGCCTCGCCGAGACGCTGGCGGCCCAGGAGGCGACGATCACCGAGGAGCTGATCGCGGTGCAGGGCCACCCCGTCGACCTGGGCGGCTACTACCGCCCCGACGACGAGAAGGTGACGGCGGTGATGCGCCCGAGCGCGACCTTCAACGAGGCGCTCGCCTCGCTGTGACGTGACTCGCGGAATTCGCGCAGGGGCGTCGCGCCTTCACACTGGGTGAGCATGACGACCCAGACCACGACCACCCCGTCGGTGCGCACCGCGCCCTACGGGCCCGCGGTCCTCGCCCTCGCCGTGGGCGGGTTCGCCATCGGCACCACCGAGTTCATGGCGATGGGCCTGCTGCCGCAGATCGCCGCGGGCGTCGACGTCTCGATCCCCTCGGCCGGGCACCTGATCTCGGCGTACGCGCTCGGCGTCGTCGTCGGTGCTCCCGTGCTCGCGTTCTTCGGGGCCCGGCTGCCGCGACGCGGGCTGCTCGTCGCCCTGATGACGGCCTACGCCGTCGCCAACGCGCTCTCGGCCCTCGCCGCCTCCTACGGCCTGCTCCTCGCGTCGCGCTTCCTGTGCGGCGTGCCGCACGGCGCGTTCTTCGGCGTCGCATCGCTCGTGGCGGCGAGCCTGGCTCCCCGCGGCCGCGAGGGCCGCGCCGTCGCCACGGTGATGATCGGGCTGTCCGTGGCCAACGTCGTGGGTGTCCCCGTGGCCACCTGGCTCGGCCAGACGGTCGGGTGGCGGGCGGCCTTCTGGGTCGCAGCCGGCCTGGCCCTGGTGACCGCGGTGCTGGTGATCGCACTCCTGCCGTCGTGCCCGGGCGACGCCGAGGCGACCGGTCGCCGTGAGCTCGCGCTGTTCGCCGAGCCGCAGGCCTGGCTGACCCTGGTCGCCGGCGCCATCGGCTTCGGCGGCATGTTCGCCCTCTACTCCTACATCGCCGAGGTCGTCACGAAGGTCGGTGGCCTCGGCCAGGGAGCGGTACCGGTCTTCCTGCTCGCCTTCGGCCTCGGCATGGTGGCCGGCACCTGGGTCGCAGGAGCGCTGGCCGACTGGTCGGTGTTCCGCTCGCTGCTCGGCTCGTCCCTCGCCATGGCCCTGCTGCTCCTGCTCTACGCCGCGCTGGCGCCGGCCGGCTGGTGGGCCCTGGTGCCGGCGTTCCTGGTGGCGGTCGCGTCGTCGGTGCTCGTGGTCAACCTCCAGCTCCGCCTGATGTCCGTCGCCGGCGACGCCCAGACGCTGGGTGCGGCGATGAACCACTCGTCCCTCAACATCGGCAATGCGCTGGGCGCGTGGCTCGGCGGACTGGTGATCGCCGCGGGGCTCGGCTACCGGGCCCCGGCACTCGTCGGGGTGCTGCTCGCCCTGGCCGGGCTCGGCGTGCTGGTGCTGTCGGCGCACGTCGCACGGCGGACGACGGTCACGGTCGGCTGACCGCCCGGACCCGAGCCGTCAGGAGCCGGGCGTGGCGCACGTGCCGCCGCGCTTCTTGTTCGGGATCAGGTCGAAGTCGGAGGTCAGCACGTAGGTGCCGGGACGCCGCGCGTGGAGCAGCGTCCAGTCGCCGTCCTGCGACAGGCAGCCGTGGGCGCGCACGCCCAGGGACACCGGCTGGGTCCCGTCGAGGACGGCCAGGTGGTCCGACCACCGGATCTGGATCGGCACCAGTCCGGCCCGGGAGACCTGCAGCCGGACCTGGTTGCCCGACACCGAGACCACCTGGGCGTGACGGGCGAGCGGCCTCGAGTCGCTGACCTGGTAGAGCTTCCAGTCGGGGTTGCTCCACACCTGGTGGAGGTAGGGGAGCCCGGTGGCGATCAGCTTGGCCTCGTCGACGGCGGCGAAGTCGAGCTTGGCGGCCGGCACCGCGACGTAGGAGACCGCGAGCTCGTCGAGCCACTGCCGGTAGGAGGCCGGGGTGAGTGCGCCGTCGTCGTAGAAGAGGGGGTTGTCGACCATGTCGGCCTGGCGCTCCCAGCCACGGGCGACCGGCATCGACTCGCCGACGTAGCGCGCGGCGCCCTTGCTCTGGGGCTCGACCACCTCGACCCGCTGGCCGACGCCGTCGCCGGTGTACATGCGCTCGTGGAGCTGCGCGAGCAGGGGCTGGTAGTACGACTCCTTCGCCGAGGGCGAGTCGGCCTCGGTCAGCTGCCAGGTCACGTCGACGACCGGGAAGACCAGGGCCAGGCAGGTGAGGGCGACGACGTGCTTGTCGGGCCGGTGCCCGTAGGCCACGATCAGTGGCGCGGCGAGCAGCCACACCATCCGGGTCAGGTTGAGGCCCACGCTGTTGGGGACGACGACGCAGATCACCAGGCCGACGGCCACGATCACCGCGCCGGCGCGCACCGTCGGCTGGCGACAGGCGGCCACGACCAGCGCGATCCCGATCAGGGCCAGCAGCATCTGCAGCGGCGGCGAGGCCATCACCCCGGGGTCGTGGAACCAGATCGCCAGGGCACCGAGCGACAGCCCGGTGGCAGCGCCGACGAACAACGCCTCACGCCGTCGCGTGCGGTCGGTCAACAGCACGGCCGCGGCCACGATGCCGGTGAAGAGCCCGGCCAGCGGACTGCCCAGCACGCTCACCACGGTGGCGACGGCAGCCAGCCACGGGTGCCGGCGGACCAGCGCCAGCACGGCGAGGGTGGCGGCGGCCAGGCCGACCAGGAACGTGATCCGGCCGCCGAACAGGTTGAGCAGCACGGTCGCGGCGAACACCACGCTGGCCGCGCGCGGACGCGCCGAGCCGCGCAGCATCTGGTGGGCGGCCCAGATCGAGATGGCCGCGGCGATGACGCCGGTCCGGGCGACCCCGATCGTGGCCATCAGGGCCGGTGCGATCACGGAGTACGTCGGGAGCTCGACGCCGCCGTACCAGCCGGGCCACCAGGTGGCCGACCCGAGCTGACGGAAGACCGCGGCCCGCGTGGCCTGGGCGGCGAAGTCGGGGACCGGTGGGACCAGGATCAGGTAGAGGGCCAGGCCGACCACGGGGACGAACCAGGTCAGCATCCTCCGGGTACGCACGGACGCGATGGTGCTGTGCAGGCTCACCCATCCCCCTCGCGTCGTGCCTTGTGCCATTGTGCCAAGTCCCGGGATCAGGCCGAAATCCCACGGCGTGGCCCGGCCCGAGACGCTCGCCACTCCTCGACCAGCACGTCGTACTTCATGGCGTCCACGCGGCCCTCCGGTCGGACGAACGTGCCCAGCCTGGCAACCCCCGCCTCGCGCAGTCCCGCGGCCTCGAGCACGTGTCGGGAGGCGGCGTTGCCCAGCGCGGCGTGCCCCTGGACGCGGACCAGGTCGAAGGTCTCGAACCCGTAGCGCAGCGCGAGCACGGAGGCCCGGGTGGTGAGCCCGTGCCCGCGGGCGTCCGGGTGTGCCCAGAAGCCGATCTCGGCGGAGTTCCCGGGCACGATGTCGAACAGGTCGACCACACCGCCCAGGACGTCGTCCTGTCCCGTGACCGCCCAGGTGACGGTGTGGCCCGACGCCGCCTCCTCGGTGATCTGCTCCAGCCACGCGGCGGCCTCCACCGAGGTGTAGGGCGCCGGCATCCGCCCGAGCCAGCGCTGCGTGCGCTCGTCGCCGGCCGCCTCCACCACCCGATCGAGGTCCCCGGGCCCTACGGCCCTGAGCCGGACGACGTCGTCGCCGAGCGGCGGCGTGTCGAGCCAGGTGGTGCGAGGTCGACGCTCGTCGGTCGACAGCAGGGTGCCGGTCCAGCCGTCGACCAGCTCGCCGCGGTGCACGACGTACGCGCGGAGGGTGCCGTCGAAGGAGAAGCCGAGCTTCCAGGCCAGGCGGCGCGAGGCCCAGTTGCCGACGTGCGCCTGCCAGAGCACGGTGCGCACACCCTGGGTGTCGAAGCCCCAGTCGAGGGCCAGTCGGCAGGCGCGCTCCATGGCGCCGGTGCCGCGGACCCACGGGTGCGAGCCGAACGCGATCTCGGCGCGACCGCCCTCGCGATCGCGGAGCTCGACGGTGCCGGCGTACCGGCCCTCGGCCTCGACCGCGAAGCCCCAGCGACCCTCCGCCCAGCCGCCCGGCATCACCTCGCGGACGAAGCGCTCCGCGTCCGGGAGCCCGTACGGCGTGGGGACGGTCGTCCACCGGACGCTGTGGGGATCGACGCTCTGCTCGACCACGGCGGCCAGGTCGTCGTCGCGATGCGCCCGCAGCGTGACCGTGCCGTCGGTGAGGGTCGGGGCTCCGGACATGCAGGCACCCTGCCAAGCCGCCCGCCCACCGGCAACCCGATAGTCGCCTGACACAATGCGCGCCATGCCCAGTGCCACCACGTCACCGGAGCTGACCGTCCCGCAGGTCTCCTCGGGGGCCCGGCCCCGGGTCCTGTCGGGCATCCAGCCGACGGCCGACTCCTTCCACTTCGGCAACTACCTCGGGGCACTCCGGCAGTGGGTGGACCTGCAGCGGGAGTACCAGCCGTTCTTCTTCATCGCCGACCTCCACGCGATCACCCTCGAGCAGGACCCCAAGGTCCTGCGCGAGCGCACCTTGCGGGCCGCCGCTCAGCTGGTGGCGATGGGCATCGACCCGGAGCGGTCGTCGATCTTCGTCCAGAGCCAGGTCCCGGCCCACGCCCAGCTCGGCTGGGTGCTGCAGTGCCTCACCGGCTTCGGCGAGGCGCGCCGGATGACCCAGTTCAAGGACAAGTCGGCCAAGGGCGGCGAGGGCGCGGCGAGCGTCGGGCTGTTCACCTACCCGATCCTCCAGGCGGCCGACATCCTGCTCTACCGCCCGCACTTCGTGCCGGTGGGCGAGGACCAGCGCCAGCACCTCGAGCTGACCCGTGACCTCGCGCAGCGCTTCAACCACCGCTACAAGAAGACCTTCCGGCTGCCCGAGCCCTACATCCTCAAGGCGACCGCCAAGATCACCGACCTCCAGGAGCCCACGGCGAAGATGTCGAAGTCGTCGTCCTCTCCGACGGGCATCGTCGAGCTCCTCGAGGACCCCCGGCTCAGTGCCAAGAAGATCCGCTCGGCCGTGACCGACTCCGGCAGCGAGATCCGCTTCGACCCGGAGGAGAAGCCGGGGATCTCCAACCTGCTCACCATCTACTCGGCGCTGTCGGACCGCCCCGTGCCCGACCTCGAGGAGGAGTACGCCGGCCGCGGCTACGGCGACCTGAAGAAGGACCTCGCCGACCTCGTGGTCGAGTTCGTGACCCCGTTCCGCGACCGCACCCTCGCGCTGCTCGACGACCAGGCACACCTCAGTGCCATCCTCGAGCGCGGTCGCCAGCGCGCGGCCGAGATCGCCGAGGCCACCCTGCGCGACGTCTACCAGCGGGTCGGGTTCGCGGCCGCCGCGCGCCCTACCGGCGCGTAGGCTGGTCGTCCATGCCCACCATCGGCGTCTCGATCGCCGTCCCGGAGCCGTGGGGCAGCCGGCTGCAGGACTTCCGCGTCACCAACGGTGACGCCCGGGGCTCCGCGATCCCGACCCACATCACCCTGGTGCCCCCGCTCGACGTGGCGCCGGAGCGGATGGCCGACGTGGAGCGTCATCTCGCCGACGTGGCGTGCGGCTCGTCGTCGTACCGCATCCACCTGCGCGGCTCCGGCACCTTCCGCCCGGTGTCGCCGGTGGTCTTCGTGAACCTGGTCGAGGGAATCTCCCAGACCGAGCAGCTCGCCCACGACTGCCGGCGCGGCCCGCTGACGGTGGTGCTGACCTACCCCTACCACCCCCACGTGACCGTGGCCCACCTCGTCGACGAGGCCCGGCTGGACCGCGCCTTCGACGAGCTCCAGGACTTCGACTGCACCTTCACCGTCGGGGAGTTCCACCTCTACGTCCACGACGACGACCACGGGTGGAAGGCGACCCACGACTTCGCCCTGGCGGGTCCCGGCACCTGATGCCGTCACCGCTGGCTCGGGCGAGAGGAGTGCTCGCGCGCGCCCGCTCGAGGTCGCCCCTGGCCGACCACCTGATCCGGACGCAGCAGCACTACGGCCGGGTCAACGCCGGGTCGCAGGCGGGGGCCGTCACCTACTTCGCCTTCCTCTCCTTCTTCCCCATCCTGGCCCTGGCGTTCGTCGTGGTCGGCTACGTCACCCGCTACTTCCCGGACGCCCAGAGCAACCTCGTCGACGCCATCGAGCAGGTCTTTCCCGGCCTGATCGGGACCGGCAAGGGGCAGGTCTCCCTGAAGTCCATCCAGCAGGCTGCGGCGACCATCGGCCTGATCGGCGTCGCCACGTTGATCTATGCGGGCCTGGGCTGGCTCTCGGGCATGCGGACCGCGCTCCAGGTGGTCTTCGAGCTCCCGCGCGAGCGGCGCCCCAACTTCCTGCTCGGCAAGCTGCGCGACCTCCTGACCTTGGCCGTCGTCGGGTCCACCCTGCTCCTGAGCGTGGCGGTGTCGGGTGTCGTCACTCGCTTCTCCACGCAGGTCCTCGACCTCGCCGGGCTCGACCACGACCTCTCGTGGACCGTCGAGGTGGTGGCGGTCGTGGTCGCCATGGTCGCGACGACCCTGATGTTCTTCGTGCTCTTCAAGGTCCTGGCCCGGCCGCACACCCCGGACCGTGCGCTGTGGCAGGGAGCGCTCCTGGGCTCGGTCGCCTTCGAGGTCCTCAAGCAGCTCTCGAGCGTCCTGCTGGCGGCCACGCAACGCAGCCCGGCGTTCCAGGCCTTCGGCATCGCGCTGATCCTGCTGGTGTGGATCAACTACTTCTCGCGGATCGTCATGTACGCCGCGGCCTGGGCCTACACCTCCCGGCTGTCGGAGGAAGCGCGCGCCGCCCACCAGCCCCCCGCGGTGCCCGACGTACGGAAGTCGGCCGAGCCCCAGCTCGCCGGACGGGCCGAGGGCGGGTCCGGCCCGGACCCTCGGCTGGCGTTCGGCGCCGGTGCCGCGACGGCCTTGGGACTGGTGGCCCTGGTGCGCCGGCGGCGCCGCTGACAGTGTCCGAGTCCGGAATCTCACACCACCCCTGTACGACGTGAGGGCGATGCGCGCGATAAGTTGCTGTGCGCTCGCGCCTGTCGTCGCGGAGGCGCGCCCGGTCTTGGAAGGACGACGATGTCAACTGGAGTGCACGGTCCCACCCGGGCCAGCATCGAGGAGAAGACGCTACGGACCGACCGGTGGTGGCTCTACCCGCTGACCGTGTTCGTCGTGTTCACCGCGTTCATCATCTACGCGACCATCCGGGCGTTCTCCGGCAGCAACTACTACCAGGCGCCCTACCTCTCGCCGTTCTACTCGCCGTGCCTGGGCGACTGCGTCAGCGGCAGCTCCGACTTCGGTCAGCCGTTCGGGTGGTTCCCGCTGTCGGCGTCGCTGATCGTGCTGATCTTCCCGCTCGGCTTCCGGATGAGCTGCTACTACTACCGCAAGGCCTACTACCGCTCCTTCTGGCTGAGCCCGCCGGCCTGCGCCGTCGCCGAGCCCCACTCGGCGTACTCCGGCGAGACCCGGCTGCCGCTGATCCTCAACAACATCCACCGCTACTTCTGGTACGCCGCGGTCGTGGTGGCCCTGATCCTGAGCTGGGACACGATCTTGGCCTTCGGCCCGGCCGAGGGTGAGTCCGACGGCATCCACATGGGCCTGGGCTCGCTGATCTTCCTCGTCAACATCGTCCTGATCTGGATGTACACGCTGTCGTGCCACTCCTGCCGCCACATCGTCGGCGGCCGGCTCCGACACTTCTCCAAGCACCCGGTGCGCTACCGGGCGTGGACCTGGGTCTCCAAGATCAACCACCACCACGCCCGCTACGCGTGGCTGTCCCTGTTCTCGGTCGCCTTCGCCGACCTCTACGTGCTCCTGATCTCCTCGGGAGCCTTCAACGACCCGAGGTTCTTCTGAGATGAGCGACTCGACCAACGTCCCCCCCGACGTCCCGATGGAGGACCGTCACCCGATGACGGGCAACCGGATGTCCAGCGACGAGGACGCCGGGCGCGGGGTGGAGCAGCACTCCTACGACGTCGTCGTGATCGGCGCCGGCGGCTCCGGCCTGCGCGCCGCGATCGCCGCCCACGAGGCCGGCTCCAAGGTCGCCATCGTGTGCAAGTCGCTCCTCGGCAAGGCCCACACGGTGATGGCCGAGGGTGGCGCCGCCGCGGCGCTCGGCAACCTGTGGCCCGAGGACAACTGGCAGGTGCACTTCCGCGACACCATGCGTGGCGGGAAGATGCTCAACAACTGGCGGATGGCCCAGCTCCACGCCCAGGAGGCGCCCGAGCGGGTCCTGGAGCTGGAGGACTGGGGTGCGCTGTTCGACCGCACCAAGGACGGCCTGATCTCGCAGCGCGACTTCGGTGGGCACCGCTACGCGCGCCTGGCCCATGTCGGCGACCGCACCGGTCTGGAGATGATCCGCACCCTCCAGCAGCGCGCGGTCCAGCTCGGGATCGACGTGTTCATGGAGTGCACGATCACCGACCTGCTCGAGGACTCCGGCCGGGTCTCCGGTGCCTTCGGCTACTGGCGTGAGACCGGACGCTTCATCACCTTCGAGGCCCCGGCCGTCATCCTCGCCACCGGCGGCATCGGCAAGAGCTTCAAGGTCACCTCCAACTCCTGGGAGTACACCGGCGACGGCCACGCGATGGCCCTGCGCGCCGGCGCGAAGCTGATCAACATGGAGTTCGTCCAGTTCCACCCGACCGGCATGGTCTGGCCGCCCTCGGTGAAGGGGCTGCTGGTCACCGAGTCGGTCCGCGGTGACGGCGGCATCCTGAAGAACTCCGAGGGCAAGCGCTTCATGTTCGACTACATCCCCGACTTCTTCGCGGCGGAGACGGCCGACAACGAGGCCGAGGCCGACCGGTGGTACGAGGACAAGAAGAACAACCGCCGGCCACCCGAGCTGCTGCCGCGCGACGAGGTCGCGCGGGCGATCAACTCCGAGATCAAGGCCGGCCGCGGGAGCGAGCACGGCGGCGTCTACCTCGACATCGCCTCACGCCGTACGCCGGAGTTCATCCGCAAGCGACTGCCGTCGATGTACCACCAGTTCAAGGAGCTGGCCGACGTCGACATCACCCAGGAGGCCATGGAGATCGGCCCCACCTGTCACTACGTGATGGGCGGCGTCGAGGTCGAGCCCGACACCGAGATGAGCGGCCTGCGAGGGCCTCTACGCCGTCGGTGAGTGCTCCGGCGGCATGCACGGGTCCAACCGGCTGGGCGGCAACTCCCTGTCCGACCTGCTGGTCTTCGGCAAGCGCTCCGGTGACGCGGCAGCGGCCTACGTCTCGGGTCTGGGCGACTCGCGTCCGCAGGTCTCCGACGACGACGTGCGGACGGCCGAGAAGCTGGCCCTGGCGCCGTTCGACGGCTCGGGCACCGGCAGCGAGAACCCCTACACGATCCAGCAGGAGCTCCAGCAGACGATGAACGACCTCGTCGGCATCATCCGCACCCGCGAGGAGCTGGAGAAGTCGCTCGGCGAGATCGAGAAGTTCAAGGAGCGCGCGAAGAACCTGCTCGTCGAGGGCCACCGCCAGTACAACCCCGGCTGGCACCTCGCGATCGACCTGCGCAACATGCTGCTCGTCTCGGAGTGCATCGCGAAGGCCGCGCTCGAGCGCGAGGAGTCGCGAGGCGGACACACCCGCGAGGACCACCCGGGCTTCGCCGAGGAGTGGGGCACGAAGAACATCGTGCTGTCGATCAACTCCAGCGGCGACGGCGTCGACCTGGCCACCCAGCCGCTCCCGGTGATGCCGGACGAGCTGGCCGCCTTCTTCGAGGAAGGGCACTGACCTCATGGGATACACGCTCAAGATGCGGCTGTGGCGGGGCGACCGGTCCGGTGGCGCCCTCCAGGACTTCGACGTCGAGGTCGAGTCGGGCGAGGTGGTGCTCGACGCCATCCACCGGGTGCAGGCGACCCAGGCCGGCGATCTCGCCGTGCGCTGGAACTGCAAGGCCGGCAAGTGCGGCTCGTGCAGCGCCGAGGTCAACGGCCGCCCGAAGCTGATGTGCATGTGCCGGCTCTCCGACTACGACGAGTCCGAGACGATCACGGTCACCCCGATGCGGGCCTTCCCGGTGATCCGCGACCTCGTCACCGACGTCTCCTACAACTACGAGAAGGCCAAGGAGCTGCCCTACGCCGAGCTCCCGCCGCGCGATGCCGACGGCAAGCGCCGGATGATGCAGGAGGACGTCGAGCGCGGCCAGGAGTTCCGCAAGTGCATCGAGTGCTTCCTGTGCCAGAACACCTGCCACGTCGTCCGTGACCACGAGGACAACAAGAAGGCGTTCGCCGGGCCGCGCTTCTTCCTGCGCTACGCCGAGCTCGACATGCACCCGCTCGACACGGTGGACCGCCGCGAGGTCACCAAGGAGCAGGCCGGCCTCGGCTACTGCAACATCACCAAGTGCTGCACCGAGGTGTGTCCCGAGGGCATCCACATCACCGACAACGCGATCATCCCGATGAAGGAGCGCATCGTCGACAAGACCTACGACCCGCTGGTGTGGCTGGGCAACAAGATCGGCATCCGCAACAAGGACCGCGACAGCCGCACGGAGGTCTGAGGCGGGGTCTGGCCTGGCCGCACCTCTTCTCGGCCGCCAGCCGAGTCATCGTCGCCGGCGTCAGCTGGTCGGCGGGGTGGTGCTTGGTGGCACACCATCCAGGTCGTCCCGTCGTGCTCGAGCGGTTGCTTGGCGATCCGCCAGCAGCCCTTCACGTGGCAGTTGTGCTTGCGGTAGAGGCCGATCGCAGCGCCTACGAAGGCGATCTGACCGAGGTCGGCGCCGAAGCCGGACCAGAAGTCGTACCAGCTGCGTCCGTCCGTGCCGAGCACGTGGCTCAGGCCCTCACCGATGATCACGAAGCCCGATGATGACACCATCGGGGGACCCTCGTCGGTGGTTCCGGGACTTCCTTCC
Organism: uncultured Actinomycetota bacterium; assembly: GCA_963797325.1. GTDB lineage: Bacteria > Actinomycetota > Actinomycetes > Propionibacteriales > Nocardioidaceae > Nocardioides. The sequence continues at coordinate 87,788 of CAWCPG010000040.1, forward strand.
CGTGACGTGAGCGGTCGGGCCCTGGGACGCTCGAGGCATGGATGACCGCTACGTCGAAAACCTCACACGGTGTGGCTGCACTACGGCGGCGCTCCTACCCTGGGCCCATGACCGACGTGGAGGGTGGGCTCGACGCGCCCGACGAGCTGCAGCCCGAGCCCGGTGCGCTGGCCCTCGCGTCGGCCGACGACGACTGGACACGCGTCGACTGGGAGAAGGCCGCGGCGGCGGTGCTCCGGAAGTCGAGGCGGATGACCGACGACGACCCCGACCCGGAGGTCTGGGCCAGGCTGGCCCGGCAGACCCTCGACGGCATCGTGATCAGCCCGCTCGGCACCCCCGACCTGCTCGAGGGCCTCGTCACCACGGGCCGTCCGGAGCGGGCCGGCGCCTGGCAGATCCGCTCGGAGGTCTCGACCCACCAGGACGCCCTCACCGACCTCGAGGGCGGCGTCACGTCGCTGTGGGTCCGCGCCGGCTCGTCCCCCGACTGGGCGAGCCTGCTGGACGGGGTCCGGCTCGACCTGGCGTCCGTCGTCCTCGACGGCGCCGACGCGGAGGGCTTCGTGTCCTATGCCGCCGGCCGCGAGCTCGCGGCCGGCACCAACCTCGGCTTCGACGCCCGCACGGCCACCGGTGAGCAGGCCGCGCTCGCGGCGCGGGCGGGGGTGCTCGGCTTCGTGGTCGACGCGACCGTCGTACACGACCAGGGTGCGTCCGACGTCCAGGAGCTCGGCTACGCGCTGTCGGTCGGCGTGCAGGCCCTGCGGTCCCTCTCCGAGGACGGCAGGTCGGTCGACGACGCGGCCGCACTGATCGAGTTCCGCCTGGCCGTGACCGACGAGCAGTTCCCCTCGATCGCCAAGCTCCGCGCGGCTCGCCGGCTGTGGGCGAGGGTTCTCGAGCTCAGCGGTGCGGCCTCGCGGCACATGCGCCAGCACGTGGTGACCAGCCGCCCGATGATGACCACCTACGACCCCTGGGTGAACCTGCTGCGCACCACCGTCGCCGCCTTCGCGGCCGGTGTCGGCGGAGCCGACGCGGTCACGGTGCTGCCCTTCGACGGCCCGCTCGGCCGACCCGACGCGTTCGGGCGGAGGATCGCCCGCAACACCGGTTCCCTCCTGATCGCCGAGTCCCACGTCGCCCGGGTCACCGACCCCGCCGGTGGGTCCTACGCCGTCGAGAAGCTCACCGACGACCTGGCCGTGGCGGCCTGGGAGCTGTTCGGCCGACTCGACGAGGGCGCAGACCTGGCACCCCTCGTCGCGGCTGCCGCCGCCGAGCGTGACCGGCAGGTCGCGACCCGCGTGCGACCGATCACCGGGCTCAGCGAGTTCCCGAACCTCTCGGAGGTCCTGCCCGAGCGCGCGGGCGAGCCGGACGACGTCCGCCGCTACGGCGCCGCCTTCGAGGCCCTGCGCTCCGCGCCGCCGACGGCGCACGTGTTCCTCGCGACCCTCGGCCCGGTCGCGGCCCACACCGCGCGGGCCGGGTTCGCCACCAACCTGCTCGCCGCCGGCGGGATCGCCGTCGACGTCGCCGGCCCCACCGCGGGCGTCGGACGACCTGACGCGGGCCTACGCCGGCCAGAGCGTCGTATGCCTGGCCGGCACGGATGCGGCGTACGCCGAGTGGGGCGAGGCAGCGGCGACGGCGCTCCGCGAAGCCGGCGCCACGACGCGTCGTCGTGGCCGGCCGACCGGCCGACTGGGCCGACGACTCGTGCGCCCTGGGCGTCGACGCGATCGACTTCCTGACCCGGACCAGAGAGGCGCTGTCATGACGGTCCCGAAGAGCTTCGCCGGCCTGCCGCTCGCCGACGGCGACGGCGAGGTCTACGGACGCAGCCGTCGAGCGCTACGAGCGGACGACGTCCGGGTCGTGGCTGCAGCCCGGAGGGCATCGAGATCAAGCCGTCGTACGACGCCGGCGACCTCGAGGGCCTCGACGCACTCGCCACCTGGCCCGGCCTCACGCCGTACCTGCGCGGGCCCTACCCGACGATGTACACCACCCAGCCCTGGACGATCCGTCAGTACGCCGGCTTCTCGACCGCCGAGGAGTCCAACGCGTTCTACCGTCGCAACCTGGCGGCCGGCCAGAAGGGCCTCAGCGTCGCCTTCGACCTGGCCACCCACCGCGGCTACGACTCCGACCACCCGCGGGTGCGCGGCGACGTCGGGATGGCGGGCGTGGCCATCGACTCGATCTACGACGCCCGGACGCTCTTCGACGGCATCCCGCTCGACCAGATGAGCGTCAGCATGACCATGAACGGCGCCGTGCTGCCCGTCATGGCGCTCTACATCGCGGCGGCCGAGGAGCAGGGCGTCAAGCCCGAGCAGCTGTCGGGGACCATCCAGAACGACATCCTCAAGGAGTTCATGGTCCGTAACACCTACATCTACCCGCCGGCACCCAGCATGCGCATCGTCGGCGACATCTTCAGCTACACCGCCGAGCACATGCCGCGCTTCAACTCCATCTCCATCTCCGGCTACCACATGCAGGAAGCCGGGGCGACCGCCGATCTCGAGCTCGCCTACACGCTGGCCGACGGGGTCGAGTACCTCCGGACCGGTGTCGCGGCCGGCCTCGACATCGACCACTTCGCGCCGAGGCTGAGCTTCTTCTGGGCCATCGGCATGAACTTCTTCATGGAGGTCGCCAAGATGCGGGCCGCCCGTGCGCTCTGGGCGCGGCTGGTGCGCGACTTCGAGCCGCAGAACCCCAAGAGCCTCAGCCTGCGCACCCACTGCCAGACCAGCGGCTGGAGCCTGACCGCCCAGGACGTGTTCAACAACGTCGGGCGCACGTGCATCGAGGCCATGGCCGCCACCCAGGGCCATACGCAGAGCCTGCACACCAACGCCCTCGACGAGGCGATCGCGCTGCCGACCGACTTCAGCGCCCGGATCGCCCGCAACACCCAGCTGCTGCTCCAGCAGGAGTCCGGGACGACCTGGACGATCGACCCCTGGGCCGGGAGCTACTACGTCGAGCGGCTCACCCACGACCTCGCCGAGCGGGCCTGGGCCCACATCCAGGAGGTCGAGCAGGCGGGTGGCATGTCGAAGGCGATCGAGGCCGGCATCCCGAAGCTGCGCATCGAGGAGGCCGCCGCGCGGACGCAGGCCCGGATCGACTCCGGCGCCCAGGCCGTGATCGGCGTCAACACCTACCGGCTCGCCGACGAGGACCCGCTCGACGTACGCAAGGTCGACAACGACGACGTCTACCGCCAGCAGATCGCCAAGCTGGAGCGGCTGCGGGCCGAACGCGATGCCGACGAGGTCCGGCGCACGCTCGACGCCCTGACCTCCGCCGCGGAGGCCGGCGACGGCGGAGGCGGCAACCTGCTGGGCCTCGCCGTCGAGGCGGCCCGGGCCAAGGCCACGGTCGGTGAGATCACCGGCGCCCTGGAGAAGGTCTGGGGCCGTCACCAGGCCACGATCCGTACGATCTCCGGTGTGTTCAGGGACGAGGCCGGCGCCGACGGTGACGCCCTCGTCGACGAGGTGCTCGCGGCCACGGCGGCCTTCGAGGAGGCCGAGGGGCGGCGTCCGCGGATCCTCGTCGCCAAGATGGGGCAGGACGGCCACGACCGCGGCCAGAAGGTCATCGTCAGCGCGTTCGCCGACATGGGCTTCGACGTCGACGTGGGGCCGCTCTTCTCCACGCCGGAGGAGGTCGCGCAGCAGGCGGTGGACGCCGACGTGCACATCGTCGGGGTGAGCAGCCTCGCTGCCGGTCACCTCACCCTGCTGCCTGCGCTGGAGAAGGCGCTGGCCGACCAGGGCCGGGACGACATCATGGTCGTGATCGGCGGGGTCATCCCGCCGGGTGACGTCGCCACGCTGCAGGAGATGGGCGCCGCTGCCGTGTTCCTGCCCGGCACCGTGATCGCGCGCTCCGCTCTCGACCTGCTGGCACGCCTGCGCGAGCAGCTCGACCGCTGATGCCGGGTCCCACGACGCTGGCCGAGGGGGTCCGCGCCGGCGACCGAGCCGCGGTCGGCCGCGCGATCACGCTCGTCGAGTCCAGCCGCCCCGAGCACCGGGCCCAGGCTCGTGAGCTCCTCGCGTCCCTCGACCCGCCCGGGGAGCCGGCGGTCCGGGTCGGCGTCTCGGGCGTGCCCGGGGTCGGCAAGTCCACCTTCATCGAGACCCTCGGCCGGCGGCTGACCGCGTCCGGGCATCGGGTCGGCGTCCTCGCGGTCGACCCCAGCAGCCAGCGCACGGGCGGATCCGTGCTCGGCGACAAGATCCGGATGCCGACGCTGTCCACCGATCCCGACGCCTACATCCGGGCCAGCCCGAGCGCGGGCACCCTGGGCGGCGTGGCTCGCGCCACCAGCCAGGCGGTCCTCGTGCTCGAGGCCGCGGCGTACGACGTGGTGCTGGTCGAGACGGTCGGCGTCGGCCAGTCCGAGACCACCGTGGCCGGCATGGTCGACACCTTCTTGTACCTCACCCTGGCCCGCACGGGCGACCAGCTCCAGGGCATCAAGCGGGGCATCCTCGAGCTCGCCGACGTGGTCGCGGTCAACAAGGCCGACGGCGACCGGCTCACCGAGGCGCAGGGCGCCGCGCGCGAGCTGGCCGGCGCCCTCCGGATGGTGCACGGCAGGGACCGGGCCCCGGCCGTGGTGACCTGCTCGGGGCTCACCGGAGACGGCGTGGACGACGTGTGGGCGAAGGTGCTCGACCACCGCCGCCATCTCGGTGCCGACGGTCTGGCCGAGAAACGGTCGCGCCAGCAGCTCGACTTCGCCTGGGAGCTGGTGCGCGACGAGCTCGAGCAGCGGCTCCGCCGGTCCGCGTCCGTGCGGCGCGTGCGGGCCGCGCTCCGCGAGCAGGTGCTCCGCGGTGAGCTGCCGGCCGTGGCCGCCGCCGACCGCATCCTCGCGGCGTACGACGGCGAGGCGGATGCGGAGCCCGGCGAGCCGGTGAACTAACCTCGTCGGGACATGTCCACGCACGCTGCGCTCGCCCTCGTCGAGACGGTGGTCGACAAGCACGCCGACGACCTCCTCGACCTGCGACGCGACCTGCACGCGCATCCCGAGCTGTCGTGGCACGAGACCCGCACCACCGACCTGGTCTGCCACCAGCTCGACCAGGTCGGCTGGCGGCTGACGCGCACGGGTGAGTCGGGCCTGATCGCCGACCTGGGCGACGCCGGCTCGCGGGTGGCGCTGCGCGCCGACCTGGATGCGCTGCCGCTCAACGACACGACCACCGACCCGTGGCGCAGCCAGGTGCCCGGCGTGGCCCACGCCTGCGGTCACGACGTGCACACCACCGCTCTCCTCGGCGCGGGGCTGGCCCTGGCCGAGGTGCAGGCCGCGGGCCTGCTGCCCGGGCGCGTGCGGCTGCTCTTCCAGCCCGCGGAGGAGGTCATGCCCGGCGGTGCCTCCCGGTTGATGAACCTCGGGGCGCTCGACGACGTCAGCCGCATCTTCTGCCTCCACTGCGACCCGACCATCGACCTCGGCCGGGTCGGTCTGCGCGAGGGCCCGATCACCGGTGCCGCCGACAGCCTCGAGATCCGCCTGACCGGCAGCGGCGGCCACACCAGCCGCCCCCACCTCACCGAGGACCTCACCTTCGCGCTCGCCAAGCTCGTGACCGAGCTGCCGGCCGTGCTGTCGCGCCGCCTCGACCCGCGGGCCGGGGTGAGCGTCGTCTGGGGACGCGTCGAGGCCGGCCGCGCGGCCAACGTGATCCCCGACGCCGGCAGCCTCGGTGGCACCGTCCGGATGCTCGACGCGGTCGCCTGGAGCGACATGGAGCAGCGGATCCGTACCTACGTCCGCGAGATCGTGGCCCCCTACGGCGTGCAGGCGGTCGTCGACTACAAGCGCGGCGTCCCCCCGGTCGTCAACGAGCCCGCCTCCGTGGCCCTGCTCGGCCGGGCCGTCGACGCGGTGCTGGGTCCGGAGGGCCGCGCGCCGACCGCCCAGAGCCTGGGCGGCGAGGACTTCGCCTGGTACCTCACCCGCGTCCCGGGCGCCATGGGCCGCCTCGGCACCCGCGAGCCCGGCGGCCCGACGTACGACATCCACCAGGGCAACCTGCGCATCGACGAGCGGGCCACGGGCCTGGCCGCCAAGCTGCTCGCGACCGTGGCCGTCGGCGCCCTCTGACGTCCCGTTCGGAGGCGTCCTCGACGGCTCGAGGACCCCACCTCCTGGCCGGTTCAGGTCACCGATTCGTCACAGTCGGGGACCATCGGACCTGGCGTCCCAAACGCGGCTCCGTGTGCACTAAGGTGAGCCGAACATTTCCCGCCCCATGGGGGGTGGGTGGACTAGGGAGATTCCTTTGCGTCACGCCTTCAAGATCGCCGCGGCCGTCGGTGCTGCGTCCCTGCTCTTCGCCGGGTGCTCGAAGCCCGCTGACTCGTCGAGCGCCTCTGACGGCGCCTCGTCGCCCAGCGCCAGCGCGGCCGCCACGGGCAGCCTCAAGGCCTGCATGGTGCTCGACGTCGGTGGCGTCGACGACCACTCGTTCAACCAGTCGTCGTGGGGCGGTCTGCAGGCCGCGAACAAGGCGAACCCCAACATCAAGATCTCCTACGTGCCGTCCTCCTCGCAGAACGACTACACCCCCAACCTGACGGCCGAGACCAACAAGGGCTGTGACACCGTGATCGCGGTCGGTGGCCTGATGACCGACGCCGTCACCAAGATCGCCAAGAAGAACCCGAACCAGCAGTACGCCCAGATCGACTCCGCCTCGTCGGGCAAGAACGTCTACGGCCTGCAGTACAACACCGCGCAGGGCGGCTTCCTCGGCGGCTACCTCGCGGCCGGGATGAGCAAGACCGGCACGGTGGCGACGTACGGCGGCCTCAACATCCCGCCCGTCACGATCTACATGGACGGCTTCTGGGAGGGCGTGCAGTACTACAACAGCCAGAACAACAAGAACGTCAAGGTCCTCGGCTGGGACGAGGGGAAGCAGAAGGGCGGCACGTTCGCCAACTCCTTCACCGACGCGAACAAGGGCAAGCAGATCACCCAGCAGTTCGCGCAGCAGGGCGCCGACATCGTCTTCCCGGTCGCCGGTGGCACGGGCGTCGGCTCGGCGGCGGCCGCGCAGTCCTCGAACGGCCAGCTCTCCGTGATCTGGGTCGACACCGACGGCTGCGTCAGCGTTCCGCAGTACTGCAAGTACTTCCTGACCTCGGTGACCAAGAACCTCACCGGCTCGGTCAACGAGTACGCCACGAAGGCCGCGACGGGCACGTTCCCGACCGGCAACTACATCGGCACGCTGGCGAACGACGGGACCGGCCTCGCGCCGTTCCACGACTTCGACAGCAAGGTCCCCGCGGACCTGAAGTCGCAGCTCGACCAGGTCAAGAAGGACATCATCTCCGGCAAGATCAACATCGCGTCGCCCAGCCAGCCTCAGTGAGGCTGACTCTGCGACAGACGCGGTACGTCGTTCGATGACCGACGGGGGAGTATCGGTAGCCCGGTGCTCCCCCTTGGTCGTGCCGTTCCTGATGAAGGAGAGGTGCCCGTGAAGCTGGAGCTGCGGGGAATCACCAAGCGCTTCGGATCGCTGACCGCGAACGACTCGATCGACCTCGTCGTCGAGCCGGGCGAGATCCACGCCCTGCTGGGCGAGAACGGTGCCGGCAAGAGCACCCTGATGAACGTCCTCTACGGGCTCTACCAGCCCGACGAGGGCGAGATCCTGATCGACGGCGAGCCGGTCGCCTTCGCCGGGCCCGGCGACGCGATGCGGGCCGGGATCGGGATGGTGCACCAGCACTTCATGCTGATCCCGGTGTTCACCGTCGCCGAGAACGTCGAGCTCGGGCACGAGCGCTCCCGCTTCGGCTTCCTCGACAGGCGGGCGGCTCGCCGCGAGGTGCAGGAGGTCTCCGAGCGCTATGGGCTCCAGGTCCCCGTCGACGCGCTGGTCGCAGGACCTCCCGGTCGGCGTCCAGCAGCGCGTGGAGATCATCAAGGCGCTCGTCCGCGACGCCCAGGTGCTGATCCTCGACGAGCCCACCGCGGTGCTCACGCCGCAGGAGACCGACGACCTGATCGAGATCATGCGGTCGCTGAAGGACGGCGGGACCTCGATCGTCTTCATCACCCACAAGCTGCGCGAGGTGCGCGCCGTCGCCGACCGGATCACCGTCATCCGGCGGGGCAAGGTCGTCGGCGAGGCCAGCCCGACCTCCACGTCGGCCGAGCTGGCCTCGATGATGGTGGGCCGGCCGGTGAAGCTCGAGATCGACAAGGACGTCCGGGAGCCGGGGGAGGAGATCCTCGCGGTGCCCGACCTCCGGGTCGTCGACCCGACCGGGCAGGTCACCGTCGACGGCGTCAGCTTCTCGGTCCGGGGCGGCGAGATCTACGCCCTGGCCGGCGTCCAGGGCAACGGGCAGACCGAGCTCACCGAGGCGCTGGTCGGGCTCGAGAACGTCGAGTCCGGCACGGTCACCCTCGAGGGCCGCGACGTCACGCGGGCCGGGATCGACGCCATGATCGGGCTGGGCGTCGGCTACGTGCCCGAGGACCGGCTGCACGACGGGCTGGTCAGCAGCTTCACGGTCGCCGAGAACCTCGTGCTCGACCTCTACCACCGTGAGCCCTTCTCCCACGGCATGTCCCTCGACCTCGACCGGATCCGGCAGAACGCCACCGAGCGGGTCGCGGAGTTCGACGTCCGCACCTCCTCGATCGAGCACCCCGCCTCGACCCTGTCGGGCGGCAACCAGCAGAAGGTCGTCCTCGCCCGCGAGCTGTCGCGCCCGCTGAAGGTGCTGATCGTGGCCCAGCCGACCCGCGGCCTCGACGTGGGCTCGATGGAGTTCGTGCACCGCCGGATCGTGGCCGAGCGAGACAACGGCGCGGCGGTCATCGTGGTCTCCACCGAGCTCGACGAGGTGCTCGGGCTCGCCGACCGGATCGGCGTCATGTACCGCGGCCGGATCATCGGTGAGATGCCCGCCGGTGCCGACCCCGCCGAGATCGGCCTGCTGATGGCCGGCAACGTCCTCGACCAGGCGCCGGACGACCCCGGCCACGACGGCGGCGACGACGACGACAAGGACAAGGAGGTGTCGGCCCCGTGAGCGAGCCGACCACCGACCCGGCCGCCGACCCTCAGGTGGCCGCGGCGCCCACGGTCGAGGGACCCGAGCCGACCGGCTTCTGGCGGCGGCTGACCGCCAGCAGCCTGATCGTCACGGTGCTGGCCTTCGTCACCGCGATGCTGCTCGGCGGCATCCTGATCGCGGTCGCCGACCCACGCACGCAGGACGCCTCGCACTACTTCTTCTCCTACCCCTGGGACACCTTCCAGTACGGCTTCACCGCCATCTGGAAGGGCTACGTCGCCCTGTTCGAGGGCGCGATCTTCAACCCCCACACGGCGTCCAAGGGGACCCTCGCCGGCTACGTCGGGCCGATCTCCGAGACGCTCACCAACGCCACGCCCCTGATCCTGGGCGGTCTGTCCGTGGGCCTGGCGTTCCGGGCCGGCCTGTTCAACATCGGTGGCCAGGGCCAGGTGATCATGGGCGCGGTGTTCGCCGGGTTCGTCGGCTTCCACTGGCACCTCGCGCCCGGGCTCCACCTGCTGCTGGGGATCCTCGCCGGCATGCTCGGCGGGGCGCTGTGGGGCGGTCTCGCGGGTCTGCTGAAGGCCAAGACGGGTGCGCACGAGGTGATCACCACCATCATGCTCAACTACATCGCGGTCTACTTCCTGGCCTACCTGCTGTCGGTCAAGGGGTTCCAGGCCCCGCCGTACGGCCAGGCCATCTCCAACCGGGTCTTCAAGAGCGCCCAGCTCCCGCCGCTGCTCGGGGGCAGCGTCCGCGTGCACGGCGGCCTGATCCTGGCGCTGCTGGCCGCCTGGTTCGTCTACTGGCTGATCGAGAAGAGCACGCTGGGCTTCCGGCTGCGTGCGGTCGGTGCCAACCAGTTCGCCTCGCGCACCGCCGGCATGAGCGTCGAGAACAGCTACATCACGGTGATGCTGATCGCCGGGGCCCTGTGCGGCCTGGCCGGAGTCAGCCAGATCCTGGGCACCAACAGCCAGCTGACCGGAGACATCGACGCGGGCATCGGCTTCGACGCGATCACGGTGGCCCTGCTCGGACGGGCCAACCCCAAGGGCATCATCGCGGCCGGCCTGCTGTTCGGTGCGCTGCATGCGGGAGGCACCCAGATGCAGTCGGCCACCGGGACGCCGATCGACCTGGTGCAGGTGATCCAGTCGCTGATCGTGCTGTTCATCGCGGCCCCGATGCTGGTCCGCGTGATGTTCCGGCTCAAGGGCCCGTCGAGCGTCGTCGGCGGCCAGCTCGCGAAGGGGTGGAACGGATGACGACCACGGCACAGTCACCCGACGCGCTCGTCGTCGAGCACGTCGTCACCCACGTGCCGGTCTCCCGGGCCCAGCGTCTGGGAGCCGGGCTCTCCCTGGTCGTCCTCGGGCTGGTCACGATGTGGCTGTTCGGGCTGAACGGCCACCACGACCAGGACGCCGCGATCAGGCTCGGGGCCCTCAACACCGCGCACGTGCCGGCGTTCAAGGTCCCCGCCGTCCCCATCGCCTGGGTCGCGGGTCTCCTGGTCACCGCCCTCGGCCTGCTCTGGCTGATCGCCCCGCGCCGCCGCTGGTTCGGGGCCGTGATGGGCGCCGGCCTCGGGCTCTTCGTGATCGCCGTGATCGCCTGGCTCGCCTCGGCCAGCGCGTCGGCCTTCGTCGACGTCGTCGGTCTGCTCACCAACACCATCGGCTACGCCGTCCCGTTGATCCTCGGCGCGCTGTGCGGCGTGATGTGCGAGCGCTCGGGCGTCATCAACGTCGCGATCGAGGGGCAGATGCTGGCCGGAGCCTGGACGGCCGCCCTGATCGGGACCGTGGTCGGCGCGACCGCGGGCATGCTCGCCGGCGCGTTCGCGGGCGCGCTGGTCGGCTGCCTGCTCGCCGTCTTCGCGATCCGCTACCTGGTCAACCAGGTGGTCCTCGGCGTGGTGCTCAACGTGTTCGCGGCCGGGCTCACCGGCTTCTTCTACGACGCCTTCATGCAGCCGCACCAGGCGGCACTGAACCAGCCGCCCCTCCTCGAGAACATCAAGATCCCGTTGCTCGGGTCCATCCCCGTGATCGGACCGCTGTTCTTCGACACCACCGTGATCGTCTACCTCACCTACGTCCTGATCGTCGCGGTCGACGTCTGGCTGTTCCGCACCCGGTGGGGGCTGCGCACGCGCGCGGTCGGCGAGCACCCGAAGGCCGCCGACACGGTGGGCATCAACGTGCTCGCGATGCGCTACCGCAACGTGATCATCGGCGGCGCGATCGCCGGTCTCGCGGGCTCCTACTTCATCTTCCAGGTCGGTCAGTTCCAGAAGAACATCTCGTCCGGGCAGGGCTTCATCGCCCTCGCGGCGCTGATCTTCGGCCGCTGGAGCCCGCGTGGTGCGGTCGCGGCGGCCCTGCTGTTCGGCTTCGCGTCGGCGATGCAGGTCACGATGTCGATCAACGCACCGTCGATCCCGTCGGCCTTCATCGCCATGCTCCCCTACATCGCCACGATCGTCGCGGTGGCCGGTCTGGTCGGCAAGGTCCGCGCGCCGGCCGCCGACGGCGAGCCGTACGTCAAGGAGTGACGGTGGCCGACGAGTTCGACTGGGAGACGCTCCGCGCGGCCGCCGTCGAGGTGTCGCAGCGCGCCTACGCGCCGTACTCCCGCTTCCCGGTCGGGGCGGCGGGGGTCGCCGACGACGGCCGGGTGCTGGTGGGCTGCAACGTCGAGAACGCGGCGTACGGCGTGGTGCTGTGCGCGGAGTGCGGCCTGGTCAGCTCGCTCCACGCCACGGGCGGCGGGCGGCTGACCCACGTCGTCTGTGTGAACGGGCTCGGCGACGTGATCATGCCCTGCGGGCGGTGCCGTCAGCTGCTGTGGGAGCACGGCGGCGCCGATCTGCTGCTGCTGACGGCCCACGGCGTACGACGGATGGCCGAGGTGCTGCCCGACGCCTTCGGGCCCGAGGACCTGGACGCCGTCGATGGCGCCTGACCCACGGGCGGGCCGCTCGCACGACGCGGTGGAGGTCATCGCCGCGAAGCGCGACGGACGTGAGCTCAGCGACAGCCAGATCGACTGGGTGGTCGACGCCTACACGCGAGGCGTGGTCGCCGACGAGCAGATGTCGGCGCTGGCGATGGCGATCCTGCTCAACGGCATGACCCGTCGCGAGATCGGCCACTGGACCGACGCCATGATCGCGTCGGGCGAGCGGATGGACTTCTCCTCGCTCTCGCGCCCGACCGCCGACAAGCACTCGACCGGTGGGGTCGGTGACAAGATCACGCTGCCGCTCGCGCCGCTCGTCGCGGCCTGCGGGGTCGCCGTTCCCCAGCTGAGCGGCCGCGGGCTGGGCCACACCGGCGGCACGCTCGACAAGCTGGAGTCGATCCCCGGCTGGCGCGCGACGCTGTCCAACGCCGAGATGCTCGACCAGCTCGAGTCGGTCGGCGCGGTGATCTGCGCGGCCGGCGACGGGCTGGCCCCGGCCGACAAGAAGCTCTACGCGCTGCGTGACGTCACCGGCACGGTGCCCGCGGTCCCGCTGATCGCGTCGTCGATCATGTCGAAGAAGATCGCCGAGGGCACCGGCGTGCTGGTGCTCGACGTGAAGGTCGGGACGGGTGCCTTCATGACCACGGCCGACGAGGCGCGGGAGCTGGCCTCGACGATGGTCGCGCTCGGCCAGGACGCCGGCGTCCACACCGTCGCGCTGCTCACGGACATGTCGACCCCGCTCGGTCTCACCGCGGGCAACGCGGTCGAGGTCGCCGAGTCGGTGGAGGTGCTGGCCGGTGGCGGCCCCTCCGACGTGGTGGAGCTGACCCTGGCGCTCGCCCGCGAGATGCTGGCCGGCGCCGGCCGCGGCGACGTCGACCCCGCCGACGCGCTGGCCGACGGCTCCGCGATGGACTCCTGGCGCGCCATGATCGCAGCCCAGGGGGGAGACCCCGACGCGCCGCTGCCCACCGCCCGTGAGTCGCACGTCCTACGCGTGCCGTCGTCGGGCACGCTCACCCGCCTCGACGCGATGGCCGTCGGTCTCGCTGCGTGGCGGCTCGGGGCCGGGCGGGCACGCAAGGAGGACGCCGTGCAGGCCGGTGCGGGCGTCGTGTGGCACGCGCGTCCGGGCGACGCGGTGAGTGCGGGGTGACCCGCTGTTCACCCTGCTCACCGACGAGCCCGACCGGTTCGACCGGGCCCTCGAGGCGCTCGAGGGCGGGTACGACGTGGCCGACGGGTCGACGTACACCCCGCAGCCTCTTGTCATCGACCGGATCGGGTAGCGCAGACCGCCGGGTGCCGGGTCTCGACAGGCTCGACCGACGCACCGGACCGAACAAACCCGCTCGTGGCCGCGTCAGATGGGTGAACGGTCCCGAGGAGGTTCCGATGTCTGCACGTCACGTTCGAGGATTCGGGTCAGCGCTGTCGGCACTGGTCGTCGCGGGAGCGGCGCTGGTCACGGCTCCGGCAGCCTGGGCGGCGCCGCCGTCCAACGACAGCCGGGCGGAGGCCACCCAGGTCGACCCACCCCAGTCGGTCAGCGGGACGCTGGTCGAGGCCACGCTCGAGGCCACCGACGACTCCAGCAACTGTGGGGCCACCGACGGCTCGGTCTGGTACCACTTCACCGCCCCGCCTCGCGGCTCCGTCGTCATCCAGCTCGACGCAGCGGGCGAGATGGACGCGACCGTCGACCTCTACAAGCAGGTGCGGTCGAAGCTGACCTGGGTGGACTGCGACGAGAGCGACTCCCACGGCAGCGCCACCATCGACCGGGACGGCCTCGACGCCGGAGCCGACTACGCGATCCGCGTGGGCAACGACACCGGCTCGACGGCCGACGCGTTCCGCCTCCGCGTGCTGGTCCCGACCGCGCCGCCGCACCCGCCCGGACGCCACCTTCCGGCCAAGGGCGTCCGCGACCACGTCGACCGGGTGCTGAACTCCGCCGACACGTACTGGACGACGATGAAGGCCGGCCGCACCATGCGGCTGAGCCTGCGCACCCGGCACTGCACGTCCCTCGAGGTGTTCGGTCCGGGCACCCGTGACTTCGTCGCGGAGCAGCCCGAGAAGAGCCTGTTCTGCGGCGGCTACGCGCTGTTCACCCCGACCGAGTCGGGGCGACACTTCCTCGTGGTGCGGGCGGCGCGTGACCGCGACGTCCAGCACTACCGGCTCCAGGTCGCACCGGCTGGTCGCGACGACACGGCGCCCGGCGTCGTGATCGCCAACCACACCGCGGTGAAGGGTCACGTCAACGGGGGGATCGACACGAGAGACCTCTACCGGTTCGACGTCACCCACCGCAGCGCGCTCACCCTGAGCCTCTCCGGACTGCCGACGATGACCCTCGTGCGCGACGACGGCTCCCGCTTCGGGAGCGGGAACGAGATCGGCCGCCACGTCGGCGCCGGACGCTACTTCGTCGCCGTCTCGGGGTCCGGGCACTACACGCTCAGGCTGGCGCTGAAGACGATCACGAGGGCCGGGCTCCGGGTCAACCATCGACACGCCACGACGATCGGGCCGAAGGCCGCCGCGCGGCTGTCACTGAGCGTCCGGCCCACCGCGACGGGCCCCAGCCTGATCACGGTCGAGCGCTTCGACCCGATCGCCGGCTGGCAGTTCCTGCGCAGCTATCACCCGCGGGTCCGGAACGGCTCCGCCACGGTGAGGTTCAGGCCTCCCAGTGTCGGCCGCTACCGCGCCTCCGCGAGCTACCTGGGGTCGCGAGACTCCGCCCCGGCCGACACCGGCCTGGTGTGGCTGCGGGTGCAGCGCAGGCTGGGGGACCCACAGCGCGATCAGGGCAGCAGCAGGACCACGGTCTCGGCGACGCACGCAGGCTTGGCCTGACCCTCGATCTCGATCGTGTGGCGGAGGGTGAGCTGCTTGCCGGCCGGGAGGTCGGTGACCTCTCCCATCGTCACCTGGTCGCGGATCCGTGAGCCGACCCGGACCGGGTGCGGGAAGCGGACCTTGTTCACGCCGTAGTTGAGCTTGGCGCCGGGGGTCTCCAGGGAGAACACCTGGCTGCCGAGGAAGGGGATCAGCGACAGCGTGAGGTAGCCGTGGGCGATGGTGCCGCCGAACGGTCCGGACGCCGCGCGCTCGACGTCGACGTGGATCCACTGGTGGTCGCCCGTCGCGTGGGCGAAGGCGTCCACCCGGTCCTGGTCGACCTCCAGCCACTCGCTGGTGCCGAGCTCCTGGCCGCTCAGGCCGGCCAGCTCGTCGAGGTCGTCGAGGATGCGCATCCAGGGCTCCTGTCGTGGCGGGGGTCTGCGAGGATCGGGGACATGGCCGAACCTAGCCCACGCCCCGATCCCCGGCCGAGCCGCGACCAGATCCGGCAGGCCCCCAAGGTGCTGCTGCACGACCACCTCGACGGGGGCCTGCGACCGGCCACGGTGCTCGAGCTCGCCGACCAGGTCGGCCACGAGCTCCCGGCCGGCGACGCGGACTCCCTGGGCCGCTGGTTCGCGGAGTCCGCCGACTCGGGCTCGCTGGTGCGCTACCTCGAGACCTTCGACCACACGGTCGCGGTGATGCAGACCGAGGCGGCCATCGAGCGGGTCGCCCGCGAGTGCGTCGCCGACCTGGCCGCCGACGGCGTCGTGTACGCCGAGGTCCGCTACGCCCCCGAGCAGCACGTCGGCACGGGGCTGGGTCTCGACGAGGTGGTCGGGGCGGTCAGGTCCGGGTTCGAGGCCGGGATGGTCGACGCCGGCGGCCGGATCGTCGTACGCCAGCTGCTCACGGCCATGCGACACCAGGCCCGCTCGCGCGAGATCGCCGAGCTGGCCGTGGCCTGGCGCGACGCGGGGGTCGTCGGCTTCGACATCGCCGGCGCCGAGGCGGGCTTCCCCCCGACCCGTCACCTCGACGCCTTCGAGTACCTCCAGCGGCAGAACTTCCACTTCACCATCCATGCCGGCGAGGCCTTCGGTCTGCCCTCGATCTGGGAGGCGATCCAGTGGTGCGGCGCCGACCGGCTCGGCCACGGGGTCCGGATCGTCGACGACATCACCGTCGACGACGACGGCGTCGCCCACCTCGGCCGGCTGGCGGCGTACGTCCGCGACAAGAGGATCCCCCTCGAGCTCGCCCCGGCCTCCAACATCCAGACCGGCGCCGCAGCCTCGATCGCCGACCACCCGATCGGCCTGCTCACCGCCCTGCGCTTCCGGGTCACGGTGAACACCGACAACCGGCTGATGAGCCAGACCTCCATGACCTCCGAGATGGACGCTCTGTGCGAGGCGTTCGGCTACGGCCTCGACGACCTGCGCTGGTTCACGATCAACGCCATGAAGTCGTCCTTCCTCCCCTTCGACGAGCGGCTCGCGATCATCGACGAGGTGATCAAGCCCGGGTACGCCGCGTTGGGCGCCGGCTGACTGGACCTGTCGCTCCCGTGGGACCAGGTCGGAGAGCCGGTGCGACGGCTCCCGGTGATGCCCTGGCTCCCGACCGGGCGCGGCCGGCGGCCGCGGGTGATCCGGGACCCGGCGGTGTGGCCCACCACCACCTCAGCCGGGCGGTGAGGCCAGGCCCGGATCCGCTCGCTCGCCTCGTGGCTCGACACCGCGGTGCAGCCGCGGGCGACGGCGTCGTCGATGACGCGCATCTGGTCGCGCATCAGCGCCCAGCCGCGGCGGAGCAGGACGAGCGGGGGCTTGCGGTGCTCGCGCAGGTCGCGGGTGAGGCGTCGCCAGAAGGTCACGAGCGGATGCTGCCGCAGGCACAGGGCGGCGGCGAGGACGTCGCGGTCGGCGCACGCGCCCACGATCTCCTGGGCGAAGATCCCCTCGGCGACGAAGAGCGAAGCTCCCTCGAGGTCCACCACGTGCGTCCCGCTCGGGCCGTTGCGGCTGATGTCGTAGACCGGCGCCACCGTGCGTCCAGTGGCCGCCAGCTCGACGATCGCCCGGACGGCGTCGTCGGCATGCCACGACCGGGGGTCGTCCCAGTCGACCAGCCCGGCGTTCGCGCCGTGGTCGATCAGCGGGAGCGCGGGGTCCCCGCCGTCGCGGTAGAAGTCGTCGAGGCGGAGGACCGGCAGCCCGGTCGCCGCGGCCAGCCGCGACTTCCCGGAGCCGGAGGGTCCGGCCAGGACGACGACACGGGCCTGCGACGGAGGGGGACGCACCCGCGACATTGTGCCGGGCGAGGGGGCAGGCCGACCGGTCCCCTGGCCGGTCGGCCCTTCTTCTCCCATTCGCCTGCGGGCGCCGGGGAAGGTTCGGATACTTCTGGGAGGCGCTCCGGCGCCCCACCCACCCCGAAGCGAGCTTGGAGAAGACATGCCCGGGTCGTCACCCCGACCGCGCACGACACGTACCGGTCTGGCCCTGGTGGCGACCCTGACCACGGCGTTCGTCGTGGGGCTCGCCGTCCTGGCGACGAACCAGTCGGCGGCGGCCCGGCTGCCGGGTGGGTACGAGGCCGGCCGAGCCGCCACGACCGCCACGGCCAAGGCCAAGGTGCACAAGGTCGCCGTCAGCCCTCGGCTGTTCGGCGTCCACGACGCCTACCTCCACTCCCTGAGCCGGCCCGGGACCGGCTCGATCCGGCTGTGGGACACCGGGACCGCCTGGTCGCAGATGCAGCCGACGAGCGGGCCGATCGACTACTCCCGTCTCGACCAGGTGGTCCGGGCGGCCCATGCCCATCACGTCGAGGTCACCCTCGTGGTGGCGCTGACGCCGCCCTGGGCGGCGGCCTCGTCCGCACACACGGCCCCGACGGACCCGCCGCGGCTGACGGCGTTCAAGAGCTACCTGACCGCGGTGATGAAGCACTACAAGAACTTCTTCGGGACCGGGAAGCGCGGGATCGCCACCTACCAGATCTGGAACGAGGCGAACATCTCCACCTTCTGGACCGGCTCGCAGGCCCAGATGGGTCAGCTCGTGCGGACCGCCTGGCAGGTGCGCCAGCAGGTCGACCGCGGGGCGCGCCTGATCGGTCCGTCGATGGTGGCCCGGCTCGGGTACCAGCAGCGGTACATCCAGCAGTTCTACAAGACCAAGGTCGCCGGCAAGCCGGTCTGGAAGTACGTCGACGGGCTCGGCTTCAGCCTGTACCCCGTCGACACCGTGCCGGCCGCGCACGGGACGCGCCCGGCGATGCCCGAGGACTCGATCGCCCTGCTGCGGCTGGTCAAGGGATTCCTGGCCAAGGACAAGGTGCCCGGCGGCATGCCGCTGTGGAACAACGAGATCAACTACGGCCTGCACACCGGAGCCCATGCCGGCACCCCGTCGTCCCCGATCGCCTCGTCGCGCCAGGTCGCCTACCTGATGCGGACCTATCTGCTCTACGCCGCGGCCGGGGTGAAGCGGGTGTACTGGTACGCCTACGACATGGGCACCCTGCCCGGCGGCGGCACGCTCGGCAACACCCTCCTCACCGACCCGGCGAACCGTGCCGCCGGGACCCTGACCCCGGCCGGTCGCGCACTGCCGCGCATCCGGTCGTGGATGGCGGGGACGCTCGTGGGAACCCGGACCAAGGCCCCGTGCGCCGCCAACCGGAAGGGCACCTACGTCTGCGTCGTGAAGTACTCGAAGGGTGTCGGCCGGATCTACTGGAACCCGCTGCGGAGGGTGAAGGTGACCCTCGTGCCGTCGGCGAGGTCGAAGCAGACCGAGCTCGGGGCCAGGTCCAAGGCCAAGGGCGGAAGCAGGCTCACCGTCGACTACCGACCGGTGCTGGTGCGGTCCGCACACTAGCCGCCGACCAGGGTCACGTACTCTGGTCAGCGCATCGACCCGGGGGGGTATGGGAATGAGTCGAGCTACGGCGCGCAGCGGGGTGGTCTGCGCCCTTGCCTGCCTGGCCGTCCTGGCCGGTCTGAGCGCGCCCGCGACGGCGACCGACGTCCGCGTCGGCCACGCGTTCTTCGGCGTCCACGACCGGTCGGGTGCGTCGTACGCCGCCGTCCACGAGGGGTCGGTGCGCCTCTGGGACGTCGGCGTCCGGTGGGACCAGGTCGAGACCACGCCGGGCCACTACGACTGGACCCGCCTCGACGGGCTGGTCGCGGGAGCACAGGCCGCCCATGCGCAGGTGACGATGGTGGTGGCCGGGACGCCGTCGTTCTACGCCAAGAGCCCCACGAAGCCGCCGCGTGACCTCGCGGACTACACCCGCTTCGTCCGGGCGCTGATGAAGCGCTACCGCGACTTCGGCGGCCACCGCGGCATCTCGGCGTACCAGGTCTGGAACGAGGGGAACATCGGGGTCTACTGGACGGGCACGCCCGCCCAGCTCGCGGGCCTGACCCGGGCCATGTGGCAGGTCCGGCAGCGGTGGGACCCGCAGGCGAAGGTGATCGCCCCGCCCATGGTCGCGCGGGTGTCCTCCCAGATGACGTGGCTCGCGGACTACCACGCGCAGCACCTGCACGGCCATCCGGTCTGGCACTACTACGACGCGGTCGCGCTCAGCCTCTACCCGTTGCCCCGCTACGGGCACCGGACCGGTGTGCCCGAGGACGCGATGGCGATCCTGCGGCACGTCCGCGCCCGGCTCCGCCACGTGGGCGTGCCGGCCCACGAGCCGATCTGGGTGACGGAGATCAACTACGGGCTTCCGACCGGCAACGGCCCGGTCCTCGACGCGGCTCCGATCTCCGCGCAGCGCCAGGCGGCCAACGTCGCGCGGACCTACCTCCTCGGCGCGGCCGACGGCGTCGCCCGGATGTTCTGGTACCGCTACGACATGCACACGCTCACCCCCGCCCAAGGGGGAGGGACCCGGGGCAACACCCTGCTCTCCGACCCGGCCGACCCGACCCGGGTGACCCGGGCGGGGAAGGCCTACGCCCTGGTGCAGGCCTGGCTGCACGGACGCCTGCTGGGGACGCACGGACGGCCCTGTCCGCGCGACAGCCACGGCACCTACACGTGCGTGGTGCAGGACGGCAAGGTCACGCGGCGGATCTACTGGAACCCCTTCGCCAGGGCGAAGGTGCGGTTGACGCAGCGTGCTCGCACGGCGCAGTCGGTCTCCGGTGCCGAGCGGTCGGTCAGGGGCGGCTCGAGACTGACCGTCGACTACCGCCCGGTGATGGTCACGCGCTGACCGCGGTCACACCCCGATCGGGTGCCAGACGGTCTTGGTCTCGAGGAAGGCCGTCATCGGCCCGAGCCCGGGGTCGGCCGACCAGTCGGGCTCGGCGGCCGGGGCACGTCGTACGCGCTTGAGGTTCTCGGCCGCGGAGACCTCGAGGGCGGTCGCCTGCTCGGGGTCGCCGGCGAGGCCGGTCAGGTCGATCGCGTTGACGTCCATGTGGGAGGCCAGCGTCGGCACGGTGGCCGACAGCGGGCCGGTGAGCAGGTTGACGACTCCGCCCGGCACGTCGGAGGTGGCCAGGACCTCGGCGAAGGTGATGGCCGGCAACGGGCGGTCGGGTGAGGCGGCGACGACCGCGGTGTTGCCGGTGACGACGACGGGCGCCACGACACTGACCAGGCCGAGCAGGCTCGAGCCGGCGGGTGCCACCACCGCGACCACCCCGGTGGGCTCCGGGGTCGACAGGTTGAAGAAGGGCCCGGCCACGGGGTTGGCGTTGCCCACCACCTGGGTGACCTTGTCGGCCCAGCCGGCGTACCAGACCAGGCGGTCGATCGCGGCGTCGACGGCCCGGCCCACGGCAGCGGCCGTGCCGCCCTCGCTCTGCCGCACGGCCTCGACGAACTGCGGCCGGCGGTCCTCCATCACCTCGGCGACTCGGTAGAGCACCTGGCCACGGTTGTACGCCGTCCTGCCGGACCACCCCGGGAACGCCTTGCGCGCCGCGACCACCGCGTCGCGGGCGTCCTTGCGCGAGGCGGCCGCGGCGTTCGCGACGAAGCGGCCGCGGGCGTCGTGGACGACGTAGGAGTGGCCCGACTCAGAGCGAGGGAACTCCCCGCCGACGTAGAGCTTGTAGGTCTTGCGGACGTCGATGCGGCTCATCGCAGGTACCCCTCCAGGCCGTGGCGGCCGCCCTCGCGGCCGTAGCCCGACTCCTGGTAGCCACCGAAGGGGCTGGTGGGGTCGAACTTGTTGAAGGTGTTGGCCCAGACCACGCCGGCGCGCAGCGCGTGGGCCATCTTGAGGATCCGCGACCCCTTGTCGGTCCAGACCCCCGCCGACAGCCCGTACGGCGTGTTGTTGGCCTTCTCGACCGCCTCCGCGGGTGTGCGGAAGGTCAGCACCGACAGCACCGGCCCGAAGATCTCCTCGCGGGCGATCCGGTGGGCCTGGGTCACGCCGGTGAAGATCGTGGGCGCGAACCAGAAGCCGTGGTCGGGCAGCTCGCAGGGGGGCGACCAGCGCTCCGCGCCCTCCTGCTCGCCGATCTCCGACAGCTCCCGGATCTTGGCCAGCTGCTCGGCGGAGTTGATCGCGCCGACGTCGGTGTTCTTGTCGAGCGGGTCGCCGACCCGCAGGGTCCGCATCCGGCGCTTGAGCCGGGCGAGCACCTCGTCGGCCACGCTCTCCTGCACCAGCAGCCGCGAGCCCGCGCAGCAGACGTGGCCCTGGTTGAAGAAGATGCCGTTCACGATGCCTTCGACGGCCTGGTCGAGCGGGGCGTCGTCGAAGACGATGTTGGCGGCCTTGCCGCCGAGCTCGAGGGTGACTCGCTTGTCGGTGCCGGCCACCGCCTTGGCGATCGCCCGGCCGACCTCGGTGGAGCCGGTGAAGGCGACCTTGTCGACGCCCGCGTGGGAGACCAGCGCCCGACCGGTGTCGCCCGCGCCGGTCACGATGTTGACGACGCCCGCGGGCAGGTCGGCCTGCTGGCAGATCTCGGCGAACAACAGCGCGGTCAGCGGGGTCGTCTCGGCCGGCTTCAGCACGACGGTGTTGCCGCAGGCCAGGGCGGGCGCGATCTTCCACGCCAGCATCAGGAGCGGGAAGTTCCAGGGGATGACCTGGGCGGCGACCCCGAGCGACTCGCTGCCGTAGCCGCTGTACTCCAGCTTGTCGGCCCAGCCGGCGTAGTAGAAGAAGTGGGCCGCAGCGATCGGGACGTCGACGTCGCGGGTCTCCTTGATCGGCTTGCCGTTGTCGATCGACTCCAGGACCGCCAGCTCGCGGCCGCGCTCCTGGATGATCCGGGCGATCCGGAAGAGGTACTTGGCGCGCTCGCGGCCGGGCATCCGTCCCCAGACCCGCGTGTGCGCACGGCGGGCGGCCCGGACCGCGGCGTCGATGTCGGCCTCGTCGGCCTCGGCGACCTCCGCCAGGACCTCCTCGGTCGACGGGCTGATGGTCTTGAAGCTGTGGCCGTGGCCGTCGACGAACTCACCGCCCACGAACAGCCCGTACGACGGCCGGATGTCGACGATCGCGCGCGACTCCGGCGCCGGTGCGTACGCGAACGGTCCCTCGGCCGGGCCACGTCCGGCGGTCGAGCTTGTCGAGACCACGGTGACGACCTCTCAGTCCAGGGTGAAGTAGTCGGGACCGGAGTAACGCCCGGTCTGCATCTTGGTGCGCTGCATCAGCAGGTCGTTGAGCAGCGTGGAGGCGCCGAAGCGGAACCAGTCCGGGTCGAGCCAGTCGGGGCCGGCGACCTCGTTGACCATCACGAGGTACTTGATCGCGTCCTTGGTGGAGCGGATGCCGCCGGCGGGCTTCACCCCGACCATCCGGCCGGTCTGCTCGCGGAAGTCACGCACCGCCTCGAGCATCACCAGCGTGACGGGCAGCGTCGCTGCGGGCTGCACCTTCCCGGTGGAGGTCTTGATGAAGTCGGCGCCGGCCATCATCGCCAGCCAGCTGGCGCGTCGTACGTTGTCGTAGGTCTGGAGCTCGCCGGTCTCGAAGATCACCTTGAGGTGAGCGCTCCGCCCGTTCGGCCGGGCGCACGCCTCGCGGACGGCGACGATCTCGTCGTGGACCAGCCGGTAGCGGCCGGAGAGGAACGCGCCGCGGTCGATCACCATGTCGACCTCGTCCGCGCCGGCGGCCACCGCCTCACGGACGTCGGCGAGCTTGACCTCGAGCGACGCGCGACCACTGGGGAACGCCGTCGCGACCGAGGCGACGTGGACGCCCGACGTGCCGAGCACCTGCCGGGCGGTGGAGACCAGGTCGGGGTAGACGCAGACCGCGGCGGTGGAGGGGCAGGTCGGGTCGCCGGGGTCGGGTCGCATCGCCTTCGCTGCGAGGGCGCGGACCTTGCCCGGGGTGTCCTGGCCCTCCAGCGTGGTCAGGTCGACCATCCGGATCGCCAGGTCGATGGCGTAGGCCTTCGCGGTGGTCTTGATCGACCGCGTCCCGAGCGCGGCCGCGCGGGCCTCGGCGCCCACCTGGTCGACCCCCGGGAGACCGTGGAGGAAGCGTCGTAGCGAGGCCTCGGAGGCGGTGAGGTCGTCCCAATCGTTATCCGGGCCGGCCGCTGCCGTGGCTGTGCTGGTCATCTCGCCAGCATAGGGTTGTGGACCCGGGACGAGGAATCCGAGTCAGGGCGTCTCCTGCGCGCTCCACGCCCGGCCGTGACCGTGAGGAGAAGACCCGATGTCCGAGGAAGCCCAGACCTTCCGTGCCACCAACGGACGCGTGACGGGGGTGATCGGCCTGGTGCTGGCCGCGACCGTCGCGGTCCTCTTCATCGCTTCCGCGGACCCCTCCGCGGCGGTGCCGGGCGTTCTGGCGTGTGCGTTCGCCGCGGTGCTCGTCTGGGCAGCACTCCTGCGCCCCCGCGTCTCGGCGACCGCCCGGGAGCTGCGCTTGCGCACGTTCGCCGAGGACGTGACCATCCCCCTCGCCTCGATCGACACGGTGACGGTCCGCCGCTACCTGCTGGTCCGGGCCGGAGGAGTGAAGTACATCTGCCCCGCCATCAGCCGGTCGCTGCGCAAGACCGTGCGGAGCGAGATGCGGTGGCAGGGGGGTTCGCAGCTCCTGGCACCCGGGCTGCGGGAGAGCGACCTCCCGGCCTCGGTGCAGACCGAGGTGAAGGGGTCGAAGGGGGGCGTGGACTACGCCGACTTCGTGGAGACCCAGATCGTGCACCTGGCCAACGTCGACCGTGAGCAGCGGGGCATCGAGGCGCGGTCGGAGGAGGAGTACGAGCTGGGCTCGCACGTCGTACGACGGCGCGCGTGGCCCGAGCTGGCTGCCCTGGCCGTGCTCGGCGCCGCCTTCGTGGTCGCGCTGCTGGTGCTCTAGTCTCGACTCCGGCCGACCGCCGAGATCTCAGATGCCCGCTGCGGCCCGGATGTCGTCGCGCAGGGCGTCGAGCCGCGCTGCGGCGGAGATCCGCGCCGCGTCCACCCCGGCCTCCGGGTCCACGGGTACGACGACCTCGAGGTAGCACTTCAGCTTCGGCTCCGTCCCGCTCGGTCGCACGACCACCCGGGCACCGCTGCCGAGCCGGTAGCGCAGGCCCTCGGTCGGGGGGAGGTCGGCCGAACCCGCGGCCAGGTCGTCGACCGACTCGACCGGGAGACCGCCCAGGCTGGTGGGGGGCGCGCTGCGCAGCCGCTCCATGGCTGCGGCGATCCGACCCAGGTCGGTGACCCGGACGGAGAGCTGGTCGGTGGCGTGCAGGCCGTGGGCGAGCGCCAGGTCGTCGAGCACGTCGACCAGCCCGCGGCCCTGGGCCTTCTGCTGGGCGGCGAGCTCGCAGAGCAGGAGCAGGGCGGAGACGCCGTCCTTGTCCTTGACGTGCTCGGGGTCGACGCAGTAGCCCAGCGCCTCCTCGTAGCCGAAGACCAGCCCGTCGACCTTGCTGATCCACTTGAAGCCGGTCAGGGTCTCCGCGAACGGCTGGCCGGCCGCGGCCGCCATCTTGCCGAGCAGGCTCGACGACACGATCGAGCACGCGTAGGTGCCGGTGTGCCCGGTCGTGAGCAGATGGTGGGCGAGCAGCGCACCGACCTCGTCGCCGCGCAGCATCCGCCAGCCGTGCGCGTCGGGGACGGCCGCGGCGCAGCGGTCGGCGTCGGGGTCGTTGGCGACGACCAGGTCGACCCCGCGCCGGGCCGCCAGCTCGGTGGCCAGGTCCATGGCCCCCGGCTCCTCGGGGTTGGGGAAGGCCACGGTCGGGAAGTCGGGGTCGGGCTGCTCCTGCTGCTCCACGACGTACGGCGCCTCGAAGCCCGCGGTCTCGAGCACCTGGACGACCGACGTTCCCCCGACCCCGTGCAGCGGGGTGTAGACGAGGCGCAGGTCGCGGGGTCCGTCGGCCGCGAGCCCGGCCACCGTGTCGAGGTAGGCATCGACGATGTCCTCCTCGAGGGTGCGCCAGCCACGGCCGCGCGGCACCTCCGCCAGCGGTCCGACGGCTGCGATGCGGGCCGCGATCTGCGCGTCGGCGGGCGGCACGATCTGGCTGCCGTCTCCGAGGTAGACCTTGTAGCCGTTGTCGCGGGGCGGGTTGTGGCTCGCGGTCACCATCACGCCCGCCACGCACCCGAGCTCGCGGATCGCGAACGCGAGCAGGGGCGTGGGCAGCGGTCGCGGCATCACCAGGGCGTGCAGGCCGGCGCCCTCCATCACCTCGGCGGTGTCGCGGGCGAACACGTCGGAGTTGTGGCGGGCGTCGTAGCCGATCACGACCGAGGCGTGGCGGTCTGCGCCCTGGTCGTGGAGGTACGCCGCGAGCCCGGCCGCAGCGCGGATGACGACCACTCTGTTCATCCGGTTGGAGCCGGCGCCGAGCTCGCCGCGCAGACCAGCGGTGCCGAACTCCAGGGTGCCGTCGAACCGGTCGGCGAGGTCCGCCGTGTCGCCCGACTCGATCACCCGCTCGAGCTCGGCGCGCGTCCGGGGGTCGGGGTCCTCGGCGGCCCAGGCCCGGGCCCGTTCGATCAGGTCGGTCACGCCTCGCAGGCTAGCGGGCATCGATCGGGTGTGTGAGCGCTAGCCACCACCGCCCGACGGCCGCGACCTGCCGGTCGCGACCCGGATCCGCGAGCTCGACGCGCTGGTCGGCCGACAGCGGTTCGTCGAGGTGTGCGTCGACCTGCTCGGCGGGGCGGACCGCACCGCTCTACCTCCCCGAGCTGCGTTACCTGAGAGGACACGGCTGGCAGGACGACGACCCGATCCTCGACCGGGCGGCCTGGAAGGACTACTGGGTCCGCACCTGGGGAGCCCGGGGGCTGCTGCACTGCTGGGACGACGCGGCCACCGACGCCGTCGTCGCCGGTCTGGGCGACGAGCACTACCGGCCGGCGGAGATGTGCCTCAAGGTCGCTGCGGCCCACGATGTCGCCGGGGCCGGCCCGGGCGCGGCGGCGTTGGCCGGGCACCGGCTGCCGCGGGTCCGGGCCGCCGCGATGCGGACCCTGGGTCTCCTGGGCGACACCGAGCACGTCGACGCGGTGCGGGCCGCTCTCGACGACCCCGACGAGGTCGTCCGCCGTCAGGCTGCTCGGGCCTACGCGCTGATGGCCCGGCGCCTGGACCTGGGCGGGTGAGCAGTGCGAGCTGAGGCCGTACGGCCTCAGCTACGCATACTCACGAGGACCCACTGCACCGAGCAGCGCGCGGGCCTTCGCATAGGACTCCGCGAGCTCCTCGGTGACCTCGGAGCGGACGGTGATGCCGCCGCCGGTGCCGAGCTCCCAGCGGCCGTCGCCGCCGGTGGTCAGCGACCGGATCACCACCGCCAGGTCCGCCCGTCCGTCGGGCCGCAGCCAGCCGAACGCTCCGGAGTAGACCCCGCGCGGCGTGGTCTCGACCTCCTCGATGATCTCCATCGTCCGCAGCTTCGGGGCCCCGGTCATCGAGCCCGGGGGGAAGACCGACCGCAGGGCGCCGACCGTGGAGACGCCCTCCTGCAGGCGACCGGTCACGACCGAGACGAGCTGGTGGACCTGCGCGTACGACTCCACCTGCATCAGCGAGGGCACCTCGACGGTGCCCGGCCGGCAGACCCGGCTGAGGTCGTTGCGCAGGAGGTCGACGATCATCAGGTTCTCGGCCCGCGACTTCGGGTCGCTCGCCAGCCGCTCGGCCAGGGCGCGGTCCTCGGTCTCGGTCGCGCCACGGGGCAGGGTCCCCTTGATGGGTCTGGCCTCGACCACGCGCTCGGCGTCGATCGCGAGGAAGCGCTCCGGGCTCGCGCTGAGCAGCCACCCGCGGGCGCCGGCGACGTCGTGCTGGAGGAAGCCGGCGTACGGCGCGGGGCTGAGGCGGCGCAGGTCGAGGTAGGCCGCTGCCGGGTCGGTCGTCGAGGTGGCGGCCACGCGGTAGGTCAGGTTGACCTCATAGCTGCGCCCGGCGCGGAGGTGCTCCTGGACCGTGTCGAAGGCCCGGGCGTACCACGCCTCGTCCGTGAGCGGCGCGGCGTCGGGTGCGGGGGGCGACACCGCGCCGGCCCCTCCGTCGCACTCGCACGGTGACCAGCCGACGTGGGTCGACGCGCAGCCACACGGCCTCGGGCTGCTGCGCGCCGCCTCGCGCCGGGAGACCCGGCCGCGAGGCATAGCCGAGGTAGCCGACCCACAGGGCGTCACCCGGTCCGCCTGCGATCTCGGCCTCGAGGACCGCGAACACGTCGCTTCCGATCACCTCGGAGACCCCCGAGGCATGGCGGCTGACCCGGCCGGTCGTGGCGTCGAGGGTGAGGGACACGTCGTCGTCCGCGAGCCAGCCGACCACGGACCCGAGCCCGGGCCATCCGCGGCGATGGCTGCGGTCGAGCCAGAAGCATCGGGAGTGCCCGTGGGCGGTCGAGCGGAACGTCGTGGCGCCGTCAGCCATCGCGACCGCCCAGAAACGTCTCGACCAGGCGGTGTCCGTGCTCGCTGAGCACGGACTCCGGGTGGAACTGCACGCCCTCCAGCGGCCGCGAGACGTGGCGCACGCCCATCACGGTGCCGTCCCGGTCCGTCGCGGTGACCGTGAGGTCGGACGGCAGGCTGACCGCGGCGAGCGAGTGGTAGCGCACCGCCCGGAACGGGCTCGGCAGGCCCACGAACACGCCGGCGCCGTCGTGCTCCACGGTCGCGACCTCGCCGTGGGCCGGACGCACGCGGTCGACGGCGCCCCCGAGCGTGGTCACGATCCCCTGCAGTCCGAGGCACACGCCGAGCACCGACACGTCGGCCCCGTCCGCGACCGCACGCACCACCTCGCGGCCCACGGCGAAGTCGTGCGGCTCGGCAGGGTGGCCGGGTCCGGGGGAGAGGACCACGTGGGTGAAGGCGAGCACCTCGGCCGCCCCGATCTCGTCGTGCTCGACGACGACCGGCAGCACGCCCGTGACCGCGGCGACGAGGTGCACCAGGTTCCACGTGTAGGAGTCGTGGTGGTCGACCACGATCACGTCAGGGGCTGCCACGTCGCTCCGCCCAGGTGCGCTCGAGCGCCTCGTCGACCGCGCGGGTGAGCGGCCCGGCCGCCCAGGGTCCGCCCACGTCACAGGTGGCGACCGTCCTCACGCCGCCGATGGAGCTGGTCACGAACACCTCGGTGGCCGTGACCAGCTCGTCGAGGGCCACCGGGCGCGATCGGTGGGTGAGGCCGAGGCCGGAGAGGATCCCGACCACGGCGTCGCGGGTGACCCCCGGCAGGATCCGGCCGTCGAGCGGCGGCGTCGCGGCCTCGCCGTCGTGCACCACGAAGACGTTGCCGCGGCCCGACTCGAGCAGGTGGTCGTCCTCGTCGACCAGGAGCGGGTCCACCGACGCGTCCGTGGGGTCGGCCCAGCCCTCGAGCAGCTCCCGGTCGCACCACTTGTGGCCGCCCCACCCGCCGGGGAGCCGGCGTACGACGAGGTGCCAGGGGCCGCGCGGGCGCGCCACCAGGGGGCGGGCCTCGACCGACACGCCCGCGGCGGGCGTGAACACGAGGCGGACCCGTTGGAGCGCCGGACCGACACGGGCCGCTGCCGACACCTCCTCCGCGAGCGCGTCCGCGTCGAGCGGGACGCCGTACACGTCGCGGACGCTGGTCACCAGGCGCAGCACGTGTGCGCCCAGGGCGACCGGTGCGCCGTCCTGCACCAGCAGGGTGTCGAAGACCCCGACCCGGGGGTCGGGCCGCTCGGTCACAGCCGCGGGACGATCCGCCCGAGCAGGTCACCCATCCGGCCGGCGGCGGCGCGACCCGCCTCGAGGACCTCGGCATGGTCGAGCGGCTCGCCGGAGATGCCGGCGGCGAGGTTGGTGACGAGCGAGATGCCCAGCACCTCCATCTGCGCCTCGCGGGCCGCGATCGCCTCGAGCGTGGTGCTCATGCCGACCAGGTCGCCACCGATCCGCCGCACCATCTCGATCTCGGCCGGTGTCTCGTAGTGCGGCCCGGGGAACTGCACGTAGACGCCCTCGTCGAGCGTCGGGTCGACCTCGCGACACATCGCCCGCAGGCGGGCGCTGTAGAGGTCGGTGAGGTCGACGAAGTGGGCGCCCTCGATGGGGGAGCGGGCCGTGAGGTTGATGTGGTCGCGGATCAGGACCGGCGTCCCGGGCGCCCACGACTGGTGGAGCCCGCCGCAGCCGTTGGTCAGCACGATGGTCCGGCAGCCGGCGGCTGCCGCGGTGCGCACCGGGTGCACGACGGCGGCGACGCCCTTGCCCTCGTAGTAGTGCGTCCGGCTCCCGAACAGCAGGAGCCGGCGCCCGCCGGCCTCGATGCTGCGGATGGTGCCGGAGTGGCCCTGGACGGCTGCTGCGGAGAAGCCGGGCAGGTCGGTGGAGGCGATCTCGGCCGTCGCCTCGCCGAGCGAGGCGGCGGCGGGGAGCCAGCCCGAGCCGAGGACGAGCGCGACGTCGTGGCGCTCCACGCCGGTCAGGCGGGCGAGGGTGTCGGCGGCTTCGCGGGCGAGGTCCTGTGCGGTCACGGCGGAGAGCCTAGGGTCTCGACTCCGCTCGACCACCGGGGATTCACAGTCCCGTGGACCGGCAGGGGCGCAGCCGCAGGCCCGCGACGTAGTCGTCCGGCGCGTCGGCGGCCTCGGCGGCCTCGGCGATCACCCCGAGGTACGACGCACTGGGCAGGCCGCCCTCGAACGCGTCGAGCACGTAGGTCCAGGCGAGCAGCTCGCCGTTCATCGTCGGACACGCGCACCTTGGTCTTGCGGTAGAGCCCGGTCTCGGTCGACTCCCACCGGTCGAGGGCCGACTCGTCGTCGCGCGACACGTCGTAGACCGCGACGAAGACCTGCTCGATCGGGTCCTCGACGATCGTCGAGAGCGCGCCGTCCCAGCCGAGGTCCTCGCCGCCGAAGGTCAGCCGCCAGCCGGTCAGCCAGCCCGTGGTCTGGAGGGGGGAGTGGGGGCACCGGAGGCCCATCCGCTGCGGGTCGAGGTTCGACGCGTAGGCGGCGTAGAGGGGCACGGCGACAGGCTAGTGCCTGAGCCGGGGTCTCGACTTCGCTCGACCGACGACCGATGCGTAGGCTTGCCGGAGTGAGCCCTGAGTCAGCCAACCAGCACTTCGACGTCCTCGTCCTCGGAGCCGGACCGGGCGGCTACGTCGCCGCGATCCGCGCCGCCCAGCTCGGCAGGACGGCCGCGGTGATCGAGAAGAAGTACTGGGGCGGGGTCTGTCTCAACGTCGGGTGCATCCCGTCCAAGGCGCTGCTGCGCAACGCCGAGCTGGCTCACGTGCTGACCCACGAGAAGGACGTCTTCGGGATCCAGGGCGAGGCGACGATGGCGTTCGGGCCGACCCACGAGCGGTCGCGCAAGGTCAGCGCCGGCATCGTCAAGGGCGTCCACTACCTGATGAAGAAGAACAAGATCACCGAGATCGACGGGTGGGGCACGCTGACCGGCCCCGGGCAGGTCGAGGTCGCCCTCAACGACGGCAGCACGGCGACCTACACCTACGGCGACCTGATCATCGGCACGGGAGCGACGACCCGGCTGATCCCCGGTACGACGCTCAGCGAGCGCGTGGTGACCTACGAGGAGCAGATCCTCGACCCCGAGCTGCCGGAGTCGATCGTCATCGCCGGCTCGGGCGCCATCGGCGTCGAGTTCGCCTACGTGATGGCCAACTTCGGGGTCGACGTGACGATCGTGGAGTTCCTCGACCGGATGGTGCCGACCGAGGACGCCGACATCTCCAAGGAGCTGCTCAAGCACTACAAGAAGCTCGGCGTGAAGGTGCTGCTGGGCACCAAGGTCGAGTCGATCTCCGACCCCGGCGCCGAGTCGGGCGAGAAGGTGAAGGTGACCGTCTCGAAGGTCTCGAGCGGCTCCACCGGCGAACCCGAGACCGAGGTGCTGGAGGCCGACAAGGTGCTCCAGGCGATCGGCTTCGCGCCGCGGCTCGAGGGCTACGGCCTGGAGTCGCTCGGCGTCGCCACCGAGCGCGGCGCGATCGTCATCGACGACTTCTGCCGCACCAACGTCGAGCACGTCTACGCGATCGGCGACGTCACCGGGAAGCTGATGCTCGCCCACGTCGCCGAGGCGATGGGGATCGTCGCCGCCGAGACCATCGCCGGCGCCGAGACGATGCCGGTCGCCTACGACTTCGTCCCGCGGGCGACGTACTGCCAGCCCCAGATCGGCTCCTTCGGCTACAGCGAGGAGCAGGCCAGCGAGCGCGGCTACGACGTCAAGACGGCCACCTTCCCGTTCTCGGCCAACGGCAAGGCCCAGGGCCTCGGCGAGGCCGTCGGCTTCGTGAAGGTGGTGGCCGACGCGGAGTACAACGAGATCCTCGGCGCCCACCTGATCGGCCCCGACGTCACCGAGCTGCTGCCGGTGCTCACGCTGGCTCAGAAGTGGGACCTGACCGCCGACGAGGTGGCCCGCAACGTCTTCGCCCACCCGACGCTGACCGAGGCGGTCAAGGAGGCCGTGCACGGCATCGCCGGGCACATGATCAATCTCTAGGCCGGCTCGGTCAGGTGTCGGTGGGCGCGCTCGAGCACGGGCGGCGGCCCGACGACCACCACGAACCTGCCCTCCCAGCCACCGTGGTCGCGTCCCAGGCAGCGTGTCGACCGCATGGTCGACCGCCTCCTCCAGGGCCGGGACCGTGAACACGAAGTCCTGCCCGAACCTGCCTTCCTCCAGCGCCGCCATCGCGAAGTCCTGGCCGGTCACCACCGGCTCCGCCAGTGAGTCGAAGCAGACGATCTCCTGGAGCCCCGGGCGCAGCGCGGCCAGCAGCTCGGTGCTCTGCGGGCCCAGGTCGGCCGAGACCACGCCGACGAACGGCTCGCCTCCCACCTGCCCTGGCGCCGCCGAGGGCTCCACGAGCAGGACCTGGCACCAGCGGCCGTCACGGCTCACGTCGATCACGTCCAGTTCGGGGGCGCTCATGCCCCGACTCTAGGGCGATCCCGATCGGAGGTCGGAGGACCCAGCGGGCTCGGGGCGAGGGACCAGGTGACTAGTACGTAGTTGAGGCCATATGGCCTCAACTACGCACTACTCACCTCACCTCTTCGTGGAGCCGGCCCTCCACAGCCCGCCGGCTGGACCGCGCGCGGCCGCTGTCGTCCACCTACCGTCGGACGATGCTGAGCGAACGAGCCGCGGCCGAGGTGCTGGCCGCAGCACAAGGCCTCGGTCGGGAGCAGGCCCGGCAGCTGCTGCTGACCGGTGCGGCTGGAGCCGGGTGTCGGGTCGGCAGGTCGACCGGCTACGACGACGACCGGGTACGCGCGCTGGCGCAGCGGCCGCCGGCAGCTCTGGGGCTGTTGGCTGAGGCGTGCCCTCACGGGCTGTACGTCGCTCGACTTCGTCGCGATCGACCCTTCCGCTGTGACTGGCCGTGGCCCGAGCAGGCGGAGGCGCTCGCCGTCCAGCCGCCGATGACGCCGATGACCAGGGCGTTGGTGGTGCACGTACCGCTCGTCACGCAGGGCGGCCTCCCCTGGGTGGCGACGGTGTCGGGCTTCACGGTGTTCGCCGGTCTGGCAGTGGGAGCCCGGCTGACCGACGACGGCCGCATGCGCTTCGACCTCGGGCCGGCCGGGGCCTGGCGTGAGGCTGTGGAGGGCCGCTGGTTCCACACCGGTCCCGGTCGCCACTGGTTCTCCTGGCACCCCGATCGGCTGGCACCCCGATCGGCTGACGCCCCGCGGCTGACACAATGAGCACATGGCCTCCCCACCTGCCCGCGTCGTGATCGTGGGGGGCGGTCCCGGGGGGTACGAGTCCGGGCTGGTCGCGGCCCAGCTCGGTGCCGAGGTGACCATCGTCGACACCGACGGCCTGGGTGGATCGGCCGTGCTCACCGACTGCGTGCCCAGCAAGACCCTGATCGCGACGGCCGAGCTGATGACCGAGGTGTCCGGCGCGACCGAGCTCGGGGTCCACCTCACGGACTCCTCCGCCGATCGAGCGGAGTCGAGACCCGGCGTAGACGTCGGCGTCCACGTCGACCTCGCCCGGGTCAACGCCCGGGTCAAGCAGCTCGCCCAGGACCAGTCCGACGACATCGCGCGTCGCCTGGAGAAGGAGGGCGTCCGCGTCGTCCGCGGGCGCGGGCGGCTCGACGGGCCCGACCGCGTGGTGGTCACTGACGCCGACGGCGCCGAGAGCACGCTCGAGGCGGACGCCGTCCTCCTCGCCACGGGTGCCGCTCCCCGTACGCTCCCGACCGCCCGACCGGACGGTGAGCGGATCCTGACCTGGGAGCAGGTCTACGACCTCACCGAGCTGCCTCACACCTGGTCGTGGTGGGCTCCGGCGTGACGGGTGCCGAGTTCGCCAGCGCCTACCTCGCCCTCGGGGCCGACGTGACCCTGGTGTCCAGCCGCGACCGGGTGCTGCCCGGGGAGGACGCCGACGCGGCAGGGGTCCTCGAGGACGTGCTCACCCGCCGCGGGATGCACGTGCTGGCCCGCTCGCGGATGGAGTCGGTGACCCGCGACGGCGACTCCGTCACGGTGACGCTCACCGACGGGCGCACGGTCGAGGGCTCCCACTGCATCCTGGCCGTCGGCTCGGTGCCCAACACCGGCGGTCTCGGCCTCGAGACGGCCGGCGTCGCCACCGACGAGGCGGGGTTCGTCACCGTCGACCGGGTGTCGCGGACGACCGCCCGCGGGGTGTACGCCGCCGGAGACTGCACGGGCGTGCTCATGCTCGCCAGCGTGGCCGCCATGCAGGGCCGGATCGCGATGTGGCACTTCCTGGGCGACGCCGTGTCGCCGCTGAACCTCAAGACGGTGTCGTCCAACGTCTTCACGGCCCCCGAGATCGCCACCGTGGGGTGGTCGCAGGAGGCCGTCGACAAGGGTGAGATCGAGGTCAACGAGGTGCTCCTCCCACTGGCGGGGAACGCCCGCGCCAAGATGCAGGGCGTCCGCGACGGCTTCGTGAAGCTGTTCTGCCGTCCGGGCACCGGCATCGTCGTCGGCGGCGTGGTCGTCGCCCCGCGGGCCAGCGAGCTGATCCACCCCGTCTCGGTCGCGGTGGCGGAGTCGCTCACGGCCGACCAGCTGGCCCAGGCGTTCACCGTGTACCCGTCGATGAGCGGGTCGGTGGCCGAGGCCGCCCGCAGGTTGCATCGCGTCTGACTCCGTGGTCCCCTAGACGTTCGCCGCGGCCGCCACACGCGTCACGGCAGCCACAGCCAGCCATGGGGGAGCAGATCACGATGACCACGCGCCGTACCGCCGTCGCGGCCGCGCTGACCGGCCTGGCCGCCGTCACGGCGACCGGCCTCGCCCACGCCTCCGCGCCGACGCACGCCTCCACCGTCCGGATCCCCGGCCGCGCGACGATCACCCTCCACGGGCACGGCTTCGGGCACGGCCACGGTCTGAGCCAGTACGGCGCCGAGGGCGCGGCCCGCCAGGGACTCACCGGCGCCCAGATCGTGCGCTTCTACTACCCCCACACGAAGGCGGGAGTGGCGAAGGTCGTGGTGCGCGTCCTCCTCACCGCCGACACCGACCACAAGACCACGGTCGTGGCCCGGTCCGGACTGCGGGTACGCAACCTCGCCACCGACACC
The DNA here is from genome assembly GCA_963797325.1 of uncultured Actinomycetota bacterium. GTDB lineage: Bacteria > Actinomycetota > Actinomycetes > Propionibacteriales > Nocardioidaceae > Nocardioides. Next base: position 122,756 of record CAWCPG010000040.1, read on the forward strand.
ACCACGTTCGTGCCGACCAAGGGCGCGGCCGGCAAGGCGTCGCGCTGGCGGCTCTCCGCCGGCACCGGTGGAGCGACCAAGGTGTCCTACCGCACCGGCGGCTGGCACCTGTGGCGGACCCTCCACGGCGACGCCGAGTTCCGCGGCAGCGGCCCGCTGAAGCTCGTCCTGCCGTCGTCGGTGGTGACCTACCGCGGCGCCCTGCAGCTGCGCACGCTGCCCGGCACCCCCGCCCGGCAACGGGTCACCGTCAACCGCCTGCCGCTCGACGACTACGTCCGCGGCGTGATCCCGCGCGAGATGCCCGCGCTGTGGCACCAGGCCGCGCTCCGCGCGCAGGCGATCGCGGCACGCACCTACGCCGCGTTCGAGGTGGCCGACTCCACGAACCCCGTCTACCAGCTCTGCGACACCACCCGCTGCCAGGTCTACGGCGGGGTGTCGGCCGAGCAGCCCACGACCAACCGGGCGACCACGGCCACCGCCGGGCAGATCCGTACCTACCGGGGCAGCCCCGCGTTCACGCAGTTCTCCGCCAGCAGCGGCGGCTGGACCAGCGACGGCGGCAAGCCCTACCTGCCCGCCCAGAAGGACCCGTACGACGGGTGGTCGGGCAACCACGTCCACACCTGGTCGACGACGGTCACCTCCGGCGCCGTCGAGAAGGCCTGGCCGGCCCTGGGCAACCTGACGGGCATCACCGTGGACACCCGCGACGGCAAGGGCCAGTGGGGCGGCCGGGTCCTCACGATGACCCTCCACGGCAGCAGGACCGCCGCCCTCTCCGTCACGGGCGACGACTTCCGCTCGCGCCTCGGCCTGCGCTCCACCTGGTTCACCCTGTCGGCCGCGGCGGCGCGCGCAGCGGTCCCCCCAGCAGCGGCTACCCGCGCGGCCGCCGTCGACTACGTCGCGCTCGGCGACTCCTACAGCGCCGGCCCGCTGATCCCGAGCACCCGACCCGACCCGACCAGCTGCCTGCGGTCCACGAACAACTACCCGGCGTTCCTGGCCGGCTACCTCGGCGTCCGGACCTACCGCGACGTCACCTGCTCGGGTGCGCGCGTTCGCGACCTCGCCCACCGGCAGACCCCGGTCATCCCGGGCGCCAAGCCGCGACCGCAGGTCGCGGCCCTGTCACCGAGGACCGATCTCGTGACCGTCGGGATCGGGGGCAACGACTTCGGGCTGTTCGGCGACCTGACCTCGGTCTGCCCGCTGCTCGCCGCGCAGCACCTCCCGGGCGCTCCCTGCCGGCAACACTTCACCACCGCGCACGGGGTGAACACCAAGTACCGCGACGCCCGCCGCATCCAGGGCCACGTCGCCCGCGCCCTCCGCGAGATCCACCACGCCGCGCCCCACGCGAAGGTCGTCGTCGTCGGCTATCCGCGCCTGCTGCCGGCCACGGGTACCTGCCAGGCCGCCTCCTTCGCCCCGGGCGACTATCCCTTCGCCCGCCGGGTCGGGGTCCTGCTCGACCGCTCGCTGCGCCTCGCCGCGGCCGCCCACCACGCGACGTACGTCGACACCTACGGCGTCTCCCGAGGCCACGACGTGTGCGCCGGCAAGCGGGCCTGGATCAACGGCCCCCACAACACCGCCACCGCGGCCGCGTTCCACCCCTTCGAGAAGGGGGAGCGGGGTCTGGCACGGCAGGTCTACCGGGTGCTCACCGGCCACGTGGCGCCCCGCGGCGGACACGCGACGCCCCCGCCGGGCTCGGTCGTGCTCAACCAGCCCTGACCCACGAAGGCGGGGCGGCGGACCCATCGACCTGAACGGTCGTTCAGGCTAGGGTGAGCGGGCCATGATGATGAAGACGACGCCCTTCTACCCGCGGCTGAACGAGCTCAACCAGACCGGCCTCTACGGCCACTGGTCCGGTTACCTCTCAGCGCCTCGCTACGACCTCTCCGCCAAGCACGAGTACTTCGCGGTCCGGAACTCCGCAGGGTTCTTCGACTCCTCGCCGCTCTACAAGTACCGGATCACCGGCCCGGACGCCGAGCGCTTCCTGGCCGGTGTGATGACCCGCGACGTACGACGATGTCGGCCCGGCCAGGCGATGTACACCGTCTGGTGCGACGAGGCCGGCTACGTCCTCGAGGACGGCGTGGTGTTCCGGCACGCCGCCGACGACTGGCTGCTCACGGCCGCCCAGCCCAACCTGGGATACCTCGACTCGCTCGTGGGCCGCCTGCAGGTCTCCATCGAGGACGTCAGCGCCGACTACGGCGTCCTCGCCGTGCAGGGTCCCCGCTCGCGCGCGATCCTGGGGAAGCTCGCCCCCGAGGTGAACGACCTCGCCTACTTCGCGCTCACCCCCGCCAAGATCGGAAGTGCGCCGGTCACGATCTCGCGCACCGGGTACTCCGGCGACCTCGGCTTCGAGGTCTTCGTCGAGGCCGACGACGCCCTTGCGGTGCTCGACAAGATCATCCAGGCCGGCGACGGGCAGGGCTTCCGTCCCTTCGGGGAGGATGCGCTGAACATGGTGCGGATCGAAGCGGGTCTGTCCCTGATCGGCGTCGAGTTCTCCTCCGCCCGCTACGCCTACACCGACGCCGAGCGGTTCACGCCCAAGGAGCTCGGCTTCGGCTGGATGCTCGGCAAGGACGGCGGTCAGCTGGGCGAGGGCCGGCCGTTCATCGGCCGCCGCGCCATCGAGCGCGAGCTGCGCGACGGCACCTCGCGCTGGGCGACGGTCGGACTGTGGGTCGACTGGCAGGAGTTCGAGCGGCTCCACCTCGAGCGCGGGCTCCTGGTCCCCAAGGACGAGAACCCCGTGCCCTGGGAGTCCATGCTCTACGGCGGCGCGGAGCGCGACGAGCGCGTGGGCTACGCCACCAGCCTGATGTACTCCCCGGTGCTCCAGCGCCACATCGGCATCGCCCGCGTGCTGCCCGAGCACGCCGCCACGGGTTCGACCGTGCACCTGGAGATCACCGTCGACCACGAGTACCTCACCGTGCCGGCCACGACCGACCGGATGCCGCTCTACAAGCCCGCGCGCAAGACCGGTTCGACCGTCGAGCTCGCGCCCATCTCGTACCGCATGGACTCGTCGGCCGAGATGCATTCGTCGGTCGAGCCTGTCGAGACCCCGAGGAGCTAGGAGCCCCATGCCTTCCAACACCTATGACGCCATCGTCGTCGGCGGCGGCCACAACGGCCTCACCAACGCGGCGTACCTCGCCCGGTCGGGGCTCGACGTGCTCGTGCTGGAGCGTCGCGGCTTCGTCGGCGGCGCCGCCATCACCGAGGAGCTGCACCCCGGCTTCTCGTTCACGACGTTCTCCTACGCGCTGAGCCTGCTGCGGCCCGACATCATCCAGGATCTCGAGCTGGTCAAGCACGGCTTCATGCCGTTGCTGATGCCGACCCACTTCGCGCCGATGGACGACGGCGACTACCTCCTCCTGACCGAGGACGAGCAGTTCAACGACCAGGAGATCGCCCGGCACAGCAAGCGTGACGTCGACGGCTACCACCGCTGGGAGCACGACCTCGAGAAGGTCATCCAGCTCGCGATGCCGATGTTCAACGCGGCACCACCCGACATCTTCAGCGACGACCCGGCCGACCAGGCCGACGTCGCGTGGATGATGAAGCAGCTGCGAGGCGCCGACCGGAAGACCCTCCACGACCTGGTGCGCTTCCTCACCGGGAGCTGCGCGGACCTGATGGACGACTACTTCGAGTCCGACATCGTGAAGTCCGCCATCGCCTCGTCCGGCATCATCGGCAACAAGGTCGGTCCCATGTCCCAGGGCTCCGGTCTCGTGCTGCTCTACCACCTGATGGGCGAGCAGGACGGCCAGCACGGCGCCTGGGGCTTCCACAAGGGCGGCAACGGCGGGTTCACCCAGGTGCTGCAGCGGGCGGCCGAGTCGTTCGGCGCGACCGTCCGTGTCGAGGCTCCCGTCGACCACGTGATCACCCACGACGGCAGGGCGACCGGTGTCGTGCTCACCGACGGCACGGAGTTCTCAGCGCCGATCGTGGTCAGCGCGCTCGACCCGCGTCGTACGTTCACCGAGCTGGTCGACCCGCGCGAGCTGCCCACCGACCTCAACGAGGCGATCGACCGCTACCGGTTCCAGGGCACGTCGGCCAAGGTGAACTTCGCCCTCGACGACCTCCCGGTGTACCCCGCCCTGAAGGGCCGGATCGACCACTTCGGCGGCTTCGTCAACATCGGCCCGTCGCTGGAGTACCTCGAGCGTGCCTACGACGACGCGAAGTACGGTTGGTACTCCCGGCTGCCCTACATCGACGGTGCCATCCAGTCGGTCGTCGACCCCGACATGGCGCCTCCGGGCAAGCACGTGATGAGCTGCTTCATCCAGTACGCACCCTACGAGCTCAAGGGCAGCGACTGGGACACCGAGCGCGAGCCGTTCGGCGACACGGTGCAGGCGGTGCTGGAGACGCACTTCCCCGGCTTCGGCGATCTCGTGCTCCACCGCGAGGTGGTCACGCCCCTCGACATCGAGCGGGTGGCCGGGCTCACCGAGGGCAACATCTTCCACGGCGAGTTCCTGGCGCCGCAGATGTACTTCATGCGGCCCGCGCCGGGGTATGCCCGCTACAACACGCCGATCGAGGGCTACTACCAGTGCGGCTCGGGCACCCATCCCGGTGGCTGCGTGACCGGTGGTCCCGGCAAGCTGGCCGCCCAGCGGATCCTCGCCGACCGGGCCCGCTGACGCGGCTGACCCGACTATCCTCAGCCCATGCTCATCCTCGGCATCATCCTGTTCGGCATGGTCGTCGGCGCCGGCGCCCAGCTGATCCTCGGCCGTCGGCACGGGAAGTACGACTGGACCCAGGCGATCATCGCCGGCCTCGTCGGCTCGTTCGTCGGCGGACTGCTGATCAGCCTGCTGTCCGGCGACGGTCTCGCGCTGCGGCCCAGCGGCATCATCGGATCCCTGGTGGGTGCGCTCGTCGTGACCGCCGGCTGGCGCTGGTGGCAGGACCGCTCGAAGCCCACCGCCGCCGACCGCGCAGCCAAGCGGTCGGGCGACCCCCGCAAGGCCAACCCGCGCTGATCCTCAGCGGGCGAGCAGCCCGAGCTCGCCGGCGCGGCTGACCGCCGCCCGGCGATTGGTGACGCCGAGCTTGGCGTAGATGTTCTTCGTGTGCGTGCGCACGGTGTTGAGCGACACCACGAGCTGCCGGGCGACGGCCGGACCGTCGAGGTCGGTGGCCAGCAGCCGGAGCACCTCCAGCTCGCGGGGACTGAGGGGGTCGACGAGGCCCTGGTCCGCCGGGCCGGTGGGCCCGCGGTCGAACGCGTCGAGCAGCCGGCGGGGGTAGGGCCACGCGGGGTTCCGCGCGGCCAGGCTCTCCAGCAGGGCGGCCATCGGTGCGCCCTCGCCGACGAAGACCCGCACGTAGCCCTCCGGCTCTGCCAACCGGAGAGCCTGCTCCAGCGGCGCCACCGCGCCCGGGACGTCGTACCGGCCGTGCGCCGCGTGGTGGACGAGGGCCTGCAACGCGAGGATCTCGATCAGCGAGCCGGCCCGCCCGCCCTCGTCGGCGGCGACGCGGAGCCGCTCGAGCAGGGCGTCGCCGCCCCCGGAGCCCTGCCGGACCAGGATCCGGGCGAGCGTGACGTGCTCGTACTCCCGGACGTACGACGGCTCGTCGTCGACGGTCAGGCCCCGGCCACGCGCCCAGTCGAGGGCCTCGGCGACCCGGCCCTGGGCCAGGAGCATCCGGGCTCGCTGCGCGGGCACCGGCCGTACGTCGGGGGAGAAGTCGCCGACGTAGACCCGCTCGGCCTCCTCGAGCAGCGCGACCGCCCCGTCGAGGTCGCCCTGTGCCTCCAGCAGGCGAGCGCGCGCCACCCGCCACCGGTAGGGGAACTGCGGGAGCCCGAGGCGCTCGCCGAGCTCGTCCACGCGCCCCAGGTGGGCGGCCGCGGCCTCGAGGTCGTCACGCTCGAGCGCGACCTGGCTCAGGCCGACGACCATGTCGGCCGTCCCGCGCAGCGGGCCGTCGACCTCGTGCGCCGACGCGAGCCGAAGCGCCTCCACGTAGGTGCGCTCGGCGTCGCCGAGCCGACCCTGCGTGAGCCGGAGGTCGGCCAGCGTGATCGAGCAGCCGAGCACGTCCGCGATGTTGCCCGCGCGCTCCAGCCCTCCGACGGCCGCCGAGTAGCCGCGGTGCGCGGCCTCCAGGTCCCCGCGTCCCCACGACGCCAGGCCCGCGAGGGCCGAGGCCGCGGCGACCGTGAGGTCGTCGCCGGGGGCGGCCCTGGCGATCGCGAGGTCGGCATGGGCGACGGTGCCGTCGGGGTCGCCGGCCACGAGCGCCAGGGCGGCGCGATAGGTCTCGATCGCACCCGGCAGCCGCGCCAGCTCGGCCTCCTCGAGCACCACCTGGTCCGCCGGCGGGTCGGCCAGCAGCCGTTCCACCTCCGTCCAGCCGCTGTGGGACGGTCTCGAAGTCCCCACTCGACATCAGGGTGCCGATGAAGCCCACGGCGAGCACCGGGCGGCGCCGCACCACGTCCGCCGGGATGTCGTCGAGCCAGCCGCGGACGGTGGCCTCCCGCCGCTCCCGCAGCAGGCCGATCACGGAGCGTTCGATGACGTCGGCCGCACGCTCGACGTCGCCGGCCGCGAGTGCGTGCCGGACCGCCGGCACCGGCTCCCCGGCCGCGTCGAACCACCCGGCGGCACGGCGGTGCAGGTCGGGCAGGTCGTCCGGCCGCTCCTCCAGCAGGTGCGCGCGCAGGACGTCGCCGAACAGGTGGTGGTAGCGGTACCACTGCCGACTGTCGTCGAGAGGTACGACGAACAGGTTGGCGCGCTCCAGCGACTCGAGCACGGCCCGGCCGCCGCTCCCGCCGGTCACGGCGTCGCAGAGAGGGCCGCTGAGCCGCTCGAGGACCGCGGTGTCGAGCAGGAACCGGCGTACGTCGTCGGGCTGGCGGGTGAGGACCTCCTCGACGAGGTAGTCGACGACGTAGCGGTCGTCGCCCGCGAAGCCGGCGATGAAGCCGGTGACGTCGTCGCGGCCCTCGAGCGACAGCGCCGCCAGCTGCAGGGCGGCGATCCAGCCCTCCGTGCGAGCCCCCAGGGCCGCGAGGTCGTCCGGCCCCAGATCCAGCGCCACGACGTCGTTCAGGTAGGCCGCCACCTCGGCCGGCGTGAAGCGGAGGTCGGCCGCGCGGACCTCGACGAGCTCGCCGCCCGCCCGTAGCCGGGCCAGTGGCAGCGCCGGGTCGGCCCGGGTGCCGATCACGAGCTGCACGCCGGGCGGAAGGTGCTCGAGCAGGTAGGCGACGTCGTCGGCGATGCCGGGTCCGTCGGCGAGGTGATAGTCGTCGAGGACGAGGTCGAGGCCCTCGGGCAGCGCGCTGAGCTCGTTGAGCAGCGTGGTCACGACGGTCGCGATCGGCGGGTGAGCCCCTGCCAGGAGCGGGAGGACGCCGGCCCCGACCCCCGGCACCACGTCGTCCAGGGCGGTGACCACGTAGGTCCAGAACAGGCCGGGCTCCTGCTCGGTCTCCTCCAGCGACACCCACGCCACCGGGCGTCCCGCCGCAGCCGCCGCCTCGGCCCGCGCCGCGAGCACCGTGGTCTTGCCGAACCCCGGCGGGGCGGAGACCAGCGTCAGCCGGGCGTGCGACATGGCGTCCGGCGGGGCTCCGAGCCGGGGTCGCGGCACGAGTCCCCGTCGTAGGGGCGGGATGAAGAGCTTGGTACGGACCAGGGGACTCGGCACGGCCGCTCCCGTCAGTCGTCTCCGCAGGCGATCGTCCCGACCCTAGAGCACGACGCGGGTCAGAAAGGGTTCGAGCAGTCCACCATGGGCCGCATGGGCCAGGGCGACGGCGTCGTCCTCGGGGAGGTCGAGCACCCGGACGTGCTGCCGCCCGCCGGCGGTCGTGGCGACCAGGTCGGCCAGCCCCGCCCGGCGCTGGAACCACGTGGAGCGCAGGTTCCACCCGATCACCGACCCCGTGGCCAGCGCCTCGCGGCGGCGGTTGAGGCTGCCCGAGCGGGCGACCAGGTGGCCCTCGACCAGGGCATGACCGAGGGCGCGGGAGCGGTCGACGGCCAGGACCACCCCGGCGGCGAGGGCCGCGAGGGCGACCACGACGAACCACGGCGTGAGGTAGTACGCCGCGACCGCGGCCAGCAGCGTGACCGCCGCGGCCGGGACGAGGGACCGCGTCCAGCGACGGCGGAGGGCCCGAGGTCCGTGGGTCACCAGGGGGACGGTGACCGGGCCGTCCCCACCGAGCACCTCGGCCGCGACGCGGTCGACCTCTCCACGCGGCGCGGGCGGGACCAGCACCGAGCTGCCCTGCTGCTTCTTGCCCAGGCCGGTGACGATCGCCGACAGCCGGGCGCCCCCCGCGAGCCTGAGACTCGAGCGGCTCGCCGATGCTGACGCCCGAGACGCGCGCGTCGTCGAGGCTGGTCTCGCGGGTGGTGAGGAGGCCACGGCGCAGGTGCCAGGCACCGTCCTCGGCGGTGTGGCTGAGAACGAACCCGAAGTTGGTGACGACGTAGCCGACCACCGCGAGCAGGCAGAGCACGACCACCACCGTCGCCAGCCCGCCCAGCACGAGCACCGTCACGCCCAGCCTCCGGAGCTCGTGCTCGTCGATCGTCGGCGCCCACTCGAAGGTGCGGAGGCCCTGCGCGAGCAGACCCAGGGCGGCGCCGGCGATGACGACCCCGGACGACGTCAGGGGAGCGAACCGGACCCAGCTCGGGTCGAGGGTCAGCACGACGCGCCGCCGGTCGGGCGGCTCGGCGTCGTCGTCGGCGTGCGTCGAGACCCGGAGGAGCCGCGAGCGGAGCTGCTCGGCGGCCGCGACGGACAGCCCGTCGAGGTCGAGCCTGCCGTCGCCCTTGTCGCTGCTCTGGCCGGTCCCGACGCGCACGGTGACGAGCCCGAGCGCCCGGTGGATCGGCGACGCCGTCAGGTCGACGGTGCGGACCCGGTCGAGCGGCGTCGAGACGACCCGCTTGTTGAGCAGGCCGTGGCGCACCTCGATCCGGCCGGCAGTGAGGCGGTAGCTCGTGGTGACGTAGCGCAGCAGGCCGAGGGCGACCGGGATCGCGACGCCGACCAGGCCCCAGTAGCCGCCCTCCGTCCCGCGGTTGAAGAGCAGGAGCCCGATCAGCACCGGCAGGAACCTCACGACCTCACGGACGGGGTGCACCAGCAGCATCCGGCGGTCGAGCCGGTGCCAGCCGAGGACGAGGTCGACCGGTTCCATCAGGTCGCGTCACCCGGCACCGAGTCGGCCATCCGGGTCAGATCCTCGACGATCGCGAGCGCGCGGTCGCGGTCGAGCCCCTCGATCGTCAGCGCACCGGCGGACGACGCGGTCGTCACCCGCACGGTGGCGAGGTGGAAGAGCCGCGAGACGGCGCCCTCGCGGTGGTCGACGGTCTGGACCCGCGACATCGGGGCGATCCGGCGCTCGCGCGCCCACCAGCCGGTCTGGGTGTAGACCGCGGTGTCGGTGACCTCCCAGCGGTGGACCAGATAGCGCCACTGCGGCACCAGCACGGCGTACGCGAGGAGCAGCGCGGCGACCGTCCACAGCACCCAGCCGGGCAGGTCGAACCAGTTCCACGGCCCGGTCGCGAGGTAGAGGAACGCCACGACGGCGACGCCGCGCAGGCTGTCGGTGGTGATCCACATCAGGCGCGCCCGCGGGCTGACCCGCTCGCTGGGCGCACGCAGGCGCAGGACGGCGCCGTCGTGGTCGGGTGTGGACATCAGTCCTTGAGCTCGCAGATGACCGCGCCGTTGGTGACGGTGGCGCCGACCTCCGCCTGCAGCCCGGTGACGGTGCCGGCCTTGTGGGCCTTGAGCGGCTGCTCCATCTTCATGGCCTCCAGGACGACGACCACGTCGCCCTCGGCGACGACCTGGCCCTCCTCGACGGTCACCTTCACGATGGTGCCCTGCATCGGGCTGGTCACGGCGTCGCCTCCGGCCGCGGCGCCGGCCTTCTTGCCCGCCGACCGCTTCGGCTTCTTCGCACCCCCGGCACCGCCCGCGGCCGCACCCGACCCGAGCCCGCCCGGCAGCGAGACCTCGAGCCGCCGTCCGCCCACCTCGACCACGACGGTCTGCCGCTCCTCGGGGTCGGCGCCCTCGGCGCTGTGCCCGTCGTAGGGCGCGATCTGGTTGTCGAAGTCGGTCTCGATCCAGGTCGTGTAGACGTCGAACGACCCCTCGCCGCTCGGGTTGGAGGCACCGATGTAGGCCGGGTCGTCGACGACCGCACGGTGGAACGGGATCACGGTCGGCATCCCGTCGACCACGAACTCCGCCAACGCCCGCCGCGAGCGCTCCAGGGCATGCGTGCGGTCGCTCCCGGTCACCACGAGCTTGGCGATCAGCGAGTCGAAGGCGCCCGGGACGGTCTCTCCGTTCTCGTAGCCACCGTCGAGGCGGACACCCGGACCCTGGGGCGGGTTCCACGCGGCGAGGGTGCCGGGGGCCGGCATGAAGTTGTTGCCGCCGTCCTCGGCGTTGATCCGGAACTCGATCGAGTGGCCGCGGACCTCCGGGTCGTCGTAGCCGAGCTCCTCACCGGCGGCGATCCGGAACATCTCGCGCACGAGGTCGATCCCGGTGACCTCCTCGGAGACGCAGTGCTCGACCTGCAGCCGGGTGTTCACCTCGAGGAACGAGATGGTGCCGTCCCGGGCGACCAGGAACTCGCAGGTCCCGGCTCCGACGTACGCCGCCTCGCGCAGGATGGCCTTGGACGCCTCGTAGAGCCGCGACACCTGGTCGTCGCTGAGGAACGGCGCGGGCGCCTCCTCGACCAGCTTCTGGTGACGCCGCTGCAGCGAGCAGTCGCGGGTCGAGACGACCACGATGTTGCCGTGCTGGTCCGCCAGGCACTGGGTCTCGACGTGGCGTGGCCGGTCGAGGAACTTCTCCACGAGGCACTCGCCGCGACCGAACGCCGAGACGGCCTCCCGGACGGCCGACTCGTACTGCTCCGGGATCTCCTCGAGGGTGCGGGCCACCTTGAGGCCGCGTCCGCCGCCGCCGAAGACCGCCTTGATCGCGACCGGCAGGCCGTTGGCCTTCGCGAACTCGACGACCTCGTCGGCGCCCTCGACCGGGTCCTTGGTGCCGGGGGCGAGCGGCGCGTCGGCCTGCTGCGCGATCTGCTTGGCCTTCGCCTTGTCGCCGAGCGCCTCGATCGCGGCCGGCGGCGGCCCGATCCAGACGAGCCCGGCGTCGAGCACGGCCTGGGCGAAGCCGGCGTTCTCGGCCAGGAAGCCGTAGCCCGGGTGCACGGAGTCGGCGCCGGAGTCGAGCGCGACCTTCACGATCTTGGCGATGTCGAGGTAGGAGTCGGCGGGGGTGGCGCCACCGAGGCTGTGGGCCTCGTCCGCGAGCCGGACGAACAGCGCGTCGCGGTCGGGCTCGGCATAGACCGCGACGCTCCCGATGCCGGCGTCCTTGCAGGCGCGGATCACGCGGACGGCGATCTCGCCGCGGTTCGCGATCAGCACCTTCTGCAGCGGCTTCACATCGGGCAAGGCGCAACTCCTGGTTCGGGACCTGGTCGGCTTCTGACTCCGCCGTGCACACTATCGCCGTCCGTCGCCGCAGGCATGTCGCGGTCGCCCGCCGCTCACAGGCCGATCTCGTGGGTGAGGAGGCGGACCTGGTAGTCGAACCACGCGTCGTAGTCGTGGACGGCGTTGACGAGGCGGCCGAACAGCTCGAAGCTGATCAGTCCGAAGAGTCCGGCCCAGGCGTGCATGCCCCGGGCCATCAGCGCCGGCGGCACCCCTTCGAACCCCGGAAGGGCGACGACACCCTCGAGGTCGCTGCGAGTGGCTGCCGGGAGCCGCTCGTGGGGGAGGGGCGCGACCAGGCCGCGCTCGACGGCGTCGCGCAGGACGGAGGTCATCACCACCACGGTCCGGGTCGCGGGTCCGATCGTGTCCTGCGGAGCGGCGTACCCCGGGACGGGTGTGCCGTAGAGCAGCGCGTACTCCGCGGGGTGGGCCGTGCTCCAGTCGCGGATGGCGTGGCACGTGGCATGCCAGCGCCCCCGCAGGTCGGCCCGTCGTACGGCGGCCTCGGCGCGCTCGGTGGCCTCGCCCAGGTCGTCGTAGGCGTCGATGATCAGGGCCGTCAGGAGCGCGTCGCGGCTGTCGAAGTAGCGATAGACGGCCGAGGAGACCATGCCGAGCTCGCGGGCGACCGACCGCAGCGAGAGGTCGGCACCGTCGGTGGCGAGGTGCTGCCGTGCGACCCGCTTGAGGTCCTCGATCGTGCGCGCCCGGGCCAGTGCGCGGGTGCCGGTGGTGGGTGCAGACATGGGTGCAGTGTGACACAAAAATGTGAGCAGTGCTCTTGCTATCTGAGTAAAAGTGAGCAATGCTCTTGAACAAGAGCACTGATCACATTTGGAGGAAGAGACATGGACACCCACCTCGTCGTCGGAGCCGGGCCGGTCGGGACCGCCGTCGCGCGTCGTCTGCTGGCTGACGGTCACCACGTGCGCGTGGTCACCCGCAGCGGCAGCGGACCCGAGGGGGCCGAGCGCGTGAGCTCCGACGCCGCCGACGGAGCGCGGTTGGCCGAGCTCGCGGAGGGTGCGGTCGCGATCTACAACTGCGTGAACCCGACGTACTCCCGCTGGGAGCTGGACTGGCCGCCCGTCGCCGCAGCCCTGCTCGCGGCCGCCGAGTCGAGCGGTGCCGTCCTGGCGACCGTCGGCAACCTCTACGGCTACGGGCGGGTGGACGCCCCGATGACCGAGCAGACACCCCTGGCCGCGACCGGCCGCAAGGGCCGGGTCCGCAACGCCATGTGGCACGACGCCCTCGCGGCACACGAGGCCGGGCGGATCAGGACCTTCGAGGTGCGGGGCAGCGACTACCTCGGCGGCAACTCCATGCTGTCCTACGTCGTGACGCCGGCGCTGCGGAAGGGCCGGCGCGCGTTCGTGCCCGCCGATCTGGACGCACCGCACACCTGGACCTGCACCGAGGACGTCGCGGCGCTCCTCGTCACCGGCGTCTACGACGAGCGCGCCTGGGGCCGCGCCTGGCACGTGCCGAGCAACGACCCGCTCAGCATCCGTGAGCTGTCGGCGATCGCCGCCGCGCAGCTCGGCGTGACGCCCAAGCTCGCCACGCTGCCCTACGCCGTGCTGTGGACGGCCGGGCTGTTCAACCCGATGGCCAAGGAGCTGCGGGAGACGCAGCACCAGTTCCGTCACCCGTTCGTGCTCGACTCCACGGCTGCCCAGGAGACGTTCGGGCTGGTGCCGACGCCGATCGCGGAGGCGGTCCGGATCGACCTCGCGGCGGGTGCGCCCACCGGCGTCAAGGCCTGACGCCGGCGGGCGGCACCCTGTGGTGCTAGCCGAGCCGCTCGGCCCGGTGGAGCAGGGCGTGCGCCCGGACGACCAGGTACGCGGACCTGCCGTGGCCGACGCCGTGTCCGGCCGCGGCGCGTGCCAGCTCCGCCTTCATCTCGGTCGCCAGCGCGTCCCGCGCGTCGGCGATCCGGGTCAGCGCGGCCTCCGTCGCCTCGTAGGTCCCGTCGTGGCCGGGCGAGCCGCCGGCGAGGGCCCGCGAGTCGGCGATGAGCGTCGCCGTGGCGAGCGGACCGACCGCGGAGTTGATCGCCTGGTAGGCCCGGGCGAGTCCCTCGGTGGCCCGCAGCGCGTGGCTCGGGTGCGCGAGCACCTGTGAGATCACGCGTCCGTCGGTCGCATAGTCGTCGCTGAGGCCGAGCAGGTGGAGCATCGTCGGCCGCAGGTCGACCTCCTCCACCCAGGTCCCGCGCGTCGACGCCTCCGGCACCGTGTGCGTCGAGTTCGGGTCGGAGGCCTCGTTGCTCTGCTCGGGCGTGGGCCCGTCGATCCCGAGGTCGGCCACGCCGGGTCCGGCGAACGACGACCACGTGACGTCGATGTTCGGCGAGTAGTACCCGTGGTTCCAGGCGAAGCCGGCGTTGATCGACGTGTTCGGACCGGAGGTCGAGAAGAACCAGTCGGGCACCGGGAACAACGTGTACGACGGCTTGCGGAGTCGATCGGCGGTCTGCATGTGCAGGATCCGCTCCTCGACGCCGCCGGCCTGGTACTTCACGATCTGCTGGTTCGTCTCCCCGCTGTAGGGGTTGTCACCTCGCATCGCCGCGGTGTCGCGTTCGAGCTGGCGCAGGGTCGCGTCGTGGAGCCCCGGCTGCCCGTGGGCGTAGATCGAGGCGCCCTGCGGCTCCACGTCGTACGTCGTGCCGGCGCTGGCCGTCGTCGAGAGCAGGCCCTTGATGTTGGCCTGGAGCTCGCCGAGCGTGCCGGCCGGGTAGCTGCAGTAGTTCCCGGCCGTGCCGTCACAGGTGGCGGGGGTCGGCTTCAGGGCGCGCGTCGCGTTGGCGCCCGCGAACTGGTCGTTCTCCTCGGCGCTGATCACGAACAGCGTGTTGGAGGAGTTGATCCCGTCGGCCGCGAGTCGCTGGAAGAACGTCGCGAAGGCCGCGTCGTAGGCCTTGCCGTTCTCCTCGTAGCACGCATCACCGGGGCCGATCGGCTTGCCCGCACCCGTCGCGGTGGCCGTGGTGCACGGGCCGTGGTCGAACGCCTTCCGCTCGTGCAGGTCGGAGATGTAGCCGTAGGTGATCGGGACGCCGCTCTCCTGGAGGTCGGCCATCACCGCCAACGACTGCGACGCCGTGGGGTTGAAGCCGGGGAACCCGGCCTTGCCGCTGAAGGGCTCCTTGAGCGGGTTGCCGTCGAGGTCGACGAGGTCACCGTTCGCGTCGGTGACCTGGTAGCCGTGCCGTCTCACGTCCGGGGTCCCGGCGCCGAGCTGTGGGCCGACGTACTTGGCGCCGAACAGGGCCTGGTGCCCCTGGTACCCGCCCGGCTCGGTCGGCAGGGAGTCCGCGACGGCCGAGGCCGAGGGTGACGACTGACCGAACTTCACCGCCTTCGCCGTCGAGCAGAACGCCGAGCCCCGCGCGCAGTGGACCGCTTCGCCGATGTAGTCGGCGATCTCGGCGTCCTTGAAGCTGTCGGGGTCGGCGTTGTACTGGGCGACCTCGGGCGACCCGGCCCCGAAGATCGTCGGCAGGTCGACCTTGGCGTTCTCCAGCACCATGTTGGCGGTGGAGAAGTCGCCGACGTCGCAGCCGGCTCGGGTGAAGGGCACCCACGGTGCCGGAGTGGTCCGGTCGGGGGCGCCACCACCGGAGGGGGTGTCGCTGTAGACCATCGACGGCGTGCTGTCGTGCCCGGTGGTGGGGGTGGTGGCGGTGTCGGCGAACGGGCTGGTCCAGTAGGCGAAGGACGCGGCAGGGTCGGTGGTGCCGTCGGGGTTGTAGCCCTTGTAGCTGTTGGACAGGGGCTGTCCGTGCCGGTCGCCGTACAGGCCGGTGTAGATCGACAGGCTGTCGTCGGCCGTGTGGGCGATCATCGGGGTGTGCGTGTTGGAGAGGATCGCGCCGTGCCGCTCGAGGAAGCTCATCAGGTGGGGCATCCGCTGGAGGTCCGACGGCACGTTCGGGTTGTCGCGCCCGAAGTGGACGTTGTCGAACACGATGTTGACGACGTGCGAGATGCCGTGGCCGAGGCGGCACGACGAGGGGTGTGCAGGGGTCGCCTGCACGGCTGAGAAGGCCCCGGTGAGGGCCGGGAGGACGAGGGCGCCGGCGACGAGGCCGCCGCCCGCGGCGCCGGCGATCAGGCGCCTCCTCCGGAGGTGGATGCGTTGCGACATACCGATCTGCTCCTTACCGAGTGGGAGAGTTGCCGCCCACCGACATTGCCACCACGCGGCGCCGCCGTCACCCCCCTGCGGCTGAACTCCTGGTGACCGGGTCCCGGCCCCGTGGTTGCATGGCCCCATGCGGGCGCTGGAGGAGCTGCGGGACGCGTTGCCCGACGGGGTGGTGGTCACCGACCCCGCCGCCGTGGAGAAGTACCGGCACGACTGGTCCCGTGACCCGTCCGCCGGGACGCCGGTCGCGGTGGTCCGCGCGGAGGACACCGCCCAGGTGCAGACGACGATGCGCTGGGCCACCGCGCACCGGGTGCCCGTCGTACCGCGGGGGGCCGGGAGCGGGCTGTCGGGAGGCTCCAGCGCCGTCGACGGCGGGATCGTGCTCAGCCTCGAGCGGATGGATGCCGTCGAGATCGACACCTCCTGCCAGGTCGCCGTGGTCGAGCCTGGCGCGTTCAACAAGGACGTCAAGGCCGCGGCCGCGAAGGACGGGCTGTGGTACCCGCCCGACCCGTCGTCGTTCGAGATCTGCTCGATCGGCGGCAACGTCGCGACCAACGCCGGCGGCCTGTGCTGCGTGAAGTACGGCGTGACCACCGACTACGTGCTCGGCCTCGACGTCGTCCTGGCCGACGGCACGCTGGTGACCCTCGGCGGGAAGCGGATCAAGGACGTCGCCGGCCTCAGCCTGCTCAAGCTGTTCGTCGGCAGCGAGGGGACGCTCGGCATCGTCACGCGGGCGATCCTGCGGCTCGTGCCGGCTCAGGCGGTGCGGTCCACGCTGGTCGCCACCTTCCCCACCGTCCACGGCGCCGCCGAGGCGGTCGTCGCGATGCGTTCGACCATGCGGCCGTGCCTGTGCGAGCTGATGGACCGGGCGTCGATCAACGCCGTCGAGGACTACCGGGCGATGGGCCTCGACCGCGGCGCCGGCGCCCTGCTCATCGTGCAGTCGGACGCCCCCGGTGAGTCACGGACGGCGGAGATGGCGACGATGCACGCCGCGTGCGTGGCGGCGGGCGCGGTGGAGTGCTTCACCACCGACGACCCCGACGAGGGCGAGCTGTTCGTGCAGGCGCGGCGGATGTCGTTCCCCGCTCTCGAGGCCCGCGGGTCGCTCCTGCTGGAGGACGTCGGCGTGCCGGTGCCCCTGCTGCCCGACCTGCTCGACGCGATCGGCCGGGTGGCCGCGGCACACGACGTCGAGATCCCGGTGGTCGCCCACGCCGGTGACGGCAACACCCACCCCAACATCGTCTACGACCCGGCGGACCCCGACTCCGAGCGCCGGGCACGGGCGGCGTTCGTGGACGTGATGTCGGCGGCGATCGCGCTCGGCGGCACGATCACCGGCGAGCACGGCGTCGGCAAGGCCAAGGCAGGAGCCCTCCCGGCCCAGCTCGGGCCCGACGTGATGGCGCTGACCCACCGGATCAAGGACGCCCTCGACCCCGACGGCATCCTCAACCCCGGCGCCATCCTGTGACCGGCAGGTCGCTGACCCCTCAGGCCGGCTGAGGCTGCTGCAGGGCGCGGTCCACGATCTCCGCCAGCTCGTCCCGCGTCGGCCCCGGGGCGTACGACGGGCGCCAGCCGCCGGCGTACACCTCGCGCGCGACCGGCTCGGCCGCGCGCAGCGAAGCGGGCAGAGCCGCCATCGAGAGGTAGCCGCCGGCGTGCTGCATGATCTCGGGCCGCACCTCGGCGGCCGCCAGGATCAGGTCCGACGGCAGGGGCGCCTCCAGGTCGATGTCGAGCCCGTTCCACCGGTCGACGTGGGCGGCGTCCATGTGGATGTGGTCCTCGACCCAGGGGCGCATCGTGTCGGCGCTCCAGGCGTCGAAGGCGTGACCGGTCGCGGCCAGGTCGTCGGCGTCGTGGTCGAGCAGGCTGAGCAGCGCCTCGCACTGCCACAGCGTCGTGGTGATACCCCGGCCGAAGACCGGCGTCGTGGTGGCGACGCTGTCGCCGACGAAGAACAGCCCCGGCAGCACGAGGTCGCCCCGCTCGTCACCCTGGCCGCGATAGACGTTGAGCAGCGCCCCGCCCGCGAGGACGTCGGTGACCGGCTCCGCGCGCGCGGGATCGGTCCAGACGTCGAGCCCGGGGATCGCCCGCGCCGCGGCCTCGAAGGCAGCGGGGTGGCGCAGTGCGCGCAGCCCGCTGTCGTCGGACCTCCGGACGACGAGCACCGAGAAGAGGCCCTGCTCATGGCGGAACACCAGGGACAGGTAGCCGTCGAGATCGGCCTGCCAGGCGATCGGGTTCGTCATCGGCCCGGGCTCCGCGCCCGGCCTGAGCCGATAGACGCGGTCGACGTAGGCCTGCCCGCAGGGGCCGCCGACGCCGGCGCGCTCCGCGAGCCCCCTGGTCGCCCGGCCGGCGCGCCCCGACGCGTCGACGACCAGGTCGGCCGCCACGGCTGCGCCGTCGACGACCACGCCGGCGGCGCGCCCGTCGCACTGGAGCACGCTCTCGACGTGCCCCTGGCGCAGGGTGAAGCCGGGTGTGGCGAGGGCGGCCGTGCGCAGGCAGCGCTCGAAGGTCTCACGACGCGAGCGGAGCCCGAGCCGCGTGACCGTGCCGCCGTAGTCCTCGAACTCGATGGCCTCCGCGCCGGCCGCGCGCCACAGGTCGAGGGTCTCGGGCACCTCGCGGCCGACCGCCTCCACGACGGTCTGCCGGAAGGCATGTGCGTGGTGGAACTGCATCACGCCGCGCCGCGCCCACGTGGCGCCGTCGACGGGCCCCGGGTCGCGGTCGACGGCCGTCACCCGGTGCCCCCTCCGCGCGAGTGCGCTCCCCAGGAACAGCCCGGCCGGGCCGGCGCCGATGATCGCGATCTGCATGTCGGTTCTTCCCCCTCGTCGATATTCACTACACTGAGGATGCAGCGAATAACCGACACCCGTCAACGGCTTTTCAGGAGGCCCGGTGGCCCAGCCACGGACATACCGCTCGCCCACGCGGGCGGAGTCCGCCCGGCAGACCCGGCGTCGCATCGTCGGGGCCGCCCGCGAGCTCTTCGAGACGCGCGGGTACGCCGGCACGACGATCGATGCGGTCGCCGAGGCCGCGGGGGTCAGCCGCCGTACGGTCTTCTTGTCGGTCGGCTCCAAGGCCGAGCTGCTCAAGACCGCGTGGGACTGGGGCGTCGTGGGGGACGACGAACCGGTGCCGATGGCCGAGCGCCCCCACGTCCTGGCCATGCAGGAGGTCACCGATCCCCACCTCCTGGTGCGGCTGTGGGTGGAGCAGGTGCTCGGGGTCGCCGACCGGCTGGCTCCGCTGGAGGTCGTGCTCAACCGCGCCGTCGACGCCGACGCCGAGGCGGCGGCGCTCCGGGCCCGGATCGACGTCGAGCGGCGGGGCGGGGCGCTGATGTTCGTCCGCCACCTCGCCGCCACGGGCGGTCTCCGTGAGGGACTCTCCGTCGACGAGGCGGCCGACATGTGCTGGATCCTGATGAGCCCGCTGCTCCAGGCCCGCCTGCGTGGCGACCGCGGGTGGAGTCGCGAGGCGGTGACGGACTGGCTGGTGCGCTTGACGTCCGCCTCCCTCCTCGCCGGCCCTCCGGTCGCGTCCTAGGGTGACGGTCATGACGCAGACCAGATGGGAGCAGGCGCGTGCGCAGGAGCTGGCCGACGGCCACCGTGGCTACGGTGCCCACTTCGCCCAGCTGATCGCCGACGGGGCCGACGTCGACGGCGAGGCCCGGCTGGCGGACGCGCTGGTGCCCCGTGGGGCGCGGGTCCTCGATGCGGGCTCGGGGATGGGCCGGGTCGGCGCCGCGCTCGCTCGTCGCGGTCACCACGTCGTCGCGGTCGACTTCGACGCCGAGGTCATCGAGCAGTCGCGCAGCATGTTCCCCGACCTGCCCGTGGTCAGCGCCCGGCTCGACGAGCTGCGGGCCGACGACCTGTCCGCGGCCGGACACCCCACGTCCTACGACCTGGTGGTGTGTGTCGGCAACGTGATGGTGCTGCTCGCGCCCGACACCGAGCGTGCGGTCCTGGCCAACCTGGCGGCGCTGATGACCGACGACGCCAGGCTGCTGGTCGGCTTCCACCTGCGCGATGCGCCGGCGCCGACCGCACGGTCCTACCCGGTCGAGGAGTTCGCGGCCGACGCCGCCGCCGTCGGTCTCGAGGTGCAGCACCTCTTCGGCGGCTACGACCTGCGGCCCTTCACCGACGACGCGGACTACGCCGTGCACGTGCTCCGGCTCGTACGGGCTGATGGTTAGCGATCGTTAACCGGCGCCGCTAGCATGTGCGCCATGAGCTACGAGCTGTCGCGCGAGCACGAGGAGTTCCGGCGCAGTGTCCGCGACTTCGCCGAGGCCGAGATCGCACCCCACGCCGCCCAGTGGGACCGCGACCACCACTTCCCGACCGACGTGGTGCAGCAGATGGGCAAGCTCGGGCTGATGGGGCTCACCGCCCCCGAGGAGTACGGCGGCGCCGGCGAGCACGGCGACTTCACCAGCCTCTGCGTCGCGATCGAGGAGATCGGCCGCGTCGACCAGTCGATGGGGATCACCCTCGAGGCCGCCGTCGGCCTCGGCATCAACCCGATCCAGACCTACGGCACCGACGAGCAGAAGGCGCAGTGGCTGCCCGACCTCGTGGCGGGCCGGACCCTGGCCGGCTTCGGCCTGACCGAGCCCGGTGCCGGCTCCGACGCCGGCGCGACGCGCACGCGGGCCGAGCTGCGCGACGGCGAGTGGGTCGTCAACGGTGCGAAGCAGTTCATCACCAACTCCGGCTCCGAGATCACCTCGTGCGTCACCGTCACGGCCCGCACCGGCGAGCGGGTCTCGACGGGCTCGACCACCGAGTCACGAGCGGAGATCTCGGCGATCATCGTGCCGGCCGGCACGCCCGGGTTCACCGTCGAGCCGGCGTACGACAAGCTCGGCTGGCACGCCTCCGACACCCACCCGCTCAGCTTCGACGACTGCCACGTCCCCGAGGGCAACCTGCTCGGTGACCGCGGGCGCGGCTACGCGCAGTTCCTGGCCACGCTCGACGACGGTCGCGTCGCGATCGCGGCGCTGGCCGTGGGCTGCATCCAGGCCTGTCTCGACGCGTGCCTGCAGTACGCCGGTGAGCGGCAGACCTTCGGCGTCCCCATCGGCCGCAAGCAGGGTGTCGCCTTCCAGATCTCCGACCTCGAGGTCATGCTGCGCGCCAGTCGCCTCCTCACCTACTCGGCCGCCGCGATGAAGGACGCCATGCGCGACGGCGGGGGGCCCAGGGCCGGCGAGTTCAAGCAGGCCGCGGCGGTCGCCAAGCTCTACTCCACCGAGTCGGCGGTCACCGCGACGCGGATCGCGACGCAGGTCTTCGGTGGCTACGGCTTCATGGAGGAGTACCCCGTCACGCGCCTCTACCGCGACGCCAAGGTGCTCGAGATCGGTGAGGGCACCTCCGAGGTCCAGCGGATGCTGATCGCGCGGGGTCTCGGCCTGCCGGTCGAGTAGCGTCGCGGGGTGCGACTCTTCCGCGACCTCCCTTCGGAGGTCCGGGCGCTGACCGGCGTCGCCTTCATGGTGGCGCTGGGCTTCGGTCTGGTCGCGCCCGCGCTGCCGTTGTTCGCGGCGCAGTTCGGGGTCGGGAAGGCTGCCGCGGGAGCCGTGGTCAGCGTGTTCGCGCTGATGCGGCTGGTGATGGCGCCGTTCGTCGGCCGGCTCGTGAACGCCCTCGGCGAGCGGGTGCTGCTCGCCGTCGGCATCGGGGTGGTCGCGGTCAGCAGTGCCCTGGCCGGCCTGTCCCAGTCCTACTGGCAGCTGCTGGTCCTCCGCGGCGCCGGGGGGATCGGCTCGATCATGTTCAGCGTCAGCGCGGCCAGCCTCCTGGTCAGAGTCACGCCGAGCCACCTGCGCGGCCGCGCCCAGGGGGTGTGGGCGGGAGCCTTCCTGATCGGCCTGGTCGCCGGGCCGGCGGTCGGCACGGTGGCGACGTTCTCCCTCCGCCTGCCCTTCTTCCTCTACGCCGGCACCCTCGTCGTCGCGGGCCTGCTCGGGCTCGGTGCCCTGCGGCACAGCGAGCTGGCCGCCCGCCAGTCGGACCGCTCGGAGCCGCTGGCCCTCTCCGTCGCGCTGCACAGCCGCGCCTACCTCGCGGCCCTCGCGGCGGCGTTCGCCGGCGAGTTCTCGCTGATCGGCGCGCGGTCGGCGATGGTGCCGCTCTACGTCCGCGACTACGCTCCACCTGTCGGCCAGCTGGGCCTACGCGGCGTTCCTGATCGTCAGCCTGGTCAGTGGTGCCCTGCTGCTGCCGACCGGCAAGGTCGCCGACACGGTCGGCCGTCGGCCGGTGATCGTCGTCGGCCTGCTCGTCGGAGCCGTGGCGTTCCTCCTGCTCCCGGGCCTGCCGGCCATCGCCGGTCTCGTGGTCGCGACCGCGCTGATCGGCGTGGCCGCGGCGTCCGACTCGGTCGCTCCCGGCGCGATGATGGGCGACGTCGTCGCCGGTCGCGGCGGCACCGTCGTCGCGGTCTTCCAGATGGCCGGCGACCTGGGCCTCGTCCTCGGCCCCGTGGTGACCGGCCTGGTGGCCGACGCCGCCGGCTACTCGCCGGCCTTCGTCGTGTGCGCGGTCGTGTGCGTCCTGCCGGTCTTCGCCGTCCTGGCCGCACCCGAGACGCTCCAGCCCGAACGGTCGGCCTCGGCCGTGGCCCTCGACGACGCGGCCCGAGACGCGACCTGACCACGCGTCCGGGCTCGCTGATACCCGGATGCGGACCCCGCTTCTCTAGACTGCTGGGCGTGCCGCGCCTGCCTCACGTGTTCGTCGAGATCGGGCGCTTCATGGTCACCGGCGGGCTGTCGACACTCGTCTCCTTCACGGTGTTCAACTTCCTGGCCCACGGCCTCTACCTGACCACGGACCCCTGGCTCGGTTCCCAGCCGATCACGGCGTTCATCCTGGCCAGCCTCGTCGGCATGGTCGTCAGCTACCGGCTGAGCCGCTACTGGACGTTCCGGCACCGGCCGCCGGTGCACGCCGACGGCGGGCGCACGGCGTTCTTCGTGATCAACCTGGTCACGATGCCGCTGTCGATCTTCTGCCTGTGGTTCAGCCGCCACATCCTGCACCTGACCGATCCCGTGGCCGACAACATCGCCGGCAACGTCGTGGGCGCCCTGCTCGGTCAGGCCGCGCGGTTCTACCTGTTCCGCCGCTTCGTGTTCCGCAAGCCGGTCGACGTGGTCGAGCTCATCCGCCCCCACGAGCCGATGCACCTGCAGGTCGACCCCGACCCGGCCCAGAAGTCCGGCGCCTGACGGGTCAGGCCCAGAGGTCGGTCCAGGCGTGACCGAGCCGGGCCAGCAGGTCGCGCAGCAGCGGCAGGCTGAGCCCGACCACGTTGTGGTGGTCGCCCTCGATCCCGGTCACGAACGCGCCCCCGAGGCCGTCGACGGTGAACGCTCCCGCCACGTGGAGGGGCTCGCCGGTCGCGACGTACGCCGCGATCTCGGCGTCCGTGACGTCGGCGAAGTGGACCACCGTGGACGCGGTCGCGGAGGCGCGCGTCGCCGCGCGCGTGTCGCGCAGGCAGTGGCCGGTGTGCAGGACGCCGGACCGGCCGCGCATCGTCTGCCAGCGTCGTACGGCGTCGGCGGCGTCGTCGGGCTTGCCCAGCGCCACCCCGTCGAGGTCGAGCACCGAGTCGCAGCCCAGGACCAGCGCCCCGTCGCTGATCTCGTCGGCCACGGCGTCGCACTTCAGCTCGGCCAGCCGCAGCGCGAGGTCGTCCGGCGCCAGTCCCGAGATCACCGACTCGTCGACGCCGGAGACGACGACGGAGGGATGGACGCCGGCGGCGCGGAGCGTCGCGAGCCGGGCCGGCGAGGCCGAGGCGAGCACGAGGGCGGTCATGGGTGCATTCTCACCGACGGTTACCCTTCCCCGGTGTCCGACGCCGCTCCCGCTCCGCACGGTGGCTCGCCCTCGATCCTGCAGCCCGACTACTGGTGGTACCGGGCCAGGTCGGAGATGCTGCGCAGCGTCCTCGGCCCCTTCGTCGGCGACGCGCGGAGCCTGCTCGACGTGGGCAGCGCCGACGGTCCCAGCGTCGGCTGGCTGACCGCCCCCCACAAGGTGTCGCTCGACCTCGACCCGCGGGGCCTGCAGCCGCCCGGCGGCGTGTGCGGATCGCTCCTCGCGCTGCCCTTCTCCGACGCCAGCTTCGAGGTGGTGAGCGCGTTCGACGTGATCGAGCACTGCGAGCCCGAGCGCGAGGCCCTCCTCGAGCTCCATCGGGTGCTCGAGCCGGGTGGGCGCCTGCTCGTGTCGGTGCCGGCCTACCAGTGGGCGTGGAGCGACCACGACGTCGCCAACGGCCATCACCGTCGCTACACGCGCCGGAGGGCGACGGCCGCGCTCGAGGACGCCGGCTTCGACGTACGCCGGGCGACCTACGGGTTCGCCGGGGTCTTCCCGATGTTCGTGGCCGAGCGGGCCGTCCGAGCGTCGCGGCACCGGATCGCCCGGCGGACGCACCGGCCCGCCGACGTGGTCGGCGTACCCCAGGTCGGTCCCGGTGTCGAACGCGTGCTGCTCGGCCTGTGCCGGCTCGACGAGAGACTGCTGACCCACCGAGACCTGCCGTTCGGCTCCTCGGTGTTCCTGGCGGCGGTCAGGCCGTGAGTCCGACGCGGCGCCAGGAGGCGCTGTGGATGGGCGCGGCGGCCGCGACGGTCGCGCTCGGCCTCGCCGCCCTCCTGCTCCAGCACGGGCGCTACTTCTGGAACGGCGACACACCCGCGGCCTACTACGGCTGGTGGTACCACCTCGGCGACCTGGTGCGGCACGGCCGGTGGAGCACGCTCGACCCCCACGCCTGGAAGGCCGGGAACCTCGCGGCCGAGGGTCAGTGGGCGCTGTGGAACCCGCTGATCATCGGGCTCGGTCTCCTGACCAACGTGGTGCAGCAGGCGCTGGTGCTGACCACGGTGGTCAAGATCGGGGTCGCCGTCGGTGGCGCCCTCGGCGTCTTCCGGCTCGCGCGGTCCTACGGCGCTGCGGCTCCCGCGTCCTACGTCGCCGCCGTCGCGGCACCGATGGGCGGGATGACCCAGTACCTCGACCTCCCGTCGTGGTGGGCCGGCCAGCTGATCTGGGCGCTGGTCCCGTGGGTGTGGTGGGCCGTACGACGCACCACGGCGCGGGGTGCGAACCCGCTGGCCGCGCTCGCACTCGGCTACGTCCTGGTCACGGTCGGCTACGTCTACGGCACGATCATGCTGATCGTCGTCCTGCTGGCGTGCCTGGTCGATGTCTGGGTCGCACGCGACCGCGCCGCGCTGCTCAAGGTGCTCGGGATCGGGGCCCTGCTCGGCCTGGTCGCGGTCACCGTCTATCTCCCCGGTGTGCTCACCTCCTCGGTGACCGCACGGTCGGAGGAGTTCCGCTTCGGCGGCAAGTTCACCACCAGCCCGCCCGGGCTCTTCGCCGGGGTGCTGCCGACCTCGGCCGTCCCCGGCACCTCCGAGCACCTGATCCCCTACACCTACGTGGTGTGGTTCCTGCCGGTGATCGCGTGGCTCGACTGGCGCCGGCTCCGCGCGGGCTGGCGCCCGATCGGCGGTCTGCTCTTCTTCCTCCTCGCCACGCTGACCATCGTCGACGGTCTGGGTCAGTTCGGACCGCTGCGGTGGCCGCTCCGGCTCCAGCCGTTCCTGGTCGAGGCCGTGGTCATGGCTGTCGCGGTGACCTGGACCAGGTTCGGCCTGCGACGCCCGTCGCCACGGCGGCTCGCGATCTCGCTGGCGTGGGTGCTGGCCTCGGGTGCCCTGGCCGTGCGGTGGGTGGACACCCGGTGGCGCGACCACCTGGTCGCGGTCGTCGTGGTCGGCGCCGGCCTGGTCGTCCTGTGGGTGCTGGTGCGCGCCGGGCGCCCGGTGCGGGCGGCTCTCGCCGCCGGGTTGCTCACGCTGGTG
This sequence comes from uncultured Actinomycetota bacterium, assembly GCA_963797325.1. Lineage (GTDB taxonomy): Bacteria > Actinomycetota > Actinomycetes > Propionibacteriales > Nocardioidaceae > Nocardioides. Next base: position 148,463 of record CAWCPG010000040.1, read on the forward strand.
GTGCTCGCCGTCCAGCACGCGTCGTACCCCGACCTGCCCTCCCCGAACCGCTGGCCGCCGACCGACCTGGCCGCGTTCCGGACCCCCTTGGCCGGCGCCGTCGGCGACGTGATGCAGGTCGGCGCGTCCGACAACCTGCTCCAGAGCGATCCGCCCGGCGACGACCTGCTGCTCGGGTCGGGGTGGTATCTCAACCCCCACCGGATGCAGAGCACCTACACGACCATCAGCTTCCTGCCCTACAAGAACCGCTACTGCGCCTACTACCAGGGCGACACCTGCTCCGCGGCGCTCACGACGCTCTTCAGCACCGAGCCGACGACCGGACGGCGCCGCGTCGACCTGCTCGGAGTGAGCTCGCTGATGCTGATCAGCCAGGACTTCCCGCAGCAGCGGCTCGACCACCCCCCGAGCGGGTGGCGGGTCGCGGCACGCACCACGAACACGACCCTGTGGGTGCGCACCCACCCGCTCCCCGGAGCCGGCGGGGTGGCCTGGACGTCTCCCGGCGTCGCGGTGTCCGACGTCGCGATCACCGACTCCGGGACGTCGTTCCGGGCCGACGCGGTCCCCGCCGGCGGGGGCACCGTCGTCCTCAGCCTGCTCGCCTGGCCGGGCTACGCCACCGACGTCGGCAGCCTCGGTGACCCGGTGGACGGATACCTGGTCACCGTGCACCTGCCCGCCTCGGCCCAGGGGCAGACGGTCCATGTCGGCTTCCATCCGAGGGGCTGGACGCTGGAGGTCGCCGCGTGGGGGCTGGCCCTGCGTGCTCGGCGCCGGCTGGTCGGTGCTGTCCGCCGTACGGCGCCGCCGCCGCCCGCGGGTCGGGTAGAGGCCCGCCCGCGGGCTCAGCCGCGGGCGCGCAGGGTGAGCACGGTGTGCCCGTCTGCGTTGACGAATGTCAGCACCTCGCGACTGCCGCTGGTGTCGGAGCGGACCTTCGTCGCCCGGGCCAGGGCGCGCCGCACCAATGATCCCGGGCAGCGTGGGCGGATCGTCGGCCCGGAGCTCTGGAAGGAGAAGCCGTGCACGATCGACAGCGAGTAGGTGCCCAGCTCAGCGTGGCAGCGGACGGTGTCGATCGTGCCCGCACCGAACCGGATGGTGCTCCGCGGTACGGACCGGTGATGGACCACCGGCGTCCAGGAGTGCCGCTGCACCCGTGAAGGCAGCTGCGTGTCGACGACCTCGTGGACCAGGTTGCCGGCGCGGTCGTGCACGAAGCGGTAGGCGACTCCGGCGCCGCCGAACACCAGCGCCAGCACGACGGCCACCATCACCAGGAGCTTCACGACGCGCAGGCTAGCCGCGCAACTGCGCCCCGGCTGGTGAATCGAGGGGTCGCTCGGATCGATCCTGCGTCAGCCGGCGAGCAGGTAGTCGAGTCGGATCGGCGTACGCCGGAACGTCGCCACCGCCGGTGGTGGCCGGGAGCGATAGCGGTGCCCCGTCGGAAGGGTCGTCTCGATCTGGTGACCGTCCGCTGCTGGTGAGGGGCGGGCGCGCCAGCCGGGCGCCTGTTTGGCGTAGTCGCACGCCTCACACAGGCCCTGCCCGTTCGCGATGCTCGTCGCGCCGCCGAGGGCGTGGTCCAGGGCGTGGTCAGCGTGTCGCACCGGGGCGTCGCACCAGGGAGTGCGGCAGGTGCGGTCGCGCAGCCGGATGAACCGGGCCAGGCTGTCGGGGAAGAGGCGACCTCGCGCCTCGGCCGCCACGAGCTCACCGGTCGACGGGTGGGCGTAGAGCCGGCGCAGCCAGACGCGTTCGCGGCGGGTGCAGGCATCCGCCACCAGCTCGCGCGCGAGCTCGGCGGGGATGGGGCCGAACCCGTCGAGGAGCGCCGGCTCGTCTCCGGTGCCGAAGAGGTCGTGGTCGGTCATCACCAGGTCGAGGGCGACCGGGACCACGGGCGCGCCGCCTGCCCGAGCCGCGAGGATGCCGGTGACCAGGGTGTCGGCCATCACCTGGCCCTTGCCCCGCGGGTCGCCGCCGCTGCGCGCCGAGTCGGCCGCGCGCGTCAGCGCGGCGTAGGCCGCGACACCGTCCCGCACGGGCAGCAACGCCGTCAGCCAGGTCATGCAGTCGGGCGCCGGGCGCAACGTCACACGGCGGTCGCCTTCGGCGCGCCGCCGCCGGGACACGAACGAGGCGGGGTCGAGCCGATAGGCCGCGGCCTGCACAGCCGCGACGAGCTCGCGCTCACCCATGCTCTCGAGGCGAGCGGGATCGCCGGCCACGACGGAGTCGACCTCGAGGCGGTCGTGGCGGGCCAGGCAGGCCGTCTCGCGGGCGATCAGCGTCACCTTCCACTCGGTGATCGAGCCCGCGCACCAGGCGGACCAGCTGTGAGGCAGCTCGGAGGGCACCACCCTCGCCAGACCCAGGTGTCGCTGCCCGCGGTGGGGTGACTCCCGTCGCGCCCAGGCGACCTGAGCCGCCACGCCCCGCCCGCGCTGTGCGCGCGGCACGCCTGCGGCCACCTGCTCCGCGCACTGCGAGGCATCGAGCTCGGCTGCGAGCTGGGCCTGGGCAGCGGACACCACGCACCCGAGCCGCTCCAGCGCCCGGATCGCGTCGACCCGGCCGGCGTCGTCCATCCCGCTCGGCGCCTCGAGAGCCGCCGACAGCTCCCGCTGCCACGCCAGGACGGAGCGCGCGTCCAGCGTCGGCTCCCCGACGGAGGAGGCGGTGGTGGCGCGCGATGAATCGAACATGTGTTCGATTCTTCCGGCTCCGACACCCCTCCGCAAGCCCCCACCGGGCGGCTGTGGACGAAGCACACCGCCGCCGACCTACTGCGGACCGCGGGTCAGCGGGATGGGCCGGCAGCGCGCGACAGGACCGAGCGCGATCCCGACCTCGGCGTAGACGCCGTCAGGGGTCCGCGAGGCGGCGATCACGACCGTCTCGCCCTCGGAGAGGTCTCGCCGGTCGAGCTGGGCGGCGAATCCGTCGCCGACATCCTGGTCGTCGTTCACACCCATCCTTTGCCGAGCCGGGCGCCAGCGTGACACACGGCTCCCGTGAGACGATGCCGCTCGTGATCTGGAGACTCCCGCATCCCGTCCGGGGGATCGTGACGTTCGTCGTCGTGTTCGGGGCGGGGTCGCTGCTGGGCGCGATGGTGGACGGCTTCGCGATGGGCCTGCCGGAGCTCGCCCTCCTCGCCCTCCTGGCGGGAGTGGCCGCAGTCGTTGCGGCCACTCGGACCTCCGGCGACGGCGTCTCCTCGCCCTGATCTGCTCGGCCCCGCGATCGGGCGGCCGGCGAGGCCGGAGCTCACTCCCCGAGGCCTGCGTCGCCGGCGTGGGCCCTATCCCGGCAGGTGCTCCCGCTGCGCCTGCTCCAGGTTCGACCGGTGGGGACCCGAGAGCCAGTCCTGGTCCAGGCGCGGGTCGACCGGGTCCTCTCCTCGCCGCAGCGCGTCGACGTAGGCACGGTCGGCGGCGAGGCGGGCCGCCACCTCGGCACCCTCGGCCACGGCCCCGTGGCCGGGGACGACGACGTCGACCTGCTCGGCAGCCTCGCCGAGCAGGTCCAGGGCCGCCGGCGTAGGCGGTCACCTGACCGGTGCGGCGGGGGTCGAGGAGGGGGATCAGGACGTCGGAGAGCATGTCGCCGGCGAGCAGGACACCGCGGTCGGCGAGGAGGACCGCCGCGTGGCCGACGGCATGCGCCTGGTGCTCGACGATCTCGCCCGGCACGAGTACGCCGTCCGCGGGCAGCGGGGTGACGAGCGCGATCAGCTCCAGAGGGAGGCCCGACGCGCTCTCGGCCGCCATCGTCTGAGCCCGCTCGCGGGCGTCAGCGGCCATCTGGGCGCAGGCCGAGGTGCCGTAGCGCGGCACGTCGCCGAACCGGGGGTGCCAGAGCAGGTGGTCCCAGTGGGGGTGGGTGGAGAACCCGGCGACCACCGGCAGGTCCAGCCGGTCCAGGTCATCGGCGAGCTCGTCCAGGTCGGAGCCGTCGATGCCGGGATCGACCAGGATCAGCCCGGCTTCCGCGCGCACCACGATCGCGTTGCTCCAGACCCACTCGCTCTGCCGGACCCACACGCCGTCGGCCACCTCGGTCAGCATCGGCTCAGCCTGTCAGGTGTCACCGCCCCGCGCGAGGTCCGACGTCAGTTGGCTCGAGCCCGCGCACGACAAACCGGTGGGGGAGTCGTCGTCCGTCCGCGACAATGACCGGCGTGGAGGAGGTCGAGGTCGTCGTCGCCCATCACGAGCGCGCGACCCTCCGCGTCGGCGACGTCTTCCTGAAGATCGACTCCGACCAGGAGCGCACCGATCTCGAGGTCGAGGCGATGACGATGGCGCCGGTCCCCACGCCGGAGGTCCTGTGGCGGGAGCCGCCCGTGCTCGCGCTCGCCGGCCTCCCGGGGACGGCACTGGCCCGTCTGGGCGAGCCGTCGACCGCGTCGACGGCGGCCTGGGTCGCGGCGGGCGCCGCCGTACGGATGCTGCACGACGCCCCGCTGCCGCCCTGGCGGTCTCGTCGCGGCGAGAGCCGTGCCTCGAGCCTCGACGCCGAGTGCGCGTGGCTCCTGGCGAACGACGTCCTCCCTCGACACCTGGTCACCGGCAACCGTGAGGTCGCCGAGGCCGCACTCCGACCGTCGACACCGGTGTTCATCCACGGCGACCTCCAGGTCGCTCATGTCTTCGTCGACGGTGACCATGTCACCGGGGTGCTCGACTGGTCCGAGGCCGGTCAGGGCGAGGCGATGGACGACCTCGCCAGCCTGACGCTCGGACACCGGGAGCATCTCGATGACGTCCTCACCGGCTACGGCGCCGACGTCGACCTCGACGTCATCCGCGGCTGGTGGTCGCTGCGCAGCCTGACGGCGATCCGGTGGCTGGTCGAGCACGGCTTCGACCCGGCCGCGCCGGGCTGCGAGGTCGACGTACTGCGCTCGCAGGTGTGAGCGGCCGGCCCTACTCGGGGTGATGCGCCCGCCCGGCTCGACATCACGCGCTTCACCGTGCGCAACACCTCGCTCCGGATCCACGCGGTGATCCACGTGCGTGACCTGCGCAAGACCGGCACCTTCCAGCAGCGCTACTACGACTCGACGTTCGACACGCTCCTGTCCTACGGCGTGCAGGTGCGGCGCGACCGGCACGGTCGCGTGCACGTGCACGCGTTCCGCGACGACGAGAACGGCGACAACAACATCCGCTGCCGCGGGGTCCGCGGCCGCTGGCTGATGCACCGCAACCTCGTCGTCACGTCGATGCCGGTCCGGTGCGCCACCGGGGTCGCCTTCGAGCCGCTGCACGTCAACGCCGTCTCGTTCGACCCCGGCGACCTCGGTGTCGCGGACGAGACCAGGAGCTTCGCGGTCAAGAAGGACTGAGCGCCCCGGGTGCCGGTGCCTCGGCTACGCCTGGGGGAGGCCCGAGCCGCGCCAGGCGCCGGGGCCGTGGCGTAGCACCCGGCGCTGCAGCCGGGCGGGCGCGTTCCAGTCCGGCGTACGACGGGGGGCCGGGGCGGCGGGACCGCCGAGGGAGGCGACCACGGCCACGAGCGCGGCGAGCTCCTCCGGAGACGGGTCACCCTTGACGACGCGCAGCAGGGGCGGGGACTCGACGGGCTCGACCGACGACGGAGGCTCGGTCACAGGGGGATGTTCCCGTGCTTCTTGGCGGGCAGGATCTCCCGCTTGCTGTGCAGCAGGCGCAGCGCCCTCACGATCTCGATGCGGGTCTCGTGCGGCGGGATCACGCCGTCGACGTAGCCCCGCTCGGCCGCGACGTAGGGGTTGGCGAGCGTGTCGTCGTAGGCCGTGATCAGCTCGGCCCGCTTCGCCTCGGGATCGTCGGCGCCCTTGAGCTCGGCGCGGTAGAGGATGTTGACCGCACCTTGGGCGCCCATCACCGCGATCTGGGCGGTGGGCCAGGCGAGGTTGAGGTCGGCCCCGAGGTGCTTGGACCCCATCACGTCGTACGCGCCGCCGTAGGCCTTGCGGGTGATGATCGTGACCAGGGGGACGGTCGCCTCGGCGTAGGCGTAGATCAGCTTGGCGCCGCGCCGGATGATGCCGTTCCACTCCTGGTCGGTGCCGGGAAGGAAGCCGGGCACGTCGACGAACGTGAGGACCGGGATGTTGAAGGCGTCGCAGAAGCGCACGAACCGGGCGGCCTTCTCGGAGGCGTCGATGTCGAGGGTGCCGGCGAACTGCATCGGCTGGTTGGCGACGACGCCGACCGACTTGCCCTCCACGCGGCCGAAGCCGACCACGATGTTGGGGGCGAACAGCGCCTGGACCTCGAGGAACTCCTCGTCGTCGAGGACCGCCGTGATCACCTCGTGCATGTCGTAGGGCTGGTTCGCGCCGTCGGGGATCAGCGTGTCGAGGGTGCGGTCGAGGTCGCTGATCTCGAGGTCGGCGGGGTCGTCGAAGGACGGCGCCGGGTCGAGGTTGTTCTGTGGGAGGAAGGAGATCAGCGCCTTGACGTAGTCGATCGCGTCCTCCTCGTCGGACCCCATGTAGTGGGCGTTGCCGGACTTGGTGTTGTGGGTCCGCGCGCCGCCGAGCTCCTCCATGGTCACGTCCTCGCCGGTGACGGTCTTGATCACGTCGGGGCCGGTGATGAACATGTTGGAGGTGCCGTCGACCATCACCGTGAAGTCGGTGACGGCCGGGGAGTAGACGTGACCGCCGGCGCAGGAGCCCATGATCAGGCTGATCTGCGGGATCACGCCGGAGGCGTGCACGTTGCGGCGGAAGATCTCGCCGTACAGCCCGAGCGAGACGACGCCCTCCTGGATCCGGGCGCCGGCGCCCTCGTTGATCCCGATGATGGGGCAGCCGGTCTTGATGGCGAGGTCCATCACCTTGGTGATCTTCTCGCCGTAGACCTCGCCGAGCGAGCCGCCGAAGATCGTGAAGTCCTGGCTGAACACGCAGACCTGGCGGCCGTCGACCGTGCCGTAGCCGGTCACCACGCCGTCGCCGTAGGGCCGTCGCTTCTCCAGCCCGAACGCCACGGAGCGGTGGCGGGCCAGCTCGTCGAGCTCGACGAACGAGCCCTCGTCGAAGAGCATCTCGATCCGCTCGCGCGCCGTACGACGGCCCTTGGCGTGCTGCTTCTCGACCGCCTTGGCCGACCCCGCGTGCACCGCCTCGTCGAGGCGTCGGTCGAGGTCGGCGAGCTTGCCGGCGGTGGTGTGGATGTCGATGCCGTCGGGGATCTCGGTCCCCTGCCCGGGCGTGGTCGTGGGTCCAGCGCTCACCTCAGTGGCCTCCTCGCGTCTGCGGGGGCCAATCTAGTGCCATGGACTCCGCCCGTTCCGCCCGGTCACCGCTCGACCAGGCCGCCCTGCAGGAGGTCGCCGGGCCGCAGTGGCAGGTGCGCCTGTACGCCGAGGCCGGCTCGACGAACGAGCTCGCGGCGGCCGACCCGGTGCGTCACCGGGTCGTGGTGGCCGATCACCAACAGGCCGGGCGCGGGAGGCTGGACCGTGCCTGGGTGACGCCCCCGGGCGCGGCGCTGACCTTCTCGGCCGTCTGGGACCCCGTCGTGGACACCGAGTGGTGGCCGCTGCTCCCGCTCGTCGCCGGGTATGCGGTGGCCCGCGCGCTGGGTGGGCACGCCACCTTGAAGTGGCCCAACGACGTGCTGGTCGGGGACCACAAGGTCTGCGGGGTCCTGGCGGAGCGCGTGAACACCCGCCCTCCGATGGTGGTGATCGGGATCGGGATCAACGTCGACCAGACAGCCGACGAGCTGCCCGTGCCGACCGCCACGTCGCTGGCGCTCGCCGGGCATCCGGTCGACCGCACTGCGCTGTTCGGCGACGTCGTCCACTCCCTGCGGCTCTGGCTGGGGATGTTCGCGGGCTCCCCGAACACGTTCATGAACCAGTACCGCGGTCGCAGCGCCACCCTCGATCGCGACGTCCGCGTCTCGCTCCCCGGTGACCGCTACGTCGAGGGCCGCGTCGTCGACCTCGACCAGCACGGTCGGCTCGTCCTCGAGACCGGCGGCGGCCCGCTCACGCTCAGCGCGGGAGATGTCGTGCACCTGCGCCCCGCGGAGTGACAGACTCTCGCCGTGGCCTCGAACCCCAAGCTCACCGACGGCGAGACCGTCATCGTCGACACCCGGACGCACTGGAAGGCCATCCTCTGGCCGGCGATCGTCCTGATCATCACCCTGGCCGCGGCCACCTACCTCACGACGCTGGTCGGCAACACCTTCGTCAGGTGGGTGGTGTGGATCGTCGCCGTCGGGGTGCTCGTGGTGTGGTCGATCAAGCCGTTCCTCGAGTGGCTCACCGCGACGTACACGATCACGACCAAGCGCCTGATCACCCGCGAGGGCCTGATCGCGCGGCGCGGCCACGACATCCCACTCCTGCGGATCAGCGACGTGGCCTACGACATGGGCCCGATCGACCGGGTGCTCGGGTGCGGCACCCTCGTGATCAGCGACGCGAGCACGCACGGCCAGGTCGAGCTCCACGACATCCCCGACGTCGAGCAGGTGCAGCACCAGCTGATGGACCTGCTCGGTGGGCTCCACCCCGACTCCGGGAGGACCGACGACGCCTGACGCACCTCAGACCCCCGCCGCCGCAGCGGACGAGGCCGGCGTGCCCGCGGCCGAGCCGTCCGGCCTCGAGCAGGCGATCCTGGGCGAGGACGTCGTCTTCAACGCGCTCGAGGTGGCCGACGAGACCGGCGCGACGATCGACCAGGCGCGACGGCTGTGGCGAGCCCTGGGGTTCCCCGACCGCGGCAGCGAACGCGCCTTCACCCAGGCCGACGCCGACGCCGTCTCGACGCTGCTGAGGCTGGTCGACGGCGGTGTCATCGACTTCGACATGGCGGTCAACCTGACCCGCGCCGTCGGGCAGACCATGGCCCGGCTGGCCGACTGGGAGGTCGGCACCCTGGTCCACCGGGTGCAGGAGCTCGAGGCGGGCGAGGACGCCACCGGCTCGCGGGCCACCACGGCGCTGCAGATGGTGGACGCGCTGAACGAGCCGTTCGAGGAGCTGCTGGTCTATGTGTGGAAGCGCCACCTCGCGGCGGCGGTGAGCCGCGTGGAGGCGCTCGGGGCCAACGAGGAGGACCTCCACACCACGCAGGTGACCGTCGGGTTCGCCGACATCGTGGCGTTCACCGCGCTGACCAACCAGCTCGACCACGACCGGATCGGTGACCTGGTGGAGATCTTCGAGTCGCGCTGCGCCGACGTCGTCGCGGGTCAGCACGGCCGCGTGATCAAGAGCATCGGCGACGCGGTGCTCTTCGTGAACGAGGACCCGATCCGGGCCTACGACACCGCCGAGGGGATCATCGCGGTGGTCGGCCGCGACCCGCGGATGCCCGACGTCCGGGTCGGGCTGTCCACGGGGTCGGTGGCGATGCGCCTCGGCGACGTCTTCGGGTCTCCGGTGAACATGGCGGCGCGGCTGACCGCGGTCGCCCGGCGCAACCGGGTCATCGTCGACCGCGACACCGCCGACCTGCTCCCGGAGGACCAGTTCGAGACCCGCCCGCTGCCTGCGCGGCCCGTGCGCGGCTTCGGCCTGGTCGAGCCCGTGGCCGTCCGTCGTCACTGAGATTTTACCTTCCACGGGCCGCGAGTTGACCGATTCCCCGGCGCGAAGGGGTGGTAGGTACCTATTTTCATCGTGTGCTCAGAGTTCAGGACGTCCGCATCGATCCGGCCACCCGCCGGGTGTGGCGCGACGATCGCGAGATCGTGTTCTCGCGCAAGGAGTTCGACCTCCTGTTTTTCCTCATGCAGCACGCGGGTGCTGTCGTCTCACGCGACGAGCTGATGCTCACCGTCTGGAACACCACGTTCTGGACCTCGTCGAAGACGATCGACGTCCACCTCGGCTGGGTCCGCCGCAAGCTCGGCGACGACCCGAGCCAGCCGAGCCTGATCACCACCGTCCGCGGCCACGGGCTGCGGTTCGAGATCGAGGCCCCCAGCCTCCCGGGAGCCGTGCGACCGACCCAGGCGGCCGCGGTCTGACCCCGTAGCCCGGGACCCCACGACACCTCCTACGCTGTCGCGGGTGACTGACGCCCATCCGGACGCACCGGTCGTCGCCGTCGTCGGAGGCGGCCAGCTGGCCCGGATGATGGCCGAGCCGGCCGCCGCGCTCGGGATCCCGCTGCGCCTCCTCGCCGAGGCTCCCGGCGTCTCTGCCGCCCAGGTCATCCCCGACCACGTCGTGGGCGACTACACCGACCTGCCGACGCTCGAGAGCCTGGTCGCCGGCTGCCGGGTCGTCACGTTCGACCACGAGCACGTGCCGACCGACCACCTGCACGCCCTGGAGTCGTCGGGGATGGCGGTCCGTCCCGGCCCCGGGGCCCTGGTCCACGCCCAGGACAAGGTCGTGATGCGCGAGGCGCTGGACCGGATCGGGGCGCCGACGCCGCGTCACCGGGTCGTCGCAAGCGCCGAGGAGGTCGCGGACTTCGGCTTCCCGTGCGTCCTGAAGACCTCGCGCGGGGGGTACGACGGCAAGGGCGTGTGGTTCGTGGCGAGCAGCCGGGAGTGCACCCCGGCGTTCGAGGCCGCGGCCCGGTCCGGCGTACGGATCCTGGCCGAGGAGCGCGTCGACTTCCGTCGCGAGCTGTCGGCGCTGGTCGCGCGCAGCCCGAGCGGCCAGGCGGCGGCGTACCCGGTCGTCGAGTCGACCCAGCACGACGGCATCTGCCGTGAGGTGATCGCCCCCGCGCCCGGCCTCGACCCCGGCCTCGCCGCGCGGGCGGAGGCGCTGGCGCTCCGGATCGCCCGCGAGCTCGACGTGACCGGCGTCCTCGCCGTGGAGCTGTTCGAGACCGAGGACGGCGTACTGGTCAACGAGCTCGCGATGCGGCCCCACAACACCGGCCACTGGACCCAGGACGGCGCCGTCACCTCGCAGTTCGAGAACCACCTGCGTGCCGTGCTCGACCTGCCACTCGGGTCGCCCGTGGCCCGGGCACCCTGGACGGTGATGGTCAACATCCTCGGCGGCACCGGACGCCTGTACGACGGCTACCCGCACGCCCTGGCGCGCGACCCCGGTCTGCGCGTGCACCTCTACGGCAAGGAGCCGCGGCCGGGCCGCAAGGTCGGGCACGTGAACGCCTACGGCGACGACCTGCAAGATTGTCTCGAGCGCGCGCGCCATGCGGCGGCGTGGTTCGCCGGAGAGCTGGGGAATGAGAGTGAGTGACCATGGCTGAGGCACCCCGCGTGGGCATCGTGATGGGCTCCGACTCGGACTGGCCGGTGATGCAGGCCGCCGCCGAGGCGCTCCGGGAGTTCGACGTCGCCTACGAGGCCGACGTGGTCTCGGCACACCGGATGCCCGACGAGATGCTGGCCTACGGCCGCGAGGCGGCCGAGCGCGGGCTGGCGGTGGTCATCGCCGGCGCCGGGGGAGCGGCCCACCTGCCCGGCATGCTGGCGGCGGTCACGCCGCTGCCGGTGATCGGCGTCCCCGTGGCTCTCAAGCACCTCGACGGCCTGGACTCCCTGCTGTCGATCGTGCAGATGCCGTCGGGGGTGCCCGTGGCGACCGTCGCGGTCGGCAACGCCCGCAACGCCGGCCTGCTCGCCGTCCGGATCCTCGGTGCCTCCGACGCCGACCTGCGGCAGCGGATGCTCGACTACCAGGCCGAGCTGCGGACCACCGCCCAGGAGAAGGGTCGGGCGGTCCGCTCCGCCGCGGGCGCCCGCAAGCTGGGCTTCTGAGCGACAGCCTGACCGGGGGCGACCCCGGTCTTGACTAGTCACGGTGGGCCACGTGTAACCTCCGTTCGGTCCCCCCGTCCCCCCCGGTCGTGACTAGTCCACATGGTCCACGTGGACTAGTTGTGGCGTGCCGTGACGCAAATGCTCGATTCCGGGCACGAGCCACGGTAAAAGCTCCCAGAATCGCTGATATGTCACCCCCCATGACAAAGTATGTGGCCGCGTTCGCCGGCCTCGTCCTGGCCACCGGCCTCGCGGCCGCGGCCACCACGCCCGCCCATGGCGACGACCAGACGACGGCCCGCCTCCTCGGCGGTGACGCCTGCGACCACGCCGCCCCGAGGCCCGCGAACCCCGTGGCGGCACCGCTCCGGATCGGCAGCTTCAACATCCGGGCCGGGGTCTCGACGCAGGACTTCTCCGACGGCGTCCACGCGTTCCTGCCGTACGCCGAGGTCATCGGCCTGCAGGAGACCAACTCCAAGGACAAGGCGCAGGTGCTGGCCAACCTGTCGTCGTCCGGGTGGGACTTCTACCGGCAGTACCGCACGCACGTCTCCAGCCATCCCCACCAGAACGGCGCGGAGCAGATGCCCGTGCTGTGGCACTCCGACCGCTTCGTGTGCACCTACGCCGGGCCGGCGCTCCTGTCGGACATCTTCCTCCTCCACGGCGAGAAGCCTGCGTTCGACGACAACAAGCCCCACTACTTCACCGTCGTCCACCTGGTCGACCGCGTCACGGGGCAGAAGATCGCGATCCTGAACGTGCACCTGATCCCCGGCGTGATCATGAGCGGCGTGCCGAACCGCGGGATGCCACGGCACTGGGCGCTCTACCAGAAGCAGCTCGCGCACGTGGTGGCGATGACCCGGCAGCAGCAGAAGTGGGGTCGCGTCTTCGTGCTCGGCGACTTCAACTCCGGCTGGCTCCAGGACAAGGCGCACCGTCACAGGGGTCTTCCGTACCGCTCGTTCCGGGCCATCGGCTACAAGTCGATGTGGGCCACCGAGAACCCCGGCAAGGGCCGCGGTTCGCGGGCCCACAGCCTGGTCGACCAGGTGTGGTCGACCGGCAAGGCCAAGAGCGCCAAGGTGCTGTTCTCGCTCAACCACTACTCCGACCACAAGCCGGTCGTCGCTCGCTATCACCTGTCCGCGGCGTCGTACTGACCGCGGCCTGAACCAGGTCAGGCGACGCGCCTGCGCCACTCGATCGCCGGGCACGTGTCCATGACCATGGGCACGCCGGCGGCCGTCGTACGACGGAACGCGTCGGCGTCCACCACTCCGAGCTGGAACCACACCGCCCGGGCGCCGACCGCGACCGCCTGGTCGGCGAACTCGCCGGCGGCGTCCGAGCGCCGGAAGACGTCGACGACGTCGATCGGGAAGGGCACCTCGGCCAGCGTCGGGTAGCCGCGCTGGCCGTGCACCTCACCCTCCGCGTCGGCGAACCGGGGGTGGATCGGCACGATCCGCTTGCCGCGCCGCTGGAGGAGCCCGGCGATGGAGTACGCCGTGCGGCCGGGGTCGCCGGAGAGCCCGACGACGGCCCAGGTGTGGAGGTCGTCGAGCATCAGGTCGACCCACTCGGTGCGCTGCCAGTCACCCATGGTCACGAGCCTAGGTCGCCGAGCCGCCCGCGCTCCTGCGGGCCCGGTGTGCCGCCGCCTTGGTGCGGTTCTGGCAGCGGGTCGAGCAGAACTGCCTCCCCCCGTTGCGCGAGGTGTCGAGGTAGACGCGGTCGCAGGAGTCCGCGGCGCAGACGCCGAGCCGCCCGGCGTCCGGCGTACCGAGCGCCATCGCGAGGCCGGCCGCGATGCCGGCCGACCAGCCGACGCCGAGACCGTCGTCCGGGCCGTGGAAGTGGAGGCCCCACCTGGCGTCGTCGTCGGGGTCGAGCTGCGGGCGGGCGCCGGTCTCGACGAGGAGCTCGTTGGTGAGCCGCGCTGCGGCTCCGAGGTCGTCGGCGTCGATCGCCTCGATCACCCTTCGGGCGAGGGTGACCGCCTCCGAGATCCGGCCGGCATCGGCCGCGCTGACCGAGCGTGGGCGGAGCACGTAGCCGCGCTCCCCGAGCACCTCGCGCACCGTGACGCGCAGCGCGTCGTCGTCGGTGGGCGCGGCCACCGCACGCCCGCCGTCGAGGCCGGGGCAGAGCCGGTTGGCGAGCAGCACGGTGGTCGCCAGCAGGTTCGCGACGTGACTGTCGAACAGCACTTGACCAGTCATACCCGAGGATGTGACGCTGGTCAACATGATGACTGTCGAAACAAGAGACACCAGTCATGAGCCGCTGTCGCGCGCCGCGCGCATCCTGATCGCGGCCCGAGCCGTCGACCGGCTCGGCGGCTTCACGATGGGGTTCTTGCCGGTACTCCTCGTCGCGGCGTACGGCGCGTCGCTGCGGTCGGCGGGACTGGTCGCGGCGGGCTTCGGGCTGGCCACGGTCCCGAGCCGGCTGCTGGGCGGCCGGCTGTCCGGCGCGATCGGTCACCGGGCCACGATCGTGCTGGGCCTGACCGGCTGCGCCACGGCCCAGGTCTGCCTCGCGGTGGCGCCGGACCTGCGGTGCGCGGCCGGTGCGGCCGTGCTGCTCGGGCTCTGCTTCGAGGTCTACGAGCCGCCCAGCCAGGCCCTGCTGGCCGAGGTGACCGCACCGGGCGCTCGGGTCGCGGCCTACGCCGCGCTCGGGGCCGCGATCGCGGGGGCCGGCGTCCTGGCCGGTCTGCTCGCAGCCGTGCTCGCCGGGCTCGGCCTGCGGTGGCTGTTCGTGGTCGATGCCGCGACCTGCCTGGCCTGCGCGGTGATCGTGCGGTGCGGCCTGCCGGCCGGGCGGCCGCCCGGGGACCGGGCGACCCGGACCAACCCCTGGCGCGACCGTCGGCTGCTGGCGATGCTCGCCTCGGGGACCGTCTTCGCCGTCGTCTACCTGGTGATGCGTCGGTGGGCTGCCGCTGGCGCTCCGCTCCGGTGGGGTGCCGCTCGGCTGGTCGGGCGTCCTGGTCGCGGTCGGCGCGGTGACCGTGGTCGGCGGCCAGTGGGTCCGCTCGCGGCTGCCGACGACCGGCGGCACGCCGTTCGCGCGGATGCGGACGGGGTACCTGCTCCTCGCCGTCGGGCTCGGGCTCGCGGCGGTGGTGGCGACGGCGCACCCGTCGGGACCGGCGTACGTCCTCCCCGTGGTCGTCTGGAGCCTCGGCAGCCTGGTGCTGCTGGGTGAGCCGTTCGCGGTCGTCGCCGACCTCGCCGGCGCGCGCGACCGGGGCCGCTACCTGGCGGCGTACGGCGTGAGCTGGGGGCTCGCCACGACGGTCGCCCCCGTCGTCGCGACCACCCTGCTGTCGCTCGGCGCGGCCGGGCTGATGTGGCTCGGGTGCGCCCTCGTGGCGGCCGGTCTCGCGCTGGTCCAGGACCGGGTCGGGACCGTGGTTACCCGGCAGTAGAATTCGGCCCATGAGCAACGAGTTCCCCCTGTTCGCGCTCTCCGAGGAGCACCAGGCGATCCGGGAGGCGGTGCGCGACCTGTGCGCCGCCAAGGTCGCCCCGCACGCCGCGGAGGTCGACGAGGAGGCTCGCTATCCGGAGGAGGCCGCGCGGGCGCTCCAGCAGGCCGACTTCCACGCTCCCCACGTGCCGGAGGAGTACGGCGGCGCGGGTGCCGACGCGCTCGCGACGGTGCTGGTGATCGAGGAGATCGCCCGGGTCGACATGAGCGCGAGCCTGATCCCGGCGGTGAACAAGCTGGGCTCCCTGCCGGTGATGATCGGCGGCTCGGAGGAGCTGAAGAAGAAGTACCTGACCCGTCTCGCCGCGGGCGACGGCGGCTTCTCCTACTGCCTGTCCGAGCCCGAGGCGGGCTCCGACGCGGTCGCGATGAAGACCCGCGCGGTGCGCGACGGCGACGGGTGGGTGCTCGACGGCGTGAAGCGCTGGATCACCAACGCCGGCGTCAGCGAGTTCTACACGGTGATGGCGGTGACCGACCCCGAGAAGCGCAGCCGGGGCATCTCGGCGTTCGTGGTGGAGAAGGGCGACGAGGGAGTCACCTTCGGCGCCAAGGAGAAGAAGCTCGGCATCAAGGGCAGCCCGACGCGCGAGGTCTACCTCGACCACGTCCGGATCCCCGCCGACCGGATGATCGGCGAGGAGGGCACCGGCTTCGAGACCGCCATGAAGACCCTCGACCACACCCGGATCACGATCGCGGCCCAGGCCGTCGGTGTCGCGCAGGGTGCGCTCGACTTCGCGCTCGGCTACGCCAAGGAGCGCCAGCAGTTCGGGCACGCGATCGCAGAGTTCCAGGGGCTGCAGTTCCTGCTCGCCGACATGGGGATGAAGGTCGAGGCCGCCCGTCAGCTGACCTACGCCGCCGCCGGCCGCTCCGAGCGCGGCGACCAGGACCTCACGTTCTTCGGCGCCGCGGCCAAGTGCTACGCCTCCGACGTCGCCATGGAGGTCACCACCAACGCCGTCCAGGTGCTCGGCGGCTACGGCTACACCCGCGACTACCCGGTCGAGCGGATGATGCGCGACGCCAAGATCACCCAGATCTACGAGGGCACCAACCAGGTGCAGCGGATCGTGATCGCCCGCCAGCTCCTGGCCGGCGTCCAGTCCGAGCTGTAGCGCCACGCGTCTCCGACCACGTCGGGATGCGCGCCGTCCGAGCGGCGCACGTCCCGTGCCGGAGCGTGCGTGCGAGGCTGGGGACCGTGGACGAAGAGGCGACTGTCAGCTCGATCGGCGACCGTCTGGAGCGCGCGATCGAGCGGCACGCCAACACGCCGGGCGAGATCCGCCGCGGCGAGACGGAGAAGCCCCGGTCTCTTCGCCGCAACGTGATCTGGCTGGCGATCACGCTGCTGTCGCTCTACCTGGTGTTCCCGAGCCTCCTCGACACCTTCGCGTCGTGGCACCAGATCACCCGCTTCTCTCCTGTCTCCCTGCTGGCCATGTTCGCTCTGCAGGTGGGCGTGTGCGCGTGCCTGTGGGACCTTCAGCGGGTTGCCCTGCCGGGGGCGCGCTGGCGGCCGATCATCTCCGCGCAGCTCGCCTCCAACGCGCTGTCCAACATCGCGCCGGGCGGCGGCCCGGTCGGCGCCGCGCTGCAGTATCGGATCTTCGTGGCCGCCGGCCTCGAACGGCAGACGGTGGTCCGCTCGCTGACCGCTGTGAACCTGCTCGTGTTCTCGGTGGTCCTGGGCCTGCCGATCCTCGCGATCCCTGCCGTGTTCCGCGGGACGGTGAACCGCAACCTCCTCGAGGCCGCCGGTGCAGGCGTGGTCGCGTTCGCGGTCATCGTCGCCGTCGGAGCGATCCTGTTGCGCACCGACCGGCCCGTGGTGTGGGTGGGAGAGGTCGTGCAGTCCGTCCGGAACCGGCTACGCCGACGAGCGACGCCGCTCACCGACATGCCGCAGCGCCTGCTCGACGAGCGAGACCAGATCACGTCGGTGTTCGGGTTGCACTGGAAGCACGCCCTGGCCGCTGCCGTCGGCCGCTGGATCGTGGACTTCATGACGCTGCAGGTGGCGCTGGCAGCGATCGGCTCGCATCCGCGGCCCTCGCTGACCCTGATGGCGTTCTGCGGGGCCAAGGCGCTCGGCAACATACCGGTCACGCCCGGAGGTCTCGGCTTCGTCGAAGCGGGGATGACCGCGCTCCTCGCGCTGGCCGGCGTGAGCCCGGCGGACGCAGTCCTCGCGACGTTCGTGTACCGGCTGTTCAGCTACTGGCTGCCGCTGCCGTTCGGTCTGCTCGGGATGGCGCTCGCACCGCGCGGTGCGACGCCACCGCCCACAGCCGAGCTGGCGGGGCCCTGAGCTCGCATGCCTGGGCCACGATGGACTCCATGGGTGACCGGACTCATCTCGCCTGCTGAGCCAGGCTCAGATCGACCAGCCACTCCACCGGGGCACGGTCGTCTGTGAACACCCGCCCCCGGTGAGCGCCGGCGCGAGACGCGCGGCGGCGGCCGGCACGACGAGGGACAGGTCCGCCGGCAGGCCGGCGGCGGCCGCGCGAAGCCGCCCGGCCGGGTCGGTCGTCGTCGTGCCCACGAGCATGGTGTTGATCCGCTGGGACGGGTCGCGCCAGACCGCGTCGTACCCGAACACCACGCGCATCGTGGCACTCAGCACCTTCTCCAGGGAGGTGGACCCCTGCGGGTGACCGACGTTGACGACGACCAGGCCGCCCGGCTCGAGATGGTCGCGCACGAGCGCGAAGAACTCCTGCGTGGTCAGGTAGAAGGGGATGTAGGGCTGGCGGTACGCGTCGACCAGGATGACGTCGTAGCGACGCGTGGTCGCGTAGAGCCACGGCCGCGCGTCCGCCGTGTAGGTGTGGAGGTTCGGGCCGCGCAGGTCGAAGAGCTCACGGCCGACCTTCGTCAGCGCGCCGTCGAGCTCTACGGCGTCGATCCGGGTCTGCGGGAAGTAGTGGCCGATCTGCCGGGCGGACGTGCCGGCCGCGTCGCCGAGGATCGCGACCGACCGCGGCGGCGCGTGTCCACCCGCGAGTGACAGCGCGAGCATCTCGTCCCAGTAGTTGCCGGTGAGCCAGCGGCCCGGGCGGTACACCGAGTGGACCGCATGTCCCTCGTCGAGCTCGAGGGTCCGCTCGCCGTCCGGCGACTGGAGGACCCGCGCGTACTGGTAGTCCGTCTCCGCCTCCCAGATCACCCGATCGCCGCCGGTGTCGGCGGTCTTGATGGTGCCGGTCGGCAGGGCCACCAGCGCCAGGATCGCCGCCGGTACGACGGCAGCCCGCACCCGCCCGCGCGGCAGCTGTGGCACCGCGGCCAAGGCCATCGCGCCCGCGAACATCAGGAACGTGCGTCGCGTCCCGACGAAGGGGATGAGCAGCAGCGCCGCCAGGAACGTGCCGGCCAGCGACCCCACCGTCGAGATCGCGTACAGCCTTCCGGCCGTCCGTCCAGTGGCATCGAGGGTGTCCACGGCCAGGCGCAGGGCATACGGCGAGACCATCCCGAGCAGCAGCAGCGGGATGGCGAGCAGCGCGCCGACCCCGACGAGCGACCCGACGAAGACGGCCGCACTGAGCTGGTCGACTGCCGTGGCGGCCAGCCGCAGGAACGGGCCGCTCACGAACGGCACGATCGCCAACAGCACCGACGCCGTCAGCACGATCCGTGCCAGGCCCGCAGGTCGGGGATCCCGGTCGGCCAGGCGACCCCCGACCGCGTACCCGATCGACAGCGACAGCAGCACGATCGCGATCGTGTTCGCCCACACGATCGTGCTCGCCCCGAACCACGGCGCCATCAGCCTCGCTGCTGCGATCTCCGCCCCGAGCGCACCGGCGCCGACCGTGAACACCAGCAGCTCGAGCGAGCGCGACCGGATGCCCATGATCGCAACCTACGCGCGCGTGGCATCGACCTCGTACGTCAGGCGAGCTGCCTGGTCCTGCTGTCAGCCATCAGGTGAGGGCCCGGCGCCGCCTCCGAGCCTGTACGCCGATCACCACCACGACCACAGCCACGGTCAGGAGGAGGGAGTAGTGGTCGATCCGGTGGACGACGTCCACGGCGGGCTTGCCGATGGCATAGCCCAGGCCGACGACCGGGGCGACCCACAGCAGCGTGCCGACCAGGTCGAGGAGGAGGAACGTGCGCAGGCGCATCCCCGACAGGCCGGCTGCCGCGTAGATCAGCACCGTGGGGACCGGCAGGTAGTAGGCGAGCACGACGGCCGCAGGCCCGAACCGCTCGGCCCACCGCTCGAGCCGGGCGGCACGCGCCTCACGCTTCGCCATGCCACGCGGCGAGGAGTCGCTGCCCAGGAGCAGGTGCAGCGCGCGGTCGCCCCAACGCCGCCCGGCCCACCAGAAGACCCAGTCGAACACCATCGTGCCGGGGATGCCGGCGGCCACCGCCACCCACAACGGCAGCTCGCCCACCCTGCTCTGCGCTCCGACGGTCACCTCGGCCAGGGTCGACCCGCTGATGATCTCCAGCACCAACGGGTGTGACCCGATGAGCGCCGGCACGAGCGGCAGCAGTGCGAGCGAGTACGCGACGTACAGGCCGATCAGCAGAGCGATGGCGGTGTCCGCCCGTCCGGCGTCTTCTCCCCAGGGCAGGTGCGCGCGGCCGGGGTCCTGCGGCTGCGGACCAGCCTTGGCGAGGGTCATCGGGTCGAGTGTCCCATCCGCCCGGGGGCCAGGGCGCTCGGCTCGTTGTAGGGCGTCACCACCTGGATCTGTGAGGGCACGCTGACCGGGACGCCGGGGAGAGAGCCCTGGGCCTGCAGGATCGACCGACAGGCGCGCCGCATGTCGGCGCGCAGGTCGTGGTGGAGCACGGCGGAGATCTGCCGACTGCGCAGCAGCGCGCGGTTGTCGCCGTCGAGGTCGTGGGCGACGAAGACCGACGGCGCGCGGCCGGCGGCCCGGAACGCCGCCAGCGTCGCGGTGTTGCCACCGCCGATCGAGTAGACCGCCTCGAGCGAGGGGTCCTCCTCCAGCGCCCGGCCGACGGCTCGCAGCATGCTGCTGTCGAGGCCGTCGGTGTCGGTGACCTCGACGACCCTCCTGCTCGGCGCGAGCTCGCGCAGGGTGGCCCGGAAGCCGGCCTCCCGCTCCTCCTCGCCACGGAAGGTCGCACTGCTCAGGGTGACCAGGACGCCTCCCGGCTCGGGGTCGGACCACTGCGTGACCAGGTAGGCCGCGGTGGCGCCGGCGGCGCGGTTGTCGACCCCGACGTAGGCCACCCGCCGGCTGAACGGCAGGTCGGTGACGAACGTGACGACCGGGATGCCGGCCGCGGCCAGGGCGTCCACCGCCTCGACCACCGCAGGACCGTGGGGCGCCTTGAGGATGACGCCGTCGGAGCCGCGGCGCGCGATCGCGGCCAGATCGTCCGCGACCGCCTCGGCGTCGCTCTCCTCGCTGAGCCGGAACCGGGCCCGGAACGCGGCCGGCCGCAGCGACGGCAGCTCCAGCTCGAGTGCGGTGCGGACGGCCGTCCCGAACCGGTCGGGGGTCTGCATCACCAGGTCGACCAGGAAGCTACGCCCGGACAGCCGCACCTGCGACTGCTGCCGGTCGAGCTCGGCGACGGCCTGCTCCACCTGGGCGACCGTGGCGGCGCGGACGCCGGGGCGGCCGTGGAGCACCCGGTCGACCGTCGCCCTGCTCAGGCCGGCCTGGGCCGCGATGTCGAGCACCCGATGGGTGCGGGGGCGGGTGGTCATCGGCAGGACTCTCGGCTGAGGCGTTCTTGAGGCGTTCGCGACGCAGGAGATGCCTCGCAGCCGCCTAGTGTGACAGAGACCACCCGACAGCACGTCCGGCCCCAGGAGGCGTCCGATGCCCGCTCCCCACACCCTCGCTCGCGCGCCGCGGCTGCGCACCGCCGACTGCGACCTCGACGAGTTCGCCGCACTGGTGGGTCGGGCCACCGAGCCCGCCGACTACCCCCTGGCGTCCGAGGTGGTCGACCGCGTGCTCGTCTACGACGCCGACCGCCTCCGGGCCGAGTCGAGAGACCCCGACGGGGCCGACACCGTCGCCGCCGAGATCGTGCGCGGCCTGACCGACGGGCCCGGCGTCGTCGCGATCCGCGGGGCCTTCCCCGACACGGCCGTCGTGGACCGCGCGACCGCGGCCTTCGACGCGATGATCGCCGACGAGAAGGCAGCCGGCGGGGCGAAGGGCGACCACTTCGCCAAGGCCGGCGCCAACGACCGCATCTGGAACGCGCTGGAGAAGCTGGCCCTGCGTGACCCGTCGACCTTCGTCGACTACTACGCCAACGACGTGATCGCGCTCGTCTCCCGGGCCTGGCTCGGCCCTGGCTACCAGGTGACCTCGCAGGTGAACGTCGTACGGCCGGGCGGCCAGGCGCAGGACCCGCACCGCGACTATCACCTCGGCTTCCTGGAGAACGACGTCGTCGAGCAGTACCCGACCCACGTCCACCTGCTGTCGCCGGTGCTGACCCTCCAGGGAGCGGTCGCCCACTCCGACATGCCGGTTGAGAGCGGGCCGACCATGTATCTGCCGTACTCCCACCAGTACGCCCCCGGCTACCTCGCGTGGCGCCTCCCCGAGTTCCGGACCTACTTCGCCGAGCACTACGTCCAGCTGCCGCTGGCCAAGGGGGACGCCGTCTTCTTCAACCCCGCGCTGTTCCACGGTGCCGGCACCAACGTCTCCTCCGACATCCAGCGGGTCGCCAACCTGCTCCAGGTCTCCTCGGCCTTCGGGCGGGCCATGGAGACGGTGGACCGCGACCGCGTGCTCCGGGCCGTCTACCCCGTGCTGCTCGAGCGGCAGGCGGCAGGGACGCAGGGCGACGCCCTGGGCCGGGCGCTGGCGGCTGCCGCCGAGGGCTACCCCTTCCCGACGAACCTCGACCTGGACCAGCCCGTGGGCGGCATGACCCCGTCCTCGCAGGCCGAGCTGGCGGCGGACGCGCTGTCGTCGGGCGTCCCGGCCGAGGACCTCGCCCGCGTGCTCGACGAGTACGCCGCACGCCGCGCGACGTCGTGAGCTCCGGCCTCCTGGACGGCAAGGTCCTGCTCGTCAGCGGCGGCACGCAGGGGATGGGTGCTGCCGTGGCTCGGGCGGCCGTCGACGAGGGCGCGACCGTCGCCGTCTCGGGGCGGCGCGAGGACGTCGGCCGGACCTTCGCGGCCGAGCTGTCCGAGCGCGGCGGTCGCGAGGCGTTGTTCGTGGCCGCTGACGTCGGCGACGTCGCGCAGGCCCAGAGCTCGGTGGGGGACGTCGTCCGCCGGTTCGGCCGGATCGACTGCCTGGTGAACGCCGCGGGTCTGACCAGCCGCGGGTCGCTGGTCGACACCACGCCGGAGCTCTTCGACGCGCACGTGGCGGTCAACCTGCGCGGGCCGTTCTTCCTCATGCAAGCGGCCGTGCGCGACATGCTCGCGCGAGGCGCTCCGGGCACGATCGTCAACGTCATCACGATGTCGTCGCACGGTGGCCAACCGTTCCTCGCGCCGTACGTCGCCAGCAAGGCCGGCCTGGCCGGCCTGACCCGCAACGCGGCCCACGCGCACCGGTGGGACCGGATCCGCGTGAACGGGGTGAACATCGGCTGGACCGAGACCGAGGGCGAGGACGCGGTCCAGCGAGAGTTCCACGGCGCGGGTGACGACTGGCGCGAGCGGGCGGCCGCCGAGCTGCCGATGGGCCGCCTCGGCCGGCCCGAGGACGCCGCCGCCCTGGTCGTGCTCCTGCTGTCCGAGCGCAGCGGCGTGGTCACCGGGTCGGTCATCGACTGGGACCAGCAGGTGCCCGGAGGGTCCGACTAGTCTGCCGAGGGTGCCGTACGACGTCGCCCGGGTGCGATCCCACTTCCCCCAGCTGAAAGAGGGGCCGGCCACCGGTGCGGCCCACTTCGACGGGCCCGGCGGTTCGCAGACCCCCGACGTGGTGGCCCAGGCGATGTATGACGTGCTGGTCGCGCCGCTGGCCAACCGGGGGGACGCCACCCCGGCCGAGCGCAACGCCGAGGCGGCCGTCGTCGGCGCCCGGGCAGCCATCGGCGACCTGCTCGCCACCGACCCGAGGGGGGTGGTCTTCGGCCGCTCGATGACCCAGCTGACCATGGACCTCGCGCGCACCCTGGCCAAGGGCTGGGGCCCGGGCGACGAGGTCGTCGTCACGCGCCTCGACCACGACTCCAACGTGCGCTCGTGGGTGCTCGCGGCCGAGTCGGTCGGGGCCACGGTGCGCTGGGTCGACTTCGACCCCGCGACCGCGGAGCTCGAGCCCGCCCGGGTCGAGGCCGTGCTGGGCGACCGGACCCGGCTCGTGGCCTTCACCGGGGCGTCCAACCTCGTCGGCACCCGACCCGACGTGCGGGCGGTCGCGGACCTCGCGCACGCCGCGGGCGCCCTGACCTACGTCGACGGCGTCCACCTCGTCCCGCACGCCCCGGTCGACGTCGCCGACCTCGGGGCCGACTTCCTGGCGTGCTCGCCCTACAAGTTCCTCGGGCCCCACTGCGGCGTCCTCGCGGCAAGGCCCGAGACCCTCGAGCCCCTGCGGCCCGACAAGCTGCTGCCGGCGTCGGATGACGTGCCTGAGCGGTTCGAGGTGGGGACGCTGCCCTACGAGCTGCTGGCCGGCACGACCGCCGCGGTCGACTTCCTGGCGGCCCTGGCGTCCGACGACCTGCCGCCGGGAGCGAGCCGCCGGGAGCGGGTGGTCGCCTCCATGTCCGCGCTCGCGACGCACGAGGACGCCCTGCGCGAGCGGGTCGAGGCCCGCCTCGCCGACCTGCCCGGGGTGACGCTGTGGTCGCGTGCGGCCCGGCGTACGCCGACCCTCCTGGCGACCTTCGAGGGTCACGACGTGCAGGACGTGCGGCGGCACCTGGCCGCGCGCAACGTCAACGCGCCGGCCGGGTCGTTCTACGCCTACGAGGCCTCGCGGCGGCTCGGCCTGGGAGCCGCCGGTGGCCTGCGGATCGGGCTCGCGCCCTACACCGACGACGCGGACGTCGACCGCCTGCTCGAGGCGCTCGGGCAGGCCCTGGCCGCCTGAGGACTACTCGACGGCGATCGACACCTCGGTCGACTTCACCAGGGCGACGACCTTGCTGCCCTCGGCGAGTCCGAGGTCCTCGACGGCGTCGCGCGTGATCGACGACGTGAGCAGCCCACCCTCGTCGAGCTGGATCCGGACGACGGCCATGGCCTCGCCCGCGGTGACGGAGACGACCGTGCCGGGCAGCTGGTTGCGCGTGGAGAACTTCATGGGCCCATCGTCGGGGACCGGACGGCCCCCGACAAGGCTCTCGCTCAGCGGACGACCGACGTCGCCGCAGGCTCGGCACCGTTCCGGCCGCCGGAGCCCCAGACCGCGCGGGCGCCCGCGTCGCCGGTCAGCACGACGAGCACGAGGGTGACCACGGCCGCGAGCGGGAGCAGGACGACCAGCGGCTTGGCCAAGGTGGTCACACCTTGGCGGTGCTCCTTGTCGGGCAGCGGGTTGTGGTGGGGGAGCGTCCACCAGGCGACGAGGACGAGGGCGGCCAGCACCCACATCGAGGCCTGGAGGAGGCCGGCCCAGTGCTCGTGGGTCTCGATCAGCGAGGTGTTCTCGTTCAGCTTCTGCTTGAGACTGTCGCCGGTGGCACTCGCCAGCCACACCGTGCCCGCGGCCACGACCGCCAGGACGGCGGCCGGCGTACGGGTCTGCCAGCGGCGCGACGGCAGGACGGCGTAGGCGATCGCGAACAGCGCGGCCAGCGGGACGAGGACGACCGCTGCGTGCACCACGAGCGGATGGAGGGGGATGCCGTTGATGGTCACGGCCCGGACGCTAGGGCGAACGCCTGTGGCGAGGCTGTGGGAGCTCACAGGAGCCACACAGCCTCGCCACCCCGACATGGAACCGGCCACGGGGCCGGACTGCGGCGCATCCCCCCGGTGCTCCGCGTCCGGCCGCTCCGTGGCGCGGCCCTTCGTGTCGGGCCGGACCTGCTGTTCCCCCGAATCAGCAACCCGGCCTCTGACACTCAGGAGCGTCGCGACGCGGTGCTGATACGGCCGGCCGGAAGTATTTTCCGGGCCACGCCGTGCCGGCCGCTCAGAGCAGGAACGACGGCGTGACGAGCGGCGCGAGGGCCGTGCCGGACCCGTCGGTGGCCTGCGGCGTCAGCCACAGCCGGACCTCGCCCGTGGCGGGGTCGGGGAACTCGAAGCGGCCGTCGGCGTCGGACTCGACGCTCTGGCGGAGGCGCGCGTCGCCCTCTGGGCCCAGTGCCACTCGCAGCGGGACGGCCGGCACGACCCAGCCGTCGAGCCGCCGGTGGCCGTCGACGGCACTGATCCGCACCAGCACGCGATACGACGTACCGGCGAACTCGAGCGTGACGGCCGTGTCGTCGCCCGGCGCGACGGCCTCGGCCACCCCCCGGGTGCCGGACGCGTGGTCGACGCGCTCGACGAGCGTCAGCAGCTCGTAGTCGGTCTCGAGGTCCTCGACCGCGAGCCGGGCGAGCACGCCGTCGGCGAGGTCGGCGGGAGCGGGGTCGAGTGCGGCGAAGAGGGCCGCGACCGCGTCGAGGAGCTGCTCGTCGGTCTGCTGTGTCACGACGCACCTCCCAGCTCGACCCGCAGCTTCTCGAGGCAGCGGCGGCGGGTGGGGCCGATGCTGCCGATCGGCATGCCGAGGGTGTCGGCCACCGAGGAGTAGTCGGGGCGTGGCTCCCAGGCCACGATCCGGAGCAGCCGCTGGCAGCGCTCGGGCAGCCGGCCGAGGGCGTGCCAGAGGCGGGCGTTCTCGTCGCCGGTGACGACCTCGGACTCCGGGGACGTCTGGGCCGGCATCCGGGCGTCGAGCACCTCGTCCTCGACCGGTCGCGTGCGCGTCGACGCCTTGCTCACGCGCCAGGCCTCGCGGCGGGCCGCCGTGCACAGCCAGCGCGTGATGGCCTGCGGGTCACGCACCGAGTCGGCGGACCGGACGAGCGTCAGCCAGGTGTTCTGGACGACGTCCTCGGAGGCTTCCTTGTCGAGACCGGTGGCACGGACGACGTGCCACAGGACCGGGCTCATCACGTGGACCAGCTCGTCGAGCGCCGACTCGTCGTCGTCCCGCCAGCGGCGGAACGCGTCCGTGGCAGCGTCGTACAGCCCCGAGGAGGTGGGTCCCCCCGGTGCGCCGTGCATGGTCATCACATCCCCCGAGGAGCTCCACACGAGCATCCCTGATACGTCGCCTCGCTCGTCGAGACTCGAAAATAGCGTGTTCCGACCCTCTCGCGACAGCGGGTCCCGACCCGTGGCCCCTCGGCTCACCGCACGGCGAAGAGGACCAGGCAGGCCGCGCCGGCCACGACGCAGTAGAGGCCGAACGGGCGCAGCGAGTTCGTGTGCACCCACCGGGTCAGCCAGCGCGCCGCCACGTAGGCGCCCACGCCCGCCAGCGCGGAGCCGAAGAGCACCTGGGGCCGGATGCCGTCGCCGAGCGGTCCGAAGAGGTCGGGCAGCTTGAGGACGCCCGCGGCGAAGATCACCGGGGTGGCCAGCAGGAACGAGAAGCGCACCGCATCCTCACGGCGCAGGCCGGTCCGCATCCCGGCCGCCATGGCGACGCCCGAGCGGGAGATGCCGGGCCCCAGGGCCAGGATCTGCACGCTGCCGATGCCGAGTGCCCGCGCGAACGACATCCGCGACAGCCGAGCGTCGGCGGCCACCCCGTCGGCGACCTCGTCCCCCTCGACCTCGTCCGGGAGGGGTTCCGCCGTCGGATGCCGGCCGGCCCACCCCTCGGCCGCGAGCAGGATCAGGCCGTTGACGATCAGGAAGCAGGCCGCGGGCACGGGTCGCCCGAGATGGGTCCGCAGCCAGTGCTCGAACAGCAGTCCCACCAGGCCGACGGGGATGGTGCCGACGATCAGCTGCCAGATCAGCCGCTCGTCAGGGGTGGTGATCCGGCGCCGACGGACGGTGGCGAGCAGGCCGCGGGTCAGCCGGAGCCAGTCGCGGCGGTAGAAGACCAGCAGGGCGAGGGCGGTGGCCACGTGGGTCCCGACGATGAACGCGAGGTACGGCGACTCCGGCGCCGCCACGTCGAGGTCCCGCGCCCAGCTCCCGCCGAGGACCGCGGGCAGCAGCACGCTGTGACCCAGGCTGGAGATGGGGAACAGCTCGGTCACGCCCTGGAGGAGGCCCACGACGGCTGCCTCGAGCCAGCTCAAGTGGTTCAAGGCAGGGCCTTCCGGACCGGGACGCGGACGCCCCCAGCCTGGGGGCCCGACCTGTCAAGAACCTGACCGCACGAGACCGCGTTCTCGACCAGGTGACGGTTACGGCTGTCGGGGACGAAGTACTACACGACGGGCAGCATCTTCGCCGAGTGGGCCGACGTCTACGCCCGGCGTCACCGGCACGGCCAGGAGGACGACGTCGCGATCGCCGTCGTCGACACGCGAGGTCGGCGGGGTCAACGTCAGTGACGACTGGCACGGCTTCGGCCAGCGAGGCACCGGCAGCGGGACGACGACCTTCGAGCGGGTGCCGGTGCCGCGGACCATGTCCTGCCCTTCGACCAGCGCTTCCCCTACCAGACCGCGGTCTATCAGCTGAACCTCCTGGCGACCGCTGACGGGGATCGCCCGCGCGGCGCTGGGCGACGCCGATCGAGGAGGTGCGCCACCGCGAGCGCAACTTCTCCCACGCGAACACCGCCCGCGTGCGCGACGACCCGCAGGTGCTGGCGCGCGTCGGCGAGATCGCGGCCGCGACGTACAAGCTCGACGGGCGCATCAACGGCAACGACGTCGACGCCGCCTGACCGGGCGACCGTGAGCGGTTGGCCGCTGGAGCCATCCGGGGCTAGCCTCGGCGGCGTGAACCTCATCGACATCGAGATGGCCGACGGCACTGCCGAGGCCTACCTGACCGGCACCGGACCCGGGGTCCTGCTCTTCATCGACGCGATCGGGCTCCGGCCGCAGATCGCCGCGATGGCAGACCGGATCGCCGACTGGGGCTACACGGTGCTCGCCCCCAACACCCTCTACCGCTCCGGATCCGCCGCCGAGACCTCGCCCCAACCGGATGAGGACCTGCGCCAACCGGGGGGCCGCGAGGCGTTCTTCGAGCACACCGGTCCGCGGATGGCCGAGCTGACCCCCGAGCGCCTGCGCGAGGACATCCCGGCGTACCTCGCGGCGCTCCGCGAGCACGCGCCCGGCGACGTGGCGGTGGTCGGCTACTGCATGGGCGCGCGACTGGCGGTCCGGGCGGCCGGCCTCGATCCCGAGGTGGTGGCCGTCGCCGGCTTCCACGGCGGCGGGCTGGTCACCGACGACCCCGACAGCCCCCACGTGGGGCTGGCGCAGGCGCGTGCCGAGTTCGTGTTCGGGCACGCCGACCAGGACCGCTCGATGCCTCCCGAGGCGGTGGCCGAGCTCGGTCGCGCGCTCGCGGACGCCGGGCTCACCGCGACGAACGAGATCTACCCCGAGTCGCCCCACGGCTACTCGATGAACGACACCTCGATGTATCACGAGCCCGGTGCCGAGCGGTCGTTCGAGGAGCTGCACGCGCTGCTCGACCGCACGCTGCCCGCCTGAGCCGGGCAGCCCTCGCCTCGACGCATCAGCATCCGTGGCCCGGGTACGGGCGGACGGACCGACGAGACCGAGGAGAGACCCATGCCTGACCTGACCGGACGCACGATCGCCTTCCTGGTGGCCCCCGAGGGCATCGAGCAGGTGGAGCTGACCGACCCCTGGTCGGCCGTGGAGGATGCCGGCGGCACGCCGAAGCTCCTGTCTCTCGAGGCGGGCACCGTGCAGGCGTTCCACCACCTCGACAAGGCCGACACCTTCCGCGTCGACGCGGTCGTCGGGGACGCCGACCCCACGTCGTACGACGGGCTGGTGCTGCCGGGAGGTGTGGCCAACCCCGACGCGCTGCGGATGGACGAGGACGCCGTCGCCTTCGTGCGCGACTTCGTGGAGTCGGACCGCCCGGTGGCGGCGATCTGTCACGCACCGTGGACGCTGGCCGAGGCCGACGTGGTGCGGGGGCGCCGGATGACGTCGTGGCCGAGCCTGCAGACCGACCTGCGCAACGCCGGAGCCGAGTGGGTGGACGAGGAGGTCGTCGTCGACGGCAACCTGGTGACGAGCCGCAAGCCGGACGACCTGCCGGCCTTCAACGACGCGCTGCTCGCGCTCTTCGCGGGCTGACCGTAGGAGAGACCGCGCGCACGCGGGTCCTGTGACGCATACCACCGTGAGGAGGTGGGTACGTCGTCGGTCGCGTGAAACCTGCCCCGAGGAGGACCCATGACGAGCGGCGTCGAGACCGGTCAGATCACCACCGACATCCCGGCACGGCTCGACCGGCTGCCCTGGTCTCGGTGGCACTGGATGATCGTGGTCGGTCTCGGGACGGTGTGGATCCTCGACGGGCTCGAGGTGACGATCGTCGGGTCGATGTCCGACGCGCTGAAGCCGGCGAGCACCGGGCTCGGCATGAGCAGCTCCGACATCGGCCTGGCGGGCTCGATGTACGTCGCCGGCGCCTGTGTCGGCGCGTTGCTCTTCGGGCAGCTCACCGACCGGTTCGGGCGCAAACGGCTGTTCCTGATCACGCTGGGCTTCTACATCTTCGCCACGCTGCTCACCGCCTTCTCGATGAACCCGACGTGGTACTTCGCCGCCCGCGCCCTGACCGGGGCCGCCATCGGCGGTGAGTACGCCGCCATCAACTCCGCGATCGACGAGCTGATCCCGGCCAAGTACCGCGGCCGGATCGATGTCGCGATCAACGGCTCGTTCTGGGTCGGGGCCGCGATCGGCGCCCTGCTGACCATCCCGCTGCTCGACCCGACCGTCGTCAGCGCCTCCCTCGGATGGCGGCTCGCGTTCGGCCTCGGCGCGATCCTCGCCGTCGGCGTCCTGCTCGTCCGGCGACACGTGCCGGAGAGCCCGCGCTGGCTGTTCATCCACGGCCGCGAGGACGAGGGCGAGGAGATCGTCCGCGACATCGAGCGCGAGGTGCAGGAGGAGACCGGTCACGAGCTGTCCTCGGTGGAGGACACGATCACGGTCCGGCAGCGGACGACCATCGGGATCCCGCTGATCGCCAAGACCGTGTTCACCCTCTATCCCAAGCGCACGGTGCTCTGCTTCTCCCTGTTCGTGGGCCAGGCCTTCCTCTACAACGCGTTCTTCTTCACCTACGGCGACACCCTCACCACGTTCCTCGGCGTCGGCCAGACCGGCTACTACATCGCGGTCTTCGCGGCCAGCAACTTCGCCGGGGCCCTGCTCCTGAGCCCGCTGTTCGACTCCGTCGGGCGGGTCCGGATGATCACCGGCACCTACGTCGTGTCCGGGGTCCTGCTCGCGGTGGCCGGCTTCATGCTGGGGAACCTGACCGCCACGACCCTGACGCTCTTCGGCGTGGTGATCTTCTTCTTCGCCTCCGCCGGCGCCAGCGCGGCGTACCTGACGGCGAGCGAGGTGTTCCCGATGGAGACCCGTGCCCTGTGCATCGCGTTCTTCTACGCGATCGGTACGGCGGTCGGTGGCATCACCGGCCCGCTGCTGTTCGGCAAGCTGATCGACCATGCGTCCGCCAGCGGTGACATCACCGGCATCGCGCCGGGCTACTTCCTCGGCGCCGGCCTGATGATCGCCGGCGGCATCGTGGCGGCGTTCCTGGGCGTCAAGGCCGAGGGGCAGTCGCTGGAGAGCATCGCGCAGCCGCTCACGGCCCAGGACGCAGAGGCGGGCGGCGGCCAGCAGCCCGAGCACGCCCACGCCTGACCGGCTCGCCCGGGGCTCTGTGACCCCACCCCTAGGGATGGTCGGAGCCGCAGTTGGGTCCTTTGGGGTGTTGGGCCGGGCGGGTCGACGGTGATAGACCGGACATGAGTGGTCGAGACCCCCTGCCACGTTTGCACAGAATTCCTGAGAGGGAGTGCCGTGGCAGCATCAGTACTGGAGTCACCCCCGGATTTCGAGGACCTGCTCCAACCCGAGATAGAGCGTCTCCCACGCCGAGAGGCCACCGCGCGCCTGCTGGCCCTGGCGGCAGCGACGGACGACGAGACCGCCCGACACGCCTACCAGGACCGCGTCGCCGAGCTCAACATGCAGGTCGCCGTCGACGTCGCGCGGCGCTACCGCTCGCGCGGGGTCTCCTCCGACGACCTCGAGCAGGTCGCCTACCTCGGCCTGGTCAAGGCCGTGCGCGGGTTCGACCCCGAGCGGGCGACCGACTTCCTCAGCTACGCCGTCCCGACCATCCGCGGCGAGGTGCGCCGCTACTTCCGCGACCACGGCTGGGTGGTCCGGCCACCGCGCACGGTCCAGCAGGCCCAGGCCCGGATCACCGCGGTCGAGTCGGACCTGTGCCAGGAGCTGGGGCGGGCACCCCGGCCCAGTGAGATCGCGGCGCGCCTCGACCTCGATCTCGACCTGGTCGTCGAGGCGCTGGGCGCCAACGGCTGCTTCGCACCGACCTCCCTCGACAGCACGCCTGCCGAGGGTGAGTCCGCGATCGGCGACCGGCTGGGCGGAGACGATGCGTCGTTCGACAGTGCCGAGGCACGGGTGGCGCTGAAGCCGCTGCTGAGCCACCTCGACCGTCGCGAGCGGATCATGCTCGAGATGAGGTTCTTCAAGGGCTCGACCCAGTCCGAGATCGGTGCCGTGCTGGGCATCACGCAGATGCAGGTCTCGCGCCTGCTGTCGGCCCTGCTCGCCCGGCTCCGCGACGAGCTCGGCGGCGTGCCCCTCTGAGCGACGACGAGTCCACCTCGACCGTCCTGGTGGCCGGGGCCGCGAACTTCCTGATCGCGGTCGCCAAGCTCGTGGCCGGGCTGGCTTCCGGGTCGTCGGCGATGCTGTCGGAGGCGGCTCACTCGATCGGCGACACCATGAACCAGGTCTTCCTGATGGCGTCGCTGCGCAAGAGCCGCAAGCCGCCCGACGAGGAGCACCCGTTCGGCTACGGGATGGAGCGCTACTTCTGGTCGCTGCTGGCGGCGGTGAGCATCTTCGTGCTCGGCGCCGGGTTCTCGGCGTACCAGGGGATCCGGGCACTCACCAGCTCGGGCGAGTCGGGGTCGCCGACCTGGGCCTTCGTGGTGCTCGCGGCGTCGTTCGTGTTCGAGGGCACCTCGTTCGTCAAGGCCGTCCGGCAGCTGCGCGGCGAGGCCTCGGGTCGCGGTTCCGGCCTCCGGCACCACCTGCGCCACGACGCCGACCCGGCGCTGCGGGCCGTGGTCTGGGAGGACGGCATCGCCCTGGTCGGGCTGCTCCTCGCCGGGGCGGGCCTGGCCGCCGACACGGTGACCGGCGGCCGGACGTGGGACGGGGTGGCCTCGCTGGCGATCGCCGTGCTGCTGGTGGGTGTCGCCTACGGGCTGGGTCGGCAGAACCAGCAGTTCCTGATCGGCAAGGCCGCCTCGCCCGAGGTGCGGGCCGGCATCGTCGAGGCGATCCGGGGCACCGACGGGATCGACTCGGTGCTGGAGCTGATGACCATGCAGCTCTCACCGGACCAGATCCTGGTCGCGGCTAGGGTCGACCTCGCCGACCACCTGTCGCCGGAGGGCATCGAGCTCGCCTCCGACGAGGTCGACGACCTGATCCGCGAGCGCTTCCCGGAGGTGAGGCACGTGTTCCTCGACCCCACCCCCGACCGGGCGGAGCCGTGACCCCCGAGGAGACCGCGAGGCGGAGCGCCGAGGTGATGTGGGCCGCCGATCGGGCGAGTCAGGCGCTGGGGATGAGCCTCGACGCGGTCGGACCGGGGACGGCGACACTCTCGATGGAGGTGCGCGACGACATGGTCAACGGCCATGCCATCGGTCACGGGGGCCTGACCTTCGCCGTGGCGGACAGCGCCTTCGCGTTCGCCTGCAACTCCTACAACCGGGCCACCGTCGCGGCCGGTGCCGAGATCCGCTTCCGCAGGCCCACGCGGCTGGGGGACCGCCTGGTGGCGACCGCCACCGAGCGCGAGCGGCACGACCGCGACGGCCTGTACGACGTGCTGGTGACGGTGGGTGACGAGGTCGTCGCGGTCTTCACCGGGCGCAGCAAGGAGATCGGCGGGACGCTCTTCGACGACGCTCAGTCGTCGTAGAGCACGGCCGTCCGGCGGGAGAGGTCGGCCACGTGGGCGCGCAGGTCGTCGGGGGTCACGACCTCGACGTGCGGACCGAGGGCGAGCACCTCGACGGCCATCGCCTCCACCGAGCGCAGCCGGCACGTGGCGGTCACCCAGCCGTCGTCCTCGGGCGGCTCCGGGCGGACTCGCAGTGGCTGCAGGTAGCCGAGGATCGCCGCGACCCGGCGCCCCTCGGCCGTGATCCGGACCGACATCCGGGCCGTCGTGGCGCGGGGTGCGGCCGGCCGCACCCAGGCCTGGCCGGGCAGCGTCGGGACGTAGCCCTCGAGCAGCCTCACGCCGCCGCCCACACCGCGCGTCGCGTAGACCGGGACGCCCGAGCCGGACAGGACGTCGAGGTCGCGCAGGATCGTGCGCTCGCTGACCTCGAGCCGCGTCGCGAGCGACGCGACGGTCACCAGCCCCTCGCGGGACAGGATCGAGACCAGGCTGATCAGCCGACCGGCGCGCACGGGGGCGAGTCTGCTCCGGTCGATCGATTCCTGACAAGTGATGTCAGCAATTGCCTCTAGCGTGGTCGGCACGGGCATGTCGCCCGGACCGACGAGAGGGGGCGCCATGACCGCAGCCGTGGAGGGATCCGGGACCAGGGAGGATCCCTGGATCCTCACGACCCCGCCCGGGACCTCGGAGTTCGAGGCCTACCGCGACGCCGAGCAGGAGCCGCCGGCGCTCGTGGTCCAGGTAGGAGCCACCCAGCTGCGCTACCACCTGCGCTGCATCGAGGACCTGCACGCGATGCTCGTCGCCCGCGGCGAGTGGGTGCCGCTCGGCAACGCCGACGAGCAGAAGGCGGCCAAGCCCGAGACCGTCGAGGCCTGGGGCCGCGCGGAGGACAACCCGGTCGGCGGGTGGTACGGGCTCAAGAAGGGGCTGCGCGGCCGCTTCGGCAGCTACGTGCCGCCGGTGCTCGAGGCCCTCGGCCTGGCCGAGGTCGAGCACCAGGCCCGGAACAACCGGATGCGGGCGCTCTAGCCTGCTCCTCATGACCGGTGAGATCCCGACCCTGTCGCGATCGGAGCTCGAGGCCCTCCAGCTCGAGCGGCTCCGCGACACCCTGCGCACGGCGTACACGCGGGTGCCGCACTACACGCGCGCCTTCGACGCGGCCGGCGTGCGACCCGACGACCTGACCGCGCTCGCGGACCTCGCGCGGTTCCCGTTCACCACCAAGGCCGACCTGCGCGAGAACTACCCGTTCGGGATGTTCGCCGTCCCGCGCGAGCAGGTCAGCCGGGTCCACGCCAGCAGCGGTACGACGGGCAGGCCGACCGTGGTGGGCTACACCGCGGACGACCTCGACACCTGGGCGGAGCTGATGGCCCGGTCGATCCGGGCCGCGGGCGGCCGGCCCGGCGACCTCGTCCACGTCGCCTACGGCTACGGGCTGTTCACCGGCGGCCTCGGTGCGCACTACGGGGCCGAGCGGCTCGGCTGCACGGTGGTCCCGGTCAGCGGCGGCATGACCGAGCGGCAGGCACAGCTGATCGTCGACTTCCGGCCGCGGGTGATCATGGTGACCCCGTCGTACTTCCTGTCGATCCTCGACGAGCTGGAGGCGCAGGGCGTCGACCCGAAGGACACGAGCCTGGAGGTGGGGATCTTCGGCGCGGAGCCGTGGACCGACGAGATGCGACGCGCGGTGGAGGCGCGGACCCGGCTCAAGGCCGTCGACATCTACGGCCTCAGCGAGGTGATGGGGCCCGGCGTGAGCCAGGAGTCGGGCGAGACCCAGGACGGCCTCCACGTGTGGGAGGACCACTTCCTGCCCGAGATCGTGGACCCCTTCACCCTGGAGCCGGTCGCGGACGGCGAGGAGGGGGAGCTGGTCTTCACCAGCCTCACCAAGCAGGCGATGCCGGTGGTCCGCTATCGCACCCGCGACCTGACGCGCCTGCTGCCGGGCACGGCGTACCCCGCCTTCCGACGGATGCAGAAGGTCACCGGCCGCACCGACGACATGATGATCGTGAGGGGCGTGAACCTGTTCCCGTCCCAGGTCGAGGAGCAGATCCTCGCCGTCGACGGGCTGGCGCCCCACTACGTCTGCGTGCTGACCCGGCCGGGCAACCTCGACGAGCTCACCGTCCGGGTGGAGTCGGTCGGCGAGCCCGACGCGGCTGCGGCGCGGGCGATGGAGGCCACCCTGGCCGGACGGATCAAGCACGGCATCGGCGTCACCGCGAGGGTCGAGGTGGTGCCGCCGCACGCCCTCGAGCGGTCGCAGGGCAAGGCCCGCCGGATCTCCGACCAGCGACGTCGCTGAGGTCAGCCGAGGTCAGTGGGGCGGCAGCCCCGACTTCGTGCACAGCCCCTTGCCGATCGCGGACGTGTGGTCGTCGCGGATCAGCTTGAACATCTGCTTGGACCGCGTGGGGTCCCAGGTCACGGCGAGGTTGCTGATCGGGACGACGCACCGCAGCTGGGCGTGGGTCATGCCCCAGAAGGCGCGGCCCGCACCGAGGACGCTCAGGTCCTGGTCGACCTGCACGCTGTCGGCGGCGCTCATGTTCAGGTGCCAGTAGCGGAACGGGTTCAGGAACGTCCACGGCGAGAAGGCCTTGTGCCCGATGGCGGCGATCACCTCGCGCTGCTGGCCGCCGCGGGCGATGTCACCCAGCTGCGGGTCGGCGTGCCGGGACCGCGCATAGGCGAGGGCGACCGTGCCGTCGGCGTGCTGGCAGCCCTTCTTCACGTGCAGGTTGGCGAGCTTGTCGTTCATGGTGTGCGTCGGGCAGATGGTCACCCCGCCGACCGCGTCCACGACGTTGACGAGGCCGCCGAAGCCGATCTCGACGTAGTGGTCGACGTGGATGCCGGTGTTCTGCTCCACGGTCTTGACCAGCAGCTTCGGGCCGCCCCAGGCGAAGGCGGCGTTGATCTTGCTGGTGCCGTGACCGGGGATCGGCACGTTGGAGTCGCGCGGGATCGACATCAGCAGGGACGGGCCCGAGCCGGTGTGGAGCAGCATGATCGTGTCGGTGCGCTGACCGGCGGCGTTGCCGGTGTGGAGCTTCTTGCGCTGCGCGGCGGTGAGGCCCTTGCGCGAGTCGCTGCCGACGATCAGGTAGTTGGTGCCGGACTGGTCGGCGGGTCGGGAGCCGCTCGGGAAGGCGTCGATCTTCGAGACCTTCGACCAGGCGAAGAACGGGACGGCGACGAGATAGACCAGCCAGAGCGCCAGCAGGATCCACAGGTAGCGGAAGCGGAAGCGGGGCCGGAAGCCGCCGCCGCCCTCGCGTGCGGGGGCCGGCGGCGGGGTGGGCCGCGGCGAGCCGGGTCGTGGAGGGGGCGGCGTCGTCGTACGGGGGGCCGGGGCCGGGGCGGGGGCAGCGGCCGCCCCGCTCTCGGTGCGGGGCAGCGTCGGCATCACCCGCGTCTCGTCGGGTCGCGGTTGGCGGGGCACGGGGCGGGTGGCATCGGTGGGTTCGGACCCTGACGGGCCGCCGGTCTGCTTGCCGCCCGGCGATCGGCCGTAGAGCCAGTCGTCGGACATGACGGGCAGATTACCGGGGGAGCCCCAAACCCGCCGCTTCGGCGCGTCGTACCCTCCTGTGACCGCTGTGGCTGGTGATACTGGCGGGGCTACTTCCCCAGCACAGAGAGACATGCCCATGGGGCTGCCCGCCTCTTCCCCCGGGATGCTCGACCCAGCCACACATCGGGCCACCGCCGCCGACCGCGCCGCGGGGGTGCGCTACCGGCGCGCGCTGATGCTGATGGTGATGACCCTCGTCGTGCCCGGGTCGGCCCAGCTGATGGCGGGCAACCGCCGCGTCGGCCGAGTCGCGACGCGGCTGTGGGCCGCCCTCGTGATGCTCGGTGTGGTCGGAGTCGCGCTCGCCGGCTGGCACCACCAGTACGCGTTCTGGTTCGCCTCGGACACCGCGGTGCTCGGCTGGCTGCGGCTGGGCCTGATGGTGCTCGCGATCGGCTGGGCCGGGCTCTTCGTCGACGCCTGGCGGATCGGGCAGCCACTGTCGTTGTCGCTGACACATCGGCGGGCCGTCGTCGGGCTGAACGGCGTGCTGTGCCTGTCGGTGGCCGGCACCCTGCTCTTCGGCGCCCACCTGGTCGGCGTCCAGCGCGACTTCATCTCGACCATGTTCGCCGGAGACACCGTGACCGGTCAGCACGACGGGCGCTACAACGTGCTCCTCGTCGGTGGCGACTCCGGTGCCGGGCGCTGGGGCCTGCGGACGGACTCGATGACCGTGGCCAGCATCGACGCCCGTACCGGCAAGACCGTCCTGATCGGCCTGCCCCGCAACATGACCAACTTCCCGTTCGCCCGCGGGTCGATCATGCGGAAGGCGTGGCCGCACGGCTACGACTGCGGCTACCCCGCCTGCGAGCTGAACGGCATCCCGACCTGGGTCGGTGACCACCCCGCGCTGTTCAAGGGTGTCAAGGATCCCGGCATGAACGGCACCGTCTCCGCGATCGAGGGGATCACCGGCCTGAAGATCAACTACTGGACGATGGTGAACCTGGCCGGCTTCCGGGGCCTGGTCGACGCCGTCGGCGGCGTCACCCTCGACGTCCGCCAGCCGATCCCGGTCGGCGGGCTCGGTGCCGACGTCACCGGCTACATCCACCCCGGCGTGCGGAAGCTGAACGGCGAGGACACCTTGTGGTTCGCCCGGTCACGCGACAGCTCGGACGACTACTCGCGGATGGCGCGGCAGAAGTGCGTGATGAACGCGATGCTCCACCAGATCAGCCCGCAGACGGTGCTCACGAACTTCGAGAGGATCGCGAAGGCCTCGTCGGCGATGATCTCCACCGACATCCCGGCCAGCGAGGTCGACCGCTTCGTGGCGCTGGCACTGAAGGCCAAGGGCCAGCCGATCGCAACGCTGTCGCTGGTGCCGCCGATGATCAACACCGGCGACCCCGACATCGGCCTGATCCACCGCAAGGTCGCGCAGGCCATCGCCGCCTCGGCCCACCCGGTGGCACACCACCACAAGAAGAAGGACCCCTCGACCGTCACGGGCGGCTCGATCGGCTCCCTGCGCGACGGCTACGCCGCCAACGACGCCACCGACCTCGGCGCCGTCTGCTGAGGGGGAGCATGGAGCTGGCGTTCACGGGTCCGTTGTTCGAGTGGCGCGGGCCGGCGCCCTATCACTTCGTCGCGGTGCCCGAGGACGAGGCGGAGCAGCTGCGGGAGACCGCGGCGGCGGTGACCTACGGCTGGGGGATGATCCCGGTCCGGGGACGGATCGGCCGCACCGACTTCACCACGTCGCTCTGGCCGCACGACGGGGGGTACGTCGTGCCGGTCAAGGACGCCGTCCGCAAGCCCGAGGGTCTGCGGCTAGGCGACGTCGTCGAGGTGCACCTGACCGTCGACCTGTGACCGGCTAGCCCGAGGGCGCGATCTGCCGGAGCCGTGCGGCCAGGAGCGCGATGTCGGACGGGTCGGTGCCGCAGCAGCCGCCGACGAGCCGCGCGCCGGCGCCCACCCAGGCGTCGACGAGGTCGAGGTCGAGCGGGCCGGCGTAGTCCCACGTCTTCGTCTCGGCGTTCCAGCTGCCGCCGCGGTTGGGGTAGGCCACGGCCGGCAGGCCGGTCGCCGTCACGGCTGCCCGCACCGCGCCGAGGACGTCGGTC
Source organism: uncultured Actinomycetota bacterium (assembly GCA_963797325.1). Taxonomy (GTDB): domain Bacteria; phylum Actinomycetota; class Actinomycetes; order Propionibacteriales; family Nocardioidaceae; genus Nocardioides. The sequence continues at coordinate 187,472 of CAWCPG010000040.1, forward strand.
TGCTCGGAGCAGTTCACGCCGGCGGCGACGACCGAGCGGCCGCCGGCCACGACGGCGTACGCCTCGGCGAGCGGCTGGCCGGCGCTGGTCGTCGTGCCGCGCACGGAGTAGCTGAACCAGGCCGGGAGCCCGAGCTGGTCGAGCAGCGGCACCAGCACCTCGGCCTCGTCGGCGTCGGGGATCGTCTCGACGGCGAGCAGGTCGGGGCCGGCACTGGCCAGCAGGTCGAGGCGCGGTCCGTGGAAGTCGCGCAGCCGGGTGGGGGAGACGCCGTAGCGGCCGGTGTACTCCGACCCGTCGGCGAGGAACGCACCGTAGGGGCCGACGGACGCGGCGACGAGGACACCGGGGTGAGCGTCCGCCATCTCGTCGCGCACGTCCTGTGCGACCGTGACGCTGCGGGTGATCAGGCGGCGCGCCTCGGTGGCGTCGTAGCCCGCCGAGACCAGTCCCTCGACGCTGGCCTGGTAGCTCGCCGTGGTCACCACCCGGGCGCCGGCCTCGACGTAGCTGCGGTGTGCCCGTGCCAGCTGCTCGGGCTGCTCGCCGAGGAGCCGGGCGGTCCAGAGCGCGCCGCCGAGGTCGACTCCCTGCTGCTCGAGCGCCGTCGACAGCCCGCCGTCGAGCAGGACGGGCGCGTCGTTCCCTTCGGACAGCACGCGCCCATCCTGCCCTTTCTCCTCCGGCCCGTCGCCCTAGCGCGCGGCGACGATCTTGCCGAGGAGACCGTGCGACTCGTCGTCCGGCCCAGCGCTGAACAGCAGCTCGTCGGTCTTGGCCGCGTTGCCGTTCCCGAAGCGCAGACCCCACAGTCCGTCGATCGTGATCGGACGCCCGTGCGAGTCACGCAGCCTTCCCTCACGCGCTCCCGTCCTGATGTCGAAGGCGTTGATCCGGCCGTTGCCGAAGTTGCCGACCAGGAGCGCACCGCCGAGACGGCCGAAGCCCTCGGGGGCCTGGGCGAGCCCCCACGGCGAGTTCAGGACGCCCCGCGTGACGAGCCGCCTGACGAAGGCTCCGTCGTTGGTGAAGACGTCGACGAACCCATGGCCGTGGCCCGCTACGTCGTCGTGCAGCGTGGCGTCCTGCTTCGCGTAGGTGACGAACAGCCGGCCTGCCAGCTCCTGCACGTTGAACGGCGCGTAGCCTGCCGGGATCCGGCGATCGACGAACAGCCCACCTGGCAGCTCGACCGGGGTGAACGTGTCGTCGTAGACCTCCACCCGTCCCGAGCGGAAGTTGGCGGCGTACAGGTAGGTGTGCCCGTCCGAGGCCGTGGCGATCGCCAGACCCTTGTAGACCGCGTTCGCGCCGTTGCGCACGGCGACCTCCGTCGTGGTCGACGGTCCCGGGGCGGTGGCTCCCACGGTGGGGCTCCAGCCGTCGATGCCGCCGCTCTCGGAGTCGAAGATGAACCGGGCCGGTGCGGAGTTGCCTGCCGCGTCGTGTACGACGAACCCGGTCGGGTCGGTGTTGAACACCTGACCGGTCGGCGTGCCCGAGGCGACGTCGACGGCCAGGGCCTTGCTCACCGTCGTCGCCGAGGCGCCGGCGTAGAGCGTGGTCTTGTCCGCCCCGTTGTCCGAGACCCACAGCGGCGACCCCGGCGCCGCGTCCGTGCCCGGCGAGGCCGACAGGCCCCAGGCGTTGACCAGGTCGGGGTCCCTCAGCGGGGCCACCCCGGGCTGGTCGGACACCAGGTTCACCTGGCGGAAGCCCCTCGCGCCGGGGTGCCCCTGCGAGGCCGTGGCCGGCGTCGTCGAGGCCACCAGTCCGGCCGTGGCCGCCACCGAGACGAGCGCCAGCGACCACCGACTCACCCCGGACCGCCTCACAGAACCCTGTCGTGTCGCGCCTACCGCTGTCGACGTTCGCGCCATCATCGGTACCTCCAGTCCGGCATGCCGCGCCGGACCGTCCGGCACTGGACCGCATGCCTCCCTGTGGGGTCACGTGCCGACGGCGGCCACGGTTCACCAGGACGGCGGTCCCTCGGGTCCTCGGCCGGTCCAGCCGGCGCGGAGCACTAGGGTTCCGGGGTGACCTCAGCCGACCGTCGTACTGCCGCGGTCGTGGTCACGTTCAACCGGCTCGACCTGCTCCAGCGGCTCGTGGCGACGCTGACCCAGACCGACGGGCTCGACGAGATCCTGGTGGTCGACAACGCCTCCACCGACGGCACGGGGGAGTGGCTGAGGTCGGCCGAGGCCGACCACGACGCGTTGCACGCGCGTCACCTCGCCGACAACACGGGCGGCGCCGGCGGGTTCCACGAGGGGCTGCGCTGGGCGGTCGAGCGCGGGGCCGACCTGATCTGGCTGATGGACGACGACGGCCTGCCCGAGCCCGGGTGCCTGAAGACCCTGCTCGCCTACGACGGCGCGCTCGACTTCTGGGGCCCGGTGGTGGTCGACGAGGCCGCCCCCGAGCGACTGGTGTTCCCGATCCGGCTGCCGGGGGGCACCCGGGTGGTGCATGCGATGCGCGACGTGCGGGCGGCCGCCACCGACGGCCTGATCCGCGGCATCGTGATCCCGTTCAACGGTGTCCTCCTGACCCGGGCGCTGGTGCAGCGGATCGGACTGCCCCGGGCGGAGTTCTTCATCTGGGGCGACGACCACGAGTACCGTCTCCGGGCCGAGCGCAGCGGCGCCCGGATCGGCACCGTCGTCGACGCGCGGGTCCTCCACCCGTCGGTCGGCGCGCTCGGGACGCCCATGGCGTTCGGGCGTACGACGTACAACCACACGCCGAGCGACCTCAAGCACTACTGCATGGCGCGCAACAACCTCGTCAACCTCCGGGAGTACGGCGGCCGCCTGCACGCCGCGGCCTTCGTCGCCAAGACCCTGTGGTTCTACTCGTTCACCAGGCGCGACCCGGCCCGGCTCCGGCTCAGCCTCGACGCCTGGCGGGCCGCCCGCCGTGGCGACTTCTCCGGTCACCGGAGGTTCCTCGAGTGAACGAGACCGTCGCCGTCGTCGTCGTGACCTACAACAGGGCCGACCTGCTGGGTCGGGTGCTCGACGGCCTCGCCGCCCAGACCCACGCGCCGGACGCGGTGATCGTGGTCGACAACGCCAGCGAGGACCACACCCGCGCGGTGCTCGACGCGCACGTGGGGCTGAAGCTCCAGCGCATCCACCTGGGCGAGAACACCGGCGGCGCCGGCGGCTTCCGGGCCGGCGTCGAGGCGGCGTACGACCAGGGGTTCGACCGGATCTGGGTGATCGACGACGACGTCGTGCCCGCGCCCGACTGCCTCGCCCTGCTGATGGCCGAGGACGAGGCCTGCGTGCTGTCGGTTCGCGAGGACGTCCACGGTCGCCTCGTGGAGAAGGCGGCGACGGACTTCGACCTGACGCACGCGTGGGCGATCCGACCCAAGCGGCGGATGGTCGAGACCGACTACGGCGACCGGCACGCGATGCCCCGCCGGGTCGAGCTCCACAACGTCCCCTTCGAGGGGTTCCTGTTCCGGCGCGAGGTGGTCGACGCGATCGGCCTCCCCGACGCCTCCTTCTTCATCTTCTACGACGACGTCGACTTCGCCCTGCGAGCCCGCCGTGCGGGCTACCGGATCTGGGCGGTCCGCGACGCGGTCCTGGTGCGCCAGCTCGACTTCAGCCAGCAGCACGACCTGGCCGGCTGGAAGGGCTACTACATGTACCGGAACCTGTTCGCCGTGCATTTCCGCTACGGCGAGAACCCGCTGGTCCGGGCCAAGCCCTACGCGATCGCTGCGGCCGTGGTCGCGGCCAGCCCGTTCCGTGGCGGCCGGGCCGAGGCGGACAACGTCGTACGAGCGGTCCGTGACGCCCGCGCCATGCGGAGCGTGCCCGCGTCGGGGTCGGCCGGGCCGATGTGACGCGCGCCATGAACGAGCCCGGGCGGCCCCGCTCGATTCCCGGTTCGGCCCCTGCCCCTCGCTAGACTGGCCGGCCACGACCGATCAGGAGTTCTGACCTTGTCCAAGCCCGACCTCGTCGTCGTCGGCTCGGGATTCTTCGGCCTCACCATCGCAGAACGGTGTGCCGACGAGCTCGGCCTCGACGTGCTCGTCCTCGAGCGTCGCCCCCACCTCGGCGGCAACGCCTACAGCGAGGTCGAGCCCGAGACCGGGATCGAGGTGCACAAGTACGGCGCGCACCTGTTCCACACCTCCAACCAGCGGGTGTGGGACTACGTCAACCGCTTCACGACGTTCACCGGCTACCAGCACCGGGTCTTCGCGCGCTACCAGGGGCAGGTCTACTCCTTCCCGATGAACCTGGCGCTGATCAACGCGTTCTTCGGTCGCAGCCACACGCCGGACGAGGCCCGCGCCCTGATCGCCGAGCAGGCCAGCGAGATCGACACCGAGAAGGCGCAGAACCTCGAGGAGAAGGCGATCAGCCTGATCGGCCGCCCGCTCTACGAGGCGTTCGTGAAGGGCTACACCGCCAAGCAGTGGCAGACCGATCCCAAGGAGCTGAGCCCCGACATCATCGCGAGGCTGCCGGTCCGCTACACCTTCGACAACCGCTACTTCAACGACACCTACGAGGGCCTGCCGACCGACGGCTACACGGCCTGGCTGACCCGGATGGCCGACCATCCGAAGGTCGAGGTCCGGCTCGACACCGACTTCTTCGACGTCGCCGACGACTATCGGGGCCGGGTCCCGATCGTCTACACCGGGCCGGTCGACGAGTACTTCGGCAACAGCGAGGGACGGCTGTCCTGGCGCACGGTCGACCTCGAGGCCGAGGTCAAGGACGTCGACGACTTCCAGGGCACGCCGGTGGTCAACTACAACGACGAGGAGGTGCCCTACACCCGGATCCTCGAGTTCAAGCACTTCCACCCCGAGCGGACCTACCTGCCCGGCAAGACGGTGGTCGTCCACGAGTACAGCCGCTTCGCCGAGCCGGACGACGAGCCCTACTACCCGATCAACACCGCCGAGGATCGCGCGAAGCTGCTGAAGTACCGCGACCTGGCCAAGCAGGAGCCCATGGTGCTGTTCGGCGGGCGGCTCGGCACGTACCAGTACCTCGACATGCACATGGCCATCGGCTCCGCCCTGAGCATGTTCGACAACAAGCTACGGCCCCACTTCACCGACGGTGTCGTGCTGGCGAGTGGAGGGGTGGACGCATGAGCGACACGGTGACGAGGCTGCTCCAGCGGCAGATCCTGCCCCTGGACCGCGACTTCGACGTGCTGGCGCTCTACGTCGACCCCGAGGAGACCCGGCTCGACGCCGACCGCTACGCGATCGGCGGCAGCCAGGCCGCCAAGGACCTCAACAACGCCGCGATCCGGCAGTCGACGGCGACCGGCGCCGCCATCCACCCCGACCAGATCGAGTCCCGCACGGCGCTGCGGGTGAGGTCGGGGGAGAAGCTCTCGTTCGGCACCTACTTCAACGCGTTCCCGGCCAGCTACTGGCGTCGGTGGTCGGTCGTCAACGACGTCACGCTCACCGTCGAGGTGCAAGGCGCCGGCGCGACCGTCATCGTCTACAAGTCGATGGCCAAGGGCCACTCGCAACGAGTGGCGGCCGAGTCGACCGTCGGCGCCGAGCCCACGCGGTTCAGCTTCGACCTCCCGCTCAAGCCGTTCATCGACGGCGGCTGGTACTGGTACGACGTGGTGGCCGGCGACGACGACGTGGTCGTGTCGGCCGAGTGGACCGCCGAGGTGCCGGCCGACCGGGCCGACCACGGCACCGTGGACATCGTCATCACCACGATGAACCGCCCCGACTACGTCTCCAAGCTGCTCACCCAGATCGGCGAGACCGAGGAGCTGCGCCCCTACCTCGACTCGGTGATGGCCATCGAGCAGGGCACCCAGCCGATGCGCGACTCGGAGTTCTACCCCGCCGCGGAGAAGTCACTCGGTGACCTCCTGCGCGTGATCGAGCAGGGCAACCTCGGTGGCTCGGGCGGCTACGCCCGCGGCCAGCTCGAGTCGGTCCGCAAGGGCACCGCGACCTACGCGATGATGATGGACGACGACGTCGTGTGCGAGCCCGAGGGCATCATCCGGGCGGTCACCTTCGGTGACCTGGCCAAGCGCCCGACCCTGGTCGGCGGCCACATGTTCAACATCTACAAGCGGTCCCAGCTCCACAGCTTCGGTGAGGTCGTCCAGCCCTGGCGGTTCTGGTGGACCACCCGCCTCGACGGCTACAAGGAGTGGGACTTCGCCGACCGCAACCTGCGCTCGGCGCGGTGGCTGCACAAGCGGGCGGACGTCGACTACAACGGCTGGTTCATGTGCCTGATCCCGCGTCAGGTCCTCGAGGAGATCGGGCTGTCGCTCCCGCTCTTCATCAAGTGGGACGACAGCGAGTTCGGCCTGCGGGCCAAGGAGGCCGGCTTCCCGACCGTGTCGTTCCCCGGCGCGGCCGTGTGGCACATCCCGTGGACCGACAAGAACGACGGACTCGACTGGCAGTCCTACTTCCACCAGCGCAACCGCTTCGTCGCGGCGCTGCTCCACTCGACGTACCCGCACGGCGGCCGGATGGTGCGCGAGTCGCTGAACCACCAGATCAAGCACCTCGTCTCGATGCAGTACGCCACCGTCGAGATGCGCCACCGCGCGCTCGAGGACATGCTCGCCGGCCCCTACGCCCTGCACGAGCAGCTGGCCGGGAAGCTCGGCGAGGTGAACGCGCTGGCGAAGCAGTTCAGCGACATGCAGCTGAAGCCGGACCGCGACGACCTGCCCCCGTCCGCCGGAAGAAGCCGCCCAAGCGCGGTCGCGACTCCAGCGAGATCCCGGGCCGGCTCTCCCAGCTGATCACGGCAGGGCTTGCGCCGATCCGGCAGCTGCGCCCGGTGCGCGATCTCGCGCGGGAGTTCCCCGAGGCCGACCTGACCGCGATGGACGCGCAGTGGTACCGGCTCGCGTCCTACGACGCGGCCGTCGTCTCCATGAACGACGGCACGTCGGCCGCCCTCTACCAGCGCGACCCCGAGAAGTTCCGCGACCTGCTGCGTCGCACCCTCGAGATCCACGCCCGCATCCGTCGCGAGTGGCCGCAGCTGGCCGCGGACTACCGTGCCGCGCTCGGCGACATCACCTCACCCGAGGCGTGGGACGAGACGTTCCGGCCCTGGACGGAGGCGGCCGATGAGTAGGCCCGACGGGGCGCGCCGTGGCTGACACCGTGGCCGAGCCGGAGACGGCCGCACCCAAGCGCCGGCGCCGGGTGAACGCACCCCTGACCCCACCGTGGTCGGACCAGGGGCTGCTCGAGGTCGTCCGGCACCGCTACATCCTGACCCTGCTCGTGCGGCGCGAGATCGCGGCCCGCTACCAGGGGTCGGTGCTGGGGCTGGTGTGGTCCTACGTCAACCCGCTCACGCAGTTCTTCATCTACTACTTCGTGATGGGGATCCTGTTCGGTCGGGCCTCGCGCACCCCGGCGTTCGCGATCCACGTCTTCGCAGGTCTGATCATCGTCCACTTCTTCATCGAGACGATGAACGCCGGCACCCGCTCGATCGTGCGGAACAAGTCGCTCGTGCAGAAGATGGCGGTGCCACGGGAGATGTTCCCGGTGGCGTCCATGCTCGTCTCGCTGTTCCACGTCGGGCCGCAGCTGGTCATCCTGGTCATCGCCACCTATCTCAGTGGCTGGCACCCCGACCCCGAGGGGATGGTCCTCGGCGTCATCGGGCTGCTCACCGCGATGACCCTGGGCACCGCGATGGCGCTGTTCTTCAGTGCCGCGAACGTGTTCCTGCGCGACGTGTCCAACGCGGTCAACGTGCTCAGCAACTTCGTGCGCTTCGGCGTGCCGATGATGTACCCGTTCGCGCTGGTGAAGGTGCGGTTCCACGGCCACACGAACCTCTATCTGCTCAACCCGATCGTCGAGGCGGTGCTCGACCTCCAGCGCGCCTTCTGGATCGGTGCGACCGCCCACCCTGCCCAGACCGCCGCCATCGACATGCCGCCGAACCTCTTCCTGCTCAGCCTGCGGGCCCTGCTGATCAGCTTCGGCATCCTGGTCGTCGCGCAGATGGTGTTCTCGCGCCTGGAGCGTCGGATCCCGGAGCGACTGCTGTGAGCCGGGCCGACAAGTCGATCGTGGTCCGCCACGTCTCCAAGACCTTCACGCTGCGCTACCACCGCACCATCAAGCAGATGAGCGTCGCGATGGCGCGCCAGCAGGAGCTCTCCGACTCCTTCCTCGCCGTCGACGACGTGACCTTCAGCGTCAACCAGGGCGAGTCGATCGGGCTGATGGGCCTCAACGGCTCGGGCAAGAGCACGCTGCTGAAGATGGTCAACGGGATCATGCGGCCCGACCGCGGCACCGTGCTGACGCGTGGCCGGACCGCCGGACTGATCGCGACCGGTGCCGGCTTCCACCCCCAGCTGAGCGGACGCGACAACGTCTACCTGAACGCCGCGATCCTCGGCATGACGGAGGCGGAGACCCGCCGCAAGTTCGACTCCATCGTCGAGTTCGCCGACATCGGCCGCTTCCTCGACTCCCCGGTGGGTCACTACTCCTCGGGGATGTTCGCGCGCCTCGGCTTCGCGGTCGCGATCCACGTCGACGCCGACATCTTCCTGGCCGACGAGGTGCTCGCCGTCGGCGACCGGCCGTTCAAGCGCAAGTGCATGGCGAAGATGCAGGAGATCCGCGAGAGCGGCACCACGTTGTTCTACGTCAGCCACGCGACTGCCAGCGTCCGCAAGATGTGCGACCGCGTGCTGGTCCTGGAGAAGGGCCGGTTGGCCTTCGACGGCGACGTCGACGAGGGCATCAAGTTCCTCCACTACGAGGACGACGACACCGAAGAGGTCTCCGAGGAGATGGCGGACGAGGAGATGGGCGCCGACGTCTGAGGACGCTCGCGCTCCCGGATCCGCGTCGCACGCTCCGAGAATTCGGCCGTCGACGGCGTGTCGACTGGAAATTACAGGTTTGTAGTTACTCAGAAACCGTATCGCCCGTCGTGTGACCAGTGTGAAACTTGCTACCCGTGTGACTCTTCCCCCGCACTGGAGTAGCCGGAATGACCCCCTCGCGCTCGCGCTTCGTCACGGCCTGTCAGCAGCTGCTGGCCCTGGCCGTGGTGCTCGCTGTGCTCACGCCCGCGGCCAGCCTGGTCACCCTCGACGTGGTGGGGTCCGCCCCCGTCGGTCCGGCGGGCACCACCGTGCTGGCGCACCCGACGGTGCGCACCGCGGCCTACACCGCGGAGGCCGTCCGGGCCTCGAAGGTGCCCACGGCGCCGGTCACCCCGATCGTCCACGAGGTACGGCTGACGTCCGCTGTCGCCGTGGCCGGTCGCTCCGCCTCGACCACGTCCGCGGCCCGGGTCGTCGAGCAGCGGGGTGGGAACAGCACGCTCACCACGACGCCCCAGCCGGTCACCGGCTTCGGTGAGGTCGGGGTGAGCTGGGGCCGAGGCGTCACCCTCCCGCAGACCGCGATCACCGTCGCGGCCCGCACGCGGACCCATGGTGCCTGGTCGGCGTGGCGCACGATCCCCTATGACCCGGAGCACGGTCCCGACCCGGGCTCGGCCGAGGCGAAGCACGCCCGACCCGGCACGGACCCGCTCCTGGTGGGCGAGGTCGGCAGCGTGCAGGTGCGGGCGGTCAGCCGCCGCCCGCTGCCGGCGGACATGAAGCTCGCGGTGATCAGCCCCGGCCGGGCGACGCACACCGCGACCGAGCACGCCGCCCTCGACACCAGCACCATGGACGGCGACAACGGCGCCGACTCGGTCTATCGCGCGGCCGACCCGCAGCCGGTCTCCGGCGACACCGCACAGCTGGCCGCCGCCGTGTTCACGCCGCGTCCGGTGATCTACTCGCGGGCCCAGTGGGGCGCCGACGAGCGGATGCGCAGCAAGTCGTCGCTCCACTACGGCGACGTGCACGCCGGGTTCGTGCACCACACGGTCAACGCCAACAACTACACCCGGGCCCAGGTGCCGGCGCTCCTGCGCAGCATCTACGCCTACCACGTGCGGGTCCGCGGCTGGAGCGACATCGGCTACAACTACCTGATCGACCGCTTCGGCCGGATCTGGGAGGGCCGCTACGGCGGCATCGACCGGGCCGTGGTGGGTGCCCACACCCGCGGGTTCAACGACGATGCCTTCGCCGCCTCGGCGATCGGCAACTACGAGGTGACCCGCCCGAGCCGGGCCACGCTGCAGGCCTACGCCACGCTGTTCGCCTGGAAGCTCTCGCTGCACGGCGTCGACGCGTCGTCCACGAGGCAGTACGTCACCTCGCGGTGGTTCCAGGCGATCAACGGCCACCGTGACGCCGCCGCCACCGCCTGCCCGGGGCAGTACCTCTACGACAAGCTCCCGGCCATCCGCAAGATGGCCGCGGCCGACCAGCGCGGCTGGAGCGGACGCCAGCTCGAGTCCAACCTCGCCTCGACGCCCGCACCCGACCTCGTCGTACGACGGGCGAGCGACGGCGAGGCGTTCGTCGTCCCGACCGGCGGCCTCATCCACTTCCCGACCGCCCGCACCGTCGCCACCGGGGTCGCCGGCGCCACGAGCGTGCTGGTCTCCGGGGACCTCACCGGCGATCGTCGCCGCGACCTGGTGGTGCGGCAGTCGGACGGCAGCCTCGCCGTGCGGCCGGGCACGTCGTCGGGCACCTTCGGCGCGACCGGCCGGGTGCTGACGACGTTCCGCGGCAAGGACCAGGTGTCGGCGCCGGGCGACCTCAACGGCGACGGGCGTGCCGACCTCGCGGCCCGCAACCCCGCCACCGGAGCGCTCGTCCTGTATCTCCAACGTCGCAACGGCACCTTCCGGCACGTCGCCGTGGGCGGCTCCTGGAACTCCTACGACCTGATCTCGGCCGCCGGCGACCTGACCGGAGACGGCGTCCCGGACCTGGTGGCCCGCGACCGGTCCGGCGCCCTCTGGCTGTATGCCGGCACCGGGCACGCCGCGTTCGCACCACGGGCCCAGGTCCCCGGGAGCTTCGCGCTCCTACGCCGAGATCACCGGTGCCGGCGACCTCACGCACGACGGACACCGCGACCTCCTGGTGCGCGTCCGCTCCAGCGGCGACACCTACGTCCTGCCCGGCCGCGGCGACGGCACGTTCGCCCGTCGCCTCGGGCCCTACACGCGGCTCGCGCACGCCACCGACCCGTCGGTCGGAGACGTCGCGGGGAGCAGCGCCCCCGACGTCGTCGCGCTGGTCGGCACCACCGTCAAGGCCTGGGTCAACCCCGGCACCTTCGACCTGGGCCGCCCGATCGACACCGGGGTCAGCTTCGCCGGGGCGAACCTGATCCTCGACGTGGGCGACTGGGACCGCGACGGCTACGGCGACGTCGTCACCCGCCAGAGGAGCACCGGCAACCTGGTGCTGTGGCGCGGCGACGGACACGGCCACCTGCACCGGGCCGGGGTGCTGGCCACCGGCTTCGGCTCGGTCGCCCGCCTCGCCGCCGTCGGCGACATGACCGGCGACGGCTTCCCCGACCTGCTCGGCCAGCCCCGCAAGGGCGTGATGATGATCTACCCCGGGCGCGGCCTGCCCGGCCTGCGGAAGGCCTACCCGGCGTACGGCGCGATCAAGACGGGGAGCCAGATCGGCGTCGGGCGGTGGAACGACGACGGCGCGCCCGACAGCCTGCTCCGGCGGGGCGGCACCCTGACGCTCTACGCCGGCAACGGGCCGGGCGGCCTGTCGTCGCCGAAGCGGCTGCCGGTCGACGTGTCGTCCTACGACTGGGTGGTCGGGGTCAGCGACCTGCGCCTGACCGGCCACCCCGATCTCGTCGTACGGCAGCGGGGCACCGGACGGCTCTACGCCCTCCAGGGCACGCCCACGGGGTTCCTGCCGCCGCTGTATCTCGGCGAGGGGTTCGGAGGCTACGACCTGGCGGGCTGACCGGGGTCGAAGCGTGCGGTGACGCGCTCGTCGGCCACGATCCGCTCGCGTCTCTCCCCGGACGTGTGGGTGACCAGGACCATGGAACCGCTGCGAGCCAGCGGTTCGGTGAAGGAAGCGAGACCGGAAGGGGAAGCCGGACTCGTCTCCGAGAGGAGGCGGCCGCCGTCGGTGATCTGAGTCCCGACGGCGGCCGCACTCCACAGCTCCGCCTGGGTGACGCCGACGACGGCGGGGTCGTCGTCCGCGGGGGCCGGCCATGCGACGTAGGCGTCGGGCTGCGACCACACCTCCACGCCGAGATCGTGTACGCCGGCCGGCAGGGGCTCGGCGAACCTCCGAGCGAGCGGGAGCAGCGCGCCGGCCACGACCGGGATCCGTGCCGCCTCGCCGGCCCAGCGGTCGACGCCGTCGGGGCCGGTGACGACGGCGTCGGCCTCGCCGTCCCACACGACCTCGAGCCCGCCCGCCCAGGCCGCACCGAGCACCACCGGCGCGAGCCAGTGGACCGGGAGGTCGACCAGCACCCGGCTGCCGTGCTCGACCTCGAGCTCGTCGACGAGGAGGGAGGCCACCTTGGCCACCCAGTTGGCGTAGGTCGTGACCGAGAGCTCCGTCCGCTCACCGGTCGCGTCGTCGTAGAAGGTGACGAGGGGGCGTCCGGGGTCGTGGGCGAGCAGCCCCGACAGCACCTGGGGGAACGTGGTCATCAGGCTGTCACTCTAGGGTGACCCCCATGCCTGCGATCGACCACTTCTGGGCCGTCGTGCCGGCCGGCGGCGCCGGCACGCGTCTCTGGCCGCTCTCGCGCTCGTCGTCACCGAAGTTCCTGCACGACCTCACCGGAGCCGGACGGTCGCTGCTCCAGCAGACCGTCGCGCGGCTGGAGAGCACCGCGGGGGAACGGGTGCTGGTGGTGACCGGCGCGGCCCATCGCGAGCAGGTGGCCGGGCAGCTGGCCCACCTCGCAGCCGCGCGGGTGGTCGCCGAGCCGTCGCCCCGCGACTCCATGGCCGCCATCGGGTACGCCGCGGCTCTGCTGGAGCGGGAGGACCCGGACGCGGTGATGGGGTCGTTCGCCGCCGACCACGTGATCGGCGACCTCGGCGCCCTCGACCGCGCGGTGACCCTCGCGGTGGCCGTCGCCCGGGACGACTGGCTGGTCACCGTGGGCATCCGGCCCACCCTGCCGTCCACCGCCTTCGGCTACGTCCGCCAGGGGCAGCCCCTGGCCGGTCACCCAGGGGCGTTCGTGGTCGAGGAGTTCGTGGAGAAGCCGTCGGCCGAGGTGGCTCGCGGCTACGTCGCAGCCGGCACCTACCGCTGGAACGCCGGGATGTTCGTCGTTCGCCCCGGAGTGCTCCTCGACCTCCTGGCCGCGCGGGATCCCGGCTTCGCGGCGTCGCTGCGCGACCTGGCGGCGGCTCCCGACCGGATCGAGGAGGTCTGGCCCACCCTGCCCAGGATCGCCATCGACCACGCCGTGGCCGAGCCGGCTGCGGCCGCGGGCCGGGTCGCGACCGTGCCGGGGGAGTTCGCCTGGGACGACATCGGCGACTTCCGTTCGCTGTCGGAGGTGCTCGGCGACGCGGCCGGTGACGTCGGGGTGCTCGGCGACCCCGACCTCGTGCGAGCCGTCGGCGCGTCGGGGCTCGTCGTACCGGGCAGCGGGCGGCTGGTGGCCCTGGTCGGCGTCGACGACGTGGTGGTCGTCGACACCCCGGACGCACTGCTGGTCACCACCCGCGCCCGCGCGCAGGAGGTCAAGGCGATCGTCGACCGGCTCCGCGAGACCGGGCGCACCGACCTGACCTGAGCAGAACGGGCTACATCCCGCCGGGCTCGGGCGAGTCGCTGAACGGGTAGTCGTCCATGTAGCTCTGGAGCGCGGCACCGGAGACGCTGGAGCAGTACTGCCAGACGCCGACCTGCTTGTCGGACCCCGCGGACGCGTTCGCGGCGCCGCCGGCCGACCAGTGGGTGAAGGCGACGTGCTGACCGGCGGGGAAGGGCTTCCCGTCCTTCGACGTCCAGGGCACGGCCTTGAACTTGTCACGCAGGTCGGTGGTGCCGGCGAACTTGTCCGCGATCGCCTTGATCTGGTCCATCTGCGCGGAGTCCCGGGCGGCGGTGGCGTCGTACCAGAGGATCGTGTAGCCGTGCTCCTCGTTGTGCACCAACGTGCCGAGGGCGGGCCGGTCCTGGGTGGTGTAGAACTTCCGGGCCATCGCGTCGGGGGTGAGGTAGTGCTTGCCGAACGCGGGCGGGGCGTCGGTGTAGGAGACCGGCGACCCGTCGGGGAGGTGCTGCTGGTTGCCGTCGGCCGGCTTGGTCGTCACCTTCTGGCAGACCGAGGCGGGCGAACCGATGCCGGTCAGCGGCTTGCCGCTGTACTTCGAGGTGCGGATGGAGTCCATGATCGGTCCGTAGGCAGCGGCCGCGACGATGCCGAGGGCCACCAGCACGCAGGCCACCACGATGATCGTCCCGCGGCGACGCTCGGCGGCCTTCTGCTCGGCGCGCAGCTGCTCGACGACCTTCTGACGGTCGGTGCGGGCGCTCTTGGACGACTTGGCCATGGGTGCTCTCTCTGCTTCCCGGGATGCCGGGACCGGTGGGGTGCGCAGAGTCTACGGAGTGGAGGGACGCAGCCGAACTCCCGGACCGACCTCGGTCTCGGGCGTCCAGCCGTGGGCGTACGCCGCCACCTCGGTCGCCCAGCGGGTGCGCGGATCCTCGGTCGCGACCACGACCCGGCCGTCCAGCAGGGTCACCTCCGCGCCGGTGAGCCCGGCCAGGACAGCCACGAGCTCGTCGGGGTCGGCTGCGGCTCCGAACGCCGTACGGTCGCCGGGCCCGGCCCCGAGGGCGGCGAGGACGGCCTCGCGGGCGCCGAGACCGAACAGGTCCGCGCCCTCCGGGCGGAGCAGTGCGACGGCCCCGGGCCCGTGGTCGCCCGGGGGCAGGACCAGGTCGGCCCGCCCGCGGACGACGGTGAACGGCCGGCGTCCGAGCTTGCCGGCCACCAGCTCGGCCGCGCCGGCGAGCTCGTCGGCGACGGCCGGCGCGGTCACGGCCAGCTCGTTGCCGTAGCCGTCGTCGCGGCCCGCGTGGTCGTCGACCACGCGGAGCCCGGCCGCTCCCACGGCGATGTCGGTCTGGCCCTCACGCCAGGTGCGCCCCGCGGTGTCGGTGACCAGCACGGCCACGTTGACGCCGGCCCGGGTCGCGACGGCCTGCCGCAGCGCGCGGGCGGAGGCGTCGGGGTCCTCGGGGAGCAGGACGACGTGCCCCGGCTCGACGTTCGAGGCGTCGACCCCGGCCGCGGCCATGGTGAGACCGAGCCGGTTGACCACGATCGACAGCGGGCCGCGGCGGGCGACCACGCGACGGGTCTCGGCGGCGACGGCCGCGGCGCGGTCACCGGTGACCACGCGCCCCTCGGCCTTGCTGACCACCTTGCTCGTCACGCAGACGACGTCGCCGTCGGCGAGCCCGTCGGTCGACCTCGTCGAGACCACGGCACCGAGGAGCAGGTCCGCCAGGTCGTCGCCCTGGCGCACCTCGCCGACGCCGTCGGGTGACCAGACGGTGATCACGACACGCTCACACGACCAGGTCGAGCGCCGCCGACGCCATGGCGGCGGTGGCCTCGGTCGTGGTCATCAGCAGGGGAGCGGCAGCACAGGCGAGCCCGCCCTCGCGGACCCGCGCGACGTCACCCTCGTCGACGGTGTCGACCAGCCACCCGTCGAGCACCCCGCCGGCCGAGCGGGCGCCGTAGTGGAGGCCGACGCCGGCGGCCGAGACCTCCACGCCGATCGCGGTGAGCATCTGGTGGGCCATCCCGCGCACGTGGGTGCCGCCGATGATCGGTGACAGCCCGACCACCGGCGCGCGGGTCGCTCTCAGGGCTTCGCGGACGCGGGGCACCCCGAGGATCGTGCCGACGCTGACCACCGGGTTGCTCGGCGGCACCAGGACGAGGTCGGCGTCCGTGATCGCGTCGATCACGCCGGGTCCGGGGAGGACTCCTCCTGGCCGACCACGAGCACCGCCTCCGCCGGCACCTCGGCGTGCAGGCGGACCCAGTACTCCTGGAAGTGCACCACCCGGCGGCCGCTCGGGCTGTCGGGGTCGGCGATGGCGATGTGGGTCTCGACCCGGTCGTCGGTCATCGGCAGCAGCCGGACGTCGGGCTGCCAGCGCCGGCACAGGGCCTGGGTCACCTCCGACAGCGGGTAGCCGGCATCGAGCATCTGGGTCCGGACCAGGTGGGTCGCGAGGTCGCGGTCGCCCAGACCGAACCAGGTCGGCTCCACGCCGTACGCCGCGAGCTCCTCCTTGGTGCTCCAGGTCTCGTCGCGCCGACCCCACCCGCGGTCGGGGTCGATCCCGTTGCCGAGGGTGTACATCACGGTGTCGAGGTCGGGGCAGATCTTGAGCCCGTGCAGCCAGATGTCGTCGGCGGTGTTGGCGACGACCGTGACCTCGGCGTCGGCGTCGACGCCGCGCAGCTCGCCGCGACGTACGGCGTGGAGCAGGCCGCGCAGGAAGGTCGCCCCGCCCACGCCTCCCGACAGGACCGTCAGCGCTCGCATGGCGACAGCCTCTCGCACCGGCGGCATCCGGCTTCCGGGACCCCGCCACTCGCGGCGAGGGCGGGTGATGTTACACAGATGTGATTCGGTCTGTCAGCCGAATGACCAATACCAGATCACGCCTTGACTTCCGGTGTACGACAGGCGTGTAATTCCCACAGTGTTCTTCGGACGGTATGGGCGTCCGAGTGGGTAACAGCCAGGGTCGAAAGGGCGATGACCGTGAGGGAACTGTTTCTCCTCGACGCGGACGCCGAGGAAGCGGGATGGCAGGAGCGTGCTCTCTGCGCTCAGACCGATCCGGAGGCGTTCTTCCCCGAGAAGGGTGGCTCCACCAGAGAGGCCAAGAAGGTCTGTCTGACCTGTGACGTGCGAGGCGACTGCCTCGAGTACGCGTTGATGAACGACGAGCGCTTCGGGATCTGGGGCGGGCTGTCCGAGCGCGAGCGTCGCAAGCTGAAGAAGCGCGCGGTCTGACGCCGACGCCGCGGTGACTCGGGTCACCGTTGCGACGAATGCAGGGGCTCTCGGGGCCGCCGCTAGGGTGGCTGACCGTGAGTCCGACCGTCGTGGCACTGCTCGTCAGCCACGACGGATCCCGGTGGCTGCCCGCCGTCGTCGAGGGTCTCCGGAGCCAGACCGCCCCGCTGACCGGGGTCGTCTGCGTCGACACCGGCAGCCACGACGAGAGCCCCGACCTCCTGCTCGACGCCTTCGACGAGGTGGTCACGGTCTCCGGCCGTACGGCGTACCCCGAGGCGGTACGGATCGGCCTGGCGCAGGTCCCCGCCGAGGCTGCGGAGTGGGTCTGGCTCCTCCACGACGACTCCAACCCGGCACCCGACGCGCTCGAGCGCCTGCTGGCGGCCGCGGCGGCCGACCCCGCGGCCGACGTGCTCGGCCCGAAGCTGCGCGAGTGGCCCTCGCTCAAGCGTCTGCTCGAGGTCGGGATCACCATCTCCGGCACCGGCCGGCGCGAGACCGGCCTCGAGGCCGGCGAGTACGACCAGGGCCAGCACGACCAGGTGCGTCAGGTGCTCGCGGTCAACACCGCCGGCATGCTCGTCCGGCGCGAGGTCTACGACCGGCTCGGCGGCCTCGACGACAACCTCCCGATGTTCGGCAACGACCTCGACCTCGGCTGGCGCGCGGCCGCGGCAGGAGTGCGGACGGTCGTCGTCCCGGACGCCGTCGTCTTCCACGCCGAGGCCGCCCACCGCGGCCTGCGGCAGACGCCGCTCACCGGCCGCCACACCCACTACCACGAGCGCCGGGCCGCGCTGTTCACCCTGCTGGCCAACGCCCCGACCCGGTCACTGCTGTGGAAGACCGTGCGGCTGTTCTTCGGCACCCTGCTCCGGATGATCGGGTTCCTCGTCGTGCGCTCGGCCGGCGAGGCGCTCGACGACCTCGCCGCGCTGTTCTCCGTGTATGCGTCTCCCGGGGAGATCCGGCGGGCCCGACGGGCGCGCCGGACCACGGGCGACCACGACCCCAGGCCCCTGCTCGCGCCCTGGTGGGTGCCCTACCGCCACGGCCTCGACTTCGTCGGTGACATCGCGGCCGCCGCGACCAACCAGGCCCAGGACGTCGCCGACCGACGCCGCGCCGCCAAGGAGGCCGCCGCCCCGGCCCCGCTGCGCCGGCCGGTCGTCGTCCGTGACGACGACGACGCCGTGGCCGAGGACACCGGGCTGGTCGCGCGCTTCTTCACCAACCCGCTGGCCGTCGCGCTCGCGGTCGTCGTCGTGCTCTCGATCATCGGCGTCCGTGAGGCCTTCGGCCTCGTCGCCGGCGGTGGGCTGGCCCCGGCGCCGTCGGACGCGCGTGCCCTGTGGGCCCTGTGGCTCGAGTCGTGGCACCCGCTCGGGACGGGCACCGCGGTCCCGGCACCGGCGTACGTCGTGCCGATGGCGGTGCTCGGGTCGGTCCTCGGCAACAGTGCGGCGGCCGCTGTGTCGGCGGTGCTGCTGCTCGCCGTACCGCTGGCGCTGTGGGGTGCCTGGCGCCTGCTGCGCGTCGTGGGCCGCCTGGTCGACCCCGGAGGCTCGCCGCGCTGGCTGGTCGCGCTCGGTGCCGTGACCTATGCGCTGGTGCCGGTCACCTCCGGCGCCTGGGGCGACGGCCGGCTCGGCGTGGTGGCGGCCGCGGTCCTGGTGCCGTGGATCGCGCACGCCGCCCTGGGCTTCTCCGACCCCGAGCCCGACCGTCGCTGGCGCGCCGCGTGGCGGACGGGCCTGCTGCTCGCCGTGACCGCAGCCTTCGAACCGGTCGCCTGGGTGTTCGCCGTGCTGCTGACCCTGGTCGTCACTCTGCTCGCGCTCGCGGTCACCCGGACGCTGCCGCGCGACCGGAGCATCTGGGGTCCGCCGCTGGTGTCTCTCGGCGTGAGCCCGGTGCTGCTGGCGCCGTGGTGGCTGCCCGCCCTCTGGCACGGCGCGGGCTCGCTGCTCCTGATGGAGACCGGCCGTCAGCCCTACCCGTCTCTCACGTTCACCGACCTGCTGCTGGGCCGCTTCGGCGGCGACGTCGGTGGGCCCTGGTGGCTCGGAGCGCTGCTGGTGGTGCTCGCCGTCCTGGCCCTGGTGCCGCGGGCGACCCGGATCCCGGTGCTCGTGGCCTGGCTGGTCGCGGCGGTGGCGGCGTTCACCGCCACCGTGCTGTCCTTCGTCCCGCTCCCGCTGCCCGGGGGCTCCGTGCGACCCGGCATCGCCGTCATGCTGGTGGTCATCCACGGCTGCTTCGTGCTCGCCGCGATGCTCGGCGCGCAGGGTCTGGTCTCGATCCTCCGGCGCTCGCGGGCCGAGCACCACCAGGCCCTGCTGGTGGGCCTGGCCGTCGTCGCCGCGATCATCCCGGCGATCGGGCTCGGCTGGTTCGTCTGGCAGGGGCCCGGCGACCTCAACAGCAACGAGGACACCGGCATCCCGGCGTACATGACCGACTCCTCGGTCGAGTCCGACGCCAACGGGATCCTGGTGATCCGTGGCGACGTGGCGCACGGGTTGCGCTACACGATCCGGCGTGGCGACGGCGACACGCTGGGGGAGAACGAGATCCAGTACGCCTCCGAGCCCGACCCGGGCTTCACCGCCGACGTGCGAGCCCTCGTGTCGCGACCCACTCCGACCGTGGTCTCCGACCTGGCGAAGGCGGGGATCCGCTACGTCGTGCTGCCGTCGCCGGCCGACGGCGACGTGGCGGCGGGGCTCGACGCCACCGACGGGCTGGTGCAGGCCAGCGCCGAGAGCCGTACGACGCGCGCCTGGTCGGTGGCCGAACCGGTCGACCCGCACGCGATGGACGGGCCGGGCTCGCCGGCGCGCGCCGTCCTGCTCGCGGTGCAGGGGATCGCCGTGCTGGTGGTGCTGGTCCTCTGCCTGCCCACCTGGCGCGCCTCCCGACGCAGGAGCGAGGACTCATGAGCCCTGGCAAGCGCTCCCGCAAGCCCGAGGTGGTCCGCCGCAGCCGCACCCCGCGGCTCGACGCGACGACGGTGCTCGCGGTCGTCATCCCTCTGCTGACGGTGGGTCTGCTGGCACTGGTCCGCATCCCGCCGGTGCACGACACCGACCAGGCGCCCTCGCTCACCCATCTCACCAACGCCCTGGTGGTCTGCCCGTCCGCCCGCAAGGGTTCGGCCGACGCGGCCGTCTCGACCGCGTCGGGGTCGTCGGGCAACGTGTCCGTGGTCGCGGCGGGTGAGGCGCAGACGGTCGCGGTGAGCACCGGCGCGTCCTCGCCCGTCGACAGCCCCGACGCGCTCGTCGTCCGCGGCGCCGACCAGCTGGCTCCCGGCCTGGTCGGGCTCCGGTCCGGGGTGGCGCCGCTCAGCGCGCTGGCCTGCACCGTGCCGTCGCCGGAGCAGTGGTTCACCGGGATGGGCGCGCGGGCCGACCACGACTCCGTGATCGAGCTGGTCAACCCCGACGCCGGCCCCGCGGTCGCCGACGTCACCCTCTACGGGTCGCACGAGTTCAGCACCCGTCGCCTGCGAGGCATCCTGATCCCCGGGCACAAGACGATCACCCTCGATCTCGGCGCGGTGATCCCGCGTCGGACGCTGTTCACCGCACATGTCGTCGTCTCGCGCGGCCGGCTCGCCGTCGACGTGCTCGACGCCTCGACCGACCTGGCCACCCATCGCACCCTGCGGGAGTGGCTGCCCCGCCAGCTCGCCCCGGCGCTGAGCAACGAGCTGCTCGGCCTGCCCACGGGCGGGGGGCAGCGGACCCTTCAGCTGGCCAACGCGGGAGACAGTGTGGCGCTGGCCCAGGTCAAGGTCGTCACCGGCGACACCAGCTTCGCGCCCGACGGCCTCGCGCCGGTCTCGGTGCCGCCGGGCTCGACCGTCCGGGTGCCCCTCACCGCGGTGCTCGCCCGCGCGCTGAAGGACGGCGCGCTCGGGGTCTCCGTCGCGGCCGACCAGCCGATCACCGCCTCTCTGCTCACCAGCCTGGCGAAGGACCGCGTGCTGACCGTCCCGGCCGACGACGTCAAGGCCGAGGCGGCGACCCTGCTCCCGGTCGTCACCGGCCCGGGCGCGCGGAAGACCCGGCTGTCGGCCCGGCTGCTGCTGTCGGCGGACGCCGCCGGCTCCGCCGACGTGACGGCGTACGACGCCTCCGGCAAGCAGCTGCTGCGCAAGACCTTCGCCTCGCAGCAGGGTCACACGGTCTCCGTCGACCTGCCGCGGGGCACGGCGTTCGTGCACGTCGTACCCCAGGGCACGCCGGTCCGCGGCGCGGTGCTCGTCTCGGGCGACACCGCCGGCGCGACGGTGATCCCGCTGACCGAGCTGCTGACGAAGGGGCTCGTCCCCCAGATCTCGCCCGGCCGGAGCTGACCGGCGGGCTGCCCTCTCGCGTGCTCAGTCGTCGCGGCCGTAGCGCGGGTCGACGTCCTCGGCCTCGATGCCGAGGAGCTCGGCGACCTGCTCGACGACGACGGTGAGCACCATGGCCTCCAGGTCGGCGCGACTCTCGCAGCGGTGCTCGATCGGTCGGCGGAAGAGCACCAGCCGGGTCGGGACGGTGCCCTGACCGCGCACGAGGGAGGCCAGCGGCACCGTCTCGCCGGACCAGTCGTCGGGCAGCTGCGGGGTGTCCTCGACGGCGTACTCCACGAGCCCGAGCCGGTCCTGCCAGCGGGTGTCGATGTCGCGGACGGTCTCGAGGACCAGCTCGTCGAAGCGCTCGCTGCGGGTCGGCAGCTCCGGGCGGCCGGGCAGGGACGGCGTGATCGCCGGACCGCGCATGCCCCGGCCGCGTCGGTCGCGCGTGCGGCGGCGGCTGGTGGGAGCCACGGAAGTCACACGGCGAGCGTAGACGACCCGCGAGCCTCACCGGGCTGGGGCGAGGACGACGGTACCGTCGGCGCCGTGAGTCACGTCCGGCGATGTTCGCGCACCGCGTGCGGCCGTCCCGCCGTCACCACGCTGACCTATGTCTACGCCGACCAGACCGCCGTCGTCGGTCCTCTCGCGACCTACGCCGAGCCGCACTCCTACGACCTGTGCGACGTCCACGGCCAGCGCCTGTCGGCCCCCCGCGGGTGGGAGGTGATGCGCCTCGCGCCCGACCCCAGCACCCTGCCGCCCTCGACCGACGACCTGCTCGCCCTGGCCGACGCGGTCCGCGAGGCCGGGCGTCCGATGGTCGCGGCCACCCGTTCGCCCAGCGCACCCCCCGTCACCGGTGAGGGTCGCGAGACCGCCAGGCGCGGCCATCTGCGCATGCTCACCTCGGAGTGACCTCCGGGGCCGCCGACGCCGGTGGTTAGGCTCCACGCTGTGAGCACCCTCGACCCCGCCAACACGCACGCCGTGTTCAAGGCGTACGACGTGCGGGGCGTCGTCCCGGACCAGGTCGACGAGACCCTCGCGCGCCGGGTGGGTGCGGCGTTCGTGCCCGTGGCAGGTGCCACGACGGTCGTGGTCGGTCACGACATGCGCCCCAGCTCGCCGGCCCTCGCGGCGGCGTTCGCCGACGGTGCCGCCGACGCCGGTGCGGACGTGGTGATGATCGGCCTCGCGTCGACCGACCAGCTCTACTTCGCCTCCGGCCACCTCGGCCATCCCGGCGCGATGTTCACCGCCAGCCACAACCCGGCCCGCTACAACGGGATCAAGCTGTGTCGCGAGGGCGCCCGGCCGATCGGCGCCGACACCGGGCTGCTCGCGATCCGCGACGCCGTCTCGGGACCCGAGCCCGACGCCGTCGCGCGTCGTGGGTCGATCACCGAGGTCGACGTCCTCGACGCCTACGCCGCCCACCTCCTGGCGCTGGCTCCCGTGACCGGTCGCCGGCTCACCGTCGTGGTCGATGCCGGCAACGGGATGGCGGGTCTCACCGCCCCCGTCGTCTTCGACCGGATCGGTGAGGCGGTCGACCTCGTACCGATGTACTTCGAGCTCGACGGCACCTTCCCGCACCACGAGGCCAACCCGATCGAGCCGGCGAACCTCGTCGACCTCCAGGAGCGGGTCCTGGCCGAGGGTGCCGATCTGGGGCTGGCCTTCGACGGCGACGCCGACCGCTGCTTCGTGGTCGACGACCGCGGCGCGGCCGTGTCGCCGTCCACGCTGACCGCCCTGATCGCGACCCGCGAGCTGGCCCGGTCGCCGGGCTCCGCGGTGATCCACAACCTGATCACCAGCCGCTTCGTCCCCGAGATGGTGCGTGAGCACGGCGGCCGACCGGTGCGCACCCGGGTCGGGCACTCCTTCATCAAGGCGACCATGGCCGAGACCGACGCGGTCTTCGGCGGCGAGCACAGCGGCCACTTCTACTTCCGCGACTTCTGGCGGGCCGACTCCGGGATGCTCGCCGCACTGCACACCCTGGCCGCCCTGGCCGAGACCGACCAGCCGCTCTCGCGGCTGCTCGCCGACTATCAGCGCTACTGCCTCAGCGGCGAGATCAACTCCGAGGTGACCGACCCGGTGGCCACCGCGGCCGCGGTCGAGACGGCGTACGCCGGCACCGAGGGCGCCGAGGTCGACCACCTCGACGGGCTCACCGTGACCACGCCCACGTGGTGGTTCAACGTCCGCCCGTCCAACACCGAGCCCTTGCTGCGCCTCAACGTCGAGGGTGCCGACGAGGCCACCATGACCCGTGTCCGCGACGACGTCCTCGCCCTGATCAGGAGCCCTGCATGAACCTCGACCCGAAGCTGATGGAGATCATCGTCTGCCCCGACTGCCACGGTGCGCTCGAGCCGGTCGGTGAGGAGCTGGTCTGCCAGCAGTGCGGGCTGGCCTACCCGGTCCGCGACGACATCCCGGTGCTGCTGGTCGACGAGGCCCGCCGACCGGCCTGACGACAGGCTCACGACATGGCGACCTGGTTCGACGAGTCCCGCCTCGACGACGAGGCCGCGCTGGCCACGGCCGACCTGCGGCTGCGCGAGCTCGCCGAGGCGGGGGCCCGCGTCCGTCGCGAGGCCGTGGAGGCCGCGCCCGGCATCGGCGCCGCGGTCGAGGCCGCGGGTGACGCCGCCCGGCCGAGGGCCATCGTCGCGGCCGGCCCGGACTCCCGCCTGCTGCGGGCCGTGCTCGAGCCGTGGTGCCCGGTGCCGTTCGTGGCCTGGCCGGGGCCGGCCCTGCCCGGGTGGGCCGGTGCGCTCGACCTCGTGGTCGTCCTCGCGCCCGACGGCACCGACCGGGGTACGGCCGCCGCCGTCGCCGAGGCCGTACGGCGTGGCTGCCAGGTGGTCGTCGCCTGCCCGGCCGGCTCGCTGGTCGCCCGGCACGCCGAGGGTCGCTGGTCGACGATCGTGCCGACGGTGGCCCGCGACCAGCTGGCCACGGCCGTCGTGCTGCTGGAGTACCTCGACCAGGTCGGCCTCGGCCCGCGGGCCGACCACGGCGACGTCGCCGACGCGCTCGACGACGTGGCCGTCTCGTGCTCGCCCCACCGCGACCTCGCCGTCAACCCCGCGAAGATGCTCGCGATCGCCCTGGCCGACACCCGGCCCGTGGTCTGGGGTGGCTCGTCCCTGGCCGCCCGCGCCGCACGCCGGGTCGCCGAGACGATCCGGCGCGCCAGCGGCCAGTCCGCGATCGCGGGCGACGCCGAGCACCTGCTCCCGCTGATCGAGGCCGCCCGTCCCCGTGACGTGTTCGACGACCCGTTCGCCGACGGCGAGCGCGACGTGCGGCCGATGCTGCTGGTCTTCGACGACGGCACGGTCGACCCGGTCGTACGCGAGGACCACGACCGGCTGCGCGCGGCGGCCGGCGAGCACGGTGTGCGGGCCGAGACGGTGACGACGGAGGCCGACACCGAGATCGCCCGCTACGCGTCGCTCGTGCTCAACGGCCGCTACGCCGCGGAGTACCTCCGGCTCGGCCTGGTCAGCGACTGAGCCGCCCGGCGCCACCGGTAGCCTTCCGCGCATGTCCACCGAAGGCAGCACCAAGGCGGTCGTCGCGGCGCTCCTGGCCAACACCGGGATCGCGGTCACGAAGTTCCTGGCGTTCCTGCTGACCGGTGCCTCGTCGATGCTGGCCGAGGCGATCCACTCCGTCGCCGACTCGGGCAACCAGGCCCTGCTGCTGGTCGGCGGCCGCCAGGCGCGCAAGCGTCCGACGGCGGCGCACCCCTTCGGCTACGGCCGCGAGCGCTACATCTATGCGTTCATCGTCTCGATCGTGCTGTTCAGCGTCGGCGGCCTCTTCGCGCTCTACGAGGCCTACCACAAGGGACACGAGCTCCACGCCACGCACGGGATCCCGGACGACTCACTGCTCACGAGTCGCTGGTGGTGGGTGCCGATCGTGGTGCTGCTCGCGGCGATCGTGATGGAGTCGCTGTCGTTCCGTACGGCGATCCGCGAGACCGGGCACGTCCGCGGCGACGCGTCGTACGTCGAGTTCATCCGGCGGGCGAAGCAGCCCGAGCTCCCGGTGATCCTGCTCGAGGACTTCGCCGCGCTGGTCGGTCTCGTCTTCGCCCTCCTCGGAGTCGGCCTGTCCCTGCTCACGCAGAACCTCTGGTTCGACGTCGCCGGCACCGCCCTGATCGGGCTGCTGCTCGTCGCGGTCGCGATCGTGCTGGCGATCGAGACCAAGAGCCTGCTGCTCGGTGAGTCGGCCTCCGTCGAGGTCGAGGACCGGATCGCCGAGGCGCTCCGCACCACCGACGGTCTCGACCGGATCATCCACCTCAAGACCCTCCACCTGGGTCCCGACGAGCTCCTCGTCGCCGCGAAGGTCGGCGTCCTCCGCGAGGCCACGGCCACCGACATCGCGGCGGCCATCGACGAGGCCGAGTCGTCCATCCGCACGGTCGCACCGATGGCCCGCGTGATCTTCCTCGAGCCCGACATCTTCCGCGGCTGACCGTGGTGAGACGGCCGGGGCGGACGACCTCGCAGCCCCCGCCGGTGGTGGGGATCGTCGAGGAGTTCTCGCGGCGGCTGGTGCGCGGATGGCTCGTGGTGGACCCCCAGGCCCCGCCGACCCGGGTGGACCTCTACCTCGACGACCTGCTGCTGTCGTCGACGTACGCCACGGCGGATGCCGCGATGTCGGGGGTCGACAGCGTGTTGCGGCGAGGGCGCCCGACCGAGGGTCGAGTGGCTGCCCCGCTGGACCACGCGTGGCAGGCACAGCCGGTGCCGGGGCCTGCGGACGACCGGCGGAACAGCGGCCGCCAGGTCCGGACCTTCTCCTTCCGCGTGCGCGGCATCTGGCCCTACGTCAACCGACGCACCAGGGTGACGGTGAAGGTGGGGCGCCACCACCTCCCCATCCACGGGCACGGCATGTTCCTGTCGCCGCCGCAGCGGGGCAAGCGGTCGATGACCGAGCTGCGCGAGCTGGTCGCCGGCGGCCACGTGCTCTCCCAGTTCGGCCGCATCCAGCTCTCCAAGAAGCTCGACCTCGCCTGGCAGTCGGCGGTGATGTCGCTCTACGGGCGGCTGCGCACGGTGTTCGCCGAGGAGTTCGGTCACGACCTCTTCCTGATCTACGGCACGCTGCTGGGCGCGGTCCGTGAGGGTGGCGTCATCGGTCACGACGTGGACCTCGACACCGCCTTCGTCTCGAGCAGCCGGACCGGCCGCGGTGCCGCCCGCGAGCTGACCCGGGTCGCCCTCCGCCTCGTCGAGCTGGGCTACGACGTGGAGGCGTTCCCGGCCCTGCTCCACGTCGTACACCCCGCCACGTCCGACGAGCGGATCGACATCTTCCACACGTGGTTCGACGACTCCGGCATCCTGCGGTTCCCCTTCGGCATCGCCGGCTCGACGGTGGTGGAGGAGACCGGCTGGGCGGGCACCCGGGAGATCGACTTCGCGGGCGGCCGGGCGCTCGTGCCGGTTCATGACGAGTCGGTCGTGGAGTGCCTCTACGGCGCCGACTGGCAGCGACCCAAGCCGGGCTTCAACTGGAGGATGGAGCGCACCGACGCGGCCCCCGAGGGTGAGCTGGACGAAGCGGAGCGGTCGAGGATCTACTGGGCCGACTTCTATGCCCACCACGGATTTGCCCGGGGCTCGTCGTTCTCCGCGTTCGTCGACGCGCTGCCCGATCTCCCCGACACCGTCGTCGACCTCGGCTGCGGCGACGGTCGCGACGCGTTGGCCCTCGGAGCGAGGGGGCGTCGCGTCCTCGGTCTGGACCGGTCCGCGACGGCGATCCAGCACGCCACGGCCCGAGCGGTCGAGGAGCGCCTGGACCGGACGGTGCAGTTCGCCGAGTGCGACGTGGCCGACCGCGTGGCCCTGGCGGCGGCGCTCGAGCGAGCGGCCGCCGGACCGACGCTCTACTACCTCCGGTTCTTCCTGCACGCCATCGACGAGGCCACGCAGCAGGGGGTGCTCGACGTGATCGACGCCGGCGCCCGGCCCGGCGACGCCCTCGCCGCCGAGTTCCGCACCGACCGGGACGCGGCGACCGCCAAGGTGCACACCCGGCACTACCGCCGCTTCCAGTCCGCGGAGACCTTCCTCGCGGACCTGCGCGCGAGGGGTTGGCAGGTGACCCACCACGAGGAGGGAACGGGCCTCTCGCCGTACGGCGACGAGGATCCGGTGCTGTGCCGGGTCATCGCCCGACGCCCTGTCGACGGGCCGCCCGGCGCCGAGCCAGGGTCTGGCCCACTCGGCTGAGTCGGGGCTAGCCTGCGGCCATGCGCCACTTCTCCGGCCACACCTGATTCGGGCCGCTCGTGCCCGGCGCCCGGGGCTTCGTGCCGCGGGTGCTGCTCTACCACGCCTCGCGCGACCTGGTCCCGCTCTACGCGGTGTACTCGCTGCTCTTCGCCGATCACGGCATCAGCGCCTCGCACATCTCGCTCCTGCTGATCCTCTGGTCGGCCACGTCGTTCGTCTTCGAGGTGCCGTCGGGCGCCTGGGCGGACTCGTTCGACCGGCGCCACCTGCTCGTGGTCTCCGCCCTCGTCTACGCCGCGGGCTTCACGACCTGGATGACGTGGCAGACCTTCCCGGGCTTCGCCCTCGGGTTCGTCCTGTGGGGGCTGTCCAGCTCGCTGATGTCGGGCACCTTCGAGTCCCTGGTGTACGACGAGCTGGTCGAGCGCGGCGCGCGCCGACGCGTACCCGTCCCTGATCGGCTGGGCACACTCGACGGCGATCCTGGCCAACCTGGCCGCGACCGTGCTCGCGGCGCCGCTGCTCGCGCTCGGGGGCTACCCGCTCGTGGGCTGGGCGAGCGTGGCGATCTGCGGCCTCCAGGCCGCTCTGGCGGCGACCCTCCCGGTCTCCGCACGCGCTCGCCGGCCGGGCCACGACGCGATGCCCGGCGAGACCGAGCGCGCCGCGTCGCGCTACGTCGCGATGCTCCGGGCCGGCCTGGCCGAGTCGCGGCACCATCCCGACGTACGCCGGGTCCTGCTGCTGGCGGCGGCCATGGTGGGCCTCACGGCGTACGACGAGTACTTCCCGCTGGTGGCCCGGGCGCACGGCGTGGCCACCGCCGACATCCCGCTGCTGGTCGCGATCACCGTCGCCGGACAGGCGGTCGGCACGGCCCTGGTCGGGCGCACCGCCCGGCTCGCCGGGCGCAAGGTCGGCGCGCTGCTGGCGGTGGGAGCGCTGCTGGTCTCGGTCGGCGCCCTGGTCACGCCGTACGCCGGCTTCGTCGCGATCGGCGTCGGCTACGGCATGCTCAACAACGCGATGCTCGTCGGCGAGACGCGGCTGCAGGACACCATCACCGGGCCGGCGCGGGCCACGGTCACCAGCGTGCTCGGGTCTCCTCGAGGAGGTCGTCGCCCTGCCGTCTACGCCGCGTTCGCGCTCGGCTCGCACGTGCTCGGCTTCCCGGCCCTGGTCGCCCTGCTGGCGGTGCCGGTGCTCGTGGTCGCCGCCGCCGTGGCGCGCCATCTGCCGCCCGCCGGGAGGGTCCGCGAGGATTCTTCGGTCGGCCTGCCCTCGTCCTAACCTGAGTGTCACGCGGCCGCGGCGAGGGCGGCCCGGAGAGCGGGAGGCAACAACAGATGGACTTCAAGGTCGCGGACCTGGCCCTGGCCGACTTCGGCCGGACCGAGATCACCCTCGCCGAGCACGAGATGCCCGGCCTGATGGCGATGCGCGAGCGCTACTGCGAGAGCAAGCCGCTCCGGGGCGCCAGGATCGCCGGCTCGCTGCACATGACGATCCAGACCGCGGTCCTGATCGAGACCCTCGTCGCGCTCGGCGCCGAGGTGCGCTGGGCCTCCTGCAACATCTTCTCCACCCAGGACCACGCGGCCGCCGCCGTCGTCGTCGGGCCGAACGGCACCGTCGACGACCCGCAGGGCGTGCCGGTCTTCGCCTGGAAGGGCGAGTCGCTGGAGGAGTACTGGTGGTGCACCCAGCAGATCCTGATCTGGCCCGGTGACACCAAGGCCAACATGATCCTGGACGACGGCGGCGACGCCACGATGCTGGTCCACCTCGGCGTCGAGGCGGAGAAGAAGGGCGAGGCGCCCGACCCCGCCACCGCCGCCAGCCACGAGCAGAAGGTCGTCTTCGACGTCCTGGTCGCGTCGCTCCAGGAGAGCACCGACCGCTGGACCACGATCGCCGCCGAGCTGCGCGGCGTCACCGAGGAGACCACCACCGGCGTCCACCGCCTCTACGACATGATGAAGGAAGGCTCGCTGCTCTTCCCGGCCATCAACGTCAACGACTCGGTCACCAAGTCCAAGTTCGACAACAAGTACGGCTGCCGCCACAGCCTGATCGACGGCATCAACCGCGCGACCGACGTCCTCATCGGCGGCAAGGTCGCCGTCGTCTGCGGGTACGGCGACGTCGGCAAGGGCTGCGCCGAGAGCCTGCGTGGCCAGGGCGCCCGCGTCGTCGTCACCGAGATCGACCCGATCTGCGCGCTGCAGGCCGCGATGGACGGCTACCAGGTCGCCACGCTCGAGGACGTCCTCGACGTCGCCGACATCGTGATCACCGCGACCGGCAACAAGGACGTCGTCACCGTCGACCAGATGTCGCGGATGAAGCACCAGGCGATCCTGGGCAACATCGGCCACTTCGACAACGAGATCGACATGGCCGGCCTCGAGTCCTACGACGGCGTCGTGCGCAAGAACGTCAAGCCGCAGGTCGACCTGTGGACGTTCCCGAAGGGCAACTCGATCATCGTGCTGTCCGAGGGTCGCCTGATGAACCTCGGCAACGCCACCGGTCACCCGAGCTTCGTGATGTCGAACTCCTTCACCAACCAGGTGCTGGCCCAGGTCGAGCTGTTCACCAAGCCCGAGGCCTACCCGGTCGGCGTCTACGTGCTGCCCAAGCACCTCGACGAGGAGGTCGCCCGGCTGCACCTCTCCGCCCTCGGCGTGCGGCTCACCGAGCTGACCGACGACCAGGCGTCGTACCTCGGCATCGACGTGCAGGGCCCCTACAAGTCGGACCAGTACCGCTACTGATCGCGGCCCGGTCCACGCCGTACGGCGGGATTTCTTCGTCTCGACTGGCAAGATTGCAGCCGTGACCCAGGGCGAGGACTTCCGTGCGCGTGTGCTCGTCGTCGACGACGACGCGTCGTTGTCGGAGATGTTGTCGATCGTGCTGCGCCAGGAGGGCTTCGACGCCCACCTGGTGGAGCGCGGCGACGAGGCCATGGAGGCGTTCCACGCCTACCGGCCCGACGTCGTCCTGCTCGACCTGATGCTGCCCGGCAAGGGCGGCATCGACGTGTGCAAGGAGATCCGCGCCGAGTCGGGGGTCCCGATCGTGATGCTCACCGCCAAGGGCGACACCATCGACGTCGTGGTCGGCCTGGAGTCGGGCGCCGACGACTACGTCGTCAAGCCGTTCAAGCCCAAGGAGCTGGTGGCCCGCATCCGCGCCCGCGTACGCCGTAACGACGCGCCCGGGGCGGACGCGCTCGCCATCGGCCCGCTCGCCATCGACGTGGCCGGGCACGCGGTGACCCGCGACGGCGAGCCGATCAGCCTCACCCCGCTGGAGTTCGACCTGCTGGTCTGCCTGGCGCGCAAGCCGTGGCAGGTGTTCACCCGCGAGGTGCTGCTCGAGCAGGTCTGGGGCTACCGCCACGCCGCCGACACCCGGCTGGTCAACGTGCACGTGCAGCGGCTGCGCTCCAAGGTCGAGTCCGACCCGGAGAACCCCGAGATCGTGCTCACCGTGCGCGGCGTCGGCTACAAGGCCGGCAGCAGCGGCCAGCAATGAGTGAGCCGATGAGCGACAGGTGGCTGACATGGTCGGCCGCAGCCTGCCCGAGGCGCTCCGGCGGGGGCTGACCTTCTGGCGCCGGTCGATCCAGGCGCGCGTCGTGGTCAGCACCGTGCTGCTCTCCGCGGTCGTGGTCGTCGCGGTCGGCTGGTTCCTGCTCCGCCAGGTCGAGCAGGGCCTGGTCGACCACCGCGTCGAGACGGTCCTGCACGAGGTCGCGAACGAGAACCAGGCAGGCCACCGACCGGCTCCGGGCCGAGCCGGCACCGACACCGACGCCAACGACCAGGCCGCGGGCGTCCTCTTCGCACCCATCTTCGCCAGCGGCCAGGCCCGCGGGTTCAGCGTGGTGATGGCCGGGCCGGGCGCGCCCGACAGCTCGCTCGAGGAGCGCGGCGACGAAGCTCACCCCGCAGCTCGACCTCGCCAGCGTCCCGCAGTCGCTCGTCGACCACTTCGACGCCGCCGCCGAGCGGTCGAGACCGCGCTGGACCTACACCACCATCCAGTTCCGCAGCCACGGCCGAGGTGACGAGCTCGACCCCGGGCGTCGTGGTCGGCACCACGGTCAAGATCCCGGCGAACGGCTCGATCCGGACGGTCTACTACCTGTTCCCGCTCGACGACGTGCAGCAGACCCTGGCCCTGGTGACCCGGGCGCTGCTGACCGCCGGCGTGCTGCTGCTGCTGCTGATCGCCGCCCTGACCTGGCTGCTGACGCGGCAGATCGTCACCCCGATCCGGATGGCCCGGCGGGTGGCCGAGCGGCTGGCCGCCGGCCAGCTGCAGGAGCGGCTGCGGGTCACCGGTGAGGACGACCTGGCGCGCCTCGCGACGTCGTTCAACCAGATGGCGACCAACCTGCAGCGCCAGATCCGGCAGCTGGAGGAGCTGAGCCGCGTCCAGCGCCGGTTCGTCTCCGACGTGTCCCACGAGCTGCGGACCCCGCTGACCACGGTCCGGCTGGCCGGCGCGGTCCTCCACGACGCCAAGGACACCTTCGACCCCGAGGCGCGGCGCGCCGCCGAGCTGCTGCAGCGCGAGCTCGACCGGTTCGAGACCCTGCTGGTCGACCTGCTCGAGATCAGCCGGTTCGACGCCGGCGCGGCCGCCCTCGACCTCGACGACGTCAACCTCACCGACGTCGCCTACCGGGTCGTCGACAGCACCCGCGCCCTCGCCGACGCCCGCCAGACGCGGGTCGTGATCCGCGCCCCGAAGACACCCTGCATCGCCGAGGCCGACGTACGCCGGGTGGAGCGGATCGTGCGCAACCTGGTCACCAACGCCATCGACCACGCCGAGAGCCGCGAGATCGTGGTGACCGTGGCCGCCGACGAGCAGGCCGCCGCGATCGCCGTCCGCGACCACGGGGTCGGCCTGGCGGTCGGTGAGTCCGCGATGGTGTTCAACCGGTTCTGGCGCGCCGACCCGGCCCGGGCCCGGACCAGCGGCGGCACCGGCCTGGGGCTGGCGATCTCGCTCGAGGACACCCACCTGCACGGCGGCTGGCTCCAGGCGTGGGGCAAGCCGCACGAGGGCGCCCAGTTCCGGCTGACCCTGCCCCGCCACGCCGGCCACCCGCTGCGCCACAGCCCGCTGCCGCTCGTGCCCGAGGACGCCGCGGAGGTGGTGGCATGAGCCGCCGTACGTCGTGGGCGAGCGCCGTGCTCGGCGTCGTCGTCGGCTCGTGCCTCACCGCATGCGTCCAGGTGCCCGACACGGGCCCGGTCGTGGTGCCAAGGAGCCGGCCCAGGTGCCGGCGATCGACAACCCCTACAACAACCCGCCACCGCCCGAGCCGGGCGCCAGCGCGGACGGGGATCGTCTCCGGCTTCCTGGACGCGATGACCGCGACACCGCTGCAGACGCGGTCGCCGTGCAGTACCTCACCACTGCGGCCGCGTCCGTCTGGAAGCCGCAGAACGGCGGCGTCGTCGCCTACGCCGGGCTCAGGCCACCACGCGGCGAGTCCTCGGTGCGGGTCCGACTGCTCGGCGCCGAGCGCATCGACGCCGGCGGCCAGTGGCGGGGTCCGCTCGACGGCGCGGCGTCGCGACTGACCTTCCCGATGCGCCAGGAGAACGGCGAGTGGCGGATCGCCGCGGCGCCGAACGCCCTGCTCGTGCCGCAGACCTTCTACGAGCAGGCGTTCCAGGACGCCGCGCTCTACTACTTCGACCCGAGCGGGCGGATCCTCGTCCCCGAGGTCGTGCACATGCCGCAGGGACAGCAGCTGGTCACGGCCCTGGTCAACGCCCTCCTGCTCGGCCCGCGCACCCCGCCCGGGGTCGCGCGCACCTTCGTGCCGCCCCGGCTCACGGTCTCGCCGCTGGTGGTCACCAAGGGCTCGGTCAACGTCGTGCTCAACGGTCCCGATCCGGGTGCCTTCAACCGCAGGACCACCCGGCTGATCCTGAGCCAGTTCTCCTGGACCCTGCGTCAGGACCCGACCGTCCGCACCTTCACCCTCAACATCGCGGGCCACCAGCTGACCGACGCGTCCGGCGCCTCGACCTTCCGGGTCGACAATCCCGAGGCCGACCACTACGACCCGGCGTACCCCCCGGCCAGCAGCCAGCTCTACGCGCTGCGCCGCGGTCTCCTCGTCTCCGGACAGGCCAACCGGCTGACCCCGGTGGGCGGCCCGTTCGGCACGAGCGTGCAGGGGATCGGGGCGTTCGCGGTCAGCCTCGGCGACGACCAGGTCGCCGCGACGACGCCGACCTCGCTCCTGGTGGGGCCCGTGCGCAGTGGCGCCGCTCCCAGGCGTGTGCTCACCGGGGGTGGGCTCCTGTCACCCGCCTGGGACTTCTCCGACCGGCTCTGGGACGTGCAGAACCGTTCCCGCGGTGGGGCGGTCGTCCTGCAGGTCTCGCAGGGCCGCGCGAGCGTGGTCAGGGTGCCCGGCGTCTCGGGGGAGGACGTCAGCCGGTTCCTGGTCTCGCGCGACGGCTCGCGGCTGGTCGCGGTCCTCCGCGGGACCCAGCGTGACCGGCTGGTCGTGAGCCGGCTGCGCTACGACGGTCGCGTGCGTGTCCGCGGACCCGGGCGCAGACGATCCGGTGGGCGAGCGGCGCCAGCACTCGGGTGCGCGACATCGGCTGGACGTCACCGACCACGATCGCCGTGCTCGACCAGGCGTCGCCGGCCCAGGCGGAGGTCCGCCTGCTCGACATCGACGGCTCGATGGCCCCGAACGAGGTCGCACCCATCGTCGTGCAGGGCCAGGCCGTCGGCCTGGCGACGTCGCCTGCGTCGGCCAGCCTGACCAAGCCGTTCGCGGTCCTGCCCGGGGAGCTCTTCGACCTGGCTCAGGTCGACACCCGGCCCAGCTGCCGGTCCCGGGACTTCGCCACATCACCTACGCCGGCTGATCCACAGCGCCCGACCGCCGGCCGTCGACAGCGAGCCGGTCCCCGTGGTCGGCTCGGCGGGTGCTCGACGCCTTCCGCGACCTGCTGCTGGGCGGCCGCTGCGTCGGCTGCGACCGGCCGGGGCGCCTGCTGTGCGAGGGGTGCGAGGCGGGGCTCGAGACCCGCGCGCGGCCGGCCTGGCCGACCCCGGT
Source organism: uncultured Actinomycetota bacterium (assembly GCA_963797325.1). GTDB lineage: Bacteria > Actinomycetota > Actinomycetes > Propionibacteriales > Nocardioidaceae > Nocardioides. The sequence goes on from CAWCPG010000040.1 coordinate 222,203, forward strand.
CCCGCCGGGGCTGGTCGCGCCGTGGGCCGCCACGTCGTACGACGGGGTGGTGCGCGCCATGGTCGTCGGCCACAAGGAGCACCGCCTCCTCGCCCTCGCCCGACCGCTGGGCGAGCTGCTCGCGCGGGCGGTGCAGGCGGCCCTCGACCGACCCGTCGGGGGTGTCGGCCCCGGTGCTCCTGGTGCCGGTGCCCTCGCGGCCGAGCAGCACTCGACAGCGCGGCTACGCGCCGACGGAGGCGATCACCAGGGCCGCGGTCGCGTCGCTCTCGGCGTGGGGCGTGGACGCGTCGTACGCGCTGCTGCTCCGGACCCGGCGGGGCCTGGCCGACCAGGCCGGGCTCGACGCCGCGTCGCGGGCCGCCAACCTGGCCGGCGCGCTCCGGGTGCACCCGCCGGCGCTGCGCCGTCTCGCGGCGGCTGCGGAGCGCGGCCGCAGCCGGCCCGCCCACGTCGTCGTCTGCGACGACGTGCTCACCACCGGGGCGACCGCGGCCGAGGCGCAGCGTGCCCTGCGAGCGGTGGGGCTCCCGCCTCTGGCCGTGGCGGCGGTGGCCGCGACGCGGCGCCGCTCCGGCGACCCTCGCGCAGAGTGACCAATCAGCAGGTCCGGGATCCGGGGGAAGGTTCCGCGATCACCGGGCGGGGGCTAGCGTCGAACCATGGAGTCCGCCCGGGTCCGTGGTTGCGTCGTCCAGGTGCCCCGGTCGCCCGGGGTGTCGGGTCGGCAAGCCGATGCCAGTCGCAGGCGAAACGGTCCACGTAAGGCGCACCGCCCGGAGGTCGGTCACCGACCGGCGCCCGGCGCTGCGCCGATCACGGTGCGGCTTAGTCGTAAGTCCTGCCTCGCAGCCTCCGTCAGACACGGGGTCCTGCGGGAGAAGGGGAGTAGTGGCAGACGAGCTGCGAGACCCTCAGCAGGCGGGTGTGGGGACGAAGACCAGGTCGGCCGGGCGGGCTCCAGCCAGCGCGACCCCGCACGCACCAAGGCCGACAAACCGCACAACAGGAGGATTCCATGGACGTGGTGGTCACCGGACGGCACATGTGAGCTGTCGGAACGCTTCCGAGACCATGTTGCCGACAAGCTCGGCAAGCTCGAGAAGCACGACCACCGCATCATGCGGGTCCAGGTCGAGGTCGAGAACGAGCGCAACCCCCGCCAGGCCGACCGCGCGGTGCGGGTGGAGCTGACGGCGTACTCCAAGGGGCCCGTCATCCGCGCCGAGGCGGCCGCCGTCGACAAGATGGGAGCGCTCGACCTGGCCGTCGACAAGATGGCGGCCCAGATGAGGCGGGCCAACGACCGGCGCGCCCGCGCCCACCGCAACCGCCCGGCCACCGGTGAGCTCCCGACGCTCACCGAGCCCGACACCGCCGACGAGGACGTCGTGACCGAGCGGCAGGTCGGTCCGATCACGGTGACCGGCGACGGGCCGCCGGTGGTGCGCGAGAAGACGCACAGCGCGCGACCGATGACGCTCGACCAGGCCCTCTACGAGATGGAGCTGGTCGGGCACGACTTCTACCTCTACGTCGACCAGGACACCGATCGTCCGGCGGTCGTCTATCGCCGGAGGGGCTATGACTACGGCGTCATCTCCCTCGACGTGGAGCGCGCGGGCTGACCAGGCCCGCATGGCCCAGAGGGGCCAGACGGGCGGGTCCGGATATCGCCCATCCAGCCCATACCGACCCGGGATCGTGACATGCTACGTGTGTGCCTCTTTCCTCAGGCGGTGACCCGGAGCCGATCCGCGTCATCATCGTGGACGACCAGGAGCTGTTCCGTCGCGGGCTGAAGATGCTGATGGACTCCGAGCCCGGTCTCGACGTGGTCGGCGATGCCGGCGACGGTGCCGCCGGCATCGAGCTCGCGAGCGCGGTCGCGCCCGACGTGGTGCTGCTCGACGTCCGGATGCCCAAGGTCTCCGGGCATCGAGGCCTGCGTCGCCATCAAGGAGGCCGTACCGGCCGCCAAGATCGTCATGCTGACCGTCTCCGACGAGGAGTCCGATCTCTACGAGGCCGTCAAGAGCGGCGCCAGCGGCTACCTCCTCAAGGACTCCTCGATCGAGGAGGTCGCGCAGGCGATCCGGGTCGTGGCCGACGGCCAGTCGCTGATCAGCCCGTCGATGGCGGTCAAGCTGATCGACGAGTTCAAGCAGATGTCCCAGCCCGACCGCGGGCCGACCACGACGTTCCGGCTGACCGAGCGCGAGCTCGAGGTGCTCCGTCTCGTCGCCCAGGGCCTCAACAACAAGGACATCGCCAAGCGGCTCTTCATCAGCGAGAACACCGTGAAGAACCACGTCCGCAACCTGCTCGAGAAGCTGCAGCTCCACTCGCGCATGGAGGCCGTGCTCTACGCCGTCCGCGAGAAGATGGTCGACTTCCCCTAGTCAGGGTCTCCGGACGACCCGCCACGTCGCCATCATGCCGTCGTCCTCGTGGTCGAGCATGTGGCAGTGGATCATGAAGTCGCCGGTGTAGTCGGTGAAGCGCGCGGCGACCACCACGTCTCGCCCGGGTCGAGCCGCCAGGTGTCCTCGTAGCCGCGCTCCCACGGCGGGGGGCGCTTGCCGTCGCGCTCGAGGGTCCGCCACAGCTCCTCGTGCAGGTGGACGTAGTGGGTGGTGTCGCTGGTGTTGCGCAGCCGCCAGCGCTCCCGCTACCCAGCGCCACCTTGTGGTCGACCCGCCGGGGGTCGAAGCGCTTGCCGTTGATCGACCAGAACGACCCGTGCCGGTCCTTGCCGACCCCGAAGGTCCAGGTCATCGCGACCCGGTTCGGCGCGTGGATCGCCTTGACGTGACCGAGCCGGTAGGGGATCCGCGCGTGCGGGTGGGTCGTGCGGCCGACCCGGAACTGCATCAGCGCCGCCACGCGTGAGCCGATGCCGGTGGTCGAGCCGTCGGTGCGCGGCGACCGAGGAGAGCAGGACGCCCTTGCCCGTCTCACCGCGGAAGTCGACGACCACGTCGGCCCGCTGGGCCGGCCCGAGCAGGATGTCGTGCCGGATGACCGGGTGGGGGAGCAGTCCGGAGCCGGTGCCGATCTGGACGAAGGAGCGGCCGTCGGAGAGCGCGAAGTCATAGCTGGAGAACAGCGAGGCGTTGAGGATCTGCAGCCGGTAGCGAGCCGCGCTGACCTTCATGTACGGCGCGAACCGGCCGTTGACCAGCACCTTGCTCCCCACGGTCCCGGACGCGGGGCCGGTCGCCCTCCGCTGACCCGGACATCGGCATCGACATCGGGATGACGGAACGGGTTCCGCAGCCGGTTGTCGGCCCGGAAGCTGCGGTCGGTGACCATCAGCGGCAGGTCGTAGCGCCCGTGCGGCAGGCCGCGCCTGGCGTCTGGGGGTCGGTGGTCAGGAACATGCCCTGCAGGCCGAACCAGTTGTTGCGGGCGGTCTGGTTCATCCGGTGGTCGTGGTAGAAGCGCAGCGCTGCCGGCAGCGTGCGCCCGCCGTCGGTCAGCGGATAGTCGTAGGTGCGCCGCTGGCCGTGCCGGATCAGGAACCGCGTCGGCTGGCCGTCGTCCGCCGACGTCTGGTGCCCGCCGTGCTGGTGGACCGTCATCGGCCCCGGCCTTGCGCGGCAGTCGGTTGACGAAGGTGACCAGGGTGTCGTGCCCGGTCGGACGGACGATCGTCGGTCCGGGGAAGGTGCCGCCGTAGGTCCACATCGGGGTCCGCGGTCCGTGCGGGAGCACCCGGACGTTCGCCTTCCTCATCGCGATCCAGATGTGGTGTCCGGTCTTGCGGTGTGGTTCGACGAGGGGCTGCTCGAACTTCGGGACCGTCGTCGGCTGACCCGTCGGCGGGCCCTCGATGGTCAGCGTGCCGGTCATCTGAGGGTGGATCCGGCAGTAGAAGCCGTAGGTCCCGCCGCCCAGGCCCGACACGGGGATCGGACCGCGTGGTGCCCGGCGGCACGGTACGTCGAAGAGCGGGTCACCGTTGCCGTCGACGGCCTGCGAGGTGAAGGTGTGGGTCATCGTGTCGTGGTTGGTGACGGTGAGGGTGCCGCCCGGGTTCGAGGTCGACGGTGCGCGGCTCGAAGCCGCTGAGGATCCCGTTGATGACGATCGCGGCGGAGTCGTCCGGCGCGGTGGGCGCCGGGCGCCTCCGGCGCGGCTCCGGACGCACCGGCGGCGAAGGTGCGGACGAGCCGAGCAGCACGACCAGCGCTCCGGCCGCGGCGATGCCGGCCACCACCCGGGTGGCTCGGTCGCGGTGCCTCGGCATCTGGAGATTGTGCGGTCGCCCGGGTGGCCGCCGCCAGCGTGGGAGCCGGAGCGGGCCGAAGATCATCCTCGAGGAGTACGCCGACCCTCCTGTCGGTGGAGGCCGCTAGGTTCGGCGCGTGCGCTCCCTCTCCCAGGCTCAGGCACGTCGGATCGCGCTGGCGGCCCAGGGCTTCCTCGACCCGCCCCACGAGCCGCCGACCATGCGCACGCTGGCGCGCACCCTCGGCCGCACGGGCGTGCTGCAGGTCGACTCCGTCAACGTGCTCCAGCGGGCGCACTTCATGCCGCTCTACTCCCGGATGGGTCCCTACGACGTCGACCTGGTGCGGCGCGCCTCGGAGACGAGGCCGCGGCGGATGGTGGAGTACTGGGCACACGTGCAGGCCTACATGCCGGTCGACCTCTGGCCGGTGATGCGCCACCGGATGGCCCGCTACCGCGACGGGAAGCACAAGTGGTGGGGGAGCGTGGTCACCGACGAGCTGACCGAGAGCCTGCTGCTCGAGATCTCCGACCGCGGTGCCTCGACGGCCCGCGACCTCGACGACGGACTGCCGCGGAAGAAGGAGCACTGGGGCTGGAACTGGTCGAACACCCGGCGGGCGCTCGACTACATGTTCATGGTGGGCGACGTCGCCATCGCCGGCCGCAACAGCCAGTTCGAGATCCGCTACGACCTGCCCGAGCGGGTGATCCCGGCGGAGCACCTCGAGGCGCCGACCCCGACCGAGCACGACGCCGTCAAGGAGCTCGTGCGCCGGGCCGCCCGCTCCCACGGCGTCGGCACGCTGCGAGACCTGGCCGACTACTACCGGCTCCGGGCGGTCCCCGGCCAGAGCCAGACCGGGGCCGCCCCGGTGGTGGCCGAGCTGGTCGAGGAGGGCGAGCTGCTCCCGGTGACGATCGAGGGCGTCCGGCGACCGGCGTACCTCCATCGCGACGCGCGACTCCCGCGCCGCATCGGCGCGCGCGCCCTGCTGAGCCCCTTCGACCCGGTGGTCTGGGAGCGGGAGCGCACCGAGGCGCTGTTCGACTTCCACTACCGCATCGAGATCTACACGCCCGTCGAGAAGCGGGTCCACGGCTACTACGTCCTGCCGTTCCTGCTGGGCGACCGGATCGTCGGGCGGGTCGACCTCAAGGCCGACCGCAAGACCGGACTGCTGAGGGTGAAGGCGGCACACGCCGAGCCGGGTGCGCCCGACGAGACCGCCGAGGAGCTGGCCGCGGAGCTGGAGCGGCTCGGCGGCTGGCTGGGTCTTCACACCGTCGTCGTCGAGCCGCGGGGCGACCTGGCCCCCGCGCTGTCGCGGGAGGTCGCGGCCCGCTGACCTGAGGAATCGGCCCGGTTCCGGGCGCTGGGTAGAGTTGGCCGAGTTCATCCGACGTCCACACCGGGAGCCCACCCGTGCCTGCCATTCTCGACAAGCTCCTCCGCATCGGCGAGGGCAAGATCCTGCGCCAGCTGGAGGCCGTCTCGCGCGCGGTCAACGCCATCGAGGACGACTTCGTGGCCATGACCGACGACGAGCTGCGGGGTCAGACCGTCGAGTTCAAGGAGCGGCTGGCCGCGGGCGAGTCGCTCGACGACCTGATGCCGGAGGCCTTCGCCACGGTCCGCGAGGCGGCCAAGCGGGTCATCGGCCAGCGGCACTACGACGTGCAGATCATGGGCGGTGCGGCCCTCCACCTCGGCAACATCGCCGAGATGAAGACCGGTGAGGGCAAGACCCTGGTCGCGACCCTGCCGGCCTACCTCAACGCCCTCGAGGGCAAGGGCGTCCACGTCGTCACCGTCAACGACTACCTCGCGAAGTACCACGCGGAGTGGATGGGCCGCATCCACCACTTCCTCGGCCTGACCACGGGGGTCATCCTCCCGTCGATGAAGCCGGACGAGCGCCGCGAGGCCTATGCCTGCGACGTCACCTACGGCACCAACAACGAGCTCGGGTTCGACTACCTGCGTGACAACATGGCGGGCTCGCTGGAGGAGTGCGTGCAGCGCACCCACCACTACGCGATCGTGGACGAGGTCGACTCGATCCTCATCGACGAGGCCCGCACCCCGCTGATCATCAGCGGACCCACCCAGGACGAGGTCCGCTGGTACGCCGAGTTCGCCAAGCTCACTCGCACCCTGACCAAGGACGTCGACTACGAGGTCGACGAGAAGAAGCGGACCATCTCCGTGCTCGAGCCCGGCATCACCCGGGTCGAGGACCACCTCGGCATCGACAACCTCTACGAGTCGGCCAACACCCCGCTGATCTCCTTCCTCAACAACTCCATCAAGGCCAAGGAGCTGTTCCACAACGACAAGGAGTACGTCGTCATGGACGGCGAGGTGCTCATCGTCGACGAGCACACGGGCCGGATGCTGGCCGGTCGCCGCTACAACGACGGCCTCCACCAGGCGATCGAGGCCAAGGAGGGCGTGGAGGTCCGCGAGGAGTACCAGACGCTCGCCACCGTGACCCTGCAGAACTACTTCCGCCTCTACGAGAAGCTCTCCGGCATGACCGGCACGGCGATGACCGAGGCCAGCGAGTTCGACAAGATCTACAAGCTCGGGGTGGTCCCGATCCCGACCAACGAGCCCGTCGGCCGCGTCGACCAGCCCGACCTGGTCTATCGCACCGAGGAGGCCAAGTACGACGCCGTCACCGACGACATCGCCGAGCGCCACGCCAAGGGCCAGCCGATCCTGGTCGGCACCGTCTCGGTCGAGAAGTCCGAGCACCTGTCGGACAAGCTCCGCAAGCGCGGCATCCCCCACTCGGTGCTCAACGCCAAGGTCCACGCCGACGAGGCCAAGATCGTCGCGATGGCGGGCCACAAGGGCGCCGTGACGGTCGCCACCAACATGGCCGGCCGAGGCACCGACATCATGCTCGGCGGCTCGGTGGAGTTCCTGGCCGACGCCGAGCTCCGCAAGCGGGGCCTCGAGCCGACCGGAGAGACCGCCGAGGAGTACGAGGCGGCCTGGCCCGGCACCCTGGAGAAGATCAAGGCGCAGGTCGCGGCCGAGCACGACGAGGTCAAGGCGGTGGGCGGCCTCTACGTCGTGGGCACCGAGCGCCACGAGTCGCGCCGGATCGACAACCAGCTGCGTGGTCGTTCGGGCCGCCAGGGTGACCCGGGCGAGTCGCGGTTCTACCTGTCCCTCGAGGACGAGCTGATGCGGCTGTTCAAGTCCGACTGGGTCGACCGGATCCTCCAGGTCCTCAAGATCCCCGACGACGTCCCGATCGAGAACAAGCGGGTCACCGGCGCGATCGCCAACGCCCAGGGCCAGATCGAGGCGCAGAACTTCGACTCCCGCAAGAACGTCCTCAAGTACGACGACGTGATGGACCGCCAGCGCCACGTGATCTACGCCGAGCGCCGTCAGGTGCTCGAGGGTGCCGACCTCGAGGAGCAGATCAAGAGCTTCATCGACGACGTCGTCGAGGGCTTCGTCGTCGGCGCGACCGAGGGCTTCGCCGAGGAGTGGGACCTCGATGCGCTGCAGGCGCAGCTCAAGCAGCTGTGGCCGCTCTCGCTCGACCTCAACGCGATGGCCGCCCAGGTCGGTGGCGTCGAGGGGCTCGACCGCGACGAGGTGATCGAGGCTCTGCAGAAGGACGCCCACGAGGCCTACGCCCGCCGCGAGGAGGAGATCGGCTCCGAGGCGATGCGCGAGCTCGAGCGACGCGTCGTGCTCTCGGTGCTCGACCGCAAGTGGCGCGAGCACCTCTACGAGATGGACTACCTCCGTGAGGGCATCGGCCTGCGCGGCTACGCCCAGCGCGACCCGCTGGTGGAGTACCAGCGTGAGGGCTTCGACATGTTCATGGCCATCATGGACGGCATCAAGGAGGAGTCGGTCGGCTTCCTGTTCAACCTCGAGGTGCAGCTGATCGAGGACGAGGACCAGGAGCAGGGGTTCGTCGAGGAGGAGGTGGAGGAGCCGCTGCGTCGTGAGCTCCGCTCGGAGGAGCAGCCCTCCGCCGAGCACGACCACCGCCCGCAGATCACCGCCAAGGGTCTCGACCGACCGAAGTCGCCGCAGCAGCTGGCCTACTCCGCGCCGTCCGAGGACGACACGGCGCTCGCCGTGCCGGCCGCGTTCGGCGGCGACAGCCAGCCGCAGCGTCCGGCCGGTCGCACCGTGACCAACGCCGACGACGAGTTCGCCGACGTCGGACGCAACGCGCTGTGCCCCTGCGGGTCGGGCAAGAAGTACAAGCGGTGCCACGGTGCGCCCGGTGGCCCGAGCGGTGTCACGGCCCGCATCGGCTGACGGCGCTTCGTCGGTCGAGCGCCCCTCTCGTCGGTCGAGCGCCCCTCTCGTCGGTCGAGCGGAGTCGAGACCGGTTTCGTCGGTCGAGCGGAGTCGAGACCAATTCGGCTGAGGCAGCGTGCACGTCACCGGGTCTCGACACGCGGTCGCGACCTCGCAAGCTCGGTCGCGCGCTTGCTCGACCTGCCTGAGCCCACGCGGACCGCTCGTTCCTCGCGGTCCGCTGCTCAGGCAAACTCCAGCGCTGAGACCTGCCAGCGGTCGCGGATCAGCTCGAAACGGGCGGCGACCGCGCGCGAGCGCTCGCCGTAGCGCACGTGCAGGCTGACCTCGGCGCAGCGCTCGGAGACGAAGCTGACGTGGGCGGCGACCAGCTGCGGACGCACCGACTGGATGCCGCCCGTGCCGGGCCTACGTCCGACCGCACGCGCCACCAGGTGGGCGCGCCGCGCGAGGTCCTGGTAGACCTCGGGCGTCGTCCACCGCAGGAGCTGGGAGACCGGCCGGTCGCCACCGACGATCTCGACGACCGCGGCGCCGACGCGCGCCGCGTGCTGCTCGAACCGCCGACGCTGCACCAGGTCGACGTGGACGACGTCGTGCACCGCGGAGTCGCCGGGACGGGCCGCGACCACGGGGTCGGGGACGTCGAGGTGCGGACCGAGATCGAGGGCGAGGGTCCCCTGGACGGTGGCCACCGGCGTCAGCGGCAGGGTGAGGAGCGTGCCGGCGCCGTCGGGGGAGTCGGGCGAGGTGCTCCGGCGGAGCATCATGACGGGTCCCTTCGGGGCAGACGGAGCCGCTGACCCGGCACGATCACATCGGGGTCGGGACCGATCAGGCCGCGGTTCGCCGCATAGATCGCCCGCCAGCGCGCGGCGACGAGGGTGTCGGGGCTGCCCGCCGGCAGGTCGCGGGCCGCCAGCGACCACAGGCTGTCGCCGGGCTGCACCCGCACGGTCCGTGGGTGGGGTGGTGCGACGGCCACCGCCCGGTCGGGGAGCGGGAGCCCGGCGAGCGCCGCGAGGTCGCCGTGGTGCGACCTCGCGCGCGGCTCCGCCGCCTGCGCGGGCTGGGCCAGCCCGCCGGCCAGCGCGACGCCGCACGCGGCCAGCACCACCCGTCGTACGCCGGCGGGGACGGCGCGCGGCGGCGAGAGGTCGGCGGCGCGGAGTGCCTCCACGACCACCACCGTGGTCACCAGCCACAGCCACGCGGCACACCCGAGAAGCGCCACGGCGGCCACGGTGGTGAGCGCCACGTCGAGCGGGACGTGGGCGAGAGCCGAGAGGTCGACGACGGACGTGGCAGCACCGAGGCGGCGACCGCAGCGGTCGACACGAACCCGGCGGTGGCGAGCATCCAGACGGTGAGGCAGCGGACCCGGCTGCCGCGGCTCCCGAGCAACACCGCAGAACCTTTCGTTTGCTTGCGTTTGACACATTCAAAGACTTCTCATCGAGTTTGACAAGATCATGTCCCGGGCCCTGTGGAGAGACGCCGGCTCGCCTCGCGGGCGTGACAGGGTGGGAGGGTGGAGTGGGACGAGCGCCTGTTCGCCTTCCTCGACGACCTGGAGGGTCGGGCCGAGGCGCTCTACGACGCCGAGCGTGACACCGACCTGGCCGACCGCAGCCGCGCGGAGTACGCCGCGGTCACGCTGGCCGGGAGGCTGATGGCCTCGCCCGGCCACGACGTCGTGCTGGACGTGCTCGGCGTGGGTCCGGTGGCCGGGACGCTCCAGCGCGTCGGACCCGACTGGTGCCTGGCCCACGGAGCCGCCCAGGACTGGGTGGTCCGGCTGGCGGCGGTCGTCAGCGTCGCGGGCGTGTCCGCCCGGGCGCTCCCCGAGGTCGCCTGGTCACCGGTCGACCGGCTCGGGTTCGGCTCGGCGCTGCGACGGCTCGCCGACGCGGGCGAGCCGTGCGTCGTCCACGGGGTCGACGGCAGCGCCCGGTCGGTCGTGCCGACCAGGGTCGGCAGCGACTTCGTCGAGGTCGGCGTCGCGGAGGGTCGCACGCTCCTGCTCCGGCACGACGCGATCGCGGCCGTGCAGAGCCGGACCTGAGCCCACGCCTGCTAGGTCGCGTCCTCGTCCCAGGGTGGGGGCTCGCCCTTCGCGAGGGGGCTCACCGGGGCCGTGACCGGGCCGTCGGGGTCCTCGTTCATCGCCTCGATGATGTGCTTGCGCACGATCGTGCGCGGGTCGAGATCCTTGAAGTCGAGGTCCGCGAACTCCGGGCCGAGCTCCTCACGCAGCTCGTCGCGGGCCTCGTTGGCGAACTCGCGCACCTTGCGCGCCATCCGCCCGGCCTGCCGTGCGAACTCCGGCAGCTTGTCGGGGCCGAACACCAGGACGGCGACGAACGCGATCACCGCCAGCTCCGGCAGTCCGACTCCGAACATGTCTCAGAATCTACTGGTCGGGGTGAGGCCGAGCTGGCGACCCGACAGACCCCGGCTGCGCGAGTCGAGCCGGTCGGCCACCGCGGTCAGGACCCGGGCCGAGTCGGCGGTCGGATCGGAGTCGACCACCGGCTTGCCGGAGTCGCCGCCCTCGCGCAG
>CAWCPG010000041.1:0-90927 GCA_963797325.1 uncultured Actinomycetota bacterium
GGTCGGAGAACCCGGTCCAGGAGGCGGCCACCGGCCGCCCGCGGAAGCGGTAGTAGGCCTCGCCCTTGCGGCCGGTCAGGTAGGTGGTCACCTGCTTGCCCTCACCACGCAGCCGCTCGGCGAGACGCTCGCCCTCCTTGAGCACGCCCGAGGAGTAGGCGCCGGCCAGACCGCGGTCACTGGTCACGATCAGGATCGCGGCCTTGTCGGCGCTCTCGGGCTCGGTCGTCAGGGGGTGCGCGACGTTGGAGTAGCTGACCAGCGCCTGGACGGCCCTGGTCAGCTCACGGGCGTAGGGAGCGGCCTGCTGGGCCCGCTGCTGCGCCTTGATGATCCGGGACGCAGCGATGAGCTCCATGGCGCGCGTGATCTTCTTGGTCGACTCGACCGACTTGATCCGGGCGCGGTACTCACGCAGCGATACGGCCATCCGTCAGCCCCGCTTCTGCTTGACGATCTGCTCCTGCTCGAGCTCCTCGTCGGTCACCGGGTCGGCCTTGGCCTCCGTGCCGGGCTTGATCGAGGCGCCCTCGGAGGTCTCGAACTGGTCGAGGAACTCGTCGTAGGCCGTGCCGGCCTTCTCCGCGGTGGCGTCGTCGAACTGTCGGCTGTCCTTGATCGTCTCGAGGAGGTCCTTGTGCTGGTGCGCGAGGAAGTCGAGGAACTCCTGCTCGAAGCGCAGCACGTCGTCCGTGGGCACCCGGTCGAGCTTGCCGGTGGTCCCGAGCCACAGCGAGACGGTCATCTGCGCCAGCGGGTAGGGGGAGTACTGCGGCTGCTTGAGCAGCGCCATCAGGCGCTGCCCGCGGTCGAGCTGCTGCCGCGAGGCCGCGTCGAGGTCGGAGGCGAACATCGCGAACGCCTCCATCGCGCGGAACTGCGCCAGCTCGACCTTGAGCGAGCCGGTGACCGACTTCATCGCCTTGGTCATCGCCGCGCCGCCCACCCGCGACACCGACACACCCACGTCGATCGCCGGGCGCTGGTTGGCCGCGAACAGGTCGGACTGCAAGAAGATCTGGCCGTCGGTGATCGAGATGACGTTGGTCGGGATGTACGCCGACACGTCGTTGGCCTTGGTCTCGATGATCGGCAGGCCGGTCATCGAGCCCGCGCCCATGTCGTCGGACAGCTTCGCGCAGCGCTCGAGGAGGCGGCTGTGGAGGTAGAACACGTCGCCCGGGTAGGCCTCGCGGCCCGGCGGGCGGCGCAGCAGCAGCGACACGGCGCGGTAGGCCTCGGCCTGCTTCGTGAGGTCGTCGAAGACGATCAGGACGTGCTTGCCGTCGTACATCCAGTGCTGGCCGATGGCCGATCCGGTGTAGGGAGCGAGGTACTTGAAGCCCGCGCTGTCGGACGCCGGCGACGCCACGATCGTGGTGTACTCCAGCGCACCGGCCTCCTCCAGGGCGCCGCGCACCGCAGCGATGGTGGAGCCCTTCTGGCCGATCGCGACGTAGATGCAGCGCACCTGCTGCTCAGGGTCGCCGGTCTCCCAGTACTGCTTCTGGTTGATGATCGTGTCGATCGCGATCGTGGTCTTGCCGGTGGAGCGGTCGCCGATGATCAGCTGGCGCTGGCCGCGGCCGATCGGCGTCAGGGCGTCGATCGCCTTGATCCCGGTGGCGAGAGGCTCGCTCACCGACTGGCGCAGCATCACACCGGGGGCCTGGATCTCCAGGGCACGGCGCTCCTCGGACTCGATCTCGCCGAGGCCGTCGATCGGGGTGCCGAGCGGGTCGATCACGCGGCCCATGAAGCCGTCGCCGACGGGAACGGAGAGGATCTCACCGGTACGGCGGACCGTCTGGCCCTCCTCGATCTTGTCGAAGTCACCCAGGACGACGACGCCGATCTCGCGGGTGTCGAGGTTCAGCGCGATGCCCAGGGTGCCGTCCTCGAACTCGAGCAGCTCGTTCGCCATCGCGGACGGCAGGCCCGCGACACGGGCGATGCCGTCGGCGCACTGGGCGACCGTGCCGACCTCCTCCTTGCTGGCAGCCTCGGGCTTGAAGTCCTCGACGTACTTCGACAGCGCGTCGCGGATCTCCTCCGGACGGATCGTGAGCTCCGTCATTTCGTCCCTACTCTCTGTGTCTCTTCTGAAGTACTGCGGTGGTCGCGTGCCGTGGTCGGTGATCGAGCTTGTCGGGATTCAGCCGGCCAGGCGACGGCGGGCGTCGTCCAGCCTGCTGACGATGGTGCCGTCGATGACCTCGTCGCCGATCTCCACGCGGAGACCGCCGAGGACCTCCGGGTCGACGACGACGTTGAGGTGCACCGTGGTGTCGTACTGGTTGCTCAGCAGCTGGGCCAGGCGCCGCTCGTCGGCCGCCGACAGGGGCCGGGCGACGCGGACCGTGGCCACGGTCTCGCCCTGCGTCTCCGCGGCGACGCGACGGTAGGTCGCGAGAGCCGCGGTCATCGTGCGGTAGGTGCCGGTGAGGGCCTGCTTGGCCAGGGTCACCGTGGCCGGGAGCGCCTTGCCGTCGAGCAGCGAGTCGAGCAGAGCCGCCTTGTCGTCGACGGAGCGGCCAGGGTCGCTGAGGGCGTCCCGCAGGGACGGGTTGCTGTCGACGATGCCCGACAGCGCGAAGAGCTCGTCGGTCACCTGACCGGCCTTGGCACCGGCCGAGCGGACGACCGCGATCTCGCTGAGCCGCTCCACCACGTCCGGAAGGTCACGCGAGAGGGTCCAGCGCCGGCCTGCCGCGTCGGTGAGCAGGTCGAGCGCCTTCTCCGAGACCCGATCGGCGAACACCTGCTGGACCATGCCCTGCTTGGTCTCCGGCGCCAGGGAGGCGTCGGTGGCATAGCGACGCAGGCGCCGCCTCGGTGCGGAAGAGCCGGCTGACCGTGAACAGCTCGTCACCGAGCGCGGCCGCGCTCTGGTTGGTGCCGATCTCGTCGTCGAGCCTGGCCGTCAGCCCGGCCAGCGCCTCGACAGAGGCTCCCCGCAGGTCCATCAGCCGGTCTCCTCGAGGTCGGCGAGGAAGCGCTCGACCACACGGCCCTGACGCTCGTCGTCGTCCATGGACTCGCCGACGATGCGGCCCGCCAGGGTCGTGGCCAGGCTGCCGACGTCACGGCGCAGGGAGGAGAAGGCCGCCTTGCGGTCGGCCTCGATCTGGGTGTGCGCGTGCTCGATGATGCGGTCGGCCTCGACCTGCGCCTTGTCGCGCGCGTCCTGCACGATCTGGGCACCTTGCTCGCGGGCGTCCTCGCGGATCTTCGCGGCCTCGTGCTTGGCGTTGTTCAGCTGTTCCTTGTACTTCGACTCCGCTTCGCGCGCCTCGGACTGGGCATCGTCGAGGTCGGCGAACTGCTTGCGGATGGCGTCCTGGCGTGCCGCCATCGCCTGGTTGATCGGCGGAATGACGTACTTCGCCAGGATCCACACGATGATCGCGAATGCGATCAGCTCCGCGAAGAAGGTCGCGTTGGGCACGAGGAAGTTGGCCGCCATCGGCTGCACCGCGGTGACGCTCTGGGTGGTCATCTGTCAGTCCTGTCTTCCGGCTGGGCGTATCAGGCGGCCCTTGGTCACTTGCCGAGGACGAAGACGAACAGCGCCATGAAGGCCAGGTTGATGAAGTACATCGCCTCGACCAGTCCGACCGTCAGGAAGAAGATCGTCTGCAGACGGCCCTGTGCCTCGGGCTGACGCGCCACGCCCTGGATGTAGGACGAACCGGCCACACCGTCACCGATGCCGGCGCCGATCGCACCGCCGCCGAGGGCCAGGCCGCCGCCGACGAAGGCGCCCGCGGTCTTGATGGCCGATTCCATGGTGGTTGCCACTGTTTCTCCTTGGTTACGCGCCGAGTGCCCGGCGCAATGGTTTATCTCTGGGACGAGCGGGTGCTTCAGAGCAGTTCGGGCGTCGGCACGGGTTCGCGCTCGTTCGTCACGCAGCGGGATGGCTCGTCATGTTCCCCGTGCCCCTGGGCCATGCCGAAGTAGAGGACCGTCAGCAGCGCGAAGATGAAGGCTTGCAGGGCGCCGAGGAAGATCGTGTCGAACAGCTTCCACGCGATGGTCAGGACGATCGCGAACAGGCCGCCGAGCGGGATGTGAGCCGGCGTCAGCTGAACGAGAGCACCGATGAGCGCGATCATGATCCCACCGGCGAAGATGTTGCCGAAGAGTCGCAGTGCCAGCGTGACCGGCTTGAGCAGGTCCTGGAGGACCTCCAGCGGAAACATCCACGGAACCGGCTCGGCGTAGTGCTTGATGTAGCCGCCCAGACCGCGGGACCGGATGCCGAAGGTCCAGACCGAGACCATCGCGAAGAAGGCGAGCGCGTAGGTGAGGTTCGTGTCGGCCGTCGGAGACGGCAGCAGGTGGGTGTGCTTGTTCAGCTCGGTGGGGATCACCTCGATCCAGTTCGAGATGAGGATGAAGAAGAACAGAGCGACCGCGAGCGGTACGACGTACGGGTTGACCCTCCCGAGGGTCTCCTCGACCTGCGTCTGCACGTAGGTGACCACGGTCTCCCAGACGAGCTGCAGCTTGGTCGGGATGTGGTCCTCGGTCTGCTTGGTCATCTGCTTGCGCAGCCAGAATCCGAGCAGGATCACGATGAGGCCGGAGACAGCCGTCACCCAGATCGTGTCGAGGTTGAAGGTCAGGCCGTGCCACGTCGCCGTCGTGTGCTCGCCGGGGTGGATGTCCACGCTCTGGGCCACGATCATCGGGAGGGTGCTCACTGGTTCTTCAGCTCCTTCAGCAAGGGCGCAGTCGTCATCACGATGGCGATCAGGCGGAAGATGGCGAGCCCGAACAGCAGACCGATCCCGTCGGGCCAGAACCACACGGCGATGCCCACGGCGACCACGGAGAGCACCACCAGGCGCACCAGCGTGGCGACGGCCAGTCGATGTCCGCGTCGGCTCCTCACCCGAGGTGATGACCCGCAGCAGCCAGAACTCGGTGGCGATGTGGTTGAGCAGCCCCAGCAGCACGCCGACCACGATGCAGCCGGCGAGGGTCCACTCACCCAGCTGGCCGAGGATCCAGTAGGAGATCACGGACAGGCCGACGGCGACGTAGATGGTCTTTCGCTGGTCCTTCACGACGCGCCACACCGAGGCCTCGCCCTCGGTCGAGGCAGTCGAGGTCTCGTGATCAGCCACGACGGGCACCCCGGTCATGACGCCCACTCACTTGAGCACGCTCCGGACGCGGGACCAGAAGGCGAGGATCGCCACGACGATGCCCAGACCGATGCCGACGAGCGTCCAGGTCGGCGAGTCGCCCGTCGCGTGGTCGACGAGGAGTCCGAGGACCAGGCCCACGACCACGGCACCGGCGAGCATCCCGCCGAGTCCTGCGAGGTCGCGACCCCGAAACGTCGGGTCCGGGTGTCCATCGGCCATCCACTCAGGTCGCTCTCACAGGTGTGTTCGTCGAGGTGCACAACAACGTCGGCGCACGCTCCACGGGGCACCGGCGAGGCTCGAAAACTATCACAGGGCGAGGGGGCCGCGAACGGGGCGGGGAGGGCGCACACCTCGGCCTCGGATCGGGTCACGAGGCCTGCGGTCGTCATGTCGGTGGCGGCCGTTTCTGTGTAGGCGGCGGAGCTGTCTGGGGTGCTTGTGAAAGTTAGCACAAGCGCCTCCGGTCCCGCCAAGCGGGCCCGGCGTACACGCGTCCGTGCAGGTCAGGCCTCGTCGTGCGCGGTCAGTCGAGGCCGGTGGACCACCGGCAGCACGAACGTGAGCGCGACCGTCAGCCCGGTCGCCACCCCCACGACCGTCCACATCACCGGGCCGGTGTAGAGGCTGACCAGGACGGTGGTCCCGGCCACCAGCGCGGCCCACATCCACATGATGAGCACGGCCCGGCGCTGGGAGTGGCCGATCTCGAGCAGCCGGTGGTGGAGGTGCTGCTTGTCGGGGGCGAACGGCGACCGCCCGGCCCGGGTCCGGCGGATCACCGCGAGCACCAGGTCGGCGATCGGGACGACGAGCAGGGCGACCGGCAGGGCCAGCGGGAGGAACGTCGGTGCCAGGGAGGCGGGGGACCCCATCGCGCCGTGGCTCAGGTCGGCGCCGGAGTACTGACCCGTCAGGGTGATCGCGCTCGCCGACAGCACCAGCCCGATCAGCATCGAGCCGCTGTCGCCCATGAAGACGCGGGCCGGGTTGATGTTGTGCGGCAGGAAGCCGAGGCAGGCCCCGCCGAGCATCGCGCTCAGCAGGGCGCCGGTGGAGGCGAGGGAGGCGTTGTTGAGGTTGGTCAGCTGGTAGCAGAACGCGAAGAAGGCCAGCGAGCCGATCCCGACCACCCCCGTGGCCAGGCCGTCGAGGCCGTCGACCATGTTCACCGCGTTCACGGTGCCGACCACGATGAACGCGGTGAGGAGGGCGCCCTGCGCGGGGTCGAGGGCGAACTGGCCGCCGCCGGGGGCGGGGAACAGGAAGTACTGGATCCCGTTCAGGATCAGGAAGCCCGCCGCCAGCACCTGTCCACCCAGCTTGGTCAGCGCGTCGAGCTCGAAGAGGTCGTCCAGCGTCCCGATCGCGCAGATCATGGCCCCGGCGATGAGGACGATCTTCGCGTCGTGGAAGACGAACGGCTGGCTACGCGACAGGAACGGAAGCTGCTGCGCCACGACGTACGCCGCGACCAGGCCGCCGAGCATCGCCAGCCCCCCGAGGTAGGGGACGGGCTCGGCGTGGACGTCGCGGTCGCGGACCCGGGCCACCGCGCCCGTCCGCAGCGCGATGTCGCGGGCGATGACCGTGAGCAGGTACGTCGCCGCGGCCGCGACGAGGAAGACGAGGAGGTACTCCCGCACGAGGGGACGGCCTCCTCAGTCGGTCTCGTCGAGAACGGTCAGGCCCAGCGGCTCCAGCACCTCGTCGAGGGCGGCGACCGAGAGCGCACCCCGGCGCAGCACCTGGGGCCGCTCGCCACGGACGTCGAGGATCGTCGACGCCTCACCCTGGGGCGAGGGGCCGGCGTCGAGGACGACCGCGACGCTCTCGCCGAGCATCCCCTCGGCCTCACCGGCCTCGGTGGCGGCCGCCAGGCCGCTGAGGTTGGCCGAGCTCACCGCCATCGGACCGGTGCGCTCGAGGAGGGCCAGCGCGACCTCGTGGTCGGGCATCCGGACGGCCACGGTCCCGCGGGTGTCGCCGAGGTCCCACGTCAGGGAGGTCTGCTGGGTGCACACGAGGGTGAGCGGACCCGGCCAGAACGCCTCGGTGAGGGCTCCGACGTAGGACGGCAGTCCGGAGGCGAGCGCGTCGAGCGTCGTCGCCGAGCTGATCAGGACCGGGGGCGGCATCTCGCGGCCGCGACCCTTGGCGTCGAGCAGGGACTTGACCGCCTGGTGGTCGAAGGCGTCGGCGCCGATGCCGTACACGGTGTCGGTGGGAAGGACGACGAGGAGCCCCTGCTGCACGGCCTGCGCGGCCGCGTCGATCGCGGTCTCGCGCTCGTCGTCGCTCGCGGTGGGGTACGTCGTGCTCATCGGCCTCTGCTCCGTCGTGGGGGTGGGCTCATCGTGCCAGCCGCGCGGTCAGGAAGCGCGCCCGCCCGGCCAGGTCGCGGTGGTCTCTCACGTGCTCCCACCGTCCGGTGGCGGAGAAGACGGCCGGAGCCGACTCGCCCTGCACGTCGGCGTGCTCGACCCCGACCACTCCCCCGGGCCGCAGCAGCAGCGCCGCACGGCGCTCCACCACCCGGATGACGTCGAGACCGTCGCCGGAGGCGTAGAGGGCCAGGTCGGGATCGTGGTCCCGCACCTCGGCGGCCACCGACTCCCACGCCTCGTGGGGGATGTAGGGCGGGTTGCTGACCACCACGTCGACGGCTCCGGCCAGGTCGTCGAACGCGTCGGCGAGATCGCCGTGGCGCAGGTCGACAGCGGTGTCGGCGAGGTTGCGCGCAGCCCAGCCGTGGGCCCGCTCGTCCAGCTCGACCGCGTGCACGCGGGCGGTCGGGACCTCGTCGGCCAGGGCCTTCGCGATCGCACCGGAACCCGTGCCGAGGTCGACCACGACAGGCCCGGTCACCGCCGTCGCCGCCTCGACCGCCCAGCCGGCGAGCAGCTCGGTCTCGGGGCGCGGGACGAAGACCCCCGGCCCCACCAGGAGCTCGACGTGGCGGAACCAGGCGGTGCCGGTCAGGTGCTGGAGCGGCTCGCGTGCCGCGCGGCGCGCCACCAGCCCGTCGTACTCCTCGGCGGCGGGAGCCGGCACCTCGTCGACGAGCGCGAGACGCGAGCGGTCGACCCCGAGCACGTGGGCGAGGAGGACCTGCGCGTCGTGCTCCGCGGAGTCGACGCCCGCCTCGCGGAGCCGGGTGGTGGCGTCGGCGACGAGCAGCCGTCGGGTCGGCACTCAGCGCTCCGACGTGGGATCGGCGGCGTCGAGCCGGGCCGCGAGGTCTGCCTCCAGGCAGGAGTCGATGACCGGCTGCAGGGCACCGTCGAGCACCTGGTCGAGGTGGTAGGCCTTGTAGCCGGTGCGGTGGTCGGAGATGCGGTTCTCGGGGTAGTTGTAGGTACGGATCCGCTCCGAGCGGTCCACCGTGCGGACCTGGCTGCGACGCGCCTGGCTGGCCTCCGCGTCGGCCTCGTCCTGCGCGGCGGCCAGCAGCCGGGCGCGCAGGATGCGCAGCGCCTGCTCCTTGTTCTGCAGCTGGCTCTTCTCGTTCTGGCAGCTCACCACGATGCCGGTCGGGACGTGGGTGATCCGGACGGCCGAGTCGGTGGTGTTCACGCTCTGCCCGCCCGGACCGCTGCTGCGGAAGACGTCGATGCGCAGGTCGTGCTCGTCGATCTGGACGTCGACGGCCTCGGCCTCGGGCATCACCAGGACGCCGGCGGCGCTGGTGTGGACGCGCCCCTGCGACTCGGTGATCGGCACCCGCTGCACGCGGTGGACGCCGCCCTCGAACTTCAGCAGCCCGTACGGCGCGTGTCCGGGCTCGACGACGCCCTTGCTCTTCACCGCCACCGTGACCGACTTGTAGCCGCCGAGGTCGGACTCGGTGGCATCGAGGATCTCCGTCGACCAGCCCCGGGTCTCGGCGTACCGGGTGTACATGCGGAGCAGGTCGCCCGCGAACAGGGCCGACTCCTCGCCGCCCTCTCCCGACTTGATCTCGAGCAGGGCGTCCTTGTCGTCGGCGGGGTCGCGTGGGAGCCAGCAGGCGGCGGAGCCGCTCCTCGGCCACCTCGCGCTGGCCCGCGATCGCCTCGACCTCGCCGGCGAACGTCGGGTCCTCGGCGGCGAGCTCGCGCGCGGCCGCGAGGTCGTCGGCGGTGGCCTGCCACTCGCGCCAGGTGGTGATGATCGCGGTCAGCTCGGCGTAGCGCTGGTTGAGGGTCTTCGCGGTCCGGGCGTCAGCGTGGGTCTCGGGCAGGGCGAGGCGGCGCTCGAGCTCGGCGTGCTCACCGAGCAGGCCCTCGACTCCGTCGAACATCTCGCTCCGCTCCCCTCGCTGGTAGGACCGTCGGGACCGGCCGGTCCCGACATGACGACGACGCCGACCCCATGGAGGGGGTCGGCGCCGTCGGCGAGGCTACTTGGACGCGGACTCGGCCTTGTCGTCGGCCTTCGCGTCGTCCTTCTTGGCCATCTTGGCGTAGCGGGCCTCGAAGCGGGCGACGCGGCCGCCGGTGTCGAGGATCTTCTGCTTGCCGGTGTAGAACGGGTGGCAGTTGGAGCACACGTCGGCATGGATCGTGCCGCTCGACGCCGTGCTGCGCGTGGTGAAGGTGTTGCCGCAGGTGCAGGTCACCTCGGTCACGCGGTACTCCGGGTGGATGTCCTTCTTCATGGTTTCCTTTCACGGGCCGCCGGGTCGCCTCCGCTGAGTGCGGGTGGCGTGAACCGGAGCCAAGGGGCGATTGTGCCACCTCGTGCAACACCGCAGGTAATCGAGATATCTGCCGGTGTCCCGGCTGTCGGTCGCGGCTGCGCGGACTGTCAGTCCGTGTCGCCCATCGCGCCCGGCGTCGTCTTCTGCACCTGCATCAGGAACTCGATGTTGGTCTGGCTCTTCTTCAGGCGCTCCAGGAGCAGCTCGAGGGCCTGCTGCCCGTCGAGGCCGGAGAGCACGCGGCGGAGCTTCCAGACGATCTGGAGCTCCTCGCGGCTCATCAGCAGCTCCTCGCGACGGGTGCCGCTCTGGACGGCGTCGATCGCCGGGAACAGGCGCTTGTCGGCGAAGTCGCGGCGGAGCCGGATCTCCATGTTGCCGGTGCCCTTGAACTCCTCGAAGATCACCTCGTCCATCTTCGAGCCGCTCTCGATCAGGGCGGTGGCGAGGATGGTCAGGGAGCCGCCGTTCTCGATGTTGCGCGCGGCACCGAAGAACTTCTTCGGCGGGTAGAGCGCAGCGGAGTCGACGCCGCCGGAGAGGATCCGGCCGGACGCCGGCGCGGCCAGGTTGTACGCCCGGCCGAGTCGGGTGATGCCGTCGAGCAGCACGACCACGTCGTGACCGAGCTCGACGAGGCGCTTGGCCCGCTCGATCGCCAGCTCGGCGACGATCGTGTGGTCGCTCGCGGGTCGGTCGAAGGTCGAGGAGATGACCTCGCCCTTGGTCGAGCGCTCGAAGTCGGTGACCTCCTCCGGACGCTCGTCGACCAGGACGACCATCAGGTGGCACTCGGGGTTGTTGGTCATGATCGACGAGGCGATCGACTGCATGATCATCGTCTTGCCGGCCTTGGAGGGCGACACGATCAGGCCGCGCTGGCCCTTGCCGATCGGGGCGGCGATGTCGATGACCCGACCGATCAGGTTGCCCGGCTCGGTCTCGAGACGGAGCCGCTCGCTCGGGTAGAGCGGCGTGAGCTTGGCGAAGTCGACGCGGTTCTTGGACGCCTCGGGGTCGGCGCCGTTCACCGAGTCGATGCGCACCATCGGGTTGAACTTCTCCTTGCGCTCGCCCTCGCGGGGCTGACGCACCTGGCCGACGATCGCGTCGCCACGGCGCAGGCCGTACTTGCGCACCATCGACAGGGAGACGTACACGTCGTCGGTGCCGGGCAGGTAGCCACTGGTCCGGACGAAGGCGTAGTTGTCGAGCACGTCGAGGATGCCCGCCGCGGGGGTGAGCACGTCGTCCTCGAGGATCGTCGTGTCGGGCTCGTTGCGCTGGCCGCCGGTCTGGGCCCGGTTGCCCCCGCGGTCCCGGTCTCGGTCGCGGCCCCGGCGACGGCGGCTACGACGGCTGGCGCCGTCCTCGAAGGTGCCCTGGTCGGTGCTCTGGCCCGGCCTGGCCCCTGACCCTGGTTCTGGTTGTTCTGGTGGCGGTCCTGGCCCTGCTGGCGGTCGTGCTCCTGGGCGCTGCCGCCCTGGGCGGCGCGGTCCTGGCGACCCGCGTTCTGGTTGCGATCCGAACGGTCCGACCGGTCCTGGCGACCCTGGCGCTGCGCGCCCTGCTCCTGCTTGCCCCGGTCCTGGACGGTCTGGTCGGGCGGCGCCCTGCCCGTGGCCGGCGCGGTCGGGCTGCGCTCGGCGGAGTCGGCGCCGGCGGAGTCCTGGCTCGGCTCGGACTTCGCTCGGACTTCGACTCGGACTTCGACTCGGACTTCGCGCTCGGACTTCGGCTCCGCCTTCGAGCGGCCCGGTCCGCCGGACTGGGCGGCCTTGATGGCCTCGACCAGCTGGGCCTTCTTCATGGAGCCGGCGCCGCTGATGCCGAGGCCGCCGGCCATCGACTTCAGGTCGGCCAGCAGCATGGTGTTGAGCCCACCCGACTTCTTCTTCGGCGTCGCGGCGCGGTTGCCGGCGGCCGAGGTGGTGGGTTCGATGGTTTCCGTCACGTGAGGTCCTTCCCACGTATCAGTGCCGCCCGGAGGACTCCGGTGGCCACTTGGTCGCTGCTTCCGCTCCCGCTCGTGTGCGCTCGGCACACGTCAACGCGGTGGAGTGGAAGGGGTGCGTCGGGAGGAGGGCAGCCCGTGCGGCGGCTGCGTCGAGATCCCTGACGCGATGGTCACGATACCACCCGCGCCCCGGCCGCAGCGGCGGGACCGGCGCCCGCCATCGCTCGAGCAGCCGCGTCTCCGGCGTCGGCGCCGGCCGGTCAAGGGACCTTGGTCCCTGGTTCTCGTCCGCGCGCTCGACGTAGGGTCCGTCGACAGAACGCCTGTGACCCGAGACACCGGCGATCGGAGAGCCCCGCCGGCCCAGTGCAGGCGGGGCTCGGTCTGTCCGCAGGCCCGTGCCCCGACCGGTCGTCAGTCGACGACGAGCACGCCCTCCGTGGCGACGTCGAGCAGCAGGGTGCGCCAGCCGTCGGGGCAGTACGCCGAGATCGGCGCGAGGTCGCGGGCCACGGTCAGCACCAGGACCGTCGGCCCGGCACCCGACACGACCGCGGCGTGGCCGTCGGCACGCAACCGGTCGACCAGACCGAGCGACTCCGGCATCGCCGGGCGCCGGTAGGACTGGTGCAGGAAGTCCTCGGTCCCCCGGAGCAGCTGCTCGGGGGCGCCGCCGAGGGCCGCGACGAGCAGGGCCGCGCGCCCGGTGTTGGCCGCGGCCTCGGCATGGGGAACCGTCGCGGGCAGCAGCCCCCTGGCCACCTCGGTCGAGAGGCCGGTCGGGGGCACGAAGGCCACGCCTCGGATCCGCGGGTCGAGGGGAGCCTGGTCGGCCCACACGTCCTCGTCGTCCTGTCCGCACACCACCAGCCCTCCGAACAGGGCGGGCGCGACGTTGTCGGGGTGCCCCTCGAGCGCGTTGGCCAGGGCGAGGCAGTCGGGCAGCCCGAGCCGCTCGGCCCCGTCGTCGACCAGGGCACGCGCCAGGGCGATGCCCCCGACGATCGCCGCGGAGGACGACCCGAGCCCGCGCGCATGGGGGATCCGGTTGGTGCACGACAGCCGGAGCGGTGGTGTCGCCACCTCCATCGCCCCGAAGGCGGCGTCCATCGCCCGCGCGACGAGGTGGGTGGGATCGAGCGGGACCTCGCCTGCGCCCTCGCCGGTCACCTCGACCACGAGCGTGTCGCCGCCGACCTCGGCGCGGAGCTCGTCGCGCAGCTCGAGCGCCAGTCCGAGACAGTCGTAGCCGGGGCCGAGGTTGGCGCTGGTCGCCGGGACCGTGACCGCGACCGGACCCGGGAGGAACGTCACCGAAGCCCTGCCGCCGCGGCCGCCTGCTCGACGTCGGGGTCGATGACGGCGTCGACGAGGTCGCCCGCGGACTCCAGTGCGGTCGCGGTGTCCTTCAGCCCGTGACCGGTCACCGTGATCACGACGCTGAGGCCGGCATAGGAGTCACCCGCCTCGAGGTCGGCGAGCAGCCCGGCCACACCCGCCGCCGACGCGGGCTCGACGAAGACGCCGTCGCGCCGCGCGAGCTGGGCCTGCGCGGCCAGGATCTGGGCGTCGCTGACGGCCCGGAACCGGCCACCGGACTCGTGCGCCGCGCTCTCCGCCAGCTTCCACGAGGCGGGGTTGCCGACGCGGATCGCCGTGGCCTTCGTCTCGGGGTCGGGGAAGGGCTCGCCCGTCACGAGCGGTGAGGCGCCCTCGGCCTGGAACCCGTGCATCCGCGGCTTGCGCGTGGCGCGCCCGAGGGCGGCGTACTGCTCGTAGCCCATCCAGTACGCCGCGATGTTGCCGGCGTTGCCGACGGGCAGCAGGTGGACGTCGGGGGCGTCGCCGAGGAAGTCGACGACCTCGAACGCCGCGGTCTTCTGCCCCTGCAGGCGGACCGGGTTGACCGAGTTCACCAGGGTCACCGGGTAGCGCCACGACAGCTCGCGTGCGAGCTGGAGACAGTGGTCGAAGTTGCCCCGCACCATCACGATCAGCGCGCCGTGCACGATGGCCTGCGCCATCTTCCCGGCCGCGATCTTGCCCTCCGGGATGAGCACGATCGGGGTGATGCCGGCCTTGGCGGCGTAGGCCGACATCGACGCGGAGGTGTTGCCCGTCGACGCGCAGACCACGGCCTGCGCGCCCTCGTGGCAGGCGACCGAGATCGCGGCGGTCATCCCGCGGTCCTTGAACGAGCCGGTCGGGTTGTCGCCCTCGACCTTGAGCCAGACGTCGGCGTCGGACACGTCGGTCAGCCAGTCGGAGTGCACCAGCGGGGTGCCGCCCTCGCGCAGGGTGACCGGCTCGAGGTCGTCGGGGATCAGGTCGAGTAGCGGGCGGTACTCCGCGATCACCCCGCGCCACTGGCGCGGTCCGGCTGCGGGAGGTCCTCGAGGACGCCCTCGGTCTCGCGGTCGAGCGGGTTCACTCCGCCATCCCCTCCACGCGCATCACCGAGGTCACCTCGCGGACGCAGGCCAGCCCGCGCAGCCGCTCGACGGTCGCGGCGAGCTGCGCGTCGGTCGCGTCGTGGGAGACGACGACGAGCTGGGCGTCGGCGCCGCGGCCCTCCTGGCGCAGCGTCTGGATCGAGACGTCCTCCTCGGCGAAGGCCGTCGCGATCTCGGCGAGCACGCCCGGCACGGTCGTCGACGTCGATCGCGATGTGGTAGCGGGTCCGCGTCTCGCCCATCGGCAGCACGACCCGGTCGGCGTACGACGACTCGCCGGGGCCGCGGGTGTCGTCGAGGCGGTTGCGGGCCACGGTCACGAGGTCGCCGAGCACGGCACTCGCGGTCGGTGACCCACCGGCGCCGGGGCCGTAGAACATCAGCTGACCGGCCGCCTCGGACTCCACGAAGACCGCGTTGAACGCCTCGCGGACGCTGGCCAGCGGGTGCGACCTCGGGATCATCGCCGGGTGCACGCGCACGGACACGCCCGCGTCGCCCCGGGCGCCGTCGGCCAGCTCCGCGATCGCGAGCAGCTTCACGACGCTGCCCATCTCGCGGGCCGACGCGATGTCGGCGGCGGTCACGTCGGTGATGCCCTCGCGGTGCACGTCGGCGGCGGTGACCCGGGTGTGGAAGGCCAGGCTGGCCAGGATCGCCGCCTTGGCCGCCGCGTCGAACCCCTCGACGTCGGCGGTCGGGTCGGCCTCGGCGTACCCGAGGTCCTGCGCCTCCTCCAGCGCCTCCTCGAAGCCGGCGCCGGTGGTGTCCATCTTGTCGAGGATGAAGTTGGTGGTGCCGTTGACGATGCCGAGCACCCGGGTGACGCGGTCGCCGGCGAGCGACTCGCGCAGCGGCCTCAGGATCGGGATCGCGCCGGCGACGGCGGCCTCGTAGTAGAGGTCGCGGCCGGCCTTGTCGGCCGCCTCGAAGAGGGTCGGGCCGTCCTCGGCCAGCAGCGCCTTGTTCGCGGTCACGACGCTCGCGCCGCTCTCGAGCGCCGCCAGGATCAGCGAACGAGCCGGCTCGATGCCGCCGATCACCTCGACCACCAGGTCGACGTCGTCGCGGGCGACCAGTCCCGCAGCGTCGGTGGTGAGCAGGCCCTCGGGCACCTCGACCTCGCGCGGCGCGTCGATCCGGCGTACGGCGACGCCGACCAGCGCGACCGGCGCGCCCACCCGCGCGGCCAGGTCGTCGGCCTGCTCGGTGAGCAGACGGACCACCTGGGAGCCGACCGAGCCGCAGCCCAGCACGGCGACGTTCAGCGCTCTCACGGTGTCGCTCCCAGGTCGGTGGCCAGCAGGTCGTCCACAGTCTCGCGGCGGAGGACCGTCGTGGCGACGCCGTCCCGCACCGCGACCACGGGCGGCCGCAGGGCGTGGTTGTAGTTGGAGGCCATCGAGCGGCAGTAGGCGCCGGTGGACGGGACGGCGAGGAGGTCGCCGGGGCGGACGTCACCGGGCAGGAACTCGTCCTTGACCACGACGTCTCCCGCCTCGCAGTGCTTGCCGACGACGCGGGCCAGGACGGGCGGCGCGTCGGACGTGCGCGAGGCGAGGGTGCACGAGTAGTCGGCGTCGTAGAGGGCCGTGCGGATGTTGTCGCTCATGCCGCCGTCGACGCTGACGTAGGTGCGCACCGCTCCCCCGTCGAGCTCGACCCGCTTCACCGTGCCGACGGTGTAGACGGTGCACATCGCCGGACCGACGATCGCGCGGCCGGGCTCGATCGACAGGCGGGGCTCGGGTACGCCGAGGGCGCGGCACTCGTGCTCGACGATCTTGCTCATCTCGGTCGCCAGCTGCGCGGGGTCGGAGGGGTCGTCCTGGGTCGTGTAGGCGATGCCGAAGCCGCCGCCGAGGTCGAGCTCGGGCATGGTGACCCCGACCTCGGAGCCGACCTGGGCGTGGAGGGCCAGCACCCGGCGCGCGGCCACCTCGAAGCCCGAGGTGTCGAAGATCTGGCTGCCGATGTGGGAGTGCAGGCCGAGCAGCTCCAGGCCCGGGGCGGCGACCACCCGTCGTACGGCCTCGAGGGCGTCACCGGAGGTGATCGAGAAGCCGAACTTCTGGTCCTCGTGGGCGGTGGCGATGTACTCGTGCGTGTGGGCCTCGACGCCGGCGGTGACGCGGATCATCACCGGCTGCGGCCGGTCGGGCTGCGCGCAGGCTCGCGGTCACGCGCTCGAGCCGCTCGATCTCGTCGAACGAGTCGACGATGACGCGGCCCACCCCCTCGGCGACGGCACGGCGCAGCTCGGGCTCGGTCTTGGAGTTGCCGTGGTAGCCGATCCGGGCGGGGTCGAAGCCGGCGCGCAGCGCGACGGTGAGCTCACCGTCGGAGCACACGTCGAGGCAGAGCCCCTCCTCCGCGATCCAGCGCGCGACCGTCGTGCAGAGGAAGGCCTTGCCGGCGTAGAAGACGTCGTACGCCGAGAATGCCTCGCGGAAGGCCCGCGCCCGGGAGCGGAAGTCGTCCTCGTCGAGGACGTACGCCGGGGTGTTGACGTCGGCGACCAGCGTCGGCACGGACACCCCGCCGACGACCAGGTCGCCGTCGACCTTGTGGCTGGTGGTCGACCACAGGCCGGGCACCAGGGCGTTCGGGTCGCCGGGCTCGCGCAGCCAGCTCGGGCCGCGCAGCGCGCCGTCGGCATGCGCCCAGCCCGCCTCGTGGGTGGGCACCGCTACATCCGCTCGGGTGCGGAGACCCCGAGCAGGCCGAGCCCGTTGGCCAGGACGACGCGTGTGGCCTCGACGAGCCGCAGCCGCGCGCGATGGAGGTCGGACGGGTCCTCGTCGCCCATCGGCAGCACCCGGCAGCTGTCGTAGAAGCGGTGGTAGGCGGCCGCGGTGTCCTCGAGGTAGCGGGCGACGCGGTGCGGCTCGCGCAGGGTCGTGGCGGCGTTCACGACCCGCGGGAAGTCGGCGAGCGCGCGCAGGAGGTCGCCCTCCTTCTCGTGGGTGAGCAGCTCGGGGTGGGAGCCGGGCTCGAGGCCGAGCTCCGCGGCGTTCCGCAGGATCGAGGAGACCCGGGCGTGGGCGTACTGCACGTAGAACACCGGGTTGTCGCTGGTGGCCTTGGCCCAGAGGTCGAGGTCGATGTCGAGGTTGGTCTCGAGCGTGGTTGCGGACCAGGGCGTAGCGCGCGGCGTCGATGCCGATCTCGTCGACCAGGTCGAGCAGCGTGATGATGTTGCCGCGTGCGCTTGCCCATCCGGACGACCGCGCCGTGGCTGAGCAGGTTGACCATCTGGCCGATGATGATCTCGAGGTTGACGCCGGGCTCGTCGCCGAACGCCGCGCACAGCGCCATCATCCGGCCGACGTAGCCGTGGTGGTCGGCGCCGAGCAGGATGAGGCAGCGGTCGAAGCCGCGCTCGCGCTTGTCGAGGTAGTACGCCGCGTCGCCGGAGATGTAGGCGCCGTGACCGTCGGACTTGACGATCACGCGGTCCTTGTCGTCGCCGTACTTCTCGGTGCGCAGCCAGACCGCGCCGTCCGCCTCGTAGATGTTGCCGAGCTCGCGGAGCCGCGCCAGTGCGCGGTCGGTGGCGCCGGACTCGTAGAGGTCGTTCTCGTGGAAGTAGACGTCGAACGGGACGCGGAAGTCGAGCAGCGTCTGCTTGATCTCGTCGAACATCAGCCCCACGCCGTTGGCGCGGAACACCTCGAGTGCCTCGTCGTCGGGCAGCCCCGGCGCCTCGGGGTGGGCCGCGACGACCTGCTCGGCGATCTCGGTGATGTACTGCCCGGGGTAGCCGTCCTCCGGCGTCGGCTCGTGCCGCGCGGCCGCGAGCAGCGACCGGCTGAACCGGTCGATCTGGGCGCCGTGGTCGTTGAAGTAGTACTCCCGAGTGACGACGTGGCCGGTGGCCTCGAGCAGCCGCGCCAAGGTGTCGCCGACAGCCGCCCAGCGGGCGCTGGCCAGCGTGACCGGGCCGGTCGGGTTGGCCGAGACGAACTCGATGTTGACCTTCTGCTTCTGACCCGCCTCGGAGCCGCCGTACGCCGCTCCGGCCGCGACGATGTCGTCGGCGACCGCACCCTGCGCCCCCGCGTCGACGCTGATGTTGAGGAAGCCGGGGCCGGCCACCTCCACGGCCGCGATGCCGTCGGCCGCCTCGAGACGCGTCGCGACCAGCCCGGCGAAGTCGCGTGGTGGCTGCCCCGCCTGCTTGGCGAGCTGGAGCGCGACGTTGGTGGCGTAGTCGCCGTGGCCCTTCTGTCGCGGGCGCTCCACCGTGACCGTCTCGGGCACGCCACCGGGCAGCGTGATCGCGCCTTCGGCGGAGAGATCCGCCAGGGAGGCGACGATCAGGTCGGAGAGCTGCTCGGGGGTCACCGGGCAAGGGTATCGGCGCCCGCGCGACGCCCTCGACCGACTTCCGCCTGCCGGATCTCGCCCGCTCCCGGACGGGGCGTGCCGGGGTGGCGCCGGTTTCCGCCGCTGCCGGGGCCGCCGGTATGGTCGTCCCACCCGAGCCCCCGTAGCTCAGGGGATAGAGCACCGCCCTCCGGAGGCGGGAGCGAAGGTTCGAATCCTTCCGGGGGCGCTCCAGAGCACCGCCGCTCTCCTCATCCTGGGAGGGCGGGAGCGAAGGTTCGAATCCTTCCGGCGGCGCTCCAGAGCACCGCGCTGCTGTTCGACCTTCCGGGGCGCTCCAGAGCCGCCGCTCTCCTCATCCTGGGAGGCTGAGCTACTCGTCGTCCTCCCCGTACTGAGCGGCCTTCCTGCGCTCCAGCCTCCAGTGGATCTCGTGGGTGTCCGGATGCCGCCACTCGCGCACCCGGTACTCGAACCCGGGCAGCAGCACGATCGGGATCGGATCCGGTGAGGCCGGTGCCACCACCCCCACCACGATCTTCGCCTCCGTGGGGATGAACGGGGACTGGGCCGGCACCGGCGCCGTGTGGATCTCGACGGGATCTCGGTACGGCCGGGCCATGCACCAGAGCGTAGCCCGCGGGCTCATAGGAGAGCAGCATCGGCGATTTAACTCTTCCATAGAGCATTGATAGAATCCCCACACCGGAGATTGCTACGAACCGCCCGATCGCTCGAGGCGCGCACCCATGACGAGGACTCGTCCCTCCGGTCCTGCAGAGACATCGTCCCTGAACAAGCAGGGACGAACGACAGAAAGAAAACCCACCACATGAAACTCAGCACGACTGGAGCTCGCATGCTCACCGTCGCCGGCGTCGGCATCGGGGCCGTGGCCCTCATCAGTGGCACCGCGACTGCGGCCAGCCTGATCACCGCCAAGGAGATGGCCACCGGATCGGTGAACAGCCGGGTGGTCAAGGACGAGTCGATCCACCAGCGCGACCTCACCCAGCACGAGCGCAACATGCTGAACGCGGCGGGCACCCTCCGGGGGGCGGTCTACCGGGTCGAGAACTACCAGAACGGCGGCGGCGGTGACGCCACGGTCGCCTGCGCGAAGAACGACGCCACCAGCCAGAAGTACACCGCCATCGCCGGAGGCGTACAGGCAGGTCACACCGGCTCGGAGCCGGGTCACACCGGGGCCAACGCGTTCTCGGTCAGCGCGTCGTTCCCCGGTCGCATGGACTGGAGCACCGGCACGCCCAAGCCCGGTCGCCTGGACGGGTGGATCGTGCTGGGCAACGGCCAGTACACCGACAACCTCAAGGTCTGGGCACTGTGCCTGCCGACCAGCAGCATCCCGGTCCACCAGGTCGACCTGAACAACTGAACGGTCAGCTCACGCTGAACGGACCGAGGGGCGGTGCCAGGTGCACCGCCCCTCGCTCAGCGCCCCCGAGCGACTCGCAGCCGAGCTGAGCGCTCCGAGCCCGACCCGACGACAGATCTTCGTTCCCCCGTCTGGGATCGCCCTAGGTCGCACACACCACGTAGACCGTCAGCTGCCAGGCGATGTTGTTGGGGAAGCCGGGTTGCTCAGCAACGTCCGCCGTCCACGACTGGGTGCCCAGTGGGGATGATCGCCGCAGCGTCAGATCGCTGCTCAGCACGTTGGTCATGAACCCTCCTCCCGTCAGGTGCGTGCCGTTCTGACAGGACACGGTCACGCTCTTGGGCGAGATGGTGTTGTTGTTGCTGCTGGAGCTGAAGACCGTCGTGTTCGTGACACCTGGCTCGCCCTGGGGGCCTTGCTCACCCGGTTTGCCCTGCGGACCACGAGGTCCGCGTGGCCCCCGTGGCCCCCGTGGCGCCGGGAACGTGGCGAGCTTGAGCGGCTTCTCGCCCTCGGCACACGCCCTCTTGAGCCGGACATTGAGATCGCCGACGCTCTCGGGCGGCCCCGTGCGTTGGGCACACGCGGCAACGAAGCCAGACGCACGCATGCCAGACGAGTGCGTGGTGGCAGCATCCGACGCGACGACACTGACCAGGAGCAGCGACGAGACAGCGCCGCCAACGAAAATACCTCTCATGCGAGCCTCCAGCGATAGATGATCGACCTTGCATCATCTCGCTCCTGGGGGAGAGCGCGCGTTCCCGAGCAGTCACCGTCACTCCGCCGCTCAACGGTCCGATGCGCTACGGGCTGCCGGTCGTCGGCGGTCCGAGGGCGGCCGTCAGATCGGCGGCGACGGGAGCCAGCTCGCGCGTCACGTCCGCCCTCTCTGATCCCGCGAGCGCGCCGATCCGTTCCCGAGCCAGACGGACGGCGTCGCGCAGCGTCGACGGCGCGAGTCTGACCCGCGTCGTCGGGAGCCGAGGCCGCCAGGGCGGTCAACCGATCCTCGACCGCGGCCACCCGTGCCTGCCCGACGCCCCAGCCACCACGGACCTCGGCGGGCGATGCCGCCACCTGCAGTCCAGGGAGCAGGACCCGGGCGAACCACCCGACCTCGCCCTCGGCCTCGGCGAGCTCCGCCCGCCACCGACGTCGCTTGCTCGCCCGCACCAGCAGCGGAATCGCGACGGCGGCAGCCACCACGAGCGCCCCCAGCAACCACCAGACCCAGGAAGGCGTGCCCGTCGAACCCGTCGAGGCCGGCTCCTCGGACGGCGAGGGCGTGGTGCTCGACGACGCGGTCGGGGACGTGGACAGCGTGTCGGACGGGGTCGGGTTCTCGCCCGTGGTCTTGGTAGGCGCGGAGGTGGGTGCCGACGTGGTCCGGGCCGGCGAGGTCGGCGACGTCGGCCGGCTGGATGTCTCGGAGGTCGATGGTTCGACCGGTGCCGAGGAGGTCGAAGGTTCGACCGGTGCCGAGGACGTCGATGGGCGGGACCGACTCGGAGCGGGGAGGCTCGGCGTAGCCGTGGGCCGCAACGTCCCGGTCCGGGACGGCAGCACGGGCCCCGCGCCAGATCCGCTCCCCGCGCCCCCGCAGCCGGCGAGGAGGGCCACCGCGAGGGCCAGTCCGATCCACCGTGAGAGTCGCGCCCACGTCCACTCGGGCCCGCGCGCATGCCCAGTCGTCATCTCGGCTCCCGCCCTCGTCGCCTCGGAGCCTCGAGGCTCGCACAAACCGGAGGTGCACTGCACCCCCCTGGTCGCCGCCGGCAGGTCACGCGAGGTCATCACCGCCGAAGGACCCCGCACATCACGCACTCAGTGCCGACAGCGCCGCCGACGTACGGCGACGAGGACTCAGGCGGCCCGCAGCAGCGCAGCGATGTGCTCGGCCACCATCATCGTGGGCAGGTTCGTGGTGGCCGTCGGGATGGTCGGCATGATCGAGGCGTCGGCGACGGTGAGCCCGTCGACGCCGTGCACGGCACCGCGGTGGTCGGTGACGGCCCCCAGCGCTGGATCGGGGCCCATCGCGCAGGTGCCCACCGGATGGTGGAACGTCGACACGGACGCCCGCGCCCACCGCCCGAGTGCCACCCGGTCGTCGCTCGGAATGACCGGGCCCGGCGCCAGCTCGGGGCCGGTGACAAGCGCGGCGAGCGCCTCGGCACCGGCGATCCGTCGCGCCTCGGTCACGGCGTCGAGCAGCCGGTGAAGGTCGCCGGGGTCGGCGAGGTGTGCCAGGTCTATCCGGGGCGGGTCGGTCGGAGCGCTCGAGCGGAGCCGCACCCTGCCGCGCGATGCCGGGACCAGCAGGCCGGCGACGATGCCGAAGACGGCGCCGCCCGGGCTCACGTCGACGTCGACCGGGAAGGGGCCCGCGCAGAAGAGCATCAGGTCCGGCGGCGTGGCCCGGTCGGCGTACGACGAGTGGAGACTCAGGTGCACCTGGAAGCGGCTCATGCCGGGGGTCGGCCGGCACGGAAGGTCGACCGCGACGAGTGGGTGGTCGACCAGGTTCGAGCCGACGCCGGGCAGGTCGACGACCGGCTCGATCCCGAGCGCCCGGAGGTCGGCCGCAGGCCCGATCCCCGACCGAGCCAGGAGCAACGGGCTCGCGTAGGTCCCGGCGGAGAGCACGACGCGGTCTGCCTGCACGACCGCCCCGTCGCTGAGCCGGACCCCGGTGGCGCGGTTCGCGGACGTCTCGACGCACCCCACGAACGTGTCCGGGCGGATCGTGAGGTTCCCTCGTCCGCGAGCGGCCGCGAGATAGGTGAGAGCGGTACTCATCCGGACGCCACGGCGCACGTTGCGGGGGCTCGGCCCCACCCCGACCGCACCCGGCCGGTTGTGGTCCGCGACGGCGACATGGCCCGAGGCCACCGCCGCGTCGCAGAAGGCCGCCTGGACCCGGTTCAGCTCCTCGGGCCGGTCACGCCGGATCGGGACGGGCCCGTGGACGCCGTGCCACTCGTCCGCGACGTCGCCGTCGTGCTCGAGCCTCCGGAAGTCGTCGAGGACGTCGGCAAAGGCCCACCCGTGGTTGCCCGCGGCGGCCCAGGCGTCGTACACCTCGGGAGCACCGCGCAGCGCGAAGCATGCGTTCGTCGCGGAGCAGCCGCCCATGATCTTGGCGCGTGGGACGGAGATCGTCCGCTCGCCGTCGCTCGCGGAATAGCCCCAGTCGTGGCCGAGGGTCGGCTCCGCGGCGTCGAGCACGTCGGCCGGCATCGTGGAGGGATCCACGTGGTCGGGCCCCGCCTCGAGGAGCAGGACGCGACGACCGGGGTCCTCGCTCAGGCGCGCGGCGAGCACACCCCCGGCCGACCCGCCACCGACGACGATGACGTCATACCCCACCGTCGGACAGTAGTGCAGGAAGGACCCGTCAGGCCTTCGGAGGCAGTGACCGAGCGTAGGCGACACCGCGGTCGACCCAGCGCTCCAGCACCGCGTCGTCGTCGAGCACCTCCGGCGCGACGTGGATCCAGCCGTCCATCGGTGGACGGTTCGTCATCTGCATGAGGTCGGCTCCCGGCTCCTCGAGCAGGGCGTCGGAGTCGGCCGGGGCGACGCGGACGAGCATCCCGCCCCGCCCGCTGGCCGACACGCCCAGGTGTCCGCCGAGCAGGAACGCCAGGCCGCCGAACATCTTCTTCTCCACGACGGGCTCGCCGACGAGGCGGTCGCGGATCCGCGCCGCCAGCTGCTCGTCGTACGCCATACCGGCACGCTAGCCGCGTCGACCCCCGCGCGTCAGGACCCCGGCGGTCCCGGGCCTCGGCCACCGATCCAGAGGACGTCCGGCCCTTCACCGACAGATGCTGCGCGAGGTGACATGGGATGACAGACCGACACGACCTCGAGGAGGCAGTCATGAAGATCGCCCAGGCAGCCGAGGAGTTCCTCGCCAGCAAGCGGATCGCCGTCACCGGCGTCTCCCGGACACCGGCGAACCACGGGTCGAACGTCGTCTACCGGCGACTGCGCGACCGCGGCTACGACGTGTACGCCGTCAACCCGCACGCCGAGACGGTCGAGGGTGACCCCTGCTTCGCGAGCCTGTCCGACATCCCGGGCGGCGTGGAAGCGGTGGTGATCGGCACCCGCCCCGACCGTGCCGAGGGGACCGTGCAGGAGTGCATCGACCTCGGCGTGAAGCAGGTCTGGATGCACCGTGCGTTCGGCGGAGGCAGCGTCGACCGGCGCGCGGCGGAGCTCGGTCGCGCCCACGGGATCACGGTGATCGACGGGGGCTGCCCCTGCATGTTCGCTCCCACCGCCGACGGCGGACACCGCCTCATCAAGACCGTGTGCACCCTGACGGGCGCCGTCCCGCGCCGGATCGCCGACACCGAGGCGGTCACGACCGGATGACGTCCTCGAGCGACCGCCGGGGCGTGTGACCGGTGGCGGGGTTGCCGGGCACCGCGGCCGGCCAGCCCACCCGTACGACGACCTGGGGGCGCAGCATCCCCCGCAGCACGTCGTCCTGCAGCAGGCGCCGGGTCGACTCCACCTCGACGACCTGGGACGCCGGCGTCATGCCGAGGCCGGCCAGCGTCGCGCCCAGCCACAGCGCGCTCATGGTCTGGCCGGCGCGGAGCCAGGCAGCGACGTCGTCGTCGACGGTGCAGACCGCCACCAGCAGGTCGGTGCGCGGATCGCGCGGGTCGGGGGCCGTGGCGTGGGTGGCGTAGCGACTCGGCGGCCGGTGCTCCTCGAGATGGTCCGACGGGTCGGCGATGCGGCCGGGGACACCCTCGACGCCGCTGCGGTCGACCCACGCCTGTTGCTCCGCCGCTACCACCGGGTCGGCGAGCTGTGCCTGGCGAGCGGCCTCGATCAGCTGCTCGGCTCGGGTCGCGGCCGCGGTGTCGGTGAGGACCACCACCTCCGCTCCCCAGACCGACGCGTCGTCGGCGAGCTGGTGGACCCGCCCCGGCGGCACCGGCCAGGAGCCGGCCCCGCGCCGATCCGTCTTGCGGTTCTCCAGTGCGGCGAGCACGTCGGCGCCCTCGTCGGTGACCTCGCCCTCGCTCAGCCGGACCACCGCCAGCAGGTCGGTGTCGTCGGGGCGCGGTGAGGTCTCCACCGTGGCCCGCAGGCCGAACGCCCCGGCCGCGGCCACGAGGTAGTGCAGGGCCGCACCGCAGCTCAGGACCAGGTCGCGACCCGACGGGTCGATGCCGGGCAGCTGGCGCGCCCGGTCGGCGTACAGCTCGACGCGGTCGTCGGCCGGCAGGCGGAAGTACCAGGGCTGGGAGTTGTTGACACTGGGGGCCAGGCAGGCCGTGCGCACGAGCTCGCGCGTCAGGCGGGGCGTCGGTGTGCTCATGGGACCAGCCTCCCCTCCGGTCGAGGACGACGCAGGGGGCGGCCGTCCCCCCACACCGGTGACCTTCGACCCGTCACGACGTCCGACCCGCCTCAGCCACAGTGCGAGAGGGTCGCGTCCCGCCGGATCTGGTCACCCATGTCGCGCGCCTGGGCGACGTAGGGCAACACGATGCTCGCGCCGCCCGACGACGTCCCGATGCCACCCTGGACCACGCACGACCTCACCTTGGACGGGTCGACCTGGGCCAGCACCTGCGCCAGCCGGAACAGCTCGGCCGGCGGGAGGTTGGTGGAGAGGTGGCTCATCGCGCCGAGCACGTGGTGCTCGATGAAGCCGGGCCGGCCGGCGTTCGCCCGGACCTTGGCCTGGATCGCCTTCAGCACGATCTCCTGGTGTTCCGAGCGCTGGAAGTCGCCCCGCGGCAGCGAGTGCCGGATCCGGGAGTACGCCATCGCGTCGTAGCCACCGAGGTGGATCCTGCCGGCCGGGAAGCCGGACGGCTTGAGCGGGTCGTCGCTGAACGGGTAGGGGTTGTGCACCTCGACGCCGCCGATCGACTTCACCATCGCGATGAAGTAGGGGAACCGGGTCACGAAGACGTACGACGGCTG
Organism: uncultured Actinomycetota bacterium; assembly: GCA_963797325.1. Lineage (GTDB taxonomy): Bacteria > Actinomycetota > Actinomycetes > Propionibacteriales > Nocardioidaceae > Nocardioides. Next base: position 25,943 of record CAWCPG010000041.1, read on the forward strand.
GACGCCGATCAGGTTGCCGACCGTCTGACCGAGCAGCTTGGGGCCGCCGAAGTAGAGCGAGGAGTTGATCTTGTCGTTGCCGTGGCCGGGGATGTCGACCCACGAGTCGCGGGGCACGCCGATGATGCTGGCCGCGTGGGTCTTGGTGTTGATCGTCACCAGCTGGAGGGCGTCACCCCGGGCGTGGGTCATGTCCTGGCCGGGCCGGGCGTCGGAGCCGACGGCCAGGATGGAGATCACGTCGGGACCGATGGCCGTCGCCTGCGCGTTGTCGACCCTGACCAGGGTCATCTCGGTGGGCTTCACCGCGGAGTCCGGCACGGTCAGGGCGACGACGCCGAGCACGAGGGCGAGCGTCACCAGCTTGGTCGTCCGTGCGATCCGGCGCCTCATCACTTGCTCCCCTTCGCCACGTCGTACCCGAAGATCCGCCACGCTCCGCCTGCGCTCCGGGTGAGGAAGAGCCGTCCGCTCACCGTCACCTGCTTGGCGACGTCGCCGGTCGTCTTGAAGCGCAGGACGAACCGCGCGGTCACGCCCGCCGCCCTGCCCCGCGGCGCGAGGACGTCGAGCGCGACGGTCCGCTTCAGGGTGGTGACACCGTCGATGTGGGCGCCGAGCTTCCCGGTCGTCATCAGGCCCGCCTGCTTCGTGGCGTCGGCCTTCGCCTGGGCGGTGAACGTCGAGAACGCGTCGGGGAAGTGGGTGGTGGGGTAGTCGACCCCCACGAACCCGCCGTCGAACCACGCGTCGACCGCCTTGCCCACGTCTGCCCGGAGTCGGCCGGACTGGCGCTGGAACCGCTGACGGCTCGGGTGCCGGCCCGTCCCGGCCACGTGGCCGATCGTGACCACGGTGGCCGCCGCCGGGGCTGCGCCGCTGGACGACGGGGTGCCGGCCGAGGGCGTCGAGGAGTCGCTGCCGCCGCAGCCACCGACGACGAGCGCGGCTGCCGCCGCCAGCGCGACGGCCCCGGTACGTCGTGTCCGACCGACGCGCGGGCGCGCCGCTGGGCGGCCGTCCGCGGCGTCGGGGATGCCACTGGAGTGCTGCTCGAGGAGAGGCAAGCCTCGTTCCTTTCCGATCCGATGGGGGGGTGCATCGGGCTGCCCGTCGACGGGCTCGACCACGACCGGTCACACCGATCGGGTACACCTTGCACCAGCGAGCCACCGTACTTCGGTATTTGCGTGCGTGGGGGACTAGCCTGGAATCCGATCCCGACATCCACGCGCACGTTCCGGAAGAGGCGAAAGCACCCGTGCCGCAGCAGCAGACCAGCCCGTCCGATCCGACCTCGTCACAGCCAGACCCCTCCTCCGACTTCGGAGCCAACGAGTGGCTCGTCGAGGAGATGTACGACCAGTTCACGCGTGATCCGGGCAGCGTGGACCCGACCTGGGTGGCGTACTTCACCAAGTCCGGCTCCGGCAACGGCAGCGGCCCCACCAACGGCGCCGCTCCGGCCGAGCGGTCGACGGCAGTGCCGGCCCCGGCCGACAAGCCGGTGACCTCCACACCACCGGTCCAGCAGGCTCCCGTCGAGAGGGCCCCCGTCGCGAAGGCCCCCGTCGAGAAGGCCCCCGTCGAAGAGGCCCCCGTCGCGAAGGCCGAGAGCAAGCCGGCGCCGCAGGCGAGCCCCCGGCCCGAGACCAAGGCGGCCGAGCCGGCGAAGGGCACCGAGCGCCCGGTGCCCAAGGAGAAGGAGACGCCCCCGCCGGCCGCGGCGAGCGACCAGCCGACCTACACGGTGCTCCGCGGTGCCCCGGCCCGCACCGTCGCCAACATGGACGACTCCCTGAGCGTCCCCACGGCCACCTCGGTGCGGTCGGTCCCGGTCAAGCTGCTCTGGGACAACCGGATCGTCATCAACAACCACCTCTCGCGCGCTCGTGGCGGCAAGGTGTCGTTCACCCACCTGATCGGCTACGCCCTGGTCAAGGCCCTCACCTCCATGCCCGAGATGAACGTCGGCTTCGACGTGATCGACGGCAAGCCCACCCAGATCACGCCGGCCCACATCAACCTCGGGCTCGCGATCGACATGCAGAAGAAGGACGGGACCCGCCAGCTCCTGGTGCCCAACATCAAGGGCGCCGAGTCGATGGACTTCGCCGCGTTCTGGACCGGCTACGAGGACATCGTGCGCAAGGCGCGCGACGCCAAGCTCACCGTGGAGGACTTCCAGGGCACCACGATCTCGCTGACCAACCCCGGCACCATCGGCACCAACCACTCGGTGCCCCGGCTGATGCGCGGCCAGGGTGCCATCATCGGGGTCGGCGCGATGGAGTACCCCCCGGAGTACCAGGGCGCCTCGGACGACACGATCGCCCGCAACGCGATCAGCCGGGTGATGACCCTGACCTCGACGTACGACCACCGGGTCATCCAGGGCGCGCAGTCGGGTGAGTTCCTCAAGCGGATCCATGCCCTCCTGCTCGGCGAGAACGGGTTCTACGACGAGATCTTCCGCGCACTGCGGATCCCCTACGAGCCGATCCGCTGGCGGAGCGACATCGCCTGGTCGCACGACGACGAGATCAGCAAGCAGGCGCGGATCCTCGAGCTGATCCACGCCTACCGGGTGCGGGGCCACCTGATGGCCGACACCGACCCGCTGGAGTACCGCCAGCGCAGCCACCCCGACCTCGAGATCGAGACCCACGGGCTCACCATGTGGGACCTCGACCGCGAGTTCGCCGCCGGCTCCTTCGGCGGCGAGGGTCGACCGTTCATGAAGCTGCGCAACATCCTGGGCATCCTGCGCGACTCCTACTGCCGCACCACCGGCATCGAGTACATGCACATCATGGATCCCGACCAGCGTCGCTGGATCCAGGAGCGCGTCGAGCGGCCCCACACCAAGCCCCCGCGCCAGGAGCAGCTGCGGATCCTGCTCAAGCTCAACCAGGCCGAGGCGTTCGAGACCTTCCTGCAGACCAAGTTCGTCGGCCAGAAGCGCTTCAGCCTCGAGGGCGGCGAGACCACGATCCCGCTGATCGACGAGATCTGCGAGGCCGCGGCCGAGACCGGGCTCGACGAGGTCACGATGGGGATGGCCCACCGCGGCCGGCTCAACGTGCTCGCCAACATCGTGGGCAAGAAGTACTCCCAGATCTTCCGCGAGTTCGAGGGCAACATCGACCCCCGCACCGTCCAGGGCTCCGGCGACGTGAAGTACCACCTCGGCGCCGAGGGCGAGTTCGTCTCCGGGCTCGGCGACAAGATCAAGGTCTCGGTGGCGGCGAACCCGTCGCACCTCGAGGCCGTCGACCCGGTGCTCGAGGGCATCGCCCGCGCCAAGCAGGACGTGCTGAACCGAGGCGCCGAGTACCCCGTGCTCCCGCTGCTCGTGCACGGCGACGCGGCCTTCGCCGGCCAGGGAGTCGTGGCGGAGACGCTCAACCTGTCGCAGCTGCGCGGCTACCGCACCGGCGGCACCATCCACGTCGTCGTCAACAACCAGGTCGGCTTCACCACCTCGCCCGGCTCGTCGCGGTCCTCGCTCTACTGCACCGACGTCGCACGGATGGTGCAGGCGCCGATCTTCCATGTCAACGGCGACGACCCCGAGGCGTGCATCCGGGTCGCCCGGCTGGCGTTCGAGTACCGCCAGGCGTTCAACAAGGACGTCGTCATCGACCTCGTCTGCTACCGCCGGCGCGGCCACAACGAGGGTGACGACCCGTCCTACACCCAGCCGTTGATGTACGACCTGATCGAGCAGAAGCGCTCGGTGCGCAAGCTCTACACCGAGTCCCTGATCGGTCGCGGCGACATCACCATCGGTGAGGCCGAGCAGGTCCTGAAGGACTACCAGCAGCAGCTGGAGCGGGTCTTCACCGAGGTGCGCGAGGCCGACTCGCAGCCGTCGGAGTGGACGACGGTGCCCGACTACCCCGAGAAGTCTCCGGGTGCGGCGCAGACCGCGGTGACGCCCGAGGTGATGAAGCGGATCGCGGACGCCTACGTCACGCCGCCCGACGGCTTCACCGTCCACCCGAAGGTGATGCCGCAGCTCCAGCGCCGGGCCAACGCGATCTCCGACGGGCCGATCGACTGGGGCACCGGCGAGATCCTCGCCCTCGGGTCGCTGCTGATGGACGGCCGGCCGGTGCGCCTGGCCGGCCAGGACTCCCGGCGCGGCACCTTCGTCTCGCGCTTCGCCACGATCATCGACCGGGTCAACGCCCACGAGTGGACGCCGCTGAGCGCGCTGAGCGACGACCAGGCGAAGTTCCACGTCTACGACTCGCTGCTCTCCGAGTACGCCGCCCTCGGCTTCGAGTACGGCTACTCCGTGGCCCGGCCCGATGCGCTGGTGATCTGGGAGGCGCAGTTCGGCGACTTCGCGAACGGCGCCCAGACCGTCATCGACGAGTTCATCACCTCCGGCGAGACCAAGTGGCGCCAGCAGTCGGGCGTCGTCCTCCTCCTGCCGCACGGCTACGAGGGACAGGGTCCCGACCACTCGTCCGCGCGGATCGAGCGCTGGCTGACCATGTGCGCCGACGAGGCGTTCGTCGTCGCCCAGCCGTCGACGCCCGCGTCGTACTTCCACCTGCTGCGCCAGCACTCACTCGGCGAGGAGCACCGACCGATGGTGGTGTTCACCCCGAAGTCGATGCTGAAGCGCAAGGAGGCGGCGTCCCAGCCGTCCGACTTCACCGAGGGCACGTTCCGCCCGTTCGTCGCCGACGCCGACGCCGACCCCGAGAAGGTCGACACGCTGCTCCTCTGCTCGGGGCGGATCACCTGGGACCTGATGGTGGAGCGCACCAAGCGCGAGGACGGCGAGCGCTTCGCGATCGCCCGCATCGAGCAGCTCTACCCGCGGCCGGTCGACGACATCCGGGCCGAGCTGGCCCGCTACCCCCACCTGCGGGCCGTGCGCTGGGTGCAGGACGAGCCGCACAACATGGGCCCGTGGCCGCACTACCAGCTCAACGTGTGGCCGGAGCTGTCTCCCGACCTGGTCGTGGAGCCGATCACCCGACCCGCCCTGTCGTCGCCGTCGGTCGGGACCGCCAAGCGGCACGCCGAGGAGTCCAAGGCGCTGCTCGCGGCGGCGTTCGCCGGCGCCGAGGACCGCCGGGTCGCCGAACACTACTGACCCGGCATGTACTTCACAGACCGCGGGATCGAGGAGCTCCAGCAGCGCCGGGGTGACGAGGAGGTCACCCTGGACTGGCTCGGTGAGCGACTCCAGGAGTTCACCGACACCCATCCGGAGTTCGAGACCGCGGTGGAGCGGTTCGCGACCTGGCTGGCGCGGCTGGACGACCCGGAGGACTGATCGCCCGGCTGTTAGGTTCCCGGGCATGGGCCTCGCCGACGACCTGGGCTACCACGTCCGCCGACCCAACGCCTTCCAGCGCCTGGTCCAGGGTTCGCGTCGACCCGACCAGGCGCGTGGCTGTTCTCCAAGGTGCTGCGTCACCTCGACGACCTGGTCGGGCGGGTGTCACACGGGCACACCAGCGCGCCCGAGGTGCTGGCCGGCCTGCCCGTCCTCGACGTCACGACCACCGGCCGCAAGAGCGGGCTCCCGCGTCGCTCGCACCTGATCGCGGTCCCGATCGACGACACCGTCGCCCTGCTGGGCACGAACTTCGGCCAGCCGTCGACCCCGGCCTGGGTGCTCAACCTCGAGGCCGACCCGCACGCCACCGTCACCTACCGCCGGCGCACGATCGAAGCCTCGGCCCGGGCCGCCACCGAGGACGAGAGGGCGCGCGTGCTGGCCGGCTCGGCCCAGGTGTACGGCGGCTACCTGAAGTACCAGCAACGCATCACCGGCCGCCGCCTCCGGATCTTCGTCGTCGAGCGCTCCTGAGCCGACCCGGCCCAGAGTTCACGCCGTACGACGCCGACCCGGCCGAAGTTCACGCCGTACAACGCCGACCCGGCACACGTGGCGGCTCGACACGCGCCTGGTCAGCGCGGGCGGAGGGTGAGGTCGCTGATCGTGGCGTCGGGGCCGAGGTCGAGGACGTGGAGGATCGCGGCGGCCACGGTCGCCGGGTCGATCCAGGCGTCCGCGTCGTAGTCCCTGCCCTCCTGCTCGTGCACCCGCTGCTGCATGGGAGTGGCCGTGCGTCCGGGATAGACGGTGGTGACGCGGACGCCGTGCGCCTGCTCCTCGCCCCGCAGCGCGTCGGCGAGGGCCTTCAGGGCGTGCTTCGAGGCGGCGTACGCCGACCAGTGCGGGCTCGCGGAGAGGCCGGCGCCGGAGTTCACGAACACCACGGTGCCCCGGGCGGCCCGCAGGGCCGGGAGCGTCAGCCGCGTGAGCACGGCGGGGGCGACCACGTTGACCGCCAGCTGCTCCTGCCATGCCTCGGTCGGCAGGTCGGCGACCGGACCGAGGTCGACCACCCCGGCCGCGTGGACCACCGAGTCGAGCCGGTCGGGCAGCTCGGACGCCAGGTCCGTCACCTCGGCCGCGTCCGCCAGGTCGGCCACGAGCACGGTCGCCCCGGGGACGTCGGACCGGAGGTCGTGGGCGCGCTCGGGCGAGCGCGCCACGAGGAAGAGGTCGTCGCCCCGCTCGAGCAGCCGGTCGGCCAGGACGGCGCCGATCCCGGAGCCGGCCCCGGTCACCAGGTGGGTGGCCATCAGCGTGTGAACACCACCTTCCCGAAGACGTCGCCGCTCTCCATCGCCGCGAACCCCTCACGGGCCTCGGTCATCGGCAGCACCCGGTCGATGAGCGGCTTCGTGCCGGTGGCGTCGAGGAAGCTCACCAGCTGGGCGAGCTCGGCACGAGTGCCCATCGTCGAGCCGATGACGCGCAGCTGGAGGAAGAAGATCCGGTTGAGCTCGGTCAGGTCGGGGTTGGGTCCGCTGGTCGCGCCGCTGATCACGACCGTGCCGCCCGGACGCAGCGACCGCAGGGAGTGGGTCCAGGTCGCGGCGCCCACGGTCTCCATCACCGCATCGACCCGCTCGGGCAGACGCGCCCCGGTCTCGAACACGTGGTGCGCGCCGATCTCGAGCGCCCGGGCCCGCTTGCCCTCGTCGCGGCTCGTGGCCAGCACCTGCAGGCCGCCGGCGCGCGCCAGCGTGATCAACGCGGTCGCCACGCCCCCGCCGGCCCCTTGCACGAGGACCGTCTGACCGGGCCGCAGGCCGCCCTGGACGAACAGCATGCGGTAGGCCGTGAGCCACGCGGTGGGCAGGCAGGCCGCCTCCTCGAAGCTCAGCGACGCCGGCTTCGGTACGACGTTCGCGCGCGGCACCGCGACCCGGTCGGCCAGGGTGCCCTGGTAGCGCTCGGACAGCAGGGACCGACGCGGGTCCTCGGTCTCGTCTCCCCGCCAGGCCGGGTCCCCGATCACGGCGTGGACGAGCACCTCGTTGCCGTCCGCGTCGATGCCCGCGGCGTCACAGCCGAGGATCATCGGCAGCGCCTCCTGGCGCAGCCCGACGCCGCGCAGCGACCAGAGGTCGTGGTGGTTCAGCGCCGAGGCCCTGACCTCGACCGTGGTCCAGTCATCGGGGACCTGCGGGTCGGGCCGCTCCCCCACCACCAGGCCGGACAGCGGGTCGTCGGTGGAGAAGGACTCGGCGTAGACGGCGAACATGTCAGGACCCTAGCCGCGCACGACGGAGGAGTGCGGGGCGTGGGTCGGGAGGTCGAGCAAGCCCGCGACCGAGCCTGCGCGGTCGCGACGGCGTGTCGAGACTCGCGTTCCGGTGCCCGATCGCAGCGGCGCCGTTCACCGGCGGGCCACTCCGTCGGCGCGGGCCGCGGCCGCGACGGCCGCGGTCACCGCCGGTCCGACACGGGGGTCGAACGGCGACGGGATGATCAGGTCCTCGGCCAGGTCGTCACCGACCAGGCCGGCGAGCGCGCCGGCAGCGGCCAGCTTCATGCCCTCCGTGATCGCGGTCGCGTGCACCTCGAAGGCGCCACGGAAGATGCCGGGGAAGGCGAGCACGTTGTTGATCTGGTTGGGATAGTCCGAGCGTCCGGTCGCCACGACCCGCGCGTGGCGGTGGGCCACCTCGGGCAGCACCTCCGGCGTCGGGTTGGCGAGCCCGAAGATGATCGCGTCGGCCGCCATGGTGGCGACGACCTCCTCCGGCACGGTGCCGCCGGAGACGCCGATGTAGACGTCGGCCCCCGCCATCACGTCGGCGAGCGAACCGTGCCGGTCGTGCCGGTCCCCGGTGTCGACGGCGAGGGCCTTCTTGACGGGGGTCAGGTCGCGTACGCCGTGAGTTCAGCACGCCCTGGCGGTCGACGACCGCGATGTCGCCGACGCCGGCCTCGAGCAGGATCCGCGCGACGGCGACGCCCGCCGCACCGGCCCCGGAGATCACCACGCGCGCGGTGCTCGGCGTACGCCCGGTGAGGAGGAGCGCGTTCTGGAGAGCGGCGAGCGCGACGACCGCGGTGCCGTGCTGGTCGTCGTGGAAGACCGGGATGTCGAGCATCGCCTTGAGCCGGTCCTCGATCTCGAAGCAGCGCGGCGCCGAGATGTCCTCGAGGTTGATGCCCCCGAAGCTCGGCGCGAGCCGCGCGACGGTGGCGATGATCTCCTCCACGTCGGTCGTGGCCAGGCAGATCGGGACGGCGTCGACGCCACCGAACTGCTTGAACAGCACCGCCTTGCCCTCCATCACCGGCATCGCGGCGGCCGGCCCGATGTCACCGAGCCCCAGCACCGCGGTGCCGTCGGTGACGACCGCGACCGTGTGCGGGACCCAGGTGTAGTACTGGGTCATCCCCGGGTCGGCGGCGATGGCCTCGCAGACCCGCGCGACGCCGGGCGTGTAGGCCAGCGACAGGCCCGCCCGATCGGTCAGCTCGACCGTCGAACGGATCTCCATCTTGCCGCCGACGTGGAGGTCGAAGACGGGATCGCCGGCGAACGGGTGCCCCCCGCCGCCGGATTCGGAGGCAGCCACGACGTCACTGTGGCACAGCCGGTACGACGGTCCGGCAGGTCCCGCGCTCCGTGGACAGCGGCCTCGGTCACAGGCGAGGCCTGGGCCGGGGCCAGACGCGGGCGAGGACGACCGCGACGACGTCGGTCTCGGCCACCACCCCACGGTGGCGGGAGTCCACGCCCTCGCTCGGGTTGTCGCTGAGCAGCCACCAGCCGGCCTCGGCCGTGCGCGTCTCCCGCGCCGCCGCGGCCCGCTTCACCGACAGCGTGCCGTCGGCGAAGCGCGCCAGCACGAGCCGCCCGGCCGCCACCGGCGCGCCGTAGCGGACGAGCAGGCGGTCTCCCGGTCGGAGCGTCGGCAGCATCGAGGACCCGCGCACCCGCGCGAGCCCGAATGGGCGGCGCGGGGAGGGGTACGAACCCGGTCCGGAAGGCCCCGTCACGCGGAGTAGTGTCCCAGGCGATGCCCTTCCCTGACACCACTGACGAGAGGACCCCGATGTTCGCCAAGCTGTTCGCACCCACCGTCGACGTCTCGGCGCACTGCGACCTGCCGTGCGGCGTCTACGACCCGGCCCAGGCCAGGATCGAGGCCGAGTCGATCAAGGCGATCATCGCCAAGGTGGCCGACAACGACGACCCCGACTTCCGTACCCGTGCGGTGCTGATCAAGGAGCAGCGCTCCGAGCTGGTCAAGCACCACCTGTGGGTGCTGTGGACCGACTACTTCAAGCCGCCGCACTTCGAGAAGTACCCCCAGCTCCACACCCTGGTCAACGAGGCCACCAAGCTGGCCGGCGCGACCGGCACCAAGGGTGAGATGGACGCCGGCAAGGCCGACGAGCTGCTGGCCAAGATCGACGAGATCGCGGAGATCTTCTGGGAGACGAAGAAGGCCTGAGCGGAGCTCAGGACTTCTTCGTCGTCAGCACGAGACACGGCGGAGCCGGGGCTCGTGACCGTCCTCCGCGAACCACAGGAGAGACACCGACCACGCAGAGGACGAGGGCCCGCAGATCTCTGCGGGCCCTCGCCGCATCTCCCCTCTAGGGTGGTGGGCTCGCCCCACCACGATCGGAAGGCACTCGATGGACCCGCTGGACAGCCCCGCACCCGCGAAGGCCGACGTCTCCCTGCGGGTACCGGCCGACGGCGCCTACGTCTCGGTCCTGCGCACCATGACGGCCGGCCTGGCCGCCCGGCTCGACTTCACCGTCGACGACATCGAGGACCTGCGGATCGCCGTCGGTGAGGCCTGCGCGCTCGTCCTCCCCGAGGCGGTGCCGGGTGCCGATCTGGTGGCCGACTTCCGGCTCACCCCCGGCACGCTGACGATCTCGGTGGGCGTCCCGACCGAGGGTCCGCGGACCGCCGACCCCGACAGCTTCGCCTGGCAGGTGCTCAGCACCCTGACCAGCGAGGCCGGCGCAGGCGGCGACGAGACGCACTTCGAGGTCACCTTCACCACCGAGTCGAGCGTGCCGGTCGCGGGCGGCCAGCCGGGGGCCGGCGGCTGAGATGACCGCGACACGTCCGGGGACTCACGACCCCGCGGGTCGGAGGAGCGGGCCGAGGAGCTACGGCTTCGTCATCAGGAGCTGTACGGCGTCCACCGCGACACCGACGCGTCGGACTCGGAGCGGCTCGACGCCCGCGACGGACTGGTCCGGCTGCACCTGCCGCTCGTCGAGCACTGCGCGCGTCGCTTCCGCAACCGCGGGGAGCCGCTCGAGGACCTCGTCCAGGTGGGCACGATCGGGCTGATCAAGGCGATCGACCGGTTCGACCTCGATCGCGGCGTGGAGTTCTCGACGTACGCGACGCCCACGATCATCGGCGAGATCAAGCGCTACTTCCGCGACAAGGGCTGGGCGATCCGCGTGCCGAGACGTCTGCAGGAGCTGCGGATGCAGATCGGCACCACCACCGCCGAGCTGACCCAGGAGCTGGGCCGCTCCCCCACGCCCCGCGAGCTGGCCGCCGCGATCGGCTGCTCGGTCGAGGAGATCATCGAGGGGATCGAGTCGAGCAACGCCTACTCGACGCTGAGCCTCGACGCCGCCGACGACGCCGGCGACGAGGGCGGCGTCTCCATGCTCGACATGTTGGGGCTCGACGACGCCGAGCTCGAGCACGTCGAGATCCGGGAGTCGATCAAGCCCCTGCTCGAGGCGCTCCCGGCCCGAGAGAAGCGGATCCTGCTCCTGCGCTTCTTCCGCAACAAGACCCAGTCGGAGATCGCCGCGGAGATCGGCGTCAGCCAGATGCACGTCTCACGGTTGCTCACCCGCACCCTCGACCAGCTCCGCGCGTCGCTGCAGGAGACCGTGTGACCTAGCGCCCGTCGTCGGGGTCGGGGTCGGTGAGGGCGTCGATGCTCGCGGGGTGCAGGAGCCCGACGAGGACGACGCCCGCGATCAGGGCGAGGCCGATCGCGACCCAGGTCGTCGCACCGCCGCGGAAGCTCCAGGCCAGGCCGAGGAACATCACCTGCGCCACCACGATCGGACTGCGGGGCCAGGCCCGGCCGCGCACCACGAGCCAGCCGCACGCGATCAGGAAGCCGGCGAGCAGCACGAAGAAGGCGGCGGTCGTGGCGCCCATCGCGGCCCGGGCCGCCTCGATGTGGGCCGCCTCCAGGACGCCGTACCCGAGCAGCAGGACGCCCTCCACGACCACCAGCCCGGCCGCGACGACGAGCGGGGCGGGCGGTGCGGAGCCCTGGTCGTCACGCATCCCGACAGCCTACGGCGGGGTCGGGGCCGCTGGGAGCGGTGGGACGGGTGCGCGGCCCGGGGCGGCCATACGTGACGGCCCTGACAAAAAAGGACCCGGCCAAGGGGTTGTCTCGACACTGATTCCTTGCCACTGTGGAGGGCGCGCTCGTGAAACCGTTCACATCCGCGCGCCCTGATGCTCGTCCCCCCTCCCGAAAGTGAGTTCTGCGAAAGCCATGGATTGGCGTGACCGTTCGGCCTGCCTCGACGAGGACCCTGAGCTGTTCTTCCCCATCGGCAACACCGGACCGGCCATCCTCCAGATCGAGGAGGCCAAGCAGGTGTGCCGTCGCTGCGACGTGCGCGAGCAGTGCCTCGCCTGGGCGCTCGAGGCGGGCCAGGACCACGGCGTCTGGGGTGGGCTGAGCGAGGACGAGCGCCGCGCTCTCAAGCGCCGCAGCTCGCGATCCCGCGTCCGCTCCGCCTGACCGGCCCGCTCACTCCAGAGGTACGTCGACCACGGCGCGCGCGCCCCGGTCCGTACGCGGCCGCAGCTCCAGCAGCCCCCCGAGCTCCGACTCCACCAGGGTCCGCACGATCGAGAGCCCCAGGTTCACCGAGGTGTCGAGGTCGAAGCCCTCGGGGAGACCGACCCCGTCGTCGTCGACGGTGACGCGCAGCCGGCCCGCGATCCGCTCGGGCTCGACGAGGATCGACCCCTCCGTGCCGGACTCCTCCGGGTAGCCGTGCTCCACGGCGTTCTGCAGCAGCTCGGTGAGGACCATCGCCAGCGCGGTGGCGGTCTCGTTGGGCAGCAGCCCGAACGACCCCTCCCGGCGTACGACGAGCCGGTCGGCGCGCGCGCCGACCTCGGTGACCATCACCCCGAGCCGGTCGGCGATCTCGTCGAAGCCGACCTCGTCGAGCACCTCCTGGCTCAGCGTCTCGTGCACGATCGCGATCGTGCCCACCCGGCGGACGGCCTCCTCCAGCGCGAGCTTCGCCTCGGGTGCGTCGATCCGCCGCGCCTGGAGGCGCAGGAGGGCGGCGACCGTCTGCAGGTTGTTCTTCACCCGGTGGTGGATCTCCCGGATCGTGGCGTCCTTGGTGACCAGCTCGCGGTCGCGGCGCCGCAGGTCGGTGACGTCGCGGACGAGCACCAGCGCACCGATGTGGGCGCCCTTCGCGCGCAGCGGGATCGACCGCACGATCAGCGAGACCCGGTCGTCGCCGACCTCGGTGTCGCGGTGCACCCGCCCGCCGAGCACCGCGCTCAGGGTCTCCTCGTCGGGCCGGCGCCGCGGGGGCACCAGCGAGCGGGTGAGGTCGGCGAGCACGTGCCCGTCGAGGTCGCCGGAGAGGCCGAGGCGGCGATAGACGGAGAGCGCGTTGGGGCTGGCGTAGGTCACCCGTCCGTCCGCGTCGACCCGGACGAAGCCGTCGCCGACCCGAGGCGAGTCGGCGTGGTCACCACGCTGGCCCGGGTCGGGGAAGTCGCCCGTCGCGATCATCGCGGTCAGCTCGGCGGCGCTCTGGAGGTAGGACAGCTCCAGCCTGCTCGGCGTCCGGACGCCGAGCAGGTTGGTGTTGCGGGCGATCACGGCGATCACGCGGCCCGACCGCGGGACCGGGATCGTCTCGACCCGGACGGGCACGTCGTCGCGCCACTCCGGGTCGCCCTCGCGCACCAGCCGCGCGTCGGTGTAGGCGCGGTCGAGCAGCGGTCGGCGGCCGGTCGGCATGAAGCTGCCGACCACGTCGTCGACGTACGCCGTCGGGCCGGTCGTGGGGCGCATCTGCGCGGCCGCCCAGAAGCCGTCGCCACCCCGGTCGGGCAGCCACAGGACCAGGTCGGCGAACGACAGGTCGGCGATGATCTGCCAGTCGGCGGTGAGCAGCTGGAGCACGCCGACGTCGGCCTCGTCGAGGTCGGTATGGCTCCGGACCAGCTCCAGCAGCGACGGCACCGCCTCAGCCTAGGGCGACCTCGCCCCGACGCCGGGTGCCTGGGTGACGGCTCGAACCGGCTGGCAGGATGGGCGCCATGTCGACGGCGTACTGGAACCGGGTCCGGTCCGACGAGATGAGCCGTCCCGACGGACCGCTCGCTGCCCGACCTCACGGCCGAGCTCACCACCATGCTCGGGTCGATCGACCCGGTCGAGCGCGACGAGATCGCCTATCCGATCCTGGCCACCTGGGTCAGCGAGGGGGTCTACGACGACCTGCTCGCGGGGCTCGGCGACGGCATGACCGCGGGGCTCGTCCGCGGGCTCGGTGAGTCCGGTACCGACTCGGTGTTCCGTCGCAGCTTCTCCGCGCTCGTGCTGGCCGAGTGCCTCGCCCGCGACAACGCCGAGTCGCCTGCTGCCGCCGGGCAAGATCCTGGAGTGGGGCGACCGGGTCAGCGGCTGGCTGGTGCGCGAGCGCGACATGCGTGGGTTCGTGCCCGGGCGGGGCTGGGCCCACGCGGTCGCCCACGGGGCCGACGCGCTCGCCGTGCTGGCCGAGTCGCCCCACCTGGGTCTGAACGAGCTCACCGTCGTCCTCGACGTGATCGCCGACCGGGTCGTCGAGGAGACCACGGCCCCGTTCACCAGCGGCGAGCCGGACCGGCTGGCCCGGGCCACGATGAGCGTGCTGCGGCGCCGGCTGGTGCCGCTGCGGATCATCGACCCCTGGCTCGCGCGGCTCGCGGCGGCGGCGACCGCCCGCACCCCCGCCGGCCGCGACCCCTCCCTGACCACCGCCAACCCCGAGGCCTTCCTGCGCGCGCTCCACCTCCAGGTGGCCCTCGCGCCCGAGCCGATCGACGTACGCTCCGACCTGCTGCTGACCATCATGGACGCGCTGCGGACCACCAACGCCGCCTACCTCGGAGCCGCTGCCCGGTGACCGGTCGGTAACCTGCCCGCATGAACCAGGTCACCGGCCACGCCGGCGAGCTCGCCGTCACCGTCGCCCGCGCCCACGGCGTCGAGACGATGTTCACGCTCTCGGGTGCGCACGTCTTCCCGATGTACGACGGCGCGGTCAAGGCCGACCCGCCGATGCGGATCCTCGACGTCCGACACGAGCAGACGGCCGCCTTCGCGGCCGAGGCGACCGGGAAGCTGACGCGGGTGCCCGGGTCTCGCGGTGCTGACCGCCGGCCCCGGCGTCACCAACGGGATCAGCGCGATCGCGCAGGCGCAGTTCGCGGGCTCCCCGATGGTGGTGGTCGGCGGTCGGGCGCCGCAGAACCGCTGGGGCAGCGGCAGCCTGCAGGAGCTCGACCAGCCCCCGATCGTCGCCTCGGTCACCAAGGACGCCCGCACCATCCCGACCGCCGCCGCGGTGGCCGACGGCTTCGACGACGCGTTCCGGCTGGCGCGCTCGTCGCACCGCGGACCGGTCTTCGTCGACATCCCGATGGACGAGTTCTTCAACACCGCGACCGCCACCGTGCCCGCGGCGTCGGCGCCGCGGGGCGTCGATCCCGACACCGACGCCCTCGACCGCATCGCCCGCCTGCTCGCCGACGCCGAGCGGCCGGTCCTGATCCTCGGCACCGACGTGTGGGCCGACGGCGCCGAGCTCGAGGCACTCGAGCTGGTCGAGTCCGCCGGCCTGCCCGCCATCACCAACGGGATGGGCCGCGGGGTCGTCCCCGGTGGTCACCCGCTGCTGGTCACCAAGGCGCGCGGGAAGGCGCTCAACACCGCCGACCTCGTCGTGGTCGTCGGCACCCCGCTCGACTTCCGGCTCGGCTACGGCGTGTTCGGCGGCAAGGACGGCGCCGACCCCGCCCGCGTCGTTCACATCGCCGACTCCCCCGGCCAGGTGTCGACCCACGCGACGCTCGCCGACTCCGTGTCCGGGCACCTCACCTCGGCCCTGACCGGGCTGACGGCCGCGCTCGACCGCCTCGACCGCCGGTCGTGGAAGGCGTGGGTCGAGGACCTGCAGGCGACCGTCGCAGAGGCGGCGGCCCGTGACACGGCGCTGCTCTCGGCGGAGGCCGACCCGATCCATCCCGCCCGGATCTACGGCGAGCTCCTGCCGCGCCTGGCCGACGACGCGGTCGTGATCGGCGACGGCGGTGACTTCGTCAGCTTCGCCGGGAAGTTCGTCGAGCCGCAGCGACCGGGCGGCTGGCTCGACCCCGGCCCCTACGGCTGCCTCGGCGCCGGCCTCGGCTCGGCCATCGCCGCCCGGCTCGCGCGCCCGTCGGCGCAGGTCGCGCTGCTGCTCGGCGACGGCGCCGCGGGCTTCTCGCTGATGGACGTCGACACGCTGGTGCGCCACGACCTGCCGGTGGTGATGGTGATGGGCAACAACTCCGCGTGGGGGCTGGAGAAGGGGCCGATGCAGATGATCTACGGCTACGACGTCGCGGCCGACCTGGCGCAGCAGACGCGCTACGACGAGGTGGTCAAGGCGCTCGGTGGGGCCGGGGAGCGGGTGACCGACCCGCGGGAGATCGGGCCGGCCCTCGACCGCGCCTTCGCCTCCGGCGCGCCGTACCTCGTCAACGTGATCACCGACGTGGACGCCGCCTACCCGCGGAACACGTTCGGCATCTGAGCCGGCCTGCGATGCGGACCAGACGCGCCCGGCCCGACGACCTCGAGGCGATCGGCGAGGTCACGGTCGCGGCGTACGCCGAGTTCGAGGGCGACGACACCGACGACTACGTCCATCACCTCCGCGACGCCGCCACGCGCGACCGGGAGGCCGAGCTGTGGGTGGCCACACCCGACGACTCCGAGGAGATCCTCGGCACCGTCACGGTCTGCCCGCCCGGCTCACCGTGGCGCGAGGTCGCGCGCGAGGGCGAGGGCGAGTTCCGGATGCTGGCCGTGGCGCCGGCGGCCCGAGGGGTCGGGGTCGGAGCGGCGCTGCTCCACCTGGTCGTGGAGCACTTCCGGCGCGAGGGCGCGTCGCGGGTCGTGATGTCGACGTTGCCGCGGATGCGCTCGGCCCACCGCATCTACGAGCGAGCCGGCTTCGTCAGGCTGCCCGAGCGCGACTGGGCGCCGGCCGAGGGCATCGACCTGATCACCTACGTCCTCGAGCTGGGGCCGTCGTGAGCGAGCCGGTCACGGCCACGCTCACCTTCACCGTGGGTGACGCCGAGACGGCCGCGGCCGTCGGGTCGGGCAGCCTGCCGGTCCTCGGTACGCCGTACCTCCTCGCCTGGTGCGAGGCCGCCACCTGCGCCGCGGTCGAGCCGGCCCTGGAGGAGGGCGAGACCTCGGTCGGCACCCGCGCGGAGCTCGAGCACGTCGCGCGCCAGCCTCGTCGGGACCGTGCTGGAGGTGACCGCCACGCCGGTCCATCGCGACGGGCGCCTCCACCGGTTCAGCGTGCTCGCCCGCGAGGCCGACGGCGGGCGGGTGGTCGGCACCGGCGAGATCACCCGCGTGGTCGTCGACGCCGAGCGCTTCCTGGGCCGCCTCTGACCGCCGTGACGGGCGGGTCGGGGTCACGGTTTCGTCACAGGTGGAGCAGCACTCTCATGGCGAATTGCCGTGACGCACCGCATGTGACATCGAGTCTCCCCGCCGCGGTTTGGTCGGCCGGGGGCGGTGCTGAGAGGATGGCCCTCGCCCTCCGGGGCGCCGACCACAGGAGGACACCATGGGCAAGACCGGACGCAAGCGCCGCGGCCGCAAGAAGAAGGCCGCCAACCACGGCAAGCGCCCCAACGCGTGAGGCTTGCCGCGAGCGCGTGACCAGCATGACGAAGCCCCCGCACCGAGTCATCCGGTCGGGGGCTCGTTGCTGTCCAGGAGCTCGGGTCAGCTGTCGCTGTAGCGGACCTGGATCTCCTGGATCTGGATCCGCACCCGCTGCCGCAGCGAGTCGGGGGCGTGCTCGATGCACGAGCGCGCCACCAGGGCCTTCACCGTCCGTTGCAGGTCGTAGCTGTGCAGGCACGGCGCGCACTCGTCGAGATGGGCGCGGACGGAGTCGACGTCGGAGGCGTCGAGCTCGTTGTCGAGGAGACAGACGATGCGCTCGAGGAAGTCGGCGCAGGACTCGTCGTGGCTCATGACTCGGTCCCTCCTCCGGCGGTGTCCTGCCCGACGGGCAGCAGGTCATCGGTGCGGACGTAGTCCGAGAGCATGTCGCGCAGCTGGCGTCGTCCGCGGTGGAGCCGGGACATGACCGTGCCGATCGGCGTACCCATGATCTCCGCGATCTCCTTGTAGGCGAAACCCTCCACGTCGGCCAGGTAGACCGCCAGGCGGAACTCCTCGGGGAGGCGCTGCAGGGCGTCCTTGACCTGCGAGTCCGGCAGATGCTCGAGCGCCTCGCTCTCGGCGGACTTCAGCCCGGTGGAGGTGTGCGACTCGGCGCGCGCGAGCTGCCAGTCCTCGACGTCCTCCGACATCGACTGCTGCGGCTGCCGCTGCTTCTTGCGGTAGTTGTTGATGAAGGTGTTGGTCAGGATCCGGTAGAGCCACGCCTTGAGGTTGGTGCCGGGGCGGAACTGGTGGAACGAGGCGTAGGCCTTGGCGAACGTCTCCTGGACCAGGTCCTCCGCGTCACTCGGGTTGCGGGTCATCCGCATCGCGGCGCCGTAGAGCTGGTCGAGGAACGGCAGCGCGTCGCGCTCGAACCTGGCGGCGCGCTCGACGTCGGTCTCGGTGGCGACGTCGACCTCGGCATCGGGTGACGTCTCGTCGGCGGAGAGGTCGGAGAGATCCGGATGGTCTGTCATCGCCCCCCACGATACCGGTGGGCGGGTACGGTCCGTCAGCGCAAGCACGTCGGTCTCAACGCGACCGGTGCGTCAGGGATTCCCGGTCACCTCACGCACCAGCCACTCCAGCGTGGACTCCACGACGAGGTCGAGGGCCCCGGCCTGGTCGAGCGGCCCCGACCGGGGCACCTTGAGCCCGTGGTCGGCGGCCGGGACGATGGCCAGGTCGACACCCTCGGGGAACTCCTCGGGCCTGCCCATCGGGTCGCGCTCACCCTGGATCACGAGCGTGGGGACGCCGGCCCCGGTGAGCTCGTCGACCCGGGACCTCTCCGGCCGCCCCGGGGGGTGCAGCGGGAAGGCGAGCGCGAGGCAGCCCGCGGCACCCAGACCCAGGGCGCAGCGGGCCGCGGAGCGGGCCCCGGCCGAGCGGCCTCCGACCACGAACGGCGAGCGCGGGGCGAGCCGCTCGACGGCCGCGCGCAGGCCGACGTCGAGCGTGGGTGGTGCCGTCGCGATCCTGCGGCCCGCGACGCGCCACGGCTGCTCGAAGAGCGCGACGCTGAACCCCTGGCCCGGGAGCGCCTCGGCCAGCGCGGCGAGGTCGCGTGCCTCGATGCCGTTGCCGGCGCCGTGGCTCAGGACCAGGGTCGCGCTCGGTGCACGCGCGGCGTGCACGACCAGCCGCCCCTCGCCGTACGGCGTCTCGACCGGCAGCGTCGGTGTCATCGCGCGCTCACGCGAGCGCCTCGTCGGCCGGGATCGGCTCGACGAGCGCCGGCCCGTTGTTGCGGACGTTGTTGACGTCGGTGGAGACCGGGAACGCCTCGAGACGCCCGGGCGCGGCGGGCACCAGCAGGGAGAGCAGGTCGTCGCGCGCCGAGACCCCGGGGTCGAGCCAGGCGCCCCACCGGTCACGCTCGACCATCAGCGGCATCCGGTCGTGGATGTGGCCGACGGAGTCCTCCGCCTGGGTGGTCAGCACGGTGCAGGTCCAGCGGAAGCGGTCGGGGTCGTCGTCGGCGCGGTCGGGGTCGCGCCAGATCTCGTAGAGACCCGCCATCGCCAGCACGCCGCCGTCGGTGGGGTGGATGAAGAACGGCTGCTTGAGCGGCTTGCCCGACCGGCCGGTCTGCTGGGTGGGGTACCACTCGAAGTAGCCGTCGGCCGGCAGCAGGCAGCGGCGCGACGCGAAGGCGCGCTTGTAGGCCGGCTTCTCGGCCACCGTCTCCATCCGGGCGTTGATCATCCGGTTGCCGATCGAGGGGTCCTTGGCCCACGAGGGCACGAGCCCCCACGTCAGCACCCGCAGCTGCCGCTCGGGTGGCTCGGGGGCGGGGTCGTCGCGCGAGGACGGCGACCGCTCCAGGACGGCGTACACGGGCTTGGTCGGCGCGACGTTGTAGTCGGCTGCGAGCGCCTCGTCGACCTTGCTCGTGCGGATCTCGAACTCCTCGACGAGGTCCTCGGGCTTGCGGCTCGATGCGTAGCGCCCACACATGGGGCCAGCCTAGGACCGGCCGCGGACAGAGCGGGTCAGGAGACCTGGTCGCGGGAGAGCTCGTCGAGCAGGCTCGCCACGGTGTCGCCCGTGGAGGGCAGGCTCTCGGTCCAGATCCGGACGCTGCCGTCGGAGTCGCCCGGTCCGGTGAGGCTGCGCAGGAGGCTCGTACGGCGGCCGAGCGTCTCGTCGCGGGAGGCCAGCACCACGATCCGGCGCGGGCCGATCCGGCAGATGGTCTCGCCGCCGGCGAAGACCGAGCGGGCGGCCTCCCCGATGCGCGACATCCGCAGATCGACGCCGAAGACCTCGTCGGCGAGCCCGGTCAGGCGTGGCGCGGGAGCCTCGAGCACGACGAGTGCGTAGCGCTCGCGCGGCGACCCGGCCTTCGACCCGGCGGGCACGCCGCGGTAGACCTCGGTGAGCCGACCCCGCAGGTGAGCCATGCTGGCCAGACCGGTCAGCGGGTCGGCGCACGACAGCTGGTGCAGGTAGGCGAGGGTCGCCTCGCTCCAGCCCAGCGCGACGGCGCAGGCGTCGGTGAACGCAGGCTCGGTGCCCAGCACGAGCGCGTACGTCGTACGCAGGTCGGCCAGCGTCTCCTCGAGGGAGACTCCCTGGCTGCCGAGCAGGCGCCCGACGACCTCGCAGGCGTCGGTCGCGCTCCGAGGGGCGGCGAGAGCCTCGCCGACCGCCTCGTAGGACACGGGCAGTCCCTCCCGGACCGACTCCGACAGAGCGGTGCCGGACGTGGAGGGAGGCCCGGGCGCAACTTTGTCCCGAAATGCCCAGAACCCCATGACGCCTCCCTCCTACATCCGTGCAGCGCTCTCCGACGATGAGACGGACTCGGGGGCCGATCATGATGCGGGTTTGGCAGCAATTTATGGTGCGGGACACCATACTGGCGTCACAGGATCCTGTCCGGAGCGTTGGAGTATGTGTGAGTGTCTCGCTGTCGCGCCTTGACGGCCCCGGCGACGCCGAGCTGATCGCGGCCGTCCGGGGCGGCGACGTCGACGCCTACGGCGAGCTGTTCGCCCGGCATGTGGACGCTGCGCGACGCCTGGCACGCCAGATCGCGGGTCCCTCCGACGCCGACGACCTGGTCTCCGACGCGTTCACCAAGGTGCTCCTGGTGCTGCAGCGCGGCGGAGGCCCCGACCTGGCCTTCCGCGCCTACCTGCTGACCGCCGTACGACGGCTCCACGTCGACCGGATCCGGTCCGGCGCGCGGTTGCGTCCGGTCGACGACCTGACGCCGTTCGACCCCGGCCTCCCGTTCCAGGACACCGCCGTCGAGGGGTTCGACAACGCCGCCGCCGCCCGCGCGTTCGCCTCGCTGCCCGAGCGGTGGCAGATGGTGCTGTGGCACACCGAGGTCGAGCAGCAGAAGCCCGCCGACATCGCTCCGCTGCTCGGCATGAGCGCCAACTCCGTCTCCGCCCTGGCCTACCGGGCCCGTGAGGGCCTCCGCCAGGCGTTCCTCAGCCAGCACGCCGCCGATCCCGACGACGTCGACTGCGGCTGGACCCGCGACCACCTCGGCGCCTACGTCCGGGGCGGCCTGTCGCGGCGCGACGCGACCCGCGTCGAGGACCACCTCGAGAGCTGCCGCGGCTGCGCGGCGGTCTACCTCGAGCTCACCGAGGTCAACTCCGGCCTGGCCGCGATCCTCGCCCCGCTCCTGCTCGGCACCGCGGGCGCGGCGTACCTCTCGTCCGGCGGGGCCGCCGGCGCCGGTGCCGGCCTCTCGGCCGCCTGGTCGGCCACCCGGTCGTTCCTCGGCGGTCACACCGCGCTCACCGCGGTCGGTGGCGTGATGCTCACCGCGGTCGCGTCCGTGGCGGTCTACGTCGGCGCCCACGCCATGCTCGCGAGCCCCGCGTCCGACACCGCCGGTGGCCTCGACCACCCGCTCCAGAGCGTCAGCGGACCGGCGAACCCCGGGCGGTCCGGCCCCGGAGGCACCCACCCGGGCCGGCACGGGACCGCCTCGCCGGGCACCCACGCCTCGCTGTCGGTCGTCCCGACGTCGCCGGCCGCCGGCACGTCGACCGCCCCGAACGGGCCCGCGGCCTCCGACACCGCAACGGCGCCCGACAGCGGGCCGACCGACGGACCCACCACCGGATCCACGTCCGAGCCGACCGGTACGCCGTCGTCCAGCCCGACCTCGGATCCGACGGACCACCCGATCACGTTCTCCTCCACCCCACCGCCCCACCCGTCGTTCGGCGACACCTACGAGCTCAAGGCGTCGGGCGGCTCCGGGAAGACGATCACCTTCTCGATCGACTCGTCCACGACCAACCACGCGTGCACCCTCGCGGACACCACCGTGACGTTCCGGCACGCCGGCACCTGCGTGATCAACGCGACCGAGTCGAGCAGCCGGAGCGCGGTCGCCCGCGCCAAGCCCGTGCAGCAGGTGATCGAGGTGCCGCGCGAGGCACAGAGCGTCGACTTCTCCGTGCCGAAGGGCCCGTCCGTCGGCAACCCGACGTTCGACCTCCAGCTCTCCGGGGGCGGCTCGAAGAACCCCGTGACCGTCACGCTGCAGACGTCGGCCGAGCGCCCCGCCTGCTCGCTGCGCAAGGACGGAGCGAGGCTGTCCTTCGACCACGCCGGCTCCTGCACGATCACCGCCACCCAGGCCGGTGACGACGACTACACCGCCGCTCCGCCGGTCACGCGGACCTTCGACGTCGGCCGGGGCACCCAGTCGGTCACCTTCACCTCGACCCCGCCCGCCTCACCCGCCTTCGGCGACACCTACGACGTCACCGCCACCGGCGGCGACTCCGGCAACCCGGTCACCTTCTCCGTCGACCCCGCCACCACCCACAACGCCTGCACCCTCGACGGCGCCACCGTCACCGTCCACCACGCCGGCACCTGCGTCATCGCCGCCGACCAGGCCGGCAACGACGACTACACCGCCGCCACGACCCTCACCCAGTCCTTCGACGTCGCCCGAGCCACCCAGACGGTCACCTTCACCTCGACCCCGCCCGCCTCACCCGCCTTCGGCGACACCTACGACGTCACCGCCACCGGCGGCGACTCCGGCAACCCGGTCACCTTCTCCGTCGACCCCGCCACCACCCACAACGCCTGCACCCTCGACGGCGCCACCGTCACCGTCCACCACGCCGGCACCTGCGTCATCGCCGCCGACCAGGCCGGCAACGACGACTACACCGCCGCCACGACCCTCACCCAGTCCTTCGACGTCGCCCGAGCCACCCAGACGGTCACCTTCACCTCGACCCCGCCCGCCTCACCCGCCTTCGGCGACACCTACGACGTCACCGCCACCGGCGGCGACTCCGGCAACCCGGTCACCTTCTCCGTCGACCCCGCCACCACCCACAACGCCTGCACCCTCGACGGCGCCACCGTCACCGTCCACCACGCCGGCACCTGCGTCATCGCCGCCGACCAGGCCGGCAACGACGACTACACCGCCGCCACGACCCACACCCAGTCCTTCGACGTCGCCCGAGCCACCCAGACGGTCACCTTCACCTCGACCCCGCCCGCCTCGCCCGCCTTCGGCGACACCTACGACGTCACCGCCACCGGCGGCGACTCCGGCAACCCGGTCACCTTCTCCGTCGACCCCGCCACCACCCACAACGCCTGCACCCTCGACGGCTCCACCGTCACCGTCCACCACGCCGGCACCTGCGTCATCGCCGCCGACCAGGCCGGCAACGACGACTACCGTGACGCGCCCACCCAGACCCAGTCCGTCGCGGTGCCCAGGGCCGGCCAGTCGGTCACCTTCACCTCGAAGCCCCCGACGTCGCCCGCCTTCGGCGACACCTACACCGTGGCCGCGACGAGCACCTCGGGGCTGCCGGTCACCTTCTCGGTCGCCCCCGCCACCACCCACAACGCCTGCTCGGTGACCGGGTCGACCGTCACGTTCCTCCACGCCGGCACCTGCGTCATCGCCGCCGACCAGGCCGGCAACGACGACTACACCGCCGCACCGCGGGTCACCCAGAGCGTGACGGTCGCCAAGGGCAAGCAGACGGTCACCTTCACCTCGAAGCGCCCCCGCCTCGCCCGCGCTCGGCGACACCTACACCGCCACCGCGACGAGCACCTCGGGGCTGCCGGTCACCTTCTCGGTCGCCCCCACCACCACCCACAACGCCTGCTCGGTGACCGGGTCGACCGTCACGTTCCTCCACGCCGGCACCTGCGTCATCGCCGCCGACCAGGCCGGCAACGACGACTACACCGCCGCACCGCGGGTCACCCAGAGCGTGACGGTCGCCAAGGGCCCGCAGTCGATCACGTTCACCTCCGTCCCGCCCTCCCCCGGCGTGGTCGGCACGACGTACGCCGTGGCTGCCACCGGTGGCGGCTCGGGCAACGACGTGGTGTTCAGCTCCACCACGACGACCGTGTGCACGGTCTCCGGCTCGACCGTCACCTTCCGCACTGCGGGCTCCTGCCGGATCGCCGCCGACCAGGCCGGCAACGACGACTACACCGCCGCGCCCACGGTGACGCAGTCCATGGACGTCAAGGCTCCGGCCGGCGACCTCTCCGTCACCGCCACGGTGTCGACGCGCCCGCCGACCGCCGACCCCCACTGGCACCAGGTCGACGTGACGGTCCACAACCTGGTGGCCGACGCCACCGCCTCCGTGACCGGGAGCAGCCGGACCAGCGGCGTGCTCGTGATCCCCGAGTTCAACTGCTGGTTCCAGAAGGACGGCGTCTGCCACGTGACGTCGCCCCCGGTCAACCCGACCGTGACCTTCTTCGTGTGGCTGCCGTCCCCGGTCTCGTCCGCGCAGG
This sequence comes from uncultured Actinomycetota bacterium, assembly GCA_963797325.1. Lineage (GTDB taxonomy): Bacteria > Actinomycetota > Actinomycetes > Propionibacteriales > Nocardioidaceae > Nocardioides. The sequence continues at coordinate 50,573 of CAWCPG010000041.1, forward strand.
TCACGTTCACGGTGGCCTCGCCGACCAGCCCCGACTCCGACCCGAGCAACGACAGCGTGACGGTGGAGGTCCACCGGTTCGACGACCAGGAGTCATGACCTGGGCGGGATCGGGTAAGAAGTACCCATGACCGCCATCAGACTCATCGCCCGGCCGATGCTCGCGTCGGTGTTCTTCGTCGGTGCCGCCAGCGCGCTGAAGAACGCACCGAAGCTGGCGCCGAAGGCATCGCGGGTGACCGAGAAGGTCGTCCCCCTGGCGCAGCGCGCCATGCCAGGGGCACCGATCCCCACCGACCCGGTCACCATCGTGCGCGCCAACGCCGTCCTCCAGATCGCGGCGGCGGCAGCGCTCGCCACCGGCCGGATGCCACGCACGTCGTCCGCGGTGCTCGCCGTCTCCCTGCTGCCGACGACGGTGGCGGGTCACGCCTTCTGGCGTGAGCAGGATCCCGCCGTCAAGAACACCCAGCGTCTCAACTTCTTCAAGGGCGTCTCGATCGTCGGCGGCCTCCTGATCGCCGGCGTCGACACCGAGGGCAAGCCGGGCGTGGCGTGGCGCGCGCGCCGGGCCGGCCGCGACGTACGCCGGGAGGCCAGGTCGCTGGCCCGCCAGGCCCGCACCGAGGCGCGGGTCGCCAAGGCACACCTGAGCTGAGCCGTCGGCCACACGGGCTCGCTACGCTGCGCCGGTGACCAGCGGACCGTGGCGTGCCCCCTTCGCGCGCGGACCCGTGCACGCCGAGCTGTCCCTGCCCGGCAGCAAGTCGCTGACCAACCGGGCCCTGGTGCTGGCCGCCCTCGCCGAGGGCCCGAGCGTCGTCCGTCGTGCCCTCCGCTCGCGCGACACCGAGCTGATGGCCGGCGCGCTCGCCGCGCTCGGGACCCGGGTCGACACCTCGGGCGACGACTGGCACGTCGAGCCCGCCCGGCTGACCGGCGGAGTCGCGGTCGACTGCGGCCTGGCTGGGACGGTCACCCGATTCGTGCCCCCCGTGGCCGCTCTCGCCGACGGCGACGTGGCCTTCGACGGTGACTCCCACATGCGCACCCGGCCCGTCGGCGAGGTCCTGACGGCCCTGCGCGCCCTCGGCGTACGCGTCGACGGCGACCGTCTCCCGTTCACCGTGGGCGGTGCGGGCCACGTGCCCGGCGGGCAGGTCGTGCTCGACGCGTCCGGCTCCAGCCAGTTCGTCTCCGCCCTGCTGCTCGCAGGTGCCAGGTTCGACCGCGGGCGTCGACGTCGTGCACGACGGCAAGCCGGTCCCGTCCCAGCCCCACCTCGACATGACGGTCGCCATCCTGCGCGAGCACGGGGTCGAGGTCGACGACAGCGAGCCCAGTCGCTGGCGGGTCGCTGCCGGCCCGATCAAGCCGGTCGACCACCTGATCGAGCCCGACCTGTCCAACGCCGCACCGTTCCTGGCGCTGGCCGCGACCACGACCGGGAGCGTCACCGTGCGCGACTGGCCGCGCTCGACGACCCAGGCCGGCGACGCGCTGCGCGACCTCCTCGGCGCGGATGGGGTGCACGGTCGACCTCACCGACACCGGGCTCACGGTCGCCGGGCCCGGGCGCCTCGAGGGTCTGGACGCCGACCTGCACGACGTCGGCGAGCTCACCCCGGTGCTGGCCGCGCTCTGCGCCCTGGCCGACGGCCCCTCCCACCTCCGCGGCATCGCCCACATCCGGGGCCACGAGACCGACCGGCTGGCCGCCCTGGCGACCGAGCTGCGCGGGCTCGGAGCCGACGTCCTCGAGCACGCCGACGGCCTGGAGCTCCGGCCCGCCCCGCTCCACGGCGGGCCGTTCCGCACCTACGCCGACCACCGGATGGCGCATGCCGCCGCGGTGCTCGGCTCGGTGGTCGAGGGTGTCGAGGTCGACGACGTCGGCGCCACGAGCAAGACGTTCCCCGACTTCCCGGGTGTCTGGACGGCCCTCGTGGACGCCCGATGACCGGACGCTACGACGAGCACGACCAGGAGCACTACGAGCGCCCGCGGCGCCGGACCCGCCCGCGCACCAAGGAGCGACCGACGTACGACGACGCGGTCGAGGCCGTGGTCACCACCGTCGACCGCGGTCGGTTCACGCTGCTCGTGGACGGCGTCAGCGTCTGGGCGGTCAAGGCCCGGCCGCTGGGCCGCAAGGGCGTGGTCGTCGGCGACCGGGTGCGGGTCGTCGGCGACGTGTCAGGCGTGGACGGCGCGCTGGCGCGGATCGTGGAGGTGCTGGAGCGCACGACCACCCTCCGCCGTACGGCCGACGACGACGACCCCGTCGAGCGCGTGGTCGTGGCCAACGCCGACCAGCTCGTCGTGGTCACCGCCCTCGCCGACCCCGAGCCACGGCCGCGGCTGATCGACCGGGCCCTGGTGGCGGCCTTCGTCTCCGGGATGAAGCCGCTGCTGTGCCTGACCAAGGCCGACCTCGCCGATCCCGAGACCCTGCTGGTGACCTACCGGCCCCTCGGCGTCCCCTGGGTGGTGACCCGGCGCGGTGGAGACCTGACCGCGCTGCGCGAACGGCTCCAGGGGCGCACCAGCGTCCTGATCGGCCACAGCGGAGTCGGCAAGTCCACCCTCGTCAACGCCCTGATTCCCGGCGCCCGACGTGACGTCGGCGTCGTCAACGCCGTCACCGGCCGCGGCCGTCACACGTCGACGTCGGCGCTGATGCTGGCGCTGCCCGACGAGACCGGCGGCATCGACGGCTGGATCATCGACACGCCGGGGATCCGGTCGTTCGGGCTCGCCCACGTGCGCCCCGAGGACCTGATCGAGGCGTTCCCCGACCTCGACGAGATGACCGAGGACTGCCCGCGCGGCTGCACCCACGGCGCCGACGAGCCCGAGTGCGGCCTCGACGAGGCGGTCGAGCGCGGGGATGCCGACCCCGAGCGGGTCGAGTCGTTCCGACGGCTGCTCGAGGCGCGCTCGGGCCCCGAGTACTCGAGACCTCAGCCCCACAGACTCCGAGCACCCGAGTCGCCGGTGAGGAACACGCAGACCAGCACGGCGATCGCGCCGGCGACCAGCAGCACCTGGAGGGTGATCGCGACGGCGCCGGTGCGGCCCTCGCGGGCCCCACCGCCCGAGGTCAGCGCCGACGGGCCGCCGAGCTGCCAGGCGCCGAGGGCGGCCACGGCGAGGAAGGCCAGGAGCACCCAGCGCAGGATCCGGCCGCGGTGGGCGTGGACGGCCAGCTCGGGCAGCGACTGCAGGTGGCGCTGGGTCTCCAGCTGGAGGCCCGACCGCACCGCGAGCACCCCCGCGCCGGCGGCGATCAGGGCGGTCACCACCAGCGGCCAGCGCAACCACCAGCGCCACGTGGGGACGACGGCGTAGAGGATCCCCGCGATCGCCGTCAGCGGCGCGAACACGACGACGACGTGCACGATCAGCGGGTGGAGGGGCAGGCCGTTGAACTCCATGTCACAGGTATACGCGCCGGAGCCGGGTGTGGTTCGCAATAGCCTGTGCGCATGTCGCCCACCACGTCGGACTTCACCGACGACCTCCGCCTCGCCCACGTGCTCGCCGACGACGCGGACTCCATCACCACGACGCGCTTCCGCGCGCTCGACCTCCACGTCATGAGCAAGCCCGATCTGACGCCGGTCACCGACGCCGACCAAGGCGTCGAGGAGTCGATCCGCCGCACCCTGTCACGGGTGCGCTCGCGCGACGCGGTGCTCGGCGAGGAGCAGGGCAGCACCGGCCACAGCCAGCGGCGCTGGGTGATCGACCCGATCGACGGCACCAAGAACTTCGTCCGCGGCGTGCCGGTCTGGGCCACGCTCATCGCGCTCGTGATCGACGAGGAGGTCGTCCTGTCGGTGGTGTCGGCGCCCCAGCTCCAGAAGCGCTGGTGGGCCTCCCTCGGGAACGGCGCGTGGACCGGACGGTCGCTGCTCAAGGCGACCCGCTGCCAGGTCTCCGACGTACGACGCCTCGAGGACGCCTCGCTCGCCTACTCCTCGCTGCACGGCTGGGAGGAGCGAGACCGGCTCGACGACTTCCTCTCGCTGATGCGCCGCTGCTGGCGCACCCGGGCGTACGGCGACTTCTGGTCCTACATGCTCCTGGCCGAGGGAGCCGTCGACCTGGCTGCCGAGCCGGAGCTCCAGCTCTACGACATGGCAGCGCTCGACGTGATCGTCCGCGAGGCGGGCGGGCGCTTCACGTCGCTCGACGGCACCGACGGCCCCTTCGGCGGCAACGCACTGGCCTCCAACGGCCACCTGCACGACGCGGGGCTGTCGTTCCTCGGCGCCCTGCCCGACGGGGACGACGACCCCGACTCGCCCCGTCGGGTGACCGGTTCGGTCCATGATCTGCTCTCGCGGCGGAGCCGCGAAGAGGACTAGCCTGCGACGCAAGCGTTCCCCGACCCGTGAGGAGATCCATGCACATCAGCGACGTACTCACGAGCAAGCCGAGTCAGCAGGTCGTCACGATCAGCCCCGACTCCACCGTCCGCGAGCTGCTCGGGATGCTGGCCGAGCACAACGTCGGCGCCGTGGTCGTCAGTGGTGACGGCGCGGCCGTCGACGGGATCGTCAGCGAGCGTGACATCGTCCGTCGGCTCCACGACGACGAGGCCATCCTCGACGGTGCGGTCAGCGCCATCATGACCAGCGACGTCGAGACCTGCGAGCCCAGCACCACCGTCGACGACCTGCGCGTGCTGATGACCGAGCGCCGCATCCGCCACGTGCCCGTGGTCACCGACGGACACCTGACCGGCATCATCAGCATCGGCGACGTGGTGAAGTCGTCGCTCGACCAGCTGCAGTTCGAGCGCGACCAGCTCGACAGCTATGTCCACCAGACCTGACAGTATGGCGGCATGAGCCTCGACAAGCCCGAGATCGACTTCCCCGACTTCGCGCCGCCCGACGACCTCCAGGTCACCGACCTGGTCGAGGGCGACGGGGACGAGGCCGTCGAGGGCTCCACCGTCAAGGTGCACTACGTCGGCGTGGCGCACTCGACCGGCGAGGAGTTCGACGCCTCCTACAACCGCGGTGAGCCGCTCCAGTTCCGCCTCGGCGTGGGCCAGGTGATCTCCGGGTGGGACACCGGCGTCCAGGGCATGCGCGTCGGTGGTCGGCGGCAGCTGGTGATCCCGCCCCACCTGGGCTACGGCGACCGCGGCGCCGGCGGCGTGATCAAGCCGGGCGAGACGCTGATCTTCGTCTGCGACCTGGTCGAGGTCCGCTGACCGACGGTCGGCCTCAGCCGACCACCACCCGCCGGCCCGCGCACTCCACGACGTCGCCGGTCACGAGCTGACGGCCGCGCCGCGACTCGACCTCGCCGTTGACCCGGACCAGCCCCGAGGCGAGCAGCCCCTTGGCGTCCGCGCCGGTGTCGACGAGGTCGGCGAGCTTGAGGAACTGGCCGAGCCGGATCGACTCGTCCCGGAGGGGTACGACGGACTCACTCATGGCAGGACCTCTCTGTGTGCGGGCCGGGTTCAGCGAACCAGGACGGCGACGGTGTGGATCAGCACGCCGACGAGGCCGCCGACGATGGTGCCGTTGATCCTGATGAACTGCAGGTCCCGACCGACGTGGAGCTCGATCCGTCGTGCGGCCTCCTTGCCGTCCCAGCGCTCGATGGTGTGGGTGATCACGGCGGTCAGCTCGGCGCCGTAGCGCGCGACGGCGAAGACCGCCACGTCGGCGGCGGTGCCGTCGAGACGGCGTCGTAGCGGCTCGTCCTCGCGCAGCCGCCCGCCGAACGCCGCCAGCTCGGCGCACAGCCGCTCGCGGACCGCGCCGTCGGGGTCGACCAGCGACGCCTGCAGCGCGCGGCGGAGCGCGTTCCACAGCGCGACGCTCGACTCCACGACCTGGGGGTGCTCGAGCAGCCGGACCTTGAGGCGCTCCGTGCGCTCCTGGGTGTCGGGGTCGTGCTGCAGGTCGTGGGCCAGCTGGGTCAGCACGGAGTCGAAGGCCTGACGGGCCTGGTGGCGCGGGTCGCGACGGATCTCCTCGAGCCAGGCCAGGGCCTCGGTGTGGAGGCGCCGGGTCACGGCGTCGTTGAGGCGGGGCGGGGCCCACCACGGAGCTCGCTGCTCCAGCACCTCGGCGAAGGTGTCGGGGTGCGCGACGAGCCAGCGCTGGAGCTCGTCGACGGTGAGGTCGACCAGGCTGCGGTGGGCGCCGTCACGGACGACCTCCGCGAGCAGGCTGCCGGCCAGGGGGGCGAGAGGCTCCTCACGGAAGCGCGGGATCAGCGCGTCCTGGACGAAGTCGGCGATGTGGTCGTCGCGGACCTTGCCCAGCCCGATCGAGGCGACCTCCGCGACCTCGTCGACGACGCGTCGTACGTGGGCCGGCTCGGCGAGCCACTGGCCCACGCGCAGCGAGATGGTCGACGACGCGATCCGCTCGCGGATCACCGACTCCTGGAGGAAGTTCTCGCCCACGAACTCCTCGAGGCTCCGCCCCAGCTCGTCCTTGCGCTTCGGGATCAGCGCGGTGTGCGGCACGGGCAGCCCGAGCGGGTGCTTGAAGAGCGCCGTCACCGCGAACCAGTCGGCGATCGCACCGACCATCGACGCCTCTGCACCGGCGTTGACGAAGCCCCAGAACCCGTCCTTCCCGAGCGTGGCGAGGTAGACCACGGCAGCGAAGGCCAGCAGTGAGACGGCGAGGGTCCGCATCCGGCGCAGCCCGCGGCGCCGCTGCGCGTCGGCCCCGGGGTCGGGCGTGATCATCGCGATCGCCCCGACGGTGGTGGTGCTCATCGCCCGATTCTCGCCCATGCCCGCGCGGTGGGCCGCAGCGGCCGGGTGCCACAATGCCGCCCATGCGTACGGTGATCACCTTCGGCACGTTCGACGTCTTCCACGTCGGCCACCTCCGGGTGATCGAGCGCGCTGCGGCCCTCGGCGACCGGCTCGTGGTCGGGGTCTCGGCCGATGCCCTCAACCTGCGCAAGAAGGGCCGCGAGCCGGTCTTCAGCCAGGGCGAGCGGATGGAGATCGTCGCCGCGCTCAAGATGGTCGACGAGGTCTTCGTCGAGGAGAGCCTCGAGCTGAAGCGGCACTACATCGAGCAGTTCCACGCCGACGTCCTCGTGATGGGTGATGACTGGGCGGGCAGATTCGACGAGTTCGGCGACATCTGTGAGGTGGTGTACCTCCCGCGCACCCCGGCGATCTCCACCACCGCCCTCATCGAGAAGATCTCGTCCGCGACCTGACCCGCGCGGCGAGGGCCGCCGTGGGCCGTCGTACGACGTCGACGCGGGCATGGGCGAGCGCCGCCCGTGCGGCGTTCATGCCGGCAGCGCCGTGGACCCCACCACCGGGGTGCGCCGAGGAGGAAGCGAGGTAGAGGCCGCCGATCCCGGTCTCGGCGCGGCCCGAGCCGGGGACCGGCCGGAAGACCAGCTGCTGATGGAGCTGCGAGCTGCCGCCGCCGATCGAGCCGCCGACCAGGTTGGCGTCGCGCGCCTCGAGCTCCCGCGGGCCGAGGACCCGCCGGGCCAGGACGCGCGAGGCGAAGCCGGGCGCCACGCGCTCCAGCTGCGCCTGGACGCGGTCGGCGAACCGCTCGCAGTCGTCGTGGTCCCAGACCCCTCGGACCCCGCCGTCGTCGCCGCCCGCGTCGCCGAGCACGCGCTGCGGCACGTGGGTGTAGGCCCACAGCGACTCGGTGCCGGCCGGCGACCGGCTGGGGTCGGTGGTCGTCATCTGACCGGCCAGCAGGAAGGGGTCACGGGGCACGATCCCCGTGGCCACGTGGCCGAGGGCCTCGCCGATCGCCTCGAACGACGTGGCCACGTGCACCGTGCCCGGTGCGTACGCCGGGGGGACAGCCCACGGGACCGGTCCGTCGAGGGCCCAGTCCACCTTCACCGTGGCGGGGTCCAGCTGGAAGTCGCGCATCCCCCGGGCGACCCGTGGCGGCAGGTCGTCGACCGCCACCAGCCCGCCGTAGAGCAGCGGAGCGGCGACGTCGGCGAGGACGGCCCGCCCGACCCGGAGCTCGTCGTCACCGACGCGGACGGCGACGGCGCGACCGTCCTCGACCACGATCCGGGTCACCTCGCTCTCACAGCGGACCTCACCACCGCGCGCCCGCAGCCGGCGGACGAGGGCCTCGCTGAGCCTCCCCGCTCCCCCGCGCGGCGCGGGGAAGCCCACGGACTGCCCGAGCATGCTCATCAGGATCGCCATCGCCCCGGATCCGGGGGCCTGCAGCGGGATGTCGGAGTGTCCGGCGTTCCCGGCGAGCAGCGCGCGGGCCGAGCGGCCCGCGAAGCGTGACCGCGCCAGGTCGTAGGCCGGGGTGAGCAGGTCGCGGACCGTGCCGAGTCCGCCCGCCCCGGCCAGGCGGGCAGCCAACCGGCCGCCGTGGCGCAGGGGCGGGAAGGGCGTCAGCAGCGACCCGATCAGGTCGGCCCCGATCCGGTCCCACACGTCGCACAGCGCCAGCCACGCCTCCCCGTCCGACGCGTCGCCGAGGAGCGACGCGGTCACCTCCCGGTCGCGGTGGACGAGCGCCCACGCACCGTCCCCGAAGACGTGGCCGAGCACTGCCGGGGCGTGCTCCCACACCAGCCCGTGCTCCTCGAGGTCGAGGGAGGCGAGCGCCGGGGACGCGACGCCCAGCGGGTAGAAGGCACTGAACGTGTCGTGCACGAAGTCGTCGTGGACCTCGGAGTCGCTACGGACGGCACCACCGTAGGTCGGCTGCGCCTCGAGCACGACGACCGACCAGCCCTCGTCGGTCAACCGGTTGGCGGCCACCAGGCCGTTGGGGCCCGAGCCGACGACGACGGCGTCGAAGGCCCGGCTCACGCGTGGTCTCGGGCCCGGGTGGCCGTGGGCCGTCGCTCGGCCAGGTAGGCCAGGCGTCGTAACGTCTCGCTGTTGCGCCAGTCGAGCCCGGGACGTCGTACGACGCCGGGGACCCAGGAGCCCGGGCCAGAGATCACGTCCTCCTCGATGCGGACCTGCGAGCCCGCTCCGACGGGGTGGACCGAGATCCTGACGGTCGCCTCGCCCCACGGACGCACCCGCGCTCCGAGCACGAGCAGCGACCCCGGCACCGACTCGAGCACCTGGGTCTCGTCGTCCACCAGCAGGGGCCACACGCCGACCGAGTGGTGCAGCCGTGAGCCCGGGGCGGGCCACGCGTCGTCGACGTCCCGCATGCGGGAGGCACCCACGACCCAGATGGGATAGAGCCAGCCGTCGGCGAGCACCGCCCACACGGCATCGGGCTCGGCCTGCAGCAGGCGGTCTCGACGTGAGGTCATGTCGGCACCGTACCCGCGACGGGGGCACTCCATCCGCCGGCGCCGACCCTGGCCCGGCCGGGGCGGAGACTATTCCGAGACATTATCGTGACCTGACCGTTATCCGTGACCTTTTCGTGACCACGAATGGTGAATTTCGGCGGCGATATCAATTCGTTATCGGGTCGATATCGATCGGCGATTGTCGGGGGGTTGTCCGACTGGTTGTGTGGACGGCAGGGTCGTGGCCGCGCCGACCGCGTGGCTGGTCCCCGGTGCACCTCGGCGAGCGCTCGTCGGGACGTCAGTTCATCGAAAGGCGCATACATGAGACTCAAGACTCCGCTGATCGCCCTGTCCTCGGTCGGCCTGCTGGCCCTGGCCGCGTGCGGCGGCGGCTCGGGCAACGGATCCGGCAACGCCGGTGGTACTCCGTCCAACTTCAAGCCCGGCGCCACGGGCAGTGGCAAGGATCCGTCCGCGAAGGGTCCCGTCACGATCTCGGGTGCTACCAAGGGCGGCACCGTCACGGTGATGACCTTGACCGGTCTGCTGACCACGATCGACCCGAGTGAGTCCTACTACCAGGACACCTCCTCGATGCTCAGTGGTCTGATCACCCGGTCGCTGACGCAGTACAAGTACGACCCGTCGTCGAAGCAGATGGTCCTGGTCCCCGATCTGGCCACCGATCTGGGTTCCCACAACGACAACTACACCAAGTGGACGTTCACGATCCGTCCGGGTGTGAAGTGGGGCGAGAACGGCAAGGAGATCACGGCCAAGGACGTCGCCTTCGGGATGACGCGGTGCATGGACGCCAAGACCTTCCCGACCGGTCCCTGCCAGTACTACTCGAACCAGTACTTCAAGGGCGGTGCGGCCTACAAGGGCATGTACACCGCTCCGGGCTCGACGTTCAAGGGCATCACGGTCAACGGTGACAAGATCACCATCGCGATGACCAAGCCCTTCCCGGACATGCCGTACTGGGGCACGTTCCCGGCCAACGGCCCGATCCCCCAGGGCAAGGTCTCGGACCCGAAGACCTACAAGAACCACCCGTGGTCGACCGGTCCCTACATGATCAAGAGCTTCAGCCCGTCCAAGGAGCTGGTGCTGGTCAAGAACCCGTACTGGGACCCCAAGACCGACCCGGCGCGTACGCAGTACCCCGACGGGTGGGACTTCAAGCTGCAGCAGCCGGCGGAGAAGATCGACCAGATCCTGCTCGCCGACTCCGGGCCCGGGCAGACCACGCTGACCTACGACGACCTGCTGGCTCCCGACTACAACCAGATGAAGAAGCAGTCGCCCGAGCGTCTGGTCCTGGGTCCCGCGCCGCTCACGTCCTACTGGGCACCTGACAACCGCAAGATCACCAACATCAAGGTGCGTCAGGCGCTGCAGTTCGCCTACCCCTACAAGAACGCGATCCTCGCGGCCGGCCTGATCCCCGGGGTCAACGCGCTCCCGGCGACCAACCTGATGCCTCCCGGCATCCCGGGTCGCACGCCCTTCAACACCACCGGTCACCAGGCCTTCCAGACCGACCCGGCCAAGGCCAAGGAGCTGCTGAAGTCGGCCAACGCCCTGGGCTACGAGATCAAGTTCCTGTTCCGCACCGACGACCCGATCAGCGTCAAGCAGAAGGACGCGATCGTGAAGGCGCTGACCGAGGCCGGCTTCAAGGCCACCCCGGTGCCGACCACGACCGCGAACTACCCGGCGGCGCGTGACAACCCCAAGGAAGACATCAACGTCCGCTCCGCGGGCTGGCTGTCCGACTGGCCCTCGGGTGCGACCTGGCTGCCGACGAACTACGGGTGCACCAACCCGAACAAGACCGGTTCGCTCGGCGCCAACTACGCGGCCTTCTGCAACAAGTCCATGGACTCCAAGATGAACGCGATCCAGCGGCTCCCGCTGGACCAGCAGGCAGCGGCGTGGAACAGCCTGGACAAGGAGATCGCCCAGAAGTACTTCCCGCTGTTCCCGACCTACTACGGCGGTATCGCCCAGGCCCACGGATCCAAGATCCAGGGCGACTTCGACGACACCACCATCGGAATGCCGACCTGGAAGGACATCTGGATCTCCCAGTGATCCCGTCGAATCACTGACGGATTCACGATCAAGGCACCATCGGGCGGTGGGGCACGGATTCTCCGTGCCCCACCGCCTGCTTTTCCCGGTGGTGGGGGCGCTATCGGCGTATTCCGGGCCGCTTTGGAACATTTCCCTCGCGCTTTTCCATGAAGCCGTGAAAGACCTCGGCTTGGGCTGCGGCCCTCGGTGGGAGATGCTGTTCCTCGCACCGGGCGGAGGGCCCGGTGCGCACGACTGCAAGGGGGGCGCGTGACCGGGTTCATCCTCCGGCGGCTGGTGAGCGCGACGCTGGTCATCGTCCTGACCTCGATGTTCGTCTTCGTCCTGTTCTTCAAGGGCATGGGCGACAGTGCCGCGGTGAACTACTGCGACAAGCTGGGCCCGGGCAAGTGCAGCACCGAGAAGCTCGCCTCGATCGAGCACCAGATGGGCTTCGACCGGTCGCTGGTCTACAACTACGCCCAGTGGGCGAAGGGGATCTTCGTCGGCCGCCAGAACGTGTACAGCGACGGCAAGCTCTACGACTGTCCCGCGCCGTGCCTCGGCATCTCGATCACCACCAGCCAGCCGGTGTGGGACGACCTGAAGCAGAAGTATCCGGCGACCCTGACGCTCGCCGTGGGCGGCGCCACCATCTACCTCACGCTGGGGGTCTTCCTCGGCGCCATGGCCGCCCGATGGCGAGGAACCTCGGCCGACCGGTTGATGGTCGGCGGGACGCTGGTCGTCTCGTCGATCCCGTTCTACGTGATCGCGCTGCTGGCGTGGATCTATCTCTCCCTGCAGCTCCAGATCTTCCCGAACACCGGGTACTACCCGATCACCGAGAACCCAGCCAAGACCGTCTCCTACATGATGCTGCCGTGGCTGGTGATCGGGCTGACCAGCTGCACCGACTACGCCCGGTTCACGCGTGGCCAGATGGTGGAGACGCTCAGCGAGGACTACATGCGGACCGCGCAGGCCAAGGGACTGCCGATCCGCCATCGGCTCTTCAAGCACGCGCTGCGGGCGGCCATCGTCCCCGTGATCACCATCTTCGGCCTCGACTTCGCCACGCTCCTGGGCGGCACGATCTTCACCGAGCAGATCTTCAGCATCGACGGCATCGGCCACTGGGGGCTCCAGGCGCTGTCCACCCCGATCGACATCAACGTCATCAGCGCCACGGTGCTCGTGGCCGCGGTGCTCATCGTGGTGGCCAACCTGATCGTCGACGTGATCTACGGCTTCCTCGACCCGCGCGTCACGGTCGGCTGAGGCGTACGGAGCCCGCGGGGCCGACCTCACGGCACCGTCTCGTGACCGCATTGTCGGTGGTCGTGTCTAGGCTGGCACGACTCGGTTCCCACAGCCGGACGTCCGTCACAACGAGGTGATCTGCCGATGACGACCACAGCCCCGAGCCCCACCCGTGACCCCCACGCGCTCCTCGACCGCTACTCCCGGGTGCGCGCCGACACCGAGAGCCTGGCTGCGCCGCTGTCCCCCGAGGACCAGACGGTGCAGTCGATGCCGGACGTGTCGCCGACCAAGTGGCACCGGGCCCACGTCACGTGGTTCTTCGAGACCTTCGTCCTCGCCGAGAGCGAGCCCGACTTCGAGCCCTTCCAGGACACCTACTGGTTCCTCTTCAACAGCTACTACGAGGCGGTCGGGCCGCGCTACGCCCGTGCCGAGCGCGGCGTGATCAGCCGGCCCGGCGCCCACGACGTCGGCCTCTACCGCGGCAACGTCGACGACCGGATGCGCGACCTCCTCGACCGGTTGGACGAGGGGGCGCTGTCCAAGGTCGCCGACACCGTCGAGCTCGGCTTCCACCACGAGCAGCAGCACCAGGAGCTGCTGCTGATGGACATCAAGCACGTCCTCTCGCTCAACCCGTTGCGACCGGCGTACGCCGGATCACCCAGCGCCGCGGCGACCCCCGACCGACTCGGCTGGGTCGACTACGCCGGTGGGCTGGTCGAGATCGGTCACGAGGGCGAGGGCTTCGCGTTCGACAACGAGCTCCCCCGCCACCAGCAGTACCTCGCCCCCTACCGCCTCGCCGACCGGCTCGTCACCAACGGCGAGTGGCTGGAGTTCATGGCCGACGGCGGCTACCGCCGCCACGAGCTGTGGCTCTCCGACGGCTGGGCCAGGGTCAACGCCGAGCGGTGGGACGCCCCCTTCTACTGGATCGAGCTCGACGGCGAGTGGTTCGAGCACAGCCTCAACGGCACCTGGCCGGTCAACCCCGGCCTGCCGGTGAGCCACGTCAGCTTCTACGAGGCAGAGGCCTACGCCGCCTGGTCCGGCAAGCGGCTGCCGAGCGAGGCCGAGTGGGAGCACGCCGCCGCCCAGGCCCCCGACGGCACGCCCGACGACCCCGCTCTCGGCGGGGGCAACCTCGCCGACGCGACGACCTTCCACCCGCGCGCCGCCGGGCCGGCCACCGGCGGCCTCCGCCAGCTCTACGGCGACTGCTGGGAGTGGACCTCCTCGGCCTACCACCCCTACCCCGGGTTCCACCCGTCGGCCGGCGCCATCGGGGAGTACAACGGCAAGTTCATGTCCAACCAGATGGTGCTCCGCGGCGGCTGCGCGTTCACCCCCACCGGTCATGCCCGTGCCACCTATCGCAACTTCTTCCCCCACGGGTCACGCTGGGCGCTGTCGGGCGTCCGCCTGGCCGAGGGGCAGGTGGCCCGGTGACCCGGACCCGCGTGTCGGTCCTGCTCGAGCCGGGCTCGGCCAACGCCGCCCTCGTCCAGGACGTCCGGCGCGGGCTGGGCTCCCCGCCGCTGACCCTCCCACCCAAGTGGCTCTACGACGACGAGGGCTCGCGGCTCTTCGACGAGATCACCCGCCTCCCGGAGTACTACCCCACCGAGGCCGAGCGGGCGATCCTGCGCGACCACGCCGACGAGATCGCGGCGCTGTGCGACGCCACCACCCTCGTCGAGCTCGGGAGCGGCACCAGCGACAAGACCCGGCTCCTGCTCGGCGCGTTCGCCGACGCCCGCCATCTCGCGCGCTTCGTGCCGGTCGACGTCTCGGAGGGCACCCTGCGCGACGCCGCCGAGCAGATCGCCGCGGCCTACGACGGTGTGACCGTGGAGGCGATCGTCGGTGACTTCACCCTCCACCTGGCCCACCTGCCGCGCGACGACCGCAAGCTGGTCGCGTTCCTCGGTGGCACCATCGGCAACCTCTACGTCGAGGAGCGTCGCGCCTTCCTCGGCGCCCTCGCCGACTCCTGCGAGCCCGGCGACTGGCTCCTGCTCGGCACCGACCTGGTCAAGGACGCCGACCGGCTGATCGCGGCCTACGACGACCCCGGCGGCATCACCGAGCAGTTCGTCCGCAACGGGCTGCGGGTGCTCAACCGCGACCTCGGCGCCGACTTCGACCTCGGCGGCTTCACCTACGTGCCGTTCTGGGACCCCCACCTGCGCCGGATGGATCTCCGCCTGCGTGCCGAGACGCCGATGGACGTCACGGTTCCGGGTGCCGGGGTCGACCTCCACCTGGCCAGCGGCGAGGAGATCCGGATGGAGATCTCCACGAAGTTCACCGTCGACAGCATTCGCGAGGAGCTGGGCGCGGTCGCCTTCGAGGTCGTCGCCACCTGGAGCGATGCCCGTGACGACTTCGCGGTGACGCTCGCGCGCAAGCGCGACGACTGACCGGCCCCACTACGCTGCGGCGGTGCCCCCGTCCCACCCCACCGCCGTCCTGCCCGTGCTGCTCGACCTGCGCGGCCGGACGGCCCTGGTCACCGGGGCGGGCTCGCCCGACGGCATCGGCTTCGCCTGTGCCCGGCTGCTGGGCTCGCTCGGCGCGTCGGTGGCCGTGGCTGCCACGACCGAACGGGCCCACGACCGCGCGGCCGAGCTCGGTCGGCTCGGCATCGAGGCGCTGGGCGTGGTGGCGGACCTGACCGACGAGACAGCCACGCGTGGCGCAGTGGCGCAGGTGCGCGACGCGCTCGGCCCGGTGGGGGTCCTCGTCAACAACGCCGGCATGACGAGCGTGACCCGCCCGGTGCTGGGACAGGACGCGGGTGGTGACGAGTCCGGCACCGTGCTGGCGCTGTCACCGGAGGCGTGGCGGCGATCGCTGGCCCGCAACCTCGACACGGCGTTCCTCGTGACACGGGCCGTCCTGCCCGACCTGGTGGCCGCGCGCTGGGGGCGGGTCGTGATGATCGCCTCGGTGACCGGCCCCGCGATGGCGATGCGTGGCGAGGCGGCGTACGCCGCGGCGAAGGCCGGGATGGTCGGGCTCGCGCGCGCCGTCGCCGTCGACCACGCCGCCGACGGGATCACGTGCAACGTCGTCGCTCCCGGTTGGATCGCCACCGCCAGCCAGACGGAGAACGAGGTCCGTCAGTCAGCCGTGACCCCGGTCGGCCGGGCCGGCACGCCAGACGAGGTCGCCGTCACCGTGGCGATGCTGTGCGCGCCCGGGGCGGCGTACACGACCGGGCAGGTGCTGCTCGTCGACGGTGGCAACGCGGTCGCCGAGGAGCGCGCCCCCTGACGCGTCAGCGGCGCGACACGGGCCGTGCGGGCGCGACGTCGCGCCGTACGCCGGCCTCGGCGAGCGCGGCGACCGACAGGAAGAACCAGTGGCCGGTCACGCAGCGGATCTTGGCGTGCTCGATCGGCCCGTCGGTGCTCTCGAGCACGTGCCGCTGCTCGACGTGGGCGACGGCCCCGCACTCGGGACAGGTGGTCAGCTCCATGTGTCATCACCTCCCCCTTCGGACACACGGGTGTTGGGGGTAGAGGAGGGCCGACGCGGGTCTGCAGATACCGGCTCAGCCGGGACGAGCACCGGAGGTGGTCAGCTCCTGGAGGTAGCCGAACGCGCGCAGCACCAGGGCGTCGACGCCCGGGCTGGGGGTCCGCGGCGGGCCGACGTCGCCGGCCGCGGGGTCACCCAGGATCGCCTCCCCGGGGAGTCCGGCCGACCGCGCGGCCGACAGGCAGGTCTCGACGGCGACCCGCACGGCGTCGGGCTCGAAGCTGAAGATCGTCTCGAACTGCCGGTCACCGTGTGCTGCGCTGCCCGGGACCTCCCAGGCGGTCAGCACGGTCGAGAAGTCGGTCGAGCGCACCACCACGGCCCACTCACGCAGCAGCGGCGAGTCGCGGTCGAGCGGGACGCGCATCGGTCGCGACTCCGCGTCGAGCGGGTCGGCGAAGTCGGCGAAGACCACGCAGCCCTCGGCGGTCCGCGCCAGCTCCCGCCAGCGGGGCGCGGACCGGAGGTAGAACTCCTCGCGCTGGAAGGCGCCGAAGACGAGAGGACGGACGGCCCGTGCCAGCGCCTCGTCCTCGATGGCCCGCGAGATCGCGACCATGACGTCGCGTCGCATCAGCCGGCTCTCGAGGTGGGGCAGCTGCCGCCGTAGCTCGCCGTAGACCGACAGGTCGCGACCGTCGGCATCACCCTGCTGGACCACGCGCGCAATCGCCTGGGCGAGCCGCGACCCGGACTCCTTGAGGGTCAGCACGCGCGCGATCCGGTCGACGTCGCCCGGGTCGTAGGCGCGCCTCCCGGACGGCGTACGGCGGGGCTGCGGGAACCCGAACCTGGTCTCCCAGGCCCGGATCACCTGCGGCGTCAGTCCCGTACGCCGGGCCAGGTCGCCGATGCCCAGCTCACTCATGCCGGGACCCTAGTCCGTCAGTCGTCAGCGTGCGCCCTGCCGCGCAACGGCACGGTGTCGGCGTCGCGCAGCTGGTGGTCGTCGAACTCGTGCCCTGCCGCGGGATGGTCGAGCCCGTCCTCCAGCGCGCGTTGGTGCGCGGCGTGACGTCGCGCCTCGGCGATCTCGGCCGGGGTGGGTGGCTGCACGTGATCGGCGTAGACCGCGCGAGCGACGCGCCCGCGGGCACGCTCGGCCCGCGACCCGGGCGCCGCGACGCCGTTGTCGTCGGAGTCGCGTGCCGGCACGAGCACGGGGTCGCGCTGCCGTGAGCCGAGCGTGAACGCCTCCTCGTCGCTGACCGGCAGGTGTCGCTCGGTGTAGGCGCCGTCGGGGGAGCGCATGATGATCCCCGACTCGTAGCCGTGCAGCAGCCGGTCGTTGTCGGCCCGCTGGAGCCCGATGCACCAGCGTCGTACGACCACGAAGACGATCGGCGGGACCACGAAGACCGCGGCGCGCATGAAGTAGGTGATGGAGTTCAGGCTCATGCTGAGGTGGGTGGCGATGATGTCGTTGCCGCCGGCGGCCCAGAAGAGCCCGTAGACCGCCATCAGCGAGGCCAGGAAGGCCGTCCGGGTCGGGGCGTCGCGCGGCCGCTGGAGCAGGTGGTGCTCGCGCTTGTCACCGCTGATCCACGCCTCGAGGAACGGCAGCAGCAGCACGACGGAGAACATCACGACCGGCAGGACCTGGATCGGGATCAGGATGTTCCACGAGATCGTGTGGCCCCAGACGTGGCTCTCCCAGTTGGGCATGATCCGCAAGGCGCCGTCGGGCCAGCCCATGTACCAGTCGGGTTGCGAGCCGGCCGTCACCTTGGTCGGGTCGTAGGGACCGAACTTCCAGACCGGGTTGATCGACAGCAGCCCGCCCATCAGGGCGGTGACACCGAAGACCATGAAGAAGAAGCCACCCGCCTTGGCCATGTAGACCGGCAGCATCGGGTAGCCCACGACGTTCTGCTCGGTCCGTCCCGGCCCCGGCCACTGCGTGTGCTTGTGGAAGACCAGCAGCAGCATGTGGGCGCCGATCAGGGCCAGCAGCAGCCCCGGGATCAGCAGCACGTGGATCGTGTAGAGCCGCGGGATGATCGAGTCACCCGGGAACTCCCCACCGAACAGGAAGAACGACAGGTAGGTGCCGACCACCGGCGTGGCCTTGATGAATCCGTCGGCCGCGCGGATGCCCGTTCCGGAGAGCAGGTCGTCGGGCAGGGAGTAGCCGGTGAAGCCCTCGATGGTCCCCAGCAGCAGCAGGATGCTGCCGATCACCCAGTTCAGCTCGCGCGGCCGACGGAAGGCGCCGGTGAACGCCACCCGCATCAGGTGGATCATCATCGCGCCGACGAAGATCATCGCCGCCCAGTGGTGCATCTGACGCACGAGGAGCCCGCCGCGCACGTCGAAGGAGATGTGGAGCGTGGAGGCATAGGCGTCCGACATCGGGACGCCGCGGAGCTGGGAGTAGGTGCCCTGGTACGTCGACTCCGACATGCTCGGCACGAACCAGAACGTCAGGAACACCCCGGTCAGGAGCAGGACCACGAAGCTCCACAGCGCGATCTCGCCGAGCATGAACGACCAGTGGTCGGGGAAGACCTTGCGGAGGTTCTTGCGGGCCATCGTCGCCAGGCCGAGCCGGTCGTCGGCCCAGGTCGCGATCGCACCCGCCCGTCCCGGCTTCCGGGGTGCGGCCGCCGTGTCGTGGTTGGACCTCGCGACCCTGCTGATGTCCGTGCTCACCCGCCCACCCCGCTGTGACCGCCGTCGAGCGCACATTTGATGCACTTCTTATTGAACAGTATGTCTAAGTTACTCCCACCACAAGCATCGCGGCCCGGCTGGGTAACCTGGCGACGAGGGGGTCACCCATGGCAGCTCGACCGGCACGCGCGGTGACGCTGTCCCGCGCCCAGCCCAACGCGTTCGCCCGCGAGCTCTTCGACGGGCTCCCCCGTCGCTACGACGTCCTCGAGGCGGTGCTGTCCTTCGGGCAGAACCAGCGCTGGCGCCGGGCGATGGTCGATGCCGTCGTGACGGCGCCCCGTCCACCGGGGCGGGTGCTCGACGTGGCCACCGGGACGGCCGGCGTCGCCCTGATGCTGACCGAGCGCACCGGTGCCGACGTCGTCGGCCTCGACCTGACCGAGCAGATGCTGCGGGGCGGCAGGGAGCGCGTCGCCCGGGCCGGCCGTGCCGACCGGATCGACCTGGTCTGCGGCCGTGCGGAGGAGCTGCCGTTCCCCGACGCGACGTTCGACGCGCTCACCTTCACCTACCTGCTCCGCTACGTCGCCGACCCCGGCGCCACGGTGCGCGAGCTGGCCAGGGTGGTGCGACCCGGCGGCACGATCTCGTCCCTGGAGTTCTTCGTGCCTCCTCCGCCCGTGTGGCTGCCCGCCTGGCGGCTCTACACCCGCCTGGTCCTGCCGGTCGCCGGGTTCGTCGGCGGCGGGCGTGCCTGGGCGACGGTCGGGCGCTTCCTCGGACCCTCCATCGAGGAGCACTACCGGCACTACCCCGTCGACACCCATGTCGACCTGTGGCGCGACGCCGGGCTGGTCGACGTCCAGGCGCGACCGATGAGCCTCGGCGGTGGCCTGGTGATGTGGGGACGCAAGCCGGATGCCTGAGCCCGCGACCGCCACTCCGGCCTTCTACGCGCGGCGCGGCGGTCGGGCCGCCGACTGGTGGACACTGCTCCATCCGCCCTACACGCTCTGGCACCTGAGCTACGTCGTCCTCGGTGCCGCGCTGGCCGCGTCGCTGGACTGGACGGCGCTGGCCGCGACCGTGCTGGCCTTCTTCCTCGCGGTCGGCCTCGCCGCCCACGCCCTCGACGAGCTGAAGGGTCGGCCGCTCGACACCCGGATCCCCGACGGCGCGCTCGTCCTGGTCGCGACCCTGGCGACGTGCGGGGCGTGTGCGCTGGGCCTGGCCGGCTTCTTCCACGGAGGTCCGCGCTGGTGGCTGCTCGCTGCGGTGCCGCTGGGGGCACTGCTCCTCGTCGGCTACAACCTGGAGCTCTTCTCCGGTCGGCTCCACACCGACGCCGTGTTCGCGTGGGCGTGGGGCGGCTTCCCGCTGCTGGTCGGCTTCGCCGCCCAGTCCCCGCCGGCGGACTGGTCGCGCTGGCTCGCGGCGGCGACGGCCACGCTCGCCGCGGTCGGCACGTCGTACGCCCAACGCCGGCTCAGTACGCCGGCCCGCGCCCTGCGGCGCCGCACGTCCGCGGTGAGCGGCACGCTGTGGCGTTCCGACGGGAACGTCGAGGAGCTGGACCGGCAGGCGCTCCTGGCGCCGCTGGAGGGCGCCCTGCGGGCTCTGTCCTGGGCGGTGCCGGCGGCGGCTGTCGCCGCTCTGCTCGTGCACGTCTGACCCTCGGGCCGACCACACCACGGCGAGACGCCCTAGGCTGCGGCCAGCACACCGCACAGGAGGACGCCATGTCCGACGCCGCCACCCGGGTCGTCATCCTCGGCGCAGGCTTCGGGGGTCTGGAGCTGAGCACCCGGCTGTCGCTCGAGCTCGGCGATCGGGCCGAGGTCACCCTGATCGACCGCTCCGACGCGTTCGTCTTCGGGTTCCACAAGCTCGACGTGATGGTCGGCACGCGGACCCTCGACGACGTCCGCCTGCCCTACGCCGGCCTCGCCAAGCCCCACGTGCGGTTCCGCCAGGAGACGGTCGTCGCCGTCGACCCCGAGCGCCGGCACGTCGTGACCGACGCCGGGAGCTACGACGCCGACGTGCTCGTGGTCGCCCTCGGAGCCGACCTCGCGCCCGAGCTGACCCCGGGCCTGGTCGAGTGTGGCCACGAGTTCTACTCCCCCGCGGGTGCTGCCGCCGTGCGCGACATGCTGCCGGACTTCCGCGGTGGTGCGGTCGTGATCGGGGTCCTCGGCGGCTTCTTCAAGTGTCCGCCGGCGCCCTACGAGGCGGCGTTCATGCTGCACGACCACCTGGTCCGGCGCGGGCTGCGCGACGCCACCACCCTCCACCTGGTCACCCCGATGCCGAAGCCGATCCCGATCTCCGAGGAGGTCTCCTCGGAGATCCTGGCGCTGATGGACGCGCGTGGGATCACCCACTCGCACTCCACCTGGGTCGAGCGGCTCGACCCCCACGCCCGCGTGGTCCACCTGCGCGACGGGGGCGAGGTCCCCTTCGACCTGTTCCTCGGCGTCCCGGTGCACGTCGCACCGCCGGTGGTCGTCGAGGCGGGCCTGACCGAGGCAGACGGATGGGTCGCGGTCGACCCCGCCACGATGGAGACCAGGTTCCCGGGCGTCTACGCCGTCGGTGACGTCGCCAGCGTGCCCGTGCCGCGGGCAGGCGTGATCGCCGAGGGCGAGGCGGCGACCCTGGCCGAGGTGCTGGTGCACCGGCTCGGCGGTGGCCCCGAGCCGGCGCCGTTCGCAGGGCGGATCACCTGCTACATGGAGATGGGCGACGACACGATCGGCATGGTCGACGTCGACTTCCTGTCCGGTCCCGCCCCCGTCGCGGCGTTCACCCCGCCCTCGCGCGAGGGCGCTGAGGCCAAGCGGCAGTTCGCCGCGACACGACGCCGGCGGTGGTTCGGGCTCGACGGATGACCGAGGATCCGCGCGGCTAGGGTGCCAGCGATGAGCACCGACGCAGCGAAGTCCCCTACGCGGCAGCGCCGGCGCCTGTCCTGGACGGCCGGTCTGGGGCTCGCCCTGGTGCTGGTCGGGCTCGCCATCCTGGGCTGGCTCGCCTGGGAGTTCTGGGGCACGAACTGGGTCTCCCACCGCACGCAGGCACGCGTGATCACGCAGATCGAGCAGGGCTGGCAGCGCGGAAGCCCAGCACGCTCGTGCCCGAAGGACCCGGCGGCGAGCCGGTGGCGGCGGGGGCGATCGTCCGGATCCCGCGCTTCGGAGCGGGCTATGCCGTACCGGTGCTCGAGGGCACCTCCGACTCCGTGCTGGCCGCGGGCTTCGGCCACTACGACGGCAGCGTGCACGCCGGCGGGGTGGGCAACTACGCGCTCGCCGGGCACCGCGTGACCCACGGCGAGCCTCTGCGTGACATGCCGGACCTGCGGGCGGGCGACGAGATCGTCGTCGAGACCCGGCGGACCGTGTTCACCTACCGCCTCGACACCGGGGGCGACGACCTGGTGGTGCCGTTCAGCGCCACGTGGGTGCTCGATCCGCTCCCGACCAACCCCGACGGTGGGGTGCAGCCCCCCGAGCGGTCACCCGGGCAGCGGCTGATCACGCTCACGACCTGCTCGGAGCTGTTCCACACCGACAACCGGCTCGTCGCGTTCGGGCACCTGGTCTCGCGTCGGCCGCGGATCTGAACCAGCGCCTCGGGGTCAGCTGCGACGTCGCGACCTGGCCAGCAGGACGCCACCGGCAGCCAGGCACGTCAGCGCCGCGACCAGCCACGCCAGCGCCGGGCCGCCGGTGTTGGGCAGCTCGGGTCCGGTGGGGTTGGTCGGCTGCTCGGGGGGCAGGTTGCCCACCGCCACGTCGCTCGGGTCGCGGCCGGTGTGGCCACCGGTGACGACCACGTGGTTGACGACCTCACCCGTGGCGCCCGCCGCGACCGCGGCGGTCAGCACGAACGACGTCGTACGACCCACGCGCAGGGTCGCGGGATGGGTACAGGTGACCGTCTTCGCAGCGGGCTGGCAGGTCCAGCCCGGCCCGCTCGCGTCGGTGTAGCTGAGCACCGACGGCAGGTCGTCGACGAGCACGATCGGGGTCGTGGTGTCGTTCGGGCCGCGGTTGCCGACCGTGATCCGATACGTCGCGGTGCTCCGGGTCAGGCTGAGCAGCTTCTTGTCGACGGTGAGCTCGACGGACGGCTGCACCGTGGCCGGGTCGGTGGCGGTGTTGTTGTCGGAGTCGGTGTCCTCGGCGTCCGAGGTGACCGACGCGACGTTGACCACGCTCGGGTACGCCGACGCCTCACGGTGACCACCAGCCGGATCGTGCTGGTCTCCCCGACCCCGAGACCGTCGGCGTCCACGCAGGTGACCGTGCGCTTCGCCTCGGCGCAGTCCCAGCCGTCTCCGGTCGCGGACACGAAGGTCAGACCGTCCGGCAGCGGGTCGGTGACCCGCACCGGGCCGGGGTCGGCGGTGGGACCGTGGTTGACGACCGTCAGCCGGTACGTCGCCTGGTGCCCCACCCGGACCGGGTCGCGGTGGGACTTGGCGATCGCGAGGTCCACCAGCGGCGGGACGACCACGTGGTCGGTGGAGGAGTTGTCGGAGTCGTCGGTCTCCGGGGTGGCGCTGTCGACCACCGCGGTGTTGTCGACGCCCGGGTAGGCGCCCGGCTCGACCGTGACGACCAGGGAGATCGGGCTCGCGTCGTCGCCGGCGGCGAGCGGACCCGTGAGGTCGCAGGTCACGACCCGGGCGGCCTCGGCACACGTCCAGCCGTCGCCTGCCGCCGACACGAAGGTCAGCCCCGTCGGCAGGTCGTCGGTGACCTCGACCTGCCGCGCGTCGGAGGGACCGTGGTTCGTCACCGCGAGGGTGAAGGTCAGGGGGTCGCCGACCCGGGCCGACTGCGTGTGGGACTTCACGATCGACAGGTTCGCGCCGGTGTCGATGTCGACGTCGTCGGTGTCGGTGTTGTTGGCGGGGTCGGGGTCGGTGGTGGGGCTGTCGACGGTCGCCGAGTTGGTCAGCACGCCCGGGTCGAGCGCGGCGTCGGTCTGGACGGTCAGGTGCAGGGCCGGCGCGTCGGTGTCCGCCAGCAGCCCGTCGTTCCCGTCGAGGATGCACGTCACCTGCTGCCCCGAGGCGTCAGGGGCCGCGGCGTCGCACGACCAGCTGCCGGTGCTCCCCAGATAGGTCATCCCGACCGGGAGACGGTCGACGACGGTGATCGGGGCCAGGGCGTCGGACGGCCCGTCGTTGTGGACGGCGAGGTCGAAGGTGACCTGGTCGCCGGCGTGCACCACGCCACGCGGGTGGGTCTTCTGCAGCGCTCAGATCCGCGGCGGCCCCACGTCGACGGTCGCGTCGTCGGTGTTGTCCGCGGGGTCGTCGCCGGGCGTACTGGTCGACGAGTCGGCCGTGTTGGTGATCGTCGTTCCGTCGGGCACGCCGCTCGCCACACGCACCGTGACCACGATCGGCGGCGAGTCCGCGCCGGCCGCCACGGTGTCGCGCCGGCACTGGATCGTCACGTTGCGGGTGCAGGTCCAGCCGTCGCCCGACACCGACACCAGGCTGAGCCCGGGCGGCAGCTCGTCGGTCACCGTCACCGCGTCGGCGTCGGAGGGGCCGTCGTTGTGCACGACGATCGTGAAGGCCGTGGTGTCGCCCGCGCTCACCGGGTTGTCGCCGGTGGTGGTCTTGCTCAGCGAGATGTTGGCCCGGTCGTCGACCACGGTCGGGTCGTGAGCGGTGTTGTTGCCGAGGTCGACATCGGTGTCGGGGCCGTTGACGCTCGGCGATGTTGACCAGCGTGGCCGGGCCGGCGTCGGCGGCCACGTCGGCGACCAGGGTGATGTCGGGCGCGGCCGCGCCTCGGACCAGACCGGCCGCCCGGGTGCACGTGACGGTGCGCCCCGCGCCGGCGCAGTCCCAGCCGGTGCCGGTCGCGGAGGCGAAGGTCATCCCGGCGGGCAGGGCGTCGTGGACGACGATCGGGCCGGCGGCCGAGGAGGGTCCGTTGTTGCGGACCGCCAGCGTGTAGCTGATCTGCTGGCCGGCCACGGCGTTCCCGCTGTGGGACTTCGCGATCGCCAGGTCCACGTTGACCAAGGACGCGGTGTGGTCGTCGTCGGTGTTGTTGGCGGGGTTCGGATCGGGCGTCGGCGACGACACGTGCGCGGTGTTGACGATGTCGCCGACCTGGTCGGGGTCGATGTCGACCGCGATCTCGACGGTCGCGCTGGCCCCGTCGGCGAACCGGCCGGCGAGGGTGCAGGTGACGTCCTGCCCGGCGGCGGAGCAGGTCCATCCCGGCGTCACCGAGGTGAAGCCGGCGTAGGTCAGGCTGGCCGGCAGCGTGTCGGTGATCCGCACCGTCGGCTCGGCGAACGACGGCCCGAAGTTGTGGATCTGGAAGCGGTAGGTGCCCTGCTGGCCCGGGACGAAGTCACCCGGCGAGGACTTCTCGATCGCGAGGTCGGCCTCCTCGCCCGGGGTGCGCGTCACCGAGTCGGTGTTGTTGGCGGGCACCGGGTCGGGGGACGGACCGTCGACGTGGGCGGTGTTGGTGACGTCGGTGATGCGATCGGGGTCGACATGGACGACGAAGCGTGATCTGGGGCGCCGAGCCACCAGCGGCGAGCCCGGCGGCGCGGGTGCAGGTGACCTGACCGGTCGCGAGGGCGCAGTCCCAGCCGGGGCCGTCGGCGCTGACGAACGTCGTGCCGGCCGGCACCGCGTCGGTCACGACGATCGGTCCGACCGTGTCGCTCGGGCCGTTGTTCTGCACGGTCAGCAGGTACGTCGCGTCCTGGCCGGCCACGAACGGGCCGCTGCCGGTCTTGTCGAGGGCCAGGTCCACGGAACGACGCGCGACGGCCGTGTCGGTGTCGTCGTTGTTGGTCAGGTCGGGGTCGTGGGTGTGGTCGGAGACCGACGTGTGGTTCACGAAGGTCGCGCCTTCGTCGGTGTTCGCCGGGATCCCGGTCGTCACCGTGACCGGCGGGAAGCTCGCGTTGGCGGCCAGGGTGTCGGCTGGGTTGGTCCGGTTGCACACGATCCGGGTGAGCGAACCGCTGCAGGTCCACCCCGGGCCGGTCGCGGTCGCGCTCGAGATCCCCGCGGGCAGGTCGTCGACGACGCGGAAGGGCCCCGTCGCGGGATCGGGGCCGTGGTTGGTCACCAGGAGCGACCAGGCGAGCGGGCGGCCGGGCACGGCGTTCCCGGTGTGGGTCTTGGAGATGGAGACGTCGGCGGAGTCGATGAAGACGGTGGCGGTGACAGGCGGGTCGGCGTAAGGGCCGTCGGCGTTGCCGGTGGCGCCGTGAGGTCGGTGGCGTGCACCGTGAGCGTGTTGGTGTGGGGCACCGTGTGCCCGATGCCCGGGTCGTCGATGACGGCGGGCTGGGGCGTGGCCGAGTAGGTGATCACGACGTTCTGGCCGACGGGCAGGTCGAACAGGTCGGGCAGGCTGAGGGTCTGGACGTTGCCGTTGGTCACGACGTCGGGCTCGACCTGCGCCGCCGGGCCGCCGCCGACGCTGACCATGGCGCTACCGGGGTCGTAGGTCCAGTTCGGCGGCAGGGTGTCGGAGCCGCCGATGTTGTGTGCGGTGGCCGCGCCGTCGCTGGTGATCGTGAGCGTGAAGGACTTCGACTCGCCGATGTAGGCCGGCCCGGGACTGGCCCGCTTGGCCAGCGAGACGTGCGGGAAGGCCGGCGTGATGGTGGCCGTGTCCGCGGGACCGACGTAGGAGCGCCCACCGCTCTCGAGGCTCTCGAAGTGGGCGATCTGGACCGAGTTGGTGAGCGGGGCGGAGGTGAGGGACGAGCTCTCCGCGAGCGTGGCTCGATAGGTCACCGACGTGGTGGATCCGGGCCGTCGCGGGCCGGGGATCGTCCACGTGATCGTCCCGCCCCCGTCGGGTCCGGTGTCCGTCAGCTGCCCCGCGTCACTGATCGAGTCGGGGTCGACCACCACTCCGACCGGGATCGTGTCGACCAGCGTGATGTTGAACGCATCGCTGGTGTTGGGCCCGGCCAGGTTGGTGAGGTCGATGTTGTAGGTGAACGTCTCACCCGGTGCGGGCCGGACCGGGTCGACGGTCTTGTCGACGCCGAGGACGGGCTCGACGATCGTGACGCCTGCGCTGGCGTCGATCGAGCGCTGGTCGAACGGTCCGTTGACCGACGTGGGGGGCGTCCCCGGCACCAGGTCCCACGCAGCGTGAGCGGTGTTGGTGACCACGTCACCGCGATGCAGCGACGGCAGGTCGGCGACGACCGCCGAGTAGGTGATCGTCACGACTCGCGGGCTGGGGTCGGCGAGAGCGTCGCCGAACGTCCAACCGATCGTCGTACCGGCCCCGGGGCCCGGGGCCGGATCCAGCGGCGTCGGGGCGACCGTGCAGGTACCGGGGCCGAGCACGTCGCAGGTCGCGGACTCGAGCCGGACCGAGTCGGCCACGATGCCGGCCGGCAGCTGGTCGATGATCGAGGCGTTGTAGAAGTTCACGTTCGGGTTGAGGCGGATCTGGATCGACCAGCTCCCCCGCTCGCCGATCGTCAGGTGGTCGGGGTCCGCGATCTTGGTGATGGTGCCGGTGCCGACCGTGATCGTGTCGGTGGCGGAGGAGGTGACCACCCGCTCGAGCGGGTTGTCCGGCGCCAGCGGGTCGGTCTTGCCGTCGTTGAGCGAGCTGCCCCGCGCCGTGGCGGTGTTGGTGTAGCGCTGGCCCCCGGCCGCTGCGGGAGAGACCGTGGCGGTGTAGCGGAGGATCTGGGCCGTGGTCGAGCTGTCCGGGAGATTCCAGGCGACCCTGGTCGTGCCGGTCGCGCAGCCGTTGCTGCCGGTGCCCGCCACCGTGGTCGCGGTGCCGGGGTGCGGGTCGAGGAAGGCGCCGAACGTCAGGCCGCTGGGGACGCAGTCGACGACCCAGAGGTCATGGGCGGCCGGCCGGCCGGCGGTCCCGACCAGCCGGAGGCTGTAGGTCACGGTCTGGCCCGCCTCGACCACGTTGTCGGGATCGTCGTCGCCCTTGGTCAAGGTGATCTGTGGGGCGACGACGGTGACCGTCGAGGTGTCGGTGACGGTCGGCAGGTCGGTCCCGAGCCCGAGGGACGACTTGCTGTCGAAGCGTGCGGTGTTGACCCGCGGCACCCCTTGGGCGTTGCTGGCCAGGGTGCTCACACGCGCCCGGATCCGGACCTCGAACAAGTGGGGGTTGTCGTCGTTGTTGGCATAGCTCGGCGGGAAGTGGAGCGTGCCGTTGGCGGGATCGAGGGTGAACCCCGCCGGCAGGGGGGCCGTCGCCGGGGCCGTGTTGCTGGCCGAGTACGTCGCGCTCGACGACAGGTAGGTGATCCCCAGCGGCATCGGGTCGGTCAGCACGCCGTCGAACACCGACGTGTGCGCCGGCACCCGGAGCTGAAGGGTGTAGGTCAGGGTCTCACCGACGACGGCCTGGTTGGGTCCGTTGTTCGGCTCGGTGATGTCGGTGAGGTTGGTCTTGTCGAGCGCGACGCTGGGGGTGTGCACCTCGGAGTCGTCCGACGCGCGGGGTACGTCCCAGTCGAGCGGGTCGGTGGACGTGTCGACGTTGTTGCGGGGCAGATGCTCGGCGGTCACACCGGGCCGGTTCGTGGCGGTGTCGTAGGAGCGCACCGACGCCGTGTTGGGGAACGAGGTGTTCACGCTCGTGTCGGCGGGGATCGTCATCGCGTAGGTCAGCGTGCGCAGAGCTCCCGGCGCGATCGCCACGCCCTGCCCGAGCTGCCATCGCAGTGCGCTGTGGGTGCCGCTGCCGGAGAACGGTGGCTGGTCCGGGTCGTCGGGGTCCGTGCAGACGCCGCCGTCGCTGATCGCCGAGACGTCCACACACGTGATGCCGATCGGGAGGACGTCCCACACGTCGGGAGCCAGCACGTCGACGGCGTTCTCGTTGGCGGGGGTGCCGTCGTTGTGCACGTCGACGCGGAAGGTGACGGTGTCGCCGGCCCGCACCTGGACGTTGTCGGTGTCGGGCGGGTTGGCGGGGCCGCCGTTGACGTTCGCGACGCCCTTGACGACGGAGACGGGTGGCGGCGCAGCGATGCGCACATCCACGGAGTCGCGCATGGAGACGGTGCCGGTGGACGTGGCATAGGTGAACTTCGCCAGGTTCGCGGTCAGGTCAGGTGCCGGCCCGACGGCGGGGTCGCCGACGATCGCGGACAGCACGACCTCGAAGGTGGCTCCCCTCGGGACGAAGCGGAAGGTCGGCTTGGTCCGCGTGTCACCCAGCAGGAAGAGCGGGTCGCCGGTCGACTCGTCGACGGTGAAGTCGGTGTCGTTGGCGGTCGTGGCCGTGGCCGACCCGGGCTCGTAGGTGATGCCGGGCGGCAGGAAGTCCCGGACGCTCGGGTTGCGCGTGGCGACGTCGGTGGGGAACTGCACCCGGATCTTGAAGCAGACCCGGTCTCCCTCGTTGAACGTGCTCTGCTCGACCGTCGGGTCGTGGATGTAGCCGTCTCCGGTGGTGCCGCAGTCCATCGGCGTCGTCTGCGGGAGGATCGACTTCTGGAGCTGCGGGCCGGTCGCGGTGAGCGTGGCCGACGACTCGTCTCCGACGGTCACGGGGCCGGTCGGAGCCGGCGGGTTGACTCCGGGGGCGGGGACGGTGGTCGCCGTGAGGTGGGCGGCGTTGGTGAAGGTGTCGCCCGACGAGGTGGGGTCGCCGGCGTTGTCGCCGCCGGTGAACGTCGTGCGCATGCGGGCGGAGTAGCTGGATCTGGGTCGTGCCGTTGGCGTCGAGGGTGAGCGGCGAGAACGTGATGTCGAACGAGCCGTCGGCGTTCTGGACGACGCCGGTGATCGTGGCGTTCTGGGGCGCGAAGGCGGCGGCGGGGTCGCAGTCCGCCGGAGCCCCGATCGACGTAGTTGTTCACGTCGTCGAGGGGGCACAGGCCGTTGGGGAGGTGGTCGGTGACCACGA
The DNA here is from genome assembly GCA_963797325.1 of uncultured Actinomycetota bacterium. Classification (GTDB taxonomy): domain Bacteria; phylum Actinomycetota; class Actinomycetes; order Propionibacteriales; family Nocardioidaceae; genus Nocardioides. The sequence goes on from CAWCPG010000041.1 coordinate 80,268, forward strand.
TGTCGGAGGCGTCGACGTACTCGCTGGTGTCGATCGTGAGGGTGTAGCGCTGGACGCCGTCCTCGACGAAGGTGTCGGTGGCGCTGCTCTTGCGCATCCGCACGTCCTCGGCCGTGACGGTCTCGGTGTCGCTGGAGCTGACCTGCGGGCTGGTGCCGGGCGCGACCGGGCCGGTGTAGTCGCCCGTGACCGTCGCATGGTTGGTCAGCGACTGCTCGGTCGCGGTCTCCCGCGTGGACGGGCCGTTGTTGTTGTCGAGGTTGGCGGTCTGGCCGAGGCCGGCGGGCGTGGGAGTCGTCCCGGGCCAGTTCGTGGTGTTGGAGCGTTGCGGGATCCCGGCGGCGTACCTGATGGTCACCACCTGGTCGGGTGCCAGGTCACCGAGCGCCCAGACGACGCGGGTGTAGACGCCTGCCGGCACGCCGGCCGGGTTGTTCACCGTGCTCACCGAGGCGGGGGTCGGGCAGCTCGTGACGGGCGGCGTCGCGGCCAGCGACGGTGCTCCGGGGTACTCCCGGCCCGTGGTGGTGTTGTCGACGCCACCGCACCCCAGGAACTCCAGGCCCGCCGGGATCAGGTCGACGACGCCGGCCCCCGTGGTGTCGGCGCCGTGGTTGTTGGTGACGGTCAGGGTGTAGACGGTGGTGTGGTCGTGCACCCCGCGCAGCAGCTCACCCTCGGGGCTGGGCTCGCTCTTCTGGAGGCGCAGGGCGCTCACGTGCGTCGAGGCGAGGTCGGCAGCCGTCTGGGTGAAGGAGAGCGGGACCGGCTCGCCCGAGGCGGTGAACCGGGGGACGATCCGGGGGTTGGTGTGCGTGTAGACGTCGGCGTTGTTGATCGCGTCGGTGCCGACCGGGAACGTCTCGGCCGAGAGCGTGGCGCTGAAGGAAAGGCTCGTGCTGGACCCCGGGGCGAGGTCGGCGACGTTGCTCCAGATCAGGGTCTGCTGCCCGGTGTCGGGGTCGGTGATCACCTTCGGCTCGCCGAAGCCAGCGGGCGTGGTGCTGCCGCCGTCGTAGGTCACGCCGACGGGCAGCACGTCACGGAAGCTGACGTTGAACTCCGGTACGGCGTCCGGGTTCGAGCTCGGGTTGGACGCCGTGAGGGTGTACTTCACCGACCCCCCGACCAGGACGTCCGCCGGTGCGGTCTTGTTCAGGGTGATGCCGGGCGCGGCGAAAGACGGAGCCTGCGTGACGAGCACCAGGGACAGCGCGGCGAAGGTCAGCGCGCACAGGAGCCGGAAGGCCCGCGTCCACGCGGACCTGCGCGGTGCACCCGTGCTGCCATCCGCCATCTGACCGGCCTCCCCATCGGCACGCCCGATACTCCGACAGCCCGAGACGGAGTGTCAGACAACCCACCGTAAGCGAGACGGGAGCCGGAGGCGGGGAGAGGGTGGCGTCCGAGCGGCCCGACTGGGCGTCACCCGACCTCGTCGACCGCCTCGATCCGGCCCGTCCGCACTGCCTCGGCGAACGCCTCGTAGTCCCGGTCGTTCTGGCGGGCGTACTTCTTGCCGAAGTCGGCGATGGCCTTGTCGAAGGCGTCGGTCTTGCCGAGGTACTTCGCGAGGGCGACCGGGTCGCCGGACCGGGCGTGTGCCCGCGCCAGGGTCCACCCGCAGGTGGTCGCGTAGAAGGTCATGCCCTCGGGGGTCATCACCTCGACGTCGACGGAGCCCTTCATGTCTCGCAGCTGCCGCCAGTAGAAGCTCCGCGTGACGTCGGCGCCGGCCGTCCACCCGAGGAAGATGTCGCTGGTCGCCTGCATCATGCGCTGGCCCTGCACGACCCGCTGCCCGGGCTGCCGGTAGCGGCTCTTCGGCAGGTGGCTCTCGAGCACCGAGCGGGTGGCCTCCTTCATCTGGAGGAACAGCGGGTCCTGCTCGTCCTTGCCCTGGAGCAGCGCGATGAACGCGCGGGTGCCGACGCTGCCCACCCCGACCACCTTGCGGGCGGCGTCGACGAACTCGAACTGCTCGATCAGCCGGCGCCGGTCGGGTTGGAGCGTCCGCCCGTACGCCGCGAGCTGGCCCTCGATCATCGCGCCGACGTCGACGGCGGTGAACGACGCGTCGATCGTGTGCCAGTCACGCAGCGGGACGATGAACGGGGGCTGGCTCACGATCCGGTAGCGACCGTCGACCAGCTCTCCCAGCTTCGCCAGCGCCTGGGCGCTGTCGCGCGACCTCGCCTTGCGAGCGACAGCCTGGGCGCGCTTCTCCTGCTTCTTCAGGGCCTTGACGTCCTTGCCCGCGCCGGAGTAGTTCGTGACGGCCGCCTGCACCGATCGCATCAGGTCGTCCTCGGACAGGTGCGCGTACCAGACGTCGAGCGTCTTCATGGCCGCGAACTCCGCCATCGCCCTGCGGTAGGCGCCGGCCGCCTCCCGCGTCACCGAGCGGACGTCGTCCTTGGCGAACCCCCGGTGCCGAGCCGCGATCGTGAAGCTCGCCGCCAGCCGCTTCACGTCGTACTCGAAGGGGCCGGGCAGCGTCTCGTCGAAGTCGTTGATGTCGAAGACCAGCGACCGCTCCGGAGACGCGAAGACGCCGAAGTTGGACAGGTGCGCATCTCCGCACAGCTGGACGGTCAGCCCGGCGGTCGGCGTGTGCCACAGGTCCTCGGCCATGATCTTGGCCGCGCCCCGGTAGAAGGTGAACGGCGAGACCAGCATCCGTCCGTGCCGCACCGGCACCAGATCGGCGTCCCGCGACAGGTTCTGCTCCTCCAGGAGCGCGACCGGGTCGGCCCGGTCTGCGGGCGGAGCCCACTCCCGGTGGCTCTCGAGCGGGGTGGCTCGGCGTGCCTCGGCCCCCCGGGCACGGCGGTCCGCGAAGCTGGGTCGTTGGACGTGTGGCGTCGTCATGGGTCCACTCCCTGGTGAGGTCGCGCGGCTCCCGAGCGGGCGTCTCGCACGCTACGCCACCTGGGCCCCGCTGGGGGGACGGGACTCAGAAGATCGCGTAGACCTTGCGGACGGTCTCGTGGATCGTCCACGAGCCCGACCAGCCGAGCGGGAAGACCGCCACGTCGCCGGCTCTCATCTCCACCGGCTCGCCACCGTCGGGCGTCACCGTCATCCGGCCGCCGACGAGGTGGATCACCTCGTGGGTCTCGAGCGTCCAGTGCGACGGCCCCGGCGCGCACTCCCAGATCCCGGCGGAGGCGTCGCCGTCCTCCCAGAGCGTGACCCCGGCCGTGGCCATCTCATGGCCGGTCGCCTCCTCCAGTGGACCCCAGTCCTCGAGCTCCACGGTGGTGGCGCCGGCGAGGTGGGGGGTCAGGACGGGGAGGGTGGTCATGGTGGGTCCTCTCGGGGTGTGGCTCGAGCCTATCCGAACTGAACGGTCAGTCAATCAGCTCGACAGCGGCTCAGGCTACGGCGCCACCGGCTCGAACGCTCGCAGCTCCTCGTGGGCGCCGTGCACCGACACGCAGGACGACTCCGGCACCTCGCGCCACGCCCCGAGGAGGTCACCGAGAGGCTCGGACACCACCAGGCGTGCGTCGTCGGACAGCTCGTGCAGCACGGGGTTGTCGGGATACTGGTGACGCAGGGTCGAGATGTCGGTGCTGTGGAACAACGAGCGCGACTGCCGGGCGCTGGAGTAGCGGAACGCCCACGTCGTGTCACCGTCCGTGGTCGCGACCGTCATCTGGACCGGGTCCTCGATCCCGTGTCGGCGTGCCGTGTCCTCCACGAAGCCGACCGCCCGGGCGACGGCAGCGCGCGGGTCGTGCTCGAGCCCGAAGGTGAGCGCCAGGAAGAACAGCATCTCCGAGTCGGTGGACCCCTGGATCTTGGGGAAGAGCAGGGGGTCGACCGCCATCGCCAGGTCGCGCTTGATGACCGGGTAGCCCGCCAGCAGGCCGTTGTGCATCCACAGCCACGTGCCGTGGCGGAACGGGTGGCAGTTGGTCTGCTGGACCGCGGAGCCGGTGGAGGCACGGATGTGGGCGAAGACCCGCCGCGAGAACGCGAGCGCCGACAGCTCGCGCAGGTTGCGGTCGTTCCAGGCCGGCTCCGTGCTCGTGAAGATCCCGGGTCGGTCGCCGGCGCCGTACCACCCGACGCCGAAGCCGTCGCCGTTGGTGGTGGTGGCCCCGAGCTTGGAGTGCTTGCTCTGGATGACCAGCGAGTTGGTCGGCTTGAACAGCAGCTCCTCGAGGTTGACCGGTGCTCCGGAGTACGCGAGCCATCGACACATGACAGTGGTCCTCGTCCCGGCTGGTCTCAGCTTCCGCCCAGCGCCTTGGCCTTTCCGGCCTGGAACTCGGCGTCGTCGATGACGCCCTTCTCCTTGAGGTCGGCCAGACGCGCGATCTCGTCCGCCGGGCTGCCGGCCGCGCCGCTGCCGGCCACGTTCTGGATGTACTGGCGCTGCGCCGCATCCATGGCCCGGGCATCGTCGATGGAGTGCTGAGTCATCTCCTTGCCGCGCGCGATCAGGTAGACGAGCACGCCGAGGTAGGGCAGGACGACCACGAAGATGATCCACAGCGCCTTGGCCCAACCGGACAGCTCGTGACTACGGAAGATGTCGGAGAACACGCGGATCAGGAGCCAGATCCAGATGAAGAAGCAGAAGAACCACAGCATCGACCAGAACACCTGGCCCGTCCCGAAGGTGGACAGCGCAGTGATCGTCAGGGTTGACATGTACGTCCTTTCGTCGGGTCGCGCCGAGCCACCACCACGTGAGCCTGCCGGGCGCGCGATCGGCGCCGACCTGATGGGCTCAATCTGCCGTGGTTTCGCCTCGCCCGCCAGAGCCGAAGGCCCCGAGTCGCGACCCGGCCCCGTCGGCACCCGGGTCCTTCGTGGGTACCTCATGAGGGAGGCCCCCGGTGAAGGCCATCGAGAGCAGGGCGAGGAATGCTGCTGCCAGAAGTCCGGTCTTCAACGCCTGCAGCTGGGCCGACTCGTAGTCGTCGACGAGCGCCGTGGTGGTGGGTTCGTCCAGCCCCGCGTCCTGAGCAGCGGCTTGGATCTGGTCGGCGGACACGAAGTCGATCCCGGATCCGGCCGCCACGCCGACCTGGTCGGAGACGGCGCTGCTGATCCGCTCGTCGGAGGAGATGTTGGACACGAACGCGCTGGTGAGTCCGGACAGCACGATCGCTCCGAGCAGGGCGACACCGATGGACGACCCCAGCTGCTGGCCGGTGAACTGCAGGCCCCCGGCCTCACCGCGCCCCGACGCGTCGACCGAGGACTGCACGACGTTGCCGAGCTGGGAGGCGAGCAGGCCCATGCCGACCCCGAGCACGGCCATCGCCCACGCGAAGCTCGACTCGTCGAGCTCGGGCTCGATCGTGGCCAGCAGGAGGACGGCGGCCACCATGGACAGCGCCAGGCCGGCGCGCACGATCGATCGGATCGCGTAGCGGCTGGACAGGCGTGACCCCGCCGCCGAGGCGAGGAACATGGCAATCGAGACGGGCAGCATCTTGAGGCCCGTCTCCAGGGCGTCGAGCCCGATCACCAGCTGCAGGTACAGCGGGATCGTGAAGAACACGCCCATCAGGATCAGGTTCTGGCTGAACAGGCCGATCAGACCGGCCCGGAGCGAGCCGATCTTCAGCAGCGCCAGGTGAACCAACGGGTCACGTCCACTCGCCTCGCGACGTCGCTGCCAGACCGTGAACGCCCACAGCAGGACCGCGCCGAGACCGATCACGAAGAGCGTCATGGAGAAGCCGAACGGCTCCACCGGCGAGTCCTCCTTGGGCTTGATCCATCCCCACGTGCTCGACTGCAGCACCCCGAGGACGACCAGGCCCAGGCCGACGGCCGAGAGGGCGGTGCCGACCAGGTCCAGCTTCGGCGGGGCGCCGGTCCGCACCGCGTCGGCCACCTTCGGCGTCATCACCAGGATGAGCGCCACCAGAAGCACCTCCCCGGCGAAGATGATCCGCCAGGAGTACTCCGTGGTCGCCCATCCGCCCAGGATCGGGCCGACGGCGATGCCCGCCCCCGCGACCCCGCCGATCACGGCGTACGCCACCTTGCGCGAGCTCCCCTCGAAGTTCCCGGCGATCAACGCCACCATGGCCGGGAGGACCAGGGCAGCACCGAGCCCCTCGAGGACCGACCAGCCCAGGGTCAGGACCGCGACCGAGGGCGCCAGCGCCGTCAACGCCGACCCGGCCGCGTAGATCACCAGGCCGATGACGAACGTCCTCCGGCGACCGACGATGTCGCCGATCTTGCCGCCCGTGAGCATGAACATCGCCATCACGAGGCAGTAGAGCGTGATCACCGCCTGGATCGTGGTCACCGTCGTGTCGAAGTCGTCCACCAGAGCGCTGATCGAGACGTTCATGGCGGACTGGTCCAGCACCATGACGAACTGCGCGATGGCGAGGGCGACCAGCGGCAGCCAGTTCATCCGGTGCCGGGTCGGGCTGGGTGTCCTCGGAGTTGACCGGATGTCACGGTCACTCTTCTCGTCGGCGCGACCGGCCCGATCGGTCGCCGCGCTGTGGAGACGTCGGCGCGACCGTAGCACGAGAGGCGCCGCGGTGGTCAGCCGACGGTGCGCGCCAGCGTGAGCCGGTGTTCCTCCGCGATCAGCTCCGCCGCCCGCTCCCCGATCATGATCGTGGCCGCGTTGGTGTTGCCGCTCACCACCGTCGGCATGACGCTGGCGTCGGCGACGCGCAGCCCGGCCACGCCCAGGACCCGGAGCTCGGCGTCGACGACGCTGCCCATCCGACACGTCGAGGTCTCGTGATAGACGGTCAGCGCGTAGTGGCGGGCCAGATCCTCCAGGAGGGCGTCGCTCGGGGGGTCGCCCGCCGCGTAGCCGTGGGACTCGGCCAGCGCCGGCGGCACCATCAGGTCCCCGAGGCCGTCGCCCGGCCAGTGGTCGACGATCTCCAGGGCACGGCGCATCACCGCCAGCATCACGGTGACGTCGTGCGGGTCGGCGAGGTAGTTCAAGTCGATCCGGGGCGCGTCCGTCACGTCGGAGCTGACCAGGCACACCTCGCCCTCGGAGTGCGGCTGCACCGGGTTGGGCAGCACCACGACGGTCTCCGCGGTGGGCGAGAGCGCGGCGTCCGGGTCGGCGAAGTAGTCCGCCGGCTCGACCCGGAAGAGGTGTCGCCAGATGTCGGGGGTGTAGCCGCAGGCCAGCAGGCCGATCTGCGCGTCGTGTGTGTGCAGGTCACCGAGCCCGGTGGAGAAGAAGGCGACGGCGTCGTAGAAGGACGACGACGCCAGGCCCTTCCCCGTGGTCGCCCACTCCGTCACCTGTCGCTCGGCCTCGGCCTTGAGCCCGGCCAGCTCGGGCGGGAGGGCTGCGTCGTCAGCCGGGTCCGCAGGCAGAGGGCCGGCCGGTGCCCGCAGGGCGTCGGGCCCGAGCGCGATCGCGATCTCGGTCATGGTCAACGCGACACCCGGGGCGGGGAAGACCAGCGGCACATGGAGGTGGTCCTTCAGGTGCTTGCCGACGTGGGGGTTGTCCACGACGCACTCGACGCCGACGGAGGCCAGCTCCTCGTTCGGTCCGATCCCCGACAGGAGCAGGAGCTGCGGCGACCCGATGGCGCCCGCACTGACCACGACCTCGCGGTCGGCGCGGAGATCCGTCGTACGGCCGGCCGCGTCGCGGTAGCGGACTCCCGTGGCGCGCGGGCCGGACCCGGTCTGCTCGAGCAGGACCTTCTCCACCTGTGCGTGCGTGATCACGACCAGGTTCGGACGCTCGAGCACAGGCTCGAGGAACGCGTGGTACGTCGAGGACCGCTTCCCCTCGCGGGTCGTGGTCTGGAACAGGGATGCGCACCCGACCGGACCTCCACGATCTCGACCGTTGTAGTCGCCCATCGGGATCCCGGCCGCCTCGGCGGCCGCCACGAACTGCTCGGCCGCGGCGGTGCGTGGTGAGCGGACCGAGACGCCGAGGGGGCCGCCGGTGCCGTGGACGTCGTCCTCGATCACGACCCCGTCGGGCGGGTCCGGTGGTGCGAGATCCTCGCTCTTGGCGAAGAGGGCAGGACGTCGGCATAGGCCCAGCCCTTCCCGCCCCCCGCGCCCACGCGTCGAAGTCGCCGGGATGACCGCGCACGTAGGCCATGTAGTTGAGGCCGGACGACCCGCCGAGCATCTTGCCGCGCGGCACCATCATCCGACCGTCGGTGAGTCCCTTGCCCGCCCCGCCCGGATCGCCGGTGTACATCCAGTCGACGTCGGGGTCGAGCTGCAACGACGCCACGGCAGCCGGCATCACCTCGTGCGGTGGCGGAGTGCCTCCCGCCTCCACCAGGGCGACCCGGACCGACGGGTCCTCGGTGAGGCGGGCGGCGATGACGGCGCCGGCGGACCCACCTCCGACCACGATCACGTCGAAACCTTCGGACGGGTTGGCTGCTCGGTCATCGACGCCACCTCTCTGGTCGTCGCGCTCCCGGCCTGGGGCGACCCGTGATGTCTACCACCCGACGCGCGTGGGGCGACAGGCTCAGGCAGGCACGGGCGCGGGCTCCTTCGCGCCCGGCGTGGGCAGCAGGCTCGTCAGCACGAACCCGACCACCACCGCCACGATCACCTCGGGCGTGACCGAGGCGCCGTCGGCCCCGAGCAGCAGTACGGCCAGGAGCGTCGACGTGAGCGGCAACCGCAGCATGGCGACGCACATCGCGCCGATCCCCATCGCGATCGCCGGTGCCGTGCTCATGCCGGGCAGCCCGGCCATCGCCATGCCGAGCACGGCGCCGACCAGCATCGGGGAAGTCGGCCCACCGCGGAAGGCGCTCAGCGAGAGCCCGTACATGGCCATCTTGCAGCAACCCAGGAGGATGAGTGTGGCCACCGAGTAGTCTGCGACGTTGGCCACCAGCTCAGGCAGGGCGTCCTGGCCGGAGAACAGCACCTGGGTCGCGCTGTGGTCGGAGATCAGCTGGTAGACCATGGCCACGAGCCCGATGACCACGCCGAGAGCCGTCGTGACGAGGACCCGGCTCAGGTGTACGACGGGACGCAGTGACAACCCGACCCATCGGATCGCCCAGCCGAGCAGCGCGGCCACGGCACCAACGACCAGAGCCCAGGCCATCAGGGCGATCGTCGGCTCCACGCTCGGCGGAACCGAGGTCAGGGCGAGCGAGAAGGTGCCGAGGCCGGTCCAGTTGTCCAGGCCGATGAAGACGAGGGCTCCGACGCCCGAGGCCAGCAGGCCGGGCAGGGCGACCAGGCTGAGGGTCACCCCCTCCGATGCCCGCCACCTCCATGATCAGGAAGGCGCCCAGACAGTCAGCCAGCAGGGTGCTCACCGCCGCGAAGCTCCCGGCCGACGCCATGATCGTCAGCGCCATCGGGGGCGCTCTTTTTCACCAGGTGCACCGCGAGCGCCGCGAGACCGCCGCCGATCGCGATCAGCGGCGCCTCGGGCCCGAGCACCGCGCCCAGGCTCAGCGTGGCCAGCGCCGCGAGAACGATCCCGGGAGCTCCCGGTCGACCGGCGAGCCCCCGACCTGGAACCCAATGCGGGTGAGTGTCCCGCGTTCCCCGGCAGGTAGCGGATCGTCGCGCCGGTCAGGAGTCCACACAGGGCGAGCCACGGCACCGGCCACCAGGCGGGTGCCCCACCCGAGAAGAGGTCGTCCGGCAGGTCGGAGAAGATGAAGCTCCTGGGAGTTCGTGACCAGCGCCAGGAACCCATAGGCCGCGGCGGAGATCGGGATGCCGAGGATCGCGGCGAGGACGAGGGCGGAGAGGTACGCGCGCGAGCGGAGCACGGCCACCGGGTCCATCGCGGGCGTCCCCGCACCCGGCGGGCAAGCGCCGGCCACACGGCGGGTCCAGGTGGGAAACTTGCGGTTGGGTCACTGTCCGACGATCTCCGAGGCCAAGAAATCGAACCCGAGCGTCCGCCAGGTAGCTGGTCACCAGCTCCACCATGCTACGCTGTCGCCTCGCCACTTCCAGAGGAGGGGAGGACGAGGCGCAGGCCATCCTTACACGGGCGCAACGGCGACCACGCCGCCGCCCACCGCTTCTCGCCAGGCACGCCGATCTCGTAGAGCCAGTCGCCCGAGAGCTCGTACAGGCCTGCGGTCGCCATCACGGCGAGCACCCGTCGACACACCCCGGGCTCGATCACGACCTCGCCCGTCTGGGGGTTCACCCCGCCGTTGGCCAGGGTGGCGGCCATCACGGCAAGGTCATGGACGGTCACCTCCAGTGAGCACTGGCGGGTGTAGACGTCGGTCGCCTGGTCGGGGTCGAAGTAGAGACGGCCGTAGCTCTCCAACAGATGGGCGATGCCCTGGTTGCGCAGGTTCGTCGAGGACTCGGACTCGTAGACCTCCTCGCTCATCGTGAGCTCGCGCCCGGCGAACCTCGAGAGCCCGACCCGGATCCCCTGCCCACTTCTCCTCCGCCGTGTCACCGGGCACCAGGCTCGTCGTCGCCATCGCGCCCGCGTTGACGAGCGGGTTCATCGTCCGGTCGCCGTTCAGCTCGACCGCCATCAGGGGAGTCGAAGGGGAACCCCGTGCTGTTGACACCGAGGGGCACGTTGCGCTTCGCCGTACCCGAGCGCCTCGACCACCAGGGCGAACACGAAGGGCTTGGAGACGCTCTGGATCGAGAACGACGTGTCGACGTCCCCGATCTCGAACGACCGTCCGCGGACGCCGTACACCGA
>CAWCPG010000042.1:0-27361 GCA_963797325.1 uncultured Actinomycetota bacterium
CACCGTCCGGGACAACCGCACCGGCCAGGAGTACGACGTACCGATCGAGCAGGGTGCGGTGAAGGGCTCGGATCTCGGCAAGATCAAGGACAGTGACGGCGCCTCGCTCGCCGTCTACGACCCCGGCTTCGTCAACACCGCCTCGTGCAAGAGCTCGGTCACGTTCATCGACGGCGACGAGGGCATCCTGGAGTACCGCGGGTACCCCATCGAGCAGCTGGCGGAGAAGTCGACCTTCCTCGAGGTCGCCTACCTGCTGGTCCACGGCGAGCTGCCGACCCAGACCCAGTACGAGACCTGGGTGCACGACATCACCTACCACACGTTCGTGCACGAGAACGTCAAGAGCTTCATGGAGGGCTTCCGCTACGACGCCCACCCGATGGGCATGCTGATGGCCTCCGTCGGCGCGCTGTCGACGTTCTACCCGACGCCCGCGACATCACCGACGACGACACCCGCCAGCTGCAGATCGTGCGGATGATCGCCAAGATGCCGACGCTCGGCGCGTGGTCGTTCCGGCACGCGCAGGGCAAGCCCTTCGTCTACCCCGACAACGAGCTCGGCTACACCGCGAACTTCCTGTCCATGCTGTTCCGGATGAGCGAGGACCGCTTCGCCGCCGACGAGCGCCTCGTCAAGGCGCTCGACGTGCTGTTCATCCTGCACGCCGACCACGAGCAGAACTGCTCGACGAACGCCGTACGCTCGATCGGCTCCTCGCAGGTCGACCCCTACTCCGCGGTCGCCGGCGGCGTCGGCGCGCTCTACGGCCCGCTGCACGGCGGCGCCAACGAGGCCGTGCTGCGGATGCTGCGCCGGATCAAGGACAAGAAGAACATCCCCGACTTCATCCAGGGCGTGAAGAACGGCGACGAGCGGCTGATGGGCTTCGGCCACCGCGTCTACAAGAACTACGACCCGCGGGCCAAGATCATCAAGAAGGCCTGCGACGACGTGTTCGAGGTGACCGGGGTCAACCCGCTGCTCGAGATCGCGATGGAGCTGGAGAAGATCGCGCTCGAGGACGACTACTTCGTCTCCCGCAAGCTCTACCCCAACGTCGACTTCTACTCCGGGCTGATCTACGAGGCCTTCCAGTTCCCGCCGGAGATGTTCACGGTGCTGTTCGCGATCGGGCGTACGCCGGGCTGGCTGGCCCAGTGGCTCGAGCTCGTGCAGGACAAGGAGCAGAAGATCGCCCGGCCGCAGCAGATCTACACCGGCCAGCGGACCCTCGACTTCGTGCCCTCCTCCGAGCGGTGGGCCTGAGCCTTCTGCGTCGGCGTCAGGCCCGGCCCGAAGGCTCCCCCGTACGACGAGGGCAGGCTCAGCCCGCGGGCGTCGCCGCCTGCTCGACCTCCAGCAGCGACTGGGAGTGGCGCTCGGCCTCGAACGCCTCCCGGCCGCCGCGGAAGCCGAACAGGCGCTTGGTCCACAGGATGTAGACCACGGCGAAGACGTTGAACGCGAAGGCGACCACGCGGAGCCAGGTGACCCGCTCGACGAGCTCGTAGATCTCCAGGGGGATGAAGACCGCGGTGCCGACCACGGCGACGTACTCGCCCCACCGCTTCATCAGCCAGAGCCCGACGCCCTCGAGCAGCTCCAGGGCGCCGTAGGCGAGGACGCCGATCGCGACCAGCTCGAGCGTGCTGTGCTGGGCGGTCGAGCGCCTTCTGGATCAGCTTGACCGGGCCGGTGTTCTGCAGGTCGATGCCGAGCTTGTCCGCGAAGGGCTTGAGGGTGGGGAGGTACTCGTGGAAGACCTGCTCCAGCGAGTCCTGCGCGCCGTTGAACTTGTAGACGCCGTACGCGAGAGCGACGAGCAGCGCGCCGCGGATGAACCGCTCGGCCGCCAGCAGCCGCAGGATGAACGCGTCGCGCAGGGCCTTGCCGCGCAGCACGAGCGGCGCGTCCTCGGCCGGCCCGGTCCGCTGGGCGCCCGGCGACGAACGACCCGCACCGCAGGCAGCGCCAGGCCTCGCCGCGCGGTCTCGGCCCGCAGCCGGTCGGCGAGCTCCGCCTCGGTCGGCTGCCAGGTCACGTGCCCCTGCCGGCCGCAGCTGCGCAGCTCCCAGCTCCAGCGCGCCCATGGTGTCGTCACCGGCGCCCTCACCGCGTCGCCACCCGCGGCGCTGGCACGCGGAACCCGGGCGACAGACGGCCGCGGCTTGGGAGGATCGGCCCGTGCCGATCCGTACCCTCGCCGAGCTCGAGTCCGCCCTCGACCACCTGCGTGCCGCGCCGGCCGACGCCGGCACCCTCTCGCTCGTCGTACGGCGGCCCGAGCGGCTGGCGCGCGAGGTGCTCGACGAGGCCGTCGTCGACGAGACGGACGGCGTGGTCGGCGACAACTGGCTCTCCCGCGCCACGTCGCGCGCGGTCGCGGCGGGCCGGCACCTCGACGGCCAGGTCACCGTGATGAGTGCCCGGATGGTCGGGCTGCTCGGCGACACGGACGCCGAGCGTGCGCTGGCCGGGGACCAGCTCTACGTCGACCTCGACCTCTCCCACGACAACCTCCCGGCCGGCAGCCGGATCCAGGTCGGGGACGACGTCGTCCTGGAGGTCAGCGCCAAGCCGCACGCGGGGTGCAAGAAGTTCCTGGCCCGCTTCGGGGCCGACGCCGTCGCGTTCGTCAACAGCGAGGAGGGCAGGCGACTCCGGTTGCGTGGCCTGAACGCCCGGGTGGTGCGCGGAGGCGTGGTCCGCGTGGGTGACGACGTACGCAGGCTCGCTTTTTCGGCGGCGCCCAGCGAGGTCTCAGGAAGGTCACAGACTGACCCGCCAGGGTAAGGGGCATGAGCAACGAGTACCCGCACGGCGGGCAGGACCCCCAGCCCGGCCACGACCGGACCCCCGAGCCCCCCGCCCCTCCCGCCACGTGGTCGCCGTACGGCTTCCAGACCTCGAGCGAGACCACGGACGACACCCACCCGTTCGCTTTTCGGTGCGCCCGCCGGGGGCCCGACGACTCCCCCCGCTGCGCCCGAGGCACCCCAGCAGAAGCGGCCGCGCGGCAAGGGCCTGGCCGCCGGTGTCGTCGCCGCGAGCCTGCTCGTCGGCGGTGCCGCCGGTGTCGGCGGTGCAGCGCTCTGGACCTCCACCCACGACAGCTCGGTCGCCTCGTCGCCGATCATCACCCAGAGCGGTAGCTCGGCCGTCCCGGCCGCGTCCACCGACTCGATCGTGAAGGTCGCCCACAACGTGCTCCCCTCCGTGGTCAAGATCAACGTGAGCGGCTCCAGCGGCTCCGGCTCGGGCTCGGGCATCATCCTGAGCGCCGACGGCAAGATCCTCACCAACAACCACGTGGCCTCGCTCGCCGGCAAGAGCGGCCAGATCAGCATCGACTTCAACGACGGCTCGCACGCCGCCGCGAAGGTCCTCGGCACCGACCCGCTCACCGACACCGCGGTGGTCCAGGCCCAGGGCGTCTCCGGGCTCACCCCGGCGACCATCGGCCACTCCTCGAGCCTCCAGGTCGGTCAGGGCGTCGTCGCCATCGGCTCGCCCTTCGGCCTCAACGCGACCGTCACCAGCGGCATCGTCAGCGCCCTCAACCGGCCGGTCGACGTCGGCCAGGTCAGCGCCGGCAACGTCACCGTCTACCCGGCCATCCAGACCGACGCGGCCATCAACCCCGGCAACTCCGGCGGCCCGCTGGTCAACCTGGCCGGCGAGGTCGTCGGGATCGACTCGGCCATCCAGACCGCGACCGACAGCAGCAGCAGCCAGGGCGAGCCGGGCTCCATCGGCCTGGGCTTCGCCATCCCCATCGACGCGGTGCTGCCGATCGTGCAGCAGATGATCAACGGCGAGACCCCGACGCACGCCCGCCTGGGCATCGGCGTCGACAACGCCGCGAGCGGTGCGCAGGCCACCGACGGCGCGAAGGTCGCGCAGGTCGAGAAGGGCTCCGCCGGTGCGAACGCCGGGCTCAAGACCGGCGACGTCATCACCAAGGTCGACGACCACCTGATCACGTCCTCCGACGCGCTGATCGCGATCGTCCGGTCCTACCGCCCGGGTGACTCGGTGACGCTGACCTACACGCGGGGCGGCTCCGACCACACGGTCACCGTCACCCTCGACTCGGACGCCTCGACCACCAGCTCCTGAGCCCGAGCCCGAGTCCGAGGTCCGGGGCGTCCCGTGCGGGTGACGCCCCGGGCCTCGCCCTGTCCGGGACACGGCACCCGGGACGAGGACTCGCTCAGCGCGCTCGGCGGACCCGGGTCTCGTCCCAGACCGGCCCGTCGGACTCGTAGACCTCACCGTCGGCGCCGTAGACCAGGAAGCGGTCGAAGCCGCGGGCGAACCAGCGGTCGTGGGTGACCGCGACGACCGTGCCGTCGAAGGCCTCCAGACCGGCCTCGAGCGCCTCGGCCGACTGCACGTCGAGGTTGTCGGTCGGCTCGTCGAGCAGCAGCAGGGTCGCGCCCGACAGCTCCAGCAGCAGGATCTGGAAGCGGGCCTGCTGGCCGCCGGACAGGGACTCGAAGGTCTGCTCGCCGGCGTGCGCGAGCTCGTAGCGGTCGAGCACGCGGGCCGCCTGCTCGCGGCCCATGCCGGCGCGCCCGTGGGGTGAGCCGTCGCCCCGGTGCAGGATCTCGAGCAGCGTGCGGCCGAGGAGCTCCGGGTGGGCGTGCGTCTGCACGAACCAGCCGGGACGCACGCGCGCACCCAGCTTCGCCTTCCCGGTGTGACGCACCGGCTCGATGTGGGTGTCGTCGACGGGCCGGTGCTCGACGTCGGGGTCCGAGCCGCCGGCGGCCAGCAGGCGCAGGAAGTGCGACTTGCCCGACCCGTTGCTACCCAGCACCGCGACCCGCTCGCCGTACCAGACCTCGAGGTCGAACGGCTTCATCAGCCCGGTCAGCTCCAGGTCGGTGCACACGACCGCGCGCTTGCCCGTGCGGCCGCCCTTGAGCCGCATCGACACCTGCTGCTCGCGCGGCTGCTCGGTCGGCGGGCCGGCCTCCTCGAACTTCCGGAGCCGGGTCTGCGCGGCCTTGTACTGCGAGGCCATGCCGTCGTTGTACTCCGCCTTGATCCGCAGCCGCAGCACCAGCGCCTTGATCTTGGCGTGCTCCTCGTCCCAGCGGCGGCGCAGCTCCTCGAAGCGGGCGAACCGGTCGCGGCGCGCCTCGTGGTACGACGCGAAGCCGCCGGGATGCGTCCAGGCGCTGTTGCCGCCACCGAAGGAGCCGAGCTCGACGGTGACGATCCGGGTGGCGGTGTGGTCGAGGAGCTCCCGGTCGTGGCTGATGAAGAGGATCGTCTTGTCGGAGCCGCTGATCCGCTGCTCCAGCCAGACCTTGCCGGGCACGTCGAGGAAGTTGTCGGGCTCGTCGAGGAGCAGGACCTCGTCGGGCCCCTCGAGGAGGTACTCCAGCACCAGCCGCTTCTGCTCGCCGCCGCTGAGGGTGGACAGGGTGCGGTACTTCGCTCGGTCGTAGGGCAGGCCGAGGCCGCGGACCGTGCAGACGTCCCAGACGACCTCGAGGTCGTAGCCGCCGGCGTCGGCGTACTCCGCCAGCGCCTCGGCGTAGCGGAGCTGGGTCTTCTCGTCGTCGGTCTCCATCAGCGCGAGCTCCCACCGCTCGACGTCGGCCGCGGCCGCGCGGACCCGGTCGGGCGAGACCGAGAGCAGCAGGTCGGCGACGGTCGGGTCGTCGCCGAGGTCGGTGCCGACCATCTGCCGCATCACCCCGAGCCCACCGGTGCGCGTGACCACGCCGGCGTGGGGCACCAGGTCGCCGGTGATGATGCGCAGCAGGGTGGTCTTGCCCGCGCCGTTGGCGCCGACCAGGGCGACCTTCGCGCCGTCGCCCACGCGGAACGACACGTCGTCCAGCAGGACCCGGCCGTCGGGCAGCTCGTAACGCACTCCGGCGACATCCACGTGACCCACGAGGAGCCATTGTCCGCGACAGGTGCGGCTGCGCGCATCCCCGTTTTCACGCCCCGCGGGACGAGCCTGCGAGACCCGCGACGAGGGCGGGAGATCGAGGAGGGTCCGGCTCCGGCCCGAACGAAGAGAGGGGCGGAGCGGCCCGTCTCGAGATCAGCGCGCGTTCTCCCGCAGCGAGGAGGTACGGGCGCCGCGCACCGTGAGGGCCGCGAAGGCCGAGGCGAGCACCAGCAGGACGAGCATCACCACGATCCCGAGCTCGAAGCCGGTGGCGACGTGGAACGACGGCAGCACCCGAGGCGTGAGCGCGGTGTCGGCGAAGCCGAGCGTGACGGTGCGTACGACGACGTACTGGGCCAGTGCCCCGGCGGCGATGCCGGCCAGCGCGGCCGCGCCGAGGACGAGCAGGAACTCCGCGACGACGCCCGACCATGATCGACCGACGCTTCACCCCGACCACGCGCAGCGAGGCCGCGTCGCGCCGCCGCGACGGCAGCTGGACGGCGAGGTTGGCCGCCAGGCCCGCGAACGCGAGCAGGATCACCAGCACCGTGACCACGGCGTAGAGCCGGAGGGCCAGGGCGAACGCGTCCTGGCCGAGCAGGTCGCGCGCGGCCGACTCGGTCACGGGGTGCGTCAGGCCACGGGCCGCGAGCCGGTCGAGGACCGACCGGGGCGTGTCGGCCCGGGCCCAGACGTAGACCTGGTTGGTGCTGTTGTCCTGCGTGGTGTTGCGAGCGAACATCGTGAAGTCGATGAGCACACCCGACGGCCCCCGGAAGGGCAGGGACTCGGCGGTGCCCACCGAGCGGACCCTGAACAGGCCCGAGGAGCCGGTCTGCAGGCGGGTCTCCTGGGCCGCGGTCCGGCCCCAGAGCACCGGCACCACCGCCGGTACGTCGGTCGGGCCGATGCCGGCGTAGTAGCTCGAGGAGCCGGCGTCGAACGACACCGTCAGGCGCCCGTCCGCGAGCGTCGGCGGCGTACGGACTCCACGCGGCGTACCGACCTGGGAGTCCGCGGCGCGCCAGGGCGCGTCGAGGGCGCCGGGCACGGAGCGGCCGTCGACGGTGAAGGAGTCGATCGTCGCGGTGCCGTGCATCGCCTCCACGAGCGCGGACGGTCCGCCGAAGCTGATCGTCTGCAGCTGACAGCCGTGCCGACAGGCCGGCAGGCGGGCCGTCGCGGTGGACGCGCCCCGGGGATAGGGGCCGACGCTGATCTCGCGGGCGACGCCGTCGTCGTCGAGGATCGCCAGGGAGAGCCCGAGCTGTCGGAAGTCGCCGCGTACGTGGTTGTCGACCCGGACGGCGACCTCCGAGCCCGTCAGCGTCACCGACGGCCGCTGCGGGCCGAGGGCGTGCGCGACCTGTGCGGCCGACAGGCCGGGCGTCCAGCCCGCCGGCCAGGTGGCGACCCGCGCCAGGCGCGGCGTGTCGACGACGACGCGGGGCCTCAGCACCACCGACGCGGCGTCGGCGTTGGGGGTGTTGACACCCGCGGCCATCAGCCAGCGTCCGTCCGGGTCGAGCTGCTGGGTCAGCCCGACGGCCCGCGAGAGCGGACAGGTTGGTCGCGTAGGAGAGCGGCGCCCCCACCTCGGTGGCCGCCGCGCTGGCCCGCCAGGTCGACGCGGCGAGCGAGACGCCGACGGTGAACACCGCGACGGTCAGGGCGGCGGTCACGGGCAGGATCACCAGCGTCCCCTCGCGGCGCCGTCGCACCGTCCGGGAGGCGACGTACGACGACAGCGCGCGGCGCTTGCGCCGACCACCGCACCCACAGCTCGGAGACCACCAGCACCAGCAGGCCGCAGAGCAGTCCCACGGCGACGGCCAGCAGCATGGGGAGGGCCAGGTCGGTCGCATCGGGGGCCTGCGGATGGCTCCGGCTCGCGGCCACGACGAGAGCGGCGACGGCGGCGGCGACCAGCACCAGCCGCACGACCACGAGGGCGCGCCCGGCGCGCGCGGGCCGTCGTACGCCGGCGATCTGGGCGCTGAGCGGCTCGTTGACCGCGTCGCGCACCACCAGGGCGGCCACCAGGCCGGTGACCAGCACGACCCCCAGCACGGCGAGCGCGCTGCCGAGCACGAACGGCACCGGCAGCCCGGGCACCAGCCACTGCCGGGCGAGCAGGCGGGACGACAGGTAGCCGAGGCCGATCCCCAGTGGCGTCGAGACGACCAGGATCAGCAGCGGCTCGAGCATCCCGAGGAACCACAGCTGACGTCGGCTGTAGCCCCGCAACGACGCCAGCGCCAGCTCACCGCGACGGAGCCCCATCGCGGCCGCGAGCAGCCGCGAGAGGAGCACCAGTGCGACCAGGATCAGCGACAGCACCGCCGGGGCCACGGTCGAGCGCGCCACCCCGCGCCGGACCAGCAGCTGGTGGGTGGTCTCGGGCAGGGAGTTGCCCTGCTCGAGGCTGAGCCCGGTCAGCAGACCGTGGCGGTCGGAGGCCCTGCGCAGGGCGCGCACCCGCGCTGCGGCTGCGGCGGCGTCCTCCGGCGTCAGGTCGGGGGTGACGTCGAGCGCCTGGTCGACGGTCGCGAACCAGGTGCTGCCACTCAGCTCGATCCCCGCCTGCGGCGTGAACCACGGCGCGAGCTGCGACGGGATGAGCTGCGGGAGGACGCGCCCGGGCGCCGTCCGCAGTCGAGGGCCGAACCAGAACGCGTCGTCCTCGGCGCGCGGCGTGTAGATGCCGACGACCGTGAACGTCGTCGGGTACTCGGGCTGGCGGATCCGGCTGCCGAGCTTCCAGCCGTACGTCGTGGCGTCGGCCTTCAGGACCGCGACCTCGCCCGGCGTGGTGGGGCAGCGTCCGACGAGGCTGACGTGCTGGCACGCGCCGGGCACGGACAGCAGGTGCGCGACCGCCGGGACCGAGGAGCCGGGCAGGCTGGTCTGGTCGAGCTGGTCCCAGAGGATCGCGTGGCCGGAGTGGTACGCCGGACCCGACTCGCGGGCGGTCTCGTCGAGCGCCGTGGCGATCGCCGCGTCGGGGCGCTCGTGGTCGGCGGGCTGGTAGTCGTAGGTCAGGCCGGTGTTGATCAGGGGCTGGGCCCGCAGCTGGGCGATCACGAAGGAGTTGGCGGCGCTGAGCTGATAGCTGGGGCCGACGACCGCGGAGGCGATCGCGATGACCGTGAGCAGCAGGGAGCCCAGGCTGAGCACCGTGCGGGACGCCAGGCCCGCGCAGGCTCGTGGCGAGGAGCCACCGGAGGCGCGTCATCGGTCGGCCTCGCGCAGGGCGGCGGGCCGCGCGGAGCGGCCGAACCGGGTGAAGACGACGGCACAGCAGACCGCCGTCACGGCCGCCACGCCGACCGTCACCGGGGTCAGCACCCAGGGTCGGACCGCGAGGTCGACGGCCGGCGCGACCGCCCAGCCGCCGACGAGCCGCATCGGGCGGAGCAGGGTGGTGGTCGTGGCGGCCGCGGCCACGCCGGCGGCGACGAGCACGATGGTCGCCAGCGCCAGCGCCTCGACGACGTAGGCGCGGCGCACGACGCGGGGCAGCAGGCCCGCGGCGCGGAGCCCTGCGACCTCGGCCCGGCGACGGGCCATCTGGCTCGCCAGCCAGGCCGCGAGGTGGGTCAGCGCCACGAGCGCGACACCGACCGCGACCAGCAGGGCGAGACCGTCGGCGCGTGCCTGCGAGGTGGCGTCGAACGCCTCGCGGACCGAGGAGTACGTCGTGGGAGGGCCACCGCCGTCGGCGTGGAGCCTCGCCAGCACGGCGTCCGGGGTGTCGGCCCTGGCGACGACCACGGAGTGGGCGGCGGCCACGGTGCCGACGGAGCCCCGGATGACGCGTGGCAGGTCGAGCAGGCTGCCGTCGCGACCCAGGAAGGGCACTGCGCCGACCGTGCCCACGACCCGCACGCCGGGCGCCTTCCCGTCGATGCCGGGGAGCGTCGAGTGGACCGTCACGCCGGTCGTGGTGAGCGCCTGCATGGCCCGGCCGGGAGAGGGGTGCGGGGACTCGTCCAGGGAGAGCAGTGTGGTGCGGCCGGAGCCGGGGACCGCGACCGGGCCGGCGATCAGGTCCTGGGCGCCGGCGACCACCCGTCGTACGTCGAGGGCGGCCGTGCCCCTGACCACGAGGGAGCAGCAGGGAGCAGCCGACGCGGCACGAGTGCAGCGGCGCGGTCGTCCAGCCGTCGCCGGAGACCCGCACGTGCGTGGCGAGGGGGTAGCCGCGGTCGCCGACGTAGCGCGCGACGACGACGGCGTGGGCTCCGGCGCTGCCGTCGAAGCCCGTCACGAGCACGCGGAAGGAGGGGCCGCGCATCAGGACCGGATCGGGCTGGGCCGCGAGATCGCGCATCTGCGCCGTCGCGCTCGCCGACGCTGGTGCCGTCCATGAAGTCGCCGACCACGGCCGGCCACCGCGCCGCGTCGACGAACACCCTGCGCTCGGCGGGACCCTCGTCGTCGATCGACACGGCCGCCATCAGCCATCTCCCGTCGGGATCGGCGTCGTGGGCCGCGGCGTACGCGCGGACGGCCCCGTCGGTCGAACGGCGACCACGAGCGGCCCACCGGCCCGGAGGTGTGCGGCGTCGTCGCGCCAGGTGGCGGCCGCGCGGCCGCCGGTCAGGGTCACCGCGAGCAGGACGGTGGCCGCGACGAGGAAGCGCACGACCGAGGCAGGGTCGGGATCGCGCCGCAGGCGACGGGTGGTCAGGGCGGGTCCGAGCCGCCGGCCGAACCGCGGGACGAGCAGCAGCAGCCAGGCGACCACCTGGCCGGCGGCGAGCGCGACCAGGGCCGGGGCGATCACGGGCACCCAGCCACTGCCCCGCCGGTGTGCCTCGTAGACGGCGAGCACCGCCGCCGCCACCACCAGGATCTCGAGGAACAGGGCGGTCGACGACCCGCCCCGGCGACGCGGGTGCAGCGACAGCGCGTCGCCCAGTGGCCTGCGGATCACCGAGGAGGCGACCAGCGCCACGGTCACCCACGAGCCGAGCAGGATCGCGACCCCGACCAGGATCTCGCGCGCGCCGACCGTGTAGGACGTGTGCCAGGCGTCGGCGATCCGGCCGGCCAGGAAGGTGCCCGCGGCGGTGCCGAGCACCACCCCGACCAGGCTGACGGCGAGCAGCGGACCGGCCGCGAAGGCGACCAGCCGCATCCCGGTCATCCCCCGCAGCCGCGCCAGCGCGACGTCGTGGATCCGGTCGACGCGTCGACCGCGCCGACTGCTCGGCCAGCGCCACCGCGCCGTACAGCGCCAGCATCGCCGCGACGGCGGTCGGCGTGTCGCCGACCCGGGACGCTCCGACCACCGCGACGGCGCCGGCCGCGACCACGAGGGCCAGCGCCAGCGTCGCGCACGAGGCGACCAGGTGCGACCGGATGCTGCGCAGGAGCACGCCGGACTACCGCCCCTCGCCCGCGAACGTCAGGACGTCGTCGCCGGCGACCAGCCGGCCCTCGTCGAGCACGAGCCGGCGGTCGGCGGCCTCGACGACGGCCGGGTCGTGGGTCGCGACGACGACGATCGCGCCGCGCGCCGCCTCCACCCGGAGCTCGTCCATGACGTGCTCGCGGTTTCCCTCGTCGAGCTCGCTGGTCGGCTCGTCGGCCAGCAGGATCCGGGGCGAGACCGCGAAGGCCCGGGCACAGGCCACGCGCTGCATCTGGCCACCGGACAGCTCCTCCACCTGCCGGTCGCCGAGGTCGCCGATGTGGAACCGGATCAGCTCGTGGTCGGCGCGCTCGTCGGCCTCGGCCGGCCGTACGCCGCGGGCCCGCAGGGCGATCGCGACGTTCTCCCGGGCACTCAGGATCGGGACGAGGCCGTAGACCTGGAGCACGAAGGCGACCTCGTGGATCGGGTCGCCGTCGCCCTGCCACAGGTGCCGACCGCCGTACGACGCGTAGCCGGTGGTGGGCTTCTGGATGCCACCGGCGATCGAGAGCATCGTGGTCTTGCCCGACCCGGACGGCCCGGACAGGGCCGTCACCTCACCGGGCCGGAGGCTGAGGGTGGTCCGCTCGAGCGCCCATCGGCCGCCGATGTTGAGGGAGACGTCCTCGAGCAGGAGCTCGTCGGCGCCGGTCGGCTCCGAGCCGTCGTGTCTGCCGGGCATCATCGGGCCTCCTCGCCGCCGTCTCGCGACCGGCTCAGCAGCAGGCGGTCGACCTCCTCGGGCTCGATCCGGACGAGCGTGCCCTGCGGCCACTCCCGGGCGATGTGGGCGGGCAGGTGCACGACGCCCTCGGCCCCGACCACGACGTACTCGGCGCCCTCGCGGCCCTCCATCCCGACCCGGCCGCCACGCATGGTGACCGTCCGGGGGAACGTGCCGGCGACCTCGGGCTGGTGGGTGACCACGAGGATCGTGGTGCCGAAGTCGTTGCCGAGACCGTGGATCAGCTCGAGCATGTGGTCGCGGTCCTCGTGGCTGAGCTGGCTGGTCGGCTCGTCGGCGAGCAGGAGCTGGGGTGCGCTGGTCACGCTGCACGCCAGCGCCAGCCGCTGCCGCTCGCCGCCCGACATCGACGACACGACCTGGTCGCCCTGGGCCTCGAGACCGACCCGGCGCAACAGCTCGGCGTCTCCGAGGGTGCGGTCGGGGTCGCTGCTGGCGGAGCGGCTGAAGCGGAGGTTCTGGCGGGCGGTCGCGTAGTGGAGCAGGTTGCGGGTCGCGCCCTGGAGCATGGTGCTGACCCGGGACGCGCGGACCCGGGTGAGCTGGCGCTCGCTCATCCGCGAGATCTCCTCGTCGCCGAGGAAGATCCGGCCCGCGCTGGGCCGCTGGATGCCGCCGAAGAGGGTCAGCAGGGTCGACTTGCCGGAGCCGCTGGGCCCGAGGAAGGCCACCCGCTCGCCCTCGGCGACCGTCAGGTCGACGCCTTGCAGCGCGACGACGTCGTGCCCCTCGAAGGTCTTGTAGAGATGGACCAGGCCCTGGCACCGGACCGACAGCCCGCCCGCCCGTTCGGCGGTTGCTTCCACGTTCGCCCTCCACCCACCCGTGACCGGTTCGGCACCTCGTCTGTCTGACGCAGGAGTATGGCCCTCGGTTGTCACGGGGACCCGACGAGGTGTGGACAACCTACGTCGCGGGTGGTCGGGTGCCGGCCGCCTGGACCGTCATACAGGTATGGGTCACGCGGGCGGGACCGGTAGCGGCGTAGAGCTCCTGCAGTGCCGACGCGTCGGCCGCCAGCTGGTCACGCCAGGATCCACTGCTGGTGTCGCGAGCTCGGACCAGGCGCTCTCGATCATGACCCGGTCGAGGTCCGCCTTGCCACGGACGTGGGCGTAAAGAGAGGCCTGTCCCGTGTCGAGCCGCTCGGCCACGGCCCGCATGCTGACCGCGGCGTACCCGACTCGTGCACGATGTCGAGGGCGGCTCGGGCGATGCGCTCGGGGGTGAGCGGACGTCGGTCGACGGAGCGACGGCTGGGCGCTATGGCCCACCCTACCCCTTGCGACGAACGCTGTTCGTTTGATAGGCATGAACGAACAACGTTCTTTCTTGGGAGGGACCACCTCATGACCGCCACCTATACCTGGGACGTCTTCTGTACCCTCGACGGCTACGGCACCTACGGTCCGGACGGCGACTGGGGCGGCTACTGGAGCGAGCAGGGCCCGGAGCTGCTGGCCCACCGGGCCTCGCTGTTCGACAGCGAGCAGCGGATGGTCTTCGGGGCCACCACGTTCCGGGAGAACGCCGCGATCCTGCTGTCCGGCGACGACCCGCACAGCCACGACGAGTGGAACGTCCGCACCCTGCGCATGCCCGCGACCGTGATCTCCTCGACGCTGCGCGACACCCTCGGCTGGCCGAACGCGACGATCGTCAGCGGCGACGCCGCGGACATCGTCACCCGGCTCAAGGCGGAGTCGGACGTACCGCTGCGCTCACAGGCCAGCCTCTCACTCAACTGGTCCCTGATGGCCGCCGGACTGGTCGACCGCCTCGAGGTGACGATCTTCCCCGTCATCTCCGGCACGACCGGCCTCCGCCCGATCCTGGAGGGCGTCGGCGACTTCGACCTCGAGCTGCTGGAGTCGCAGACCTTCGACGGCCGCACCCAAGCGCTCGTCTACCGACCGACGCCGCACCGGCGAGCAGAGCACCGCGTCGTGACCACGGTCGGGATCGTCACGCCCCATGCCGCTGCCGGCGCCGACGTCGAGTTCCGCGACTGGCCGGAAGCGAGGTGACCACGAGGGGTCGCCCGATCCCGACCCTGGCAGTGGGGACGAGCCGCCGACCTCGGCGAGCGGACTGCGGGCTCTGGCGCGGCCGACCTGCTCGACGCGGCCGTGGCCGGGCTCGAGCCGGCGACGCTGGACGCGGTCGCCTACGCGTCGACCAGCACGGCGTACGCGATCGGTCCGGCGGCGGAGCGCGACCTGGTCGACGGCTTGCGTGACCGTTGGTCGCTGCCGGTCGGCCTCCACCTGCTGCGCCGTAGACGCGCTCCGGACCTTCGAGGTCCGGCGTGTGGCGCTGGTGCATCCGCCGTGGTTCGGCGCCGACCGGGCGCCTGGGCGCGGCGTACTTCGCTGAGCTGGGTTTCACCGTCGTCCAGCAGGAGCTCGCCGACGTACCCGACGACCCCACGCTCGTCGAGCCCGGCCACGTCATGGACTGGGTCTCTGGGCACCTCGACCCTCGGGCCGAGGCCGTGTTCCTCGGTGGCAACGGCTTCCGTGCCGCGCGCACGGTCGCGGCGCTGGAGGAACGGCTCGGGTGCCTCGTGCTGGAGTCCAACCAGGTGCTGCTGTGGTCCGCCCTGGCCGAGACCGGCGCACCGCTGGACCTCCACGGCGCCGGCTCCCTGCTCGACACCCTCAGCGCGACCGCTCCGACCGGAGCGGCCGAACGATGACCCCACAGAGAGGAGAACACGCTCATGTTCGGGTGTACGTGACCATGGCCATGTCACTGGACGGCTTCATCACCGGCCCCCACGACGACGCCGACAACCCTGCCGGCATCAACGGGATGCGGCTGATGGACTGGCTCAGACCCCAGCGGCTCGACCGAGGACGACGGCCGTGGGGGTGGTGCGCAGTGGCGCCCCGACGACCCAGCCGGCCAGGTGGTCTTCGACGAGATGCTGGCCACTGGCGCCGTCATCACCGGCAAGCGCACGGGCGACTTCGCCGGCTACTGGGGTGGCGACCACCACGACGGCGTCCAGATCTTCGTGCCCACTCACGAGGCTCCCACGGACAACCCCACGAGCGGGTCCACTACGTCACCGAGGGCATCGCCGAGTGCGTCCGGCAGGCCAAGGAGGCGGCGGGCGGGCGCGACGTCATGATGCACGGCGCCTACACGCCCAAGAGGCGCTGAAGGCCGGCGTGCTCGACAGCATCGAGCTCAGCCCGACCGTTCCTCCTCGGCCAGGGACGACGGCTGTTCGACGGTCTCCCGGCCGAGCACGTCGACCTCGAGCTGGTCCGCGCCCTGAGGCCCCGGGCACGCTCCACCTGCGCTACGACGTCCGGCGCTGACGGTGCGGACCCTCCACGTCGGGCTCCGGGTCAGCGACCCGGACGCTCGGTCACCTTCTACGGCGGCCTCGGCTACGAGGTGGTCGGCCGCGTGCCGAGACAGGCTCGGTGCGCTGACATGCTGAAGCTGCCCGATGACGATTTCGTCAGTCTCGAGCTGGTCCACCGCGACGCGCGGATGCCGTCACCCCTGGAGGTCTCAGCCACCTCGTGGTGGCGGTCGACGACGTGCACGCCTTGGCTGATCGGCTGCGGGCCGACGACGTCGAGGTGGAGACCCGTGGTCCCCGGACGGCTCGGACGACTTCTGGACGGCTGGGTCACCGACCCCGACGGCTACCGCCTCGAGCTGGTCCAGTGGCCGCCCGGGCATCCGACGGGCATGACCGAGGCCGACCTGGCGACCACCGGACAACACCACGACCGTCAGGGGAACGATGACGAGAGACTGACCGCACCGCGAAGGACGTCGTCGCGGAGATGTTCCGCCGGCAGGCGGAGGGTGACGACACCCTGCTCGACGACCTGGTCGCGGCCGACATGGTCAACCATGCCGCCGCGCTCCAGGGGCGCGAGGGCCTCCGCACCATCCTGCGCACCATCGACGCCGACCTCGGCCCGGTCACCGCCGAGCAGCATCACCTGGTCGGGGAGGGCGACCTGGTCGCCCAGCACCTGACGCTGCACGGAACGCACCGCGGCTCCTCGATGCCGCTGCTGTCCGGCATCGCCGCAGAGGGGCGGCCGGCGACCTGGACCTTCATCCACCTCTGGCGGGTCGCCGACGGGGTGATCGTGGAGCACTGGGCCTGCCGCGACGACATGGGCCTGCGCGAGCAGCTGCTCGACTGAGGGCTGAGGCCGATACCTTGCACTACGCGTGCACCTGGCACCGTGCCTCACGGACGACGAGTGTCGAAACGCGCGGCCGCCGTTCGTGGAACGGTAGAGGTGGCCGCCTTGGCCGAGGCAGAGGAGGAGACGTGACCGGATCCGTGATCGCCGTCGACCGCGAGTCGATGCCACACCAGGTGCGTCGGGAGGTGTGATGAAGCTCTTGCTCACGTCCGGAGGCGTCACGAACGCCAGCATCCGCGGTGCGCTGGTCGATCTGCTCGGCAAGCCGATCGAGGAATCCTCCGCGCTCTGCATCCCCACCGCCCTGTACGGGCACCCGAGCGTCGGCCCCGGCGCGGGTCCGTGGCGGTTCATCAGCGGCAACTCCGAGAACCCCATGGTCGACCTGGGCTGGAGGTCAGTAGGGGTCCTGGAGCTCACCGCGCTGCCCAGCATCGACGAGGAGCACTGGGTGCCCCTGGTCCGCGAGACCGACGTCCTGCTGGTGGGGGGCGGCGACGCCCTCTACCTGGGTCACTGGATGCGACAGTCCGGCCTGGCCGACCTGATCCCCTCGCTGCGCGAGACCGTCTGGGTGGGGCTCAGCGCCGGAAGCATGGTGCTGACGCCCCGGATCGGAGAGGACTTCGCCCATTGGCGACCGCCGAGCGGTGACGACACCACCTTGGGCCTCGTCGACTTCTGCCTGTGCCCGCACCTGGCTGCCGAGGGCATGCCGGGCAACTCCATGGCCGAGGCCGAGCGCTGGGCCGCCGACATCTCGGGCCCGGCGTACGCGATGGACGACCAGACGGCCATCACGGTGGTCGACGGCTCGGTCGAGGTCGTCTCGGAGGGGCACTGGAAGCGCTTCGGCTCCTGAGCCTCGACGCCGTCGCGACGGTCCTGATGGGCGCCCGCTCGCTCTGGTGAGCAGGTACGGCGTTCGCCGGCTGGGGTCGGGCTGGACACTGGACGCATGGTCGAGGTCGGTCCGGAGCGGTTCGAGGGCATGGTCACCGAGGCTCTCGACGGCCTGCCCGACGAGCTCGGGACCCTGATGAGCAACGTGGCCGTCACCGTCCAGCACGAGCCGGGTCCGCCGGGTCTGCTGGGGCTCTACCAGGGAGTCCCGCTGACGCGACGTACGACGTTCTACGCGGGCGCCCTGCCCGACCGGATCACGATCTACCGCCAGGCCATCTGCGCGATCTGCCGCACCGAGGCCGAGGTGGTCGAGCAGGTACGACGGACGGTGGTCCACGAGGTGGGCCACCACTTCGGGATCGGCGACGCCCGGCTGCGCGAGCTCGGCTGGTGAGGAACGACGCCACCCTGGGCGCCGAGAGCTCCGGCCCTCCTAGGCTCTGGGCATGAGCGAGGTCACGCCGGTGCCACGATCCCGACCGATCCAGCGAGGCTCGGAGAGACAGCTGCTGGAGAGCATGCTCGACTTCTACCGCGCGACCGTGGTCAACAAGGTGGCCGGCCTGACCGACGCCCAGGCGTTCTCCGCAGCGGTCCCGCCGTCGGTGCTGACGCCGGCCACGGTCGTCAAGCACCTGACGGGGACCGAGCGGTTCTGGTTCAGCATCGACTTCGCGGGCCGCGACGTCACCTGGCCGTGGACCGACGACGACCTGCACGGCAACTTCCGGATCGAGCGCGACGACACTCTCGCCACGATCGTGGCCGACTACATCGAGGAGTGCGCGGACTCGCGGCGCGCGATCGCGGACGGAGACCTCGACGAAGCCGCGCGCGGGGAGGACATGGACTTCACCCTGCGCTACGCCTTGATCCACATGATCCAGGAGACGGCGCGGCACTGTGGTCATCTCGACCTGCTGCGTGAGGTGACCGACGGCGCCGTCGGCGGGTGAGCCGGGAGGTCGCCGCGAGGGGCGCCTCCGTCACGCGGTCCGCGACTCGAGCACCCGGAAGCCCTTGGCACTCGCCAGCCGGGTGGTCGGATAGCCCTGGTCGGTGAGCCAGGTCTGGAGCGAGTCACCACCGAGGTTCTTGCCGACCACCATCACCGCCCGACCCTCGGGTCGGAGCCGCGCGAACCACTGCAACAGCAGGTCGTGCAGGGCCTGCTTGCCGATCCGGATCGGCGGGTTGGACCAGATCTCGTCGAACACCACGTCGTCCGGCACCGCGCTCGGGTCGCAGGCGACGTAGCGGTCCTGGAGGCCCAGACGAGGCGGCGTTCTGGTTGGCCAGCAGGACGGCCCGCTGGTTGACCTCCACGCCCGTCACCCCCGACGCGGCCCCGGCCGGTACGCCGCCGCTGCGCCAGGCCGCGGCGATCGCGAGGCCGATCACGCCGTACCCCGTCCCGAGGTCGAGCACGTGGCCCGGTGCCGGCGGCTCGGTCTCGCGGAACAGCACGGCCGTCCCGCCGTCGAGCCGGCCGCGGCTGTAGACCCCCGAGCCGCTGACCAGGTCGAGCCGCTGGCCCCACACCTCGCAGCTGAACGGCTCGCGCGCGAACGGCACCGACGGGTCGGCGGAGAAGTAGTGGTCGCTCATGGTGTGCTCCTGCGGGTCACAGCCGCTGCTCCACGAGGCGGAGCATCCGGGCCTCGTCGGCGACGTAGCCGTCGCTGCCCACCGGGTGGAGGCCACGGACCTCGTTGTGGCCCCGCGTGGCCAGCCGGTAGACGACCGCCCGGAGCAGGAGCTGCGGCCAGACCGGGTCGTCACCCCAGTGGTCGAGCAGAGACGGATCGGCGCCCTCCCAGCACACGGCGTCGGTCGCGACGACGGCGAGCGCCCAGGCACGCGGCCGATGGTACGGCGGCCAGTCGATGACCGACGCGCCATCACCCTCGCGCAGCACATTGCCGCCGAGGTCTCCGTGGATCACCTGCGCCGCACGGTCGACCGCTTCGAGGTGTGTCAGCGCTCGCTCGAGGAGGTGACGCGTCTGCGCGGAGCCCTCGGGCGCGACGTCCTCCCACGCCACCCGGTCGCCGTACGACCACGCGTCGTCACGGGCATCGAGGAACGCGGGTCGCTGCAGGGTCGAGGTCACGTCGTGGAAGGCATCGCACACGTGGCGGAACCAGTCGGGGTCGTCGCCGGCCCGCGCCGAGGAGCCCGGGAGGAAGGCATGGGCCGACCAGCCGTCGACCGACCACCGTCCGTCGACGGCCAACGGTTGCGGTACCGCGACCTCGCAGGCCGGCCACGCGGCGTACACCTCGCACACCCAGGCGTGCTCGACCGGGTTGTCGACGGGCTTGACCACGACGTCGCCGGCCAGCCAGGTGCGCCCGCATCCGCCCGACAACAACCTCGGTTCGCCGGTGACCGCGAACGCATCGAGCACGCGACCGGGCGGCGCTCATGCGTCCCGCCGGGCGCGGGTCTCGCCGGCGCGGGCGGCGAGGTCGGCATCGGGCGGGTAGCCGACCTCCTCGAGCGTCAGCCCGTGCGGTGGTACGACGGTCACGGCGGGGTCGCGGACCCCGGCGGCGAGCACCTCGCCGGGCCAGGGGACGGGGCGACGCCCCTCTCCGACCGCGAGCAGGCACCCCACGAGCGAGCGGACCATGTGGTGGCAGAACGCGTCGGCCCGGACGGTCGCGGTCAGCAGGTCTCCGTCGCGGACCCAGCCGAGGTCGAGCAGGGTCCGGACGGTGGTCGCGCCCTCGCGCTGCTTGCAGAAGGCCGCGAAGTCGTGGAGCCCGAGCAGGGCGGCCGAGGCGGCGGCGAGCGCCTCGGCGTCGAGGGGGCGG
The DNA here is from genome assembly GCA_963797325.1 of uncultured Actinomycetota bacterium. GTDB lineage: Bacteria > Actinomycetota > Actinomycetes > Propionibacteriales > Nocardioidaceae > Nocardioides. The sequence goes on from CAWCPG010000042.1 coordinate 20,003, forward strand.
GGCCAGGCCAGGACGTGGCCACGGGTCAGCGGGTCGGCCACGCCGTCGGTGACGCGGTAGGCGTAGCGCCGCCACAGGGGCGAGAAGCGGGCGTCGAACCCGTCGGGCGCGGTGACCACGCGTCGTACGCGGAGATCGGCGGGCAGCAGACCGTCGAGCCGGCGGGCCAGCGCGTCGCACGGGTCGCCGTCGTACCTCCCGGCGGCCGCCGCGAGCACCTCGGGCTCCACGTCGACATGGACGACCTGGCCGCGGGCGTGGACGCCGGTGTCGGTCCGGCCCGCACAGACGACCGACGGAGCGGCCGTCCGGAGGACGGTGCCCAGGGCCGCCTCGAGCTCGCCCTGCACCGTCCGCAGGCCCGGTTGCGCGGCCCACCCGTGGAAGTCGCCGCCGTCGTAGGCGAGGTCGATCCGCAGCCGCACGGTCGGCATCCTAGGCGGGCGACGGATCCCGGCCCGGGGCCTACGATCGGTGGAATGGACGACCGCCCCGCCATCCTGCTCGTCTCGGGTGAGAACTCCGACTTCCTGCTCGACGAGTTCGGCCGCTACGCCCGCGACTACGACGTGCGCGCGGCACGCAGCGCCGCCGAGGCCGCGACCACCGTCAAGGGGCTCTACCGCGACGGTCGCCAGCTCGCGCTGGCCGTCTCGGAGTCCGTGCTGCCCGACGACGAGGTGCTCGCGATGTTCCAGCGACTGCGCACCTACGTGCCCACCGCGCGCCGCCTGATCGCCGCGCACTGGAGCCGGTTCCGGATCGACGCCGACGCCCTGCGGCCGGCCCTGGCCAAGGGCAAGTACGACGCCTACCTGCTGATGCCGCGCGGCGCGCGCGACGAGGAGTTCCACACCGCGGTCTGCGAGCTGCTCTCCGACTGGGGCTCGACGGTCGCAGCACCGGTCGTCGAGAGCCTGCGGATCGTCTCCCCCACCCACGACGGCGTGACCCTGGCGGTCCGCGACTACCTCGACCGGATCGGCGTCCCGGCCCTCGTCCACGAACCCGACAGCGAGATCGGGCGCGAGGTCCTGGACCGGCTCGGCCTGGAGTCGCCGCGCTTCCCGGTGGTCGAGCGGTGGGACGGCGACCCGTTCGAGGCGGGCTCGGTCCGCGACGTCGCGATGTCGATCTACGGCCGGCCCGACGACATCGAGGTCGACTCCGTGGTCGACCTGGCCATCGTCGGCGCCGGACCGGCCGGCCTCGCGGCATCGGTGTACGGCGCGTCCGAGGGGCTCACCACGGTGGCCATCGAGGCCGAGGCGATCGGCGGCCAGGCCGGCACGAGCTCGATGATCCGCAACTACCTCGGCTTCCCCCGCGGCATCTCGGGGATGCGGCTGGCCCAGCGCGCACGCAACCAGGCGATCCGCTTCGGGACCCGGTTCTTCACCGGCTGGCCCGCGACCGCACTCGAGGTCGGCGCACGACGGCGCACCCCATGTCGTCCGCACCGAGGGCGGCGCCGTGCGGGCACGAGCCGTGGTGATCGCCTCCGGCGTCACCTACCGCAAGCTCGGGGTCGAGTCGGTCGACGGCCTGGTGGGCCGGGGCGTGAACTACGGCGCGGCCATGACCGCCGCCCGCGAGATGGAGGGCTACGACGTCTTCGTCGTCGGGGGCGGCAACTCCGCGGGCCAGGCGGCCATCCACCTGGCCCGGTTCGCGCGGAGCGTCACCATCCTGGTCCGCCGGCCCGACCTGACCGCGACCATGTCGTCGTACCTGATCGGGGAGATCGAGTTCAACCCACGCGTGAGCGTCGAGGGCTGCAGCGAGGTGGTGGACGGCGGCGGCAACGGCCGGCTCGAGTGGATCGAGGTCGAGGACACCTCCACCGGTGAACGCACGCGGCGGGAGACCGGCGGCCTCTTCCTCCTGCTGGGCGCGGTCGCCCACTGCGACTGGCTGCCGCCCGAGGTCGCCCGCGACCCCCGCGGCTTCGTGCTGACCGGCCGTGACGTGCCGTCCGCAGGCTGGGAGGGCGGCCTCCCGCCGGAGAGCCTGCAGACCACGGTGCCCGGGATCTTCGCCGTCGGCGACATCCGTGCGGGCTCGATGAAGCGCGTCGCGAGCGCCAGTGGCGAGGGCGCGTCCGTGGTCGCCCTCGTGCACACGTGGCTGGAGCCCGCCGGCGGTCTGACGTGCGGCCTGTGAGGCCGCTCACGACACCCGCTGGAGCCGCGCTCGCCGAAGCGGGTCCGCGCCCACCCCGTTGGTACGGTTACGCCCGTGCCAGCGGCTTCCCAGGACCGGCTCACGTCGGTCCGCACCTCCCGGGTGAGGCGATTCGGCATCCCTCTCGTGGTCGCCCTGGTCGTGCTGACCCTGGTCTACCAGGCCGTCATGGCCGTGGTGAACATCCGCACCAACGTGCTGTGGTTCGACTCCGTCGACAGCGAGTCCGTCTACAGCACCGTGCTCGGCGCGCAGATCCTGCTGTTCGTCGTCTTCGGCCTCCTCACCGCGCTCGCGGTCGCGGGCGTGCTGTCGCTCCTGATCCGGTCGCGGCCCCGGTTCCGTCCCGACCGCCACCGGCAGAAGTGGCGCTACCGCTTCCTGCGGTTGGAGAAGCGCTGGCGCGTCTGGCTGATCGTGGCGGTCGCGCTCTACCTCGGGATCAAGACGGGAGCGCGCGCCACCCATCGCTGGCAGGCCTACCTGATGTGGCGGCACGCGCAGCCGTTCCACAGCACCGACCCCCAGTTCCACCGCGATGTGTCCTACTTCGTCTCGGTGCTGCCCTTCCACCTGGCCGTGGTCGGCCTCCTCAGCTCGATCGTGGTCACCTGCCTGCTCGTCACGCTGGTCGCCGGCTTCCTCTACGGCGCCCTCCACTTCCGCGGTCAGGGTCGCAAGATGTCGTCGGCGCTCACGGCGCAGGTCTCCGTACTGCTCGGCGTCTACCTGCTGCTCAAGGCCGTGTCGTACTGGCTGGGCCGCTACTCCCTCACCACCTCCAACCGAGGGCCGGTGACCGGTCTCTCCTACACCGACGTGCACGCCACGCTGCCGGGCCTCACGGTCCTGACCGTGCTGGCGATCCTGTTCGGCGGGCTGCTGATCGCGAACGCCTGGCTGCGCCGGCTGCGCTGGATCGCTCTGGGACTCGGCGGGATGGTCGTGGCGGCCCTCCTCTTCGGCACGGTGTGGCCCTCCCTGGTCTACCGCTTCCGCGAGCAGCCGAGCGCCTCGACCCTCGACCGGTCGTCGATCGAGCACAACCAGGCCGCCACCAAGAAGGCCTTCGGACTCGACAAGGACATCACCACGCAGGAGTACGGCGCCAAGGGCAGCGCGCCGACGACCACGTCGGTGGCGCGGGCCCGTCGCACGGCGCAGATCCGCCTGCTCGATCCCAACAAGCTGACGCCGACGTTCAACGTCAAGCAGGAGATCCAGGCGTTCTACCAGTTCAAGACGCCGCTCGACATCGGGCACTACCTCCTCGACGCGCACGGCCAGGACGTCGCGATCGCGGCCCGCGAGCTCAACCTCTCCGGGATCCCACGCGGCTCGTGGTCCAACAACCACCTCATCTACACCCACGGGTACGGCGTGGTGGCGGCCCCCACCGACGACATGAAGGAGACGCCGAACTTCATCAACGGCGGCCTCCCCCCGGTGAACCAGATCCCGGTGAAGGTCCCGCAGATCTACTTCGGCCAGCACTCGCCGTCGTACTCCATCGTGGGCGAGCCCCCGGGCAGCTCCAAGCACGTCGAGTTCGACCACCCGAGCACCAACGGCGGGTCGACCGGCGTGCACAACACCTACCAGGCCAAGGGCGGCGTGCCGATCGGCTCGCGCCTGACGCGCCTGCTCTACGCGGTGAAGCTGAGCGACCCCAACATCTTCTTCTCCAGCGGGATCAACTCGGGCTCGCAGCTGCTCACGGTGCGCGACCCGCGCACCCGGGTGTCCAAGGTCGCTCCGTGGCTGACCCTCGACGGCGACGTCTACCCGGCGGTGGTCGACGGCCGGGTGCAGTGGGTGGTCGACGGCTACACCTCGTCGAAGAGCTATCCCGACTCCCAGCAGCTCAACCTCCACCAGGCGACGGCGAACTCCCTGACCAACGCCACCGGTATCGCGAGCCAGCCGCGGAAGACCGTCAACTACCTCCACAACTCGGTCAAGGCCACCGTCGACGCCTACACCGGCAAGGTCACGCTCTACTCGTGGAACCAGCAGAGCCAGCCGGACCCCGTGCTCCAGACGTGGGAGGACGCGTTCCCGGGTCTCGTCCAGCCGGAGTCGAGCATCCCGGCCGCCCTGCTGCCGCACCTGCGCTACCCGCAGGACCTCTTCGACGTGCAGCGCAGCCTGCTCACGCAGTACCACGTGGCGGATGCGGGCGACTTCTACAACGGCGCCGACTTCTGGAAGGTCCCCAACGACCCGACGGTCGCGGCCACCCGGACCCTCAACGGCGGCGGCGCGAAGGGTACGTCGCCCACGCTGCCGTCGACGTACATGTCGCTCTCGCCGACCGGTGACGGCCCGGCACAGTGGGCCCTGTCGTCGCCGATGGTGACCCTCAACTACCGCGAGCTCGCCGGCTTCCTGACCGTGAACGCCCAGCCCGGTCCCGACTACGGGAAGTTCACGCTGCTCGACTTCCCGGCCGGTCAGTCCATCGAGTCGCCGGCGCAGATCCAGAACGACATCGAGTCCGACAACGAGATCGCCAGCGCGCTGACCCTGCTGCGCGGCAACTCCAACGTGGTGCTGGGCAACCTGCTGACCATCCCGCTCGACAACAAGGTGCTCTACATCGAGCCGGTCTACACCCAGGCCCGGGGCACGAACACCTTCCCGATCCTGCGCCACGTGATCGCGGTGTACGGCAACGGCCAGCCCGCGTTCGAGTCCACGCTGAACGCGGCCCTGCGCCAGGCCATCGCCAACGACGCTCACGAGCGCTGACCTCGAAGCTTGTTCAACCCGTTGGTTGACAAGCACCCAGCACAGGCGCTAGCGTGGTCAACCATGAGGTTGAAAAAGGTCATGCGATGACCGACGCGCTGTCCCGGGTCTTCGCCGCCCTGGCAGACCCGACCCGGCGAGACCTGGTGGCACGCCTGACCGACGGTGACGCCACCGTCGGCGACCTCGCCGCGCCCTACGCCGTGAGCCTCCAGGCGGTCTCCAAGCACCTGAAGGTGCTCGAGGAGGCAGGTCTGGTGACCCGCAGCCGCGACGCGCAGCGACGGCCGGTCCATCTGGAGGCCGAGGTGTTCGACCTGATGACCCAGTGGATCGAGCGATACCGACGTCGGGCGGAGGAGCGCTACCAGCGCCTCGACGACGTGCTGGCCCGCCTCGACCCCGACGAGCACGACGACCGCTCCGCCCAGCAGGAGGGAACCGCATCATGACCACCGACACCCGCACGTCGTACGCCGAGGCCGCCATCGAGGCCGACCCCACGGTGCCGGCGATCCACATCCACCGCGACTTCGCCGCGGCGCCGGAGCAGGTGTTCCGCGCGCACACCGACCCCGAGCTGTTCCGGCAGTGGATGGGACCCGCCGACCGCAGCGTCGAGATCCAGCAGTGGGACGTCCGCGAGGGCGGGTCCTGGCGCTTCACCGACACCAGCGAGGGCGGGGACGTACAGTCGTTCCGCGGCTGCTTCCACACCATCCGGCCCGACCGCCTCGTGCAGACCTTCACCTGGGAGGGCATGCCCGACGGCGTCGCGCTCGAGACGCTGACCCTCGAGGACCTCGGCGACGGCCGCACCCGCCTGCACGTCCAGTCGCTGTGCGACAGCTTCGAGGACCGCGACGCCTGGCTGCGCAGCGGCATGGAGTCCGGGGTGAACGACGGCTACGCCAAGCTCGACGCCCTGCTCGCCGACGACTGACGAGCACCGTCCGTCACCCGGCCGGGCCGCTCCGACGACCTCCCAGTCGGCCTCAGAGGAGCTCGTGGCGGTAGGGCGGGTCGGCGCCGGGGCGCGAGACCGTGACCGCCGCGGCAGCGGCCGCGCGGCGCAGCACGGTGCCGATCGTGGAGGCGTCCAGAGGGGCGAGCCGGCCGCCGAGCATGTCGAGGTCCCACAGCGAGTCGAGCAGGGCGGCTCCGAAGGTGTCGCCCGCGCCGATGGTGTCGGCGACCTCCACGTCGGTCGCAGGCGCATCGACCCGGCCCTCCGCGCGGAACCACGTGGCGCCGGCGCGACCCCGCGTCACCACCACGGCCGACGGACCCATCCCGAGCAGGCGCGCCACCGACTGGGCCACGGTCGAGTGGGGGTACAGCGCCTCCAGGTCCTCGTCCGACGCCTTCACCAGGTCGGCGAGCAGCACCACCTCCTCCACCGCGCGCACGACCTCCGGTCCGGTCCCGGTCACGGCCGGCCGGACGTTGAGGTCATAGCTGACGGTCGCCGACGGCCGCAGGCGCTCCAGCAGCCGTCGTACGTCGCCGGCGCCGGGCGTCAGCACGGCGCCCAGCGAGCAGGTGTGCACGACGACGGGCGACACGTCGGGTACGGGGTTGAGCCGCCACTCGATGTCGAAGGTGTAGGAGGCGCTGCCGTCGGGGGCGAGCGTCGCCAGCGCGGTGGCGGTGCGCTCGAGGGCGTGCGGGTCGCCCGCGACCGCGACCGCCGACTGGTTGAGGTGCCGGGCCAGCACCGCGCCCCGCGCATCGCGGGCGTAGGCCGTGACGAACTCGACCGGGCGACCCAGGCGCGCCAGGGCGACGGCCACGTTGGCCGCACTCCCCCCGGCGTACTCCACCGACGTGCCGTCGGGCCGCTGCACGATGTCGACCAGCGACTCCCCCACCACCAGGACGTCCGTCATGGTCCATCCTTACCGCATCCAGGACCCCCGTGGCTGCGACGTCCGGCGGAGACCGACTCCACGGGTGCATGATGCCTCCATGACAGCCCTCTCGGAGGTCCCCGTCGCGAGCCCGTCGCGGTCCGTGCGACCCGGCGACGTGCTCGTCGCGCTGGGTCTGATCGCGGCCGAGCTGGTGCTGGCCTGGTTCACCTACGACATCGGCCGTGGGCTCGAGCACCGGCTGTCCGCTTCGCGGCCGGTCCAGTGGCTCTACCTCATGCTGCCGTTCCTCCTGCTGGCCCCGGTCGTCGCGCTGCGCGCCGTCCGACCCGGCCGCGCCCTGGCGGCGGCCCTGGCGGCCCTCGGGGCGGGAGCCGTGCGCGTCGGGATGTACGAGCTGACCCAGTGGCTCTTCACGCACCACCCCGACGTGAGCCGCCACCTCTTCTGGACCCTCGGCTACGTGTCCGTGATGGCCTCCGCGACGCTGGCGGCGCTCGCGTGGGGGCTCAGTCGCCGGCACGGACGGCGCGGCTGGCTCCTGGGGGTGCTG
>CAWCPG010000043.1:0-10445 GCA_963797325.1 uncultured Actinomycetota bacterium
GGTCCGGGGCCGTTGTGCGTCCGTGTGACCGGGTCGGTCGGCGGCGGGGTCGGACCCTACGAGATCAGCGCAGCCACCGCCTCGCCGAACACCTCGGTGTGCCGGTCGACGTCGGCCTCGGTGTGGGCGGGGGAGAAGAGCGCCATGTTGTGGAAGGGCGTGAGCAGCACCCCGCGGTTGAGGCACCACAGGTGCAGAAAGCCCTCGAGGTCCTCGTCGACGGCCGCGGCGGCGTCGGCACCGTTGGTCGGCGGCGGGCAGAACCAGTACTCCGCCCGGCAGCCGAGTCGCTGCACGTGCCAGGGCAGGTCGTGCTTCTCGATCACCGAGGTGACACCCTCGGCGAAGCGCTCCGCGAGCGGGATCGCGACCGCGAAGTCCTCCTCGCGCAGGCAGCTCGACAGTGTGGCGCGTACGGCGGCCAGGGCGAGCGCGTTCGCCGTGAGGGTGCCACCCACGCCCGCCACGTCGATCTCGTGACCGAGCATGGGGCCCGACAACCGGTCGGCCACCTCGGCGCTCATGCCGTACGCCGCGGCCGGTACACCACCCCCGATGGGCTTGCCCACGACCACGAAGTCCGGGTCGAGCCCCCAGGCCGCCGTGGCGCCACCCGGTCCGGTGCACAGCGTGTGCGTCTCGTCGTTCACGAGCAGCACACCGTGGCGCCGGGTCACCTCGCGCACCCCGGCCAGGTACCCGTCCTCGGGCAGGACGATCCCGATGTTGGTCAGCGCCGGCTCCATCAGCAGGCAGGCGACGTCGCCGACGGCGAGCCGCCGGTCGAGAGCCTCGAGGTCGTTGAACGGGACGACCGCCGTGGTGAGCGCGACGTCCACCTGCGGCCCCATCGCGCCCGGGCGAGGCACCACCCGGTCGCCGTCGAGCACGGCCAGGGTCTCGTCGACGGTGCCGTGGTAGCACCAGTCCATCACCGCGATCCGTGGCCGGCCCGTGAGGTGCCGGGCGAAGCGGAGCACGAACCGGTTGGCATCGGTCGCCGACATCGCGAGCTGCCACTGCGGCAGGCCGAACCTGCGCGCCAGCTCCGAACCGACCCATGCGGCGTCGGCGGACGGCAGCATCGTGGTGATCCCACGGTTCGCCTGTCGGGTGAGCGCCTCGGCGACCTGGGGGAGCGCATGTCCGGTCATCGCCCCGGTGTCCCCGAGACACAGGTCGACGTACTCGATCCCGTCGGCGTCGACCAGGTGCGCGCCGGCCGCCGACTCGGCGAACACCGGGAACGGGCCGGGCCACCGGGTCATCCACGGCATCGGGACGCCGGCGAGAAGTGAGCCTCCAGCCTCCTCGGCGAGTGCCGCCGAGCGGGGGTGCTCGTCGACGAAGCGGGTCTCCTCGAGGGCTCGCAGCCGTGCCAGACGTCCGGGGTCGATCATTCCGGCAATCTAGTGCTCCCGGAGAATGCGCGGTGTGAACCAACCCGCCCACCCTGCGCGCCCGCGCCAGCGCTACACCGAGGACGGCCGCAGGATGCGGGAGGTGCTCACCTACGCGCGGCGCGGAGGCAGGTTCACGCCATCGCAGCAGGAGTCGTGGGACGCCCACCACCGCGACTGGGTGGTCCCCGACGAGGCGGTGGAGGATCCGGGCTTCACCTGGAGCCAGGTGTTCGGTCGCGAGGCGCCGGTCATCGTGGAGATCGGCTCCGGCATCGGCGAGGCGACGGCGGCACTGGCGGCCGCGCGACCGTCGTACGACGTGGTGGCGCTCGAGGTGTGGCGGCCCGGTGTCGCGCACTCGCTCGGACTGCTGGCCGAGGCCGGCGCGACCAACGTGCGGCTGCTCTCGGTCGACGCGGTGTGGTGTCTCGAGCAGCTGTTCGCTCCCGGCGGTGTCGCCGAGATGTGGACGTTCTTCCCCGACCCGTGGCCGAAGACCCGCCACCACAAGCGTCGCCTCGTCACCCCGGCGTTCGCCGCGATGGCCGCGTCCCGCCTCGCCGACGGTGGCTGGTGGCGGCTGGCCACCGACTGGGCCGACTACGCCCAGCAGATGCGCGAGGTCCTCGACGCCGAGCCGTGCCTGCACGGGGGAGTGGTCCCGCGCTGGGCCGACCGCCCGGTGACGAAGTACGAACGCAAGGGGGTCGCAGCAGGTCGCAGCATCACCGACCTGTCCTACCGGCGTCAGGAGCCGGGGCGCACCAACCCCGACTCGTAGGCGAGCACCACCGCCTGCAGCTTGTCGCGCACGCCGAGCTTCATCAGCAACCTCGCGACGTGGGTCTTGGCGGCGTTCTCGGTGACGAAGAGCGCGGCGGCGTGCGGGGCCTCGTCGTCGGCGCGCTGGCGGTGATCGCCTACCTCGCCATCAAGTCAGCGACTTGATCGCCAACCCGGGCGGCTCGTGGTGGTCCTGAGGCTCATGCCGCCGGGTCGCGCGGCCAGTCCTCGCGCACCTGCCAGACCAGCCCGGCCTCGGTGAGCGCGTGCTCCAGCCGCAGCCGCTCCGCCTCCCGGTCGAAGCCCTCGATCGGGAGGTCCGGCAGCGTCGTGGGGACCTCCAGCGCGCGAGCCGTTTCGACGAGGTGGTCGTCGTAGGCCATCAGGACGCCGCGTTGCTTGGGCATCCGCACGCCCTTCTGCGGGAAGTGGGCGACCGGGTAGAGGCGGCGCAGGTCCGCGGCCAGCTGCTCCAGGGGAGGTCCCGCCGGCGCGATCGGCGGCCGGCGCCACAGGTGCAGCCGGATCAGCAACGGGCGCGCGCGGCCGAGGAGCACGTGCGAGTGGTGGAACGTGTAGAGCAGGATCACGGGCGCGAACGCCAGCGCGGCGTACCAGAGGAACCCCGGCACCAACCTCGCGTCCATTACTCGACGGTACGCCCGGTCAGCGCGTTTCGTCAGGCCTCGCGCCTCTCCTGTTCCGGGTGTGACCACCTGACGGGGCGCTAGGACCCCGCGCGCTGCGTCAGTCGCCACCGCTGCTCGGCCTCGCGGTGCAGGCGTTGCTCGTCACGCCGCCGGCGTTCGGCGGCGACCGCGGCCAGGAAGTCCTCGGGGTGGGTCCCCGGAGGGGGTGGCGGGGAGACCCAGGGCCGCACCTGGCCGGCGATGTCGTCGACCAGGCGGGCACGGGCCTCCGGGCCCAGGGACGCCGCCCGCCCGACGAGCTGTCGTACCGAGACCGCCAGGGAGTCAGGGAGCGGGGCGATGTCGGCGCTGTGCGCCCAGTGCGCGAGGTGGGGCGGCATCTGGGCCGGCCAGGGCAGCCGCAGAGGTACCCGGTCCCGCACCACGTAGGTGCCCGCCGTGTAGTCACCCAGGCGCTTTCCCTTGGGGCTGATCAGGGCGCTGATCAGGCACGGCACGCCGCTGAAGATCCAGATCTCGACGACGCCGACCAGCATGCGCACGAAGGAGTGGTGGAAGGAGATCGGCCCTGCGTCGTCGCGCACGGTCCGCAGGCCCACCACCAGCTTGCCGACGGTGCGGCCGCCGGTCAGCGTCTCGAGGGTCGCCGGACCGATCACCAGCACGAGGGCGACGACGACCACGCCCACCACGCTGGCCGTGGCGTCATCGACGACCGTGAAGGCGCCGACGACCAGGCCAAGGATCAGCAGGCTGCCCTCGATCGCCACGTCGATCAACCCGGAGACGGCTCTGATGCCGACGGAGGCGGCCGGCAGCTCGAGCGCGACCGCCTCGCCCGTGACGAGCTGGTCGACCGTGTCGGGATCCTCGGCGTAGGTGGACATCGGAGCCAGCGTAGGTGGCACCGGCCGAGCGAGTACGCCGTTCCGCCCAGGCGCCCCGGCCGGCGCCCGTACCCTGCCGGGGTGGACCTCGACGCCTACGTCGCCGCGCACCAGCAGGCCTGGCGGCGCCTCGACCAGCTGGCCAAGCGCCGGCCGAGGTCGGGAGCCGAGGCGGACGAGCTCGTCGACCTCTACCAAGAGGTCGCCACGCACCTGAGCGCGATCCGCTCCAGCGCACCCGACCCCCAGGTGATCGGGCACCTGAGCTCGCTGCTCGCGCGGGCACGCACCCGGGCGACCGGCACGCACACCACGGGCTGGGCGGGCGTGGTCGACTTCTTCGCCCGCCGCTTCCCGGGCGCGCTCTACCGCACGCGCGCCTGGTGGATCACCACGATGCTGACGTCGTACGCCGTGACCGCGGTGATGATCTGGTGGCTGCTGGACCACCCGCAGGTCGAGTCGACGTTGCTCGATCCTGCGGAGGTCAGGAAGCTGGTCGACAACGACTTCGCCGGCTACTACCAGCAGACGGCGGCCTCGCACTTCGCGGCCCAGGTGTGGACGAACAATGCCTGGGTGGCGGCGATGTGCATCGCCCTGGGGATCCTGGGCGTGCCGGTGATCTACCTGCTCTTCCAGAACGTCGCGAACCTGGCCCTGATCGGCTCGATCATGATCCGCCACGACCGTGCCAGCCTGTTCTTCGGTCTGATCCTGCCGCACGGGCTGCTGGAGCTGACCGCCGTCTTCATCGCGGCCGGGGTGGGGCTGCGCCTGTTCTGGGCCTGGGTGGCGCCCGGTGACCGCAGCCGCTCGCAGTCCCTGGCCATGGAGGGCCGCTCCGCCGGCGGCGTCGCGATGGGCCTGGCGGTCGTGCTGCTGGTCTCCGGGGTGATCGAGGCCTTCGTGACCCCGTCGCCGCTGCCGACCTGGGCCCGGGTGGGGATCGGGGTCCTCGCCGAGGTGGCCTTCCTGACCTACGTCTTCGTCCCCGGACGACGAGCCGCCCGGGCCGGCTGGACGGGCGACATCGACCCGGCCCTGCTCGGGGACGAGGCGCTCACCGTCGGATGAGGGCCACTGTGTGACCGAAACTGGGCGGGATGCGCGAAGTAACGCGCGCTTCCGCCAGTTTCACCGGCCAACCAGTGAAACCGACAGCCCGACGCCCTACAGCAGCCCCCGCGCCTTCAGCGCGAGGTAGTGGTCGGCGAGGCGGACGGGGAGCTCGTCGGCGTCGGCGTCGAGCACCTCGACCCCGAGCGTGGTGAGCAGGCGTGCGGTGCGGTCGCGCTGGGCCGCGGCCTGCTCGGCGGCTGCGGCGGCGTACGTCGTGCGGGAGTCACCGCGGTCGCGGGCGAGACGACCCAGCTCGGGGTCGCGGACCGAGGCGAGGAGAACCCGGTGGCGAGCCGTGAGCGGCCCGACCAGCGGGAGCAGGCCGCTGGTGACGGCCGAGGGCTCCAGGGGCGTGAGCAGCACCACCAGGGCACGTTGTCGACCGAGCTTCTCGACCGCTCCCGCGAGCGTTCGCCAGCTGGTCTCCGCGAGCACGGGCTGCAGACCGGCCATCGCCTGCTGCATGTCCTCCACGGCGTCGCGTCGGTGACCGAGGCTCAGCCGGCTCCGCACCGCGAGGTCACCGGCGACCATCGCCACCTGGTCGCCCGCCCGCGACGCGAGTGCTGTCAGCAGCAGGGCGGCGTCCATGGCGGAGTCGAGGCGGGGGACGTCGTCGACGCGCCCGGCCGACGTGCGCCCGGTGTCGAGGACCAGGAGGACCCGCCGATCACGCTCGGGTTGCCAGGTGCGGACCACCACCGACCGGCTACGGGCGCTCGCGCGCCAGTCGACGCTGCGCACGTCGTCGCCCTCGACGTACTCCCGCAGCGAGTCGAACTCGGTGCCCTGGCCGCGCACCCGGACCGCGGCCCGGCCGTCGAGCTCACGGAGCCTCGCCAGCCGGCTCGGCAGGTGTCGCACCGAGGGGAAGGCGGGCAGAACGCGGAGCACGCCCGGCACCTCGAGGCCGCCCTGGCGACCCGCCAGGCCGAGCGGCCCGAGGCTGCGGACCGTCACACCTGCCGCCCTCAGGTCGCCCCGCCGCGTCGGCCGCAGGGTGCTGGTGAGCTCTTGCTGGGCGCCGGGTCGCAGGTGCAGCCGGTGCCGGTTCCCCGTCGCACCCGCCGAGGGTTGCCAGGCGTCACGCAGCATCCCGCGCACCCGCCGGCGGGCAGTCACCTGGAGCGTCGTCGACGTCTCTTCTCCCTGACGGACCCGCCCCACGTCACGTCGTACGACGGACAGGGTGCTGCGCGCGGGCGCGAGGAGCACGTCGACGCCGACGAGCAGGGCCACCAGCCCGACCCAGGCCCACGCGGTGCTCGGCGCCGGGCGCAGCAGCAGGGGGGCGATGCCGAGCAGCACCAGCACCGGGACCCGCCAGGTGATCGCCATCTACCGGGGCACCGGCACCGAACCGAGCGCGGTGGCCAGCACCTGGCCGACGTCGACGCCCTCGAGCTCGGCCTCGGGTCGCAGGGCGAGCCGGTGCGCCAACGACGCGTGCGCGAGGGCCTTGACGTCGTCGGGGGTGACGAAGTCGCGGCCGCTGAGCCAGGCCCACGCGCGGGCAGACCGTAGCAGCGCCGTCGCTCCGCGCGGACTGACGCCGAGGCTCAAGGAGGGCGCCTGCCGGGTGGCCCGCGCCACGTCGACGATGTAGCCCGCGACCTCGTCGGAGACGCGGACCGCGCCCGCTCCCCGGATGCCGGCCTCGACGTGCTCGGGGCCGGCGACCGCGGTGACCCCGGCGGCCCGGATGTCGCGCGGGTCGAAGCCGTCGGCGTGACGCCGCACGATGGCCAGCTCCTGGTCGCGCTCGGGCAGTGGCAGGTGCACCTTGAGCAGGAAGCGGTCCAGCTGGGCCTCCGGCAGCGGGTAGGTGCCTTCGTACTCGACCGGGTTCTGGGTCGCCGCCACCAGGAAGGGCCGCGGCAGCGCGCGGGTGCGGCCGTCGGCGGAGACCTGCCCCTCCTCCATCGCCTCGAGCAGCGCCGACTGCGTCTTCGGCGGGGTCCGGTTGATCTCGTCGGCGAGCAGCAGGTTGGTGAACACCGGGCCCTCGCGGAAGCTGAGCTCGTGGCCGCCCGAGGCGCCCCCCTCGATCACCATCGAGCCGGTGATGTCGCCGGGCATCAGGTCGGGGGTGAACTGCACCCGCCGGGTGTCGACGTCGAGCGCGGCCGCGAGGCTGCGGACCAGCAGGGTCTTGGCGACCCCCGGCACCCCTTCCATGAGCACGTGGCCGCGGGAGAGCAGCGCGACGAGCAGGCCCGAGACCGCGGCGTCCTGGCCGACGACCGCCTTGGCCACCTCGGCCCGGACGGCGCCGAGCGCTTCGCGTGCCTGGTTCGCCTCGACGCTGGGCGTGGAGTGTTCGTTCACGACGTTCGTACCTCGTTCTCGAGCTCGATGAGCCGGTTGCCGAGCTCGGCGAGCCGGGCGTTGGTGGGGACGGTGGTGGTGGACAGCAGCTCCCGCACCAGGCGCGGGTCGCGCCTGGTCCGGGCTGCGGCGGCATCGGCCACCGCCTCGACGCGGGTCCGTGGCGGGAGGCCCAGCGTCTCGGTGAGGCGCCGGCGGGTGGCCTCGACGAGGATCGCGGCTGCGTGGTCACGGTCGCCGGTGCGCCGGTAGATGCGACCTCGCGCCGTCGTCGACTCGACGGCGCGGACCACGACGGGCAGCGGCTCGGTCACCAGCGGTCCCAGCCGTCGGCCGCGCAGCAGCATCAGGGCGAGCACGCCGAAGACGAGCAGGATCGCGCTCGGGCCCAGCCACGGCGGCAGCAGCCGCGAGATCGAGAGACCTTCGCCCGAGCTGAGGTCGGCGGAGTCAGCGACGTACCAGAGCAGGCGCTCGTGCTGCCCGAGCAGCCGCAGGGCGAGGGCGGCGTTGTCCCGCTCCAGCACGTGCTGGTTGCTGATCGAGGCCGGCGAGGTCAGCAACCAGAGTCCGTCGCTGCGCGAGAGCACCGCCGTCCCCGGGTTGCCGAAGCATCCCGCGGTCTGCAGCCCCTCCCCGCCGTAGGTGCGTACGACGAGTCGGCGCACCAGTGCCTCGTCGCACGCGGCGGGGCGCGCCCCGGTGGGGACGAGACCGGTCTGCAGGTCCAGCTGTGCTCCGAGCACCTGGGCCGGGCCCACCAGTGCGAGCGCACCGGCAGACCGGGCGTGGGAGCGCAGCCGTCGCAGGGTGCTGGGCCCCAGCTCAGCGGGGTTGGTCACCACCACCTCGGTCCGCGCGTCGACGGGGTGGTGCAGCAGGGCGTCCTGGCCGCGCACCACCGTGACCGCGACACCGTGGTCGGCCAGCACCCGCGCGACGGCCTGGGCCCCCGATGCCTTGGGGTTGCGCGGGTCCAGGGAACCCGGGAACTCGGCGCGGTCGCGGGTCAGCAGGGCCAGGACGAGCAGCACGAGGAACACCAGCACCACGAGGCCGACCATCCGGCCCTTCCGGGTGCCGGCGGCCGGTTGCGTCGTGGTCACGGGCATCGCCCTGTCACCGTGGCACCGCCGCGACCGGGCCTGGAGAGGCGGCGTGCTGCGCAGGCTCCGACCGCAGGTCCTCCTCGAGCGCGAGGATCTCCCGCGCGCGCGACTCCTGGGCGGCGCGTTCGCCGTACCTGGTCTCGTCGAAGGTCAGCGCGGACCGCTCCAGCCGGTCGCGCTGCGGCGGGAAGAGCTGTGCCGCCGTCGCCGAGATCTCGTCCGCCGTCGCGCCGATCTCCTCCACGACGATCCCCCGCTCGAAGAGACCGGCGGCGATCGCGCGCATGGACTCCACCACCGTGGTGTCCCAGTCGCCGCGCGAGAGGGCGGCCTGCGCCAGCCCCCGGTGGTCGGTCGCCGACATCCGTGCCTCGGTGAACACCGCACCGGCCGGAGCCGCGCCCCCTGGGTTGGCGCGCAGCCGGGAGAGCACGAAGGCCGCCAGGGCCAGCACCAGTGCCAGCAGGACCAGGGCCACGACGGGGTCGAACCCGCCGGCACCGAGGCCGGCGTCGCGCACGCGGTCGAACAGGTCCTGCACCCAGTGCCAGAACCGCTCGCTGAGCGAGGGTTGGTACTCGCGTCGGGAGAGCTCCTCACGCAGCCAGTCCCGCGCGGTGCCGGGGCTGGGGTACAGGGCGTTCAGCGCGGCCCGAGCCGGCCCGGTCAACGACGGTCCGGGGGCTGGGTGAGCGTCCGGTTGAGCAGCTCGATGTCGTGGCCCTCCTTGCGGAAGCGCTGGTCGAAGTACTGCAGCGCGGTCACGCCCCCGGTGAACGGGCTGGTCACCGAGCCGGTCACGATCGTCGCGACGTAGGTGCACAGCAGCAGCGCGACCGTGCCCCAGGACCCCGGGAGCACGAAGGCGAGCACGACTCCGAGGATCGCGAACGGGACCTGCACCAGCTGCCCGACGATGCCCGCGACCAGCCCCGTCAGCAGGGCGATGCCGAGGAGCCGCCAGAACTGGCCCCGGGAGAGCTGGCCCGCCCGTCGCATCGAGGCCAGCACCCCGTGGTGCTCGATCACCAGGTTTGGCGGCGCCAGCAGCAGGTAGCGCACGTAGAAGAAGGTCAGCGCGACGAGGCCGAGGACCCCGCCGAGCAGGCCGAGGAGGATCGCGAGGACGTCGCTTCCCGCCAGGAGGCCGACGGCGACGCCGAGCCCCGCCGGCAGCCCGAGCACGAGGATCGAGATCAGTCCGGCGAGCAGGCTCAGGCCCAGCAGTGCCCACAACCGTCCGCGGACCGTGCGCCAGGCCTCGCCCGCCGGGACGCGACGGCCGATCACGGCCTGCTCGACGACCCGCATCACCAGACCGGTCACGACGATGCCGGCCAGGCCGCTGAAGACGCCGCTGACCAGGGTCGCTGCGTTCAGGCCGAACCCGGCCACGGGGTCGGAGCCCTGATCGCTGCTGCTCAGGTCAAGGGAGGGCAGGTGGCCACCGGCGCCGAGCACCAGCGTCGCCACGATGGGGATCAGCATGAAGACGAGCTTCACCAGGGCGGCCAGGCCGACGGTGGCTGCCGGGTTGCGCCGGATGGTCAGCGTCGAGCCGCCGAACATGTCGCCGAGGGTCAGCGGCCGCAGCGGCACGACCCCGGGCTGGTGGACCGGCGGACCCCACGGCGCCGGTGCGCCGTACGGCGGCGGGGGAACCCCGAAGCCGGGTGGCGGGCCCCCGCCGGGAGGCGGCGCGCCCGGTGGACCCGGAGGTGGAAACTGGCTCATGGACTCCCCGACGTCGAGGCCTGAACGTGGCGTGGCCGACCCGAACCCTCGGGTCCCGGCCATCCTGCCAGCCCCGGGCGTGCCGCACAGGGCTTCGCAAGCTCAGTCGGATGGGTGGGTTTCGAGGCTCGCGATCGTGCGCTCCTTCGTCGCCCACGATGGCTCGCACCTCGACCTCCCCCTCGCACAGGGCTTCGCAAGCTCAGTCGGATGGGTGGGTTTCGAGGCTCGCGATCGTGCGCTCCTTCGTCGCCCACGATGGCTCGCACCTCAACCTCCCCCTCGCACAGGGCTTCGCAAGCTCAGTCGGATGGGCGGGTTTCGAGGCTCGCGATCGTGCGCTCCTTCGTCGCCCACGATGGCTCGCACCTCAACCTCCCCCTCGCACAGGGCTTCGCAAGCTCAGCCCTGGCTCGGGTGAATTTGGCG
>CAWCPG010000044.1:0-8472 GCA_963797325.1 uncultured Actinomycetota bacterium
TGGCGTGCCGCTGGTCGCGATGATCAAGGATCACTCGCTGCGGGACGAGTACGCGCGCCGCCTGGCCGGGCTCGTCGGCGTGGACGATCCGGCGCGCGTGGTGGCCCGCGTCCGGGGCATGATCCGATCCGGCCACAAGCCCGAGGACCGCTCGGCCGTCCCGGCCCGGGCCAAAGTCGACGACAACGTCGCCAACGTCGAGCGCGAGGTCCTCAAGGTCGCGTTGCAGATTCCCGCGATCGCCGGGCCGCAGTTCGACGCGCTACCCGACGAGGCGTTCCTCGTCCCCGAGCATCAGCAGCTGCACAAGGCGATCGAGGCCGCCGGGGGCACGGCGACCGCGGTCGGCGGCCCGGCCTGGACGTCGTCGGTCGAGGCCCACCTGCCCGACGATCGCGCCCGGTCGGTGGTCAACGAACTGGCGGTCGAGTCGCTGCATTCCGGCCTCGGTGATCAGGCCCGCTACGCCGACGCGGTGCTGGCCCGACTCCAGGAGATCCTCGCCGCGCGGCAGGTCGCGGCGGTCAAGTCCCGATTGCAACGGATCAATCCGCTCGAGCAACCCGAGGAGCACACCCGGTTGTTCGGTGAGTTGATCACCCTCGAAGCGCACCGACGGGTATTGCGCGAACGGGCGATCGGCGGCGAGTGATGTTGCGCCGGAGCAACAAACCGATCGCCCACGTCGAGCGGATCCTCGACGCCGACGATCGGGTCGTGTCATGGGCCGTAGCCGGCGAGGAAGTCGTCGTAGCCAGCCGGCTCGGATTGTGGTGGCCGTCGCCGGACGGTCCGCGCAAGATCGGCTGGCACCTGATCGACAAGGCCGTATGGGACGCCGGACGGCTGTCGGTGATCGAGGCCGAGGTCGTGGACGATCTGTTCCTGGTCGAGCATGCCCCGGTGTCGGTCGAAATCACCGTCCCCAGGGACCTGCCGCCGACCGTGCGCAAACGAGTCGAAGCCAGCGTCGCCCAGTCGGAGCTGCTCACCCTGCCCGGCGGTTCGGCCCGACTGGTGGCCCGGCGGATCCCCGGTCAGGACGGTGTGACCTGGTGGGCCCGGGTTACTCCGGGGACGCCGGATGGACCGCAGGTGCGTGACGTGGTCGAGGCCGCGATCGGGTCTCTACGGGCGCGGACGTCGGTACCTCTCTAGCGGTGGTAGCCGTTCGTGGCGGCCGGAGCGTGGTGGCCGGGCAGTTTCGAACCGAGGGCTCCGCGGGCCTTGGCCGCCAGGTCGTCGACCTGGGCCTGGAGCACCCCGGCGGTGGACTGGACGGTCTGGCTGCCTCCGACCTTGCGGGCGGTCCGGACGATCGCCTCGTAGCGCTCGCGTCCGGCCCTGGCGCCCAGGACGTAGCCGGCGGCGGCACCGATCAGGAAGCTGAGCTTCATCGTGGTCTCCTCGTTGCGGACTGACTTCCCACCCTAGTCGGAAAGGCATGGTCGGGCCGTCCGGCGGCGGTGCGTTAGACTCCTCAAGGCCCTTCAGATGGGCCACGCCGTCCCCCATAGCTCAATTGGCAGAGCATTCGACTGTTAATCGAAGGGTTTCTGGTTCGAGTCCAGATGGGGGAGCAAATACGGGGCCTGTAGCGGAATCGCCGCCCAAGATGCATCCTTTACTCATCCAAAACGATGAGTGGGGGGACATCGATGGGCCGGCCACCGCTGCCGCTGGGCACGTTCGGGAAAGTACTCTTCGTGACCCAGCCGAGCGGCCAAATCCAGGCGCGTGCGAAGTTCCGGGACTACGACGGCCGCGTCCGCCTGGTCTCGAAGATGGGTGCTTCCCGAGCGGCGGCCGAGCGGGCTCTCAAGGCCGAGTTGACGGTTCGGCAGTCGCCTACTGGGAGCGGCGCGATGACCTCAGCGACGAAGGTCGAGGCGCTCGCCGACGCTTGGCTCGAGGCCCGGCATAGCTGGTCGTCAGGGACCCAGCGCACGTATCGATCCGTCGTGGCGAAGCAGGTGCAGCCGGCGCTGGGTGAGCTGCGGCTTCGCGAGGTGACCGCCGGTGTCGTGAGTCGGGCGTTGACCGCGATCGCCGAGAACAGCGGGCCGGGCGTGGCCAAGTCAGCGCGAGCCTGTCTGTCCGGGATGTTCGCGCTCGCGATCGCGGATGGCGCGATTTCGGTCAACCCGGTCCGTGACGCGGTGTCGAGGGTCAGCGTCGTCAAGAAGTCGCCCCGAGCCCTCAGCGTGGACGAGGTGTCGACGCTGCTCGAACGGCTGCGCGGTGACGACCACGCGAATGACCTCGACCTTCCCGACCTGGTCTCCTGGATGCTCGCGACCGGCTGCCGCATCGGTGAAGCGCTGGCATTGCGATACGGCACCAACGCCGATGGCCGTCCGCTCGTCGATCTCGATGCATGTACCTGGGAGGTCAACGCGACCGTCGTGCGGGTGCGGGGTCAAGGTCTTGTTGTCCAACCGCGGCCGAAGTCGGCGGCCGGCTGGCGGGTGGTCGCCATTCCGCCCTTCGCCATCGAGATGCTCAAACGGCGTCGCGAAGCGGACTCGTCCGGATCGCTCGTGTTCGCGGCGCCATACGCCGGAGGACTGCGCGACCCGAGCAATGTCTCGGGGGACTTGCGTCAGTTGCTCGACTCGTTCGACTGTCAGGTCTGCTCTGGCACCGGATATCAGGTTGACGACGGAGGTGTCTTCATCCAGGGGCCTTCAGGTTGGCGAGTGCGGTGCGCCGAGGGTCCGTGGTCATGGGTCACGTCCCACACCTTCCGTAAGACGGTCGCGACCCGGCTCGACGAGGCCGGCTTCACGCCGCGGCAGGTCGCCGACCAGCTCGGTCACGCGAATCCCTCGATGACGCTCGATGTGTACTTCGGACGCCAAGTCGTGAGCGCGGCCGCCGCCCAGGTTCTCGACCGATAGCTGTTCTGACGATCGCGGTCGAGAGGTCATCGTCCTGTGCCCTTGGCCTCCGCCTCTTGCCGCTCGGTCAGCCAGCGGGCGACGTCGCCTCGGCGGTAGACGACGCGTCGGCCAACCCGGAAGCTGGACGGCCCGGTGCCGAGGTGGCGCCAGTAGCGGACGGTCGAGACGGGTGCCCTAGTGATGAGCGCGACCTCGGTGGTGGTGAGGAGGTCGTCGTCGGTGGTGTTCATGGTGTTCCTTTCCTTGTTTTATATGGAGATTCCGTTGGTCGGCGCGGGTGGGGTGTAGCTGCGTTGTCGTTCGAAGTTGTTGGTGAGGTAGCGCTGGTAGCTGTCGCCGTCGCGGGGTTCGGCCTGGACTCGGGTGACGCGGTGGTGGGCGTCGCGGATCGGCCGGTCGGGGTCCAGCGGCGGATGGGTGAGGAGGTCGGGCAGCTGCGTGCGGACGTCGTAGCCGCGGTGGTGGGCGTCTTCGATCGCGCCGGCGAGGTGGTGCCAGGCGTGGTTGTTGGTGAGGCGGGGGTCGATGGCGGTGGCGATCTCGTGCCAGCGGATGACGGGGTCGGCTTGGTGGACGAGGTGCCGGATGCGGCCGATCAGCTGCCGGTGATGGGCGCTCTCGGCGGGGTCGTTGCCGGGTGAGCCGAGGTGGCTGTGGCTCGGGACGCGCGGATGGGTGGCTTGCCAGACGGTGAGGTCGGCGGCGAGCGTCGGGTCGTGGGCGGTGATGTCGTCCTCCCAGCGCAGTCGTCGGGGCGGGTCGGTGGTGGCGGCGATGTGCTGGGCGAGGTCGGTGATCTGGCGGGCGCGGGCGGTGAGGTAGTCGCCGCGGTCGTCGGGGAGGTCGGGGTGGTCGGGCAGCCAGGGCAGTGGTCGGCTCGCCTCGAGGGTGTGGGCGTGGCGGGGTGCGAGGTCGAGGGCGTCGCGGTAGCGGGTGATCGCCTCCCGGAGTTGCCGGTCGGGGCGGGTGAGGTCGCGGAGTTGGCTGGTCGCGGACTGTTGGGTGTCGTCGGTGGCGATGATCCGTTCGAGCAGCTCGGTCGCGGTCGGCGGGACCAGCGTGTCGCGGGTGATGGGGGAGTGTTCGTCGCCGCTGGCGGGCAGGGCGAGGTGGACGTGGTTGCCGTCGCGGCCGCGGGTGAGCGCGACGTAGAGCTGCTGGCGGGTCTCGGTGCCGGTGAGGACGGTGTGGCTGGTGTCGGCGGTGGAGCCTTGCGCGCCGTGGATGGTGGTGGCGTAGCCGAGCACGACGTGCTCGGCGGCGTAGCTGGCGGGGAGGCGTGACGATCCGGTTGCGCCGGGTTTGACGACGTCGAGCGAGCCGTCGTCGCGGACATGGTGGATCTGCCAGCG
This sequence comes from uncultured Actinomycetota bacterium, assembly GCA_963797325.1. GTDB lineage: Bacteria > Actinomycetota > Actinomycetes > Propionibacteriales > Nocardioidaceae > Nocardioides. Next base: position 4,256 of record CAWCPG010000044.1, read on the forward strand.
GTCGCCGTTCTTGACGAAGTCCGGCTCGCCGCCGGTGGGGAGGCGCCGGTTGTTGCGGCGGGTGACGATCAGGTCGCCGACGCTGGCCTGGTTGCCGTCGCCGAGCTCACCTCGCGGCCGGGTGGTCCGTCGGTGGCGAGCCGGTGGGTGCGGGCGAGGTGGTTGAGGGCGGTGACGGTGTCGCGGGTGGCGGCGAGCAGGACCGCGTCCTTCCCGGCGCGCGACTGTCGGCGGCCCACGCCTCGTAGGCGGAGGCGACGGCGGTGCTGGGGTCGCCGACATGGACCCGCTGCTGGTCGAGGTAGAAGCCGAGGCGCGGCCGGGTCACCATCACGCAATGCGGTGGTGGCGGTGGCTTCGGTCGGGTCGCTGAACCGGACGGCGGTGTCGAGGGTGACCGCGCCGGTGGCGGCGGCGAGATCACGCAGGATCCCGCCGGCCGCGACGGAGGCCAACTGCCGGTCGTCGCCGATGAGGCGGACGCAGCCGCCACGTTCGAGGATGTGGGTGACGGCCCGGTCGAGGTCCAGGGTTCCGGCCAGACCGGCCTCATCGATGACGACGAGGGTGCGCGGGCCGATGGCCTGCACCCAGTCGGGCTTGTCGTCGCTGGTCACGGAGTGGAGGAGTTTGGCCAGGGTGTCGGTTGGGGTGTCGAGGGCGTCGCGGAGCACGCCGCGGCGGCGGCGGACGGGGCGAGCCCGAGGACGGTGCCGCCGTCCTCGGCCCAGGCCCGGGCCAGCACGCGCAGGGCGGTGGTCTTCCCGGTCCCGGCCGGGGCGAGCGCCAGCTGGACCCAGCGCGCCGGACGTGCCCAGGGTGCGGACGAGGGCGGCTTGGCCGTCGTTGAGGGTGACGCCGTTCGCGGCGGACTCCAGCAGCGCCAGGTCGATCGATCGCGTCGGCGATCGGCGCGTCCGTCGGTGTGGCGGGCTAGCTCGAGGAGGTGCTGCTCGGCGGTGAGGATCGCGGGGGAGGTGTAGACGTCGGATCCGGCGACCCGGTAGACGGACGACCCGTCCGCGCGACGTAACGCTGCGGGCACCGGGACCGGGTCGGCGTCGGTGAGCGGGATCGAATGCTCGCCGAGCGCCGACTGCACGACCCGCTCCACGACGGCGTCGATGATGGCGAGGGGGACGTTGTGGGTGCGGGCCTGGCGTTCGGTCTCGGCCCGGACGTGCCAGACCTGCCAGGTCGCCCGCTGCGCCGACACCGCCGCCACCACGTCACCGGCGATCGCGCTGATCTCGGCCGCGCCGAACGTCGGCGACGCCAGCTTCGGTGTCGGGTGGGTGACGGTGTCGAGCATCCGACCGAGTCCGTCCTCACCGAGGACGGCGACGGCCTCGCGTCGCCAGGTCGCGCGCTGCTCCGCTTCCGAACGGGGGGCGTGTTTGGCGTGCCGGGTTTCCAGCGTCGCCTGCTGGGCGAGGTCGATCGCTTCGACCGCGGTCGGGGGCCGCCCGTGCTCGGCCTGGAAGGCGGCGGCGAGGTCGGCGTGGCGGGTGGTGATCGCGGCCCGCCGGGTCGACCACACCCGCATCAGCTCGGGGTCGATGCCGGTGATCTCCCGGACCGGCCGCTTCCCGGCCGTCGGTGGGCCGTTCGGTGAAGGTGACGCCGAGCCGCGCGGCCAGGTGGGCTTCCAGGCGGGTGTTGTACCGCTCGGACGCGGCGGTGATCGCCTTGTGCAGGACCCGGCCGTCCAGGGCGAGCCACGCCCCGTCCTCGAGCGGCTTGGACCTTGTTGGAGACGGCGACGTGGGTGTGCAGGTCCGGGTCGCCGGCGCGGGAGTCACGGTGCACGAACGCGGCCGCGATCAACCCCCGCGTCGTCGACTTGCCGGGCGCCGGCGTGGCCGCGGCGGGTGAACGTCGCCTGCTCCTCCAGCCAGCGCATCGTGTCCGCGACCGCGGAGCGGTGCGCCGCCTCCACCTCGCGCGCGATCGCCGGGTCGGCGACCGCCCACAACGTCGACACGGACTTGACCGGGGAGAAGGTCAGGTCGTAGCCGGCGACCGTGTCCGACGCCAACCGGGACGCCGTCGCGATGAACGACGACAACTCCCGCGCATCGGCCGGCGCCCGGCCGTGCTCCGCCTGGAACAGCTCGCGGCCGACGTCGGTCCGGATCCGGGAACGCAGCTGCGCCGGGACCGGGTCGCCCGCGGCGCGGCCGGCGGCGGTGTTGTGGGCGGCGATCCGGGCCGCGACCGTGCGGGAGAACTCCGACGACGTCGGCGCCAGCGTGAACGCCTTCCCGAGCGGGGCGTCGGTCTCGGGATGACGGCCCTCGCCGAACACGGCGACCATCTGCACACTCGTCACCGGCGTGAACAGGTCGATGCCGAGGCCGGCGGTCCCGGACCCGACCCACATGCCCGGTGCCTCCCCGGCCTGGGAGTAGTAGCCCTCCAGCCCGCCGGGGCCGATGGCGTGGGTCGCGTCGTGGGCGGCGACCTGCCGGGTCAGGTAGGTGTAGCCGTCGCCGGCGGACAGCTTGTGGCAACTCATCACCGCGACCCACCCCCTCCCCGACGACGTCGACAACCGCTCGACCGGGAAGGGACCGCGCATGGTGCAATTTCTCGCCCGGACATTTCTCGGCCTGCCAACCGAAGGCCCCGACCGGCTCAATCACCGACACCCCTGTCAGCACATCCCGTCGATCCACCCGCCCGACATCCCCGTCCTCCAGCTCCCGACCTCAACCACCCCGGCCCCCTTCCAACTCCTCACCCCCACGTCCCCTGCCCAGCCCCTCTCCCTCTGCCAAATCCCTGCCCTTTCTGACCGACACACCTACTGCACCCTCGGGTGCGAGCAGTTGGGTCGGCCGCCGTTCGATCGACCGAGACAGCGTGGGCAACTGGCCCGGCGGCGCCAAGCCTCGGTCCCGAATCTCGGGGGCGAACGCGTCGCGAGGAGGTCAGCTCCGGGTCTGGGCGGTGCTCAGAATCTGAGTGGAAGGAGGGCAGAGAGCGCCAGTGTCGTCGGCGAAACCGCTGGCGACTGGCACGTCATCCAGAGCTCGGTCGTCGTCCACAGGGCCGCGACGTTCGGGCTGGACATCGCCCGATTCGGGCACTCACGATGGGGTCATCCACGGCGCGGACCGAGCGTCGTGGGCGGCCCGGCAAGGTGCGTCAACACCTCACCGGGCCTTGATCGAACCCCTGCCTGAACAGGAGCCGACCCGTGCCAGACCGTACCAATTCACCCACCAACCCACGCTCGAAAGGGCCGTGGCCGGAGTGGGTAAGCGTCGAGCAGATCTACGACCACGGCGCCGACTGGTGCGCCAACGCCGACGGCCACCCCGCCCCGGAGGGTGGCTATCCGGACGTGGACCAGCACGTTCCCGCGTTCGAGTGCCGCACGCTGGGCACCGACGTCGACGCGCCGCCGCGACCTGGACGGACCTGCTGCGCGCTACGGTCTACGCCGCCCGGCCATTTCGATTCGGCCGTCTCGCATCGACGCCGGAGAAGCGGCACCCGGATCGTCTTCGAAATCGTCGAAGAAGGGACAGATGTCAGCGTGCGGTTCAGCGTGACTCCTCGGTGAAGGCCTCCGACTCGGCCGTTCGGTCGAGCGGCTGGTCGACCGCGTCACGTACCTATAACCGGCGTCGTCCTCGACGATGGCCGAGCCCAGCTCACGGTGGGAAGGGATCGCGTTCGCAGCGGAATCGCGTGATCCACACCTGCCACCGGTCCTACAGATCGGCGAAGGCACGATGCCACTCCACGGGCCCACACAGCGACGCGGTCTCGGAGTAAGCACTCCCGCTCGTACGCGCGCAAGGCGGAGAACGCTTCGATCAACTCGGTGTGTCGCCACCAGCAGGCGGGCACCGGCGACGACGGTCGGAAACCGAATCAGCAACGCCGCGACCCACGCGTGCAGTGACTCCGACTCGGGCTGGCTCGTCGTGGCTGCAGATGGGAGGACCCCCGGGGGGTCGGGTGGCAGAACGAGGCTCGTCAGACACGTCGGAACCGTGGAACCGGCGCAACTCCGTAGCGAAACGGCGCGAGAGCTGAACGACGGAGCACCTCGTTTGAGCTGATCGCCCCGGACTATCTCATCCGGTAGCCCCGCGCGGAACGTACGTCCTCCCGGCTTAGAGTCGTGGGACCAGCCGACTGGGATCTTGGTTCTACAGGCAACGCGGAGGACATCGCAGAGTTAGCCGCGACGAACGCGCGGC
>CAWCPG010000045.1:0-48023 GCA_963797325.1 uncultured Actinomycetota bacterium
GGCACTCGGCGACGTGGTCAGCGAAGCGCTGGCCAGCGCCCACTCCGCTAGCCCGGGCGCGCGGCGTCCGGCTTGACGGCGCCGTCGACCTCCAGCGTCCTCGTCACCGCCGACCCGGCCGGCCTGTCGCGGGTGGTCTCCAACCTCCTGATGAACGCGATCCGGCACACACCCGCCGACGGTGTGGTCGAGGTGGAGGGTCGCGCGATTGGCGACGGCGTGGAGCTCACGGTCACCGACGGCTGCGGCGGTCTGAGTGAGGACGACATGGCGGCGGGTCTTCGACGTCGCGTGGCAGGGCAGCAGCGCGCGGACACCCCTACGTCGACGACACGGGTCGGCGCCGGCGCCGGGCTCGGCCTGGCGATCGTGAAGGGGATCGTCGAGGCCCATCTCGGCCAGGTCGCCGTGGCCAACCACGAGCCGGGCTGCCGCTTCCTGGTGCGACTGCCCGCCTCCTAGGCGAAGGGACCCCGGTTGACAGGTGCGCTCCCGTCGCAATAGTTAGGCATATGCCTAAGTATCACGACGAGCTCGACGCCGTGCTCCGCGCGCTCGCGGATCCGACGCGCCGGGCCGTCGTGGAACGGCTGGCGAAGTCGCCGGCCGTCGTGTCCGAGCTCGCGGCGCCGTTCTCGATGGCGCTGCCGTCGCTGATGCAGCACCTGCGCGTCCTCGAGGACGCGGGGGTGGTCACGTCGGAGAAGCACGGACGCGTCCGCACCGTGAGCCTGCGGCCCGGGCGCGCTCGACGTCCTGCACCTGTGGCTCGGCGAGCAACGCACCCCCGCCGAGCGCCAGGCCGACCGGCTCGGCATCCACCTGACCCGCACCGCCCCGAAGGAGACCTGACATGACCCGCGTCCGCATCGACCTCAACATCTCGCTGGACGGCTACGCCTCGGCGCGACCAGACCCCGGAGAACCCGATGGGCGAGGACTGGGGGCGCCTGACGGCGGCCTACGTCGCGACCCGCACGTTCCGCGAGCGCGTCCTCGGCGACACCAGCGGCGCCGGCACGACCGGCGTCGACGACGCGTACGCCGCCGCGTACTTCGAGGGCGTCGGCGCCGAGATCATGGGGGCGGCCATGTTCGGCCTGCACTCGTTCCCCGACGACCCGGACTGGAAGGGCTGGTGGGGCGACGAGCCGCCGTTCGGCTGCCCGGTCTACGTGCTCACCCACACCGCGCCGCGCCCGTCGATCCCGATGCAGGGCGGCACGACGTTCCACTTCCGCAGCGCCGCCGATCGAGGACGTCCTCGCCGAGGCGACCGAAGCCGCCGGCGGCCTGGACGTGCGCGTCGGCGGTGGCGTCGGCACCGCGCGCGACTTCCTGCGCGCCGGCCTCGTCGACCAGCTGCACGTCGCGATCGCCCCGATCCTGCTCGGCCGGGGCACCCGGCTGTGGGACGACCTGCGGCGGCCTCGATCTCACCCACAAGGTGACGACCGAGGTGGCCGAGAGCGGCACCATCCACGTCACCTTCTCGCGATAGGACCAGCGCCATGACGACCGAACGCCGACTCGCCCGCGCCGGGTTCACCCTGACCCGCGACTACCCCGTCCCCGTCGAGCGCGTCTGGGACGCGTTCGCCGACGAGGAGCAGAAGCTGCGCCTGGTGGGGCGCCGGCGACGCCATCGAGCCCGGCGAGTGGGTCTTCGACTTCCGCGTCGGCGGACGCGACATCGCCGAGGGGAAGTTCCACGACGGCCCGGTCTCGCGCTACGAGGCGACCTACACCGACATCGTCGAGCACGTCCGCATCGTCACGACCTACGACATGTGGCTCGACGGCGTCCACATGTCGACGTCGGTGGCGTCCCTCGAGTTCGAGCCGATCGACGACGGCACCCGCTTCACCCACGTCGAGCACGGCGTCTTCTTCGACCAGTTCTGGGCCGACGGACCCGAGCCGCGAGCAGGGCACCCGGGGCCTGCTCGACGCCCTGGGCGCCCACCTCGCCTGACCCCGCTACGCGTACGCGGGGCCGGCGCCGCACCGGTCAGGCAGCGACCGTCGCGGCGCCTTGCCCGTCCAGTGCGTGACGGACGACGTCGAGGACGTCGCCGACCACGTGCACCGTCAGCGCCTCCAGCACGTCGGCCGGTACGTCGTCCAGGTCCGGCTCGTTGCGGAGCGGGACGAAGACCTCGGTGAGCCCGTTGCGCTGGGCGGCGAGCAGCTTCTGCTTCAACCCGCCGATGGGGAGCACGCGGCCGTTGAGGGTGACCTCGCCGGTCATGCCCACCTCGGAGCGCACGGGCCGACCGGTCGCCAGCGAGGTCAGGGCCGTCACCATCGTGATGCCCGCCGAGGGGCCGTCCTTGGGCGTGGCTCCGGCCGGCACGTGGACGTGGATCGCCTGGTCGAAGAACGCCGGGTCGAGCCCGAGCTCGGCCGCGTGGCTCCGCACGAAGGTGAGCGCGATCTGCGCGGACTCCTTCATCACGTCGCCGAGCTGACCGGTCAGGGTCAGGCCCGCCGTGCCCTCGTGCGCGGAGGCCTCGATGAAGAGCACGTCACCGCCGAGCCCGGTGACGGCCAGCCCGGTCGCGACGCCGGGCACCGAGGTGCGCTCGGGAGCCTCCGGGGTGAACCGGGGTCGACCGACGAGGTCCTTGAGGTCGGCCAGGTCGATGTCGACCCGCTCCGACCCGGTCGCCAGCCGGGTGGCCGCCTTGCGCAGCGCCTTCGCCAGGAAGCGCTCCATCTGGCGAACGCCGGCCTCCCGCGTGTAGTTCGCGGCGATCTCGCGGAGCGCCTCGTCGGAGATCGTGACCTCGTCGGCGGTGAGCGCCGCGCGCTCGAGCTGGCGGGGCAGCAGGAAGTCGCGGGCGATGGCGACCTTGTCGTCCTCGGTGTAGCCGTCGAGGGTGACCAGCTCCATGCGGTCCAGCAGCGGCGCCGGGATCTGCTCCACGACGTTGGCAGTGGCGATGAAGAGCACGTCGGACAGGTCGAGGTCCAGCTCGAGGTAGTGGTCGCGGAAGGTGTGGTTCTGGGCCGGGTCGAGCACCTCGAGCAGGGCGGCCGCCGGGTCGCCGCGGTAGTCCGCGCCGAGCTTGTCGACCTCGTCGAGGAGCACGACCGGGTTCATCGAGCCGGCCTCCTTGATGGCCCGCACGATCCGGCCAGGCAGCGCCCCGACGTAGGTCCTGCGGTGTCCACGGATCTCCGCCTCGTCACGGACGCCGCCGAGGGCGACGCGGACGAAGGTGCGGCCGAGGGCGCGCGCGACCGACTCGCCGAGCGAGGTCTTGCCGACTCCGGGCGGGCCGGTGAGCGCGATCACGGCACCGGAGCCCCGGCCGCCCACCACCTGCAGCCCCCGCTCGGCGCGGCGGCTCCGGACGGCGAGGTACTCGACGATCCGGTCCTTGACCTCGTCGAGCCCGTGGTGGTCGGCGTCGAGGACGGCCCGAGCGGCGACCACGTCGGTGGAGTCCTCCGTGGTGACGTTCCACGGCAGCTCGAGCACGGTGTCGAGCCAGGTCCGGATCCAGGCCGTCTCCGGGCTCTGGTCACTGGAGCGCTCGAGCTTGTCGACCTCGCGCACCAGCGCCTCGCGTACGGCGTCGGGGACCTCGGCCGCCTCGACCCGGCTGCGGTAGTCGTCGGCCCCGTCGGGCTCACCCTCGCCGAGCTCCTTGCGGATCGCGGCGAGCTGCTGGCGCAGCAGGAACTCCCGCTGGCTCTTCTCCATCCCCTCGCGGACGTCCTCACCGATCTTGTCGGTCAGCTCGACCTCGGCGAGGTGCTCGCGGGTCCAGCCGATCAGGGCCTCCAGCCGCGCCTCGACGTCGGGGGTCTCGAGCAGCTCGCGCTTGCGGTCCACCGAGAGGTACGGCGCGTAGCCGGCGGAGTCGGCGATCGCGGTCGGGTCGGTCATCCGGTGCACGGTGTCGATGACCTGCCAGGCCTCGCGGCGCTGGAGCACCGCGACGACCAGCCGCTTGTACTCCTCGGCGAGCTCACGGGCCCGATCGGTGACCTGGTCGTCGATCGGCTCGACCTCGACCCACAGCGCCGCGCCGGGGCCGGACACGCCACTGCCGATCCGACCGCGTCGCTCGGCCTTGAGCACGGCCGCCGGGGTGCCGCCGCGCACGCGACCGACCTGCTCGACGGAGGCGATCACGCCGTACGACGCGTAGCGGTCGTCGAGGCGCGGGGCGACGAGCAGCCGGCCCTCGCTGCTGGCCCGCGCGGCGTCGATGGCGGCCTGGGAGGACTCGTCGAGCTCGATCGAGACCACCATGCCGGGCAGCACGACGAGCTCGGACACGAACAGGACGGGAAGATTCTGCTGGGACACGATGTCCTCGCTTTCGCAAACCTGAGTGATGACGGCTCAACTCTGCGATGCGTGCCCGTGTTCCGCTGCCGGCCCGTGTTCGTCCAGGGCGAACGCGGACTCGGTCACAAGGTGCGCGGATCCAGGTCGACGGTGAGGCCGTCGGCAGACTCCAGGAGGTCGAGCAGGGTCGTGACCTTGGGCAGCTCGCGGGTGAAGAAGTAGCGCGTCGCGGCCCGCTTGCCGTCGTAGAAGGCGCCTCCCTCCCCTCCGCCATCAGCCACTGCTCGAGCCACAGCCAGGAGACGACGAGGTGGCCGGTGGCCTCGAGGTACGCGGTCGCCTCGGCGAGGATCCGCTCCGGGTCGCCGAGGGAGCCGAGCACGGCGGTGACCTCCTTCAGCCGGTCGGCGGTCGCCATCAGGTGCTCGGCGTACGTCGCGCCGTCGCCCCCGGCCGCCGCGGCCCGGGCGGCGGTGTCGCGGATGCGGCCGAGGAGCAGCTCGAGAGCAGCCCGCCGTCGAGCAGGACCTTGCGGCCCAGCAGGTCCATGGCCTGGATGCCGTGGGTGCCCTCGTGGATGGCGTTCAGCCGGTTGTCCCGGTAGTGCTGCTCCACGTCGTGGTCGCGGGTGTAGCCGGCCCCGCCGAGCACCTGGATGGCCAGGTCGTTGGCGGCCAGGCACCACTGGGAGGGCCAGCTCTTGGCGATCGGGGTGAGGAGGCCGAGCAGCGGTCGGCCTCGGCGCGTCCGGCCGCGTCGTCCAGGGACGCCGCGTCGTCGACGAGCCGGGAGGAGTAGAGGTTGAGCGCGAGGGCTCCCTCGACGTAGGCCTTCTGGGCCAGCAGCATGCGTCGTACGTCGGCGTGCTCGACGAGCGGGACCTGGGGGTCGGTGGGAGGCACCCCGCCCGACGCCCCTGCAGCCGGTCCCGGGCGTAGGCCAGGGACTTGAGGTAGCCGGTGTAGCCGAACGCCGTGGCACACAGGCCCACCCCGATGCGGGCCTCGTTCATCATCGAGAACATCACCGGCAGGCCCCGGTGCTCCTCGCCCACGAGGTAGCCGACCGCCCCGGGCGCTCCTCCCGGCGGAAGGCGCCGTCGCCGAGGACCGGGGCCGTGTTGACGGTGCCGCGGAAGCCCATCTTGTGGTTGATCCCGACGAGCGCGACGTCGTTGCGCTCCCCCAGCGAGCCGTCGTCCTCGACGAGGAACTTCGGCACCAGGAACAGCGAGATGCCCCGCGTCCCGGCGGGGCAGCCGGCGTGCTGGCGAGGACGAGGTGGACGATGTTCTCGCTGAGCTCGTGGTCACCACCGGAGATCCACATCTTGCGGCCGAAGAGCCGGTAGGTGCCGTCGTCGTCCGGCTCCGCGCGCGTGGTGATGTCGGCGAGGCTGGACCCGGCCTGCGACTCCGAGAGGGCCATCGTGCCGAAGAACCGGCCCTCGGTCATCGGGATGACGTAGCGGTCCCGCTGCTCCGGTGCCGTGAGCCGCGATCAGGTTCGCGGCCCCAGCGTCAGCAGCGCGTAGCCCGTCGTCCCGGCGTTCGCGGCGTAGAACCACGACAAGCACGCGCCGAAGACCGACTGCGGCAGGCCCAGCCCGCCGACCTCCTCGTCCATCCGCGCCGAGAGGAAGCCTGCCTCGGCGTACGTCGTGAGCGCCTTCTCCACCTCCGGGAGGACGTGGACGACGCTGCCGTCGAAGCGTCGGCTCCGGGAGGTCGGCGGCCCGGTTGTGCGGTGCGAAGTGCTCGGTGGCCACGGTCTCCGCCAGCGCGAGCACCGCCTCGACGGTGTCCCGCGAGTGCTCGGCGAACCGCTCCCGGCCCAGCAGCGCCTCGGTGTCGAGCCACTCGAACAGCAGGAACTCCAGGTCCCGCCGGGACATGATCACGCTCATCGGACCCAGTCTCCCCCGCGCATCACGCGGCGGACCCGCCAGTCGTCGTCGAGCACCACGAGATCGGCGCGCAGGCCGGTGGCCAGGTCACCCCGGTCGTCGAGGCCGAGCAGGGCGGCGGGGGTGGCGGTGGCCGCGGCCACCGCAGCGACGGGATCGACGCCGGCCCGCACCACGCAGTGGCGGACCAGCTCGGCGGCGTGCGAGGTGCCGCCCGCGAGCGACGGTCGCTCGGTGCGGGTCCACGCCCGGCCGTCCTCGACCCGCACCCGCATCGACCCGAGCTCGAAGTCGCCGTCCGGCATCCCGGCGGCGGCCATCGCGTCGCTCACCAGGACGATGTGCCGCCCGGGATCCACCGCGAACACCAGGTGCACCGTCTCGTCGGCGAGGTGGACGCCGTCCGCGATCACCTCCACGTGCGTGCACCCGCGCGCCAGCGCATCCAGCGAGGCGGCGACCGGCCCGGGTGGCGGTGGTGCAAGGGCTCCATGCCGTTGAACAGATGGGTGACCAGCGGTCTGCGCAGAGCCCGCAACGCCTCGCCGAAGGTGGCGGCATCGGCGCCGGTGTGGCCGAGTCCCACGACGACCCCGGACCGCTCGAGGAGCTCGGCGGCCGCGGCGGCGCCGGGCAGCTCGGGGGCGAGCGTCACCATCCGGACCGTCGGCCGACCGTCGTCGTCGAGGCCGGCCGCCAGCCAGGCCTCGAGCTCGTCGGGCGTGGGAAGCCGCACGTGGGCGGGGTCGTGCGCCCCCCGGTGAGCCGGGTCCAGGAACGGCCCCTCCACGTGGCACCCGACGATCGAGGACCCGGTGGCCACGACCGCGGCGATCGCCGCGATCGCGTCGACGAGCTCGGGGGTCGACGCACTCACCAGGCTGGCCAGCATCGTCGTGGTGCCCTGGGAGAGGTGGTGCGCGGCGACCGCTGCCACCTCGGCCGGGTCGTCCGACGTGACGCTGTGGCTCCCGCCACCGTGGCAGTGGATGTCGACGTACCCCGGCACAGGGTGTCGACGGGTTCGGGGACCGAGCCCGACCAGCCGGACGCCGGACCGACGTAGCCGAGGGTGCCGTCGGCGCGCACCTCCACCACGCCCGCCTCCACGATCCCGGCGGTCGTCACGAGCCGTCCGGCCAGCGCCAGCGCGGTCATGACTCGGGCGCCCAGCCGTCGCGGGCCAGCAGCGCGGCACCGATCATGCCGCCTCGGTCGCCGAGGGCCGACACGGTCACGTCGGCGGCCTCGACGACGGTGGGCCGCTCACGGAGCGCCACCCTCAGCGGGTCCAGCAGCGCGTCGCCGGCGCGGCCGAGCCCGCCGCCGATCACCACGAGGGCCGGCCCGACGACCAGGGAGAGGATGCCGAGGCCGTCCGCCAGCGCGTCCACCGCGTCCTGCCAGACCTGCCGCGCGGCGGCGTCCGTGCCCAGCCGGGCGGCGACCTCGCGGGCGCCGGCGACGGGCTCCCCGCTCAGCGCGGTGTAGCGACGGGCGATCGCCGACGCGGAGGCGACGGCCTCGAGGCACCCGTCACGTCCGCAGGCGCACCGGACGCCGGGCCGGACCGCCAGGTGCCCGATCTCCGCCGTCGAGCCGCGGTGCCCGGTCACCAGGTGTCCGCCGGAGACGATCGACGCGGCGATCCCGGTGCCGATCGGCACGAACGCCAGGTCGTCCGTGCCCACGCCCGCGCCCAGCCGGTGCTCGGCGACGCCGCCGGCGGCGACGTCGTTGGCGATCCGGACCGGCAGCCCCCACCGGTCGCCGAGCGACCGGACGAGCTCGAGGTCGCGCCACCCGATGTTGGCGCTGTACGTCGCGAGGCCGGCGTCGCGGTCGACGAGGCCCGGGACGACGACACCGGCGCCCGTCACCTGCGTGTCGGGCTGCTGCGCGAGCAGCTCGCAGCCGACCTCGGCGACCGCGTCGCGTGCACTGCTTCCGTGAGGTGTGGGCCGTTCCTCGGAGGCCACCACGCTGCCGGCGCGATCGACCAGCGCCGCCTTGATCGTCGTACCGCCGACGTCGATGGCGAGTACGACATCGTCATCCACGGCCACCGCGCAAGAATGTCATGGTGGAGCACTGAGCCCTCGACGCGGTGATGGAACGCGAGACCGGAGAACCCAGAGATGCCGAGCTGACGCCATGGCCTCCGTTCCCTCGTCGCCGGCGACGGTACGTCGTACCGTCGTGACCGTGCGGGCGGCGACGCTCGGTCCCGCCAGTCCGCTGCCCCGGTTCACGCGGCTGCGTGCGCTGCCCCTCCCCGATTCCAGCCCGGGCGCCACCCGGAGATGCTCGAGCGGATGGCCCACGGCCGGCTGGAGAGCCCTCTGCCCTACCCGCTCCAGGAGGACTACGACCGCTCGCTGCACGGGGTCGAGCTCCCGGCGTTCGTGCTCGAGAACGGCGTCCTGCGCGTCACGGTGCTGCCCACCCTCGGCGGCCGGGTCTGGTCGGTGCACGACCACGTGCGTGGTGAGCTGCTGTTCTGCAACCCGGCGCTGCACTTCGCGAACTTCGGGCTGACCGACGCCTGGTTCGCCGGCGGCATCGAGTGGAACCTCGGCTCGACCGGGCACACGACGCTGTCGTGCCGCCCGATGCACGCCGCACTGGTCGCCGGGCCCGGCGGTGACGTGCTCCGGCTCTGGGAGTGGGAGCGGACCAGAGACCTGGTGCTGCAGGTCGACCTCTCGCTGCTGCCGGGGTCGGACCGGTTGTACGCCTCGACCCGGGTGATCAACCCGGATCCCGAGGAGAAGCCGCTGTACTACTGGACGAACATCGCGGTGCCCGAGACGCCGGGGACCCGCGTGCTGACCACGGCGGACTCCGCGTGGCGCACCGACTACACCGGCGCCCTGGTCAGGGTGCCCGTGCCACACCCGGACCGCCCTGACGTCGACATCAGCCGCCCGTCGGCCTCCCGGTTGCCCGCCGACTACTTCTACGACCTGGAGGGTCAGCGCGGTCGGCACATCGTCTGCGTCGAGCCCGACGGCCGGGGCTTCGCCCAGACCTCGACGCGCGGGCTGCGGGGTCGCAAGCTCTTCCTGTGGGGAAGCGGGACGGCCGGCTCGCGGTGGCAGGAGTGGCTCTGCGGGCCGGGGGCGAGGTACGCCGAGATCCAGGCGGGATGGTGCCCCACGCAGCTCGAGCACGACCGGCTGGCCGGCGGCGCGAGCGTGTCGTGGACCGAGGCCTTCGGCGGCGTCGAGCTCGAGCCGGGGGTGGTGGCGGGCGACTACACCGAGGCGTGCACCGCCGCACAGGCAGCCGTGCACCGGGCAACCGACCCCGACCACCTCGAAGATGTCCACGAGCGCTGGCTCACCGACGTGGCCGACGCCGCGGTCGTCGAGCGGCTGAGCACGGGGTCCGGCTGGGGTCACGTGGAGCTCCGGCTGCGCGGCCGGCCCCACGTCGTACCGACGCAGGCGCTGCCGTTCCCGCAGGTCGACGACGACAGCCTCCCGGCACACCACCTGCTCGACGGCGACGCAGAGGCACTCGCCGGGTCCGCGCATCGGCTGCCGGTGCCCCCGGTCTCCGACCGCTGGCGCGCCGTCCTCGAAGGGGCGCAGGACTCCGCGTGGGTGCACCTGGCCCGTGCCGTGAACGCCCACGTCCGGGGCGAGACAGGCCCTGCCACCGAGCAGTACGACGCGAGCCTGGCCGCGGGCGAGAACCCGTGGGCGCTGCGAGGGCTGGCGCTGCTGGCTGACGACGCTCGCGCCTGCGACCTGTACGCGCGGGCACGGCTGCTCCGGCCGGACTGCCGCGGACTGGCCGTGGAGCACCTCGAGCGACTGCTCGCTGCCGGACGGGCGGACGACTGCCTGGACGCGATCGCCGTGCTCGAGCCCGCGATCCGCGGGCACGGCCGGACCCGGCTGCTGGAGGCCCGGGCGCGGCTCGCCCGAGGGGAGCGCGAGCGCGCGGCCGCCATCCTCGAGTCGCTGGTCGTGGAGGACCTCGCCGAGGGAGACACGGTCCTCGGTGAGGTCTGGGACGCGTGCATCCTGGCGTCGCACTCCCTCCACACCTCGACTTCGCGATGACCGACACCGGAGGTGCCGGTGACGGGTGACGTGGTTGACCGGGCGGGACGCCCGCCAGCGGTCAGCGGAACGTCCCCCGGGAGACCGACCCCTCCAGCCTCCGCTGGAAGATCACGTACACGATCAGCACCGGCACGACCGTGATCACGACCGCGGCGAAGAGCGCCCCGAAGTCGACCGCGTAGCCGGCCTGCGAGGCGAAGTTCGCCATCCCCTGGGTCAGCACGTACCTGTCCGGGTTGGTGTTGAGCGCGACCGGCAGCAGGAACTGGTTCCACAGCCCGAGGAAGTTGAAGATCGCGACGGCAGCCATCCCGGGCCGCGCCATCGGCAGCATGATCTGGAAGAAGGCCCGCCACTCCCCGGCGCCGTCCATCAGCGCGGCCTCGTACACGTCGTCCGGCAGGGTCTTGAAGAAGGCGTACAGGAAGAACACCGTGAACGGCAGCGCGAACGCGACGTACACCATGATCAGCCCCGGCAGGGTGTTGAGCAGGTGGATGTTCCTCAGCACGAAGAACAGCGGCACGATCGCCAGGAAGATCGGGAAGGTCAGCCCGGCCAGCATCAGGTAGTAGATGAACTTCGCGCCCGGGAAGTCGAAGCGTGCGAGCACGTAGGCGCACATCGACCCCAGCAGCATCACGAGGACGAGGGCGACCGACACGACGATGACCGTGTTGAGGAAGAACTGGTGGATCCCGGCGTCGGTCCAGGCATGGACGTAGTTGTCGAAGCTCCAGTGGGCCGGCAGCCCGAAGGGCGAGGCCAGGATCTCCTTGGACGTCTTGAACGACGACAGCACGACCCACAGGAACGGGACGATCACGATGATCGACCAGGTCGTCAGGAGCGCGTGCGAGCTGACCTCGACGGCTCTGTCTCCGCCCGTCCGCATCCTGCTGGCGTCGGTGGAAGGACCCTGGTCGGTGGCGACGGACGTCATCGGCGCCGCCCCCCGTCGCCGCCTCCCACGAGCCGGTTGACCGTGAACACGATCACCGCGAAGAGCAGCGTCACGGCGGCGAGCACGACGCCCATCGCCGTGGCGTAGCCGAACTGGCCCTTCCGGAAGGCGGTGTTGAAGAGCTCCTGGCTCATCGTCCGCGTGGTGTTGTCGGGGCCGCCGTTCGGGTTCAGCGCCTGCATGTAGACGAACGCGTCGAGGGCGAGGATCCCGAGATAGATGTACGCCGTCTGCACGGAGTCCCGGAGGAGCGGGATCGTGATCAGGGTCGCCGTCCGGAACCGGCCGGCACCGTCCATCCGCGCGGCCTCGTAGTAGTCCGCGGGGATGCCCTTGATGGCGGCGACGAACAGCACCGTGTAGAAGCCGACGAAGCTCCAGATGATCACGAACATCGACGCCGGCATCGCCGTCCGCGGGTCGCCGAGCCAGGCGAAGTTCTCGAACCCGCTCAGGCCCAGCTTGGTGAGGATGGCGTTGAGGAGGCCGGCCGACGGGTCGTACACCTGAGCCCAGATGAGGCCGATCACGATGGCCGGGACGGTGAACGGGAAGAACGACACGACCCGGTAGAACCCGGACCCGCCGACCCCGCGGATCTGCCCCTTGCTGGGCCCACCCACGGTGACGATCGTCGCGATGACGAGCGCCAGCACGATGGTCACGATCGGCACCACGATCGCCAGCTCCACGTTGTTGCGCATGGAGCGCATGAAGGTGTCGTCGTGGAAGAGCTTCTGGAAGTTGTCCAGGCCGACGAAGTTGTACGTCGGGCTGAAGCCGCTCCAGTCGGTCATCGAGTAGTACAGCGCCTGGCCGAACGGGTAGATCACGAAGACGACGTAGATGGCCACCGGCAGACCGAGGAACACCACCATGAAGCTGAGCCGGTCCCAGCTCGGCCGCCGGCGCCGCCGGGCGGCCGGCCGAGGCCGGCCGCCGGTGGCACTCGGCCTGTCGGTCGTGGTGGTGGTCACGTGATCTTGAGCTTCTTCACCGACGAGTCGTTCGCGATCTTGTCGGTGATGTCCTGCAGGGCGCTGGTGAGCCCTGCCACGTCGAGCTGGCCCGCCAGGAACGAGTTCCACGGCACCAGCTGGTCGGTGTTCATGCCGTAGTAGTCGACGAACTGGTAGTTGAAGGTGTTGGAGCCGGCGGCGTCCAGCATCTTCGTCTGCGAGACCAGCGCGGTGGACCCGAACCCGTCGGCCGGCACCAGGCCCTTGACGATGGTCGGCGCGAGGCGGGTCTTGGAGAAGTTGGTCGCGGCCTCCTTCGACAGCATCGCGCGCAGGAGCTCCTTGCCACCCGCGACGTTCTTGCCCTGGGAGGGCACGATGAACGGCTCGCCCGCAGCAGCGCGCAGCCCGGCCAACGGCAACGCCGGGCTGGAGGTGACGGTCGGCTCCGGGGCTCCGGTCATCTGGAACCCGCTCTTGGTGGCGTCCTTCATCTCGTTCTCGATCCAACCACCGGACGGGTAGAGGATCGCCTGCTCGTCGTTGCTCCACTTGGCCTGGGCGGCCGTGAACTGGGTGCCGGCACCGCCCGGCACGAAGTAGCCCTTCGTGACCATCTCGCCCAAGGAGCTGAAGACGCCCTGGATCTGCGGGAGCGACCAGCACTTCGGCTGGAGGTTCTCCAGCGCCAGCCGGACCTCGTCGCCGCCTTCCTTGATGGCGGAGTTGACGGCCATCGTCTGGTAGTACGTCGCGGCCTCCTTGCCCCAGACCCAGAGGTACTTGCCCTTGGCCTTGGCCTTGGCGCCGAGGTCCAGGGCCTCGTCCCACGTCTTCGGCGGGGTCCAGCCGTTCTGCTCGAACAGGGAGGCCGAGTACCAGATGCCGTAGACGGTCATCACGTAGTTCAACGCGATGAACTTG
The DNA here is from genome assembly GCA_963797325.1 of uncultured Actinomycetota bacterium. Classification (GTDB taxonomy): domain Bacteria; phylum Actinomycetota; class Actinomycetes; order Propionibacteriales; family Nocardioidaceae; genus Nocardioides. The sequence goes on from CAWCPG010000045.1 coordinate 13,135, forward strand.
TTGTCGAAGGTGCCCGGGTTCTTCACGTTCGGGTAGACCGTGTCCGCGATCTTCGTGCCCTCGTAGTTGTTGGCCTCGAAGACGTCGTCGAGCGTCTCGAGCTGCTGCTCGATGGCGCTGAACCCGATGGCGTTCTCACCGGAGTTGTCGATCAGGTCGGGCGGCGTGCCGCCGACGAAGCGTGGCTGCAGCTGCTGGGCGATCTGGGTCGACGGCGCCACCTTGATCGTGACGCCCGTGAAGTCGGGCTGCTTGGTGACCTGGCCGGCCGCGAACTTGACGTAGTCATAGCCGTAGCCGCCGTTGAAGATCACGGCGTCCACCTTGGCGTCCTTCGCCAGTCCGAACGGGTTGGTGTCCGACGTCGGGGCGGCGCTGCTCCCGCTGCCTCCGGCGCTCGGGGACGACCCGCCGCAGGCGGCGAGGGTTCCGGCGAGCGGCGCGAGGGCCGCTGTCGCGAGGGCGCCACGGAGGAGCATTCTGCGGTCGACGTGGGGGGTTTCTCGGCTCATCGTGGATGCCTTTCGTGATGATCGCTTCTACTGGGTGCTGCGTGGTGGGCGCGCGCCGATGCGGACTGGCGGCCGTGAGGTCAGGCGAGGCCGGCGATGCGATCGCCGTACTTCGCCTTGAGGGCGTCGTTGTGGGTGTCACCTCCCGGGATGTTGGCTGAGATGTAGAGCGGCGGGACCTCACCCGCGTCTCTGAGTCGCTGGGCGGCGCCGAGGGTGAGGAGCTGCGCGATGTAGGCGGCGGTGATCGAGGAGACCGCTCCGGCGGACAGCCCGTCGCCGAGGTCGATCGTGGTGTCGCCGAACGGCGCCCGGTTGTCGATGACGACGTCGGCGATCTCCGAGAGCCGCTTGCCGCTGCTGTGCTTGGGGGTGACGGCGTTCGTGTGCTCCAGGCTCGTCACCGCGATGACGGGGTGGCCGTCGGCCTTGGCCCGCAGGGCGACCCCGACGATCGACCCGTTGACGCCGGAGTTCGACGCGATCAGGAACACGTCCTCCGGCTCGATCGCGTACAGCCCGTACAGCTCGTCGGCGACCGACTCGTCCCGCTCGAGGGTGGCGCCGTGGAGCTCGGAGAGGTCGCGGCTCCCACGCAGGACGACGTCACGGAGCGCGATGCCGTGCGTCGGGATCAGCCCGCCCGCACGGCCCGCGATCTCCATGGCGAAGGCCTGGGAGTGGCCGGTGCCGAAGGCCTGGAGGACTCCCCCGCGCTGCAGGCAGGAGACGATCAGGTCGATGGCGGGATCCAGGCCGCCGGCACCGACCTCCTGGTCGAGGGCGTCGAGCCGACGGCGGACCTCCGCCGAGAAGCTCCCGAGATGTGCGTTCACGCTGTCACGTTTCCTTTCGGCGAGGGGACGACGCGCGGCCGCGGCGCCGGACGTAGCGGACGGCGATGCGGCGCGACCGCTGCTGCGGACGCCGCGAGCAGGCTCGTCGTACGCGAGAAGTCGCGCTGCGCCGCGAGGAGGTAGAGGAGGTCGATGACGAAGAGCTGGGCGTGCTTGGCCGACAGGTCGTCGGGCTGGAGGTACTCCCCCGGCGCGTGGCTGGTCAGGTGGGCGTCGGCGACCTGCGCCATCGGCGACGCCGGATCGCTGGTGACCGCGACCGCGAAGGCCCCCGACGACTTCGCCAGGGCCAGCATCTCGATGGTCTCCTCGGTGCGCCCGGTGTTGGAGAAGGCGATGGCGACGCTCGAGTCGCCCACCAAGGCCGCACTGGCGAGTCCCGCGTGCACCTCGTTCCACGCGTGCGCGTTGATCCCGATCCGATAGAGGCGCGCCTGGAGCTCGGCGGCCATGACGGCGCTGCCACCGATGCCGTAGATGTCGACGTGCGTGCTCCGGGCGACGGCGTCCGCGACCCGGCCCACCAGGACGGGGTCCAGCCGCTCCGCGGTGGACGTGAGCGCCACGGTGTGGGCGTTCACCAGGGTGCGCATCATCTCGGTCGCGGTGTCACCCGGGTGGAACGCGCGCCCGATGTCGGAGTCCCAGGTCTCGTGGGCGCTGGAGCGGCCCTGCTCGGCCGCCGCTCCCACGCGCAGGGCGAGGTAGCCGGTGTAGCCGAGGGCACGGCAGAACCGGGTGACCGTCGCCGGCGACGTACCGGCCCGCGCGGCCAGCTCGGTGATCGACAGCCGCAGCGGCAGGGCCGGGTCCTCGAGCAGGAGCCGGCCGACCTTGGCCATGCCCCCGGGCAGCTCCGGAAGGGCCGTGCGGATCCTGCTGCTGGCGCCGTAGCCTTCCAGCGCGGGAGCCACCGGCTCGTCGGGAGCATCCATGAAAATCCTTCTCAGTATTGCGGTCGTTGTGAGAAAACTATTTACATGTGGCCCACGCCACAATCATCTGGATGTCACGAATGGGTAACGAATGACCGAGCAGCGCACCGGACTGGTCGCCATCGACGCCGGCGGCACGAGCACGCGCGCCGTGGTCGTCGCTCCGGCCGGCCGGTGCCTGGGCTACGGGGCGGCGGGCAGCGGCAACCCGACCGCCGTCGGCCCGGAGACCGCCGGCGCGGCCGTCGTCGACAGCACCGTCGAAGCGCTGCGCGCGGCGGAGGTGCGGGGCACCGGGATCCGTCTGGTCGTGCTCGCGATGGCAGGCGCAGGCGCGACCTCTGCCGCGACCGAGATCCGCCAGCGGCTCGCCGGCGTCGGCGTCGACGCTCCCCTGGCCCTCGAGTCCGACCTGCTGGCGACGTACTTCTCGGGCACTCCTCGAGCGGACGGGTACGCCGTCATCGCCGGGACGGGAGCCGGCGCGATCCGGGTGGAGGACGGGCGCCAGGTCGCCGTGGCGGACGGGCTCGGCTGGCTGCTCGGAGACGAGGGGTCCGGCTTCTGGATCGGGCACCGCGTCGTACGCGCGGCCCTGGCGGACCTCGACGGGCGCGGTCCGTCCACGTCGCTCACGCCGCTCGCGCTCGCGCATCTCGGCGTGCCCGTGCCCTCGCGCAGCGGCGACCGGGAGCCGATCCTGGCCGCCGTGCGGGCGCTCTACGCCGGGCCGCCGGTCCGGCTCGCCGACTACGCCCGGCTGGCCTTCGAGGCCGAGGGGGACCCGACCGCCGACCGCATCCTCGACGAGGCTGCAGCCGCTCTCGCGCGCACCCTCGTGGCGGTCCGGTCGCCCAGCGTCTCGGGGCCGGTGGTCCTCGGCGGCGGCATCCTGGGGCGCGGCGGTCGGGTCGCCGACGGGCTCGCGACGTCGTGCGGCGCGGAGGAGGTCCACCGCGTGGCCGACGGTGCGGTGGGTGCCTGCGTCCTCGCCCTCCGCCACGCGGGGACGACCGTCGACGGGACGGTGTTCGACGAGCTGACGGCCTCGCTCACCGCCCTGCGCTGACTCCGAACGTGAGCCCCACAGCCTTCGGTCAGTGCGACTCCCGGGAGACCGCGTCGCCGCTCGAGCCGACGAGGAAGTCGAGGTCGGCGCCGGTGTCGGCCTGCAGCACGGTGTCGACGTACAGGCGCTCCCAGCCTCGCGACGGGGCCGCGAACGCCGCGACGGCGGCCGCCGCCGGCGCCCGCGCGGCGAGCTCGTCGTCGGAGACCTCGACGTCGAGGCGGCGGCCGGCGACGTCGAGGACGACCACGTCGCCGGTGCGGATCAGGCCGAGCGGGCCGCCGGCCGCGGCCTCGGGCGAGACGTGCAGGACGACCGTGCCGTACGCCGTACCGCTCATCCGGCCGTCGCAGACCCGCACCATGTCGCGGACGCCCGCCTCGACCAGCTTCTTCGGGATCGGCAGGTTGGCGACCTCGGGCATGCCGGGGTAGCCCCGCGGCCCGCAGCCGCGGAGCACCAGGACCGAGTCGGCGTCGACGTCGAGGTCCGGGTCGTCGATGCGGGCGTTGCAAGTCCTCGACCGAGTCGAAGACCAACGCCCGACCGCGGTGCTGGAGCAGCGCGGGCGTCGCGGCGGCCGGCTTGATGACGGCCCCGGTGGGCGCGAGGTTGCCGTGCAGCACGGCGATGCCGGCGTGCGGCTGGAAGCGGCTCGGCGCGCACGCGGATCACCTCGCGGTCCCAGATCTCGGCCTCCCCGAGGTAGCTCACGAGCGGGCGCCGGTGACCGTGACCGCCTCGGGGTCGAGCAGGTCCTCGACCTCGCGGAGCACGGCCAGCAGACCGCCGGCGCGGTGGAAGTCCTCCATCAGGAAGCGGCCCGGCGGGCTGGAGGTTGACCAGCAGCGGTACGTCGGCGCCGGTGCGGTCGAAGTCGTCCTGGGTCAGCTCGACGCCGAGGCGGCCGGCGATCGCGAGCAGGTGGACGACGGCGTTGGTCGACCCGCCGACCGCGGCCAGGGCGACGATCGCGTTGCGGAACGAGCCGCGGGTGAAGACCTCGCTGGGACGCCGGTCGGCCGCGACCATCTCGACCGCCAGCCGGCCGGCCTCGTGGGAGCCCTCGAGCAGGCGGCTGTCCGGAGCGGGGGTGCCGGCGGTCCCGGGGATGGTCGCCCCGAGCGCCTCGGCGACCATCGCCATCGTCGACGCGGTGCCCATGGTGTTGCAGTGCCCGCGGCTGCGGATCATCGACGACTCCGATCGCAGGAAGTCCGCCTCGCGACAGCGTGCCGGCGCGCACCTCCTCGCTGAGCCGCCAGACGTCGGTGCCGCAGCCCAGGGGCGCGCCGCGGAAGGTGCCGGTCAGCATCGGGCCGCCCGGGCACGACGAGCGCGGGGAGGTCGACCGACGCGGCCGCCATCAGCAGCGACGGGATCGTCTTGTCGCAGCCGCCGAGCAGCACGACGCCGTCGACCGGGTTGGCCCGGAGCATCTCCTCGGTCGCCATCGCGGCCATGTTGCGCCAGAGCATCGCGGTCGGGCGGACCAGCGTCTCGCCGAGGGACACCACCGGCAGGTTGAGCGGGATCCCGCCGGCCTCGTAGACGCCCTGCTTGACGCTCTCGGCGACCTCGTCGAGGTGGGCGTTGCACGGCGTCAGGTCGGAGGCGGTGTTGGCGATCGCGATGTGCGGGCGTCCGTCGAAGGCGTGCGGCGGGCAGCCCCGCCGCATCCAGGCCCGGTGGATGTAGGCGTTGCGGTCGGTGCCGGCGTACCACTGGCAGCTGCGCGGTGCGCGGTCATCGGTTCCATTTCTCGAAACGCTGGTCTAGCATCTGGAATCGTGACCAGAGTACAGCGAGCGCTCCGCACCCGGGAAGGCGCGGCGGCAGCCGACGACCGGCTCGTCGGCGCCGATCGCGTGCTCGCCGTGCTCGCCGAGCTGGCGCGGTACCCCGAGGGCGTCAGCCTCGAGGAGATCACGGTCGCCGTCGGCGAGCCCCAAGCCCACGGTGCACCGCGCGCTCGGCTCGCTGCGCCGCGCCGGGTTCGCCGTCCAGGACGGCCGCGGGCGCTACCTGCTCGGCGACGAGTTCCTCCGGCTGGCCTTCACCCACCACGAGGGCCGGCCCGACCACGTGCGGGTCGGCCCGGTCCTGCAGGCGCTGGCCGAGCGGTACGGCGAGACCGCCCACTACACCGTGCTCGACGGCGACTCGCGTGGTCTACCGCTCGAAGGTCGACCCGCCGCCGGGCGCGGTCCGGCTGACCTCGGTCGTCGGCGGCCGCAACCCCGCGCACGCCACGGCGGCCGGCAAGCTGCTGCTCTCCTACCGGCTGCCCGACCGCGCGGCGGTCGCCGCCTGGGTCGGCGACGCGCGACCTGGTCCGGCGCACCGACCGGACGGTGACCACCGTCGACGCCGCTGCACGACGAGCTCGAGCTGATCCGCGCCCGCGGCTACAGCGTCGACGACCAGGAGAACGAGCCGGGCATCAACTGCCTCGCCGTCCCGGCCTTCCTCACCGCCCCGACCGTGCCGAGCGGCGCGGTCAGCATCAGCGCGCTCGCCTACCGCACGCCGCTGCCGGCGGCTCGTCGACGACGTCGACGCGATCCGCGCGCTCGCCGAGGTCCGACGCATGACCACCTGCCGAGCGGGTCACCGACCCGCGTCTACGAGCTCGCCGAGGGTCCGGTCTGGGACGCGCCCCGCGAGCGGCTGCTCTGGGTCGACATCCTCGCGGGCCTCGTCCTCGAGGGACGTCTGCGGCGACGGCTCCGTCGAGGTCACGCAGCGCCACCGGTTCGACGTCGTACGTCGGCGCGGTCGCCGTCGCGGCCGACGGATCGCTGCTGGTCGCCGACCACCACCGGCTGCACGCACGTCGCGCCCGACGGCACGCGGGCCGCGGGTCCCGACCTGTTCACCGACGCATCCCGACGACCGGTTGAACGACGGCGCCTGCGACGCCCGCGGACGGTTCCTGGTCGGCACCGTGTCGCTCGACCGGGAGCGCGCGCACTCCCAGCGGCTGGTCCGGGTCGAGGGCGACGGACCGCCACCGTGCTCGACGACGACCTCGGGCTGTCCAACGGACTGGCCTTCTCCCCCGACGGGTCTCTGCTCTACAGCGTCGACAGCCTGCCCGGCCGTCGGGTCTGGGTCCGCGACTACGACCACGAGTCCGGGGCGATCGGTCCGCGGCGACTCGCTCTCGAGCTCACCGACGCCGTGCCCGGACGGCCTGTGCGTCGACGCCCGGGCAACCTGTGGCTCGCGGCCTGGAGCAGGGGCCAGGTGCGCTGCTACTCGCCCGCCGGTGACCTGCTCGACGTCATCGAGGCTGCCCGCGCCGCACACCACCAGCCTGGCCTTCGTCGGACCCGAGCTCGACCGGCTGCTCATCACCACCGCCCGCGGCGAGCTCTCGCCGCAGCGAGCAGGAGGAGTACCCCGCTGTCGGGCAGCCTCTTCCTCGCCCGGCCCGGCATGCACCGGCCTGCCCACCCATCCCTGGTCCGGACACCACACCTTCACCCAGGAGACAGCCATGAAGCTCATGCGCCTCGGCGCCGTCGGCGCCGAACGGCCCGTCGTCCGCGTCGACGACGACGACGTACGTCGACGTCTCCGACGTGGTCGACGACTTCGACGAGGCGTTCTTCGGCGCCGGCGGCCTCGACGCGCTCCGCGGCGGTCGTCGCCGAGCGTACGGCGCGCGGCGACGTCGCAGCCTTCGGCGACGAGCGGGTCGGCGCGCCCGATCGCCCGGCCGCACCAGATCCTCTGCATCGGCCTCAACTACAGCGACCACGCCGCCGAGACCGGCCAGGCCGTGCCGGACGAGCCGATCCTCTTCACCAAGTCGCCCAACACGCTCGTCGGACCGTACGACGACGTGCGGATCCCGCGCGGCTCGACCAAGACCGACTGGGAGGTCGAGCTCGGCATCGTGATCGGGCAGGCGGACGTCGTACCTCGACTCGGTCGAGGAGGCGCGCGACGCGATCGCGGGCTACGTGCTGGTCAACGACGTGAGCGAGCGCGCCTTCCAGATGGAGCGCAGCGGCCAGTGGTCGAAGGGCAAGTCGGCCGAGACCTTCAACCCGACCGGGCCCTGGCTGGCCACGCCCGACGAGATCGACGACGTCCTCGCCCTCGGCATGTGGCTCGACGTCAACGGCGTACGCGCGGCAGCGCGGCTCGACCGTCGACGATGGTCTTCGACCCGTACTTCATCGTCCACCACCTCAGCCAGTTCATGGTGCTCGAGCCGGGCGACCTGATCGACACCGGCACCCCGCCGGGCGTCGGCATGGGCTTCGACCCGCAGGTCTGGCTCGCGCCCGGCGACGTGATGGAGCTGGGCATCGACGGGCTCGGGACCCAGCGCCAGCGCGTGATCGGGCCGCGCTGACGTGCGTGCCTTCGTCCTCACCGGTCCCGGCGAGTGCGCCGTCCAGGACGTCGAGCCACCCGGTCGCCGGACCCGGCGAGGTGGTCGTCGACATCGCCCGGGTGGGTGTCTGCGGCACCGACATCGGAGATGTACTCCGGCCGAGATGGAGTACCTCCACGACGGGCTGGCGCACTACCCGCTGCGTCTCGGCCACGAGTGGTGCGGCACGGTCTCCGCCGTCGGCGCCGGGGTCGACGAGTCGTGGCTCGGTCGCCGTACGACGGGCGACACGCAGCTCGGCTGCGGGCACTGCCACCGGTGCCTGACCGGACGGCAGCACGTCTGCGACGACCGCTCCGAGATCGGCCTGCGACGCGGGTTCCACGGCGCGCTGGCCGAGCAGCTGGCCGTGCCCGTGACCGCGCTGCTGCCGCTGCCCGACACCGTCGACGACGTCGCCGGCGCGCTGGTCGAGCCCGGCGGCAACGCACTGCGGGCGGTCCGTGCGGCGGAGGTGGAGCCCGGCGAGCGGCTGCTCGTCCTCGGCCCCGGCACGATCGGCCTGCTGGCCGCCCGCTTCGCGCTCGCGCAGGGGTGCGAGGTCCACGTCGTCGGGCGTCAGCGGCCCCTCGCTCGACTTCGCGACCGGCGCTCGGGGTCGACCGGGGCCTGGACGACCAGGACCCTGCCCGACCTACCGCTGGGACGCCGTCATCGACGCCTCCAACCACACCGGATCCCCCGCCCGCGCCGCCGAGCTCGTCGACGCCGGCCGCCGCGTCGTCTACATCGGGCTGTCGGAGGCCCCGAGCCCGCTGGACACCCGGACCCTGGTGCATGAACGACGTGACCGCCGTCGGCATCCTGAGCGCCTCCCCCGGCCTGGCCGGCGCCATCGACCTCTACGCCTCCGGCGAGGTCGACCCGCGACCGCTCGTCGCCGCGACCGTGACCCTCGACGACGTCGGGGCCGTGCTCGCGGGCCGGCGACCGGACGGTGCCGGACCCGGACCCAAGATCCACGTGGACCCTCGAGCCAGGAGCTGACATGAGTGACTTCGACGGGCTGACCGCCCTCGTGACCGGTGGCGCCAGCGGGATCGGCGCCGCGACCGCACGGCTGCTGGCAGCGCGGGGGGCCCGGGTGGCGATCATCGACCGGCAGGTGGCCGGCGACTCCGGCTCCCTCGAGCTCACCTGCGACATCACCGACCGCGCCGCCGTCGATGCGAGCGTGGCAGCGGTCGCGACGTCGCTCGGCGGGATCGACGTGCTCGTCAACAACGCGGGGATCGGCGCGATCGGCGACGTCTCCGAGAACGACGACGCGGAGTGGGTCCGGGTCCTCGACGTCAACGTCGTGGGCATGGCGCGCGTCTCGGCCGCGGCGCTGCCCCACCTGCGCCGGTCCGAGCACGGCGCGATCGTCAACGTGAGCTCGGTCGTCGCCGCCGTCGGCGTACCCCAGCGCGCGCTCTACTCCGCCACCAAGGGCGCGGTGGCCTCGCTGACCCTCGCGATGGCCGCCGACCACGTGCCCGAAGGCATCCGGGTCAACGCCGTGCTCCCCGGGACCGCCGACACCCCGTGGATCGGCCGGCTCCTCGACCAGGCCGCCGACCCGGCTGCGGCTGCCGCCGCGCTGAGGGCCCGACAACCCCTCGGCCGCCTGGTGACACCCGAGGAGATAGCCCACGCGATCGCCTACCTCGCCAGCCCGTTGAGCGCGTCCACGACCGGCACCCTGCTCGGGGCCGACGGCGGCATGGCCACCCTGAGGATGCCGTCATGAGGGCCCTGCGCATCGGTCTGCTCGGCGCCGCCACGATCAGCGCCAACGCCCTCATCGGGCCCGCCACTCGCGGTGGCCACCGACTGGTCGCGGTCGCCGCCCGCGACGCCGACCGGGCCCGGACCTTCGCCGAGGTCCACGGCATCGAGCGGGTCGCAGCGTCCTACGACGACGTGCTCACCGACCCCGAGGTCGAGCTGGTCTACAACCCGCTGGCCAACAGCCTCCACGCCCCCTGGAACATCCGGGCGCTCGAGGCCGGCAAGCACGTGCTGACCGAGAAGCCCTTCGCCGCGAACGGCGAGGAGGCGCGACGGGTCGCCGAGGTCGCCCGGAGCAGTCCGGGAGTCGTCATGGAGGCGTTCCACTACGTCTTCCACCCGGTGATGCGGCGCGTGCTCGAGGTCGTCGCGTCCGGGGAGATCGGCACGCTGCGCCACGTCGACTCGACGATGATCATCCCGGCGCCCGAGGACGACAACCCGCGCTGGTCGCTCGAGCTCGCGGGCGGAGCCCTCATGGACATCGGCTGCTACAGCCTGCACGCGATGCGGATGCTCGGTGCGAGCGCGGGCGGTGAGCCCCGGGTCGTCGCGGCACGCGGCGTGGAGCGGGCCGGGCACCCCGGCGTGGACGAGTGGGTCCAGGCCGAGCTCGCCTTCCCCGACGGCGCCTCAGGCCGTACGTTCACCCACATGGCCGGACCCGACGTCGTCATGGAGCTCACGGCGATCGGGACGACCGGACGGATCACGGCAGCGAACTTCGTGCTGCCGCACACCGACGACCGGGTCCACGTCACCACGGAGTCGGGCACCCGCACGGAGCACCTCGGGACCCGGCCGTCGTACGACTTCCAGCTCGACGTCCTGGCGCAGGCGATCAACGACCGGACCCGACCGCCCCTCGACGTCGACGACGCGGTGGCGACGATGGACCTCATCGACGCGACGTACGTCGCCGCCGGGTTCTCCCCTCGACCGAGCAGCCTCGCGTGAGCGCCGCCGCGGAGACCGCCGTGCCGCCGGTGAGGATCGGTCTCGTCGGCTACGGCTTCGGCGGGCGCTACTTCCACGCGCCCCTGATCGCCGCCGCGCCCGGATGCGAGTTCGTCGGCGTGGTGACGACGTCGGCCGAGCGACGCGAGCTGGTCTCCCGGGAGCATCCGGGCGTGCCCGTGCACGACTCGTTGGCCGCACTCGCCGCCGCGGGCGCGGAGGCGGTCAGCATCTCGACCCCCGCCGACACCCACTCGAGCCTCACCGACGAGGCGATCGCGCTCGGCCTGTCGGTGGTGTGCGACAAGCCGTTCGCCCTCGATGCCGACGCGGCTCGCCGTACCGTCGCGCGGGCGGCCGCCGCCGGCGTGGTGCTCAGCCCGTACCAGAACCGGCGCTGGGACTCCGACTTCCTGACGGTCCAGGCGCTGGTGGCCGACGGGTCGCTCGGCGACGTACGCCGGTTCGAGTCGCGCTTCGAACGCTTCGCACCGGAGTCCGGACCGGGTGCCGCGGGCGGTGGCACCCTGCTCGACTTCTGCAGCCACCTCGTCGACCAGTCGCTGGTGCTCCTCGGCGCCGTCGGGTCGGTGTACGCCGAGCTGACCCTGCGGGAGTCGGGCCTGGACGACGACGTCTTCGTCGCCCTGCACCACGTCGCCGGAGGCCGCTCCCACCTGTGGGGCAGCTGGCTCCAGCCGGCGTCCGGCCCACGGTTCCGCGTGACCGGCACGACCGCGTCACTGGTCGTCACGACCGCGGACACCCAGGAGGACGTGCTGGTGAGCGGGGTCGGTCCCCAGGAGGGCGTCGACTGGGGACGTGAGAGCGCGTCGGAGCGCGACCGGATCTTCACACCCGCCGGCTCGTCGGCTCTCGACCTGGCCCCGCGGAGCCTGGGACACCTTCTACCCGACCTTCGCCCGCGCCGTCCGCGGCCTCGGTCCCGCGCCCGTCGCGGCGTCCGATGCCGTGGCCACCGCAGAGGTCCTGGACGCCGCACGCCGCAGCGCCGACTCCGGGCAGGTCGTCCGGCTCACGACCGTCACCGACGGGCCTGGCTAGACGCGGTCGTCCGCGAGCAGCCGGTTGAGCGCCGCCGGCACGTCGAGGACCGACCCGATGGCGGCGATCCGCGCCCCCGCCTCCTGGGCCAGCCGACGCGCCTCGTCGTCGTCGCCGGCGGGAGCCAGGATGACCAGCTCGTCGAGGGTCCTGGCGGCCGGCAGCGCGTCGACCTCGTCGGTCACCCGACAGTCGGACAGCAGCACGGTCACGCGGCGCCGCGCTCGTGCTCCCGCGAGCTGGACCTGCGCCGCCCGCAGGGCTGCGGCGAGCCCGGTGGTGCCGTGACCGCGCAGCGCCAGGACCCGCTCGACGGTCCGGGTCGGGCCGACCGTGTCCGCCAGCGCACGCAGGGTCCGCGTGCCGGCGGCGAAGGCGAGGACGGCGTACTCCTCCGGCGCGAAGGTCACGACGGCGGCGCCCGCGACCGCGGCGGTGGTGAGCCGGGCGCCGTTCATCGAGCCGGAGTGGTCGATCACCAGGCAGAGGGCGAGCTCCGGGCGGGCCCACTGCACCGCGGTCATCTCGTCCAGAGCGGGCATCCGGTCCTCGGCCCGCGCCCCCACGATGGCGTCCATCGAGCGGTCCAGGTCGAGGTCACCCCCTCGCTGCGCCGGCACCGGCTGGGGCTTCGACACGCCCCGGTTCCGCGGGATGCCGCGGCGGGTCTGCTCGAGGATCAAGCGTGGCGCGAGTCGCCGTACGGCGTCTCGCAGCTGCTCGTCGGTCGCGTGGGACATCTCGACGACCAGGGTCAGCGTCTGGTCGGGGTCCTCGTCGAGGGCGGCATCGAGAGCGTCCAGGTCCAGCTCCCCCACCTCCGGCGAGAGCTCGGCGAACCTGGGGTTCCTGGACAGCTCGGAGCGTCCGGTCGTGCGGGGCGCCGACTTCCGCTGCCGCGACTCGGGCGGCGCCGACGGGGAGGAGCCCGCCCCGGTGGGCGGGCTCAGCGTTCCCCCGGCGTCGCCCCCGGACGATCGTCGTCGGAGGTCTCGCCGGGCTCGGCCCCGAAGACACCGACGTAGAGCTCGGTGACGATCTCCTCGGGCGTCCTGCCGCAGCCGTCGTGGAGCCGGATCCGGCCCGACAGGGACGCCTTGGCCGCTGCCAGCCCGACGTACCAGTCGTCGGTGGGGGCGCCTCGGAGCCGACCGAGCTCGACCGCGAGACGGGTGATGTCGATGGCGCCGCGCACCGAGGAGCCGAACCGGATGTCGGGATGCGTCCGGGTGTTGCGGACCAGCGTGACCACCCTGGCCCGCCAGTCGGGCTCGACGCGGGAGCGCAGGTCGACGATCTGCTGCTCGGCCTCCGCGGACTGGTAGTCCATCGAGATCCGGCAGGTGCGGTCGTACAGCGCCCCGGAGACACGGGCGGTGCCGACGGCGTCGAACGGGTTCATGGCGGCCACCAGCGCGAACCCCGGCTCGGCCGCGACCCGACCCAGCCGCGGCACCGTGATCTCCAGCTCGGACATCGCGGTGAGCAGCACGTTGAGGGTCTCCTCCGGGATCCGGTTCAGCTCCTCGACGTAGAGCAGGCCACCGGTGCGCATCGCCTCCAGCAGCGGACCGTCCTCGAAGATCTCGGAGACGTAGCCCTTGCTCAGCACCAGGGCCGGGTCGAAGTGGCCGATCAGACGAGCGGGGGTGAGCTCGGCGTTGCCCTCCACCATGACGAACGGGATCCGGCGCCCGGCTGCGACCTGTCGGAGCAGGGTCGACTTGCCGGTGCCCGGGGGGCCCTCCAGCAGCACGTGGGCGCCACTGAGCAGCGCGGCCTCGAGGATCTCCGCTTCAGCGGCTCGCTCGACGACGGCGACAGGGCCGGAGCTGGGCTCCGGCCCTGTCATGGTCATCTCACCCACTCAGTTGTGGCTGTGCACGACGACGCCGCGCACGTTCTTGCCGGCGAGCAGGTCGTCGTAGCCCTCGTTGACCTGGTCGAGGGTGTAGGTGCGGGTGATGATCTCGTCGAGCTTGATGTCGCCGCTCTGGTAGAGCCCGAGGATCTTCGGGATGTCGACGGTGGGGTTGCAGTCACCGAAGAGGCTGCCCTTGATGGACTTGCGGAACAGGGTGAGGATCGTGCCGGGGAGCTCGATGTTCTGCTCCATCAGCTTGTTGAGGCCGGTGAGCACGACGGTGCCGCCCTTGCCGACCGCGTGGAAGCCGCCCGCGACGATCTCCGAGGTCATCAGGCCCGGGGTCAGGATGGCCGAGTCGGCCATCTGGCCGCGCGTCATGTCGGTCAGCGCCTCCATGGCCTCGTCGGTGCTCGCGAAGCTGTGCGTGGCACCGAGCTCCATCGCCTTCTCGCGCTTGTTCTCGAGAGGGTCGATCGCGATGATGTTCTTCGCGCCGGCCAGCCGGGCACCCTGGACCGCGTTGATGCCGATGCCGCCGATCCCGACGACGAGCACGGTGTCGCCCGCCTTCACCGCGGCCGTGTTGACGGCCGCGCCGTAGCCGGTCGGGACGCCGCAGCCGACCAGCACCGCCTTCTCCAGGGGCAGGTCGTCGTCGACCTTGACCGCGGAGTTCTGGTGGATCACGCCGTACTGGCTGAAGGTGCCGAGCATGCACATCGCGCCGTACTGCCCGCGCGGGCCGCTGATCGGGAACCGCTCCCCGGGCAGGTAGCCCTCGAGGATCGTGGCACCCATGTCGCAGATGGACTGCTGCCCGCTCGCGCAGTAGCGACAGGTTCCGCAGTTGGGGATGAACGAGCAGACCACGTGGTCGCCGACCTTGACCCTGGTCACGCCGGGACCGACCTCCTCGATGACGCCGGCACCCTCGTGGCCGAGCACCATCGGCAGCCGCGCCTCCAGGTCGCCGTGGGCGACGTGCACGTCGGAGTGACACAGACCGGCGTGGGTGTAACGGATGAGGACCTCGCCCTCCTGCGGCTTGTCGAGCTCGAGCTCCTCGATCTCGATCGGCTTTCCCGCTTCGTACACGACTGCGGCCTGGGTCTTCATGGGTCTCTCCTCGCTAGGGGAAGCATCGGTTGCCACTGTGACTCGCACCACAGTCGTTCGCCAACGTACCCGCGGGCACCGGACCGTGACCACCACTCGTCCGCCGACGCGATCCCGGTCAGCGGCGGGACCGGAGGCCGGTCACGTGCGGGACCAGCACGCGGGCGGAACGAGCCCGGACGGCCCCCCACCACAGGCCGGCGCCGTAGGCGAGGTCGTCGGAGCCGTCGGGCCACGAACGCCTCGGCGGCTCGGGTGGGCGCCACCTCTCGGTGGTCGAGCAGGTCCCAGACGGCTGCGGCCAGGAGCGCCCGGCGGGCTCGGCGCGACACGGCCGCTGCGACGACCGCGCCCGGCCACCAGTGCCGCAGCAGCAGGTGCGAGGTCTGGCGCAGCGTCGAGACCGAGACCTCGGCGGTGAGCTCGCCCGCCAGCCGTGGCCGGTCCGGGGTGTCGGGCAGGCTGCGTCCGAGGCGGACGCGTACGGCGACCGCTGCCGCCAGCGCCACCGGCACCGACCACCGGCGCTGCGCGAGCAGCGCGCAGACGCCCAGCACGGGCACGGGCGAGAGCACCGCGGGCGCCATCCAGTCGCCGTGCCGCTGCGCGAGCCAGGCACCGCCGGTGCCGTAGAACGCCTTGCGGCCCAGCCAGGTCGACCACGTGCCCCGGCTGTCGTGGAAGGCCTGGTACGACGGGTCGTAGCGCACCTGCCGACCCGCGGCGATCAGCCGCCAGACCAGGTCGACGTCCTCGCCGACGCGGCGGCCCGGCTCGAAGCCGCTGCCGAGGTCGTCGACGCGGCACGAGCAGGCAGGCGCTCGGCAGCCAGCCGACCTTCGACCAGGGGCGCACCAGAGCAGGCCGGTCGCCGAGGTCGAGCGAGAGGCCGTCGACGTCCCAGCGCTCGAACCGACCCGGCGCCGTCGTGCGCGCGGCCCCCCGGACGCGGGGCGCGACCGCCGCGACATGCGGGTCGGCGAAGTGCCCGGCGAGCCCGCGCAGGGTCGTGCCGTCGCACCACGACGTCGGAGTCGACGAACGCGACGTAGGGCGTGCGGACCGCGGGAGACCGGCGTTGCGGGCGCCGGCGGGCCCGACGTTGTCGGTCGAGCGCGAGCAGCCGCGCACCGTGCCGTGCGGCGACCCGCGACGACCGCCGCGGGTCACGCGAGGCGTCGTCGACGACGACGACCGGCAGCTCCGACCGAGCGCGGCGAGCAGGCGGTCGAGCCGGTCGGCCCGGTCCCGGACGGGGATCACGACGCGTGACCGCGGCGGGCGACGACGGTCCGGCGAGGACGGGATCGCGCCAGGTTGGCGGCCAGCAGCCGCTCGGCGACGGTCCGGGTCGCGGGGTCGCTGACCTCGAGCGACCGTCCCGACGGTGACCGGCGGGCGCGGGCGCCTTCAGCCGGAGCACGCGCAGCGGCGAGCCGCCGACCAGGGTCCGGCCACCGTCGTGGACCCGGACGCCGTCGCCGACCCGGACCCGGAAGCCGTCGGGCAGGCCCTCGGTCATCCCCGGAAGCCGCCGTCGGCGTGGACGACGCTGCCGTTGAGCGCGGCGCCGTCGAGCGAGCAGCAGAACGCGATCGTCTGCGGCGACCTCGTCGGGGTCGAGGGCCCGGCGCAGCAGCTGGTGGGCGACCAGGTCGTCGACGGGGCGTCGTCGTAGAGGTCGGCGGTCGCGGCGAGCATCGGGGTCCGGGTGGAGCCGGGGCAGACCGCGACGGCGGTGACACCCGGTGCCCGACCAGGTCGGCGGCGAGGCCCGTTCACCAGCCCGACGACGGCGTGCTTGACGGCGGTGTAGCCGGCGAGATGGAAGAGCCCCTGGCTGCCGGCGGCCGAGGCGACGGCGACGAACCGGCAGCCGGTGGGCTCGGGCCCGGCGAGCATCGCGGGAACCGCGGCCGCGGCGGTGTTCCAGACGCCCGGGCGTTGGTCTGCCACAGCAGCGTCGAGGTCGTCGGCCGAGGTCTCCCAGAGCGGCTGGCCGCCGGCGATCACGGCGGCGCGCGGCGACCGCCACGTCGAGGCGGCCCCAGCGGGCCACGGCGTCGGCGACGGCCTGGTCGAGAGCCTCGCGGTCGCGGACGTCGGCGACCACGGGCAGCACGTCGCCACCGTCGGCCAGGCGCTCCAGGTCGGCCCGGGTGGGCATCGGGTACGGCGAGGCGGCCGGCCCCGCGCACCAGTCGAGGGCGAGCACGGCGTACCCCTCGGCGACGAGCCTGCGAACCGTCGCGGCCCCGATCCCGCGGGCCGCGCCGGTGACCAGGGCCACCCGGGTCATCGGGCCACCAGGCCCGTCGCAGCGAGCACGTGCTCGACCATCGCGGCCAGGACGGCGCGCCTTCCGCCGCGCTGGCTCCGGCCGGGTCGCCGAGCACGCCGTTGGCGGACACCGACGCGACTCCGCCGGCCAGCAGGTCGGGCAGGATCTCGCCCAGCGCCCGGGTGTCGCCCGCGTCGGCGAGATCGAGCCGCACCGACGCCGGCCGCAGGTGCAGCATCAGCGAGGTCTCGGTGCGGCCGGCGTGCAGGTCGACCGCCTCGGTCGCACAGGAGCCCACGACACGTCGTGCCCCTCGGCCACGAGCTGGCCGACGGCACCCGCTCAACGTCTGGACGTTGCCGCCGTGGCCGTTGACGAGCACGACCCGCTCGGCCCAGGTGCGCATCGACCGGACCAGCTCGACGAGCAGCAGGTGCAGGGCGTCGGTGCCGATCGAGCTGGTGCCCGCGAAGGACTGGTGCTCACCGCTGGAGCCGTAGGCGAGCGGCGGCGCGACCCACGCCGTCGCTCCGGCATCACCGAGCCGCTCGGCCACGCCGGTCGCGACCGCCACGGCGATCGCGGTGTCGGTGTCGAGCGGCAGGTGCGGGCCGTGCTGCTCGACCGAGCCGACGGGCACCAGCACCAGTCGCGACCCGACGCAGCTCGGCGGTGGTCGCGTCCGCCAGCAGCCGGGTCATGCCGACGGCACTCCGAGCGCGCGGTGGAAGCCGTCGGGGACCAGCAGGTGCTCGGGGGTCAGCTCGTCGATCGACGCGACGCCCAGGCCGAGGAGGGCGGAGTCGATGCCGCCGCGCAGCACGTCGAGGACGTTCTCGACGCCGGCCTGGCCGTTGGCGGCGAGCCCCACAGGTAGGCCCGGCCGATCATCACGGCGCGCGCGCCGAGCGCGAGCGCCTTGACGACGTCGGAGCCGCGGCGTATGCCGCCGTCCATGAGCACCTCGACCTGGCCTGCCGACGGCGTCGGCGATCGGCTTGACCATCCGGATCGCGGCCGGGGTGCCGTCGAGGTTGTTGCCGCCGTGGTTGGACACCGAGATCGCGCTCACGCCCGCGTCGACCGCCCGCAGCGCGTCGTCGACGCGGCAGACGCCCTTGAGCATGAACGGGCCCTGATCCCACTGCTCGCGCATCCACGCGACGTCCTCCCAGGACGGCGGAGGGGTGGTCATCCACTCGTAGTAGGCGCCGAAGAACGTCGGCGCCTCGCCTCCGGGCGGGGCGAGGTTCGGCGCGGTCAGGTCGGGGATCCTCCCGGGCAGGGCGAACTGCGTGGCCCAGCGGGGACGGCGCGCGACCTGCGGCGCCATCCGGACCATCGTCTTGAGGTCGACCTTCTCCGGGATCTCGGGGCTGCCCCAGTCGCGGCCCATCGAGAACGACCAGTCCAGGGTGGCGATCAGGCCGACCGCGCCGGCGGCCCGCGCGCGCTCCATGCGCTGGACCATCACGTCGCGGTCGCCGGTCCAGTACATCTGGAAGAAGGTCTGGGGGTTGGCCGCGACCACCTCCTCGACCGGCTTGCTGGCGAAGTTGCTCAGCCCCATGACGGTGCCGCGTGCCGCAGCCGCCCGGGCGACCGCGACCTCGCCGTCGGGATGCACGGCCTGGACGCCGGTGGGAGACATGATCACCGGCAGCGAGATGTCCTGGCCCATCACCGTCGTCGCCATCGAGCGCTCCGCCCGCTGGCCGGCCACGTGCGGCGCGAACCCGAGCTCGCGGAACGCCGCCTCGTTGTCGGCGACGGTCTGGCCGCGCTCCGAGCCGGCCACCAGCGCGCCGTACACCGATGAGGGGAGCCGCTTGCGGGCGCGCCGCTGGGCGACGGCGACGGACTCGAACCACGGGTTCTGCTTCCAGGGGTTCTCCAGCCATGGTCGGTCTGCTCACGAGCAGCAACCCGGCGGCCGGGTCCGGCTCGAACCCGGCGAGGGGGCTCTCGGCGCAGGCGCCGACCGGTGGCCGGGTGAGGAGCTTGAGCATGACCGGCTGGTTGCGGGTCGGGTTGGCCTTGGAGTGGTCCTGGCTCGCCGCCGGCACGACGCGGTCGCCGGCCAGCCAGCGCGGTCTCGCCGTACCCCTGCACGCACTCGGGGTCGGGTCCGTCGAGCGGCAGGCCGGTGAAGAACTTCGCGGCCATGCAGCCGCCGCGGCACGAGTCGTAGAACTGGCACTAGGCGCAGGCGCCGCCGGTCTGCGGCGAGCGCAGCTCGGCGAACAGCTCCGACTCCGCCAGACCTTCGGGAACCCGCCGTCGGCGAGCAGGTTGCCGGCCAGGAACTCGTCGTGGATCGCGAACGGGCAGGCGTAGACGTCGCCGATCGGGTCGATCAGGCAGACCACCCGCCCGGCGCCGCACAGGTTGAGCCCGGGCAGAGCCCACCTCGGCCGGCCGAACGCCGCGAGGTGGAAGAACGAGTCGCCGGTCAGCACGTCCTCGCCGTGGGCCATCAGCCAGTCGTAGAGCACGCGCTGCTGCTCGGGCAGCGGGTGCAGCTCGTCCCAGACGTCGGCGCCGCGACCCGAGGGGCGCAGCCGGGTCAGGCGGAGCGTGGCGCCGTACTGGTCGGCGAGCGCCTTGAACGTCGTCGAGCTGGCCGATGTTCTGCCGGGTGCAGACCACGGAGATCTTGGCGTCGCGGAAGCCGGCGTCCTGCAGGTTCTCCAGCGCCGTGAGCGCCATGTCGTACGAGCCGGGGCCGCGCACGTAGTCGTTGACCTCGGCGGTCGCGCCGTCGAGCGAGATCTGGACGTCGACGTAGCCCCACATGCCGGGCTCGCCAGGAACGCGGGCCCGCTCCGGGGTGATCCGCACGCCGTTGGTGGAGAACTTCACGCCGACCTGGTGGTCGACGGCGTACTCGAGCAGGTGCCAGAAGTCCGGCCGGATCGTCGGCTCGCCGCCGCCGATGTTGACGTAGAAGACCTGCATCCGCTGCAGCTCGTCGATGACCGCCTCGCACTGCTCGGTGGTCAGCTCGCGCGGGTCGCGCCGTCCGCTGCTCGACAGGCAGTGCGCGCACTCGAGGTTGCAGGCGTAGGTCAGCTCCCAGGTCAGGCAGATCGGCGCATCCAGCCCGAGCTCGAACTGCTCGACGAGCGAGCCCGTCGTCGGCCGTTCCGCCGTGGCGGTCACGCGGTCTCCCGGGGCCGGATCATGTCGGTCGCGGCGAGTCCGCGCAGCGCCGCGGCGTACGCCGGATGCTGCTCGGCGGGCACTCCCGCGGCCACGAGCGCGCGCGGACGTCGGGTTGGTCGGCCAGAGCCGCGCACCACCGCCACCAGCTCGGGGCGCTTGAGGAAGGTGAGCTTGCGGTTGCCGAAGTGGTAGGCCAGCGCCCCGAAGGGCTCGGGCCGCAGCGCCACCGACGGGGACAGCGCCCACGGCTCGTCGAGCATCAGTCGAGTCGCATCAGTAGACGCCGCACATGCCGTCGATCGAGACCTCTTCGATCAGGTCCTCGGCCGTCAGTGCCTCGTCGGTCTCCGCGGTGGCGTCGGTGGGCTTCGTGGGCTGCGGTGTCATGGCATCTCCTGGGCTCGATGTGATGCGGAGCACATTAATGGCACCGTTGGCCGAAAAGGAAGGGGTCGGGCCTGTTAGATTCCGCGGCGATGGCAGCCACGGAGCCCCCGGCGAGCCGGTCCCTGCGCGGGCGGCCGGAGGCGACCACCCACGCGGAGATCGAGCAGGCCGCGTTCCGCCTGTTCGCCGAGCGCGGGTTCGAGCGCACCACGCTGGACGCGATCGCCGCCGAGGTCGGGGTCGGCCGACGCACCCTCTTCCGCTACTTCGAGTCCAAGAACGACATCCCGTGGGGCCAGTTCGACCGCACCCTCGAGCGCTTCCGCGTCCTCCTGGAGCAGTGCCGTCGGACCTGCCCCTGCACGAGGCCGTCCACCGCGGGGTCGTCGCGTTCAACGACTTCGACGAAGCCGCTGACCCCTCCCACCGGGAGCGGATGCGCCTGATCCTCGAGACGCCGGCCCTGCAGGCCCACTCCGTCCTCCGGTACGCCGAGTGGCGCGCGGTCATCGCCGACTACGTCGCCCGACGTACGGGACTCGCGCCCACCGATCCCCTGCCCGAGACGGTCAGCCAGGTCAGCCTCGCCCTCGCCCTCTCGGCGTACACCCTGTGGCTGCGCTCGCCCGGCCCGTCGCTCCACGAGCGACTGGACGAGTCGATGTCCGACCTGCGCGGCTACCTCGCGAGCGCGCGCCCCTGATCCTTCTCGCGATCGGCAGGAGCCCGGCCAGGGGGCGAGCCACGATGCGCAGATGACCCCGGAGGAGGTTGGTCGCCATGCGGAGTCGCTCTCGGGGGTCAAGCGCAAGGGAACCGAGTCGCATCCAGCGTGCTACGTCCATGACCGGTTGGTCGTGCGGCTACAGGACCAGCACGCGGTGGTGATTCGCGTGCCCTTGTGGAGGCGCGAAGCGCTGCTCGAGACCTACCCGGACAGCTTTGGCGTGCCGCCCCGCATGGAGGCACATCACAACGTCGAGGCCTATCTCGATCGGGCCCAGCCGGCTGCTGTGTGCCATGCGATCGACCTGGCGTGGGAGATGCAGCGTCGATGACCACGCGTCCCCGTCGGGGACGTGCCAGGGTCACGCGCTTCCCTCATGGTCTCCCACGAAGAGTCGACGCCAGGATCGGTGTCTGTCCGCGACCTCCTGGTAGCGGGGCGAGGCGCCAGCTCTGCGAATGCTCTGTTCGGCCATCTCGATGCCAGCCTCCCCACCAGATGCGCCCAGACCTGGTCATGGGACAGACCACGTCGTACTGAGTCTCTGAAGGGCGATGCCCGCATCTCGCCGTCATCGATCGCTCCACACAGGGGACGTCTGTGAGCCCAGGATGTCGGTGCCGTCGAGGTGACGCGCTCAGACGTACTTCTCCCGGATGTGTTCTTCAGCGAGCTCTACGGCGCGCGGGGCCGCCATCAGGGAGCTCAGGAACGACCGGCGGTCGAGCGCCCAGAGCGACAGGTCCGTGAGAGCCTTGACCGAGGCGGTCCGCGGGACGTCGCGCAGCAGGGCGATCTCGCCGAACCAGTCGCCGCGCCCGAGCTCTCGGACAGGCGAACCGTCAATGTCCACCGAGGCCCGACCCGACGCGATCACGTAGAACCGGGTGCCCGTGTCACCCTGCTGAACCACCTGACGTCCGGCAGGGATGAGCTCGGCGTCGGCGTCTCGCGCCAACCGCTCCACGATCCTGGGCGCCAGGACGCTCAGGGCCGACACCCGCATCAGCAACGCGAGGACGTCCATCGGGACGGTGGTGGCGGCGTCCAAGCGGCGCAGCATCGGGAACGACGCAAGGACTGTCACCGGCATCAGGCAGCCTGCCACGATGAAGGCGCCTTGCGTTCCGAGCAAGGCGACCAGGACGGGCGCCGCGAGCGTGCCGGCCGCGATTCCAGTCAGGGCGAACGACTCCTGGAGCCCGAACATCGCAGCGAGAAGATGGTCGGGAAGGAGGCGCTGGATGAGCGTGCGAGACGCGACGTCGTAGAGCAGCTTCCCCGCGCCGCTGACGGCCAGGAGCAGCAGGACGATGGTCACCGGTGCACCCGGCTGCCCTGCCAGGGCGAACGCGAGTCCTGCGCAGGCGGCTCCGACCACGAGCGGAGGTACCAGCCTGGCTCTTCCGATGAGCAGGAAGGTGAGTCCGGCACCCGCTATCCCGCCCAACCCGATGGCTGATCCCAGGACCCCCGGGCCGGAATCGGCCATGTCGAGGACGTCGAGGGCCAGGACCACGAGCAGGATGTCGGTCATTCCGACGAGCGCGTACTCCGCGACGATCAGCACGGACATCAACCGTGCGGCGGGATTCCTCAGCAGCGTGTGGAGGTCGCCTTCTCCTCGGCGCACCATGCGCCGTACGCGTGGATGGCGGCGCCCCCAGCCTGAGAGCAGCCGCGCTGTCATCAGCGCACTCACCGCCGACAGGGCACTCGTGACCACCAGCATCGGGCCCACTCCCGTCGCGTTCAGGAGCACGCCACCGGACAGCGGCCCGAGAAAGGCCGCTACGGCCTCGAGAGTTCCCGACGCAGCATTACCGGCCGTGAGATCACCGGTGGTCCGGGAGACCTCCGGCAGAAGGGCGTTGTGGGTGGGTCGCGTCAGCGTCACAGCGAGCGCGGAGAGCGATGCGGTGAAGCCCACGACGACAACCGGAGAGTCGAAGACCAGAGCCAGTGCCACCGCGAGGTAACCGAGCGCCTGGGCGGCGTACCCGAGCGGGAGGGCACCTCTGCTCGGAAGACGTCCCATCAGGCTCGCCAGCGGCGCCGCCAGAACCGCGGCGGGGACGAGCTGCACGAGAGCAATGACGCTGGAGCCGCGCACCCCGCCGACGCCGTAGCCCCACACGAGGAGCCCGATCCAGGAGGCCCACTCGGCCACGTTGAACAACAGGAATGCCCCCAGCACCCATCGGAGCTCCGGGTTGCCGAGCGCGTGGCGCACGACAGCGCCGCGTCCTTCGGCGCCGACTCGGCCGCGGCTCACCATGGGGTCAGCGACCGAGCCGTGAGCTCGTCCGCGCGAGGGTGGAGCCCGTGACCGCACGCGTGCGATCGATGCCCGCGGATGGCACCCGACGCGCCGCACGCCTGGAACGCGTCGAACGCGAGGGCATCCCGACCATGGACCTCTCCTGGATCTCGCCCGAGACGAAGAGGCACTGTAGCGCCCCTGGATCCACCCGACTCGTGGTCGCGCTCGCACGGCCCCAGTCGACGGTGACGTCGCCCTCGCGCAGCAGGACGTCGCGCCGCGCGTCGTGGTTCACCCGTCCTTTCTTCAGCAGGAGCTCCGCATCCGCGCATCGAAACGACCTCTGGACCTTCGATACGTCATGGCGGTCAGTGAACCCATCTCCGCGTACTACCGTGGGCCGGCACCGGCGGCTGCACGGGAGGGCAGATCATGAGTAGCACCACACGCGGAGAGGCTGCCCTGGGCCCGGCAGTGGAGACCATGCGGGCCTTGTTCGCGGCCGCCGCCTGCTCGGTCGCCCTCGTGGACGACAGCGGTGAGATGCTGCAGTTCGTCGCCTCGGACGGTGCCGGTGCGGAGGAGATCGTCGGCGTGTCCATCCCGGTCGGTCGCGGCATCGCCGGCTGGGCGACGATGTCCGGACAGCCGATCGCGGTAGGCGACGCACGGGCAGACGCCCGCTTCGCCCGAGACATAGCGGAGTCGACCCACTACGTGCCCGACACCATCTTCGCCGCGCCGTTGGTGGACCCGCGAGGTGAGGTGCTGGGTGTCGCGTCGGTGCTCGACCCTGCGGTGGGCGGGTCGACCGACCGGGCGTTGGACGTCTTGGGTGCGATGGCGGGTCTGGTGGCGCTCCTCGTGGTGCAGACCCGGGAGGCGCCGGGGCCGGCGACCTCCTTGGACAAGCTGGGGGCCGACGTCCTGGCCCTGGTCGAGACGTGGCGTGCCGATCCCGGCACGGACCGCGCGTGAACAAGGCTCCCGCCTGGTCGGGTGCCTTCGACCGTCACGACATCAAGGACGTCGTCGGCCTGCCCCTCGACGACGTACGGTCATGGGCCTTCGGTGGCAGCACCGGTGCAGGGGTCCGCGTCGCGGTGGTCGACAGCGGCGTCGAGGCCGGCCATCCGCGCGTCGCCGGAGTCACGAGTGCCGTGGCGTTCGAGCTCGACGAGTCCGCGGAGCGCGGGTACGTCGCGCACGAGGGTCCGCACGAGGATCTCGTCGGCCACGGGACGGCCTGCGCGGCGATCATCCGCTCCCTGGCTCCGGAGGTCGAGCTGCACAGCGTGCGCGTGCTGGGCGCCAACCTGAAAGGGAGAGGCGCCCTGCTCCACGCGGGTGTCGAGTGGAGCCTCGAGCACGGCATGCAGGTGGTGAACCTGTCTCTGTCGAGCAAGTCGGACGCGATGTTCGCACCCCTTCACGACCTGGCGGATCGGGCGTACTTCGCCGGCACCGTGCTGGTCTGCGCGGCCAACAACCTGCCCGGGCCGACGTACCCCTCACAGTTCGCCTCCGTCGTCTCGGTCGCCGCGCGATCCGGCGAGGCCGAGGATGCTCTCTCCTACAACGCACACCCTCCTGTCGAGTTCGGGGCACGTGGTATCGACGTGGACGTCGCCTGGCTGGGGGGTGGCTCCCTCACGGCGACCGGCAACAGCTTCGCGGCTCCCCATGTGACAGGGATGATCGCCCAGATGCTCGCCAAGCATCCATGGCTGACACCCTTGCAGGTCAAGGCAGTCCTTCACGCAGCGAGCGACAACTCCGTCCCCGGGTGAGCCAGTCCGTCCGGGCGAGTGCGCGACAGGTCCGTGCGCCGCGTCAAGCGGCCCAGAACAAGCGGATGACAGGACACGTGTCCAGGCCCTAGATTGTCGCTCGCTCAAGCGCGCACTCGGACGCCTGCCGGCCCGGACTGGGGATAGTGGATGACCGAGGAAGTCGTTATCGCGCAACCCCCCAGCAGGGGGCTGGTCGGATCGTTCGTCCACGACACCGGCCACTCGATGCGTTCGGTGTTCGGCAACACCAACCTGCGTCGCATGCAGCTGGGCTTCGCCGGTTCCCTGGTCGGGAACTGGGCCTACGCGACTGCCGTGGCGGTCTGGGCCTACGGCGTCGGAGGCGCGAAGGCGGTCGGCATCTACACCGCTGTGCGGCTGGGACTGATGGCCGTGGCGTCGCCCTTCGCGGCCACTCTGGCCGACCGCTACTCCCGCAAGATCGTCATGATCGGTGCGGACATCTACTGCGCAACTCTCGTCACGGCTGCTGCTGTCTGTCTCTACGTCGGGACACCCGCATGGCCGGTCTTCGTGCTGGCGACCCTGACATCCCTCGGCGGCTCACCGTTCCGCGCGGCCCAGGCAGCCTTGACGCCCTCGCTGGCGAGGACCCCGGAGGAGCTGACGGCATCCAACGGCACCGCCAGCACACTCGAGAGTCTCGCGATCTTCGTCGGGCCGGCGATCGCCGCCACCATGCTGGCGTTCGCCTCGGTTCCGACAGTCTTCCTGTTCAACACCCTGTCGTTCGTGTGGTCCGTGCTCATGGTGTCCGGCATCAAGGTCTCCCGTGCGGACACAGATCGCAACCCTTCCGCGTCGGAGCAGGAGACAGGCGAAGCCCAGGACACCGCCCAGGAAGGGTTCCTCGCCGAGACGTCGGCCGGGTTCCGCACGATCTGGCGTGACAAGGACCTCCTGGTCTCGGTGGTCGAGGGCTCCGCGCAGACCGTCGTGGCAGGGGCCACTGCGGTCTTCCCCCTCGTCATGGCTGTCGAGATCCTGCAGGTTGGCCCGAAGGGAGTCGGGTGGTTGGACTCGGCGTCGGGTATCGCGGCCGTGGTCGGCGGGATCTGGGCCATCTCGCGAGCCTCGAAGCACAAGCTCGCGCAGGACATGACCCTCGGGGTGGTGCTCTGGTCGCTGCCGCTGCTCCTGGTGACGATCTGGCCCTCACCGATCGCTGCCTTCGCAGCGATGGCGGTCCTCGGCTTCGCGAACCCGTTGGTGGACGTCAACCTGTTCACGATCGTGCAGCGACTCACCCCGGACGAGGTGCTCGGCCGGGTGTTCGGCGCGCTGGAGGCCTGCCTGATCGCCACGATGGCGATCGGCGCCGCCATCACGCCCCTGCTGCTGCACTGGTTCGGGCTTCGGACGACACTCGCCATCCTGGGGCTCGCCATCAGCGCTGTCGCCGTCGCCGGGCTCCCGCGCATGCGCCACCTCGATCATCGGCTCGTGGCGCCCGAGGGGTTGTCCCTGCTGACCGGCATACCGATGTTCGGGCCGCTCAACCCGGTGGTCGTCGAGGCTCTCGCGCGCGGCCTGGTCCGCGTGGACGTGCCTGCCGGTGAGGTCGTCATGCGGGTGGGCGACCAGGCCGACAGGTTCTACGTGATCGAGTCGGGGTCGGTCGAGGTGACTGCGGCGGACGGTCGCGTGCTGCGTCACGAGGGGCCTGGCGATCACTTCGGCGAGATCGGGCTGTTGCGTGATGTCCCGCGTACGGCGACCATCACCGCTCTCGAGTACACGGTGCTGCTGGCCCTCACCCGCGACGAGTTCCTGGACGCGGTCACCGGACAGGGAGACGCCCGGCGGCTCGCGGAGGACGTCATCTCGAGGCGGCTGAGGGCATGACCGTCGACCCCAGGAGCGTGCCGACCTGCGCGAGTGTCATCGCGCTGAAAGACGCCGCCGCGTCAACAACCGAGGATGAATCCGACCGAGGAGGACACCATGACCGAACCGACCAACGACAACCAAGCCGTCCACAGGCCTGACACCGGGCTGGAGGACGTCGAGGGGCACTACCTCCCGATCGACGAGGAGGGCAGGGTCGTCTTGACTCCGCCCCGCGTCGAGACGGAGGAGGACGTGGAGGGTCACGTCGCCTTCGAGCTCGACCCCGACGTCGAGATGGAGCGCAAGCGTTGACCGTCGGGTCGTCCGCACGGTTCCCGGAGACGGCGTGCGGCCGACCTGCTCCGTCGCTGAGACGACCTCCACCTGACCGGCGGACGTGGTGCTTGCAGGCGGTCCACCCGTACGCAACACTGCCTGGGCGGCAAGGTGTCGCGGTCACGGGCGGTCACATGGTGGGCGGTCAATGACGGGCAATCGACAGTCGCGGGTCCCCGCATCCCGGGTCCTCCTGGTTGCTTCCTTCGGCGCCTTCCTGGCCTTCCTCGACGCCACGATCGTCAACGTCGCGTTCCCGTCGATCCGGGCGTCGTTCCCCGGCACGACCATCGGGAACCTCTCGTGGGTGCTCAACGCCTACAACATCGTGTTCGCGGCGTTCCTCATCGTGTGCGGCCGACTCACCGACCTGCTGGGCCGGCGTCGTGCTTTCGTCACCGGTGTCGTCGTGTTCACGGTTGCCTCCGTGCTGTGTGGTGCCGCACCGTCCGTCGGGTTCCTCGTGGCAGCGCGTGTCGTGCAGGCACTCGGTGCAGCGCTACTGGTGCCGGCTTCGCTCGCCCTCGTGGTGGAGGCATTCCCCGAGGAGCGCCGCGCGCACGCCATCGGCCTGTGGGGCGCTACCGCCGCCGTGGCTGCAGGCCTCGGGCCGCCGTTGGGCGGTGCCCTGGTCGAGCTCGGTGGCTGGCGCTGGGCCTTCTTCGTCAACATCCCGTTCGGCGTGGCCGCCGCCTGGGTCGCGCATCGCGAGCTCGTCGAGAGCCGGGCACCGGGCCGTCGCCGGCTGCCCGACCTGCGTGGGGCCGCACTCATGGCGGCCGCTCTGGGTGCGCTCAACCTCGGCATCGTCAAGGGCAGCGACTGGGGATGGGACAGCCTGGCCGTTGTCGTGTCCTTCGTGGCGGCGGGCGTGCTGACATCGCTGTTCGTGCTCAGCTCGCGCAAGCACTCCTCGCCGCTCCTCGACCCGGCGCTCCTGCGGATCAAGTCCTTCAGTGTCGCCTCCCTGGCCACCCTCCTGGCAGGGATCGGCTTCTACTCCTACCTGCTGACCAACATCTTGTGGCTGCAGTACGTCTGGCACTACAGCGTGCTCCAGGCCGGCCTGGCGCTGGTCCCGGGCGCGCTGGTGGCCGCGGTCGTTGCCGCCGTCCTCGGCCCCCGGGCCGACCGGTACGGGTACCGTCCCTTCGTCGTCCCGGGGGCGCTGATCTGGGCCGGCGCGTACTTCTGGTACCACCAGCAGGTGGGGCTGGAACCCGCCTTCTGGACCGAGTGGCTCCCCGGACAGGTGCTCAGCGGCATCGGTGTCGGAGCGACGCTCCCCTTGCTGGGGAGTGCCGCACTCGTCGCCGTACCCGGGGGGCGCTACGCCACTGCCTCGGCCGTGGTGTCGAGCGTGCGTCAGCTCGGAGGGGTGCTGGGGATCGCGATCCTGGTGGTCATCCTGGGCGATCCGACGCCACTGACGGCGGTCAGCGCGTTCCACCACGGTTGGGTGCTGGCGATCTGCTGCTTCCTGGGCGTGGCCGTAGTGGCGCTGCCCCTCGGCAAGCTGAACGGCGCCGTCGAGGTTTCCAGCGGCGAGGACGAGCGTCCACCCACGGTCCACGCGCCGACGAGTGACTCGCACCCAGCGGGGAGCGTGGCCGCCGGAGCTGACGGCTTCGACCTGTCCGAGCTGCCCCTCCTCGCGGCACTGCCTCCCGAGGCGCGTGCTCGGCTGGAGGCCGCCACCCGCCTGGTCGAGGTCCCCGCCGGCACGGAGCTGATCCGCGCCGGCGACCCGGCGGGGTCGGCGTACGTCGTTCGTTCAGGGCGGCTGGAGGTCGAGGTCGACGGACGTCTGGTCCGCGAGCTCGGCGCGGGAGCGATTCTCGGCGAGCTGGCCCTGCTGACCGGTGAGCAGCGTTCGGCCGATGTGCGGGCACGCCGCGACTCGACCGTGCTGGAGCTACCCCGCGACGCCTTCGAGTCCGTCCTGGAGACCGACTCGACCGCCTCGCGGCTGGTGCTGACCCAGGTCGCGGAGCAGCTGCGGACGGCCGGCGGCCCGGCGCAGAAGGCGAGGCCGGCCCAGCCGACGTTGATCGCGGTGGTCGGCCTCCACCCTGGCGCCCCGACGGCTGAGGTCGCGCAGGCCCTCGGGCGGCGGCTCTCGACGCACCTACGGGTCGCGATGCCAGGCAGCGTCAGCCCGGACGGCCTCGCCCGTGCCGAGCAGGACTTCGACCGCGTTCTCTTCGTCGCCGAGAGCGCCGACGACCCTCACCGCCCCGGGTGGCACGACTACTGCCTGCGGCAGGCCGACGCCGTCGTACTGGTGTCGCACAGCGAGGTCCCTGTCCCGGAGGTGCCCGTGACGCCGGCTCCCTGGCGCCAGCCCGACGTCGTGCTGGTGGGGGCGCCGCCGCCGGCAGCCGACCTCGCGGGCTGGGCGGCGGTGACCGACGCGTGGCAGCTGACGGTCGTGGACGGTGACCTCGCGGTTGGCGTGCGACCGCTGGCGGACCGGCTGGCGGGACGGTCGCTCGGGCTCGTGCTGGCGGGAGGTGGCGCGCGAGCCTTCGCGCACGTCGGAGTGCTGCGTGAGCTGGAGGACCGGGGGATGCATGTCGACCGGGTCGCCGGCAGCAGCGTCGGCGCGATCATCGCCGCGATGCATGCGTACGGGCACGACGGGCAGCGCCTCGAGGAGATCAGCTACGCCGAGTTCGTACGCCGCAGGCCGTTCTCGGACTGGGGCGTCCCCACCGCGTCACTGGCTCGGGGCCGGCGCTTGGACGATGCGGCCTCGCGCAACTTCGGCGACACCGTGTTCGAAGGTCTGCCCCGTCAGCTCCACATCGTCTCCACCGACCTGCTCAGCCGGACCCGCCAGGTGCATCGCCGGGGAGCTGTGGATCGCGCGATGGTCGCCTCGGCGCGTCTGCCGGTGCTCTTCGCGCCGATCCCCGACGACACCGGTCGGCTGCTCATCGACGGAGGCGTGCTGGACAACCTGCCGGTCGACCTCCTGACCGAGCGGGACGAGGGGCCCGTCGTGGCCGTGAACATCTCGATGGGGGGTGGTGGCGGTGGGCCGGTGCGCACCGGGCGTCCCCGCACACCCGCGCTCGGCGAAACGCTCCTGCGCACGATGATGATCGGGAGCGGAGGCGCGGTCGCGGCGGCTCGTGCCGAAGGCGCGTGGGTCGTGACACCTCCGACGCTGGGGGTGGGACTGCTGGAGTTCCACGAGCTCGACCGGATGATCGCTGCCGGTCGGAGCGCGGCCCGGGCGCTGCTCGAGCGGGCCGGTGACGCCCTCGGCCCGCCACCAGCGCCGGCTGAGAGCGACCCCATGACACCCGTGGCCACGCTCGAGAACGCGCCGTCAGCCTGAGCGCGAGGGCGATGCCGGGAGGCGCCTACGAAGGACGGCAGACGTCGAGGGTGGCGTCCTGAACGGCGACGACGATGACGAGATCCTCCGCCAGCGTGGGTGCCCAAGCGCCGATCTCGTCCAGAGCGGGATCAGTGCGCGCGGGAGAGTGGTGGAAGAGCACGAGCGTCCCCGCGCCGCACTGCTGCGCGAGCCGCACGGCGTCCTGCACGGTGGCATGACCGTAGTCGACCGCCACCGGGCGTTCCCCCTCGAGGAACTGCGCGTCGTGCACGAGGACATCGACCCCAGCGAGCATGTCCGTCAGCTCCGGGGAGATTCCGGCGGCGGGTGCGTGGTCGGGAAGGTACGCCAGTGAGCCTGCCGCGTCGTCGACGCGCACGGCGTAGGTCCGGCCGCCCTTGTGCTCGATGTCGACGGTGGAGACCGTGAACCCCTCGACCTCGTGCCGGCCCTCGGCCAGGGCGTGGAACGCCCAGGCGCCGTGCATTCCCTCTGGAGTGATCGGGAACGACGGCGGCGAGAACGAGCGCGCCAGGAGGTCGCGGCCGGAACGGTCGTCCTGAGCGGGTATGTACAGATCGACCCTCGCGCCGTCCCTGTCGCCGGCGCCGAAGAAGGGCAGTCCTTGCACGTGGTCCCAGTGGAGATGGCTGAGGACGATCGACCCGTCGAAGGCCGCGCCGTCGAGTAGCGACGTGAGCGAGCGGAGGCCGGTGCCGGCGTCCAGGACCAGCGTCGGCACGGAGCCGCCGACTGCGGTGACCGCCAGGCACGACGTGTGGCCCCCGTAGCGGACGAAGTCGGGGCCGGGTGCTGGTGTGGAACCGCGGACACCGAGAAACTGCACCCTCACCGCGCGTTCACGCGGCGGACTCTAGCACCGGCTCGAGGTGCCGCGATCCACCTTCGCGGATCGGAGTCCGCACCATGAGAGTGCTGCTCCTCCAGCGACCAGTGATGGACGCTGTCGTGATAGGACTCTGGTCGGCGATCGAGTGGGAGCCGCGGGCGCGGCTCCCGACGAACATGGTCGGTCTGGGCAGGGTGGTGAGGTCGTGCGCAAGCTCCTCGACTGGTGGCTCGCGCGCGACGGGAGCCTGCGCGCGACGAGGCGGGCTGCCCGGACGGCGATCGTGATGCCGGTCATGTTCGCGTTCGGGTCCCAGGTCATCGGGAACGCCGACGTGGCCACCTTCGCGGCCTTCGGCTCCTTCGCGATGCTGCTGCTCGCCGACTTCGGAGGGACGCGGGGGGAGCGGCTGGCGGCGCAGGCGTCACTGGTCGCCGTCGGCTGCGTCCTGATCCCGGTCGCCACCTTGGTCTCGCGCAATGCCTTGCTGGCGACGTCCGCGATGTTCGTCGTGGGTTTCCTGGTGCTGTTCGCCGGCGTGGTCAGCTCGACCTTCGCCGCTGCCACCACCTCCGTCCTGCTGAGCTTCATCCTCCCCGTCGCCACACCGGCCGGGCCGGCCGTCATCCCGGACCGGGTGCTCGGCTGGCTCCTCGCCGGAGTGGTGTCTCTGCCCGCCGTCACGTTGCTGTGGCCGGCACCCCGCAGCGAGCCCTTGCGCGACGCTGCGGCGGACGCCTGTCGGCAGCTGTCGGCACGCCTCACCGCGGAGGTCGCGCGCATGCACGGCGAGGAGGGTGAGGACGTCGAGACCGCCGTGGCTCGGTCCGACGCCGCGGTCGCCCGGCTGCGCACCACGTTCCTGGCCACGCCGTACCGTCCGTCCGGTCTGACCACGGCGACCCGCGCGGTCGTCCGCCTGGTCGACGAGCTGGTCTGGCTCAGCGTGATCCTCGACGCCACCGCGACCATGGGCCCCCACCAGGCCGACCCGACCGTGCGTGACGTGAAGTCGGCGGCGGCCGTCCTTCTTGACCACGCGGGCAAGGAGCTCAGCCTCGACGAGCCCCCTCAGGACAGTCTGCAGGACCATCTCGACGACCTCGCCCGCGCTCGCCGGGCGATGGGGGTGGCGGCCCTCGACCTCGTGCAGCCGCCGAATCAGAACCCCTCTGCAGAAGGGATCGTCGCGCTTCTCGGTCCGAGCTACCGGGCCCAGGAGCTCTCGTTCGCGGTGATGGGGATCGCCGAGAACATCGCGATCACCTCGGCGGCCGAACAACGCTCCTGGTGGCGCAAGTGGCTCGGTCGACCGCCGCGGGGCCTGGCAGGCCCGATCTCCTCGGCCCAGCAGCGAGCGCTGGCGCACGTGGAGCCGCACTCGGTGTGGCTGCGCAACAGCGTCCGTGGCGCCGTGGCGCTCGCCGGGGCCGTGCTCATCGCCAACCTGAGCGGCGCGCAGCACAGCTTCTGGATCGTCCTCGGCACCCTCTCGGTCCTCCGGTCCAACGCGCTCAGCACCGGCCAGAGCGCGGTCCGTGGGCTGGTCGGTACGACGATCGGGTTCGCCATCGGCGGTGTCTTGGTGCTGCTGCTCGGCACGAACACCCAGCTGTTGTGGGTGGCGCTGCCTGTCGCGATCCTGGCCGCCGGCATCGCGCCGGCGGTCTCGTTCGCGGCGGGTCAGGCGGGGTTCACGGTCGCCCTCCTGATCCTGTTCAACATCATCAGCCCGGCCGGCTGGCAGGTCGGTCTGGTCCGCGTCGAGGACGTGGCGATCGGCTGCGCTGTCAGCCTGTTGGTCGGGACCCTCTTCTGGCCGAGGGGCGCCACCGGTCTCCTGCGCCGGGCCCTCACCGAGGCGTACGCCGAGTGCGCGGCGTACCTGCGAGCCGCCGTCGAGAGCGGCGCCGGCCCCGACGCCCCCATGACCGAGGCGGAGGTGGCCTCCTCGCGGGCCGCCGCTGCGGCTCGCCGTCTCGACGACGCCTTCCGGCAGTACCTGGCCGAGCGGGGCCACAAGAGACTGAGCCTCGCCGAGGTCGCCTCGCTGATGACAGGGGTGGCGGGACTGCGGCTGACCGCCCAGGCCGTCTCGGACCTCTGGTCCGGGACAGAGCCGACCCGCACGGGCTTCCCGCGGGCGCAACTCGAGGTGATCGTCGCGACCGAGCGAGTGACCAACTGGTTCGCCGCGATGGCACAGGCGATGACGGGCTCCGGTGTCGTACCGAGGGCACTCACGAAGGACGGCGCCACCAGCCAGCGACTGGTCGAGGCACTCGGGGGTGACCTGGCCGCCGCGGAGGCGTCGCACGCCTCGGTCCGGGGGCACACGGTGCGGCTGGTGTGGACCAGCGACCACGTGGACAGCGCCCGCCGGCTGCAAGAGGTGGTCGAGCAACCGGCCCGTACCGTTTCCACCTAGGCGTGAACCCGCACCGACGGCTGGTGTGCAGGGTCACAGCCCGATCGGGAGTAGTTGAGCATTCAACTGAGTTGAGACGGGCATGACCACCGCCCCCCTCGCCCTGTCCCCCGACGCGCAAGACCTGCTCTTCCGCGACGCCCGCACCGCCAACTCCTTCACCGACGAGGTCGTGACCGACGAGCAGATCGCCGCGATCTACGACCTCATCCAGTACGCGCCCACCGCCATGAACACGCAGCCGCTGCGCATCGTCCTGGTCCGGCAGGGCGAGGCCCGCGAGCGCCTCCTCAAGCACATGGCCGACGGCAACCGCGACAAGACCGCCGACGCTCCGCTGGTGGCGATCCTGGCCGCGGACACCGACTTCCACGAGAACCTGCCGCGGACGTTCCCTCACTTCCCGGGCGCCAAGGACGTGTTCGCCGACGACGACGCCCGCGAGCAGTCTGCGAAGTTCAACGCCACCCTGCAGATCGGGTACCTCCTCCTCGGTGTCCGCGCCGCCGGTCTCACCGCCGGGCCGATGGGCGGCTTCGACGCCGACTCCTTGGACCACGACTTCTTCGAGGGCAAGCCCCTCAAGTCCCTCCTGGTGGTGAACATCGGCAAGCCCGGCGAGAACGCCTGGTTCGACCGCCTGCCTCGCCTGGAGCACGACGAGGTCGTCTCCACCGCCTGACGATCGGTCCGCGCGCCCCCGGTGCGAGGATGCCCCGGTGCGTCGTGCCGTGGCTCCTCTGCTCGCGGTGACGGTGGCGCTGGTGCTCGCGGACTCCGCGGTGGTGACCCTCGCCCTGCCTGACATCCTGCGGAACCTGCACACGTCGGTCTGGCAGGTCGCCTGGGTGCTGATCTCGTTCAACCTCGTGCTGGGGCTGGTGGCGGTGCCGCTGG
>CAWCPG010000046.1:0-12303 GCA_963797325.1 uncultured Actinomycetota bacterium
GCCAGTGCGTTGTCCAGGTCCCTCGCCATCACGAAAAGGTAGCATCGACTATCGATATGTCCAGGACAGGTGCTCTGCGGCCGTCCCGAAACCACCGATAGCGTCGGCCGGGTGCTGGTGACCGGGGTCGAGGGTGACGACCTCGTCGTCCGGTACGCCGACCCCGACCACGCGGCACCCACGTCGGTGTCTGGGCACATCTGCGTCTCGGCGACGTCGCGATGGGCAAGGTCGACGGCGGGTGGGAGGTGCGCTGGAGACCTCCCGGTCGACCGGCTGGAGTACCTCCTCGACGTCGACGGCGATCTCCGTCCCGACCCGTCCAACCCGCGGCTGACCGAGGCCGTTCGGCGACCACTCCTGGATCCCCTGCCGGGCTACCGAGCCCCCCTGGCTCGAGTGGGAGCCGTGCCCGGCGAGCGAGCACCCTTACGCTCTCCCGCACCGGCGCCGGCCGTCTCGACGCCGAGATCTGGTCGCCCGCCGACACCGCGGCCGGTGATCCGCTGCCACTGCTGATCAGCCACGACGGCCCGGAGATGGACGCCTACGGCGGGCTCACGGCGTACGCCGGAGCCATGATCGGCGCCGGCCGCCTGCCGCCGATGCGCGTGGCCCTGGTCGCCCCGGGCCCCGGCGCAACAAGAGGTACGCCGCCAACCCGGCGTACTCCCGGGCGCTCACCAGCCGGCTCGTCCCCGCCCTGTCGACGCGGTGGCGACGGGGCCGCCGGTGCTGATCGGTCAGAGCCTGGGCGCGCTCGCCGCGTTGTACGCCGCGTGGACCTCGCCGTCGACGTTCGGCGGGCTCCTGCTGCAGAGCGGGTCCTTCTTCACCACCGACCTCGACCCGCAGGAGTCGGGCTTCGAGTACTGGCGAGAGGTGACCGGTTCGTCGCCGGTGTGTACGCCGCCACCCAGGCGGCGCCCGATGCCCCGCCGATCACCCTGACCTGCGGCACCGCCGAGGAGAACCACGCCAACAACCTCGCCCTGCGCGACCACCTCGCCAGGGTCGGCGTCGAGACCGGCTGGGGCGAGGTCCGCGACAGCCATACCTGGACCTGCTGGCGCGACACCCTCGACCCCCACCTGACCGACCTCCTCCTGCGTGTCTGGACCTGATGGATCGCGTACAGCTCGAGCTCGATGCCCCCGGCCTCTACCGGCCGGGCACCGTCATCCGCTACGGCCACTACGGCCGGCCCGCGGCGATCGTGTTCCCGAGCGAGCAGGGGCGCGCCTGGGACTACGAGAGCAACGGCATGGTCTGAGCTGTATTCCACCCGATCGACGAGGGGCGGGTCAAGCTCTACTGCGTCGACTCCTTCGACCACGCGAGCTGGTCCGACACGAGCCTCCCGCTCGAGGAGCGCGCGAGGCGGCACCATGCCTACCAGTCCTGGATCACCGAGCGGGTCGCGTCGTACGTCGGCTCCGACAGTGCGGGGGCGGGCGACGCGATCGTCACCGGTTGCTCGATGGGCGCCTACCACGCGCTGCAGATGGCGCTGACCCGCGCGGACCTCTTCCCCGTCGCGATCTGTCAGTCGGGCAACTACGACCCGTCGACGTGGCAGGGCTGGGGGGACCGCGGTGACGCGGCGTACTTCACGAACCCGGTCGACTACGTGCCCCACCTGCACGGCGAGCACCTCGCCTGGCTCCGGTCGCGGCTCCATGTGGTGCTCACCGTCGGCGAGGGCGCGTGGGAGACCCATCCCACCGGGCTCGCTGCCGAGTGCGCGGCGGATGGGACACCTGCTCGCGGAGAAGCAGATCTCCCACGACCTCGACGTCTGGGGCCATGACGTGTCGCACGACTGGCCGTGGTGGCGCAAGCAGATCGCCCACCACCTCCCGCACTACTGCTGACGACTCGAACGGTCCAGCCGGCCGAGCACCCTCTGCAGGGCGAGGGCATCCAGGGCTGGGTCGAGGCGGACCCGCCGACCGAGTCGGGCGCACGGGCCGTGACCTGAGCACACGCCGCGGAGAGACGGTCGCCCGGACCTGACGGGGCTCCTGGCGGCCGTCTCGCCGTGCTAGACACGAGGTCATGGCGCACCATCTCGTGGTCACCCAGAACACGACGCTCGACGGCCGGATCGAGTTCCTGGACGACTGGTTCGACCCGTCGCCCGCCGACGGGGATGTCGCGGACCTCCAGGAGGAGATGGACCGCCAGGGAGGCGCCACCGCCGCGATGCTGCTCGGGCGCCGGACGTTCGAGGACTTCCGCGGCTACTGGCCCCATCACACCGACGAACCGGCCGGCGCCTCGCTCGAGCGCCTCCAGAAGTACGTCGTCTCGCGCACCCTGGGCGACCCCGGCTGGCAGAACACCACGGTGCTGCCGGGCGAGCCCCTCGACGAGGTGCGTCGGCTGAAGGAGTCGGGCGCCGGCGATCTGGTCGTGACCGGCTCGATCACCCTCACCCACGCGATCCTGGACGCCGGGCTCGTCGACGAGCTCCGGCTCTTCGTCTACCCAGCCGTCCAGGGCCGAGGTCGCGGGCTCGTGGCCGACGGCCGCGCCCTCCCCGACCTCATGGCGCTCGAGTCGCGCGCGTTCGCGGGTGGTGTCACCTTGCTCCGGTACGCCGTGGCCGGGCCTCCCCACGACGCGGACTGAACCTTCTCGCGGTCGGCAGCATCGAACAGGCTGACGCGCGACAAGGAGCTGAGGCATGTTCAACCGGGTACACACGCGTTCGCGATCGATGAGGCGCCCCCTCTGCCTGCTCATGGCCGCGGCCTTCACCGCGGCCGGCGGTGGGGTGGGGGTGGCGCCCGCTTCCGCGACTGCGCCTGCCGTGACGTGTCAAGGCCAGCCGGCCACGATCGTGGCGACGGCCGACGACCAGACCATCACCGGCACCGACGGCCCCGACGTGATGTCCAGCGCGGGCCACCTCGACGTGAACGTCCTGGCCGGCGCGGGTGACGACCTGGTGTGCACCGACGGCGGGCACCACCCGAACAGCTTTCCGAGGAACTCCGTCCACGGCGGTCCTGGTGACGACACGCTCGTCGCGAGCTCGGCGGCGCCGTCCTCCTTCTCGGTCGCCATCCTCGAAGGGGAGGACGGCGACGACGTCCTGAAGGTGGACGCTGGCCTGGCAACGCTCTTCCCGGGTCCGGGCGACGACACGATCAGCGTCCCCCAGGCCACGGCCCGCGGACAATCGTCGGGCTTCGTCGAGTTCGACGAGCAACTGCCGGGAGTCACCGTCGACGTGCCTGCAGGGACGATCGACGGTGAGGGACACGACACGTTCACCGGGTCTCTGGGGTTCGCGGGGACCGTCGGGGCGGACGTCTTCGAGGGCGGCCCGGGCCCGGACTCCTTCTACGACTTCTACTCCGGATTCGACTCTCCGGATCCGGCCACCGACGTCGTCAACGGACGTGGCGGCGACGACGTGCTCGAGTCCTTCCACGCTCGCATCGACGGAGGCGCCGGTGACGACTCGCTCACCGGTGGGCGCGGCGTGCTGCGAGGCGGTCCGGGGTCCGACCACCTCCACGTCGAAGCGGGGGGACGGGCGGACGGGGGCGCCGGCGCCGACCTGATCGACACCGAGATCGACGATGAGGACATGCCGAGGATCGGTCTCGGCAGGTTCGACCTGGCCGGCGGTGCCGGGCCCGACACGATCCTGCTCACCAGCCCCGACGGCGAGGGCGTCAGCCACGTCAGGTGCTACTCCCCGTCGAAGTGTCGCTTCTCCGCCGACGGCGGCCCCGGCGCGGACGTGCTCTCGTTGGAGTACATCGGTGGCAGGGCCCACCTCGACCTGGCCACCGGACGAGGGGCGTTCTTCGGTGCTCACGCCACCGTCCGGCGGTTCGAGAAGGTGGAGGGGTCGCCGTACGCCGACGTGCTGCGGGGGACGGCGCACGCGGACCACCTCGACGGCAACGGAGGCCCCGATCGGCTGTTCGGCCGCGGCGGACCGGATCTCCTGCACGGCGGAGAGGGCCACGACGTGGCCTTCGGCGGCCCCGGGCGCGATCGGTGCGTGGCGGAGGTCAGGCACTCGTGCTGAGCAGACGCAGGCACACAACCGTGGCTAGGGTCGGCGCATGGCCGGTGCGACGAAGGACCACCTGATCGGACTCCTCCTCGGCGCGGAGGAGGACTGGCCCCAGGCCTTCGAGCAGATCCTGCGCTTCGTCGGTCCGCTGGAGGCCGACGGTACGACGCACCACCTCGCCAGCGAGCGCCTGACGATCGAGCCCTTCGACCTCGTCGACCCCGTGCGCACCGGCCTGGTGATCGACCGGCTCGCGCACTGGTACTACCACCCCCGTGAGTGGCTGAAGAAGGCCGCCCTGGTCAACGACACCTACCTCCTCAACAGCCCCTTCACGTTCCAGTCGATGGAGAAGCACTCGGCGTACTGCGCCATGCTGCGGCTCGGACTCCACGTCCCGAAGACGATCCTGGTGCCCTACAAGAACCCCGTCGACAACCATCGCTGGACCTACACCAGCGCGAAGTACAACGAGCCCTTCGATCTCGACGTCCTCGCCGGCGAGATCGGCTACCCGCTCTACATGAAACCGTTCGACGGCGGCGGCTGGCGCGGGGTCTCGCGGGTCGACGGCCCCGACGACCTGCATCGCGCGTACGACGAGTCCGGCGAGATGCTGATGCACCTGCAGGCGACCGTCGAGTTCGACCACTTCGCCCGGGCGCTGTCGATCGGGCCCGAGACGATGGTGATGGACTTCCGGCCCGACGAGCCGATGCACAACCGCTACGCCGTCACCCACGACTTCCTGACGCCTTCGGCCGGCAAGCAGGCCGTGGCGATCTCGCGGATCGTGAACGCCTTCTTCCACTGGGAGTTCAACTCCTGCGAGATGCTCGTCAAGGGCGACGACGTCCACCCGATCGACTACGCCAACGCCTGCCCCGACGTCGCCGTCACGTCGCTGCACTACTACTTCCCGTGGGCGATCACGGCCCTCGTGCGGTGGTCGACGTACTGCCTGGTCACCGGCCGGCGACCGAACCACGACCTGAAGATGGACGAGTACTTCCTCGTCGCCGACTCCGACCGCACCTACGACGAGAAGCTCGACGCCTACCTCGCCCTGGCCGACGCGCACTTCGAGACCGAGCGCTACCGCGACTGGTGCACCTCCCACCTCGGCCACCTCGACGCCCTGGTCGCCGAGTGGGTCAGCGGCGCCGACTTCGACCGGCTCCTGGTCGAGACCGTGCGGGCGACGTACCCGCGGCAGGAGCAGGAGAGGTTCCTCGCCCACTTCCGCGGCCTGATCGGGCTCTGGGTGCAGGACCAGTCGCAGACCTCACCCGCCCCAGCTTCACCATGAGAACATGGTGAACCCCGGCTTCCCACGATGAATTCGCCGTGTGAAGTCGATGTTCGCCCACCTCACATGGTGAGACTGGGGACCAGCCCCCAGCACAGCCCTACGGCCGGCGGACGCGCGCGCGGTCGCGGGCGGTGGCGATCGCCTGGGTCAGCGAGGCGGCGTCGAAGGCGCCGTAGTGGCGCAGCCCGTTGACGAAGAACGTCGGCGTACCGGAGACGCCGCTGATGTCGGCGGACTCGACGTCCTGACCGACCCGGCCGGCGTGCACGTGCTTGTAGAGCTCCTTGCCGAAGCGAGGCACGTCGAGCCCGAGCTCCTCGGCGTAGGCGAGCAGGTCGGTCTTCATCAGGTGGTCCTGACGATCGAGCAGCAGGTCGTGCATCTCCCAGAACTTCCCCTGCTCGGCCGCGGCCTCGGAGGCCTGCGCGGCCAGCTCCGCCTGCGGGTGTACGTCGGGCAGGGGCAGGTGCCGCCACACGAAGCGCACGTCGCTCTGCCCGAGCACGGCGCGGACAGCGGGCTCGGCCTGGCCGCAGTAGGGGCACTGGAAGTCGCCGTACTCGACGACGGTCACGGTGGCGTCGGCAGGTCCGCGCACGTGGTCGCGGTCGGGGTCGACCGCGTCGGACAGGTCGACGAGCTGCTCCGCGCGGCCGAACAACGCCTCGGTACGACGGTCCGCCGGCAGCAGGGCGGTGATCCGGAAGACCACCCACGTCGCCGCCGAGGCGATCGCGGCGGCGGCCAGCACCCCGATCTTGGCCTCGGCCAGCTGGTCGCCGTCGAAGGCCAGCGCCGCGATCAGGAACGAGACCGTGAACCCGATCCCGGCGATCGTCCCGCTGCCCGCGACCGACGCCCAGCCGACCGCCGGCTGGAGACGGCCGTGCGTCAGGCGGGCGATCGCCCACGAGGCCGACACGACGGCGACCGGCTTGCCGACGACGTAGCCGAGCACGATGCCCAGCGTGATCGGCGAGGTCAGCGCGCGGCGCAGGAACGACCCGTCGATCACCACACCGGCGTTCGCCAGCGCGAAGAGCGGGACGATCACGTAGCTCGTCCACGGGTGGTAGAACCGCTGGAGCCGGTCGTTGGGCGACAGCGTGCGGGTCAGCCCGATCGCCGCGGTGCGGGCGAGGTCGGGCGTCGGCTCCTCGCGGAACTGCCGGAACAGGCCGCTCGCCTCCTCGAGATCGCCGCGCGCGGGGGTGTACGCCGCGGCGGTGAGGCCGATGGCGAGACCGGTGATCACCGGGTCGACGCCGCTGGCGAGCATGCAGAACCAGATCACCACGCCGGCCAGGAACACCGCTGTCGTCCCGAGCAGGTGGAAGCGCTTGGCCGCCAGGAGAGCGGCGTACAGCGCCACCGCGAGCAGGAGGTACCCGACGTGGACCTGGTCGGTGTACATCACCGCGATCACCAGCAGGGCCACGATGTCGTCGACCACGAACACGGTCAGCAGGAACGCGCGCACCCGGTCGGGGACGTCGCGCCCGACCATCACCAGCAGGCCGAGCGCGAGCGCGGTGTCGGTCGACATGGCGACGCCCCAGCCGTCGGACCCGGCGCCCCCGGCGTTGAGGGCGAGGTAGAGCGCGACCGGCACGATCATCCCGAACAGCCCGGCGGCGACCGGCAGCAGGAACCGGCTGCGGTCGCGGAGGTCGCCGAGGTCGATCTCGCGCCGTGCCTCCAGGCCGACCACGAGGAAGAAGAACGTCATCAGCCCGCTGTTGACCCACGTCCGCAGCTCGCGGACCACGCTGTGGTCGCCGAGGGTCAGGCCGAACGTGGTCGTCCAGAGTCGCTCGTAGCTGTCGCCGAGGTTGGCCCACACCAGGCCGACCGCGATCGCGGCGACGAGGATGCCCGCGCTTCCCGACTCGGTCTTGAGGAATGCCCTGACCGGGGTGGCGAACTCGCGACGCCACGGGGTCCGCAGGGCCCCGGCGTCGGCACTCGCGTCAGCCGCCATCGACACTCCTCGTCAGGGGTAGGTGATCCCGGTCGACTTCTCGGACAGCTCCCACAGCGCACGCTGCGACTCGCGGTCGCCGGCCTGGCGGGTCCAGCCGACCAGCCGGGGCGAGCCGGCGACCTCGCCGAGCCCCGAGGGGCCACAGTACGTCGAGCCGGGCACGTCCGCGGTCGCCGCCATCAGCGTCGGCCACGCGCCGATCACCGGTGACTGGCCGACGGTTCGGTTGACCGCGTCGAGGATCGAGGCGACGCCGCCGGCCGACCTGCCGAACCGGCCGTTCGCGACCAGGTGCGTGCCGGCGTACCCGGGGTGCGCGGCGTGGGCCGAGACGGGCAGCCCGCACTCCCGCAGCCGCCGGTCGAGCTCGAAGGTGAAGAGCAGGTTGGCCAGCTTGGTCTGGCAGTAGGCGACCCAC
Organism: uncultured Actinomycetota bacterium; assembly: GCA_963797325.1. Taxonomy (GTDB): domain Bacteria; phylum Actinomycetota; class Actinomycetes; order Propionibacteriales; family Nocardioidaceae; genus Nocardioides. Next base: position 7,754 of record CAWCPG010000046.1, read on the forward strand.
CGCAGGTAGGGCCTGGCCTTGACGTGTGGGTCACCGAGCGGAGCCGAGTGGGCGAACCGGTGCATGAGGCTCGACACCGTGATGACCCGGCCGCCGGGCGCGAGCTGGGGGAGGAGGAGGCCGGTCAGCAGGAACGGGCCGAGGTGGTTGGTCGCGAGCTGGCTCTCGAAGCCGTCGACCGTGCGTCGGTAGGGCGTGGCCATGATGCCGGCGTTGTTGACCAGCAGGTCGACCGACCCGTACGCCGAAGCCTCGGCCGCCGCGGACCGGACCGACGACAGGTCGGCGAGGTCGACCACCACGTGCTCGAGGGCCGCATCCGGGACCTCCGCGCGGATCGTCGCATCCGTCTCCGCGAGCCGCTCGGGGTTGCGGCCGGCGAGGACGACCCGGGCGCCGGCCCGGGCGAGCTCGAGCGCGGTGTAGTGGCCGAGGCCGCCCACGCTGACGCCCGTGACGAGCGCCGTCCGGCCGGCCTGGTCGGGGATGTCGGCGGGTGACCAGCTCACGGGGTGATCGCCATCCCGCCGAGGATCCGCTCCGCCAGGTCGACGTCGCCGCCGACCAGCACGCTGACTCCGGCCGGTGACCGCCGGCCCCCGGCGAGCACGACGAAGGTCTCGCGGTCCATCGCGAGCTCCACGGTCGGGTCGGTCGGCTGGTCGGGCAGTGGGCCACCCCGACCGGTGTCGGAGATCCCGAACGCCGCCGGCTCGCTGCCCTCGACCGCGACCACGAGCGTCGAGCCCCGCGGGGCCGCGGCTCGCCGGGCGAGCACCATGCCCATGCCCTCGAGGAGGTAGTCGGCGGTGTGCCGGGCCGGCGCGGAGTCGAGCCCACCCGGGCGGCCGACGGCGCGTCGTACGTCCTGCTCGTGCATCCAGACGTCCAGCGGCCGGTTGCGCAGCAGGGTCTCCCAGGTCCACGGGATGTCACCGGGGGTCCTGGGCGGCATCCCGGCGCCGTCGTCGGGTGGGTCGGTGAGCAGGAACGTCCGCCGCTTGGTGGCGCTCTCGCGGATCTCGTTGATCAGCTCGTCGGGCGTCGCGTCGCGGCGTGCGACCACGCCCTGCTCGGTGTAGGCCTGGGCGAGGGTCGCGATGTGCGGCCCCGCCTCGATCTCGAGAGTCTCCTCGGGTGCGCCGGACAGCACCGCCTCGAGGTGCGCCGTGTGCGCGGCACATGCGTGCACGTCCCAGCCGGGCAGGTCGGTGGGCGTCGGCCAGGCGTCGTCGGGCAGAGCCTCGAGCAGCCGCGTGAAGCTGTCGATCGCCTCCCACCAGACGTCGACGTAGCCCGCGAGCCGTTCCTGGTCGCTCATGCCGCGAGCCTAGGGCGCCACGGTCAGGACGCGATGAGCCGGTCCGTGTGCTCGCGCTCGTCCGGGCGCACGTCGTCGGCACCCGACGACACCACCGTCCAGTGACTGACGACTCCGTCGGGATAGCGCCACTCCCCGCTCGCCAGGGCGCCCACGACCAGCGACCGCACCCGCGGCTCGCCGGCGGCATCGACGGCGAAGAGCACCCGTACGCGTAGCAACGCCCCTTCGACCTCGACGGTGGTGTGGTGCGGCGCGAGCGGGCACGGTGGCTCGTGGTCGAGGCTGCCGCACAGCGCCAGTGTCACCGCGCCACCCGGCGCCCGGTGGTCGAGAGCCGGGTCGGGGTCGAGCAGGGCGTCGTGCGCGAAGGCGGTCCGCATCTGCCCAGTATGCGCACGAAACGGCTCGAGCGAGACCGCCGGCGTCGTAGGATCTCGCCGCTCGGCCGACGGTGCGGAGCGTGACAGGAGTACGCCGCGATGGCGCATCGCTGGATACGGCGCTCGGCGTGGTGTGCCATCGGAGCGGCGGCGATGGTGGGCATCCACGTCCTCAACCGTCCGGTGTCGGCGAAGTCCCCGCCCACCGACACCCGGCACGCGGTCGTCAGCCTCCCCGGCTACTCCTCCAACGGGACGCTCAGCGATCCGGGCAAGCACGATCTCGCGCAGGTCACCCAGGAGCTCGACGACCAGGCCCGGGCCGTCCTGTCGGGGGACCGGCGGACCTTCCTCGGCGCCGTGGACACCGACCGCCCCGCCTTCCTCGCCGCCCAGCGCACGGTCTGGCGCAACACCCGGCAGCTGCACTTCGATGCGTTCTCGTACGCCGTCGACGCCACCGTCGAGCCTGACCACGTCCTGCGCGAGCCCTCGCTCGTCCTGCAGGTCACCACGACGTACCAGATCCACGGCTTCGACCCCTCGCCGGTCCAGCTCGACGACGGCTTCACCTTCGTCAAGCAGGACGGCACCTGGAAGCTCGCCGGGAAGAGTGACGCCGACTCGCGGTTCAACTCCGACGCCCTGCCGGCGCCGTGGGAGGGATCGGCCATCTCGACCTTCGGTGACGCCGACTACCTCGCGGTCGTCGACCGTGGCCGGCTGGCGCTCGCGCACCGTCTGGTCGCCCTCTGCCACCGGGCCGCGACGGCCAGCGGCATGCTGCTCGGGGTCACCAACGACAGCCCGACCGTCGTCCTGGCGACCAGTCACGCGCGGGGGTTCAAGGCGTTCACCGGACCGGACGCCGAGGCGGCGGCGTTTCCCCTGCACACCGCCGACGGCACCTCCTCGCACTGGCGGATGGTGCTCAGCCCGGCCTACGTCGACCAGGCCGTCGACGACCCGATCGTGCTCACCCACGAGCTGACCCACCTGGCCATGCAGACCTATCTCCGCTACCTGCCCACCTGGCTCACCGAAGGGTCCGCCGAGTACGTCGGCTGGCACGGGCACGGGGGACTGGCGAGTGCCGCGGTGGCCAGGCGAATCCACCGTCGGTCGCTGCCGCCACGCCTGCCGATCAGCTCCGACTACTACCTGGACCACGTTCAGCTGAACTACCTCGAGGGCCAGGCGCTCGTCTCCTACCTCGTCGAGCGCTACGGCACGGCCAAGCTGGTGGACCTGCTCCAGGCGTTCGCCGCCGAGGGGGACGGCGACCTCCACTACGACCGGGACCTCGCCACTCCGCATCTCCTACGCAGCGTGCTCGGCACGAGCAGCGAGCAACTGGCGCGGGGCGCGTACGCCGAGCTCGTCGCGCGGTCCTGACCGGCGTCAGATCGCGCGCACCTCGTGCCGCTCCGGGTCCCAGCGGCGCAGCGTGGTCAGGGTGAGCTCCAGGTCGTCGTAGCCGAGGACGTCGATCGCCCGTTGCACCTGGTCTCGTGGCATCCGGCGCGCGAGCGTGACGTGGGGAAGCCAGCCCGGGTGGCGCTCGCCGCCCGCATCGTCGCGCAGGTCGAGGACCGCCCTGGTGAGCGATCCGGGGACGTCGAGCAGCCGGACGAGGGTGACCTTGGTGCCGCCGAGCACGGCCAGGCCCGAGCTGCGCACCGCCGATGGCAGGAGCGACCCGAGCAGGTCTGTGGCCCGCGACTCGACGACACGGTCGATCGCCGGCAGGGCCAGCACCGTCACGTGGGGGGTGTTCGTGGGCGCCGGATGGTCGAGCTGCGAGGCGAGCCCGGCGTCGTGGAGGGCCCGCCAGTCCCGGCGTACGGCGGCGTCACCGTCCGCGTCGGGCACCAGCTCGAGCGCGTGCAGCCGGGGCATCAGGGAAGCCGGACCCTCCGGTGGTGACCAGCTGTCGGCGGGGCGACCTCTCGCCTCCACCCGGGACCGGCACCCAGGTCGACGGGGTCGCCCACCGCGATCCCGCCACCCTCGAGGACCCGGCACACGGAGCCTCCGCGCCGTCGTAGCGCCTCCTGGGCGCCGCGGCCGATCGTGTCGTCGAGCAGCTTGCACGGCGCGGCGACCCGGACCACCTCGAGGACGACGTCGCCGATCCGGATCAGGGCTCCCGGCGTCGTTGGGACGTCTCCCTCTTCGATGGTCAGGTTGCGTCGCGTGAGCTCTGCTGGGACGTCGGCGCCGTACACCGTTGCTGCCTCGCGCAGCGCCTGCGCACTCTGCACGGTGACGTGGCGGTGCCTGGTCCCGTGGTAGCGGTCGCCGACGATCCCCTGCCCGGCCTCCACCATCGCCCGCTCGATCGCCCGCATCGGCAGCCGTCTCGCCTTCGCGACGTGGATGGTGGCGAGTCTCGGCACGCCCCCGAGCCTAGGTCGTACACCCGACCGGTGCGGTGGTGTCGCTACCCGCATGCGGGCGGTTCGGCGGTGACAACCTCTGCGTCACACCGGGTAGCGGCGGCGGCGTCGGGTGCGCGGGCATGAGCGCCGGCAGGTCGCTGGCGTCGACGCCCGGCGTCGGCCGGCCGGTGGCATGGCGGTAGAGCAGCGTGTTCAGGTACGCGACGGCCGCCGTCTGCACCGCGACCGAGAGGAAGAGACCGAGCACGCCGAGAGCGGCCAGGACCAGGCCTCCGGCCGCCCACTCCGGTACGTCGTGGCGGTAGCTCAGGAACGCGATGACGCCGGCGGCCGTCACCAGCAGGCAGATGATGTTCGCAACCACCCAGGGCGTGTAGAAGCGCACGATCGTGCGGACGGTCAGGCCCAACCGGTTCTTCACCAGCCCGGCGGACTCCCGATTTT
>CAWCPG010000047.1:0-22723 GCA_963797325.1 uncultured Actinomycetota bacterium
CGCCCTGCCGCGGGAAGACCCCGTCGTCGAGCCCGAGGAGCAGACAGCCGACCCGGCGGGGCACCGACCGCATCGGCACCATGGTGCAGACGGTCAGCGTCCCGGTCCGGAAGTTCGCGCGGGTCGGGCGTCCGGCCAGCCGGTCCGACAGCAGCGCGCGTACGTCGGGCAGCCTCAGCTCGACCTGTCCGAGGTCGGAGGCCGCCCGGCGGACCCGGCCGAGCTCGCGCTGCACCTGGCCGACTGCCATCCGTCGCTCGGCGCGACCGCGGTCAGCGACTCGACGGCGTCGTCGAGGGCCGCGAGCCAGTGCTCCAGGGGCCGGGTGCCGGTGAGCCGGTCGGTGACGTCGCGCAGCCGCTCGACGACTCGGTCAGGCGGCCGACCAGATCGACCTCGCGCTCCCGACGTCGTCCAACGGCAGCGCGCGGTCGAGCCACGCCGAGGAGTCGTCGGAGAGTGCGACGCCGGTGAGCAGCCGGTCGAGCCCGAACTCCCAAGTGTCCGCGACGTAGTCGGCGAGGCCGAACTCGCCGCGGTGCTCGGCGTCGAAGCCCACCGCACGCCGGACTCGCGCGCCCACGTGTCGAGCTGGTCGAGGTCGTCGTCGCCGAAGCCGACCTCCGACGAACGGCTCGGCCCGGGCCAGGTCGAGCACCTGCGTCGCCGGTGCCGGCCGCCCGCCAGGTCGAGGAGTGCGGTGGCCACCGCGAGCAGCGGGTTGGTCTGGCCGGGCGCGCGGTCGGCGAGGCGGACCCGCAGCCGGTCGGCCGGATGGCCGGCCGCTCCGACGACGTCGCCGAGCCCGAACCCGGCCTCGATCAGCGGCGCACAGGTCTGGAATGTCGGGGCACATCACCAGCACGTCGCGCGGCTGGAGCGTCGGGTCGTCGGCCAGCGGCCCGAGCAGCACCTCGCGGAGCACGTCGACCTGCCGGGCGACACCGTGGCAGGCATGCACCTGGACCGACCGATCGCCGTCGGCGAGCACCCGCCCGGCCGGACGAGCGAGATCGGCGGCGAGGTCGCTCTGGAGCTGGCCGAGCAGGGTCGGGGCGAGCAGCGATGTCGGTAGCTCGTCGTCGGAGGCGATCGTCGCCGCCGACAGGGCGCGCTGGAGCTCGCGGGTGTCGCGGCCGAGGCTCGACAGAAGCGGGTGGCGCACGCGCTGATGGCTGTCGTCGGTGGCCCGGTCGACCGCGCCACCCGGACCGGTGAGGGTCTGCCAGAGCGCGGGTGAGGGGTGGGCAGCCAGATGTGGACGTCGCGTTCGGCCGCAAGCGCGTCGAGGAGCTCGATCTCGGTGACCGACAGCCGGGTGTGGCCGAACAGGGACAGCCGGACCGGCAGGTCGAAGGCCTCGGGATCCTCGCGGAGGCGGGCGACCGTGTCGGCGTGGCGCTCGAGCGGCGTGGGGCCGTCGACCCGGTCGGTCAGCCGTCGCCAGAGCTCGGGCTGCCAGGTGAGGTCATCGTCGAGCGTGCGGCCGCAGCCGTCGGTGTCACGGCCGGCGGACCAGTCGGCCACCAGCGACGGCCGCTGACCGGCGTACGACGCGAACAGCCGGGCGAGGCGACGGGCCACCGAGAACCGCCTCCCCATCCGCAGGTCGGCCTCGTCGCCGGCGCGTCCGTGCCCGAGGTGTCGCGCCAGGGTGGTGGCCCACGGCTGGTCGAGGCTCGCGTCGATCACGTCGAGCAGGGGCCAGGACAGCGCGTCGGGAGCCCATGGGTCGTCGTCGCGGGCGCCGGTGATCTCGGCGACCAGCGACCCGGGCGAGCGGAAGGCAACGGCGGCGCACACCCCGTCGCCGTGGGGGCCGGCGCCGAGCACGTGGGACAACCGCTGGGAGAGCCACCGCTCCATCCCCCGCGCCGGGACCACGACCAGCTCGCTCGCGAACGGGTCGGGGAGCGGCGTGGCCAGGAGCCTGCCCAGACCGTCGGCCAGCGCGTCGGCCCGGAGGGCGCGATGCAGGTGGAGGCTCACGGGCGGAGCCTATGCGCGACCGCGGACGCCGGGCGCCGCCGTACGCACGGCAGCCCCCGTCCCGGCGGACCGGGACGGGGGCTGCCGAAGGTGGGGTCGGTCAGTAGTACCTGCGCCGCGTGCCGCCGATCGGCACGAAGTTCAGGATCAGCCCGACCACCAACAGGATCGCGCCGATGATCGTCAGGATGCCGATGTTGGCGACCAGACCGATGATCAGAAGAATCAGGCCGAGAATGGCCATTGGGAACCACCCCTTTCCCGTCGTAGGTTTGTCGTCTCGGACCCTCTCCCGACCGCGGACCAGGTGCCACACCCGTTGGGGTGACGACGTACGACGTGAGGGAGGGCCTACGCTTCGCCACGTGACCATCAGGCTCGCGATCGTCAACGACTACGAGGTCGTCGTCCACGGCCTCGCCTCCATGCTGCGGTCCTACAGCGACCGCATAGAGGTCGTCGAGGTCGACGCCAACGCGCACCCGAGCTCCGAGGTGGACATCGCGTTGTTCGACACCTTCGCCCAGAGCTTCCGCGACCGCGAGCGCATCTCGCGGCTGGTCTCCGACCCGCGGATCGGCAAGGTCGTGGTCTACACGTGGAGCGCAGACGATCCCTCGGTCGGACAGACCCGCGTCCCCGGCATCTCGGCCTACATCAGCAAGCGGCTCGCCGCCGCCGACCTCGTCGACGCGCTCGAGCACGTGCACGCCGGTGACCCCGTCCGGCTCCATGACTCCGGGCGCGGGCCGCTGGTGGGCGGAGACTGGCCCGGTCGCGAGGAGGGGCTGACGGCGCGCGAGTCGGAGGTGCTGTCGCTGATCACCCAGGGCTACTCCAACAACGACATCGTCGAGACCACGATGCTGTCGATCAACTCCATCAAGTCCTACATCCGTTCGGCCTACCGCAAGATCGGCGTGACCTCGCGCTCCCGCGCGATCCTGTGGGGCATCGACCACGGCTTCCAGCCGGACCGGTCGCGGATGGTGGGCGACGACCTGGCGAACGACGCTCGCTGACCTCGAGATGGCTGCGTCGGACGACCGCGACGAGTCCGAGGACGAGCGGCTCGACCGGAACTGGGACGAGCTGCTCCAGGAGCTACGCGTCGTCCAGACCGGGATCCAGCTGCTGTCCGGCTTTCTGCTCACGCTGCCGTTCACTCAGGTCTTCGACGGCCTGGACGACGCCCAGAAGTGGCTCTACCTCGCCCTCGTGCTGCTCGCCGGCACCGCCGTCGGCCTCAACCTGACGCCGATCATGCTGCACCGCCGCGTGTTCCGCGACCACGTCAAGGACCGGGTCGTCGAGACCGGGCAGGTGCTCAGCCAGGTGGTGATCGCCGCCGTGGCCCTGCTGATCGTCGGCACGTCGGTGCTGATCTTCTCGGTGGTCGTCAGCTGGACGGCCGGACTGGTGGCGGGAGCGGCGCTAGCCGTCGTCCTGACGACGCTGCTGGGCGTGGTGCCGCGGCGGCTCGAACCCCGGTGAGGGACCGCGCTATTCGCGTCGGGATCGATATCTGATCCACTCGGGTTCGATATCGGGTCTCGGTGGTGGTTTGAATTCGGGTCTTCGGTCGTGAGGGTTGAGTCGGATGTCCCAGGGCGAATGGTGGATGAGGCGGTGGTGGTGGCCGCACAGCAACGCGAGATTGTGCAGCGCGGTTTTGCCGCCGTCGGCCCAGTGGGTGAGGTGGTGGGCGTGGCACATGACCGGGGGGCGGGTGCAGGCGGGGAAGGTGCAGTGTCGGTCACGCAGGATCAGGGCGGTCCAGATCGCGGGGGTGACCAGGCGGCGGAGCCGGCCGACGTCGAGGACCTCGCCGTGGCTGCCGTAGACGGCGGGGATGATCTCGGCGTCGCAGGCCAGCCGGCGCAGCACCCCGGGTGGGAGCTCGGTGCCATCGGCGGTGGTCCCGACGCGCGTGTGGACCCCACGAGCTTCGAGTCCGTCTTTGAGGCTCTGGTGGTCGAGGGTGACCAGGAGCCGGGCGGGGACGGCGTGGGAGTCGGGGACCCGGCCGGTGTCGAGGGCGTGTTGGGCCAGGGTGATCAGGGCGTCCCAGAGCCGGGCGCCGTGGTCTCGCGGGTCCCGGGAGTTCCCGGCGTGGTCACGGGCTTCCCGGTCGTCTCGTCCACGTCGGCGTCCGCCTGGTGGGTGTGGGGCGGGTGAGGGGGAGGAGGGCGGCGTGGAGGAGGGCGCCGTCCTCGGCGGTGCCGCGGCCGCGGATCCGGATCCCGCCGGCCCGGTCGGGGTGGATCGAGAGGTGTCGGTCCAGGTGTGCGGCGCGTTCCTCGCGGTCCAGGGCCGCTTCGAGTCTGCGGTCGGTGGCGTCGGGGTCGACCACCTCGACCAGGTGTCGACCGGCCCGGGCCAGGTCGGTGGCATCCAGGCACTGGGCGTGGTGGAGCATGAGCTTCTCCCCCCGCCGGCGGGTCCACTCCTGGGGCGGCAGGTCGTCGACCGCGGTGACGATCACCTCGGCCTGGGCCGGCGAGACCGTCCCGGCCACCAGGGCTTCCCGGGTGCGGGCCAGCGGACCGCACAGCGCGTGCGCGTGCCTGACCCGGCGTTTGCCCTCGCCCTTGCGGAGTCCGGCCAGGTGGGTGACCCAGTCCCCGGTCGACCCGTACCCCAGCGTGTCTGGGCCAGGTTCCGGGTGTCGGCCTCGACCACCGCCCCCGCCTCGACCGCGGCCAGGGCCGAGGTGGCCTGCTGGACCAGGCCCACGACCTCGACCAGCTCCTCGTCGGAGCGTCGCCGACCACAGGGCCTGGGCCAGGTCCCGGACCGCCGCGACCACGTCGGCCAGCACCACCACCGGGCCGGCGGTGCGGCGGGCGGTCCGGGGGCGGGTTCCGAGATCGACATACGGAAGGCGAATCAGGCACCACCGACATTCGGACGTGATATCCACAGGGTTTATCCCGCAATTCGAGATAATCCACAGAAAATACTTTCAGAGCCCGTTTACCGTCCACAAGAGGAAAAGACCGCCACCCCAGCGAGCACCCCAGGCCAACGGCGCGACGGGAGCGGACGGGCGGAGGCACCGCAACCCACCACCCACCGCCACCACACCCCTCGTCTTCGTCACCGGCCGACACCAGCAGAACCGCCGTACCGACAAACACGAACACGAACACGAGTAGCCGCCGCGGTAGAGGGGTCTCGACTCCGCTCGACCGACGAACGCGGACCCGGGTCTCGACTTCGCTCGACCGACGAGCGGACCCGCTCGACCGACAAACCGACGCCGCTCGACCGACGAACGGACCCCCCTCGACCGACGAACGCGGACCTGGGGCCTCGACTCCGCTCGACCGACAAACCGACTCCGCTCGACCGACGAACCGACCCGCTCGACCGACGAAGCCCGGCGTGGTCAGAGCGAGCGAAGGTGGCCGTGCGCGAGGCAGAGCTGTCCCCGGATCGACTCGGTGAAGGCTCCGGTCGCCAGGTCCTCGGTGCCGGTGAACGTCAGGTCGCCCGTCACCCGCCGCAGCAGACCGGTCCCGGTCACGCTCGTGGACGTCGAGCCGAAGACGCCCGTGGTCACGTCGAGGGTGCCGGTGACCTGGGCGGTGAGAGTGCCCCCCAGCCCGGTGAAGACGATCGGCCCCGTGAACGACGCGATGTTCACGTCCACGCCGGTGATCGTGAACGCGGCCGCGGTGGTGCCCACCTCGACACCCGCCACCGAGATGGTGGCCGTGGTCTGCCCGCCGCCGAGGTCCTGGCCGACGCCGGATGCAGCCACGGGCACGCAGCGGGCGTGCGCCGGCGGCGACGGATGGCCACGGTGGGCGGCAGCGGGCGCGGCGGTGGCGAGCGACGCGGCCAGGCAGACGAGCAGGGGCAGGACGAAACGGCGTACGGACATGCTGACTCCCGAGCGGACTGTCCCCCGGGCGGCCCCCGAGGGCCCGATGTTGTGCGTCGAGGCTACGCCGTTGCGGGCACGCCCGCACTGCTCCGGTCGCGGGCGGGGCTCACGGCCCGCGCCGGCAGCAGGAGCCGGGCGCAGGTCCAGATCCAGAACGACGCGACGACGAGCGCCGTGAGTACGTCGCTGACGTGGTGGGCACCGACGTAGAGCCGCGCGAGCATGGTCCACAGCGGGATCACGACCAGGACCACGAGCAGCGCCGCCGGGAGCCGGGTGTAGGCCCAGAGCAGTGCCGCGGCCGCGGCCGCGATACCGACCGCCGTCCCGGTGTGGCCCGACGGGAAGCTGTGGTCGGCCACCAGACCCGACTGCAGGATGTGCACCGGCGGGCGCTGCCGGGGGTCGAGCGACGTCCCGGCCAGGTAGAAGAGGCCGAGCCCGGCGTCGAGTACGGCGACGAACACCAGCGGCCACCAGGTGCGCTTCCACAGCGCGAAGACCACGCCGAGCACGGCGAGTGCCACGCCACCGGTGAGCGTCTGGCCGATGAACGTGCCGGCGTCCGCGAGGCTCGTCAAGCCGCTCGTGCGCTGGTCGGCGAACCACCGGTTGACCGCGCTCTCGTGCGCCATCGTGCTCTTCAGGGGGTGGGTGATCAGCCAGCCGACGCCCACCAGCACGCCGGTCGACACGGCCAGGGTGACGACCAGCTCGACCACGGTCCTGCCCAGCGAACGGTCGGTGGGCGGCGAGAACCGGCTGGGCGCGGACATGCGGCGGATTGTTCCGTACGCCGTACCGGCCGCCCTTCACCGCAAAGGGTGACCACGGTTCACAGGAAGCACACAGCCGACTCCCACCCGACCGCCAGCCGGACAGCGGACACTTCAGGCATGACCGACACCCCCAGCGGCAACCGGTGGGAGCCCACCGACGACGACACCGCGCCGGTGACCCCGGTGGGTGCGGCGGCGACCCCGCCGCCGGTCGACGCACCCGTGCCGGCAGCACCGGTGGAGGCAGCGCCCGAGGCATCGGTCGCCCGGACGACGGCCGAGCCTGTCGCCCAGGGGTACGGCTGGGCACCCGTGCCGCCAGCCGCTGCGAGTGCCGGGCGTGACGCGCGCCCTCGTGCCGCCGGACGCCGTACGGGGATGCTCGCCGCCGGCGCAGCGGTCCTGGTCCTCGCCGCGGGAGCGGGGGGCTACGCGGTCGGCGCGGCCACCGCCGGCTCCAGCGGCCAGGACGCGGGGACCACCCGGCAGGGGCCGCCCAGCGGGTTCACCCCGGGTGAGGGCTTCCCCGGTCAGGGCGGTCGAGACGACGAGGACCACGGCCAGTTCGGCCCACCCGACGGCGACACCGACGGGGGGCCCGACGGCAGCCCCGACGGCGGCGCCGGCAGCGGGGCCGGATGAGCGTGCTCTCCCGCGACGTGCCCGCCGCACCACCGCGTCGGAGGCGCCGCGCCGCCCCGGTGGGGCGCCGCGCGGCGGCCGACGCGACCGTGCGCCTGCTCGCCACGTCCACGCTGTGGCTGAGCCTGCTGCTGGTCGCCTACTGGTGGGACGTCGACGGCGGCATCCGCGACCTCGGTGGCTGGGTGACGGGGCTCGACTCGCTCGGCCGCCTCACCGGGCTGGTGGCGTCCGTGCTGCTGCTCGCCCAGGTCGTGCTGATGGCCCGTGTCCCGCGCCTCGAGGCGGCGTACGGACAGGACCGCCTCGCGCACCTGCACCGACTGGTGGGCTTCACGTCGTTCGACCTGATGGTGGTCCACATCGTCGCGATCACGTGGGGGTACGCCGGCGGGAGGCTCGGGCAGACCCCGGCCACGCTGTGGAGCCTGGTCACGACCTATCGCGGCATGCTGCTGGCCGCCGGCGGGACCGTGTGCCTCGTCCTGGTCGTGTTCACGAGCATCAAGCTGGCCCGTCGGCGGCTCCGCTACGAGTCGTGGCACCTGCTGCACCTGTACGCCTACCTCGGCGTCGGCCTGGCGCTGCCCCACCAGCTGTGGACCGGCCAGCAGTTCCTGTCCTCTCCCGGCCGCACGTTCTTCTGGTGGACGGCCTGGGCCGTGGCCGCCGGCTCGGTCCTCGTCTGGCGGGTCGGCCTGCCGGTGTGGCGCAACCTGTGGCACCGCCTCGAGGTCACCTCGGTGGTCCGCGAGACGGACGACGTCGTGTCGGTCTACCTGACCGGCCGGCGCCTGCACCGGCTGCGGGTGGAGCCCGGTCAGTTCTTCACCTGGCGCTTCCTGGGACGGCCCGGCTGGACCCGCGCCAACCCCTACTCCCTGTCCTCGGCCCCCGACGGTCGCAGCCTCCGGATCACGGTGCAGGCCGCCGGCGACGGCAGCGCCGCCGCGTTCGGCCTGCGCCCCGGCACCCGCGCGATCTTCGAGGGACCGTTCGGCCGGCTCAGCCCGCGTGCCCGGTCCCGCCGCGGCGTGGCCCTGATCGGCGCCGGGGTCGGGATCACCCCGCTCCGGGCCCTCGCCGAGGGGCTGGACGGCGGCCCGGGCGACTGCCTGATGATCCACCGCTGGACCACCGAGCCCCTCTTCGTGGAGGAGCTCGGCGTGCTCGAGCGGGAACGGGGCCTGGCCGTGCTCAACCTGCCCGGCCCGCGCCGGTACGACGGCTCCTGGCTCCCGCGCGGGGTCGACGAGCGGGTGGACGACGTGACCGCCCTGCTCCGGTGGGTGCCCGACATCGCCGAGCGCGACGTGTTCGTCTGCGGCCCCGAGCGCTGGACCGCCCTGGTGCGCACCACCCTGATCGCTGCCGGCCTCCCCGAGGACCGGCTCCACCTCGAGACCTTCGGCTGGTGACCCCGTGAAGCGCATCTCCTACTGGGTGCTGAGCACCGTGTCGGCCGTCGTGCTGCTGTTCGGCTTCGACGCCTCGCAACGAGGCACCTCGAGCACGCCCGCCGCGACCATCTCGGGCAGCGCCTCGGGGACGAAGTCGGGCAGCGGCTCCGGTTCGGGAGACAGCAACAGCTCCGGCAACAGCACGGGCAACAGCACGGGCAACAGCACGGGCCACGACTCCGGGTCCACGAGCTCGGCCGCCAAGACGGTCACCGGCTCGGTCGCCCAGACGCGGTGGGGGCCGGTCCAGGTGCAGCTCACGGTCAAGAAGGCGTCGATCACGAAGGTGAGCATCCTGCAGTACCCGAACGGCAACGGCCGCGACGTCGAGATCGCCGACTACTCCCTGCCGATCCTGATCCGGGAGACCCTCGCCAACCAGAACGCGAACATCGACATGGTCAGCGGGGCGACCTACACCAGCACCGGCTACATCCAGTCGCTGCAGAGCGCGCTCGACAAGGCGAGCCTGTGACCGTGACCCGGCAGCCGACGCAGCGCTACGTCGCGCACCTGATGGGGATGCCCGTCTCCCTGGCCCTGCGCGGTCGGCACGCCGACGACGGGCTCGCGCGCGAGGCGTGGGAGCGCTGCGTCGCCGAGCTGAGCGAGGTCGACCGGGTGTTCAGCACCTACCGCCAGGACTCCGTGATCACCCGGCTCGACCGCGGAGAGATCGACCTCGCCGACTGTCCGGCCGAGGTGCACGAGGTGCTCGCGCTCGGCGAGCAGGCGCGGGTCGAGTCCGGCGGCGCCTTCGACGTACGACGGCCCGGGCCCGACGGCGTACCGATCCTCGACCCGAGCGGGGTCGTCAAGGGCTGGGCGGTGCAGCGCGCCTCTGCCCACCTCCGGGCGCTGCCCGACACGGACCTCTGCCTCTCCGCGGGAGGCGACCTGGTCTGCCATGTCGGCGACGACGCCCGGCCCGCTTGGCGGGTCGGCATCGAGGACCCCTTCGACGCCCAGCAGCTCCTCGCCACCGTCGAGGTCCGGCGCGGCGCGGTCGCGACGTCCGGTACGGCCCACCGGGGCGAGCACATCACCGACGCCCGGACCGGCGACCTGCCCGGCTCCGTCGCCTCGGTCACGGTCCTCGCCGACGACCTCACCCGGGCCGACATCGACGCCACCACGGCCTACGCGATGGGCGACGAGGCACTCACCTGGCTGCGCGGGCGCCCCGGTCGTCGCGGCGTCGTGGTCTGGCGCGACGGCCGCTGCGAGGTCTTCGACAGTCACTGACCCGGCGACTCAGCAGGTGCTGGTGGTGGTCGTCTCGTGCATCTCCGGAGCCACGATCGACTTCTGGTTCTTGCGCTCGAGGGTGTAGCCGCGGACCCAGTCGGCCTGGAACCACGAGACCCGCATCACGGCGTCCGGCACCGCTTCCATGACCAGCTCGGGCCGGTACTTCACGCCGGAGAGGGCATCCGGTCGGGTCTCGGTCCGCATCACCTTCGTGTCCACGAACCACGAGATGTGGTCGTGCGTGATCTCGACGGCGTAGGTGTGCCAGGCCCGCGAACGCAGGTCGCGCGCCCGCGAGTAGGTGAAGCTGTGGTCGGGAAGGGTGTTGACCGAGCCCCGCGCGCGCTGGTCGCCCGGCACGTAGGAGCCGAGCACGATCCGGTTCGCCCCACAGCTGTCGTCGCCGCCGACCGGGACCAGCTCCCAGGTGAAGCGGTACGGCGTGCCGGTCGTGGACTTCTCGACGGCACGGATGCGCGCCTCCCAGCGCCCGGTGGCGGCCCTGGCGGCCTTGGCCTTCGGCCAGACCGCGATCGTGCCGGAGTCGGGAGCGGCCTGGATGGTGAGCATGCCGTTCTGCTGACCGACCGTGCCCGCGCCGTTGGAGGCCCAGGTGGAGCTCACGGAGCCGGTCACGAACTCCTGGTCCCATCCGGGGCTGCCCCACTTGAACACCGAAGCGGCGTTGGTGGGGTGGTGGCAGTACCCGAGGCAGGTGCTCGGGAAGTCGGTCACCCGCGGCTCGGCACCCGTCGTACGCGCGGTGGCGTGGGGTACGGCGAGCGCGGCCACGGCGAGCGCGCCGCCGGCGAGCGTGGCGCCGAGGGCTCGGCTGGAGAGTCGCCGGAGGAGCGGTCGGGGGGACACCCGCCCAGTGTCGGGCGAACCGCCGGCCCGGGAGGGCGGAATGGCAGAACTTTGCGTTCAGCGGGCTCGGGAGCGGGACCTCAGCAGCCGTGGAGGTAGGTGGTCTTGTGCATCTTCGGCGCCTTGATCGACCGCGCGTTGTGGCGCTGGAGGGTGTAGTAGCGCAGCCAGTCCGCCTGGATCCATGCGGCCCGCATCGGCTTGCCGTGCCGGGCCTGCAGCACCAGCTGCGGTCGGTAGCGGAGCCCCGACCTCGCCGCGGGACGTCTCTCGGTCCGCACGACCCGGGTGTCCACGAACCACGAGATGTGCCGCTTGGTGATCTCCACGGCGTAGGTGTGCCACGCGCGGCTGCGCAGGTCGCGGGCGCGCGAGTAGGTGAAGGAGGTGTGGGGCAGGGTCCGGACGCTGCCGGTCACGCGCCGATCGCCCGCCTTGTACTTCGCCATCACGATCGCGTTGGCTCCGCAGCGATCGTCACCGCCGGCAGGCACCAGCTCCCAGGTCAGGTGGTAGCGACTGCCGCTGCCGCCCCGGTTGACGGCACGGACCCGGGCCTCCCAGCGGCCGGTGCGGGCCGCCTGGTTGGTCGGCCACGCCTTGACCGTGCCGGAGTGCCGGCCGGCCCAGATGGTCAGCATCCCGTGCCGCAGGCTCAGGGCGTGGTGGCGGTTGGACCGCCAGTGCGAGAGCGGGGTCACGAACTCCTGGTCCCAGTGCGCGTAGCCCCAGCGGAACACCTTGCCGGCGTTCGTCGGGTGCGTGCAGTAGCCCAGGCACCCGCGCGCGGCAACCGGGCGCGTGGCCGGCGCGCTGCGCGGCGTCGAGACGGCCGTGGCGACGAGGACGGCGGTGACCAGGAGCAGACCGCCGAGAAGGGCAGGGACCTTGCGATGTGTGGGGGGCACCCGAGCGAGGTTAAGCGGTGCTCGACCGGCGAGGTCAAATTTCCGGCGTCTGCGCGCCCGTAGGGATTCGAACCCCAAACCTTCTGATCCGTAGTCAGATGCTCTATCCGTTGAGCTACGGGCGCATGCCCCCGCCGGGTGGAAGCCCCGACGAGGACTGGACGAGGATAGCCGACCCGCCGGACGCCGCCGAATCCGTGCCCCGAGGGCGTCACGAGGGCCTCGCCGGGACTCGCGGGCGTGGGTCGGGTCGGGTGTGACCGGGGCCACTGAGCCTTGATCGATCCAATATGTCAGGACTCCTGACACCGGTAACGTCCGGCCCACCAGTCGGGCGACAACGACGCCGGCCGATCGCGACAACTTCACGTTCACCCCGTCGAAAGACGGACCGGTGGCCCAGAACCGGAGCCGACAGGCAACGGGGCCACTGCGACGTACGAGAGGGACATACGCACATGACTGCCGACACGCAGACCCGACCCACCGCCGGCGACGGCTCCGACGCGACGCCCACCACTCACCAGGGCGTCCTCGACTTCGTCAACGAGGTCGCCGCGCTGACCACTCCCGACCGCATCCACTGGTGCACGGGCTCCGACGAGGAGTGGACCGAGCTCACCGACGCCCTGGTCGCCGCGGGCACCTTCACCCAGCTCGACCCCGCCAAGAAGCCGAACTCCTTCCACTGCGCCTCCGATCCCTCGGACGTCGCGCGGGTCGAGGACCGGACCTTCATCTGCTCGGTCGAGGAGAAGGACGCCGGGCCGACCAACAACTGGATGGCCCCCGACGAGATGAAGACCATCATGCGCGGCCTCTACGCCGGCTGCATGACGGGGCGGACGATGTACGTCGTCCCGTTCGTGATGGGCCACCTCGACGCCGAGAAGCCGATGTTCGGGGTCGAGATCACCGACTCCGCCTACGTCACCGTCTCGATGCGCGTGATGGCGCGGATGGGCTCCGAGGTGCTCCGCAAGATGGAGGAGCTCGACGCCTCCTTCGTGCAGTGCGTCCACTCGGTCGGCGCGCCGCTGGCCGACGGCCAGGCCGACGTCTCGTGGCCCTGCAACGACACCAAGTACATCGTGCAGTTCCCCGAGGAGCGGGCGATCTGGTCGTTCGGCTCCGGCTACGGCGGCAACGCCCTGCTCGGCAAGAAGTGCTACGCGCTGCGGATCGCCAGCGCCATCGCCCGCGACGAGGGCTGGATGGCCGAGCACATGCTGATCCTCAAGCTGACCAGCCCCGAGGGCGTGACCAAGTACGTCGCCGCGGCCTTCCCGAGCGCGTGCGGCAAGACCAACCTCGCCATGCTCGAGCCGACCGTGCCGGGCTGGAAGGTCGAGTCGGTCGGTGACGACATCGCCTGGATGCGGATCGGTGAGGACGGCCGGCTGTGGGCGGTCAACCCCGAGTACGGCTTCTTCGGCGTGGCTCCGGGCACCAACGAGCACACCAACCCCAACGCGATGCGGACCATCAACCAGGGCAACTCGGTGTTCACCAACGTCGCGCTCACCGACGACGGTGACGTCTGGTGGGAGGGCCTGGAGAACACCCCGGCCCACGCGACCAGCTGGAAGGGCGAGCCCTGGACCCCCGACAGCGGCGAGCTGTCGAGCCACCCCAACAGCCGCTACTGCACGCCCATCAAGCAGTGCCCGATCCTCGCCCCGGAGTACGACGACCCGCGCGGTGTCCCGATCGACGCCATCCTCTTCGGTGGCCGTCGTCCCACGACGATCCCGCTGGTGACCGAGGCCCGCGACTGGACCCACGGCACCTTCATGGGGGCCACGCTGAGCTCGGAGACCACGGCCGCCGCGGTCGGCCAGGTCGGTGTGGTCCGCCGCGACCCGATGGCGATGCTGCCCTTCATCGGCTACCACGCCGGTGACTACATCAACCACTGGATCACGATGGGCAAGGACAACGACGCGTCCAAGCTCCCGAAGATCTACTACGTCAACTGGTTCCGTCGCGACCAGGACAACAAGTTCCTGTGGCCGGGCTTCGGCGAGAACAGCCGGGTCCTCAAGTGGGTGATCGAGCGACTCGAGGGCACCGCTGCGGCCGTCGAGACCCCGATCGGCCTGGTGCCGGCGCCGGGCGCCCTCGACGTCGACGGCCTCGACCTCACCGAGGACCAGGTGCGCCAGGCCCTCGCGGTCGACCCCGAGGAGTGGAAGCGCGAGCTCCCGCAGATCCAGGAGTGGTTCGAGAAGTTCGGTGAGCAGCTGCCGACCGTGCTCTGGACCGAGCTCGACGACCTGAAGGCGCGCCTGGGGGACTGACTCGGGGGCGCGGCCCGGCCGTCGCACGTCTCCGCACGTCTGCACGACTCCGTGACGACGTACGCCCGGTATGTGCGACCATGCGAGGATGGGCGGACCCGAGAAGGTGAACGGTGACCGAGCTCGGCCCTGAGGAGCGCGTGCTCTTCGAGACCGCGGCGACACAGCTCTACGAAGAAGCCGCCGTCAGCGGCGGTCTCCCGGACCAGGACCCGCGGATCGCGACGGGTGGCGCCCTGAGGCCGGCGCTCGACCTCCTGGTCTCGCTCAACCTCCTGGTCCACGACCGCTCGGCCGGGCACTACGTGCCCGTCGACCCCGCGACCGTGTCGTCGCACGTGGTCAGCCCGATGAGCCAGGAGGGGGCCGAGCTCCTCACGGAGTCGTCGGAGTGGGCTCGAGCCTTCGGTCAGCTGTCCCAGTCGTGGCGACGCTCGCCGTCGTCGGCACGTGGCCCGATCTCGGAGTTCCACGACGCCGCCATCGCGACGTTCATCGAGGGCGCCGTCCGGGAGGCCGAGGTCGAGCTGTTGACCGCCCAGCCGCAGGCCGCCCGCGACAGCGCGCCGCAGTCGGTGGCCGCGCGGCTCTCGGTCGCGGCCCAGCGCGAGATCGCGGCGCTCGACCGCGGGGTGACGATGCGGACGCTCTACCAGCACAGTGCGCGCCGCCACGCCCCGACGCGCAAGTGGGTGGCCGAGGTCACCGCCCACGGCGCCGAGGTGCGGACCCTCGACGAGTTCTTCAACCGGATGATCGTCATCGACCGGCGACTGGCGATCATCCCGGGTGCCCCCGACCTGAGCATCGCGATCGCGATCCGCGAGCCCGGGCTCGTCACCTACCTGGTCGACGTCTTCGAGCGCGCGTGGGAGCGCGCGCGGGCCTTCAGCAACACCGGCCGCACCATGATGAACGACATCGCCAAGGAGCAACGCGCGATGACGATCCGGATGCTGATCGAGGGCCACTCCGACCCGGTCAGCGCCAAGCGGCTCGGGGTCAGCGCGCGCACCTTCGCGGCCTACGTCGCGGACCTCAAGGAGGAGTACGACGCGGAGACCCGCTTCCAGCTCGGCTACACGATGGGCCAGGCCGGCGTCTCCGGCCGCGAGGACGAGTAGCGGCGTCCTACGGGCGCCGGACGGGGAGCCGGGACGGGACCGTGGGTCCCGTCCCGGCTCTCGTGCTCGAGACGGCCGATGGGGCGGCCTCCGGACGGCGGCTCATGGGGTAGCCGCCGTGCCGATCTCGAGTCTCCGCCTTTCTGAGTGGTCCTGTGTGGTCCTCGGTGGTGAGGGTGGGGCCTCAGTGGCCGTGCGGCCGGAGGCAGGTCGGGCACCCCCAGGTCGTGTCGGCGTGGGCCGGCGCAGAGATCCCGATGACACCCACGCCCAGCACCGCTGTGACGATCATGAGACCTACTTTGCGCATCGCGTTCATCCTCACGTCAGTTCCTCCCCTTGGGCGGCACTCTTCCCCGGACACCCATTGTGGGGGCGCCGACGAGCTCACGGGACGGGAGCGTTGGGTCAGAAACTTGCAATGCAACTTCCTGCAACCCACCGGCCGGGCGTCGCACGCACGCCACAGGCCTCGTCGAGACGTGCGACGAGGCCTGTGGACTGGCGGAGGCGGCGGGATTTGAACCCGCGAGAGGGGTGAACCTCAACCCGCTTAGCAGGCGGGCGCCATAAACCGGACTAGGCGACGCCTCCCGACAGCGTGGACAGGCTACAAGCAGCGCTCGCCGGGCACCCAATCAGGCCGGGCGATCGCCCGGGCTCGCGTCCGGAGCCGGATCCGGAGCGCGGATCCGGCGACGTGTGCGCGTCGCGGACGCGCCGTCGTACGTCGCGGGCGACGGTGTCCGGATCTGCGGCCAGGGCCGCCATCGGGAGCCGGGTCATCCGGCCGTCGGTCAGGGTCAGCACCAGGCACGCCTCGCCCGCGGGGCTCGCGGCGAGCACCTCGCCGACGGCCGACCAGGGCGCGGAGGCTTCGCCGACGCCGGCGAGCAGCCGTACGGCGTACCCCTCGCTGGTCAGGCGCAGCGCCGCGGCCCGGCGCAGCAGCCACCACGCCCACGCCGCGACGAGCAGGAGACCGACCACGGCCACGGCGCCCACCGGCACCCAGCCGCCGCCGACCAGGAGCCCGACGACGGTCACCACCGCGACCAGGACGCCGAGCGTCACGAGGCTGCGGCCCACCAGCCGGAACCCCAGGGCTGGGGCCAGGCGGTAGGAGGTGTCGCGCGCGGTCTCGGTCACGGCACGATTCAACCGGCACGGCGTCCGGCTGGCGAAACCGGAGGGTCCCAGGCCTTGCCCAGACGCCCGCGGCGCGTCACAGTGGACGGCACGGCACAGGTCGGCCAGCACCAGGGAGGCCCCCCATGGCGGCGACGACAGACTCCTTCCTCGATCTCCTACGGCCTCAGCACGTCCACGACAACGTCGATGCGTGGCGCTGGACCGTGCGGCGACGACTCGTCCCGGTCCGCGACCTCCTCGTCGCCGAGCCGCTCCATCGGCGCGACGCCTGGCTCTCGGCTCGGGCCGCCTGCGTCGTCCGCGAGCGCGACGCCCTGCTCGAGCGGCTCCACGACCTCTCCCACCAGGTGCTGGTCGCCACCGACGTCGACCGGGTGGCCACCCAGCTCGGCCGGCTCCTGGTCGACATCGAGCACCACCGGCAGCGCCTCCACGACCTCGCCTACGACGACGTCGAGCTCGAGATCGGCGGGTCGGAGTAGCGGCTCCCGCACCACGCGTACGCCCTAGACTCGGCCCGGCGCGCCGCCGCTCGTGAGAGCTCGCGCGCTGGGAGGGGTGCCGGAGTGGCCGATCGGAACCGCCTTGAAAGCGGTCGCTGGCAGAGATGTCAGCCGCGGGTTCGAATCCCGCCCCCTCTGCCACGTCTCGCGGGGGGTGGTGCAGCCAGGGTCCGGGACACGGCTGTGCGCGCTCGACGGAGGTCGCGATCCGGCACTCGAGCGCCGGTCCGTGGTCAGGTCGCTGGTGGAGGGCTGGTTCTCAGCCCGGCCACGGCCTCGTCGATGGTCGGGTAGACCGTGATGGTGGTGCCGTGCGAGTCGGCGGCACGGCGAAGGACGTCGCGGGTCTGCCCGATCGGGTGGGCGATGCCGAGCTGGATGTGGTCGCGTTCCAGGTCGTGGGCGACCTGGACGAGCATCTCGGTGGCGGTGACGTCGATGTACGGCGCGGTCTGGGCGTCGATGACGACTCCGACGGTCGTGTGCGAGACGGCGGCGCGGACAGCCGCGCGGACGTGGTCGGCGTTGGCGAAGTAGAGCCCGGCCTCGACACGGAGTACCACCACGGCGGGATCCGGTTCGAGGTCGGGGTGACGTTCGATGTCGAGCCAGGCGCCGCCCTCACCCCTGGCGAGGTGCGCGACGTGGGGGCGCGAGGAGCGGTAGAGCAGCAGGAGGAGCGACACCACGATCCCGATGAACAGTCCGGGCAGGGTGTCGAAGACGAGGACACCGAGCAGGGCAGCGACCGCGGCCAGGAAGTCCGCGCGGGCGGCCCAGCCGTAGATGCCGCCCAGCCGGCCGGTCCAGACCCGGTACAGCCTGATCAGGGACGGGATGTCGACCAGCTCGATCACCGCCGCGATCACCACCGCCGCCAAGGTGGCCTCGGGGAGCTTCTCGAACAGACCGGTCAGGAACAGCAGCGTGACCACGGTCAGCGCGGCGACCGTGAGGCCCGAGACCTGGGACTTGGCCCCGGCGCCGCCGTTGACCGCGGTCTTGGACAGGCTGCCGTTGACGACCATGCCGGATGTGAGACCGGCACCGACGTTCGCGGCCCCCATGCCGATCAGCTCCCGGTTGGGGTCGATGTCGTAGCCCTCGCGCGCGGCGTAGGTCTTGGCCGCGGCGAGTGCTTCGGCGTACCCGACCAGGAGCAGACCGACCGCGGGCCCGACGAGCTGCAGCCAGTCCTGTCGCCGCGGCACCGACGGCACGCCGACCGCGGGCAGGCCGGAGTCGATGTGACCGACGATCTCGACACCGTGGGCGTCGAGATGGAAGACCGACACGGCCAGGATGCTGAGCAGGACCACCACCAACGAGCCGGGGACCAGCGGCAGCCAGCGCTTCAGCACCAGGACCGCCGCGAGGCTCGCCACTCCCACGACGAGGGTGGGCACGCTGGTGTCACCGAGGTGCGCGACGAGGTGGCCGATCTGGCGGAAGAAGTCGCCCTCGCCCTTGGGGACTCCGAACAGCTTGGGCAGCTGACCGGCCATGATGGTCAGGGCCAGGCCGACGATGAACCCCTTGAGCACCGGCTCGGAGATGAACGAGGCCAGGAACCCCAACCGGGCCAGGCCGGCGACCAGGGCCAGCACGCCGGTCACGACCGCGAGCGCGGCCGTGAGGCTGACGAAGTCCGCCGTGCCGGTGCGAGCGAGGTCGCCCACGATGCTGAACGACAGGGCTGCGGACGCGGACATCGACGCCACCACCAGATGGCGCGAGGAGCCGAAGAGGGCGTAGAGCACGAGCGCGGGCACCGCGGCATAGAGCCCGACCACCGGAGGGACGCCCGCGATCGTGGCGTAGGCCAGGGACTCGGGCACGAGCACCGCCCACACCGTCACTCCGGCGATCAGGTCGGACCGTAGCCAGGACCGCTGGTAGCCGCGGACCGACGTGAGGAGGATGGCCATCCGGAGGGTCTACGGGGTGACGATCGGGAACTGGTGGTCGACTCGGTCCACGAGGGCCAGGAGGTCGGCCACGAGAGTCGCGTCACCCTCGCGGGTGACCGCGCCGAGGTCGCCGGTGGCGATGACGCCGAGCAGCTGCGGCGTGGTCAGGGTCACCGTCAACCCAGGGTCGGCGGAGCCGTAGCCGGCGTCGGCGTGGATGAGCGCGCCGTTCGAGAGCTCCGTGCGGTAGGTGCGGTCGAGGTCGGTGAAGACGTCGCACAGGCCGTGCCGGGCAGCCAGCCAGACCACGTGCCCGTCGGCGGCCGTGACGACCGGATCGTCGAGGGTGCCGACGAATCCTCGCTCCACGTCGTCGAAGTCGTCTCGGTCCGAGAAGTCGAGATCAGCCATGCTCGGCATCCTGCAGCACGCGTCAACGGGCGGCAACGTGCGGTCCGGGAGGGTGTTGCCGTACGACACGTGGGGGTGTTCGCTGGTGCTGCGCGTCTGGAACAGCCCTGCCTGTTGTCCAGCTCTACGACGTTCTGGATCTCTCGCGAACACAGGAGCCCCCGCATGCCGTCCTCACCCAAGCCCGCAACGTCGGCGACCGCCGCCGCGAACCGAGAGGCGGTGGCGCGGTACGACCTGGACAACCGCGAGGACTTCGCCGATGCGGATCGCGGGCTGATCGCTCCCTTGCCCGGGCAGGTGGTCGGCGTGGACGGGCATGTGGTCTTCGACCCGGCGTGGATGGACTACATCGCCGACGATGCACCGGCGCCGGACACGGTGAACCCGAGCCTGTGGCGCCAGTCGCAGGTGATGCGTCGCGGCGGCCTCTACCGGGTCACCGACGGGCTGTACCAGGTCCGCAACAACGACATCGGCGAACCTCACCCTCGTCGAGGGCGAGGACGGGATCGTGGTCATCGACTGCATGGCCGGTGTCGAGTCGGCGCAGCAGGGCATGGCCATGTTCCGCGAGCACGTCTCGGACAAGCCGGTCGTGGCGGTGATCTACACCCACACTCACATCGACCACTACGGCGGCGTCAAGGGCGTGGTGACGTCGAGGACGTCGCTCCGGCAAGGTGCCGATCATCGCGCCCGGCCCGATCGCGTCGTTCGACAAGTTCGCGATCGGCGAGAACGTCGTAGCCGGCAACGCGATGGCTCGGCGTGCCAGTTCTACGCCTTCGGCGGTCTGCTCGACCTCGACCGAGCGGCATGGTCGGCTGCGGCATCGGGGTGCAACAGCACGAGGGGCCGGCCGTCTCCTACATCTCCCCGACCGAAGGCATCACCGAGACCGGCACAAGCGCGAGCTGGCCGGGATCGAGTTCGAGTTCCTCTACGCCCCCGACACCGAGGCGCCCGAGGAGATGCACATCTGGATCCCGCAACTTAGGGCGCTGACCTGCGCGGAGAACGCAAACCACTCCCTGCACAACATCCAGACCCTGCGCGGTGCCCGCACCCGGGACGCCCGCAACTTCGCCCGCTACCTGGACGAGACGCTCGAGCGGTGGGGCGACGACGCCGAGGTCCACTACGGGCCGCACACCTGGCCCGTGTGGGGCAACGAGCAGCGTCGTCGGTTTCATCGAGTCCCAGCGCGACACGTACAAATACATCCACGACCAAGCGCTAAGGCTGGCCAACATGGGCTACACCCCGCTCGAGGCGGCCGAGGTGATCGAGCTGCCGGATGAGCTGGGCCGCAAGTGGTACAACCGCGGCTATCACGGCACGCTGCACCACGACGTGCGCGCCGTGTACACCAAGGAGCTCGGAATGTGGGACGGCGACCCCGTCTCGCTGCACCCCCACCCACCGGTCGAGTCCGCGACCCGATTCGTCAACATGGTCGGCGCTGAGGCGATCATGGTGGAGGGGCGGCGGGCGTTCGACGTCGCCGACTACCGCTGGGCCGCCGAGGTCCTGCACAAGCTCGTCTTCGCGCAACCCGACAACACCGCGGCAGCGACCTGCAGGCCGACGCCTACGAGCAGATGGGCTACCAGATCGAGGGCCCCCAATGGCGAGGCGTCTACCTCACCGCTGCCTGGGAGCTCCGCGACGGCGTCCAACCGGCCGCCTTCGCCACTGCGAGCCCCGACACCATCCTCGCCATGCCCGTCGACATCCTGTTCGACTTCGCCGCCGTCCATGTCAACGGCGAACGAGCCGCCGCGTCGACCCCCGTGTCGACTTCACCTTCACCGACCTCGACGAGACCTGGACGGTCTGGGTCAAACGGGGGGTCCTCAACGCCCGACGCGGGGCATCTCCGGCCGCGCAGCTCACCGTGACCGGCCCCAAGTCCGCCCTCGTCGGGGTCTCCTGCAACCCCGGTCCGCGGGGCAGCTCGCGGCCGCCGACAAGATCCGGTTGGACGGAGACGATCCGTGCTCGATTCCCTCTCCGGGGTGCTGGACGATTTCGAGCCCACCTTCAACATCGTCACCCCCTAGACCGACAGCGAGTCCACGTCGACTCGCTCGTGGCCCCGTCAAGGTGTCCCGTTCGCCGGGATCCGGCGCGGTCTCGGTTGGCGTCACGGGGCTGTGGATCGCCCGGACGTGGGAGAGGCCGGCCTTGTCGCGCTCTCGGCTGCGGCGGCGCTGTCGGCTCAGGCAGCGATCGGTTCGAGGGCCAGGGCGGGGACGAACTGGCCTTCCCACTCCAGCTCCATCTCGAGCACCACGGCATCGATCGCAGCCGCCTCCGTTCCGCGATCGGGATCCGGAAGCGCAGACCGGTGGGGCACGAGCAGCTCGTGCACGTACGCCGGGATCGCCAGACGGGTCAGGATCAGCAGCGACCCTGTGGTGGCCACGGCGGCGTACAGCAGGTTGGCGGCCACGTGCGCGACGTACCCGTAGGTGCCGGCCAGGAGTGCGTCGGCGATCAGCATCCCCCACGCGTTGGCAGCGAGTGCCGACACGTCATGGCTGCGCCAGGCCGTGATCGCCGCCGGAGTGATCATCAGTGCGATGGAGAAGCCGAGCGCGACAGCGAGCGGGGTCGAACCGACCCACGGGCCGGCCACGGCCGTGGCCGCGAGTACCACCGCCCACGCCACCGGCAGCCAGAGGCGAGTCCTGGCGGCGCCGCGGCGCCAGGCGATGACGAGGGCTGCTGCGGTGGCGGGCATCCCGACGAGCGAGGGCAGGGCCACCCAGACGGCGTGGTGTGCGAGGCCGTACGTCGTCCAGGCGGCACCACTGATCGTCGAGTTCGCGAGAGCGGCGATGCTGACTCCTGCCGCCGTCCGTACTCGCCGCAGCTTCACCAGCTGCGGAACCGTGCAAGCGAACGCGAAGACCACGCTGCTCGCCCCGATCACGGTCGAGATGTTCATGACTTGCGCTCCACTTTCTGGGTTCGCACGCACAGCAGCGCGGCCGACGCGTCCGCCTTGACGTGTCAGCCACGTGGGAGCGCATCGACCGCGTGCTGGGTCGGCATGGGGATGGGAGGCGGCTCGTGACCGCCCGAGGCAAAAGCCCCGTCTGCCCCCATCATGCCTTGTCAGACAATGTGGTCCGAATCCTCTCCTCCCATTCGCAACGGACCCAGGCGGACGGGGGCCGACACGCGGAGGGAACGGCTCGCGGGGCCGTTCGCCGAGGTCGGAGTGCGTTTCCCGATCACGGAGCGAACGCGAAGCTCGACGACGATCACCCTTCGTGGGTGGCCGAGTCGGTCGACACGAGGTCGGCGACCGCGTCGATGTGCGCAGACTCACCAGGCGTTCGTGGGCCACCTCACACGGGTCGGGCACCTCGCGCGCCGCCGGCCGGCGGGCTCGGCCACCGGACGGTCGGCCAGGGCACCATGCGCGCGAACACCGTGGGGCGAATGGTGTGGAGTCCCCGAGGTAGACCCGTGGAGCCCTTGCGGGAACGTGGCGAAACCGGCCCCGTGGTCACCGCGGTCG
>CAWCPG010000048.1:0-28370 GCA_963797325.1 uncultured Actinomycetota bacterium
ACGTCCTGGGCGCCCTGGAAGTCGTCGGTGGCTGGAGGACGTGCAGGCCGAAGCTGCCGGCCTTGGCCATCATCCAGACCAGGGCTATGTCGGACAGCCCGCTCGCGGCGTACCCGCCGCCGACGTCGGAGTGGACCCCGGAGAACCACACCTGCTCCAGGACCTGGTTGCCGGCATGTGGTTGCTGCGCCCACAGGGTCGGTACGAACGCCTTGCGCTTCTCGTCGATCGCCAGCGCATGGAAGGCTCCGTCGACGTGCGTCGAGAGATCGGTGTCGTGGAAGGCGAACCGGTGGTTGAACGATGCGACGACCTTCTGCAGCGCGCGGGTCGTGGGGACCGGGATACCGAGTGCCCCGACGGTGTCCCACACCCCGATGAAGCGGACCCGGGGCTCGTAGGAGTAGGCGTGCCGGAACAACGTCGAGGCCGTGCCACGCGGGCTCTCGGCGCGGCTCCGGTAGAGCGCGTAGGCCTCGTGCATCCGGTCGAGGTTCTGCTGGCGCAGCACCCCACAGTTGCGGACCAGTCCGGCGACGCTGCGGGCCGTGTAGGCACCCCGGCTGAAGCCGAAGAACCAGAGCTCGTCGCCGTCCTCGTAGTTGTCGATCAGGAACTGGTAGGCGTCGAGCACGTTCGCGGACAGGCCGGTGCCGAACGCGCCACCGCGGATGTGTTCCCACCGGCTGGTGCCGACCCCCGGGTGGTAGTAGGTGCACTGTCGGGTCCCCTCGGCGTCCATCGACGCGATGGAGAGGGCGAGCTTGGTGACGTTGGTCGTCCGCGGCACGGTGCCGATCTTGGAGTCGGGCGTGTTCCAGGTGCCGTCGCAACACACCACCAGTCGCTTGGCCATCGGTGCTCCTCCTCGACCGTGAAGCCGTCCGGTCGAGAGATCCTCCACTTCCGACGGGCGCGCCAGGGTCGCAGGCCCACGTCGCCCACGGGGAGCAGACGTGCCCTAGGCTGCCCGCACCCGGCACTGAAGGCGACCCATGACCACGCTCTCCATGCACGAGCGCCTCCCGTTCGACGAGGCGACGACGCCGCCGAGGGTCTCGACGGGCGAGCTGCCGTCGCTCGCGGAGGTGCGCGATGTCGTCACGCAGGCGTACGAGCTCTACCGGACGAACGGTGAGGGCCAGGTGGCCGACTACATCCCGGTCCTCGCCTCCGCAGCGCCCGAGCTGTTCGGGATCTCGGTGTGCGGCGTCCGCGGACGATCGTTCGGGATCGGGGACGTCGACACGACGTTCTCGATCCAGAGCGTCTCCAAGCCGTTCGTGTTCGCGTTGGTGTGCGAGTCTCTCGGGTACGGCGAGGCGCGGCGTGCCCTCGGTGTCAACAGCACCGGCTTCCCGTTCGACTCCTTGATGGCCGTCGAGCTGAACGGCGACCGGACGATGAACCCGCTCGTCAACGCGGGCGCCATGGCCACGACGAGTCTGGTGCCCGGTGACACGGCGGACGAGAAGTGGGAGCGCATCCGCGCCGGGCTGTCCCGGTTCGCCGGCCGTGAGCTCACGATGAGCGAGGAGGTCTACGAGTCGGAGGCTTCGACCAACCTGCGCAACCAGGGCATCGCCCACCTGCTGCAGAGCTACGGACGCCTCTACTTCGACCCCGACCAGGCGACCGACGTCTACACGCGGCAGTGCTCGTTGGACGTGACGGTGCACGACCTCGCCGTGATGGCCGCGACCCTGGCCAACGGCGGGGTGAACCCGCAGACGGGTGACGTCGTCATCGTCCCTGGGGTGTGTCGACGGGTGCTCGCGGTGATGGCGACCGCCGGGCTCTACGAGCTCTCGGGCGACTGGCTGTACGAGATCGGCGTTCCAGGCAAGAGTGGGGTCAGTGGTGGCATCGTCACCGTGGCTCCGGGCAAGGGTGGCCTGGCCACGTTCTCGCCACCCCTGGACGCTGCCGGGAACAGCGTCCGAGGGCAGCTGGTCACCAAGTACCTGTCAGAGCGCCTCGGGCTCAATCTCTTCGCCTCGGAGGTGGCCGGACCATGACCGAACCGCAGCCCGACCTGGGCCAGCCGGTGTCACCGGCGCCAACCGCCACGCCGGGGACACCCGCGTTGGACCCGGTGACGGTCCTCCGCTCCCGCGCGTACCTCTCGGCCCTCGTCCTCGCCGCGATCCTGGGCATCCCCATCTCCGCGGCGGCCTACGGGTTCCTGGCGCTGGTCACGAAGCTCCAGGAGATCATCTTCTCCGACCTGCCGGGCGACCTCTTCTCGGGCGGGACGCCGGCCTGGTGGCCGGTGCCGTGGCTCGCCCTGTGTGGACTCCTGACCGGTGCGACGATCCGCTACCTGCCGGGGAACGCTGGACACTCACCTGCCAAGGGCTTCCAGACCGGCGGTACGCCGGTCGACCGGGAGCTGCCCGGGATCATCATCGCGGCGCTGGCCACGTTGAGCCTCGGCGCGGTGCTCGGGCCCGAGGCACCGCTGATTGCGATCGGTGGCGGCCTCGCCGCGCTCGCGGTGCACCTGCTGAACAAGGACGCGCCCCCGATGGCGCTGACGATCATGGCGTCAGCCGGGAGCTTCGCGGCCATCAGCACCCTGCTGGGTTCGCCGATCCTCGGCGCCTTCCTGATCATGGAGGTGGCGGGCATCGGAGGGGTGACCCTCAGCCTGGTCGCCCTGCCGGGTCTGCTGGCATCCGGGGTCGGGGCCCTCGTCTTCATCGGCCTGGACAACTGGACCGGCCTCGGCACGTTCTCGCTCGCCCTGACCTCGGTACCCCCGAGCGTGGAGCCGACGATCGCCCTGATGGCCTGGGCTCTGGTCGTCGGCGCCGTGGCCGCGCTGCTCGGGTGGGCGATCCGATGGGTCGGGTTGTCGTTGCGTCCCGTCGTACACCTGAACCGGGTTCTCGTCACGACGGCTCTCGGCGTGGTCATCGGCGTCGTGGCCATGGTCTACCAGCTGGTCTCCGACCACAGCGCCACCCAGGTGCTGTTCTCCGGTCAGGACGCCCTGCCGGAGCTGGTGGCGCACGTCGCGGACTACTCGGTTGCGACACTCGTGCTCCTGGGCTGCTGCAAGATGGCCATGTACGGGCTCTCGCTGAGCGCCTTCCGCGGCGGGCCGATCTTCCCCGCGATGCTGGTGGGCGCCGTGCTCGGCATGGTGATGGCCGGGCTGCCCGGCATGAGCACGGCACCGGCGATCGCGATGGGCATCGGAGCGATGTGCGTCGCCATGCTGCGGTTGCCGCTCACGTCGACGCTCCTGGCCGTACTGCTGCTCGGGGCCGACGGCGCCTCGGTCACGCCCGAGGTGATCGTCGCGGTGGTGGTCGGGTTCGTCCTGACGAGCCTGCTCCCCACGCCGGGGCCGAAGGAGCCCACGCCCGCGCCTGCCTGAGCCTGTCGCCCCACTCGGGTCGGGTGGTAGACATCACGGGTCGCCCCAGGCCGGGAGCGCGACGACCAGAGAGGTGGCGTCGATGACCGAAGCAGCCAACCCGTCCGAGCGTTTCGACGTGATCGTGGTCGGGGGCGGGTCGGCCGGCGCCGTCATCGCCGCGCGCCTCACCGAGGACCCGTCGGTCCGGGTCGCCCTGGTGGAGGCGGGAGGCGCTCCGCCACCGCACGAGGTGATGCCCGCTGCCGTGGCGTCGTTGCAGCTCGACCCCGACGTCGACTGGATGTACACCGGCGATCCGGGCGGGGCGGGCAAGGGACTCACCGACGGCCGGATGATGGTGCCCCGCGGCAAGATGCTCGGCGGGTCGTCCGGCCTCAACTACATGGCCTACGTGCGCGGACATCCCGGCGACTTCGACGCGTGGGCCGCGGGGGGCGGCAAGGGCTGGGCCTATGCCGACGTCCTGCCCTACTTCGCCAAGAGCGAGGATCTCGCACCACCGGACCCGCCTGACGGGGTCG
Organism: uncultured Actinomycetota bacterium; assembly: GCA_963797325.1. Lineage (GTDB taxonomy): Bacteria > Actinomycetota > Actinomycetes > Propionibacteriales > Nocardioidaceae > Nocardioides. The sequence goes on from CAWCPG010000048.1 coordinate 3,910, forward strand.
TGATCGAGGACGACGTCCACGGCACCGGCGGCCCCCTCGGCGTCTCGGTCCGCTCGCCGCGCACCGTCGCGGCCGAGCAGTTCGTGGCGGCTGCGGAGGCGGCCGGGATCCCGAGGGGCGACTACAACGGCCGCGAGCGCGGTGGTCCGGTCGGCTGTGCGTCCCTCTTCCAGACCACGACTCGCGAGGGGAAGCGGTCCTCGACGTACCACGCGTTCCTGGAGCCCGTGCTCGAGCGCCCGAACCTGGTCGTGATCACGCACGCCCAGGTCGAGAAGGTGCTGCTCGAGCAGACGGGGTCGGGCCCCCGGGCCACCGGAGTCCGCTACCGCGACGCGGACGGCCGTACGACGGACCTCCGCGCCGACCGCGAGGTCGTGGTCAGTGCGGGAGCCATCGGGTCGCCGCAGCTCCTGCTCCTGTCGGGGATCGGCCCGACCGACGAGCTGGCCTCCGTCGGGGTCGAGTGCGTCGTGGACAACCCCCACGTCGGCAAGCACCTGAAGGACCACCTCCACGTGCCGCTCGTCTTCCCTGCTCCTGGTGTCGCGCTGACCATGACGGAGATCGCGATCGCGCTCGGGCCCGACGCGCTGCGGGCACCCGCCGGCCCGCTGCCCGCCGACCCGGCGGACGACGCAGCCCTCCCGCCCGAGCTGGCCGGGCTCAAGGCCGAGGCCGAGCGACAGGTGATGGAGTGGGCGACCACGGGGAAGGGCCTGGCTTCGTCGTCCTTCTACGACGCGGTCGCCTTCTTCTCCACGGGGCTGGGTGACCTGCACACCCACGACGCCCAGATCGGCCTGCTGGCCTGCGGCTACACCCCCGACATCTGGCGGCATCTCTTCCGGGTCGAGCCGGCCGACTACTTCGCCGACCCGGACGCCGCGTTGTCACCCAGTGCGCAGACGGTCGTGGTGCTGCCCAACCCGGTGCAGCCCCACTCCGAGGGCGAGGTGTGCCTGGTCAGCTCGGACGTCGGGGACGCTCCGCGGATCGACCTGAACTACCTGGCCGATCCCCACGACGTCACCGTGATGGTGGCGGTGATGCGCCGTGCCCTGGAGATCGTCGACCACTGGCCGGGCGACGGCCTCGGGTCGTTGATGGTGCCGCCCGCGCTGGCCGAGTCCCACAGCTACGCGGCGGGAGACCCACCGAGCGACGCCCTCCTGGAGGACCTCGCCCGCCACTACGCGCTGACGGTCTACCACGAGACGTCCACCTGCCGGATGGGCAGCGTCGTCGACGCGGAGCTGCGCGTGCTCGGGGTGGCCGGGCTTCGCGTGGCCGACGCCAGCATCATGCCGACCGTGGTGAGCGGCAACACCAACGCCGCCACGATCATGATCGGGGAGCGGGCGGCGGAGCTGATCGCCGAGGAGCACGAGCTCACGCTGGCGAACAGGGTGGGGTGAGCCGGCGGCTGCCTCCGTCCGGCCGCTGCTGCTCGGTGCTACCGTCGCGCCGACATCACCACCCGCGTGGCGAGGCTCGGGCCGCTCGTCGCGACGACGAGAGAAGCAACTGTGACTGCCGGTGAAGCCCTCGAGGCACAGGCTGCCCCAGCGCCGAAGATGAACTGGTTGCCACTGGTGGCCCTGGCCATCGCGCAGTTCGTCATGGTGCTCGACCAGTCGGCGATGAACGTCTCGATCAGCGCGCTGGTGGACGACTTCGACACCACCGTGACCACGATCCAGGCGGTGATCACGCTCTACTGCCTCGTGATGGCCATGTTCATGCTCACCGGCGGCAAGATCGGCGACATCGTCGGCCGGCGGAGGACGTTCGTCATCGGGCTGGTCATCTACGCGGTCGGTTCGGCCGTGACGGCGTTGGCGCCCTCGGTGGCGATCCTGACGCTGGGCTGGTCGGTCCTCGAGGGGCTCGGTGCTGCCCTGGTCCTCCCGGCCATGGTGGCGTTGATCGCCGGGAACTTCGAGGGGAACTCGCGCAAGGTGGCGTACGCCGTGATCGGCGGGGTGGCGGGGGCGGGCATCGCCGTCGGCCCGATCCTGGGCGGCTGGGCGACGACGGAGTACTCCTGGCGGATCATCTTCGCCGGAGAGGTGCTCCTGGTGGCCCTGATCCTGGTGATGACCCCGAAGGTGGCCGATGCGGTCCGGACCGGCGCCCCGCCCAAGCTGGACCTGGTCGGCACCGCCCTGTCGGCGATCGGCCTGGGCCTGGTCGTGCTCGGGGTGCTGCAGTCGAGCACGTGGGGGTGGATCAAGCCCAAGGAGGACTCGCCGGTGGAGCCGTTCGGCTTCTCCCTGACCCTCTTCGTCATCGGTCTCGGCGGGGTCCTGTTGTGGGCGTTCACCGTCTGGCAGCGACGTCGCGAGACGAGTGGACGCGACCCGTTGGTGCACCTGGCGCTGCTGAAGATCGACTCGCTCCGGGCCGGTCTGATCGGCCTGTTCAGCCAGAACCTGATCCTGATGGGCGTCTTCTTCACGATCCCGCTGTATCTGCAGCTCGTGATCGGGCTCGACGCCCTGGAGACCGGCCTGAAGATGCTGCCCGTCTCGATCGCCATGTTCCTCGCCTCGGCTGCGGGGTCACGACTGTCCAGCCGCTACGCCGTCCGGTCGATCGTGCGCGCGGGCCTGGCGTTGTCCATGGTGGCCGCCGTCCTCCTGCTGGCCACGATCAAGCCCGAGCTCGACGAGTCGAGCTTCGCGTGGGCGATGGCCGTGCTCGGCGTGGGCATGGGCCTGCTCGCCTCCCAGCTCGGCAACGTCGTGCAGTCCTCGGTCGACGCGTCGGGGCGCGGTGAGGCCGGGGGCCTGCAGTTCACCGGCCAACAGCTCGGGTCGTCCATCGGTGTCGCCCTGCTCGGAGCGATCGTGCTCTCCGGACTCACCAGCGCGTTCGTGTCCAACATCTCCTCCGACGAGCGGATCAGCAGCGCCGTCTCCGACCAGGTCGGCGTGGCGGCCGGGTCCGGGATCGACTTCGTGTCCGCCGACCAGATCCAAGCCGCTGCCCAGGACGCGGGGTTGGACGAGCCCACCACCACGGCGCTCGTCGACGACTACGAGTCGGCCCAGGTGCAGGCGCTGAAGACCGGACTACTGGCAGCGGCATTCCTGGCCCTGCTCTCGATGGCCTTCACCAGAGACCTCCCTCACGAGGTGCCCACGAAGGACCCGGGTGCCGACGAGGCCGCGGTCGGGACCGGGGGCCATCGGCCCTAGCGGGGGGCGGCGAAAGCAGGGCAGATTGAGCCCATCAGGCCGGCGCCCGACCTCGCGCGGCGGCAGACTCACGCGGTGGCGCCTCGGCGCGACCGAGGAAAGGACAGTCCCATGTCACCGTTGGCGATCACGCCGCTCGAGTCCTTCGGTACCGGCCAGGTGTTCTGGTCGATGTTGTGGTTCTTCTGCTTCTTCATCTGGATCTGGCTGCTGATCCGGGTCTTCGCCGACATCTTCCGCAGCCACGAGATGTCCGGCTGGGCCAAGGCGCTGTGGATCGTCTTCGTGGTCGTCCTGCCCTATCTCGGTGTCCTGGTCTACCTGATCGCCCGCGGCAAGGAGATGAGCCAGCACTCGATCGACGACGCCCGTGCCGTGGACGCGGCCCAGCGGCAGTACATCCAGAACGTGGCCGGCGGCGCCGCCGGGAGCCCGGCGGACGAGATCGCGCGTCTGGCCGACCTCAAGGAGAAGGGCGTCATCGACGACGCCGAGTTCCAGGCCGGCAAGGCCAAGGCGCTCGGCGGAAGCTGAGGCGAGCCGGGAACGAGGAGCCGGTCATGTGTCGCTGGCTCGCCTACTCCGGTGCACCCGTGAACCTCGAAGAGCTGCTGTTCAAGCCCAAGAACTCGTTGGTCATCCAGAGCAAGCACTCCAAGATGGGCGCCACCACGACGAACGGCGACGGCTTCGGCGTCGGCTGGTACGGCCTCGGTGAGACGCCGGGGATCTTCCGCAGCACCGAGCCGGCCTGGAACGACCGCAACCTGCGCGAGCTGTCGGCCCTGGCGTCCTCGCGGCGAGTCTTCGCCCACATCCGGGCCTCGACGGGGTCCGCCGTCCAGCAGACCAACTGCCATCCCTTCCGACACGCGAACTGGCTGTGGATGCACAACGGTGTGCTCGCCTCGTTCGCGACGATGAAGCGCGACCTGGCGCTGGCGGTGGATCCCGACCTGTTCGCGGAGATCGAGGGGTCCACCGACTCGGAGATGCTGTTCTACCTGGCACTCACCTTCGGGCTGGAGGAGGACCCGCCGACCGCGGTTGCCAGGGCCGTCGGCCTGGTGGAGGAGACCGCGCGTCGGCACGGGATCGACGACCCGGTCCAGATGACGGTGGCGACCACGAACGGCGAGGCGACGTGGGCGTTCCGCTACTCCAGCGCCCGTCAGTCGCGGTCGCTGTTCCACAGCACCGACATGTCGACGCTGCGTCACCAGTACCCCGACAACCCCGTGCTGCACGACCTGTCCGACGACGCACGGCTGGTGGTGTCCGAGCCGCTCGGTGACCTCCAGGGCGCGTGGCGCGAGGTCCCGGAGTCGTCGTACGTCGCGGTGCACGGTGCCGGGGAGGACCTGCGGCCGTTCGAGCCGGTGGCGCCGTAGCGTCGTTGACTGACTGTTCAGCACGGCTACTCTCGGGGGCACACCTGCCCCGAGAGGACCCACCATGACCACCGTCCCCGTCCTGACGCCCCACCTCGCCGGAGCGGTCTCCGCGGCGCTCGAGGACTGGGGTCCGCTGGAGGAGGCGACCGGTCACGCGATGTCGACGGCCGGGGTCACGCTCTGGGAGGACGGCGACGCGTCCGCCGGCATCTGGGAGTGCGCCCCGGGGCCGTCGCACTGGACGCTCGAGACCCACGAGGTGATCCATCTCGTCGCGGGCCGGATGACGGTCACGCCCGACGGTGGCGAGCCCCTGGAGATCGGCGCCGGCGACGTCGCGGTGTTCCCCCGCGGCTGGAGCGGGTCGTGGACGATCCACGAGACCGTCCGCAAGGTCTACGCGATCTTCTGAGTCCCAATCCACGCGCGGCACGTCCGAGTGGCGTAGCGTCGACCCGCCCCGCTCGGGACCGTCACGACCTGCACCACGGAGTCGACCCATGACGACGACCCACGTCCAGCGCCCGACCCTTGCGGACCGCCGGGCCCAGGGGGCGCAGGCCCGCACGCCACCCCGCTGGAGAGCCATCGCGGATGGGCGCCGAGCGCCGACCGGGTCGACCCGGTCACGCTCCTGGAGGAGCAGAACCAGGCGCGTGATGCCGACCTCGTCCCGGTGCGGCACGGGCGGATGATGGCGTCCCCGTTCACGTTCTACCGCGGGGCGGCCAAGATCATGGCCGAGGACCTGTGGCGCACGCCGACCGCCGGCCTGGACGTGCAGCTGTGCGGTGACGCGCACCTGTCCAACTTCGGGGTCTTCGCCTCGCCCGAGAGGTCGCTGGTCTTCGACATCAACGACTTCGACGAGACGCTGACCGGACCCTTCGAGTACGACGTGAAGCGGTTGGCGGCGAGCTTCACCATCGCCGCCCGTCATCGGGGCTTCGCCAAGGACGACGTCCGTGCGGTGACGCGGGCCGCCGCCTCCGCCTACCGGAGGCCATGGCGGAGTTCGCGGAGATGAAGACCCTCGACGTCTGGTACGCCCATCTCTCGGAGGCCGACCTGATGAGCGTCGGTGCAGGCGGCGATCACCGACCTCTCCGGCAAGGGCAAGGACCGAAGTCCTGAAGAAGCAGGAGAAGCGAGCCAAGGCTGCGGCCCGGAAGGCGCGAGGCCCGCGACAGCACGCAGGCCCTCGCCAAACTGGGGGAGCTCGTCGACGGCCAGTACCGGATCGTGAGCCAGCCGCCGTTCATGGTCCCGCTGCGTGACTGTGCACACGATCTACGCAGTCGTTCCCCGAGGACGCGGCGAGACCTGCATCGAGAGCCAGCTCGCGGCGTACAGCCGGACGCTGCAGTCCGGACCGGCGCCGCCTGATCGAGCGGTTCGAGCTCGTCGACGTCGCACGCAAGGTGGTCGGGGTGGGGAGCGTCGGGACCCGTGCCTTCATCGCACTCCTCCAGGGCCGGGACGAGCAGGACCCGTTGTTCCTCCAGCTGAAGGAGGCGACGAGCTCGGTGCTCGAGAGCCACCTGCCGAAGAGCCGTTACCGGCAGCCCGGCCAACGGGTCGTCCAGGGCCAGCGGCTGATGCAGGCGACCAGCGACATCTTCCTCGGCTGGACCGCCGGCGCCGACGTCTCGCGCAGCTTCTACTGGCGACAGCTGCGCGACATGAAGGGCTCGGTCGACGTCGAGGTGATGATGCCCGAAGGCATGACGTTCTACGCCTCGACGTGCGGCTGGACGCTGGCCCGGGCCCACGCCGGTCCGGCGACCCGGTCGCCATCGCGAAGTACCTCGGCAAGAGCGACACGTTCGACCGAGCCGTCGCAGACTTCGCGAAGCACTACGCCCGACCAGAACGACCGGGACTTCGAGGCGTTCGCCGACGCCGTGCGCACCGGTCGGATCGAGGCGGCCAGCGAGTCTCGAGTGACCGGGGGCCGCCCCAGGTCAGATGAACAGCAGCTGGGCGCCCTCGGTCTTCTCGATGAAGTCCGAGGCGCTGATGATGTCCTCGACCTCGTCGTAGAGGTCGTCCAACGTCAGGTGGTTCATGTCGGCCGACATCCGGCACGCCCACAGGTGACCGCCGGAGTCGACGATCTGCTGGAGGAACTCCGGGACCTCGGGGACGCCGAGGTCGGCGATGGACTTCTTCAGCTGGTGGGTGGCCATGGCGGTCATGCCGGGCAGGCCGCCCAGCCCCTGGGGCAGGTGGGTGGCGGTGTTGCCGAGCATCGTGAACTTCAGGTCGCCCATCGTCTTCTTGTTGATCATGTCGAAGCCCCAGAACGTGAAGAACACATGGGTCTCGACGCCCTCGCCGAGCGCTGCGTTGGCCAGGATCAGGGCGGGGTAGGCCATGTCGAGGTTGCCCTTGGAGCAGATGATCGCGAGCTTCCGGTCGGTCTGCGCGCTCCCGAACGACGGCACCAGGGGCTGCGTCTGCGTCGGGGTGTCGGTGACGGTCATGTCTCTCTCCTTCTCGCGTGCTTCACACGCAGCCGTGCGGCTTGGGCAGGCCCGCGACGTAGGCGAGCTTCTTGGCCGGCTTCTGGGGGAACAGCTGGAACAGGGTCTTGGTCGGGATGCCACCGACGACGCTGATCCGCCGCAGCGTCGCGGTCTCGCCCTCCCGGGCGAAGTCCTCGCGCAGGAAGCGGATCGCCTGCCAGTGCTCGTCGGTGAGCTCGATACCGATCTGCGCGGCGAGGGAGGTCGCCAGGGGCTCGCTCCACTCGTCGGGGTCGGTCAGGAAGCCTTCGTCGTTGACGTGGATCTCGTGGCCGTCGATGGTCGTGGTGGGCATGGCTCAGGCCTCCTCGGGGGGCTGCGGTGGTGACTGCTTCCCGGCCATCGACAGGTGGGCGGGCAGCGGGATCGGACGCCCGGGCAGCAGCACGTTCCAGTAGAGGTGCCGGAACGCGAGCTTGCCGAGGTGGTTGGTCCGGGTCTCCTTCAGCAGGGTCATCGGGCCGACGTAGGGGACCGGGTACTTGCCGGGCAGCGGCTCGACGTCGTAGTTGAAGTCGATCAGCACCGCCTTGTCGTCCCCGGACTCCACGAAGCAGTTGGCGTGCCCGTCGAAGGACCCGGTCATCGGCCGGCCCGCCACGTGCTCGAGGAAGTTGTCCACGAAGACGTCGACCGCGAAGTGGGCCACCGAGCCGGCCTTCGAGGTGGGGATGTCGCTGGCGTCCCCCAGGACGAAGATCGTGTCGTACGCCGTGGACAGCAGCGTGTGCTTGTCGACCGGCACGTAGTTGAGCTCGTTGCCCAGGCCGGAGCGGGCGACGTAGTCCGCACCCATGTTGAGCGGGACGGTGATCAGCAGGTCGTAGGGGACCTCGCGCTCGTCGTAGGAGACGAGCATCCGGCGCTCCTGGTCGATGTGCTCGACCAGGAAGTCCGGCTCCACGTGGATCTTGCGCTCGTCGAGCATCGCGCCGAGGCGCTCCGCGGCGATCGGCTTGGTGAACGCGCCGTCGAGCGGCGTGACGAAGACCAGCTCCACCCGGTCGCGCAACCCGCGCTTGCGCAGCCAGGCCTCGGCCAGGAAGGTGACCTCGAGCGGCGCCACCGGGCACTTGATCGGCATCTCGGTGATGTGCACGACCAGCCGGCCGTGGTCGAAGCTCGCCAGCGCGGTCGCCAGCGCCTCGGCGCCCTCGAGGGTGTAGAAGTCGAAGATGCTCCTGCGCCACTCGGGGCCGAGCATCCCGGGTGTCTGGTCGGGCCGCGGCGTCGTACCGGTGGCGATGACCAGGTAGTCGTAGGCGAGCTCACGGCCGTCACGAGGGCGACCGTCCTGCGCGTCGGCGTCGACGCGGTCGATCTCGGAGAGCACGAGCTCGATCCCGTCGTCGAGGAAGTGTGCCGGGAGCGGATCACCTGGTCCCGGGTGGCGTCCCCGAACGGGATGAAGATGTAGCTGGGCTGGTAGTGGTGCTCGTCGTCCTGGTCGACCACGACGATGCGCCACTCGTGGGAGTCGAGACGGTGCCGCAGCCGGTTCGCGGCATGGTGCCGGCGGTGCCTCCGCCGAGCACGAGGAGTGTCCTCATGGTCCTCTCCTAGCGATGGATCCGACCCCACGCTAGGCAGCGGGAAGAGGTCGCCCACAGAGGCGAACGTCCCTACCCCAGGGGGTATTTCTCCCGAGCGCGTGGGGTGCCCTGCTCGGGGCGGACCGCTCTTCCGGCTGACGTCCGTCTCGTTTACGGTGAGGTCTGCTGACAACTCCGTCTCGGGCTGTCGGAGTGCGGGCGTGCCGATGGGGAGGCCGGTCAGATGGCGGAAGCAGGCGCGACGGGCGCGCCCCGCAGACCTGCGTGGGCGCGAGCCCTCCGGTTCCTCTGCGCCCTGGTCTTCGCCTCGCTGTCCCTGGTCCTCGTGACCGAGACCCCGTCGTTCGCGGCGCCGGCGATCACGATGGACAAGAGCGCCCCGGCCGACGTCCTGGTCGGGGGATCGGTCGCCTACACCCTGCACGCCACCAACCCGAGCACGAACGCCGACGCGGTGCCCGAGTACAACGTCACGTTCCGCGACGTCCTCCCCGTCGGCGTGACGTACGACGGCGGCAGCACGTCACCGGCCGGCTACGGCGAGCCGCAGGTGATCACCGACCCCGACACCGGCCAGCAGACGCTGATCTGGAGCAACGTCGCCGACATCGCGCCCGGGTCCGCCATCACGCTGACGTTCAGTGCCACGCTCTCGGCCGCCGACTACCCGGTCGGGTCGGACGCGATCAACAACGCCGACGTCTACAGCAACTCCGACCCGCGGAAGGTGCCGAAGTTCACCAGCACGGGCGAGCCGGTGCCCCTCAGCTACACCGAGACCGCCTCCGACCTCGCCAGCACCCGGGTGAGCGCGCTGCGGCTCCAGAAGTCCGAGCCCAGTCCCGAGGGCGAGCTCCTGAGGGGTGTGCACGACCACACCACCGTCTACACGCTGACCGTCACCAACAACCACGGCGCCGACACCTCCGGGGCGGGCGTCGTCGACCTGATCCCCGCGGGCCTGGAGTACCTCGGCTGCGGCGGCGTCGACAACTCGACGACGGGCCCCGAGTACCCCGGCGCACCGTCGCTGGCCGCCACACCCAACGTCCCGAGCTGCCCCACACCGGACTCGGTCAGCACCGTGACCAACCCTGCGGGCGTCCCGGCCGGCGTCTACACACGGGTCGTGTGGACCCTGGGCGACCTCGCGCCCGACCAGGTGGTGACGATCAGGTACGCCGCCGGCATCCCGCAGCGGGCCAACACCACGACGTGGACCGGGGAACACTCCGACCCCGGCCAGCCTCGGCCAGACGGCGAACCTCGACAACAACTCCGGCCCGTCCACCCGCGAGACGGCGACCGAGCAGAGCTACACCAACCACGCGACGGTCACGGTGACTACACCGGGCCGGTGGCTCCGGGGACCGGCAGCCAGGTCAGCTCGAGCGACACCGAGACGGTGACCTCCGAGGACGTGCGGATGCGCAAGTCCAGCGACTCGGACAACTTCGACCAGGGCGGGGTCCGTCGCTACACGCTCACGATCGACACCAGCGAGTACGCCGACGCCTCGGACATCGTGGTGACCGACCACCTGCCCAACGGCATGTGTCCCCTCGACGATGTCCAGAACTACGTCACCGGTGCGCCACCCGACTGCGACCCGTCGGCGGCCTTCGCCCCGACCAACGCCACCATCACCGGGGTCGTGCAGAACGCCGACGGCACCTTCGACGTGACCTTCTCACCGCTGACGATCGACGCGAACGGCAGCACGCAGATCCGCTACTCCGCTCGGATGCGCTCCGTCTACACCGGCGGTGACAACGCCGGCGACCCGACGTCGTCGGGTGACACCTTCACCAACACCGCGGACCTCACCGCGACCACCAACCCGCGCCCGGGCGTCGACCCGCCGGCCCCGACCGGGCCCGAGACGGTCGGCGACGACTCGTCGGTCACGCTGACGGCGAGCGGACCCGCCCTGCGAGAAGTCGCTGCTCCCGCAGACGACGCCGATGGACTGCGGCACCAGCGGCGACGGCTACGTGCACGACCCCACGCTGGCGCAGAGCACGTTCAGCGAGGGCGACCGGGTCTGCTTCAAGATCCGCGTGCAGTTCCCGTCCGACGTCGCCACCCGCAGCCCCGCCGTCAAGGACTTCCTGCCGCCCGGCCTCACCTACGAGCCGGGCTCGGCGCAGGCCACGACCGCCAACACGGCCGACTTCACCGTCGACGAGTCGACCGGCAACCCGCTCTTCCTGATCGGCGACACCCGCACCAAGCCGACGTTCCGCTACGTCCCACCCGGGACGGTGTTCGAGGTGGTGCTCTCGGGCATCGTGGGGCGCCGGCCACCGGACCCGGACCCGACCTGACGGCGAACCTCGCGAAGTTCGTCTACGCCACCTCGGCCGGCACCGTCTCCCAGCGCGACGCGGTGGACCTCCGGATCGCAGCGCCGCCGCCGATCTCGGTGGTCAAGGGCGTGGCGAACGTCAACGGCGGTCCGGCCAACCCGCCCGACACCGACAACGTGCAGGTCCGCGGCGGTGACGTCGTGACGTTCCGGGTCGACGTCCACAACGACGGCACGCTCGCGAACCTCAACGCGGTCGACATGCTCTCGCCCGACGTGTGGGACGTGCTGCCGACCGGGATCACGTGCGCCGACATCTCGGCGGTCAGCGACGGTGGCGCCTGCACCGACCCCGGCGACCCGGACCAGCCGTCCTTCTCCGGGAGCGGGACGCAGAGCGCCATCCGCTGGCAGCTGGCCCCGTCGCCGGCGCTGGCGCCCGGAGCGTCCCGCACGCTGACGTATGCGATGACCATCCCGACGGATACCAGCGTCAACACGTCGTTCGTCAACACCGCGTCGGTGCGGTCCTTCGAGACCACGACCAACCGTCCCGGCGTGACCGCCGAGCACCTGCCGCGCGGCCAACGTCGACACCTCCACCGACCCCCGCGACTGGGACGTCCCTCGTGCCTCCGACGACTCCGAGGTCCACACCCCGAGCGTCGGCCTCGACAAGTCCAACCTGACCGACATCACCGAGCCGAACAACGGCCCCAACCAGGCCGTCGTCGGGGAGACGCTGACCTACACCCTGCAGCTGCGGGTGCCCGCCCACACCGGCGGTCTTCAACGGCGTGCTCACCGACCCGATGCCCACCGGCGTCACCTATCTCTCCTCGAGCGCGACGTTCTCGGCCACGAACACCGCACCCGCCACCGACCCGCTGCCGGCCGGTTTCACGCTCGACCCGGCGAACGGCACGCTGCGGTTCCCGGTGAGCTACGTCAACAGCGACGACAACCCCCACCTGTTCGAGGTGCGGATCCGGGCCCGCATCAGCACGCTGGCCAGCAACGGGCAGGGCGTCCAGCGGGCCAACACGTCGCGCTTCGACAGCCAGTCGGCGCCGGTGCTCGGGACGGACCTGCCCACGGTGACCGACAGCTCCACGGTCACCGTGGTCGCTCCCCAGATCACGCTGACCAAGAGCGACGACGACGCCGACGAGATCGTCGAGGCGGGCCAGGTCGTCACCTACACGCTGCGGCTGGTCGGGACCGGCGGCCGTCCGCCCGCCCACGACCTCTGGGTCGTCGACTGCGTCCCCAGCGGGCTGACTTTCGGCACGTTCCTCGACCCGCACCCCGGGACGGCGAGCACGGTGGCCGGCACCGGCAGCAACGGGTGTGCGGCCGGCACGACCCGGATCGCCTGGAACCTGCCCGACAGCTCGACGACCGCGCAGCTCCTCCGCTACACCGCCACCGTCTCGCCGGCGGCAGCCGGCGGCCAGCGCTACACCAACACCGCCACCGCCAAGGGGAGCTCGCTCAACGACGGCAAGACCGACCCGCTGGCGCCCGACAACCCGCTCGAGCGTGTGGTGACCTCGTCGGACACCGACACCATCACCGTCGGCACCGGCACGATCACCAAGATCGCCGACCCCGACCACCTGACCATCGGCGAGCGCGGCACGTGGTCGATCCAGATCCACCTGAACCCCAACGTGAACTTCTACAACGCCTCGATCATCGACCAGCTGCCCGCGGCCATCGTCCCCGGCTCGGTGCGGCTCGAGTCGGCGACGTGCGACGTCGTCGGGCCGGGACCTGCACGCTCGGACCCGACCGCGCTCGACCCCGCCCCGGGGCCGGGCGGGGGGACCACCATCGGCTGGAGCTTCGGCGACGCGTTGTCCGACCCGAACCCCCGGGCGTCACGATCACCTACTCGGCGGTCGTGGCGCGACCTGCCGACGGTGCATCGAGGCGACGTGGTCACCAACACCGCGCACGCCGCCTGGGACCTCACGCCCGGCGCCGCCCCCGACCTCGGTCACCGGCACCTTCGACCAGCGCTCGGTGGACGCCAGCGCGAACGTCACGGTCGTCGAGCCGGTGCTCAGCGTCGACAAGACGCGTCGACCCGCCCGACCGGCGCCCGGGGAGACCTTCGGCTACAGCCATCGACGTGACCAACCTCGCCGGGCCGAACACGAGCGACGCGTTCAACATCACCCTGGTCGACACGATCCCGGTGGGCGTGGTCGTCGACCCGGACTCGATCAGCAGCGGGGGCGAGCTGACCGACACCGGTCCCGACGGGGGCGGCACCATCACCTGGACGATCGCCGGCCCGCGCGACCGGGCTCCACGACCTCGGTGGGCTACACCGGCGACGCTGGCCGCGAGCTCGACCCTGACCTCGGCCCCGCTCACGAACACCGCGCAGATCACCCACTACGAGAGTCTCGCGAGCGGTGGGCGTTCCTACGTCGGTCCCTCCGACACCGGCCACGATCACGCCCGCCTTCCCCCACATCTCGCTGGCCAAGCGGGCCAGCCCCGGCCCGGCGTACATCGGCGAGTCGAAGTCATTCACCCTCACCATCACCAGCGACGGCGACGCGACGGCCCACGACATCGGCGGCACCGACACCCTGCCGCCGAACTGGACCTACGACCCCGGCAGCGCGATGGTCAGCGTCGACGGCGGACCCGCCGTCCAGGTCGAGCCCGACGTCGTGACCAACGGCAACGTCCAGGTGCTCAGCCTGCCCGAGCCTCTTCGACCTGCCGGCCGGGCAGAACGTCGTGATCACCTACTCCGCCACGCCACAGCCTGCCGTGGTCGACGACCCGGGCGTCGGCCACGCGGTGCCGCACACCAACACCCTCGACGGTGCACGCGGCCGACCTGACCGGCGCGACGGGGAACGCCGACGGCCCCTACACCGACCCGCCGGTGACGCGCCACGGTGTTCATCGACTCGGCGGACGTCGCGGTCACCAAGACCCACACCGGCAACGCCGTGCCCGGGCCGGACCTGGCCTGGCCGGTGTGGTCACCAACCGCGGCGCCGACACCGCGACCGGGCCGTTCCGGGTCGTCGACGACCTGCCGGCCGGCATCTCGATCGGCCAGCGCCACCGGCCCCGGCTGGACCTGCAGCGGCTCCGTGACCCAGATCGTGTGCACCCGCACCAACGCCGCTGACACCTCGCCGGCGGCGCGAGCTTCCCGGTGATCACGGTCACCACGGGGATCCCGGCCGGCACCGACGAGGGCGCGACGTTCACGAACCACGTGACGGTCAGCGCCCACACCTACGACCCCGACCCGACCAACAACGAGGACACCGACACCGCGACCGCGCGTCGATCGGTCGACCTGGCGCTCGGCAAGGCCGGGAGCGGACCCTTCGTGGCCGGGCAGGACGCGACGTACGTCGCTGGCGGTCAGAACCACGGACCCAGCGACACCCTGGGTCCGATCGTGGTCACCGACGCGGTGCCGGCCGGCACGACCTACGTCCGCGCCGACGGGCCCGGGCTGGACGTGTGACCAGACCGGCGGTCAGGTGACCTGTACCCGGGCGCCGGCCTCGCCGCCGGCGCGTCGGCCCCGCAGATCACGCTCGTCGTGCACGTCGCCGCCGACCGCACGGCTGCGGTGACCAACACCGCGCGCGTCGACGGGCCCTCCCCTGACCCGGTGCCCGGCGAACAACTCCGACACCGTGACCCGCACGCCGGGCCAGCAGGCCGACCTGGCGATCGCAGAAGACGTCGCCAGGCGACTTCATCCCCGGCCGGACAGGGCACCTACCGGTTCGAGTCCACAACTTCGGGCCGTCCTTCGCCGACGCCGCCGTCCGCGTCACCGACACCCTGCCCGCGGGGCTCACGTTCACGGCGTTCACCTCGGTGACCCCGGGCTGGACCTGCTCGGCCGCCGGCCAGGACGTCACGTGCACGCTGGCCGGCCGGCTCGCCGCCGGGCGGCGACGGCCATCGTCGTGATCGCGGTCGGCATCGATCCCGGCCAGCGCGGCAACATCTCAACGCGGCCACCGTCTGCTCACCGACCCCCGACCCGAACCCGGCAACAACACCGACAACGACTACACCGACTCGACGGCCAAGGTCGACCTGGCGATCGCCAAGACCCACCCCGAGCCCAGTCGTCGCGGGGCAGAACGTCACCTACACGCTCGCTGTCCAGCAACAACGGACCCTCGTCCTCCGCGGGCCCGATCGAGGTCCTCGACACGCTGCCGGACGGGATGACCTACGTCTCCGCCTCCGGTGCGACTGGACCTGCACGGGCGCCGGCAGACCAGTCGACCGCACGCG
Organism: uncultured Actinomycetota bacterium; assembly: GCA_963797325.1. Classification (GTDB taxonomy): domain Bacteria; phylum Actinomycetota; class Actinomycetes; order Propionibacteriales; family Nocardioidaceae; genus Nocardioides. The sequence goes on from CAWCPG010000048.1 coordinate 19,198, forward strand.
CGACCGGGCCTGGGTCTCACGCAGGGCGCGAGCGCTCCCGACATCACCCTGGTCGCCCACGTCGCGGCCGACGCCGGCCCGGCCACGCTGGTCAACATCGCCAACGTCGACGGCCCCGACACCGACCTCGACCCCGAGCAACAACACCGACCACGACCCGACCGTCGATCACGGACCAGGCGAACATCTCGCTCACCAAGACCACGACCGGCGACGACCCGGTCAGTGCCGGCGACACCACCGAGTTCACCATCGTCGTCCACAACGACGGGCCCTCGGACGCCGACGCACGATCACCGTCACCGACAGCTGCCGGCCGGGCTCAGCCCGGGTGTCTGCGGCGGCGACGGGTGGGCCTGCACGGGTGACACGTCCGGTCCAGTGCGGGCGCGCGACACCTGGCCGCCGGCACCGACGCGCCGCCGATCGTGGTGACGGTCCGGGTCGGCAGCGGCGTTCCGGACGGGACGACGATCACCAACACCGCGGACTCGACCACGAGCACCCCCGGTGACGACCCCGCGGACAACACCGACGACGCGACCGTCGACGTCCGGGCGGCGGCCGACCTGACCCTGCAGAAGAGCCACCCGCGCGGCGTCGTGCATGCGGGCGACCAGGTCATCTTCGACCTCGCCGTCAGCAACGACGGTCCGTCCGACGCGCTGCCCCCGATCACGGTCGTCGACCGGCTGCCGGTCGGGATGACCTACACCTCCAGCGCCGGGCAGTGGTCGTGCGACGCCGCCACGCCGGACGCGTCGGGCCAGCAGGTGACCTGCACCCTGGACGGGACCGACAGCCTGCTGGCCGGGACCGAAGCTCCGCCGCTGCACCTCACGGTCCAGACCGACGCCGCGCTCGACCCGGGGGTCCTCACCAACACGGCGACGGTCGACAGCCCCACCACCGACCCGACGCCCGGCAACAACACCGACACCGACGACGTCGAGATCGACACCAGCGCGAACCTGTCGATCGTCAAGTCCCACACACAGGCGGTCCGGGTCGGCGACCCGCTGACCTTCACCCTGGCCGTGACCAACGACGGACCCTCGGAGGCGCGCCAGGTCGAGGTCACCGACGACCTGCCCGCGGGGCTGACCTTCGTCTCGGCGGACGGCGACGGCTGGACCTGTGCCGAGGCGGCCCGAGTCGTGACCTGCGACCTGGCGGGCCCGCTCGCGGCCGGCACCGACGCCACGCCGATCTCGCTCGTGGTCACCGTCGAGCCCGGCGCCTACCCGGGCGTCGACAACACCGCCGTGGTCGACAGCACCACGCCGGAGACCGACCCGTCCGACAACACCTCCACCGACCACGTGCCGGTCCCGCCGCTGGTGGACCTCGCGATCAGCAAGTCCCACCGCGACCCGATCCGGGTCGGGCACCAGGCGACGTACCGGCTGACCGTCGTCAACCACGGCCCGACGGCCGACCCGGGACCGGTGCGCGTCAGCGACCCGCTGCCCGACGGCCTGACCTTCGTCTGGGCGACCGGTGACGGCTGGGAGTGCAGCGAGGCGCGAGGCACGGTCACCTGTGTCGACGCCGACGGACTCGCGGTCGACGAGCGCAGCACGATCCGCCTGGTCGTGTCCGTGGGGGCTTCGGCGTACCCGAGCGTCGTCAACGTCGCCTCGGTGACCTCGGACGCCGAGGACACCGATCCGGACAACGACGCCGCCACCGACCCGGCCACGGTGCAGCCCTCGGTCGAGCTCACGGTCGACAAGACACCGTTGAGCCTGACGCGGACCACCGCCACCTATCGGATCACGGTCGGGAACCGCGGTCCGAACGACACCACGACGCCGATCGTGCTCGTCGACAACCTGCCGTCGGAGCTGTCCTACGTGAAGGCGAGCGGGCCCGGCTGGAGCTGCCAGGCGGCGGGCGAAGGCGGTGACCTGTACCCATCCCGACACGCTGCGCGTGGGTCGTGCGACGTCGTTCGTGCTGACCGCGGCGGTCGCAGCCGGGGCGACGGGCGAGGTCGTCAACCGCGTCGTCGTCACCGGCGGCCACACCGGCCGCGACCCGAGGGACGTGGCCGTCGGGAACCTGCCGCCGCTCGGGCCGCCCTCACCGACCGGCCCCAGCCTGCCCAACACCGGTGGACCGGCGCTCGCCTGGCTGGTGGCGGCGGTGGCCTGCCTGGCCGCGGGCGGCGTCCTGCTGGCGAGGTCTCGACGCAGCGGCTGACCGGCGCCCGACGGGCTCAGATGCGCGGCCGACGTGAGACCAGGTGCCCGAAGGCGACGAGCCGGTTGTCGGTGTGGAACAGCTCCGAGCAGGTCGTGAGCGTGATCAGGCGCTGGCCGGGTGACCGGTCGGGCGGCTGCACGCCGCCGTCGGGGTTCGTCGGGAGCGGGTCGAGCACCCACGAGGCGCTGAACGGCACGACCAGGTCGTCACCGCCGGTGTCGAGCCGGTAGGTGAACACGGTCCGCCGCGTCTCGACGATGATCGCGTCCCCGGGCCGCAGGTCGGGCATGTCACGCAGCGGCTCGCCGTGGGTCACCCGATGACCGGCCAGGGCGTAGTTGCCCACGCCGCCCGCGTGCACGCTGCCGTCGTAGTGGCCGAAGCCGGCGGCGAGCACGGAGTCGGAGGTGCCCTCCAGGACCGGTACGGCGTAGTCGGAGCCGAAGCGCGGGATCAGGACGATGGCCCTCGCCGAGACCGAGCGCCCGTCGGGGCCCTCGGGCACCAGGCTCGTGGCTCTCCCGGCGTCCCAGTCGTGCTGGATCCGGGTGATCACGCGTGCCTGCGTGCGGTGGGAGACCCAGTTCGTGCCCCAGAACTCCCAGGCCAGCCAGCCCAGGATGCCGAGCCCGACCAGCACCAGGGCGAGCCCCAGTCCGGCCGTCCAGGACAGGCGCCGCCGCCTCCGCGTAGGTGCCTCCGCCGCGTCGGTGCTCATCGCTCGCACCCTAGCCCGGCGGGTGTGCCGACGTTCGGTGCTCGAGCCGGTCGAGACCTCGCGCGGCCTAGAGACCGAACCAGCGCTGCCGGCGGACGGACGCGAACTGCCGCTTGGCCTCGGCGCCCTCGTGCGACGGCGGGGTGAACACCGCGACGGGCGCCGGGCCGGACAGGAAGTCGACGTCGACCATGCCGATCGTGTCCTCGCCCATCTCCATGTAGCAGGTGATCCGTCCCTGGAACGGCGCCGGCTCCGGGACCGCCGCCGAAGCGGTGCACCAGCACGTCGGCCAGCGTCGTCGCCTCGCCCTCGGCGATCACGCCGGCCCGGGGGACGGGCACGCTCGCGACGTCGCCGACGGCGTACACCCCGGGGAACCTGGTCTCCATGGTGGCGGGGTCGACCGCGATCCAGCCGTCCTCCTCGGTCAGGCCGGACTCGACGACCACCGGTGGTGCGACGTGCACCGGGACGCCGAGGAAGAGGTCGAAAGGGAGGCTCGCCGCCGTCGCGCAGGTGGACGACCCGGGCGTCGGGGTCGAGCCGCTCGACCCAGGTGCGGTGGGAGTGGGTGATCCCCCGCTCGTCCATCAGCCCCAGGACCGCGGCGGAGACGTCCTCGGAGATCGGGATCGGCTTCGGCATCGGCGTGACGAGGTGGATGGTGGTGGCGTCCCTCAGCCCGTGCCGGACCAGGTGGTCGTGGAGCATGAACGCCGCCTCGTAGGGCGCCGGCGGGCACTTGAAGAAGCCGCCGAGCACGCCGATCACGACGGAGCCGCCCCGGAAGTCGGGCAGCACGTCGCGGATGGCGGCGGCACCCGCGGGGGAGTAGAACTCGTGGCCGCACTCGACCAGGCCCGGGGTCAGCTCGGGCGCGAGGTCGGCGCCGAGGGCGACGACGAGCACGTCGGCGTCGTAGCTCCCGCGGTCGGTCACGACGTGTCGGCGCGCGGGGTCGATGGCGACCACCGTCTCCTGGCGGAACTCGACGTGGGGCTTGGCCAGGTCGGCGTACGCGAGGCGGACGTCGTCCAGCGTGCGCGTGCCCGACCATCACGTCGAGCTTGTGGAAGCCGAAGACGAAGGCGTCGGAGCGGTCGATCAGGGTGACCTGCGCCCGGTCGCCGAGCTCGAGCGAGAGTCGGCTGCTCAGCTCCAGGCCCCCGAACCCCGCGCCGAGGACGACGATCCGGGTCGCGGTCTCGCTCATGCCCGCCTCCTGTGGTGTCCTGGCCGCAGCCTAGGGCCGGTCACGCCTGTCGCGGAGGATCGGGGTCGACCCGCGGGTCACACGTGCACGAGCAGGGCAGCCAGGGCCGCGGCCGGGACCGCCCAGGAGAGCGCGCGCAGGGCACCCTCGAGGGGGGCCAGGAGGGCGTCCCGGTCGAGCTCCTCGACCCGGCCGTCGGGCCGCCAGAGGGTGCCGCTCGACCGTGGACGTACGGCGCCGCAGCGCACGGGCCGGCGTGCTCAACCGCCGTTGGGCGTACGACGTGCCGACCGCGGCGAGCGCGGCCGCCACGGTCGCGACCCACCGCGACCGGTCCGCCGACGGGGCCTGCGCCACGAAGCCGACCACCAGGGGGAAGCCGCCCCAGGCCCACGCGAAGACGGCGTCGGTGTGCAGGCGACCGGAGAAGAGCTCCAGGTTGTAGCCGACCAGCAGCACGGCCCCGACCGGGACCGCGGCGAGGAGCCACCAGTTCACGCTGCCGTGCCGGAAGCTCCCGGCGACCCCGAGCGCGCACGCTCCGGCCGTGGCCAGGGTCGCGACGAGCACCAGCACGCCGTCGGGGATCCGGGTGCCGAGCGGCCGTCCCTTCAGCTCGTCGAGGGCGTGCGCCGCGAGCCCGACGGCCAGGAAGAAGGCCAGCACGGTCGCGCCCAGCGCGGTCCAGTCGAGCGAGACGGCCAGCGCGGCACCGAGGACGACGTAGCTGAGGTGCCACAGCGTGTAGGGCGGATGGAGCAGCGTCCACCAGTCCGCGGTCCGACCGCCGCGCCGCGCGTAGAAGGCCGGACGGGCGGTCGTCTGCTCAGCCATCCGGCCTGCGTCCCCACATCACGAGTCCGCCGCCGAGACTCATCGGGCGCGCCTGCACGTCGACCAGCCCGGCGTCACGCCACATGTCGACGTGGGCATCGACGGGGTAGTGCCGGTAGTGCTCCTCGATGGACGGCCCGAGGAAGCGGCCGACCGTGGCCCAGGCGCGTCCACCTCCCAGGAACCCCGCGGCGGGGAGCACGAGACGGGTGTAGAGGCGCCAGGCGGGGAGCCAGACGGGTGGGGGAGGGACGAAGAACTCCAGGGAGGAGAGCGTGCCCCCGGGGCGCACCACCCGGGCCAGCTCACGCACCGTGGCCGCGGGGTCGGCGACGTAGCGCAGCAAGTAGGTGAAGGTCAGGGCGTCGAACGTCTCGTCGGGGAACGGGAGCTGCTCGGCCCGGCCGCACACCAGGTCGATCCGGTCTGCACGGCCGGCCTCGGCCGACGCGTTCGCGCCCTTCTCGCAGCATCTGCTCGGTCAGGTCGATGCCGACGACCTCGGCACCGGTGCGCTCGGTCAGCATCAGGGCGACGCCCGCGGTCCCGGTGGCCACGTCGAGCACGCGGCGCGGGGGCTGCGGCGACGCCACGACGGCGTCGACCATCGCGGTGCGCCACCGGTGGTTCTGCCCGAACGAGAGCACGGCCTCGAGCACGTCGTAGCGGCGGGGGAGCCCGTCGAAGAGCTCGCGGGCGAACGCATTGGGCTGGGCGCGGGACCGATCCACCGCGCGTGCCGGTCTGACTGCCATGGATGACCCCCTCGCAGCCAGGTTACCCAGCCCGGCATCGTCGTGCTTGTTGTGCGCTCAACTTAGACATACTGTGGAAGTAGCGGGCGCGCCACGGGTGCGCTCGGACGCCGATCTCAGCGGGGTGAGCAGGTGAGCACGGACCTCAGCAGGGTCGCGACGTCCAACCGGGACGCTGCGGCCACCCCGGGGCGGCCCGGCCGCGCCGGCGCGATCGCGACCTGGGCCGACGACCGGCTCGGGCTGGCGACGATGGCCCGCAAGAACCTGCGCAAGGTGTTCCCCGACCACTGGTCGTTCATGCTCGGCGAGATCGCGTTGTGGAGCTTCGTGGTCCTGCTGCTGACCGGGGTGTTCCTGACGTTCTGGTTCGTGCCGAGCATGTCGGAGTCGACGTACCAGGGCACCTACGCGCAGCTGCGCGGCGTACCGATGTCGGACGCCTATGCCTCGACGCTGCACATCTCCTTCGACGTGCGCGGCGGCCTCCTCGTGCGTCAGATGCACCACTGGGCGGCGATGATCTTCGTCGGCGCGATGATGATCCACCTGATGCGGGTGGCGTTCACCGGGGCCTTCCGTCGGCCGCGCGAGCTGAACTGGGTGATCGGCAGCATCCTGCTGCTGCTCGGGACGATCGAAGGGTTCACCGGGTACTCCCTGCCCGACGACCTGCTCTCGGGCACCGGGATCCGCGCGGCCGACGGATTCATCAAGGCCACACCCGTGGTCGGCACCTACCTGTCGTTCTTCCTGTTCGGCGGCGAGTTCCCGGGCGACTCGATCATCCCGCGGCTCTACACCGTGCACGTGCTGCTGATCCCGGGCCTGCTGCTCGGGCTGATCGGCGCGCACATGCTGCTGCTGGTCTTCCACAAGCACACGCAGTGGCCGGGTCCGGGTCGGACCGAGCAGAACGTCGTGGGCTACCCGATGCTGCCGGTCTACCTGGCCAAGGCGGGCGGCTTCTTCTTCATGGTCTTCGGCGTCGTCGCGCTGATGGGCGGGCTGCTGTCGATCAACCCGGTGTGGAAGTTCGGGCCCTACGACCCGACGAAGGTGACGGCCGGCTCCCAGCCCGACTGGTACATGGGCTGGCCCGACGGTGCGCTCCGGATCATGCCCAACTGGGAGACGACGGCGTTCGGCCACACGATCTCCTGGAACGTGCTCGTCCCGATCCAGGTCCTGCCCGTCGCTGCTGTTCACCGTCGTGCTGCTGCTGCCGTTCCTCGAGGCGTGGATCAGCGGCGACAAGCGGGAGCACCACCTGCTCCAGCGGCCGCGTGACGCGCCGACGCGGACGGCGTTCCTGGCCTCGCTGATGGCGGTCTACGGACTCTTCTGGGCCGCCGGCGGCAACGACATCATCGCCACCCACCTGAGCATGAGCCTGAACTCGATCACCTACTTCATGCGCGCCGCAGTCTTCATCGTCCCGCCGATCGTCTTCGTGGTGGTCCGTCGATGGTGCATCGGGCTGCAGCGCGCCGACAACGAGCGGCTGCTGCACGGCTACGAGTCGGGCATCATCATGCGCTCGCCCGACGGCGCCTACAGCGAACGACACGTGCCGGTGAGCGAGGAGGAGGCCTTCACGCTGAGCTCTCGTCAGCGCGACCCTGTCCTCGTGCCGGCGCGCGACCCGGACGAGAACGGCGTCGCGGCCCCGGGGTCGCGGGCCGAGCGGGCTCGCGGCCGGGTCGCGGAGGCGGTGTACGCCGACCAGGTGCAGCCGCCCACTGCCGCCGAGATCGCCGCCGCGCGACGCCACGCCTCGCACGCCCGCGACCTGGAGGAAGGACTCGACCACCCCGCCGAGGGGCACGAGTTCGACGACCACCGGCTGCGCGACGCCGACGCGGTGCCGTTGCGCGGCAGGGCGCACGTCGACGACTGACGGACTAGGGTCCCGGCATGAGCGAGCTGGGCATCGGCGACCTGGCGCGGCGGACGGGACTGACGCCGCAGGTGATCCGGGCCTGGGAGACCAGGTTCGGCTTCCCGCAGCCCCGCCGTACGCCGTCCGGGCGGCGCGTCTACGACCCGGGCGACATCGACCGGATCGCCCGCGTGCTGACGCTCAAGGAGTCGGGGTCGCGCCTGGCCCAGGCGATCGCACGCGTGGTCCAGCAGGGGGACGCGGACGGCCGCGACCTGTCGGTGTACGGCGAGCTACGGCGACAGCTGCCGCACCTCGAGAGCCGCCTGATGCGCCGCGAGGTCCTGGTCGCGATCTCCAGGGCGATCGAGGACGAGGCGCTGGCGCGCGCCGTGCGCCCCCTGGTCTTCGGCGCCTTCCAGCGCGAGGAGTTCTACCTGCAGTCCGCGCCGCATTGGCAGGAGCTGGCGCGGACCGCGGAGGCGTGCGTCGTCTTCGCCGACTTCGCCGTCCCGCTCGACCCCGACGCCCGACCCATCCGGGTGCCGATCGACCGGGACTCGCCGCTGCTACGGGAGTGGGCCGTGGTGGTGCGGTCGACCGACTTCTCGACCGTGCTGGCCGCCTGGGAGGTGCCGGGCAGCGGTGCGCACGGTGACCGGATGTTCGAGACCATCTTCAGCTTCGAGCCGGACGCGGTCCGCGTCGCGGTCGAGACCTGCCTGTCAGCCGCCCGGTCGGCCGGGCTGCCGGCGGAGGCGATCCTCCACGATCCCGCCGTCGACGTGGGTCCGCCGCGGACGTCGAGCCCTGGCGTCGACGCGCTGGTGCTGCGCGCGTTCGGGTATCTCCAGGAGCTGTCCGACGACGACGCCGGCTCGCGCTGAACCGCGTACCCTCGCGGGCTGAGGGTATCTGCGTGGGCACGTCGAGGCTCCTGAACCCCCAACACCCGTGTGTCGCCGGAGGGAGGTGATGACACATGGAGCTGACCACCTGTCCCGAGTGCGGGGCACCCGCTCACATCGAGCAGCGGCACGTGCTGGAGAGCACCGACGGGCCGATCGAGCACGCCAAGATCCACTGCGTGACCGGCCACTGGTTCTTCCTGTCGGTCACTGCCCTGGCGGAGGCCGCCGTACGACGTGAGGCCGGCCCCGCTCGGTCCGTGTCGCGCCGCTGACGCCTCAGGCGCGTTCCTCGGCGATCGCGTTGCCGCCGTCGACGACCAGCACCTGCCCGGTCGTGTAGGCGGAGCCGGGCTGCAGAGCATCGCCACGGCCGTGGCGACCTCGTCGGGGGTGCCGGCGCGGCCGACCGGGGTCACGGTGGACTGACGGACCTCGTTCTCGGTCTGGCTGGCCGTGGCGATCCAGCCGGGGGCGACGACGTTGCAGGTGACGCCGTCGGCCGCATGGTCGACGGCGACGGCACGCGCCAGCCCGGCCATCCCGGCCTTGGCCGAGGCGTAGCCTGCCTCGCCGCGCATCGCCATCGCCGTGCCCGTCACCGAGGCCACCATCACGACCCGTCCCCAACGGGCGGCCACCAGGTCGGGCA